>CAVWQU010000001.1:0-10174 GCA_963757225.1 uncultured Actinomycetota bacterium
ACTCGCAGCTCGGCAGCTCCGACGTCGCGATCGGTAGCCTCCACCCCAACATCGAGGGCGCCATCCAGCAGGCCGAGTCGGTCACCTTCACGATCCTGCGGACCCTCACCGGAGTTGAGGTCGGCACGCCGTCGCCGACGACGGTCACCTCGACGGCCACCGTCACCGAGACCATGACGTCGACCGCGACGGTGACCGCAACGCCGGGTTCGAGCTCGTCCTCCACCGCCTCGGCGTCGAGCTCGCCGCTCGGCTCAACCGGTCGCACGGACCCGCCCGCCGCAGCCGCCCGGTCGGGCCTCGCCAGCACGGGGTCGTCATCGGGCCTGGTCGTCCTCGCCGGCGTGGCGCTCGTCGTCCTGGGGCTCGCGGTCCTGCTGCTGCGCCGCGCGATCCGCCGCCCTCAGCCGAGGTGACCTCGTGCCCCCGACGGGATTCGAACCCGCACTGAAGCGATTTTAAGTCGCCTGCCTCTGCCGGTTGGGCCACGGGGACGGACTCAACTGTATGCGCGTCCGGCGCCGGGCCGACGAGCTCAGCGGGCGTCGTGCGGCGTCCGAAGCGGCGTGCGAAGCGGCGGACAGGTCGCTGCCGCAACCGGAACGCCGCTACGCAGACCGCTTCGGGAGCGAATGCGGCGGCACGGGCTCGTCGCGGGGCTCAGAGGTAGATGCGCCGCGGGTGGATGGCGTGCGGCCCGGCCACCCGGTCGAGGAACAGCAGCCCCTCGGTGTGGTCCAGCTCGTGCTGGACGGCGACCGCCTCGAAGGCGTCGGTCTCGACCGTCACCCACTCGCCGGTGACCGGCAGCTGGCCGCGGACGACGAGCCGGCGGGCCCGGGCCACATCGCCGGTGAAGTCCGGGACCGACATACAGCCCTCCCGTCCGCGTTCCCGTCGCGCGCCCTCGACCACCTCCGCGTTGCAGAGGACGAAGAGCCCATGACCGGTGCGGGTCTTGGGATGACCGGTGACGTCCACGCTGAAGACCCGACGCGCCACCCCGACCTGCTGGGCCGCCAGCCCCACACACCCGGGCGAGACCGCCTGCGTGGCCACGAGGTCCGCGGCCAGCGCGACGACGTCGGCGGCGGTCGGGTCGACCGTCTCTCCCCGCGTACCGAGCACGGGGTCGGGAGCCCGGACCACCTCGAGGACACGGCCGGGCGGGAGGTCCGGCATGCGCCACGCGGCCGGACCCGAGGGCCCGGTCACAGCAGGTCGTCCTCCACGACGGACACGTGGAAGTCGACGCCGATGTCACGGGCCACCGTGGCGAGGTCCTCCTCGACGGCGTCGATCGCCACCGCGGACGGCAGCAGGAACTCGGCGACGAGGACGTAGACGTCCTGGCCGAGCCTGGTCCCGAGGTCGACGATGTTGCCGCCGTGCCGCGCCACGACGTTGGTCATCGCGGCGACGATGCCGGGCCGGTCGGCCCCGTGGACGTGCAGCGTGTAGGCGGTCCCGGGGACGCCGGCGTCGCCGTGCTCGGGGATCGGCCGCACGTCGACGGCGAGGTCACCGCGCGCGGTGAGCGGCAGCAGGGCCGCCTGGATGTCGCCGAGCGGTCGGTCGCTCCGGACCAGGACGACCATCGCGAAGTGCCCGCGCAGCAACGTCATCGTCGAGTCCTCGAGGTTGCACCCGAGGCCGGCGAGCGCGACCGTCACGTCGGCGACGATGCCCGGCCGGTCGTCCCCGAGCACGGTCACGGCGACGAGGCTGGCGGGGGTGGGCACCGGCCAACCCTAACGACTCGGGTCGGCCCACAGCTCGTGCCGACGGCCGTCAGCCGAGCAGCGAGCGCAGCTCCGGGGCGACGCCACGAGGAGCCGCGACGAACGGTCCGCGCTCCGGCCACGCGGTCTCCACGCCGTCGCGGTCGCACACGACGGCTCCGGCCTCGCGGCAGAGCAGCACCGCGGCGAGGTGGTCCTCGGGATGGAAGATGCTGATCACCGCTCCGGCGGCGCGGCCGGCCGCGACGCTCGCGACCGAGAGGGTCCCCGACCCCATGATCCGCGGTGTGCAGTGCCGTTCGCCCAGGCCGTCGAGCAGGAGGCTCATCCCCGGCCACGGGACGTGCGCCGCCCACTCCGTCATCACGACGCGGCCGGCCAGGCCGTCGACGGGACCGACCTGAAGCAGCTCCTCGGCGCCGTCGACTCCTCGATATGCGCCGCGACCCGCTACGGCGTGCAGGACCTCTCCTCGCCACGGGTCGGCGACGACGCCGACGAGGGGGTCCCGCCCGACAGCCAGTGACAGGGAGAACGAGGTCCACGGCAGACCCGACGCCAGGTTCGTGGTGCCGTCGACCGGGTCGCAGTACCAGGTCGGGCCGTCCCACGCCTCGCCGCCCAGCTCCTCACCGACCACGTGGTGGTCGGGGAAGGCCTCCGCGACGAGCGACCGGACGGCGCGCTCCGTCGCCACATCGACGTCGGTCACGACATCGGCGGCGTGTCGCTTGGTACGGATCTCGCCGAGCGCCATGGTCCGGGCCAGCGTGACCGCACTCTGCGCGGCCGCGAGCGCCACCCGCAGCGCGGCGTCGAGGTCCACCGAGTCATCCATGCCGCTCCTCGACCGCGGCCACGAGCCCGCGGATGTCGTTGCTGATCACTGCATCCACCCCATCGTCCAGGATCCGGGCGAGCACCGCGGCGTCGTCGACCGTCCAGCAGGAGAGGGGAAGTCGGCGCTGCGCCGCCCACTCCCGGCCGCCGGACTCGAGGACCTGCCAGTGCGGGTTGAACGCCTCCGGCCGCAGGTCCTCGACGAGGTCGTCGGGGGGCGGACCATCGAGAGCCGCCGCGCCCCAGGAGAGGAAGATCCGCGCGTCCGGGTCGTGCTCGCGGACCTCCCGCATCCCGGCGACGTGGCCGCACCACATGACCTGGGCCGCGCGCAACCGCCCGGCGGCAACGGCCTCGCCCGCCTCGGCGCGCGCCGCCGCGGCCCACTCTCCCGAGTCCATGTCGACCATCACCGCCGCCGGCCGGGCCTCGAACAGTGCGAGCACCTCCCGCAGGGTCGGGATGCCGACGACGGCGACCTCGGCGGCGGACATGGTCCGGATGTCACGGTCGACGCCCCACAGCCGTCGCAGCGAGTCGTCGTGGAGGACCACACTGACGCCGTCGGCGGTGGTCTTGACGTCGATCTCGACGACGTCGGCGCCCTGGTCCAGTGCCGAGCGAACGGCGGCGACGGTGTTCTCCCGGAACTCGATCGGGTCGCCGCGATGGGCGATTGCCAGTGGCCGGCCGTTCTGCCCGGCCCGAGGGAGGACTCCTCCGGCGCTCAGAGCAGGGACCCGTCTCGGTAGACCAGCGCCCGGCGGAAGCGGACCGTCGTCGAGTCGCCCGCCACGCCCAGAGAACCGGCGTCGACGTAGGCGCGCACCTGGGCGTCGTCCGCGCCGTCAGCTCCGTCCACGTCGAGGATCGCCTCGGTGAAGTGTCCACGGGGGATCACCCGGACCACCGTCGCGCTGGCACCCCCTTCACCGACGAGCACGTCCTCGGGGCGGACCGACACGTGGTCACCGTCCGCCGACGACTCCCCGTCCGGCAGGTTGCTCGTCTCCACCGGGACGTGGGCCGACCCGACGACGACGGTCCACGACCCGGCATCGCGCACCAGCCGGCCCGCAACGGTGTTCGTCGCACCGACGAACCCACCGACGAACGTCGTAGCCGGCGACCGGTAGATGTCCACCGGCGACGCATACTGCTCGATCCGGCCACCGTTCATCACCGCGACCCGGTCGGAGATCGACAGCGCCTCGTCCTGGTCGTGGGTGACGAACACCGTGGTGATCCCCAGCCGTTGCTGGATCTCCCGGATGTCCTCGCGCACCCGGACGCGCAGCTTGGCGTCGAGGTTGGACAGCGGCTCGTCGAGGAGGAGGACCTTGGGCTCCTGGACCAGGGCCCGGGCCAGGGCGACCCGCTGCTGCTCACCGCCGGAGATCCGCGTCGGCCGCGACCGGATGTGGTGGGTCAGCCCGACGAGCTCGAGGACGCTCTCGACCCGCTGCGCGATCTCCGGCTTCGGCATCTTGCGCAGCTTGAGCCCGAACGCGATGTTGTCGAACACCGACATGTGCGGCCACAGCGCGTAGTTCTGGAACACCATCGCCGTCGGACGCCGTTCGGGCGGCAGGTCGGTGACGTCGTCGCCGTCGATGACCACCGCGCCACCGTCCGGCTCGAGGAACCCCGCGATCATCCGCAACGTGGTCGTCTTGCCACAACCGGACGGCCCGAGCAGGCAGACCATCTGCCCCTTGTCGACGACCAGGTCGAGGTCGTCGACGATCGGCCGGCCGCCGAGCTCCTTGTGCAGGCGCGTCAGCCGCAGTCCGCGGTCATCAGCCGGCGTGCGGGCGTCCGACGGTGCGGCCACGTCGGCGCGCTCGGTCGTGTGGCTCATCGGATCTGGAACCCTTCGGCGAGCTGCCCGCCCATGACGTGCTTGCGCACGAGCAGGAGCAGGACGGCGGAGGGGATGGCGAGCATGATCGAGAAGACCGCCGCCACCTGGGGTGGGTAGTTCAGTACGAGCGTGTACATCTGCGTCGGCATCGTGATGAACTCCGGGTTGCCGACGAGGTAGGTGCCCTGCGCCTCGTCGAACGACGCGAGGAACGACATGATCAGGGCGACCGTGATCCCCGGGAGGGCCAGCGGCAGGGTGACCTTCCGCAGGACGGTGAAGCGGCCGGCGCCGGCGTCACGGGCCGCCTCCTCGTAGGACCGGGGCACGGCCGCGAACGCCGCCGCCGGGATCCACGTCATGAAGACGACCGTCCCGAGGACGTGGACGATGACGACGCCGACGAAGGTCGACATGAGGTTGAAGGCGTAGAACAACGAGGCCAGGGCGACGAACAGGCCCATCTTGGGGAACGCGTTGGTCGCGAAGAGGCCGACGAGGAAGATCCGGCGACCGGGGAACTCGAACCGCGAGAACGCGTACGCCGCGGGCAGGCAGATCACGGCGGAGACGATCATCGTCGTCAGGGCGAACTGGAACGACAGGCGGACCGAGCTGAGCAGGTTGGGGTCCTTGAAGACCTCGCCCCACCACTGCATCGTCCACGCGTCCGGAGTGAGCGACGGGTAGGTCCAGCTGGTCGCGAAGGCCCGGATCCCCAACCACAGCAACGGCCCGAGAATGAACACCGCCATCGCCAGCATGAACAGGGCGCTCAACAGCCGGCCGACCCACCGGCCCGGACCGCGGCGCGAGCCCGCCGCCCGCTCGACCGGAGCCCGTGCCGGCACGGCCGTCTCGGCCTCCACCTGGACGGCGGGCAGCGTCGGCATCGTGGTCATGTCACACCCGGCCGCTCTGCGCGGCGGCGCGGTAGTTGGCCCAGACGTACAGGGCGCCGAACCCGCTCGCCACGACGAAGACGACGACGGCCATCACCACCGAGGCCTGCGGCAGGTTGAAGGCCTGGAAGTAGTCGGCCATGTCGACCCCCAGCATCTTCGGGGCGTTCGGCCCCGTGAAGTAGGGCACCGTGAACGAGCCTAGGGTGCCGATCGCCGTGAACGTCCCGGCGATGACGGTGGGCACCAGCGCGAGCGGCGCGATGACCCGCAGGACCGTCCGGAACAGGGACGCGCCGGCGTCTCGGGCGGCCTCGATGAGCGCGTCCGGAACGCCCTGCACGCCCGACACGACCATCAGGGTGGCGAACGGCAGGTGCGTCCACACGAGACCGATCACCACGGCCGTCATGGAGAACCCCCAGACCGGCGCCTCCATGCCGAACTGGGCGGCCACCGACCGCAGGAAGCCGTCGGCGTTGTAGAAGGTGAGGATCGCCCACGACGCGATGACCACCGGGATGAACATCGGCACCACCGCCAGCGCCGAGAGGGCCCGGGAGATCCACGTGTCCGACAGCCGCACGTAGAGGGCGATGGCCCACGCCAGGACGACGACGATGACCGTCGTGGCCAGGGTGGCCAGCACGGTGACGACGAAGTCCCGCTGGAACCGCGGGTCCGAGAACACCGTCGTGTAGGCGCCGAACGTCACCTTCCACGGGGCGTCGACCGTGACCTGGTCGCTGGCGATCGCCGCGACCGTGGAGTTCAGGCCCTCGGTGTGGCCAAGGCTGTAGGCCACCGCGACGATGATCGGGAAGCCGACGAAGACGGCGACAAGCACCAGGGGCGGGCTCGCCAGCGCGAGCCCGCCCAGCCGGTGGCGCAGTCCCTTGCTCACTTACCGGGGACGTTCTGGTCCCAGAGGTTGTTGATGTCGGTGTTGTGGTCGCTGTAGTAGCCGGGGCGCAGGTTCTGGGTGTCGGCGCTCTGGAACTTCGCCTGCACCGTGCTCGGCAGCTGGCTCAGCGGGATGGCCGGGTACCCGGCGATCTTGTCGGCGATCTTGGCCTGCTCCTCGGGGGTGAGGATGAAGTCGACGAACTTCCAGGCGAGGTCCTGGTTCTTCGAGCCCTTGGTCACGCCGAGGTAGGACGCGCCGCCGGTGAACGACGGGTTGGAGATCTGCTGCGCCTTGAAGTTCTTGGGGATCGAGCCCGAGGCCTGGCCGGAGATGAACTGGTCGGACCACACCGGGGCCATGTCGATCTGGCTGGACGACAGCAGCTGCAGCGTCTGGTTGTTCCCGTTGGGGTAGACGCCCTTCTGGAAGACCGACGGGTTCAGCGAGGCCAGCTCCTGCCAGCCCTGGTCCCAGCTCTTCTCGAGCTCCTTGTGGTAGCCGGTGGTCATCTGGTCGCGGTCGGCCGGCGGCACGTACTTGTCGAGCACCGTGGCGACGAACGCCCCGCCGGACCCGCCGGTCTTGGGCGAGTTGTAGGTGAACCGGCCCGGGTTCGCCTTGATCCAGGCCAGCAGCTCGTCGAGGGACTTCGGCGGGCTGGGGACCTTGTCCGGGTTGTACGCCAGCAGCACCGACGATGCGCGGTACGGCACCGCACCGGGTCCGCCGGCGGCGACGATCTTCGGGTCGATCCCGCTGAGGGCGGTGACCTTGCTGGTGTCGGTGGACAACAGACCGGCCTTGGCCGCCTTGGCCACGAAGCTGGCGGTGACGTCCATCGCCGGGTCGCGGTTCTGCTGCGCGGCCGCGGCCAGCTTGGCGAAGTTCGCCTGGTCGTTGGTCCCGTGCAGGTCGTAGGTCAGCTTCACGGTGACGCCGGGGTTGGCGGCCTGGAAGTCGGGGATGAGGACCTGTTGGAACAGCTCCTGGATGTTGGTGTCGTCACTGGCGGCGACGGTGATGGACCCCGACGCTGCGCCACCGCTGCTGCCGGCGGTGGCGGCACCTTGCGAGGCGGGCCCGTTTCCGGAGCAGGCGGCGAGGACGAGGGCAACGGCGGTGAGGCCAGCGGCCGTGAGGCCGCTCCGGCTGATGCTTCGGCGCATGACGCACACTGTGTTCCCCTCGTGAACGATGTGCAACACGAAGGCCCAAGTGTGGATGAATGTCACGACATTCGGGCTGACAAGCGCCGCCCATGTCAGGTACGAAGCCGCCCGATGACCTCATCGAGCATCGGCTCGGTGAGCTTGCCCGTGAATGTGTTCTGCTGGCTGACGTGGTAGCTCGCGACCAGCCGGACGTCGCGTCCGCCGTCCGTCGTGAGCACCGCCTCGGCCCCGTGGCCGAACCGCGGCTTGGGCCGCGGGACGGTCCATCCCAGCCTCCGGGCGGAGGCGAGCGTCGCGTCCCAGGCGATGCTGCCGAGCGCGAGCATCGCGCGTAGCCGCGGCGCCGCCAGGGCGAGGTCCCGGTCGAGCCAGGCCCCGCAGGTGTCCCGCTCCGCCGGCGTGGGCGCGTTCGCGGGCGGCGCGCAGCGGACCGACGCGACGATCCGCAAGTCGGTGAGGACGAGCCCGTCCCCGCCGGCCACGCTGGTCGGCTGGCTGGCGTACCCGGTGCGGTGGAGGGCCGCATACAGCCAGTCACCGCTCCGGTCCCCGGTGAACATGCGGCCGGTGCGGTTCGTGCCGTTCGCCGCGGGGGCGAGCCCGACGACGAGGACGGTGGCGGCGGGGTCGCCGAAGCCGGGACCGGGACGTCCCCAGTAGGGCTGGTCCGCGAACGACGCACGCCGCCCGGTGCGCGCCACCGACTCCCGCCACGCGACGAGCCGCGGGCACGCCCGACAGACGGAGATGTCCGCGTCGAGCTCCTCGACGTCTTCGGCCGAGGCGGCCAGCCGCGCGACGTCGGCGGCGTCACGGGCGACCGGGGTATGCGGCGTGGCCGGATCTCCCGGCCAGCCGGTCCCGGGCGGGACCGGGGACGGGAACGGCTGCCCGGTGACTGGGTGGGGCCGCAGTTCGTCGGACATGCGCGCATGCTGCCAGCCGGGGCTCCGTTCCTGGGACAGTGGTCGGCGTGAACGAGGTCTTCGTGGTGATCGGGGCGCTGATCAACGCGCTCATCCTCGGGTTCATCTCACGGCGGCTCCTGGGCGTCCCGGTGGGGTGGCCGCGGACGATCGTGGTGAGCCTGCTCGTGTCCTGGACGTTCGGATACATCGTCCAGCTCATCGGGCGGATTCCGGGCATCGAGCTGGACATCCAGACTCGTGGCGACGACCTGTCGGCCCAGCTCAACACCCTGCAAGCGCTGCTGCTCGTCCTGCTGGGCCTCGCTTGGGCGGTGGCCTTCGGGCTGGCCCTCCTGGTCATCCTCGAGGCGATCGTCCCCACCGGCTCCCTCCCCCGGCCGATCCCCTGGCTGCGGGGCCTGCCGGCTCGGTGGCGCCGGAGCCGCCGGTATGCGCGGATCGTCACGATCGCGACCAAGCACGGCCTCGGCGGATACCTGCGCGGCAGAGGCGGCGTGCCCGCCGGCGAGACCGACTCCGGCGTGGCCCGCTCGGTCCGGGAGGCCCTGGCCGACGGCGGGGTCACGTTCGTCAAGCTCGGCCAGATGCTGGCCACCCGTCCGGACCTCATCGGCCCCGCGTTCGCGCGTGAGCTGGGCCAGCTGCAGTCCGACGTCCCGGCGTCGCCGTGGCCGGTCGTCGCGAGCGCGGTCGAGTCCGAGCTCGGACGACCCCTGCCGGAGGTCTTCGCCAGCGTCGACGAGGAGCCGCTGGCGGCCGCCTCCGTCGCCCAGGTCCACAGCGGCACCCTCCTGGACGGCACATCGGTCGTGCTCAAGGTGCAACGGCCGGAGGCGCGGGCCCAGGTGACCGCCGACCTCGACATCGTCAACCGGCTGGCCACCTGGCTGCAGCGCAGGACCGACTGGGGCCGGCGACTCGGCATCCTCTCGCTCGCCAAGGGTTTCGCGGCCAGCCTCGACGAGGAGCTCGACTACACCGTCGAGCTCTCCAACCACGCCGCCGTCGCCGCCGACCTCGACCCGCGCGACGGCGTCGTCGTCCCCCACGCCTACCGGGAGCTCAGCACCTCGCGGCTCCTCGTCATGGAGCGGATGTCCGGGACGCCGGTCTCCCGGGCCGCCCCCCTGCTGGCGACGATGGACCCGTCGCTGCGGCAGGAGATGGCCCACCGGCTGCTGCGGGCCGTGCTGCGGCAGGTGCTGGTCAACGGGGTGTTCCACGCCGACCTGCACCAGGGCAACGTCCTCGTCGACGAGACCGGGCGGCTCGCGCTCCTCGACCTCGGGGCCGTCGGCCGGCTCGACTCCGGTTCTCGCGACGCGCTGGCCCTGCTCCTGCACGCGGTCGAGCGACGCGACTCGGTCGCCGCGACCGACGCCGTCCTCGACCTCCTCGACCGGCCCGCCGACCTCGACGACCGCGCGTTCGAGCGGGAGCTGGGCCAGCTGCTGCAGCGGTTCGCCGGTTCAGGTGGTGGCGGGTCCACCGGCATGTTCCAGGCGCTGTTCTCCCTGGTCATCCGGCACCACTTCGCCGTGCCGCCTCAGGTGGCAGCGGCTCTGCGGGCGCTCGGCGCGCTGGAGGGGACGCTCTGGTCGATCAGCCCGCAGGTCGACCTCGTGGCTGCGGCCCGAAAGGAGGGCCGCTCGGTGCTCGCGAGCCGCTTCGGGCCGAGCGAGGTCCGGGCCGCCCTCGAGGACCAGCTCGTCACCCTCCTTCCGCTGCTGCACCGCCTGCCACGGCGGATCAGCACGATCACCGAGAACTTCGAGCGGGGACGGTCGGTGGTCAGCGTCCGCGTCCTCGCCGACGAGC
>CAVWQU010000002.1:0-30373 GCA_963757225.1 uncultured Actinomycetota bacterium
GAACCCCTCGGCGCCCGGGTCGGACTCGACCCGCAGCGCCGACCAGCCGCGGCGAGCCGCATACCGGACCGCGTCCTCGAGCAGCGCCCGACCGATGCCGCTGCCGATGGCCGAGGGGTCGACGAACAGCATGAGCAGCTCGCCACGACCCGGATCCCCGTCCGGGTCCGGCGCGAGCAGGTGGAAGCCCCGCACCGTGCCCCCCACGTCCCGGACGACGCGAGCCGCCCCAGCCTGGTCCGGCGTCAAGGTCAGCTCAGCCCGGCAGGCGTCGAGGAACGCGGCGTCGTAGCCCCAGTACCCCTTGCTGCGCAGCGCGAGTGCGCTCAGCGCCGCCGCCTCGTCCGGTCGACCGTCGACGACCGGATCGCTGTGGTCAGCGGTCGCGATCACGCCCTCGTTTGCGCCCGTCATTGCCCGAGTAGAGGATCACGCCGGCCGCGGGGATGAGCAGGAACCACACCCACCACCGCGTGGCAAAGAACAGGCCCAGCGCGACGAACGGCGTCACGCCCATCAGCGCGTCGCGGTGCTCGGCGACCCACGAACCGGCCGGGAACAGGCCGGTGCCGCTCTGTGGGGCGATCTCCCCCGGCGACGCCACGACCTCGCCCTGGAGCGGAGCCGGGGAGGTCCCCGACCGGCGGGTGGCGGGGTCGCCACCGGGCAGGTCGGCGAACAGGGCGTCGAGGTCGCCCGTGGTCACCGCGGCGTAGGCGGCGGTGGTGCGGCGCTCGTGCTCGGCGGGATCCAGCCGACCGGCCTGCCAGTGCTGGTTCAGTGCCTCGATGGCCGCCTCTCGCTCGGCGTTGCCGACGCGCTGTCCGGAGTCCCCGCTCGTGCTCATGGCCCCCATTCTCCCCGAACGACGTCCGCGTGGCGCGCATGAACGACTCGTGCCGCGGGTACGCCACTCATGGAAGGCCGGCGACCACCCCGATAGCCGACCCGACCGAAGGAGACATCTGTGAGCACCGACGAGACGGAGAACCGGGCCGGCATGGAACGGCAGGTCACCGACGACGACCGCCTCCGCGCGGACGACGACACCCGGGTTCGCGCCGACGAGGAGGGCACCCGCCCGATGCGGACCGAAGCCGCGACGGCGCCCGCCGTGGTGGACGATCGTCAGGTGGTCGCACCCGGTGCGGCCCGAGGCCGCCTCCACATCGGTATCAACTGGGGTGCCGCCTTCTTCGGCTGGGTCGCCGCCATGGGCCTGGCGGTCATCCTCACCGCGTTCGTCGCCGCCGTCGGGGCAGCAGTCGGCGTCACGCAGGGGACGACCACCGTCGACCAGGCGGCCACCCAGATCCAGAGCCAGGACCCGCAGACCGTGGGCATCGTCGGCATCGTCCTGCTGGCGGTGATCGCCTTCGTGTCCTACTACGGTGGCGGCTACGTCGCGGCCCGGATGTCGCGCTTCGACGGGGCTCGCCAAGGGTTCGCCGTCTGGCTGTGGGCGGTCGTCGTCGCCATCGTGGTCGCCATCGTGGCGGCCGTGGCCGGCGCGAAGTTCGACGTGCTCAGCACCCTGAACACCTTCCCGCGCCTGCCCGTCGACCAGGGCAACCTCACCGGCGCCGGCATCGTCGCGCTGATCCTGCTGCTCGCCATCACGCTGCTGGGCGCCGTGATCGGCGGCGCCGGCGGGATGCGCTACCACCGCCGCCTCGAGACGACGGAAGCCGAGTACCTCCAGTAGCCAACGCGATTCGCGAGGGTATGCGCGGACTCACCTCCGCGCATACCCGTCAGCGAACCGGCACCTCGTGCCGGCGCAGCCCGAAGGTGATCCCGTCGACGAGGGCCTTCCACGACGCCTCGACGATGTTCGCCGCGACGCCCAGTGTGTTCCACGACGTCTCCCCGTCCGACGTCTCGATGAGGACCCGGGTGACCGCGTCGGTGCCGTGTGAGGCGTCGAGGATCCGCACCCGGAAGTCGATCAGCTCCAGCTTGTCGATCTCCGGGTAGACCTCCGCGAGGGCCTGCCGCAGCGCGTGGTCGAGGGCGTTGACCGGGCCGTTCCCCTCCCCCGTCGCGACGAACCGCCGATCACTGGCGACCAGCTTCACGGTGGCCTCCGATACCGCCAGCTCGCCGCCGCGCGCGTCGGTGATGACGCGCCACGACTCGACGTCGAAGTAGGTCAGGACGCTGCCGGACAGCGCATTCCGGAGCAACAGCTCGAACGACGCGTCCGCCGCGTCGAAGGTGTAGCCCCGCAGCTCCAGGTCCTTGACCTCGGCGAGGACCGACGCCACGAGCTCGTCCTGACCGGTGAGGTCGACGCCGATCTCCGCGGCCTTGAGGTGGATGCTGGCCCGTCCGGCCATGTCCGAGACCAGCGTGCGCATCCCGTTGCCGACGGCGGACGGGTCGGTGTGCTGGTAGAGGTTCGGGTCGACCTTGAGGGCGCTGGCGTGCAGGCCGGCCTTGTGCGCGAACGCACTCGACCCGACGTAGGGCTGCCGGCTGTACGGCGCCACGTTGGTCACCTCGCTGATGGCGTGGGCCAGCCGGGTGGCGTCGCGGAGCCGTTCGGGCGCAACGACCTCGTGTCCGGCCTTGAGCTGGAGGTTCGAGATGACGGTGAGGATGTCGGCGTTGCCCGTGCGCTCGCCGTACCCGTTGACGGTGCCCTGGACGTGGCTGGCCCCGGCCTCCACCGCGGCCAGCGAGTTGGCGACGGCGCAGCCGGTGTCGTTGTGGCAGTGGATGCCCAGCCGGGCACTGGTCGAGGCGAGCACGTCGCCCACTACGTCCTGGACCTGCGGCGGCAGCATGCCCCCGTTGGTGTCGCAGAGGGCGACCACCTCGGCGCCGGCCTCGGCCGCCGCGCGCACCGCCTCCAGCGCGTAGGCGCGGTCCGCGGCGTACCCGTCGAAGAAGTGCTCGGCGTCGAGGAACACCCGTCGCCCCTCGCCGTGGAGGAAGCCCACCGTGTCGCGGATCATCGCGAGGTTCTCCTCGCGCGTCGTCCGCAGGGCCTCCTCGACGTGCCGGACGTGCGACTTGGCGACGAGGGTGACGACCGGCGCGCCGGAGGCCAGCAGGGCGCGGACGAGCGGGTCGTCGGCGGCCTTCGACCCCGCGCGGCGAGTGGCGCCGAACGCGGCCAGCGTGGCGTTCTGCAGCGCGAGCTCGTGCTGCGCGCGCTGGAAGAACTCGGTGTCCTTGGGGTTCGCTCCGGGCCAGCCGCCCTCGATGAACCCCACGCCGAGCTCGTCGAGGTGCCGCGCGATGACCAGCTTGTCGACGACCGAGAGGTTGAGCCCCTCCTGCTGGGCGCCGTCGCGCAGCGTCGTGTCGTAGACGTGCAAGTCGCTCGCCGGTCTGGTGGTGGTGTCGGTCATCGCCGCTTCCCTGGGGCTGGTGGGTGTCGTGCCGCTCGTATGCCGGCCGCCCCTCGACGCTCGTGTCCGGACGGGGTGTGCCCGGGACACAAAAAGACCCCCCGGGTTACGGGAGGTCTGCGCGACGAGGGGTACTCGTCGCGCTAGCTGATAATGAGCGAGGCGGGTGGTGCGGCCGGCTGGACGTGCGTCACGCGGTCCAGAGTGCCCGTCGATCAGTCCTCGTCCAACGGCTGTCTCGGTATGTGGTCAGACTTCTCACGTTCTGGAGCGTCGAGGAGCCGCTCCAGGATCTGAGCCACCCCGTCCTCGTCGTTCGACGGGCACACGTGGTCGGCGGCGGCGATGACGTCCGGATGCGCGTTGGCCACGGCGAACGCCGTGCCCGCCCAGACGATCATCGGCAGGTCGTTCGGCATGTCGCCGAACGCCCACACGTCCTCGGCGCCGATGCCGAGGCCGTCGCACCAGGACTCCAGCGCAGCCGCCTTGGTCACCCCCGGCGCGGAGATCTCGGCCAGCCCGCCCGCACCGGAGTACGCCACGATGCCGCGGTCGCCGACGACCTCCGCCACCCGCTCCCGGAACTCGTCCTCGGACATCGTCGGGTGGCGACCCAGCAGCTTCCCCACCGGGTCACCGTCGTCGGCGATGGGTCCACGGACCGCATCCACCGGGACCGGATGCTGGCTCTCGTAGGCCTCCTCGAGCGCGAAGCCGGTCGCGCGTTCGGCAGCGAACGTCACTCCGGGCAGCTCACGCCGCAGGTCGTCAATGATCGCGGCCACGGACTCGGGCTCGATTCCCTTGTGCGACAACACCGTTCGGTGAGGCACGTCGTAGACGAAGGCGCCGTTGCCGCAGATCGCGACGCCGCCGTCACCGACGAGGTGCGCAAGGTCGTCAAGCCATCGCGGTGGCCGGGCCGTGACGAGCACCGTGCGGACACCGGCCGCCTGCACCGCCCGGAGGGCCGCCGCGGTCCGCTTCGAACCGGTCCCGTCCGACCGCAGCAGCGTGCCGTCGAGGTCACTGGCGACGAGGCGCGGGCGACGCATCCGAGGCATACGAGGCGTACGAGCGCAGACGACGAGCGGCCGACCGCCTCAGGCGAGCCGGGTCAGCCAGCCGCGGGTGTCCGGGGTGCGCCCGTACTGGATGTCGAGAAGTCGTTGCCGCAGGCCGAGGGCGACGGTGTCCGCGTGGCCGACGCGACGGTGGTCGACGCTGCCGCCCTCCCACTTCAGCTCGCCGACCGGGGTGATCACCGCGGCGGTGCCGCAGGCGAAGACCTCGGCCAGCTCACCGGAGGTGGCGGCGTCCTTCCACTCCTGGATCGGGATCCGGCGCTCCTCGGGCTCCAGGCCCATCTCCTTGGCCAGCTCGAGGATCGACGAGCGGGTGACGCCCTCGAGGATCGAGCCGGTCAGCTCGGGGGTGACGATCCGGCCGTCCCGGTAGACGAGGAACAGGTTCATCCCGCCGAGCTCCTCGATGTACGTGTGCGTCGAGGAGTCGAGGAACACCGCCTGGTCGCAGCCGTGCTCGGCGCCCTCCATCTGGCCCGCGAGGCTCGACGCGTAGTTGCCGCCGCACTTGGCGGCCCCGGTGCCACCGGCGCCGGCGCGCGCGAAGTCGGTGGAGATCCAGAGCGACACCGGCTTGACGCCGCCCGGGAAGTACGCCGCCGCCGGTGAGGCGATCACGCAGTAGGTGACCTCCGCGGACGGTCGGACGCCGAGGAACACCTCGGACGCATACATGAACGGGCGCAGGTAGAGACTCTTCTCCCCCGACGGTCCCGGCTCGGGGACCCAGTCGATGTCGGTCGAGACGAGGGCCTTGAGCGACTCGATGAAGTCGTGCTCCGGCAGCTCGGGCAGGGCCAGTCGGCGCGCGCTGCGGTTGAACCGAGCGGCGTTGGCCTCCGGCCGGAACGTCCAGACCGACCCGTCCTCGTGCCGGTAGGCCTTCATCCCCTCGAAGATCTCCTGCGCGTAGTGCAGGACGGCGGTGGCAGGGTCGATGAGCAGCGGCCCGTAGGCGGTGACCTCCGCGTCGTGCCAGCCCTCCCCCAGCGTCCAGATCGCCTTGACCATGTGGTCGGTGAAGGTCTTGCCGAACCCCGGGTCGCGCAGCACCTTCTCGCGCTCGATCTCCGCGAGCCGGTCGTCGCGCTCGGCGACGGCGAAGTCGAGCCGCACGTGCTCGTGCGGGTCGTGGGCGAGGTCCGCCACGCTGGGGCGGGGCGAGGTGTGGGTCGACTGCGTCGTCATTCCGGGGCCTTTCGACTGCGTGTCCGTATGCTGAGACTACCGGGCGGCGCGAGGGCGCCGATCGCCGGTCGGGAGGGGTTCGGCCGCCGTCGGGCGGCACGACCGAGAGTTCTGGAGGTTCGGCTCAGGCCAGCCGGGCGGCGATCGCGTCGCCCACGGCCGTGGTCGACCGGGGCTCGGCACCGCGCTCGGCGAGGTCCGCGGCGACCGCGGCCTCGACGGCCCGAGCCTGCTCTACTCGGCCCAGGTGCTCGAGCAGCAGCGCGACCGAGAGCACCGTGGCGGTGGGGTCGGCCTTGCCCTGTCCGGCGATGTCGGGGGCGGAGCCGTGCACCGGCTCGAACATGCTCGGGTAGGCGCGTTCGGGGTTGATGTTCCCGCTGGCCGCGAGCCCGATGCCGCCGACGATGGCGCCGGCGATGTCGGTGATGATGTCGCCGAAGAGGTTGTCGGTGACGATGACGTCGAACCGGCCGGGGTCCGTGGCGAGGAAGATGGTCGCCGCGTCGACGTGCTGGTAGGCGGTCTCGACGTCGGGGAACTCCGTCCCGACCTCCTCGACGGTCCGGCGCCAGAGGTGACCGGCATACGTGAGCACGTTGTGCTTGTGGACGAGCGTGAGGTGCTGGCGCGGACGTGCCTGGGCCCGCGCGAAGGCGTCGCGGACGACGCGCTCGACGCCGAACCGGGTGTTGACGCTCACCTCGGTGGCGATCTCATGGGGGGTGCCGACGCGCAGCGAGCCGCCGTTGCCGACGTAGGGCCCCTCGGTGCCCTCGCGGACCACGACGAAGTCGATTCCGTCCGGGGCGACGCGGTCGACGTCGAGCGGGCTCCGCACGCCCGGGAACAGCTTGGCCGGGCGCAGGTTCACGTAGTGCTCGAGGGCGAACCGGATCGGGAGCAGCACGCCGCGCTCGAGAACGCCGCTGGGCACGCTCGGGTCGCCGATGGCGCCGAGCAGGATCGCGTCGTGGCCCTTGAGCTCGTCGAGGACGCTGGCCGGCAGCGTCTCGCCGGTGGAGTGCCAGCGGCGGGCACCAAGGTCGTACTCGGTCGTCGAGACCTTGAGACCGCCGGACGCCGTGGCTGCATCGAGCGCCTTCAGCCCCTCGGCGACGACCTCGGGTCCGATCCCGTCGCCGCCGATGACGGCGAGGTTGAGGGTGTCGGTCACCGGGTCCTCCTGGGGTAGGTGGGCGTGCGGGAAAAGCCTAGGCGCAGCCCAGGGGGCTGCGCCTAGCTGTCCGCGGTGGGTCAGTCGTCGGAGTGGCCCTGGTCGCGCAGGTCCATCGACTCCTGCAGCGCCTGGCGGGCCTTCTCTGCCTCTTCGCTCATGATGTTCACGTCCTCACAGATGAAATGCGTACGTCGAAACGATTGGTATGTGGCGGGTTTCGCGCTCCAACCCGGTTCGGTGAGCGCTGTCAGCGGTGCACGCGGGATCTCCGCGGCGAGGGGCTGACTAGAGAAACTCGCCGCGGCTGGCAATGAGTACGAGCCGCCGCGCCATGGTTCGAGATTACGTGGACGTCCAAGTAATTGCACCCGGGTTCCAGTATCCGGACCGGAACCGTCAGGAAGATGCGGCGACGCCGTCGAGCAGCCGCTCGACCGCCCAGGTGAACTGTGCGGTGCTGATCCACTGGGCCGTCACGTCGCGGGTGGCCGTCGTCATCGGCCAGTCGTCGGCGTCGAGGAACTCGAGAGCGGCGCGGCGCTCGGCGACCCGCTGCCGCTCGTCGGGCAACGGCGGCCGGCCCTCGGTCTCGGCCACCTCGAGGGCGAGGAACCCCAGCACCTGCACCATCAGGGCGTAGCTCGCGCGGGAGGCGTCGGCGGGTTCGAGTCCGCCCTCGGTGAACGCCTCGATGAGCCGCTCCCCCACCAGCAGCGCCGTCGGCCCGTCCATCGGCGCGGTCATGATCAGGAGCGCCACGGCGGGGTGCCGGAGCATCGTCGTCCGCAGGGCCAGGGCGTAGTCGAGGATGCGGGCGCGCCACGGCCGGTTCGGGGCGGCGAGCAGGGCGATCTCGGACTCGGCGAGGACCCGTTCGACCAGCTCCCGCTCGAGGGCCGCCCGGCTCGCCACGTAGGTGTAGAGCGCGTTGGGGTTGACGCCGAGCCGGGTCGCGACCGAGCGCACCGAGAGCGCCTCGGGGCCGCCCTCGTCGACCACGTCGAGCGCGGCGTCGACGACCTGGTCGAGGGAGAGGCTGCGCTTCGGTCCGCGCTTGCGCGGGGTAGCGGGAACGGTCATCGGCGGAGGGCTTGACGAGGGTCGCTCATGGCTTTACTGTACGGTGTAGAAATTATGTACACCGTACAAACAAGGAGCTCACCATGTCGCACCCCTCGTCCTCTCCTCGCCTCGCTGTCGACGCCGGCCCCGGCTCGGGTCTCGACGCATACCTCGTCGCCCCCCGCCGCCCGGCGCGTCATGGTCTCACCGCGGCGCTGCTCGTCGCGGGAGCCGTGCTGGTCAACGCCGCGTTCGTCGGCCTCGGCACCGTCTTCGACTACCCGGACGTGCTGAACCACCCCGCCGCCGAGGTCCTCGCGACGTTCCACGAGAAGCAGGCTCCGGTCAGTGCGCTGTTCCTTCTCCTCGCGCTCGGTGCCGGCCTGATGGCCCCCATCGCCGTGTTCGTCGGCCGGCTCGGGTCGTCCCGGCTGCTGCGCGCGTCGGTCGTCGTGGGTGTCGCGGCGGCAGTGGTCCAGGTGGTCGGCCTGCTGCGCTGGCCGCTCCTGGTGCCCGGGCTTGCGGCCACCCCGCAGGACCCGGCGGCGATCTCGACCTTCCACACCCTCAACGTCGTGCTCGGCACCGTGGTCGGCGAGACGATCGGGTACGCGCTGACCGCCGCCTGGACGGTGATGGTCGCCATCGCCCTGCGCGAGCGCGTGCTCGGCCGGGTGCTGTCGGCGGTCGGCCTGGTCGCCGCGGCCCTCATCGCCGTCGGCACGGTGGAGCCGCTCGACGTGCCGATGGCCGGTCTGCTCAACTTCGTCGGCTACGTCGTATGGAGCGCCTGGCTCGTCGCCTTCGCCGTCCGCGTCCTCGTTCTCTCTCGTCAGACCCGCCCCACACCAGCCTGACCCGCCGCCCCTCCTCCCGCCCACCCCCTTGCTGCCGAGAGGCCAGCTTCGGCCGCTTTGGACCGGTCCAGAGCGGCCGAATCTGGCCTCTCGGCGCCAGTATCAGGGGCGGGCGGGCCTGTGGATAAGTGCCCGAGCCTCAGGGGTTCGCGAGCGAACCTTGCGCGTATGCGTCCACCCTCGCCACTGCCCGACAGCCTCGTCGATCGGCCCTTCCGGGTCGACGAGGCGGCACTCGTCCCCATCTCGCGGGGCCGAACCCGTCGTGGCGACCTCGCGTCACCACTCTGGGGAGTGCGCAGCCCGCCGACGACATCGTTCTGGCCGGCGCTGAGGGCGGCCGGCTGTGTCATCGCGCCGGACGAGGCGTTCTCGCACCTGACCGCCGCTCGGATGATGGGCCTGCCGTTGCCTCAGCCGTGGGGGCCGGAGGAACCGTGGCACATCACGGGTGAGAACGACTTTCCGAGGCTGCGTCGGCGTCATGTGGTCGCCCACCGCAGCGTGGACCAGCGTGGCGTCGTCATCGTCGACGGACTGCGCTGCACCGATCCGCTGACGACGTGGGCCGACCTCGCCGGCACCCTCGGCCTCGACGACCTCGTGGTCATGGGCGACGCGATCGTCGAGTTCTGCCAAGGCATCTCGACGGGCGACCTGAGACAGGTGGTCCGCGCTCGCGCTGGACACCGCGGCGTGGTCCGTATGCGTGAGGCCGGTGATCTGGTCCGGGTCGGGAGCCGCTCGCCGATGGAGTCGAAGACCCGGCTTATGTTCCTGCGCGGCGGCCTGCCCGAACCCGAGCTCAATGCCCCCGTTGTCGATGCCGCCGGCGAGTGGCTCGCCTTCGGCGACTTTGTCTGGCGCGAGCAACGCGTCGTCGCCGAGTTCGACGGCGACTTCCATCGAACCGACCGACGGCAGTGGCAGCGGGACGTAGGCCGCCGAGAGTCCGTGCAGGAGGCGGGCTGGACCTACGTGCAGCTCACCGCTCGGTCGGTGACCGTACCGGCATACCGCGATCGCCTGATCCGTCGACTCCGCCAGCTCCTCCTGTGACCTGACAGCCGCGACGCACCAGTCGAGAGGCCAACAATGGCCGTTCTGGAGCGGTCCAGAGCGGCCGAAGCTGGCCTCTCGGCGACCGGCAGCGGGCGCGGGGGGCGCGGTGGCGGTGGGGGTGGTGCGCGAGATCAGAGGTTGATGACGGCGAAGCTCTCGGCGCCGACGGCGTCGGCGATCCGGGCCGCCACGGCGGCCGGTAGCTCGACATCGACGTTGAGCAGGACCAGTGCCGACCCGTGCTTCTCGCCGCGCGCCACCTGCATACCGCCGATGTTGATCCCCTCGTCACCGAGGATCTGGCCCACCTGGCCGACGACACCGGGCCGGTCGGCGTAGATGAACACCGCCAGATGGTCGGTCAGCGGCACCTCGAGGTCGAAGCCGTTGACCCCGACGACCTTCTCGATCATCCGGGGGCCGGTGAGGGTGCCGGCCACCGAGACCTCGGTGCCGTCGCCGAGCGTCCCGCGCAGAGTGGTGACGTTGCGGAAGTCGCCACTGGCCGAGTCGGTGAGCAGGCGCGTCTCGACGCCACGCTGCTCGGCGATCACCGGCGCGTTGACGTAGGAGACCTGCTCCTCGACAACGTCCTGGAACAGTCCCTTCAACGCGGAGAGCCGCCACACCGACACGTCGAACTCGGTGATCTCGCCGCGGACGTCGATGTCGAGCTGCACCGGGACCTGCCCGGCGACCGCGGTGAAGATGCGCCCGAGCTTCTCGACCAGCGCGATCCCCGGACGGACCTCCTCCGCGATCGCCCCACCCGAGACGTTCACGGCGTCCGGGACGAGGTCGCCGCCCAGCGCCAGCCGGACCGAGCGCGCCACGGACACGCCGGCCTTCTCCTGGGCCTCCTCGGTCGAGGCGCCCAGGTGCGGCGTCACGACGACCGAGTCGAACTCGAAGAGCGGCGACTCGGTGGTCGGCTCCTTGGCGAAGACGTCGAGACCGGCGCCGGCTACCCGACCGTCCCGGATCGCGTCGGCCAGCGCCAGCTCGTCGACGATGCCGCCGCGCGCCGCGTTGACGATCCGCACGGTCGGCTTGACCTTCTTGAACGCCTCCTCGCCGATGAGGCCGACGGTCTCCGGGGTCTTGGGCAGGTGCACGGTGATGAAGTCCGACTCGGCGAGCAGCTCGTCCAGACCGACGAGACGGGCACCGAGCTGGCCGGCCTTGGCGGCGGACGTGTACGGGTCGTAGGCCAGCAGGGTCACGCCGAACCCCTTGAGCCGCTCGGCCACCAGTGCGCCGATCCGGCCCAGGCCGACGATGCCGACGGTCTTGTCGAGCAGCTCGACGCCGCCGTACTGGCTGCGCTTCCACGCGCCGCCCTTGAGGGAGGCGCTGGCCGGCGCGATGTTACGGGCGCTGGCCAGGAGCAGCCCGATGGCCAGCTCGGCGGCGGAGGTGATGTTCGACGTCGGCGCGTTGACGACCATGACGCCGGCCTGGGTGGCGGCGGGGACATCGACGTTGTCGAGGCCGACCCCGGCGCGGGCGATGACCTTCAGCTTCTTCCCGGCGGCGATCGCCTCGGCGTCCATCTGGGTGGCCGACCGGATGAGAATCGCGTCGACGTCGGCCAGCCCGGGCAGCAGGGCGCCGCGGTCGGCTCCGTCAAGGTGGCGGATCTCGAAGTCGGGGCCGAGGGCGTCGATCGTCGCGGGCGAGAGCTCCTCGGCGATCAGGACGACGGGCTTGGTCACGTCAGGGTCCTATCAGGCGGTACGTCAGTCAGGGTGCCGGCGAGAGTCTAGGTGCGACCCCGGGGCCGACCGGACGCCGACCATCCCCTGGGACGGGCGTCCCGGATGCCGAACCCTCAACGGCGGGAGCGCCCGAACGTGTCGACGGCCATCCGCGACACGATGAGCAGCGCGATGACGACGACGACCACGCCGACGATCGCGACCGGCCTAATGCGCGACGCGACGAGCAGACACCCCACGACGACGGCACCGATGGCGATCGCCCAGGACTGCCAGGGCGGCATCGCTCGTCGACTCATTCCCGAAGTGTAGGCGTGAGTGCACCGCGGGCTGGAAGGATGCTCGGCACAGCCACCAGCAGGAGGGACAGTGCAGTGACAGCTTCACCAGTGAAACGACCAGGCGGCGTGACCTTCCTCGGCGTCCTCGTCGTCATCTCCGGGATCCTCTACGTGATCTCTGGTCTCCTGGCCATTCTCGCCTCGAGCAGCAGTGATCTCACCAGCAACCAGAAGACGGCGCTCCTCGTCATCGGCATCGTCATCACCCTCCTCGGCCTCATCGAGCTGCTCGTCGCTCGTGGGCTCTTCCGCGGCAACAACGGTGCTCGCCTGATCGTGGCGGTCCTCAACATCGTGACGATCGTCGTCGGCGTGTTCGCGCTGTTCCAGTCGGGCAACCAGCGCGGGGTCTCGATCGGCCAGGTGATCATCGCGCTCATCGTGCTCGCCCTGCTGTACTCGGGCCGGGCCAATGCGTTCTTCAGCCGCGGCGAAACCCCCACCAGCCCGTCGTAGCCGAACCATCAGCACCGCGCCCGCCTGCCTTGGCGCGATTGCTCGGCGCGTCCTTCCGAAAGTCCAGGCCCGCAGGCCTGCGGGCCTCGAGGATGCCTGGTAACACACATCCAAGCAGGGAGGAAGAGCTGTGTCCGCGACACCAATGAAGCGACCAGGCGGCGTGACGCTCCTGGGCGTCCTCGTCATCATCTCCGGAATCCTCTACGTCATCGCGGGCATCATCGCCCTGATCGCCTACGCCGGCTCCGGTGGCGTCGGCGCCGCGGGCGACCTCACCGACAACCAGCGGCTCGTTGTCCTCGTCGCCGGTATCGCCGTCCTCGTGTTCGGCCTCATCGAGCTGGCTGTGGCGCGAGGCCTGTTCCGCGGCAACAACGGGGCGCGCATCATCGTCGCCATCGTCAACGTGCTGACGATCATCGCCGGCCTGGTGGCGGCCTTCCAGTCCGGGAACCAGCGCGGCACCTCGTTCGGCCAGGTCGTGATCGCGATCATCGTCCTGGCGCTGCTCTACTCGCCGAAGGCCAACGAGTGGTTCAGCCGCGGCGGGGCCACGGCGACCACCTACTAGGCCGAACCGCATACACAGGTATGCCGCGTCGTCCCTCGGATGGCGCGGCATACCTCTGCCGCCACGACCGCGGCGTTTTGCGGTTCAGTCGAGGTAGCGGTGCGCGAGCCTCCGCCAGCTCGGAAGGCTCGGCTCGCGGCGATGGTCGCGGGCGTCGAACGCGTACGTCAGCGCGACCCCGCGCATGCTCGACACGAGCAGGCTGACGAGCTCGCCGAAGTCCGGGTGCGCCGCTCGTTCCGGTCCGAACAGCGCACCGACGGAGGCTCGGATGCGGCGTCCCAGCTCGCGTTCCCGCGGGGCGAGTGCGGTCCGAAGCTGCTCGTTGTGCTCCGCACCGGCCCACAGCTGCACCGCGGCGCGGAACAGCGGACCCTGGAAGGTCCGCCACAGCTGGTTCACGGCCGCGTCGATCCCGAGCGGTCCGGGGTCGGCCAGGTCGCCGGCGCGCTGGTCGGCGAGATGGTGCACGGCCGCGATCAACAGGTCGTCCCGGGAAGGGAACTGGTGCAGCAGGCTGCCCCGCGACACGCCGGCCCGCTCCTGGATGCGCGAGGTGGTGGTGGCCGCGTAGCCGTCCTCCGCTAGGCAGGTCAGCGCTGCCGCGAGGATCCGCTCGCGGGTGTCCCACGCCCGTTGCTGTACCGGGAGCGATGCGGAGGCGGTCGACATGTCGGGAGGCTACCGCATACCTAGCTATGGATGACTAGTACGTCTTGACTAATTTTGATTTCGGTGTCAGAGTCAGCGTCATGAGCCGCAACGCCGTCGTCGCCGGAGTGGGCATGGTCCCGTTCAGCAAGCCCAGTGCCGGCATCGGCTACCAGGAGATGGCCACGGGTGCGGTCACCGCGGCGCTGGCCGACGCCGGGGTCGACTACGCCGACATCCGGCAGGCGTACGCCGGCTGGGTGTACGGCGACTCCACGTCCGGCCAGGCGGCGCTGTACCGCGTCGGCCTGTCCGGCATCCCGATCATCAACGTCAACAACAACTGCTCGACCGGGTCCACGGCGCTCTACCTCGCGCGTCAGGCGGTGGAGAGCGGGGCCGCGGAGGTGGTGCTCGCGTTGGGGTTCGAGCAGATGACGCCGGGCGCCCTCTCCTCGGCGTGGAACGACCGCACCTCGCCGTTCGCCGCGTTCGACGCGGCGAGCGAACGGGCGCAGGGCCCCAGTGCAGCGCCGATGGCCCCGACGTACTTCGGGGGTGCCGGGCGCGCCCACATGGAGCGGTACGGCACCTCGCCCGAGACCTTCGCCAAGATCTCGGTGAAGGCGCGCTCCCACGCGGCGAACAACCCCTTCGCCGTCTTCCGAGACCCGGTGACGGTCGAGGAGGTGCTCGCCTCCCCGATGATCGTCGATCCGCTGACCCGGCTGATGTGCTGCCCGCCGACCTGCGGCGCGGCGGCGGCGGTGATCTGCACGCCGGAGTATGCGGCCGGTCACGGGATCGACGCGAGCGTGGTGATCCGTAGCCAGGCCATGACGACCGACACTCCCGACACCTTCGAGTCCGACGACCTGCGCGTGCTGGTGGGCGCGGAGATGACCCGCGCCGCGGCGAGCCAGGTGTACGAGGCCTCGGGGGTCTCCCCCGAGGACATTCGCGTCGTCGAGCTCCACGACTGCTTCGCCACCAACGAGCTCATCAGCTACGAGGCGCTGGGACTGACCCCCGAGGGCACCGGTGAGCGGTTCGTGCAGGACGGCGACAACACCTACGGGGGTCGCGTCGTGACCAACCCGTCCGGGGGCCTGCTCTCGAAGGGCCACCCACTCGGCGCCACCGGCCTCGCCCAGTGCGCGGAGCTGGTCTGGCAGCTGCGGGGCACCGCCGGACCTCGGCAGGTGGAGGGCGTCACCCTCGCCCTGCAGCACAACATCGGCCTCGGCGGCGCTGCGGTCGTGACTCTCTACGAGCGGACCGCCTGATGCCGGTGGACGCCGAACGCGCTCTTGCGGTGGAGTTCGCGCCGGTCCTGATGGCCGTCGAGCGCGGGCGCCTCCGCGCGTTCGCCCGGGCGATCGGCGAGTCCGACCCGGTGTATACGGACGTCGACGCCGCCCGTGCCGCCGGTCACCCCGATCTGCCGATCCCGCCGACGTTTTTCTTCTCGATCGAGCTGGAGACCCCTGACCCGCTGGGGTGGCTCACCGATCTGGGGGTCGACCTGCGCGGCGTGCTCCACGGCGAGCAGTCGTTCGACTACCAGCGGATGGCCTACGCCGGTGACCTCATCGAGGCGCGCCGCCGGGTCGTCTCGGCCGTCGCGAAGAACGCGGGCATGGACTTCATCACGACGCGCACGGAGTTCTCGAGGGACGGCGAGCTCGTCGCCACGGCCGAGAGCCTCATCATCGTGCGCGCGCTGGCGGCGGTCGCGTGAGCGCACCGTCGAGCCCCGACGTGAGCGTCGGCCTGGAGCTCCCCTCGCTGCGCATCGCCCCGATCAGCCGCGCCACCCTCGCGCTCTTTGCGGGCGCATCCGGTGACACCAACCCGGTCCACATCGACCTCGACGTCGCTCGGTCCGCGGGCCTCGACGACGTGTTCGCCCACGGCATGCTCTCGATGGCCTACCTCGGCCGGCTCCTCACCGACTGGGTCCCGCAGTCCCGTCTCCGCCGCTGGCGGGTGCGGTTCTCGGCCATCACCCCCGTCCACGCCGAGCCGGTCTGCACCGGAGTCGTCACCGCCCTCGACGACGGGATCGCCACACTCGACATCGCCGTGCGCCTCGCCGACGGCACGGTCACCCTGAGCGGCACCGCGGTCGTCGACCTGACGTCCCCCACCTCCGAAAGGCCCTCATGAGACTCGACGACCGCACCGCGATCGTGTCCGGCTCGGGCCGAGGCATCGGCCGCGAGATCGCGTTGAAGCTGGCGTCCGAGGGTGCGCGCGTGGTGGTCAACGACCTCGACGCCGACCCGGCCGCCGAGACCGTCGACGCGATCACCGCCGCCGGCGGGCGGGCCGTCGCCTGCGTCGGGTCGGTCACGGACCCGGCCTTCGCCGACCGCTTCGTGACGACGGCGGTCGAGGAGTTCGGTGGCGTCGACATCATCGTCAACAACGCCGGCTACACCTGGGACTCGATCCTGCAGAAGATGACCGACGAGCAGTGGGCGGCGATCCTCGACGTGCACCTGACCGCGCCCTTCCGCATCCTGCGCGCCGCGCAGCCGATCATCGCGGCGGCGGCTAAGGCCGAGCTCGCCGCGCACGGCGTCGCGCGCTGCCGCAAGGTCGTCAACGTCTCGTCGGTCGCCGGCCTCGCCGGCAACCCGGGACAGGCCAACTACGCGGCGGCGAAGGCCGGCATCACCGGCCTCACGCAGACGATCGCGAAGGAGTGGGGCCGCTACAACGTCACGGTCAACGCGGTCGCGTTCGGCTTCATCCAGACCCGGCTCACCCAGGCCGCCGCGGACGGCAGCGAGATCGACGTCGAGGGTCGGCGCATCAAGGTCGGCGTCAGCGCGGCCATCGCCGCCGCCGCGACGACGATGATCCCGCTCGGCCGGGCGGGCACGCCGGCCGACGCCGCCGGCGCGGTGGCGCTGTTCTGTCTGCCGGAGTCCGACTACGTCAGCGGCCAGACGCTCGTCTGCGGTGGCGGGTGGAACGGCTGACATGAGACGCGACCTGTATGCGACGGAGCACGAGGAGTACCGCTCCTCCGTCCGCGAGTTCCTCCGGCGGGAGGTCGTGCCGCACTACGACGAGTGGGAGCGGGCCGGCATCGTGCCCCGCAGCCTGTTCACCGGCCTGGGCTCGCTCGGGGCGCTCGGGTTCGACGTCCCCGAGGAGCTGGGCGGCACCGGCATCAGCGACTTCCGCTTCAACGCGATCCTCAGCGAGGAGGGAGCGGCCTTCGGCGTCCTCCCGGCGATCCTCGGCCCCGCCCTGCAGGCCGACATCGTGGTGCCCTACCTGCTGGGCGGCACCGAGGACCAGCGCGGGCGGTGGCTTCCCGGCATCGCGTCCGGGGCGAAGATCTCGGCCGTGGCGATGACCGAGCCCGGCACGGGGTCGGACCTCGCGGGCATCCGGACCCGCGCACGCCGGGACGGCGACGCCTACGTACTCGACGGCGCGAAGACGTTCATCACCAACGGGATCAACGCCGACCTCGTTGTCGTCGCGGCCCGCACCGGAGAGGACCGCCATCGCGGGTTGAGCCTGTTCGTGGTCGAGCGCGGCATGGCGGGGTTCGAGCGCGGCCGCAAGCTGGAGAAGATCGGCCTGCACGCGCAGGACACTGCCGAGCTGAGCTTCACCGGCGTGCGCGTCCCCATGGCGAACCGACTGGGCGAGGAGGGCGAGGGCTTCGCCCTGCTCGACGCGCAACCTCGCCCGCGAGCGCCTCTCGCTGGCCGTGTCCGCGGTCGCGTCGGCGCGGGTGGCGCTCGAGCAGACCATCGAGTACGTCAAGGGGCGGGTGGCGTTCGGCGCCCCCCTCGCGGACCTGCAGTCGGTGCGGATGCGGCTCGGCGAGCTGGCCACCGAGGTGGACCTCGGCACGCTGATGGTGGACCGCGCCGTCCGGGACGTGAACGAGGGCGCCTTCACCGCCGTCGACGCCGCCAAGGCGAAGTGGTGGTGCACCGAGCTGCAGGGTCGTGTTCTGGACGCCTGCGTACAGCTGCACGGCGGCTACGGCTACATGCGCGAGTACCCCGTCGCGCGCGCCTGGGCCGACGCCCGGGTCACCCGGATCTACGGCGGGGCCAACGAGGTCATGAAGGACCTGGTCGGGCGCAGCATCGTCAGCGGGCGCTGAACGCCGCGTCGCACCACGGGCGGTGCGAGGAGTCAGCGCCCGAGCCAGTCGGCGATCGTCGTCATGCCGGTCCGGTACGACCGGCGACGTGGGGTGCCGAGGAACCCGTGGCGACCGTCGACCACGACCTCGCTCACCGTGGACCCCGCCCGACGGAGCTCGTCCGCGAACGCGTGACCGGAGCTGCGCAGCCGGTCGTTGTGGGCGTCGAGGACGAGCGTGGGCGGGAAGCCGCGCAGGTCCGCCCCGCCGGGAAAGGCATACGCCTGGCCGAGGTCCTCGACTGTTCCGACGTAGTTGAGGGCCATCCGGCGGGTCATCCCCGGGTTGAAGAACCACCGGGCGATCGGCCCGCGCAGGCTCGACTCGACCCGAGCGTCCTCAGGGATGCGGCTGTGGAAGGCGCCGTACGCGAGGACGACGGAGTGAAGGCACTCGAGGCCCTGGTCGCGCAGGGCCAGTACGCCCCCGGCGGTCAGGTTGGCACCGGCGCTGGCGCCGCCGATGTCGATGAGCGTCCCGCTCTCGTCCCGCAGCGCCGTCGCGACGTCGACGACGTCGTGGTGGGCGGCGGGGAAGCGCCCAGGTGCGGCGCCGAGCGTGGGCTGCCGGAACAATCCGATGTTCGGGGCGAGCCGGTACTCGAGGGTTCGGACCCAACGGCCCGCCGCAGCGAGGTAGCGGGCCGGCGCGTCGGACTCCTTCTGGTCGAGGCCGCCGAGGACGAAACCACCACCGTGGACCCAGAGCAGCGGCGCCGAAGCGGTGCCGCTGGTGGGCCGGTAGTCGCGGATCCGGATGTCGCCGTCCCGGCCCCGCACCACGCCGTCCTCGACCGCATACGCCGTCGTGGTCGCCGTCGTGGTCATGCGTCGGCGGGGACGCTGAGCTGCGCGCGCAGGTCGCGCTTCAGCACCTTCCCGGCCGCGGAGACCGGGAGCGCGGCGACGACGGACATGCTGCGCGGGATCTTGTAGCCGGCGATCTGCTCCCGGGCGAAGCTCTGCAGCTCGTCGAGCTCGAGGGCGGCGCCCGACCTCAGGACGACGACGGCGTGGACGCGTTCGCCCCACTTGTCGTCGGGCAGACCGACGATCGCGCAGGTGGCGACCGCCGGATGCTTCGAGATGACGTTCTCCACCTCGATCGAGTAGACGTTCTCGCCGCCGGTGATGATCATGTCCTTGATGCGGTCGACAAGGAACACGTAGGAGTCGGCGTCCATGTAGCCGCCGTCACCGGTATGCATCCAGCCGCCCCGGAGGGCCTCCTCGGTCTCCGCCGGCCGGTTCCAGTACCCGGCCATGGTGGCCGCGCCGCGGACCACGATCTCCCCGACCGTCCCGCGCGGGACCTCGACGTCGTTCGCGTCCACCACGCGGACCTCGGTGTGCGGGGCCGCGCGGCCGGCCGAGCGGCGGCGCACCGGATCCTCGTGGTCGGCCATGAGAAGCATCGTCGCCACGGGTGAGAGCTCGCTCATGCCGTAGCACTGCAGGAACGTGGCGCCGGAGAAGAGGTTTCGGGCGCGCGCGAGTACCGCTTCCGACATCGGCGACGCGCCGTAGATGATGTGGCGGACCGCCGTAACGTCCGCCGTCGCGGCCTCGGGCGAGTCGACCAGCATCTGGATCATCGTGGGCACCAGGAGGATGTCCGTGACCTGGTGCTCCGCCATCGTGGCGAGAGTGCCCGCCGGGGAGAAAGCCGTGACGAACACGTGAGTGACGCCGAGCAGCAGCCCTCCCGTCCAGGCACAGAGATCGGCGAGGTGGAACATCGGCGCGGCGTGCATCAGCCGACCGCCCGGCGTCATGAACTCGCCCGACGCGACGCAGCCGTAGGCGCTCGTCATCAGGTTGTCGTGGGTGAGCGTGACGCCCTTCGCTGCCCCGGTCGTGCCGCCGGTGTAGAAGATGCCGTAGACGTCGCTGCCCCCGCGGCGGGCATCCTCGACGGGGGCCGTGTCGGCGATCAGCGTCTCGAAGTCAAGAGCGCGATGCGGAGCCGATGCTGCTCCGGTGTGGATGAGCGTGGTGACCCCGTCATAGATCGCGAACACGGCGTCGGCCAGGTCGAGGAACGCGTCGTCGACGATGAGCACCGACACCCCGCACTCCTCGAGGGAGGACGCGATCTCGGCGGCGCTCCACCGGTAGTTCACCGGGGCGACGACTCCCCCGGCCCACGGGATCGCCAGCAACGCCTCGTGGAAGACGTCGGAGTTGAGCGCCATGATGCCGACGCGGTCGCCCGCCTCGAGGCCACAGGCCCGAAGCGCCCCGGCGAGGCGGGCGATCCGGTCCGCGGACTCGGCAACGGTCCGGGTCCGGTCGCCGAAGACCGTCACCGCCCGGTTCGGGGTCAGCTGCAGGGCTCGGTGGAGGGGCTGGGTGATCTCCATGGCGTGGTCTCTCTTCGTCGAGGTATGCCCGCTCAGCGGACGGACTTGATGGGCAGGATTGCGAACGCGGCGAGAGCGGCCATGACGGCGGCGAACGCATACAAGCGCGGTGTAGCCCGCAACACCGATGACCACGCTCGCGATGAGCGGGGCCACGATCTGGCCGCCCGCCTGGGCGATGTTCAGCACGCCGAGGTCCTTGCCGGCGTCCGCGGCGTTGGGGAGCACCTGGGTCATCAGGGCCTGGTCGACCGCGAGGTAGATCCCGATGCCCAGTCCCCCGAGCCCCACGGAGGCGATCGCCCCCGGAACCGTCGGCCAGAGGATGGGCAGGACGGCACTCAGCGCCACGATGAACGACGCGACGATCACGAACGGCTTGCGACGACCGATGCGGTCGGACAGCAGCCCCGACGGCACGAGGGCCACGATGATGCCCAGCCCCAGAACCGCCGTGGTCAGCGGGAACAGCTCGTTGGCCTTGTCGAGACCGAGCCCGATGTAGTCGTCGAGGATGTAGAGCTGGAACGAGACGATCGACCAGTAGCCGACGATGAGGACCAGCCGGGCGACGAAGGCCCAGAAGAAGTCGGGGTGCTGGCGCGGGTTGACGACGAAGGACCGGAGCGTCTCCGCCCACGAGATCGCCTCTCTCGGCGGCGCGTCGACCGGTTGACGGTCGCGCAACATGAAGGCGAGCGGAACACCGCCGACGAGGAGGATGACGGCGAGGACCAGGAAGCCGACCGGGATCGTCGACACGAACTGCGAGGCGATGACCACCCCGATCAGCCCGCCGACGAAGATCCCCAGTGACCCGAGCGCCGAGAACAGCCCGCGTCGGGAGACGGGTGCGCGATCCGGCACGATGGCGCTGATCGGCCCGCTGATCATGCTGTAGAACGAGGAGACCAGCAGCGCGGCCACGAGGATCAGGGCCACCGAGCCGACGGTGGCGAGGCCGAGGATGGACAGCGCCAGGCCGACGACCCCGGCGAGGATCCACGGCACGCGTCTCCCGAGACGAGACCGCGTACGGTCCGAGAGCACCCCCCAGAGCGGCTGGGTGACGACCGCCGCCACGGCGGCGACGGCGCCGACGAGGCCCAGGACCGCAACCTTGCTGTCGGGCTCGAGCCGGGCGATGAGGTTGGGCACGAGGGAGTTGGCGGCGCCGCCGTTCGCGATGTTCACGAACAGCTGCACGCCGAAGAAGCCGGCCATGACGCGGCCGAGCCCCTTGACCCGGGTGGTCACCGGGGTGGCGAGATCGGTCACCGTCGACCCTTCCAGGCTTGGCGTTCCGTGGCCGCCGGGTCGTTCTCGAGGGTGCTGACCGCGTCGAACACCATGGTGGCGCGGTCGGTGGTGTCGTACGCGGGCCACCCGGGGTCCCCGTCGCGCGCGTAGGCGGCGAAGGCCTCGTGCATCTGGGTCGCCAGCTCCTGCGGCGCGTCCGGGCCGAGAAGCGCCTCGCCCGCCACCCCCACGGCGCGCATGGTCGCCAGGTCGTCGCGCATGAACGGCACGTCGAGCGCGTGGTTCGACCCGAGACCGGCGGGGAAGCTCGGGCTGGCCCAGTGGAACTCGTAGACGTGGGACGGCGCTCGACGCGCCTCGACGAGGTCGAGGGTGGGAAGGCGGAACGCCCAGTCGGTCCAGACTGCCTCGGCGAGCTCCACGGTGCTCGCCAGCCGGCGTGGACCCTCCCGGTAGGCGGCCTGGATCTCGTCGCCGGCGCCCATCAGACCGACCATCGCCTGGCCGGTGGCCTCGGGCATCGACGGGAGCAGACCGAGCGCCGCGAGGAACCCGGTGGACTCGTTGCGCGTCGTCCCGGTCATCAGCGGGACGGTCGACCAGGACGCCGAGTCCAGCGGTGACGACGGCATCGTCGCGGTGCCGTGCACGGCCCGGAACGGGCTCACGGTGAACGACTCGATCCCCCACTGGGTGAAGTCGACGAACTCCATCGCCATGGGAATGACCTCGCTGAGCGTCCGCGCGACGGGCAGAGCCGCGAAGGCCTCCCGCGTCGGCGCGATACCGAACCGCTCGGCCAGCCGGGTCGTCACCCGCAGGGCGCTCTCGACCGAGGCCGTCACGGCCGGCGAGCCGCTCATGGCGATCGCCCGCGCGAACAGTCCCTGCGCCCGCGGCATGGCCAGGAGGTCGATGACGGCGACGGCCCCGCCGGACTGGCCGAAGATGGTGACCTGGTCGGGGTCGCCCCCGAAGGCGGCGATGTTCCGCTGCACCCACTCCAGAGCCGCGATCTGGTCGAGCAGCCCGAGGTTCTCGATGCCGTCGTCGAAGAACGTGAACCCGTCGACGCCGAGCCGGTAGTTGATGCCGACGTGCACGATGCCGTCGCGAGCGAAGGTGTAGCCGTCGTGGGCGGGGGCCGATCCGGTGCCGGTGATGAACCCGCCCCCGTGGATCCACACCATGACCGGCAGCCCGGACGAGGTCGCGTCCGGGGTCCAGACGTCGACGGTCAGGCAGTCCTCCCCCTGCCGGGGCGGGTTGAAGTACGCGTCGAACGGGTCCCCGGCAAAGGCGGACTGCGGCACCCCGGGGCCGAAGTCGGAGGTGTCCCTGACCCCGTCCCACGCCGCGACGGGCGCTGGCGGGCGGAGCCGGTTCGCGCCGAACGGGGCGGCCGCATACGGGATGCCGCGGAACCGGACCGCACCCCGATCCTCGACACCCGTGACGGCGCCAGTGTCCGTACGGACGATGGTCTGAAGTAGCACGACGATGAGCCTCCTTGATTGACGGTTAACTTAGCACGTCAATCAAGCGTCCCAATAGGGTTGAGGACGGAAATCCAAATACGCGTCGTTAACTTGTCAGCATCCGACGGACCAGGTCGATGACGTCGTCGTTGGACAACACCCGTCGCTCGACCCCTTCTCGCGCCCGGTCGTCGAGCACCGCCAGCGCCGCCCGCATCCGGACGCGAACCGCCTCGTCCGGCAGGGTCGGGGCGATGGCCGAGCACAGGGCGAGCCACTCAGCGAGGTAGTCGTCGACCGCCACGACGACGCCGCGGAGGTCCTCCTCCGGGAGGTTGCTCATCTCGTCCGCGAGGGTGCCGGTCCACGACGGGTGCTGCGCGCTCAGGTCGAGGGACGAGCTGATCGCGAGCCGCAAGGCCTCGTCCGCGGAGCCGGCCTGGGCCGAGGCCTGCTCCAGCGATGACGCCAGCCAGCTGACGGCGCGGCGGATCACGGCGACGAAGAGGTCCGCCTTGCCGCCGAAGGAGGAGTAGACGGTGTTGGGACTCACCCCCGCCGTCGCCGCGATCTCCTCGATGGTGACCGCCTGGTACCCGCCTCGGCGGACGATGAGATGAGCACCCACGTCGAGCAGCGCCGAGCGGCGGGTCGTCCACGGCCGCGACACCACCTCCTCGCTCGACACCTCGATGTCGACGAGGGGACGGGCGGGCCGGAAGCCGACCACCGCGGCGAGCGCTCGTTCGAGGTGCTCGGCCTGGCTCTCGGTCCCGAGCGTGGTCACGTAGAAGCCCGTGCTGGAGACGGCAGCGAGCACGCCTCGGGCGCGCAGGTGCGCTATCTCCGATGGCACTCCCCTGCCGAACAGGGCTCCGAGAGTGTCGGCGGTCGCCACCAGACGTCGCTGGATCGACCCGTCGGGATCGGTGAGGCGGCGCCTCCGGTCGGGGTTCCACAGCAGCCCGATGGTGGGATGCTCGACCGCCACGCGCGCAAGCCGACGGACCACCTCGTCGGCGGACGAGCCATCGGCGACGCACTCCTCCAGATGGGCGAGGTTGGACTCGAGCGCGGCGGTGTAGAGGGCGTCCTTGCCCCGGAAGTGACGGTAGAGAGCCGGGGCCGTGATCCCGAGATCGCCGGCGATGTCCTCCAGGCTCGTGCCGGAGTAGCCGTGCCGGTGGAACCTGGCTCTGGCCGCGGCCAGGATCGACGCGCGCCGGTCCCGCGGTCGCGTGCGCACCTGGTCGGTCACGGCGCGAGCCTAAGCCCGCGGTTCCGGGGCCGGTGCGCCGCGGGCCGCTCGTCGCCGGCGGACCAGCACGGTCGTGCCGGCCACGACGACAACCGCCACGACCGCCCCGATGACCCACGGCCAGGGGTGGTCGCCGAACCACGCCGCCAGGACCGCGAACCCGATCGTCGTGTAGATCGTCGCCCAGCACAGGGCCCCGACCACGACGCCCGGAACGTAGCGCCACCACGGCATCCGGAGCGCACCCGCCGCCGCGTTGACCGCCGTCTGGAACCCGATGGTGAGGAACGACACCGCCACGGCCGGTGCCCCGAACCGGCCGACGACCGCCTCGGCGCGGGCTACGGCGGGCCGGTCCAGCTGCCGCGACAGGGCCGTGCGCTGTCCGCCGTAGCGGAGCGCGCGCCCGGCCCAGTACGTCGCCGTCCCCCGGGCCAGCGCCAGGAGGAAGAACGCGCCGAAGGTCAGCGCGTAGGGCCAGTCGCTCACGCGCCGAGTCTAGGAAGTCGCGTCAGCGAGCCGCGGACCCTTCCACGTAGTCGCTGTCGCTGTCCTTGATCCAGCTCATCAGACCGCGCAGCTCCTTGCCGGTGGCCTCGATCGGGTGCTGAGCGCCCTTCTCGCGCAACGCCTTGAACTCCGGCGCCCCCGCGTCCTGGTCGTCGATGAACCGCTGGGCGAACGCGCCGCTCTTGATGTCGGCGAGCACCGCCTGCATGTTCTCCTTGACGTGCGGGTCGATGACCCGCGGGCCGGAGACGTAGTCGCCGTACTCCGCGGTGTCGGAGACGGACCAGCGCTGCTTGGCGATGCCACCCTCGATCATGAGGTCGACGATGAGCTTCAGCTCGTGCAGGCACTCGAAGTAGGCGACCTCCGGCTGGTACCCCGCCTCGACCAGCGTCTCGAAGCCGTACATCACCAGCTGCGACGCGCCGCCGCAGAGCACCGACTGCTCACCGAACAGGTCGGTCTCGGTCTCCTCGGTGAACGTCGTCTTGATGCCGCCGGCCCTCAAGCCCCCGATGGCCTTGGCGTAGGACTGCGCGAGGTCCCACGCCTCACCGGACGGGTCCTGCTCGACGGCCAGCAGCACGGGTACGCCGCGGCCGTCGGCGAACTCGCGCCGGACGAGGTGGCCGGGACCCTTGGGCGCGACCATGAGGACGTCGGACCCCGCCTCGGGCTTGATGTAGCCGAACCGGATGTTGAACCCGTGCCCGAAGAGCAGCGCGGCGCCCTCCTTGAGGTTCGGCTGGATCTCGTTCGCGTAGACGTGCCGCTGGACCTGGTCCGGCGTGAGGATGACGACGAGGTCGGCCTCCTTGACCGCGTCCGCGACCGACTTGACCGTCAGCCCCTCGGCCTCCGCCTTGGCCTTGGACTTGCTGCCCTCGGCGAGGCCGACGCGGACGTCGACGCCGGAGTCGCGCAGGTTGAGCGCGTGGGCGTGGCCCTGGCTGCCGTAGCCGATGACGGCGACCTTCTTGCCCTGGATGACGGACAGGTCGGCATCGTCGTCGTAGAACATCTCGGCCATCGTGGCCAGCTCCTTCTCGTGGGGGACAGGCGTTTTCGGTATGCGGGTGGTTCAGGCGGTGCGCAGGCTCCGGTCGGTGATCGACCGCGGGCCGCGGCCCACGCCGACGATGCCGGACTGCACGAGCTCGCGGACACCGTACGGCTCGAGGACGTTCAGCAGCGCGTGAACCTTCTCGGACTTGCCCGTGCACTCGATGGTCAGGCTGTCATGGGCGACGTCGATCACCTTGGCGCGGAACAGCTCCACCGTCTCGAGGATGCTCGACCGTGTCGTCGGGTCGGCCCGCACCTTGATGAGGACGACCTGACGCTGCACCGACGCGTTCGGGTCGAGCTCGACGACCTTGAGCACCTCGACCAGCTTGTTGAGCTGCTTGGTGACCTGCTCGAGGGGAAACTCCTCGACGTCGACGACGACGGTCATCCGCGAGATGTCGGAGTGCTCGGTCGGTCCGACCGCGAGCGAGTCGATGTTGAAGCCGCGACGCGAGAACAGGCCGGCGATGCGGGCCAGGACGCCGGGCTTGTCCTCGACGAGGACGGACAGGGTGTGCTTGCTCATGTCTCTCCCTCAGTCCTCTCGGTCCCAGACGGGGGCCTCGCCGCGGGCGTTGAGGATCTTGTCGTTGCTGACGCCGGCCGGGACCATCGGCCAGACCATGGCGTCCGGGTGCACGATGAAGTCGATGACCACCGGACGGTCGTTGACCTCCAGGGCCTGCTGGATCACCGCGTCGACGTCCTCCTGCTTCTCGGCGCGCAGCCCGAGGCAGCCGTAGGCCTCGGCCAGCTTGACGAAGTCCGGGATCCGCTGGTGGCTGCTGGTGTGCAGGTCGGTGTTGGAGTAGCGCTCGTTGTAGAACAGCGTCTGCCACTGCCGCACCATGCCGAGGCTGGAGTTGTTGATGATCGCCACCTTGATGGGGATCTGGTTGATGACGCAGGTGGCCAGCTCCTGGTTGGTCATCTGGAAGCAGCCGTCGCCGTCGATCGCCCACACGACGCGGTCGGGCTCGCCCACCTTGGCCCCCATGGCCGCGGGCACCGAGTAGCCCATGGTGCCGAGACCGCCGGAGTTGAGCCACGCGTTGGGGCGCTCGTACTGGACGTACTGGGCGGCCCACATCTGGTGCTGGCCGACGCCGGCGACGTAGACCCCCTCCGGTCCGGTGAGCTGCCCGATGCGCTCGATGACGTACTGGGGCTCCAGGCGGTCGGGGTAGTCGGTGTAGCCCAGGGGGAAGGTGGCCTTCCACTCCTGGGTGGTGGCCCGCCACTCGCTGTAGTCGGCGTCGCCCAGACCCTCGTCGGTCAGCAGCGTGACCAGGTCGCGGATGACCTCCTTGGCGTCGCCGACGATCGGGACGTCGGCGACCCGGTTCTTGGAGATCTCCGCGGGATCGATGTCGGCGTGGATGATCTTGGCGCCGGTCGCGAACGTCGACAGCTGGCCGGTGACCCGGTCGTCGAACCGCGCGCCGATGGTGATGAGCAGGTCGGACTTCTGCAGGGCCGTCACCGCGGCGACGGTGCCGTGCATCCCCGGCATACCGAGGTTGAGCGCGTGCGAGTCGGGGACCGCGCCCCGCGCCATCAGCGTCGTCACGACCGGGATCTGGGTGAGCTCGACCAGCTGCCGCAGCTCGTCGCTGGCGCCGCTGCGGATGACGCCGCCGCCGATGTAGAGCACGGGTCGCCTCGCGGCGGCGATCAACCGGGCGGCCTCACGGATCTGCTTGCTGTGCGGGCGGATCACTGGGCGGTAACCGGGCAGGTCGATCTGCGGCGGCCACGAGAACGAGGTGGTGCTCTGCAGCGCGTCCTTGCTGATGTCGACGAGCACCGGTCCTGGACGTCCCGTCGAGGCGACGTGGAACGCCTCGGCCAGCGCGCGGGGGATCTCCGACGCATCGGTGACGAGGTAGTTGTGCTTCGTGATGGGCATCGTGATGCCCCGGATGTCGGCTTCCTGGAACGCATCGGTGCCGATCGCCTTGCTCGACACCTGGCCGGTGATCGCGACGATCGGCATGGAGTCCATGTAGGCGTCGGCGAGCGGCGTGACGAGGTTGGTCGCCCCCGGCCCCGAGGTCGCCATGCAGACGCCGACGCGACCGGTCGCGGCCGCATACCCCTCGGCGGCGTGCCCGGCGCCCTGCTCGTGCCGCACCAGGATGTGCCGCACTGTGGTGGAGTCCATGAGCGGGTCGTAGGCCGGCAGGATCGCGCCGCCGGGGATGCCGAAGACGGTGTCGACGCCGAGGCGCTCCAGTGACTTCACCAGGGCCTGCGCGCCGGTGACCTGCTCGGGGGCCGGTGTGGGCGGCTGCGACGCCGGGAGCGGGTGCGCGACGGCCGCGGGCGCGGGCGGGCCGCTCGGAGCGTGAGGTACCGGTCGGGCAGCGCCGGCCGGCGCCGGTGCGACGGCGGTGGCGGGCGCCGCGGAACGCGGGCGAGGGTGGGCGTGCTGGGCCACATCTGCCGGGGTGGGTCGCACCGGTGTCGCGCCGTTGCTCACTGGTCCACTGCTTTCACTCGGTTGGTTCGTCCGGTGGCGCCGCTCATGAAAAAACCCTCCGGTCCGCGAGGGACAGAAGGGCAGCGCGCTGAGGAGGTCGGCTGGTTCGCCGGCTCAGACGCGCTGATGAAGTACGAGGACTCGGGCCACGCCCCCACCGTGCTCCCGGGCACGGTGCCGTGTCAACCGGCGGACACCCTCGTCTCAGCATCCGGCCCGTTGTCCCGCGGGTCGGACGCTCAGGTGATGTTCATCCGCGACTTGAGGGTGTCCCGCTTGTCCTCGAACCGGGCGGCCTGCTTGTCGAGCCCGTCCATGAAGTTGGACAGCTCCGTCCGCGCTGCCTCGCCCTCCTGCGACAGCCCCTCGAGCTCGAAGATCTTCCAGTAGCGCAGCACCGGCATGACGACCTCGTCGCGGTGCGAGCGCAGGTCGTAGATGCCCGCGACGGCCATCTCGACCGCCTTGCGCTGGAACCCGGGGATGTCGGAGCCGGGCATCCTGAACCCGGTGACCACGTCGAGGATCGCCTGCACCGCCTGGTCGGGCGCGAGCTCCAGGGCGGCCTGCATGAGGTTGCGGTAGAAGACCATGTGAAGGTTCTCGTCTGCCGCGATCCGGGCGAGCAGCCGCTCGGCCATGGGGTCGTCGGTGTACTTGCCGGTGTTGCGGTGGCTGACCCGGGTCGCGAGCTCCTGGAACGAGACGTAGGCCAGCGAGTGCATCATCGAGTCGCCGTGGTCCGCCGAGTAGCCCTGGGACATGTGGGTCATCCGGAACCGCTCGAGCTCCACCGGGTCGACCGAGCGTTTGACCACGAGGTAGTCGCGCATCGCGATCCCGTGGCGGCCCTCCTCAGCGGTCCAGCGGTGCACCCAGGAGCCCCAGGCGTCGTCGCGTCCGAAGATGGTGGCGATCTCGTGGTGGTAGCTGGGCAGGTTGTCCTCGGTGAGGAGGTTGACGAGGAGCGCGTTGCGCGCGACCTCGTTCATCGGCGAGTCCTCGGGTGTCCAGGGGTCGCCGCCCATGATCCCGTCGAAGTTCCGCCCGTCGCTCCACGGGATGTAGTCGTGGGGGAACCACTCCTTGGCGACCTTGAGGTGCCGGTTGAGCTCGGTCTCCACGACCTGGTTCAGCTCGCGCAGCAGGTCGGTCTCGGACCAGGTCGTCGTCATGGTCCCGAGGTTACGCCACCGTAGGTGCGCCTAAAGCGGATGCGCGGCCGCCGGTTCCCGATGACGCTATGGCCCATGGAGCTGCCCGCCGGCCTCACCACCCGATCGCTGCGACCCGACGACGCGAGCGCGGTCTACGCACTGATGGTCGACTCGCAGACCCTCGACGCCGGGGAGCCCTCGGTCGACCTCGAGGACGTCGTGGGCGACTGGCAGCGACCGAGCTTCGACCTCGCCACCCACGCCGTCGGTGCCGCGGATGCCGGCCGTCTGGTCGGCTACGCCCACGTGGCGAACGGCCGGTACGCCGACGCCGTGGTCGCGTCGACCCACCGGGGACGCGGGATCGGGACGTGGCTGGCGGGCTGGACCCAGGCCGAGGCGAGGCGGCAGGGCGGGTCCATGGTCGGGATGCCGGTCCCCGTGGGCAGCGACGGCGACCACCTGCTCGAGCGGCTGGGCTACCACGTCGCCTGGACGTCCTGGGTGCTCCAGCTGGGCGCGGGCGAGCAGATCGAGAGCCAGCCGCTGCCGGAGGGATATGCGGTCCGGCCCTTCCGCCCGGGCGAGGAGCACACCGCATACCGGATCGTCGAGCACGCCTTCAACGAGTGGCCGGACCGGCAGCCGGTGGCGTATGACGACTGGGCGTTCCGGGTCGTCAAGCGTCCGGGGTTCGCGCCCTGGCACCTACGGCTGGCGACCGAGCCCGGCGGCCAGGTGGTCGGCGTCGGGTACGTCTTCGTCAGCGGGGAGTACGCGTACGTCCCCACCCTCGCGGTGCGCCGCGACCAGCGCGGACGCGGTCTGGCGCGGGCCCTGCTCGTCGACTGCTTCGCCGTGGCGCGGGAGCACGGTGCGACCGCTCCGAGCTGTCCACCGACTCGCGGACCGGAGCGCTCGGCCTCTACGAGCGCGTCGGCATGAGGGTCACCTCGACCTGGGTCCACCGCGCCGTCGCCGTCTGAGCAACCGGGTCGACCGCACCGGACTCAGATGTTGCTCTGGTTCGGGCGGTCCGCCGGCGAAACCGCGCAAACATCTGAGTTCGGTCGCGGACA
>CAVWQU010000003.1:0-30440 GCA_963757225.1 uncultured Actinomycetota bacterium
GTCGACCCGCCGGGAACGCCGGTCGGCGAGAAGTGCGGGTGTGTGACTGGTGGGACCCGTGGGACGGCCAGAACCTGTCGTTCGACCCCGAATCTGTTGCGAGACAACGGAATGAGGACGGTCGGTGATGGACTCGCGCCCTGACACCGCCTAACGTCTGTCGAGAGCCGGAATCGGTCCGGCCGCGTCAACGTCGGGCGGCTGCCCGACCCGCAGGCTTTCGGAGGGAAAACGTGAACAAGGCAGAGCTCATCGCTGCTCTCGAGTCCAAGCTCGGCAGCAAGAAGGCCGCCAGTGACGCGCTCGAGGCCGTCCTCGACGTCATCATCCGCGAGGTCGCCAAGGGCGGGAAGGTCGGCATCACCGGGTTCGGCACCTTCCAGAAGGTCGCCCGGGGTGCCCGGACCGGCCGCAACCCGCGCACGGGCGAGACGGTGAAGATCAAGAAGACGACCGTGCCGAAGTTCAACGCGGGCACCGCCTTCAAGAAGGTCGTCGCCGACCCGCGGCAGCTCCCGAAGGCCGCAGCGGCCGGTGGCCGGGCCTCGGCCGGAGCCGCCACCAAGGCGGCCAGCGCGGCGGCGGGCGCGACCAAGACCGCGGCGAAGCGGGCGACGTCGGCCACCAAGGCGGCGACGAAGACCGCCAAGGCCGCTCCGGCCAAGGCGACCCCCGCCAAGGCCACCCCGGCCAAGCGGACCACGACCAAGGCGGCGGCGACCAAGACCGCCAAGGCGGCGCCGGCGAAGAGGGCGACCCCCACCAAGGCCGCCACCAAGACGGCCACGAAGACGGCCACGAAGACGACCAAGGCGGCGCCGGCGAAGCGGGCGACCGCCACGAAGGCGGCCACCAGCAAGGCCGCTCCGGCGAGGAAGACGGCGACCAAGGCCACGCCGGCCAAGACGACCACGCGCAAGACGGCGGCCAAGCGGGCCTGACCCGCACCGCACGGCCCCGGCCGGGTGGGTCCCTCGGGATCCGCCCGGCCGGTGCCGTTCCCGGCATTCCGGCCCGGGATCCGGCCCGGTCAGCGGATCGGTTGACCCTCGCCGATGCCGACGATCCAGAGCCGGCTCACCGACTCGCCGGCCAGCTCGACGCTGACCCGCTGTCCCACCCGCAGATGACGCAGGCCGCTCCGGAAGAACACCTCGCCGTCGAACCAGCGCTCGACACCGTCGTCCAGCAGGACGCTGCCGAACCCGGTCTGCTCGTCGAACCCGTGGACGCTGGCCTGCACGCCCCAAGCCTATCCGGGCCGGCCCACTAGGCAGGCTTGGCGATCCGGAGCACCGCGACGTGCCACAAGGTCTCCATCGCCTCCGGGTCGGCGGTCGCGGCCTCGGCGACGCGGGCGTAAACCCGGTCCGCGATCGTCGACCTCGCCCCCGGCGCGCGGCTCAGGCCGGCGAAGAGGCTCGGTTCGGTGAAGGCGCGCAGGAAGCCCGAGACGGCGATCCCGAACTTGTGGGCGTCATGGTCCTCCCGGTACGCCGCGAGGTAGGCATCGGGCGCGAAGTCCAGCTCCGACTCCAGCAGGGTCAGGCCGAACGCGTCGCCGTCGTCGAACGGCGCGGTGAACTCGCCGAGGGTCCGGTTCCACGTCGGGATGGTCATGCCGTCGTACTCGTCCTGGGTGAGGGCTCCGAAGGACACCTCCGCCCGGATGGCCTCGTTCAGGGCGTCCATCAGCGCCTCCGCGCCGCTGCGCCCGTCGTCCTGGTTGGCGCCGCCCACCACCATCATCTCGGCCCCCGGGCGCAGCTCGACGGCCCGGGCCGCGAGGAAGGCCCGCCAGTCGGCCGCCGACTGCTCCTCGAACGCGGCGCGCACCTCACCCGTGGCGAACGGGCTGTAGACGTGTCCGCGGATCGGCATGGGAACGCGGGAGATCCAGTGCACGGCGATCGCGGACCAGGCCAGGGTCAGGGAGTCGGGCGGGAAGATCCGGCCGTAGAACGAGCGGCCGGCGGCCAGGGCGTAGACGTCGTCGAGCCGCAGGTAGGTGTCCGGGTCGTGCTCGACCGTCTCGAACAGCGCGGAGAAGTCGTTCGCCGGGATGTCGGTGTGCACCACCGTGATCGGCGCGGTGACGCCGGCCTGGCGCAGTGTCTCGATCGCGACCGTCATCGGGTGGAGCTCGTTGCGGCCACCGGCGGCCCCGAGGTCGGCGACCAAGACCCACCCGCCGGTGGTCGCGAGGCCGGCGGCGGCGCGGGCCGCCCGCTCCAGCCCCGGCAGCCCGAACCCGCCGGCGGAGTGCTGCGCGAGCGAGTGCCGGCCGTAGATCCCGTGGCCCATCATCTTGCCGGTGAGGTCGGGTGCCGTGGCCATGGCCCGATTGTGGCCGAGGTCCGACGGCGTTGTCCCGCGGATGTTCAGAGCCCGATGAGGTGGGCCAGCAGGGCGGCGGTGTGGGGTCCGACCCCGAGGCGCAGGGCCTCACCGAGCGAGGTCTCGTCGTCGACGTCCCGGCGCAGCCGGTCGAGCTCGAGGGCGAGCCGATGGTGTCCGTCGGCCTCGTGCCGGGTGGCCGACCCGCTGCCGAACTGGGGATGCACCGCGGCGGCCTGACGCGATCCCAGCAGGACGGTGCCGGTGCCCTCGGCGTCGGGGACGAACCACCGGTCGGCGCCGTCGGCGGACACCAGTGCGGTGCGCAGATCGCCGGCGCGCAGCGCCGGGACGTCACCGAGGAGCACGGCGGCCGGCTGGCCGGTGGGGACGGCGTCGAGCCCGGCCTGGACGGCCTGGTCGAGGCCTCCGCCGGGGTCGGCCAGGGTGTCGACGCCGAGCCGGGCCACCGCCGCGACCACCTCGGGGTCCGAGGTGACCACCAGGACGTGCCCGGCACCGACCGCCTCGGCCGCGGCGGCCACGGTGTCGAGCGCCAGGGCGCGAGCCAGGACCAGCCGGTCCACCCCGTCCGGCGCGCGCAGCCGGCTCTTGGCGTCCGGGCCGCCCTTGACCGGGACGACGACGTGCCACGTCCCCGGAGGCGCCGGGGCACGGTGGGAGGAGGTGCGGTCGTTGATCCAGTCGCTCATCGCCGCCGAGTTTCTCAGCCCCGCGCGGGGCTGCTCGACACGGGGGAGGATGGACGGCAAGGATGACCGCACGCGCGCGCGGCTCGAACGCCGTGGCGCACGACAGAGAGGCCCCCCGTCCTGTGGAACCAGCGCGACACCGAGGCCGGCTGAACCCGGCCTACCGGACGGCCGCCGCGATGGTGCTCCCGTTCGTGAAGGCCACGACCAAGCACGAGTGGAGCGGCTGGGAGAACCTTCCGAAGGAGGGCGGGTTCGTCGCCGCCCCGAACCACATCTCGTACTTCGACCCCTTCTCGATCGCGCACTTCCTGTATGCGAGCGGGTGTGAGCCCTATTTCCTCGGCAAGGAGGAGGTCTTCCGGGTCCCCGTGTTCGGCCCCCTGCTCGTCGCGTCCGGCCAGGTGCCGGTCTACCGGAAGACCGGCCGCGCGGCCGACGCATACCGGGCCGCCGTGGAGGGCGTCGAGGGCGGCAAGTGCATCGTCGTCTTCCCCGAGGGCACCCTGACCCGCGACCCCGACCTCTGGCCGATGGTCGGCAAGACCGGGGCCGCGCGCATCGCGCTGCAGACGCGCAAGCCGGTTGTCCCCATCGCCCACTGGGGCGCGCAGGAGGTGATTCCCACCTACGGCAAGGGGATCCATCTCTTCCCACGGCACACGATGCGGGTGACCGCCGGCCCGGCCGTCGATCTCTCCGACCTCTACGACCGGCCGATCGACTCACCCACGCTGAAGATCGCCACGGAGCGGATCATGGTGGAGATCACCGACCTGCTCGAGGGCATCCGCGGCGGCCACGCCCCGGCGATCCGGCACGACCCCAAACGCGCGGGAGAGCCCGACATCGGCAACTTCAAGAAGGGCAAGGGATGAGCACGCGAGCTGCGGTACTCGGGACCGGCAGCTGGGGGACCGCCTTCGCCGCCACCATGGCCGACTCGGGGTCGACGGTCCGCATGTGGGGGCGCCGCCAGGAGGTCGTCGACGAGGTCAACGCCGGCAGCAATGCGTCGTACCTGCCGGATATCGAGCTGCCCCAAGGCATCCGAGCGACCGTCGACCCGCAGGACGCGCTCGACGGCGCCGAGGTCGTCGTGCTCGCCGTCCCGTCCCAGACGCTGCGCGGCAACCTGGCGAGCTGGGCCGATCTCATTCCGGCGGACGCGGCGGTCGTCTCGCTGATGAAGGGCATCGAGCTCGGCACGACCAAGCGGATGAGCGAGGTCATCGCGGAGGCGGGCCGGGTCGAGCCCCACCGGATCGTCGTCGTGTCCGGGCCGAACCTCGCCCGGGAGATCGCCGAGCGGCAGCCGGCCGCCAGCGTGGTCGCCTGCGTCGACGAGGCGACGGCGGAGCGCGTCGCCACCTCGTGCGTCACGCCCTGGTTCCGGCCCTACACCAACGACGACGTGATCGGCATCGAACTCGGCGGCGCGGTCAAGAACGTCGTGGCGCTGGCGGTCGGGATGGCCGCCGGCATGGGGATGGGCGACAACTCCAAGGCGTCCCTCATCACCCGCGGGCTGGCCGAGACGGCCCGGCTGGGTTCCGCGCTCGGCGCCGACCCGGCGACGTTCATGGGCCTGGCCGGGGTCGGCGACCTCATCGCCACGTGCATGTCGCACCTGTCGCGCAACCGGACCTTCGGCGAGATGCTCGGCCAGGGCATGAGCGTGGCCGAGGTGCAGGCGCACACGAGCCAGACCGCCGAGGGCGTGAAGTCCTGCGAGTCGATCCACCAGCTCGCCGTCGACCACGGCGTCGACATGCCGATCGTCGGCGCGGTCGTCGGCGTCGTCCGCGGCGAGGTCACGCCGCGACAGATGGTCAAGGAGCTGATGACGCGGTCGCTGAAGTCCGAGGGCGACTGACCGCGGCGGTCAGCCCGTCGCGGCGTCCAGGGCCTGGCTGAGGTCCCGCCACAGGTCGTCGACGTCCTCGATGCCGACCGAGAGGCGCAGCAGCGCCTCCGGCACCGTCGGCGACTCCGCCGCATACTTGCGCCGTCGTTCGATGAGCGACTCGACGCCACCGAGGCTGGTCGCGTCGAGCCAGAGGCGGCAGCCGGCGGCGACGGCGTCCGCGGCGGCCGCACCGCCGCGGACCTCGATCGAGACCATCGCGCCGAACCCCGGGTAGCGGACCCGGTCGACCGCTGGATGGTCCTGGGCCCGGCGGGCGATCTCGACGGCGTTGGCGCACTGCCGCTCGAACCGGACGTGCAGCGTGCGCAGGCCGCGCAGCGCCAGCCACGCCTCCATCGGTCCGGCGATCCCACCGTGGACCAGGCGGCGGCGCTGGAGCGCCGTGTAGAGGTCCTCGCGCTGCGTGACGGCGACGCCGAGCAGGACGTCGGAGTGGCCGGACAGGTACTTGGTGGCGGAGTGGACGACGACGTCGACGCCGAGGTCCAGCGGCTGCTGCAGGAGGGGGGTGGCGAAGGTGTTGTCGCACACGGTGAGAACTCCGCGCTCGCGGGCGGCCGCCGCGAGGGCCGGGAGGTCGGCCACCTCCAGGGTCGGGTTGGTGGGCGACTCGAGCCAGAGCACGTCGGCGCCGTCGAGGGCGGCCAGGACCGCTGCGGTGTCGGCGATCTCGACGTGGCGGACGGTGTGGCCCTCGGCCGCGTAGTCGGCCAGCAGAGCGGTGGTGATGTTGTACGCGTTGCGCGGCGCGACGACGGTGCCGCCGGCCGGCACGAACGCCATGGCGGCCGCGACGGCGGCCATCCCCGAGGCGAAGACGAGGGCGTCGCCGTGCTCCAGCGCTCCCACCGCCTCCTCGAGGGCGGTCCAGGTGGCGTTGCCGTTGCGGCCGTACCCGGTGCCGGTCAGCGGAGCGGCATACGTCGCGGAGAGCTCGACGGGGACGTTGACGGGCGCACCGGGTATGCGCGGTGGCCGGCCCGCGGCGACGACGAGACTCGCCGGGGCCAGGCCCGCGAGATGGTCTGCGGAAGCGCCCGACTCGTCGTCGGGCGCAGGGGTGCCGGTCACGGGCGACACGCTACCGGCGGGATAGGGTCGGGCCGGTGAGCGACCAGTCCGACGGCTCCTCGCGGAAGACGCGCGTCGCCATCGTCTTCGGCGGCCGCTCGTCGGAACACGCGGTCTCGTGCTCGACCGCCGCGAGCGTGCTGTCGGCGATCGACCGGGACACCTACGACGTCGTACCGATCGGGATCGGACGCGACGGCCGGTGGGTCCTCATGGCCGACGACCCGGAGCCGCTGCGCCTGGCGCCCGGGCACGTCCCGGAGGTCACGGGGACGAGCGACGTGCTGGTACCGCTGGGGTCGGCGCAGCGGTCCCTGACGGTGCTCGACGCGGGACAGCCGCCGCGCGAGCTCGGCGAGGTGGACGTCGTGTTCCCGTTGCTGCATGGGCCGTTCGGCGAGGACGGGACGATCCAGGGACTGCTGGAGCTGGCCGACGTGCGCTACGTCGGGTCCGGCGTCACGTCGTCGGCGGTGATGATGGACAAGGCGTTCATGAAGCTGGTCTTCTCGGCGGCCGGCCTGCCGATCGTCGACCACGTGGTCGTCACCGACCGGCAGTGGCGGTGCGAGCGACCCGCGGTCGAGGCGGCCGTCGCCGCGCTGGGCTGGCCGGTGTTCGTCAAGCCGGCCCGGTCGGGGTCGAGCATCGGGATCTCGCGGGTGGCGTCGGCTGGGGACTTGGCGGACGCCGTCGACGTGGCCCGGGCCCACGACCCCAAGGTGGTCGTGGAGGCCGGCGTCCACGGGCGCGAGATCGAGTGCGCCGTGCTGGGTGGCCGCGACGGCGGACCGCCGCGGCCGAGCCGGCTCGGGGAGGCGGTGGTCGTGGAACAGAACCACGCGTTCTACGACTTCGAGGCCAAGTACCTCGCGGACGACGTGGCGCTGGTGTGTCCGGCCGACGTCCCGGACGAGGTGGCGGCCGAGATGACGGACCTCGCGGTCCGCGCGTTCGAGGCGGCGGGGTGCGAGGGACTGGCCCGGGTGGACTTCTTCTACGCCGACGACGGCCGGGTCCTGCTCAACGAGATCAACACCATGCCGGGGTTCACGCCGTCCTCGATGTACCCGTTCGCGTGGCAGCACAGTGGGTTGAGCTATCCCGAGCTCGTCGACGAGCTGCTCCAGCTGGCCCTCGAACGCCCCCTCGGTCTGCGCTGACGCCCAGCCGGGCCCTGCCCCCTCTGCTCCACGCGTCCTTCAGGCCGCTGTTCAGACCGCCGTTCAGGCCGCCGAGAGGCCAGCTTCGGCCGCTCTGACCTCGTCCACAGCGGCCGAAGCTGGCCTCTCGACCAATCGGGGAGGCGTCAGCTGCCGGTGACGGCGGCACCCTCGTCCGCGGCCTTTGCGGGGAGCGAGCCGGGGTGGGGACACCAAAATCGCTCCCCGATGAACGGGCGACGCGGCTTTTCAGACCGCCGAGAGGCCAGCTTCGGCCGCTCTGACCTCGTCCACAGCGGCCGAAGCTGGCCTCTCGACCAATCGGGGAGGCGTCAGCTGCAGTGGCGGCCGGTCTCGGGCAGCGCCTGGGCGACCGCGGTGAACGCCGGCAGGAGCGAACCCTCGGGCACGTCGCCCTTGGGGACCAGCACCTCGAGGGCCGGGTCCCGACCGTAGGTGACGAACCGGGTCCCGTCGCTCAAGGGCGTCGCCACCCAGTCGACCCCGTTGACGGTCAGGCAGTCGTCGGTGGTCGGACCCGGAACGGCGACACCGCAGCGCGCGACGATCGCCGGGTCGCCCCAGGCGTGGACGGCGGGGTCGGACGGGTCGGTCTCGACCGTCGACCGGCCCGAGACCGAGGCCGGCCACGCGGCGGCGGCCTTGACGCATACCGGGTCGGCACCCTTCGCGGGCACGGTGACCGCGACGCCCCTAGAGCACCCGCCGAGGAGCGCCGCCGCCGCGAGCAGGAGGAGCGCAGCCCTCAGACGTGCACCACCGTGCAGGTGAGGGTGCGGGTGATGCCCGGCACGTCCTGGATCTTGGCGATGACCAGCTTGCCCAGCTCGTCGACGGTGTTGGCCTCGACGCGGGCGATGACGTCGTAGGGCCCGGTGACGTCCTCCGCGAGGGCGACGCCGGAGATGCTGGCGATCGACTCGGCGACGGACGCGGCCTTGCCGACCTCGGTCTGGATCAGGATGTATGCCTGGACCACTGACACACCTTCTTCCGCTGCTCGATGGGGGCGCGGCGGTGCGCCCAGGGAGGACGCTACCGTGCGCTCAATGGGCCCAGGACAACACGCACGCCGAACGGTGGCCGACGTCGGCGAGGACGAGCTGCTGGCCATGGTCTTCCCGATCCTCGCCACGGCCGGCGAGTCTCGCGACGTGACCGTCGGCCCGGGGGACGACGCCGCGGTGCTCGCCCTCGGTGCCGACGGGCTGGTCGCCACGACCGACGCCGTCGTGCGCGGACGGGACTGGCGAGACGAGTGGTCGACGGCCGCGGACGTCGGCGCCAAGGTCGCCGCGCAGAACCTCGCGGACGTCGCGGCGATGGGCGCCAGGCCGGTCGCCCTGCTCGTCACGCTGGTCATGGCCCCGTCGACGGAGGTGGACTGGGTGCTCGACCTGGCTCGGGGCCTCGCGACCGCGTCGTGCCCCGTCGTCGGCGGCGACCTGTCGTCCGCGCCGGAGGGGGTCCTGACCGTGTCGGTGACGGCCCTCGGGTCGCTCGACGGGCGGCGCCCGATCCTCCGCTCCGGTGCTCGCGCCGGGGACGTCGTGGCGGTCGCCGGAACTCTCGGCCTGTCCGGGGCCGGGCTGTACCTCCTCGAGGCCGGCCGGCCCGAGGCGGATCCGGAGGCGGTGGCCGTCCACCGCCGGCCGTCGCCACCGATCGGGCTCGGCCGGGTCGCGGCCGACGCCGGCGCGACGTCGATGGTCGACCTCTCGGACGGCCTGCTGCGAGACGCCTCGCGGGTCGCGGCGGCCAGTGGGGTACGCCTCGACCTCACCTCGAGCGCCCTGGCCGTCGACGTCGCCCGCCTCGAGCCGGCGATAGGCGTCGAGCGAGCCCGCGACTGCGTCCTCGGCGGCGGCGAGGAGCACTCCCTGCTGGCGACGTTCCCCGACGCGGCGGCCGTGCCCGAGGGCTTCCGCGTCATCGGTGCCGTGCGTACCGGGAGCGGCGTGGCCGTGGACGGCATACCCCAGCAGCCCCGAGGCTGGGACCACTTCGGCGGCTGACCCGGACACGACGAAGGCCGGCCACCCGTGTGGGTGCCGGCCTTCGGTATGCCGCGGGTGCGGCTCAGGCGTTGCGCGCGACCTTGCCGGCCTTGAGGCAGGAGGTGCAGACGTTGAGCCGCTTCGGGGTCACGCCGTTGACGAGCGTGCGGACCCGCTGGATGTTGGGGTTCCAGCGGCGCTTCGTGCGACGGTGCGAGTGCGAGATGTTGTGACCGAAGGACGGTCCCTTGCCGCAGACATCGCAGTTGGCAGCCACGGTGGATCTCCTGAAAGCTCGAAAGAACGAAGTGAAAGGGGCCCGCGACACACCCGGCCGCTGGGCAACCGGTCAAGAATAGCCGAGCGCGGACGAGCGACCAAAACGCCGGCGGCGGGCGACAGTGCGCCTGGGGGTATGCGACGTCCTCGCCGGGTGCCGACGAGTAGCCTGCCGTGCACGGGTCGAGCGGTCCAGCCCGGGAGGGCCAGCGACGAGGAGACGAGGGCTGCGGTGACGGGCAGTGACGTGCGGGGCGACGTCCTCACGGTCCTCGACACCGCCGCAGCGCGCCGCTGGGCGGTCGTCACGCGGGCCGCCTTCGCCGCCCGCCGCGCCGAGATCGACGCGCTCAACGTCTTCCCCGTCCCGGACGGCGACACCGGCACGAACCTCTACCTCACCTTCGACGCGGCCCTCGACAGCGCTCGCGTGGAGTACGAGGACCGCGCCCGCCGGGGCCATCCGATGGACGATGAGGACCTTGCCAGCGAGGCCGACGTCTTCGCCCGGGCGTTGCTGCTCACCGCTCGGGGCAACTCCGGCGTCATCCTCAGCCAGATCTTCCGGGGCTTCGCCGACGAGGCCGCCGCCACGGCGGTGTCGGGCATCGGCGCGCTCGGGCTCGCGGCCGCGATGACCCGCGCCGACGAGCTGGCCTGGTCGAGCGTCGCCCACCCCGTCGAGGGCACCATCCTCAGCGTCTCGCGAGCCGCCGCCGGTGCGGCGACGCGGGCCGTCGAGGAGCACGGCGAGGACCTGTATGCGGTCTCCTCGGCCGCGCTCGAGGCCGCCCGCACCGCCCTGGCCGAGACCCCGAACCAGCTGCCCCGCCTGGCCCAGGCCGGTGTGGTCGACGCCGGCGGCGCCGGTTACGTCCTGCTGCTCGAGTCCCTCGAGCGGGTCGTGACCGGCGACGTGGGAGCCGAGTCCTTCGCCGGCGACGACCCGCTGCGGCGCCGGGCCGGGTGGACCCAGCCGGTGACCCCGGTGCGGCAGGGGGGCGACCTCGAGCCGGGTGGACCCGCATACGAGGTCATGTACCTGCTCTCGGAGACCACGGACGACGCCGTCGAGGTCCTCAAGCAGCGCCTGGACGGACTCGGTGACTCACTGCTGGTCGTCGGGACAGGCGACCTGCACAACGTCCACGTCCACGTCGACGACGTCGGTGCCGCCATCGAGGCCGGCATCGCCGCGGGGCGGCCACACCGGATCAAGGTCACCCACTTCCGCGACCAGATGACCCGCCGACCGGACGAGGACGCCCAGGCCGTCGTGAGCTGCGCGGCCGGGGAGGGCCTGGCCGGGGCGTTCCGGTCGGCCGGCGCGTGGGTGGTCCCGAGCGGACCCCGGCGGCGGGCCAACGCGGCCCAGTTCCTCGAGGCGGTGCGCTCGACCGGCGCCGGCCGGGTGATCCTGCTGCCCAACGACGGCGACACCCTGCTCGCGGCGAACGCCGCGGCCAAGGTGGCCGCCGAGGAGGGCGTCGACCTGCGCGTCGTGGCCGCGCGGACCGCCGTCCAGGGCATCGCGGCGCTGGCGGTCTACGACCCGGACCAGCCGTTCGGCGACAACGTGCTCGCGATGAGCAGCGCCGCCGCCGCCACCCGCAACGGCGCGGTCACCGTCGCCACCAAGGAGGCGCTGACGTCAGGCGGTCCCTGCCGACCGGGTGATGTGCTGGGCGTCGTCGACGGCGACATCGTCATCGTCGGCGACGACCTGACCCGGGTCGGCGCGGAGGTCGTCGAGCGGCTGCTGTCCAGCGGCGGCGAGCTGCTCACCGTGGTGTCGGGGGAGGACGCGACACCGGCCCTGGGCGAGGACGTCGCCGGGGCGGTCCGCCACCATCGCCGCGACCTCGAGGTCACCCAGATCTACGGCGGCCAGCCGGTCTACCCGCTGCTGCTCGGCGTCGAGTGACGGTGGTGTGACGGTGCTGCTCACCGAGGACTCGGCGGTCGCCAAGGTCGCGGGGCCCAAGGCCGCCGTGCTCCTGGAGAAGAACAAGGGGGTCCGGACGGTCGGGGACCTCTTCGAGTACCTGCCGCGCTCCTACGTCGCGACCAACACGCTCACCGACATGTCGGCGCTCCGCGAGGGCCAGACGGTGCTCGTGGTCGCGCAGGTGGCCAAGGCCGTCACCAAGCCGCTGCGCCGCAACCCCCGCCAGAAGATGCTCGTGGCCACGATCACCGACGGGCAGAACCAGATCGACCTCACCTTCTTCAAGGCGTGGGGCCACGAGACGAAGCTCGTCGCCGGCCGGGTCGGGATCTTCGTCGGTGCCGCCTCGCGGTTCAACGGACGGTGGCAGCTGACGCACCCCGAGTACGAGATCCTCGGCTCGTCCGCGGACGGGTGGGACGTGGACGCCGACGGTCGCCTCGACACCGGAACCCGGCTCGACGCCTACCGGGAGCACCGGATCCCGGTCTACTCCGAGACCGGCAACGTCAGCTCGCTGAAGATCCGGACCATGGTCGAGCTGGCCTTCGACTCGGTCGAGACCATCCGCGAGCCACTGCCCGCCGGACGTCCGGGGCCGGCGCGGGCTTCTCGGGAGGCGCGAGGCGCTGGAGCTCGTGCACCGCCCCCGGATCGAGGACGACACCGAGGCCGGGGTCGACCGGCTGCGCTACGACGAGGCGTTCGTGCTCCAGGCGATCCTCGCCCAACGGCGCAAGAGCGTCGAGGCGATGGAGGCGACCGCGCGGCTGCCTCGCCCAGGCGGTCTGCTCGAGGCGTTCGACGCCCGGCTGCCGTTCGAGCTGACCGCGGGACAGCTCGCCGTGGGGAAGACCCTGACCGAGGAGCTGGCTCGCAGCCACCCGATGCACCGGCTGCTGCAGGGCGAGGTCGGCTCGGGCAAGACCGTCGTGGCGCTGCGGGCGATGCTGGCGGTCATCGACGCGGGCGGGCAGGCGGCGCTGCTGGCGCCGACCGAGGTGCTCGCCATGCAGCACCAGCGCTCGATCGGGGCGATGCTCGGCGACCTGGCCATGGGCGGCCAGCTCGGTGGCGCCGACCTCGCGACCCGGGTCGTCCTGCTGACCGGGTCGCAGTCGACGGCGGCTCGTCGGTCCGCCCTGAACGACGCCGTCACCGGGGACGCCGGGATCGTCGTCGGGACGCACGCCCTGATCCAGGAGCACGTGGCCTTCTACGACCTCGCCCTGGTGGTGGTCGACGAGCAGCACCGGTTCGGCGTAGAGCAGCGGGACGCGTTGCGGGAGAAGGGCCGGACCCCTCCCCACCTGCTGGTCATGACGGCGACGCCGATCCCGCGGACGGTGGCGATGACGGTGTTCGGCGACATGGAGACGTCGACGCTGCGCGAGCTGCCGGCCGGGCGCTCGCCGATCCAGACCCACGTCGTCGAGACCACCAAGCCCGCCTGGGTCGACCGCACCTGGCAGCGGATCGCCGAGGAGGTCGGCAAGGGGCACCAGGCGTACGTCGTCTGCCCCAAGATCGGTGACCCGGCCGACCCCTCCGCCGGGGATTGGGCCCACGGCGAAGCCGCGGAGGCCGAGCTCGAACCGCCACCCGAAGAGGATGACGGAGCCCCCCGCGAGCTGACCGGGGTCTACGACATGGCGGAGCGGCTCCGGGCGGTCCCGGCGCTCGCGGGGCTGCGGATCGACGTGCTGCACGGCCGCCTCGACCCGGACGTCAAGGACCGGACGATGCGGGCGTTCGCGGCCGGCGAGATCGACGTCCTCGTCTCGACGACGGTGATCGAGGTGGGGGTCGACGTCGCGAACGCGTCGGTCATGGTCGTCATGGACGCGGACCGGTTCGGGATCTCGCAGCTGCACCAGCTGCGCGGGCGGGTCGGCCGGGGCGCCGTGCCGGGACTCTGCCTGTTGCTCACCGACGCGCCCGAGGGGACATCGGCGCGAGAACGGCTGGACGCCGTGGCCGGGACGACCGACGGGTTCGAGCTGGCCCAACGAGACCTCCAGCTGCGCCGCGAGGGCGACGTGCTCGGGGCGCGCCAGAGCGGTCGGGCCTCGTCGGTGCGGTTCCTGCGGATGGGGAACCCGCACGACGCCCGGATCATCGCCGAGGCCCGGGAGGACGCCACGGCGGTCGTGGACCTGGACCCGACCCTGGCCGGCCACCCCGACCTGGCGGCGCGGGTGGCCGCCCGGCTGGACGAGGAGCAGGCCGCCTACCTCGAGCGGGGCTGACGGCGGTGACCGTGGGATGACGCGGGTCATCAGCGGTGTGGCCGGCGGCCGTCGCCTCCAGACCCCGGCCGGCCCCCGGACCCGGCCCACCTCGGACCGCGTCCGGGAGGCCCTCTTCTCGCGGCTCGAGCACCTCGACGTCCTCGTCGGCGCGCGGGTGCTCGACCTGTATGCGGGGTCGGGAGCCCTCGGGCTGGAGGCGGCCAGCCGGGGAGCCGAGTCGGTCCTCCTCGTGGACGCCGACCGGAGCGCGGCCAAGGTCGCGCGGGGCAACGCCGCGGTCGTGGGGCTGCCCGGCGTCGTGCTGCGGGAGGACACCGTGGAGCGGGTGCTCGTGTCCGGTCCGGAGAGGGGCGGCCAGGTCGACCTGGTCTTCCTGGACCCGCCGTACGACCTGTCGGAGGACGCGCTCGGCGACGCCCTGGTCCTCCTGGTCGGTCACCGATGGCTGGCCCCCGACGCGCTGGTCGTCGTCGAGCGGTCCTCGCGCAGCCCGGAGCCACGGTGGCCGCCCGGGCTTGCGCCTGCGGGGGAGCGGCGCTACGGGGAGACGCGGATGTGGTTCGCCGACGCCCCCGGTCCCGACGTCGTGGCCTGACGCGACGCATACCGGCTCGGGATGCGGCCGTTGGTAGCGTTCGGGTGTGTCGAGCGACGTGCGGCGGGCGGTGTGCCCCGGGTCCTATGACCCCGTGACCAACGGGCACGTCGACGTTATCGCCCGGGCCGCGACCCTGTTCGACGAGGTGGTGGTCGCGGTGCTCTACAACCCGGCCAAGCACGGGACGTTCCCGATCGAGCAGCGCGTCAGCCTGCTCCACGAGTCGCTGGCCCACGTCCCGAACCTGCGGGTCGAGGCGTTCGCGGACCGGCTCCTCGTGGACGTCTGCCAGGAGCTCGGAGCGATCGCCATCGTCAAGGGAGTCAGGGGCGGCACCGACTTCGCCTACGAGCTGCCGATGGCCCGGATGAACTCACACCTGACCGGCATCGAGACCGTGTTCCTGCCCGGCGACCCTCGGTTCGAGCACGTGTCGAGCTCGCTGGTCAAGGAGGTCGTCAGGTACGGGGGCGACGTCACGGGCCTCGTACCCGACTCCGTGCTGGCCGCGCTGACGAGCCAATTTGGGCCCTGACCTGCGCCTCCGGTAATCTGGTGAGTCGGTCTTCGTCCGTGCGTGGACGACGACCGAACCCTCGACCTCTCCGAGAAAACTCATGCCGCGCCTGGATCCCCGAAACCCGATGGTCATCGACACTCGGGAGCTCAGTCGGCGACCGGGCACGATGCAGGAGCTCACCCGGAGAGTCGAGGCTCCCGAGACCATCGGGACCGACGTCATCGCCATCCCCGCGGGAGAGCCGCTGGATCTGGAGATCCGTCTGGAGTCGGTGGTCGAAGGGATCCTCGTGAGCGGTTCGGTCCGAGCCACGGCGACCGGGGCTTGCGTGCGGTGCCTGGAACCGGCCACCTACCCGGTGGACGCGTCCTTCCAGGAGCTGTTCGCTTACGCCGATCGAGCGGCGCACCACCACGAGGTGGGTGCCGACGCGGACGGGGCCGACGAGGACGTCGTGCGCGTGCTCGAGGGAGACATGATCGACCTCGAGCCCGTGATCCGGGACGCGGTGGTGCCATCACTGCCGTTCCAACCGGTGTGCCGGGTCGACTGCCCAGGGCTGTGCTCCGAGTGCGGAGCGCTGCTGGCAGAGGACCCGGACCACCACCACGACACGATCGACCCGCGGTGGGCCGCCCTGAGCGGCGTGCTCACCGAGGCGGGCCCAACCGACACGAACCCAGAGAAGAGGACATGACGTGGCCGTCCCGAAGCGGAAGACCTCGCGTTCCAACACCCGTTCGCGTCGCGCGAACTGGAAGGCGGCTCCGGTCGCCCTGACGACCTGCCCGCAGTGCGGCAACCCGACGCAGTCACACGTCGCGTGCCCGTCGTGCGGGACCTACCAGGGCCGTCACTACGCCACCGCTGAGCGCTCCGAGCACCAGGGCTGACCGGGTCACCCAGGGTGACCTCGTGACGTCGCCGGCCTCGGGCAGCAACGCTTTCCCGCGACCCGTCGGCGAGCTGGGCGACTACCTCCTCAAGGTGGTCGGCGAGCCGGTCGACGAGGCGCTGCTCGTGCGTGCCCTGACGCACCGCTCGTACGCCTACGAGCACGGCGGACTGCCCAACAACGAGCGCCTCGAGTTCCTCGGGGACTCGGTGCTCGGGCTCGTCGTCACGGACACGCTCTACCGGAGCCACCCCGACCTGCCGGAGGGCCAGCTGGCCAAGCTGCGGGCCGCCGTGGTCAACATGCGCGCTCTCGCGGTGGTCGCCCGGACGATCGGGCTCGGTGAGTACGTCTTCCTGGGCCGCGGCGAGGAGGCGACGGGCGGTCGCAACAAGGCCTCGATCCTCGCCGACACCATGGAGGCGCTGATCGGGACGGTCCACCTCTCCGGGGGGATCGCCACGGCGGGGGTGTTCGTCCACCATCTCTTCGACCCGCTCATGACGCAGTCGGCGACCCTCGGCGCGGGCCTGGACTGGAAGACCAGCCTCCAGGAGCTGGCCGCCGCCGCCGCGCTCGGAACCCCTGAGTACCAGGTCGCCGAGTCGGGCCCGGACCACGAGAAGCAGTTCGTCGCCAGCGCGGTCGTCGGCGACGAGGTGCTGGGCCACGGCACCGGCCGCAGCAAGAAGGAGGCGGAGCAGCGCGCCGCGGAGCAGGCCTGGGCCGAGCTCGACCGCCGTCGCCGCCCGAGCCCCGCCCTCGAACCCAAGGTCACGTGACGCCTTCTCCGGTGGGCGGGTCCGGTCACCTCGGGCTCCGGTATGCCTGAGCTCCCCGAGGTCGAGACGGTCCGCCGCGGGCTGGACGCCTACGTCGTCGGCCGCCGGATCACCTCGGCCGAGTTCCTCGGCGCGCGGGTCGTCCGACGCCACGTGCCCGGAGCCGCCGACCTCGCCGCCCGGGTCGAGGGGTCGCGGGTCGCCGAGGCCCGACGCCGCGGCAAGTACCTCTGGCTGGTCCTCGAGGCCCCGGACGGGCAGCGACCAAGGGCTGCTGATGCACCTGGGGATGAGCGGGCAGCTGCTCGTACAGCCGCCGGACGCCCCGGATGAGAAGCACCTGCACGCCCGGTTCCGGTTCGAGGACCGGGAGACCGAGCTGCGGTTCGTCGACCAGCGGACCTTCGGCGGCGTGGCCCTCGCGGAGCTCGACGACGACGGGATCCCGGAGCCCATCGCCCACATCGCCCCCGACCCGCTCGAGACCGCGTGGGACGAGCCCGCGGTCGTCGCCCGGATGAAGGCCCGCAGCAGCGGGGTCAAGCGCTGCCTCCTCGACCAGTCGCTGGTCAGCGGTATCGGCAACATCTACGCCGACGAGGCCCTGTGGCGGGCCGCGATCCACGGCGAGCGCCCCGCGAACCGGCTCACCAAACCCGCGCTCCACCGACTGCTGGGTCACGCCCGCGACGTCATGGTCGAGGCCCTGGGCCAGGGCGGGACGAGCTTCGACGCGCTCTACGTCAACGTCAACGGGTCGTCGGGGTACTTCGACCGGTCCCTGGACGCCTACGGGCAGGAGGGCCGGCCGTGCCGCCGCTGCGGGACGCCGATCCGCCGCGAGGCGTTCATGAACCGCTCGTCGTACTCCTGCCCGCACTGTCAGCCGCGGCCGCGGTCAGCCGCGACGCCCCGCCGACAACTCCGCACGTGATGACCTGTTGCGGCTGATGTCGCATATGTCCGCCGACAAGTCATCACGTGCGGAGAACTGGGCCGAGGCGTCCGTGCCGGTCGACCGCCCAGCCATCAGCCGGGTGCTCAGGCCACGCGGTAGCGATGGCCCGTCGGACAGGCAGTGGCAACGTCCGCACGGCGTGTCCCGGCCGACGCGTCGGCGTGTCGCGCGGGACGGCGGACTAGTGCCGGTCCGACGAGCGCACGACGCGGTCACGCTGCTCACGTCGCGGTCAGGTCCTCCGGCACGGCGGTGAGCGGCCCGCCGGCGTCGCCGGTGTTCACGGTGTCCTCCGGCTCCACCAGCACGACGCTGACGTCGCCCCCGGCGACCGGCCGGTGCTCGACGCCCCTCGGGACGACGTAGAGCTGCCCGGGACCGAGCGTGACGTCACCGTCGCGCAGCTGGATGACCAGCGTCCCCTCGACGACCAGGAACAGCTCGTCGGTCTCCGGGTGGCTGTGCCAGACGAACTCGCCCTTGAGCTTGACCACCTTCACGGCGTAGTCGTTGAGCCGGGCCACCACCTTGGGGCTCCAGTGCTCGGAGAACAGCGACAGGCGCTCGTGCAGGTCGACGACGCCCGCCATCAGCGGGCGCCGACGACGCGGTAGCGGGCGACGACGGCGCCACTGTCGAAGGCCTGGGTGCGGATCGGCTCGAGCTCGGTATGCGTGTCGCCGAACAGCCGGGTCCCCGCGCCGAGGACGACGGGCAGGATCGTCAGCTGGTAGACGTCCACCAGTCCCGCCGCCGCCAGCCGGCGTGCCAGGTCGCCGCTGCCGAGGACCACCAGCTCGCCGTCGCCGTCGGCCTTGACCGACCGCACTGCCTCCATCGCGTCCCCCTCGAGCAGGGTCGACGCGGGGTGCGGCAGCGGGTCGGTCAGGGTGCGCGACGCGACGTACTTCTGGGTGGTCCGCAGGATCTCGGTGAACGGGTTCGGGTCCGGCGTCGAGAGCCAGTGCCCGACAGGGCCCCTGGCGCAGCCAGGGAGGTCGATATAGGTACGCCGGCCGAAGAGCATCTCGGTGCCGGGTGTGCTGTTGCCCAGGCTCGCCTGGACGACCTCGGGGTCGTCGGCGAGCATCAGGGACGCCCAGCCGCCGAAGGGGAACCCACCCCGCTCGTCCTCTGGCTTCGCCAGGGGCCTGTCGGCCCGAGCCGGAGCCTGCATGACGCCGTCCAGCGAGATGCTCTCCTCCACCACGAGAGTTCGCATACCGCCACCCTAGGAGCGACGCCAAGCAGGGCGCGTACCCGACGGTTAGCATCGACGCCGTGACGGAGACCCCGAGCCCCCTGGCCCTGCCCACGCCCGCCGACGCCGAGGAGTGGCTCGACGACCGGGCCCGTGGCGACCTGGACCAGGCCCGCGAGCTCGTCGCCGGGATCAAGGCGGACCGACCCACGGATGCCGCCGACCTGCTGAACCGGTGGAACGACGTCAGCATCGCCATCGGTAACGTCGCCTCGGTCGCTTCGTTGTTCAGCGAGGTCCACCCCGTGGAGGCGGTTCGCTCCCGGGGTGAGTCGGCGATGCAGGAGGTCCAGAAGCTCGACACCGACCTGAGCCTGGACCGCGACCTCTACGAGGTGTTCGCTGCGGTGGACGGGTCGCGTCTGGACCCCACGGCGAAGCGGCTGCTCGACAAGACGCTGCTCGACTTCCACCGCGGCGGCGTCGACAAGGACGACGCCACGCGGGCCCGCGTCAAGGAGCTGTCGGAGCGGGCCATCCTCGTGGGGCAGGAGTTCAGCAAGAACATCCGCGACGACGTCCGCTCGGTCAAGGTCACTCCCGACAAGCTGGCGGGGATGCCCCAGGACTGGGTCGACGCGCACGTCGTCGACGCGGACGGCCTCGTCACGTTGACCACCGACTACCCCGACGTCGTCCCGTTCTCGACCTACGGCCGGGACCGCGAGACCCGGCGGGCGCTGCGGATGGAGTTCCTCAACCGCGCGTGGCCGGCCAACGACGCCCTCCTCACCGAGCTGTTCGAGCTCCGTCGCGAGCACGCGCATCTTCTCGGCTACCGCGACTGGGCGGACTACGACGCCGAGGTCAAGATGATCAAGGAGGGGGCGGCGATCCCGCAGTTCATCGACCGGATCGCCGTCGCCGCGCTGGAGTCGGGCGAGCGCGACCGGCAGGTGGTCCTCGACCGGATGAGGCACGACTTCCCCGACGCCGAGACCATCGACGCGTCCGACCTGGCCTACTACGCCGAGGCCGTACGCCGGGAGCAGCTCGACGTCGACGCCCAGCAGGTGCGCACCTACTTCGACTTCACCGCCGTGCGTCGCGGGCTCCTGGAGGTCACCGGGCGGCTCTTCGGGCTGACCTACCGACCCGCCGAGGACGCGGTGCTCTGGGACGACGCGGTCGTGTCCTACGACGTCTTCCTCACCGAGACCGACCAGCACCTCGGTCGCATCTACCTCGACCTGCACCCGCGCGACGGCAAGTTCAAGCACGCCGCGCAGTTCGACCTGGTCCGCGGCATCGCGGGACGTCAGCTGGCCGAGGGTGTGCTGGTCTGCAACTTCCCGCGCGGCCTCATGGAGCACTCCGACGTCACAACCCTGTTCCACGAGTTCGGCCACCTCGTGCACCACGTCCTGGCCGGGCGGGGCCCGTGGGTGCGGTTCTCCGGCGTCGCGACGGAGTGGGACTTCGTCGAGGCGCCCAGCCAGATGCTCGAGGAGTGGGCCTGGGACGCCGACGTGCTGCGCACTTTCGCGCGCGACGCGGCGGGGGAGGAGATCCCGGAGGCGCTGGTCGCCCGGATGCGCCGTGCCGACGACTTCGGCAAGGGCTACAACGCGCGTACCCAGATGTTCTACGCGTCGATGTCCTACTGGTTCCACGTCGACATCCCGAAGGACCTCACCGAGCGGACCCGCGAGCTGCAGAACCGCTACAGCCTGTTCCCCTACATCGAGGGCACCCACATGCCGGCGTCCTTCGGCCACCTCGAGGGCTACGGCTCGGGGTACTACACCTACATGTGGTCGCTGGTCATCGCGAAGGACATGTTCAGCGCCTTCGACCGCGACAACATGTTCGACCCGGAGGTCGCGGGCCGCTACCGCGACCGGCTCCTCGCGCAGGGCGGCCAGCGGGACGCCGCCGACCTCGTCGCTGACTTCCTCGGCCGGCCCTACACCTTCGACGCCTACGCGGTCTGGCTCGCCGAGTAGCGCTACGGGCCCTTCAGCTCTTTGAGGACGACGGCCTGGCCGGTATGCCGGGTGCTCAGCTCGGCCAGCGCGGAGCGGACGGTCTTGGCGAACAGGTGCGCCCCCGGGATGCCGGGGTGGACCTTGTCGGCCTGCAGCAGGCCGAGGTTCGCGCGGATGGCGGTGTTCCAATCGGCGACGATGACGTTGGGCCGGACCGAGGCGACGCGGGACAGGGTGGCGTTCGACTCGTCGATGAACGTCGAGTGCGGGTCGTAGAGGTTGACCAGGACGACCATCCGGTCCGGACCGAGAGCATCGAGGGTCTGCACCACCGTGGCCTCGGTGACGCCGGCGTTGGTCCCGAAGGCCAGCACGACCGCACGCCGGGTGTCGACGCCCCGGGCGGTGACCGCTGCGAGACCGTCGCTCCACCGGCGGTTGGACTTCGCGTCCTGGCGAACGCCGGGGAAGTAGTAGTCGATCGCCCCCTTGGTCGTGGCGATGAGGGAGTCGCCGAACACGTCGATCTGGTCGCCGGTCGGCATGGACCAGTCCTGCGCCGGGCCGACCGCGGCGGGTGTGGGGACCGCCGACGGGGCCGGCGCCGGAGCGGCCGCCGGGGCCGCGGCGTTGTCGGCGATCAGCTGCTCGGTGTCGCTGCGCGTCGGGGCGGTGACGAGGACGGCGAGGGCGGCCACGACGAGGGCGACCGCTGCCGCCACCGCCACCCTGGGCACCCATGACGACCCGAACCGTACGGCGCCCCAGACCATCCGCCCACACTCCCGGAAGCCCCACACCCGGATGGGTGCCTCGACGAAGCGGTACGACAGGTCGGACAGCGCGATCGTCACGATGATGCACCAGATCGCGCTGACGACGTACTGGAAGGTGCCCGGCGCCGTCCGCATCTCCTGTCCGACGATGACGATGACCGGCCAGTGCCAGAGGTAGATGCCGTAGGAGCGTCGCCCGATCCACGTCATCGGTTCGGCGGCCATCGCCGTCCGCCACCGCGAGTCGGGCTCGGGTGCGAGATCGGTATGCGCGCCGCCGCCGGCGAGGGGTCGCACCGGCAGCAGGGCGGCCACGAGCACCACGGTGGCGACGCAGGCGAGCGCGAGCCCGCCCCGGAAGGTGAGGGTGGAGTCCTCCCGCAGCACCCACATCAGGACGCCGAGCACGGCGAGGGCCACCCCGGTCAGGGGCCGGCGCCACGCGAGCCAGGGGGACGCGTACCGGAGCCGCAGCGGCGAGGCCCAGGCGAAGGCGAGCGACGCCCCGAGCATGAGACCCATGACGTGGGTGTCGGTGCCGTAGTAGACCCGCGTGGCGTCGTCGCCGGGCACGTAGAGCACGGCCATCAGCACCGTGGACAGCAGGGCCACGCCGAGGGAGAGCCCCAGGCCGACGGTGGTCCGGCGGCGCCGGACCAGGGTGGTCGTGAGCAGGGCGGCGACGACCAGCGGCCAGACGAGGTAGAACTGCTCCTCGACCGCGAGCGACCAGAAGTTCATGAACAGCTGCGGGGCGGTCTGGTCGAAGTAGCTGGAGCCGGCCAGGATCTCGACCCAGTTGGTCGAGAAGGTCAGCGCACCGAGGAGCTGTCGGTCGATGTGGACGACCAGGTCGTGGTGCGCGACCCGCGCGGCGACGGTACTGACCACGACACAGGCGACGAGGGCCGGGACGAGGCGGCGGGCCCGCCGGGTCCAGAAGCGGCCGAACGCGATCCGGCCGTGGGCCAGCGCCTCACGCTGCAGCAGGGTCGTGATGAGGAAGCCGGAGACGACGAAGAAGACGTCGACGCCGAGGAACCCGCCGGGCAGCCACGCCGGGTCGAGGTGGTAGACGACCACGGCGGCGATGGCGAGAGCCCGGAGCCCGTCGAGCCCGTCGAGGTGACCGGTGGCCCGCGTGGTCGCCGCGGCATGATCCGGACCGGTCGTGGTCCCGATCGGCCGTTCGAGCGTCGACACCGTGCAGCCGCCTCCTCCGCATCCGGCTCCCGAGCGCGAGCATAGGGAGGCGGACGCCGGATCACCGGGAGCCACGCGGCGGCCGCACGACCACCTGGTCCCGACCCTCGTAGGGTGGTCCGGTGGCGGAGGGTACGGAGCGGGCGACCGTCTACGTGCGGGGTGACGTCCAAGGGGTCGGGTTCCGCTTCTGGGCCCGGGAACAGGCGCGCGAGCTCGGCCTGGTCGGGCACGCGAAGAACCTCCCGGACGGCCGGGTCGAGGTCCTCGTGCAGGGCGACGGCGACGCCGTGGACCGGCTCATCGCCCTCCTGCAGGAGGACCCGACGACCGCGCACCGACCCGGGACCGTGGTCGCCGTCGTGACCCAGTGGAGCCGGGCGCTGCCGGGCGTGACGTCGTTCGACGCGCGGTAGCACGTCGTCCGCGGGTCAGGGGGCGGCGCGAACTGGCGCTCGCCAGGTGGATGGGCACCCCCGCCGGGGCTGAGGCTGGGTACCCTGCCCGCGTGAGCGAGGTCCCGCCGGAGCTGGTCGAGCTGCGCCGCAGCATCGACAACATCGACGCGGCGCTGATCCACCTGCTGGCCGAGCGGTTCAAGGCCACCCAGACCGTGGGGGAGCTCAAGGCCCGGCTCCGGATGCCCCCGGCCGACCCCGGCCGGGAGGAGCGGCAGGTCGCCCGCCTGCGCGCCCTCGCCGAGGAGTCGGGGCTGGACCCGGTCTTCGCCGAGAAGTTCCTCGCCTTCGTCATCGCCGAGGTCATCCACCACCACGAGCAGATCGCCGAGGCGACCCAGGGCTGACCGCGGGAGTCACACCTGCACCATCCGCCCCTCGAACCGCCGAGCCCGCGATGTCCACGGGCCTCCGCGTCCCCGCTTGTAGGGTGACGGGACCCCGAGCATGACCCGAGGAGACCGCGCACCCGTGTACGTCAAGAGCCTGACGATGAAGGGCTTCAAGTCCTTCGCGTCCGCCACGCACCTGCGCCTCGAACCCGGCATCACGTGCATCGTCGGCCCCAACGGGTCCGGCAAGTCCAACGTCGTCGACGCCCTCGCCTGGGTCATGGGGGAGCAGGGCGCGAAGTCGCTCCGGGGCGGCTCCATGGAGGACGTCATCTTCGCCGGCACCGCGGGCCGTCCGCCGCTGGGTCGGGCCGAGGTCGCCCTCACCATCGACAACACCGACGGCGCCCTGCCGATCGACTACACCGAGGTGACCATCTCGCGGACGATGTTCCGCAGCGGCGGCTCGGAGTACGCCATCAACGGCACCTCGTGCCGGTTGCTCGACATCCAGGAGCTGTTGTCCGACAGCGGAATCGGCCGCGAGATGCACGTCATCGTCGGACAGGGCCAGCTCGACGCGGTGCTCCGCGCGACCCCCGAGGAGCGGCGCGGCTTCATCGAGGAGGCCGCGGGCGTCCTCAAGCACCGCAAGCGCAAGGAGCGCGCCCTCCGCAAGCTCGAGGCGATGGAGGCCAACCTCACCCGGATCACCGACCTGACCGGGGAGATCCGCCGCCAGCTCGGACCGCTCGGACGCCAGGCCGAGACGGCCCGCAAGGCCGCCGTCATCCAGGCCGAGGTCCGCGACGCCCGGCTACGCCTCCTCGCCGACGACCTGGTCCAGCTCACCTCGACCCTGGAGCAGGAGGTCGCCGACGAGACCGCCCTCATCGCCCGGCGCACCGAGGTCGAGGTCGCCCTCACCGGCCTCGGGTCCCGCGTCGACGAGCTCGAGGCCGCGGCGGAGGCCGCCCGGCCGGAGCTCGCCCGGGCCCAGGACCGCTGGTATGCCCTCGCCCGGCTCACCGAGCGGCTCACCGCCACGGGGTCGCTGGCCACCGAGCGGGTACGCCTCCTGCGTCAGGACCTCGCCGACGAGGCCCGTGACGCCGGGTCCGGGGTGTCGAGCCGCGACCCCGAGGAGCTGCGCCGCCAGGCGGCGGAGCTTCTCCAGCAGCACGAGGCGCTCGTCGTCGAGGTGGCCGAGGCGACCGCCGCCCTCCAGGCCGCGGTCGCCGAGCGAGCCGACGTCGAGCAGGCGTATGCGGCGGAGCAGCAGCGGCTCGCCCGCGTCGCGCGCGCGGTCGCGGACCGCCGTGAGGGCCTGGCCCGGCTGGCCGGCCAGGTCGCCGCGAAAGCCTCCCGCATCGAGGCGGCGGAGGGCGAGATCGGCCGCATGCGGGAGACCGTCGAAGCGGCGCGGGCCCGAGCCGCCCAGGCCGAGCGAGAGTTCGCCGCACTGGAGTCGTCCATCGCTGCCGAGGAGGCCGGCGAGGAGGACCTCGACGCGGGCTACGAGCAGGCGGCCGCCCATCTCGACCGGCTGACGGCCGAGCTGGAGCAGCTGCAGGAGGCCGAGCGCTCGGCGGAGCGCGACCGGCAGTCGTTCACCGCGCGCGTCGATGCCCTCGAGATGAGCCTCCGCCGCAAGGACGGGGCGGCGGCCCTGCTCGCGGCCGGCGACGACGCGCATACGATCGCCGGCTCGGTCGCCTCCCTGGTGCAGGTCGAGTCCGGCCACGAGGCCGCGGTCGCCGCGGCCCTCGGGTGGGCCGGCGACGCGCTGGCCGTCGACACGCTGGCCGGGGCGGCCGCGGCCGTCGACCGGCTCCGAGCGGACGACGCCGGGCGGGCGGGCCTGCTCGTGCCCGAGACCGCCGGGTCGATGGACCGGTCCGCCTGGCCGTCGCTGCCGAGCGGGGCGCGCTGGGCGCTCGACGTCGTGTCGTGCCCCGACCGGCTGCGGCCGGCGGTCGACCGGCTCCTCGAGCGGGTGGCCCTGGTCGACACCGCGGCCGCCGTGGCTCCCCTGGTCCGTGACGGGATCACCGCGGTGACCCGCGAGGGCGACGTGTTCGGACCGGGCTGGGTCCGCGGAGGGAGCGCCGCGGCCCCGAGCCTCATCGAGATCCAGGCCGCCGTCGACGAGGCGCGCGAGCGGGTGACCGACGCCGCCGGGCGCGGGGAGCGCGCCCGGTTCGCCATGGCCTCGCTGCGCACCCGCGTGGCCGAGGCGTCCGACGCGGTCGAGGGCGCGCTCGACCAGCTGCACGACTCCGACGCGAAGATGTCGGCCGTCGCGGAGAAGCTCGGTGCCCTCGGCGTGGCCGTGCGCAGCGCCCGCGCCGAAGCGGAGCGCACCGAGCGGGCCATCGCCGCCGCCGAGGCCGCGCTGGACAGCGACCGGATCGAGCACACGGGCCTGGCCGAGCGCTACGAGGCCGCGGGGGTCGAGCCCGACGACGCGGAGGCCGACGTCTCGCTCGACGAGCGCGACCGGCTGGATGCCGCGGCCACCGCCGCCCGGGCCCACGAGACCGAGCTGCGGCTCGCGCTACGCACCCGCGAGGAGCGGGGCCGGGCCCTGCACGACCGCGCCACGGCTCTCGAGGCGGCGGCCGTGGCCGAGCTCGAAGCCCGCGCCCGCCACGAGGCCCGTCGGCAGCGTCGGCTGCGCGAGGCCGAGGTGGCCGAGGCGGTACGCCTCGGCGCCGCCTACGCCGCCGGCGTCCTCAGCCGCGCCGCCGAGCAGGCCGACGCCCTCCGCCGCCGCGCCGAGGAGGCCCGGACCACGCGCGACGCCGAGCTCGGCGTGCTGCGACGAGACGTGGCCGTGCTCCAGGACGAGCTGCGCGAGCTGACCGACTCCGTGCACCGCGACGAGGTGGCGCGCACTCAGCAGCGGCTGCGCATCGAGCAGCTCGAGACGCGGGCGGTCGAGGAGCTGGGCGTCGACCCCGCGACGCTGGTCGAGGAGTACGGCCCGCACCGGCTCGTCCCCCAGCCCCCCGCGGAGGGGAGCGACGAGCCCGGCGAGCCTCAGGCGTACGTGCGCGAGGCCCAGGAGAAGCGGCTCCGCGGCGGCGAGCGACGGCTCGCGGCGCTCGGGCGGGTCAACCCGCTGGCGCTGGAGGAGTTCACCGCTCTGGAGGAGCGGCACACCTTCCTCACGACGCAGCTGGAGGACCTCAAACGGTCCAAGCGCGACCTGCTCGACATCATCCGCGAGGTCGACGAGCGGATCGAGCGGGTGTTCACCGAGGCCTACCACGATGTCGCGGTCCAGTTCGAGCGCGTCTTCAGCCGGCTGTTCCCGGGCGGTGAGGGCCGGCTGATCCTCACCGACCCCGACAACATGCTCACGACCGGGCTCGACGTCGAGGCGCGACCGCCGGGCAAGAAGATCAAGCGGCTGTCGCTGCTCTCCGGCGGGGAGCGATCCCTCGTCGCCGTGGCCCTGCTGGTGTCGATCTTCACCGCCCGGCCGTCCCCGTTCTACATCCTCGACGAGGTGGAGGCGGCGCTCGACGACGCCAACCTCGGCCGGCTGATCCTGCTTCTCGAGGAGCTGCGCGACTCCAGCCAGCTCATCGTCATCACGCACCAGAAGCGGACCATGGAGATCGCCGACGCGCTCTACGGCGTGACGATGCGCGACGACGGAGTCACCACGGTCGTGTCCCAGCGGATGTCCGAGGTCGCCGGAGCGCGCTCCGCCTGAGCGGCACAGCACGACGCCGGGACCGCCCTGGGGCAGCCCCGGCGCCGAGAGCCGGAAGGCGGCTGGGTCAGACGGGTGCGGTGGTCGAGCCCACGGCCTTGGGCGACGGGCCGTACTGGTTGTCGCCGTGGCTGTCCTGGACCCAGAAGACGATGAGGACGATCGTCCCGATGACCGGGATGAGGCCGATGAGCAGCCACCATCCGCTGCGGCTCGTGTCGTGCAGACGGCGGACCGCGACGGCCAGGTACGGCAGGACGATCGCGAGCCCGATGATGGTGGTGACGATCCCGTTCTGGCTGTTGGTCAGCGCCCGCTGGAGGATGGACGCGACGATGCTGAGCAGGATCGTGAAGAGGTAGAAGTACCAGAACTCCGAGCGCCGAGCACGGCCGGAGAACCCGACGTACTGGGTGAAGACGCTCTTGATGGCGTCGACAAAGGACATGTGGACTCCCTGGTGGGATCGGTGTGCGGTCGAGCGACGCGCAGGCCGGACGCTAGCCCCGTCCGTGGCAAGGCCCCGGAGGAAACGCGGGCCGTTGCCGACCTGAGACCTGACGATCCGAGGTTCAAACCCCGTTTCGGTGACGGTTCGGTCACGGCCGCCCCGGACGCGTGGCGCCGCCACGAGCGTGAGTCACATACGTCACACTGGTCACATGTTCGCCTTGGTCCTCGGGATGCTGGTCTGCCTCGTCGGCGGCATGGTCGTCATGGGCTTCGTCGCCGCGCAGGCGCGCCGGGACGGCCGGGAGCTGCTCACGCAGCGCGGGGAAGCGGTCGTCGGCAAGGTCACCACCAAGCGCTGACGGGCGGCCGGCCGGGGCCGGCGACCGTGCAAGGATGGGCGCCGTGTTCGACCAGGTGTGGGAGATCGTTGCCGTCTGCGTCGTCGTCGCCGTCGTCCTCGTGGCGGGCGTCGTCGGGCTGGTCCGAGGGCGGTCGTCACGCCAGCGGCAGCTGACGCCGCCCCCCGCACCGCCGAAGCCGGCGCCGACGACCGCACCGCCGACCGACCTCGACAGCGACGCGGACGGCCGGGGAGTCGACACCCTTCCCGCGCCCACGCGTCCGGCCGAGCCCGAGCCCGAGGTCGAGGACGAGGTCCTGGTCGAGGAGGTACCGACCCTCGAGCGGCCGACCTCGGCCCGTGGCCGCCTCGCCCGGCTCCGTGCTCGCCTGGCCCGCAGCAACACGGCGATCGGCAACGCCCTGCTCGTCCTGCTGTCCCGGGGCGGCCTCGACGAGGAGGCGTGGGAGGAGGTCGAGGACACCCTGATTCGCGCCGATCTCGGTGTCGAGGCCACGACCGAGCTGGTCGACAAGCTCCGCACCAAGGTCAAGGTCGACGGCTCCGGCGCGACCAGCGAGGCCGAGGTCAAGGCGTGGCTCAAGGCCGACCTGCTCGATCTCGTCGACCCCGAGATGGACCGCCGGATCGCCTCGTCGCGCATCGACGGCCGGCCCGCGGTGATCCTCGTCGTGGGGGTCAACGGGACCGGCAAGACGACCACCGTGGGCAAGCTGGCCCGGGTACTCGTCTCCGAGGACCGCGACGTTATTCTCGGCGCGGCCGACACCTTCCGGGCCGCCGCCGCGGACCAGCTCGAGACGTGGGGGGCCCGGGTCGGGGTACCCACGATCCGCTCCGAGAAGGAGGGCGCCGATCCCGCGGCGGTCGCGTTCGACGCGGTCAAGGCGGCCGGCGAGATCGAGGCCGACGTCGTCATCATCGACACGGCCGGGCGGCTGCACAACAAGGTCGGCCTCATGGACGAGCTCGGCAAGGTCAAGCGCGTCATCGAGAAGCAGAGCCCCATCGACGAGGTGCTGCTCGTCCTCGACGCGACGACCGGCCAGAACGGTCTGCGCCAGGCCGAGGTGTTCTCCGAGGCGGTCAAGGTCACCGGCATCGTCCTGACCAAGCTGGACGGCACCGCCAAGGGGGGCATCGTCGTCGCGGTGCAGCGTCAGCTCGGCGTCCCGGTCAAGCTGGTCGGCCTCGGCGAGGGCCCGGACGACCTGGCGCCGTTCGACGCCGAGGCGTTCGTCGACGCGATCGTCGGCTGAGCGACCCCGACCGGGGTCCCGGCCGACAACCCCGCACGTGATGACCTGTTGCGGCCGTGTCCGGTATGTCCGCCGACAGGTCATCACGCGCGGACTTGTCGTCGGTGGTCGGCGGGCGGACCGCCGCTGGTCGCTAGACCGGGTTCAGCCGGCGCCACTCCCGGCGGAGGTCCTCGCGGGAGTGACGGGGGTCGGTCAGCGCCCACCGCACGGCGGTGACCGCCAGCGCCCCGACCGGGAGGGTGACCGCCCGCTCGGTGACCGGCAGGGCCGGCAGCCGCAGCATCTCCTTGGCCCACATCGGCAGCAGGGCGACCGCGCCCGCCGCCAGGCACGCATACCCGGCCCGCTCGACCCAGCGGACCGGCGGGTGCAGCAGGAGGAACCGGGCCGCGTCGTGCGCCGCCGGCGTGCCCTCTAGCTCCGGCCGGTACGCGTCGAGCGCGGCCGCGAGCTCGGCCACGGTCCTCGGCGGGTCGACGACCCCGAGCCGTTCGGCGATGGAGCCGGACTGTGCGACGTACTCGTCCTCGTCGGCCGGCGACAGCGGGGACGAGCCGAAGCGCCGGTATGCGGCGAGGAAGCTGTCGGCCTCCGCCGCGTGCACCCAGCCGAGCAGGTGTGGGTCGGATGCCGCATACGACCGTCCGTCCACCGCCCGCCCCCGAACCCGCTCGTGGATGCCGCGGACCTGGGTGATCGCCATCTCGGCGTCCTCGACCGTGCCGAAGGTGGTCCGCGCGAGGAAGGCCGACGTCCGCTGCAGCCGGCCCCAGGGGTCCGAGCGGTAGCCCGAGTGCCCGGCCACCCCGGCCATGGCCAGCGGGTGCAGCGACTGCAGCAGCAGCGCGCGGATCCCGCCGACGAACATCGAGGCGTCGTCGTGGACCCGCCAGACGGCGTCGGTCTCGCGGAACGACCGCGGACCCTCGGCCAGCCAGATCGCGCGGGCCTTGTCCTCGGCCCCCTCACCGACCACCTTGTCGCGCAACGAGTTCGCCAACCAGCGGCGGGTGGAAGGAATGCTCACCCCTCATCCTCACCCGGAGACCGCCATGGCCGCGAGGCGGGGTCAGGCGGGGTCAGGCGGGGTCAGGCGGGGTCAGGCGGGGTCAGGCGGGGCGCGGCCGCCCACGAAACACAGCGATAACAAGTGGCGCGGATTGCTTACACGTCCGTAACAGTCGCCGCGACGCCGCGAAACGCGGTTTCCCCACACTT
>CAVWQU010000004.1:0-33126 GCA_963757225.1 uncultured Actinomycetota bacterium
ACGCGGGCGGCCGACGCCGAGCTGGCCCGCTCCCGCCAGGGGGCGACCTACGCCGGCGACGCCGACCCCTACAAGAAGCCCAACGACGACGAGCCGGATGACGACGACGCCTGAGGGCCTGCTGCTCGTCGACAAGCCGGCGGGCTGGACCTCGCACGACGTCGTCGCCCGGATCCGCCGGGTCTGCGGTACCCGCCGCGTCGGGCACGCCGGCACGCTGGACCCGATGGCCACCGGCGTGCTGGTGCTCGGCGTGGGGAGGGCCACCAAGCTGCTCACCTTCCTGGTCGGCTGCGACAAGGGGTACGCGGCGACGGTTCGCCTCGGGCAGTCGACGGTCACCGACGACGCCGAGGGCGACGTGGTGGCCTCGGCGGACGCCTCCGGCGTGTCGCGCGCTGCCCTCGACGCGGCGGTGGCCCGGTTGTCCGGTGCGATCGAACAGGTTCCCTCTTCGGTCAGCGCCATCAAGATCGACGGACAGCGGTCGTATGCGCGGGTGAGGTCGGGCGAAGAGGTCCGGCTGGCCGCGCGGCCGGTGACCGTGAGCCGGTTCGCCGTCCTCGACGTGCGTCCGAGCGGCGCCCTCCTCGACATCGACGTGGAGGTCGAGGTGTCGTCGGGTACCTACGTCCGGGCACTCGCCCGAGACCTGGGCGCGGCGCTCGGCGTCGGCGGCCACCTCACGGCGCTGCGGCGGACGCGGGTCGGCCGGTACACGATCGACGACGCGGTGCCCCTCGAGGGCCTGGAGCCCGGTGGGCCGGTGCCACTGGTGGCGATGGGGGACGCGGCCCGGGCGCAGTTCGTCGTCCACGCGCTGACCGCCGAGGAGGTCGGCGCCGTGGGCCACGGTCGCCGCATACCCGCTGCCCGTGAGGGGGAGCCGGTCGTCGCGGCCCTGGCTCCCGACGGGTCGCTGGTGGCCATGCTCGACGAGTCCGGGCCGGAGGCCCGCCCCGTCGTCGTCTTCGCCGCCGGCTGACCCCGACCGCTCGGCTCGACGCAGCGTCAAGCGACTCGACCCCGGGTACACCGTGCGTCGAGTCGCACGACGTTGCGTCAAGCCGAGCGGGGCTCCCGAGCCACGAGGAGGTCGCTCAGACCGTCCAATGCCAATCGGTCCGGCGAGGCCGTGCTGTGGCGGTTCGTGGTCATTTGGGCTTGCGGGCGACCAGGAGGTCGCGGTGGATGCCGGCGTCGACGCGATGGGCGAACCCGCGGTAGGGACCGTCGTCGCACACCTGAAGTCCGGCGTCCGTGCACATCACGGCGAGGTCGTCGCGGGCGAGGCCGTGGGTGTTCCAGGCGATGCCGACCGCCCCTCCGAGTCGCAGCACGGAGACCCACACCGGGAGGGCCTCGGCGAGCAGGTCGGCGGGGCTGCGGTCGCGACCCCCTCGCCCGGCGTGGCTGCCGTGCGCAACGCCGTAGGGGGCATCGGTCACGACGGCGTCGACGCGACGACGCTGGAGGAGGTCGGCGGTCGCGAGGGTGTCGGCGGCGTAGACGGTGACGGTCTGGGGGTCCTCCCGGCCCACTGTCGCCTCGAGCAGCTCCGCAACGTGAGTTCCGTTGCGCCGCAACGGAGCCAACCCGATCCGGTGCTTCATCCGCTTGCGGCGCAGCCAGGTGGTGAGGAACGCGGCGTAGGCCTCGACCTCGCGCCGCTCGAGCTCGACGCCGACCGCGTCGTGCCCCAGGGTCAGGGCCCAGCTCAACGTCGTACCCCGACCGGCCAGGGGGTCGAGCACGGTGAGCCGCGTGCGGTCCGGCTGGTCGAGCGAGGCGAGCGTGACGTTGAGCAGGGCCCGCGTCAGCTGCTCGTTGGTCTTGCCGGGGTACTTGGGGATGGTGAGCAGGTCGTCGTCGAACCGCTCCCCGTCCGGCGCCTCGACCGGGCGAAGCAGCTCGCCCTCCCGCTCGAAGACGGCGAAGGTCGCGGCGAGCCCGCCGAGGAGCCGCGGGTCGACCCCGTCAGCCAGCTCGACCGCGAGGTACGGAACGCCGGCCACCGACGTCGGGGTGGCGCTGACGAACCCGCCCGGTGCCGCGGCCGACACGACGATCTCCGCCTCGGCGGCCGTGATGGCCGGCGCGTCACCCGCGTACACCCGGTTGCTCGACGGAGCGAGCAGGACGAGGTACCCGGGCACGGAGCCACCCTAGGGTCGGCCGACCTCGCTGCCTTCTAGAGTGTCCCCCGTGCACGTCTGGAACGGCCTCGCGGAGGTCCCCGCCGACCTCGGCCGTTCCGTCGTGACCCTCGGCAACTTCGACGGTGTGCACCGCGGGCACCGTGCGGTGCTCGGCCAGCTGGTCGAGCAGGCGACCTCGCGCGACGCGACCTCGGTGGCGGTGACCTTCGACCCGCACCCGCTCGCCGTCCTCTTCCCCGACCGCGCGCCGACCCCGCTCACCTCGCCCGCGCAACGGCTGGCGCTGCTGGCCGGGTCGGGACTCGACGCGGTGCTGGTCATGGAGTTCACTACCGAGTTCGCCCGGCTCACGCCCGAGGAGTTCGTCGAGCAGGTCTTCGTCGAGGCCCTCCACGCCTGCGCGGTCATCGTCGGCGAGGACACCCGTTTCGGCTGGAAGAACTCCGGCAACGTCGACACGCTGCGCGAGCTCGGCGCCACGCACGACTTCGACGTCATCGTCCTCGCCGACCTCGGCGACGGCCGGCGCTGGTCCTCGACGATGGCGCGGAACCAGCTCGCGGAGGGCGACGTCGAGAGCGCCGCGGTCGTCCTGGGACGGCCGCACAGCGTCTGCGGCACGGTCGTCCACGGCGACCACCGGGGGCGCGAGCTCGGCTTCCCGACGGCGAACCTCGGACCCCCGGTCGAGGGCCTCGTTCCCGCCGACGGCGTGTATGCGGGATGGCTGGTCCGACTGGACCTGCCGGAGGACGACTCGGTCGACCGGGTCCTCCCGTGCGCCGTCTCGATCGGGACGAACCCCACCTTCGACGGCCACGAGCAGCGGGTCGAGGGGTATGTGCTGGACCGCACCGACCTCGACCTCTACGGCGAACGCATCTGCTACGAGCTGGTCAAACGCCTTCGGCCGACGCTCAAGTACGAGGGCGTCGAGCCGCTGGTGCGGCAGATGAACGCGGACGTTGCGCAGTGCCGCGAGATCCTCAGCACCATCGTCCCGTCCTGACGGCGGTCCGGCTCCGGTGAGCGTCCTCGGGGGAGTGGGTCGCCGGACGGTGTGGGCGCGCACCGACTGGGGCATCGTCATCGCCGGACTGGGGCTGTCGGGTGTCGGCGCCCTCCTCGTGTGGTCGGCGACCCGGCATACCTCGGGGTCGCAGTACCTGCTCAAGACCCTCGTCAACCTCGGCGTCGGGCTGGTCTGCTTCGTCCTGGTCACGCGGATCGACCACCGGACGCTGCGGGCGTGGGCGCCATGGGTCTACCTCGTGTCGCTGGGCGGCCTCGTGCTCGTGCTGACACCGCTGGGGTCGACGGTGAACGGGTCGCGCTCGTGGATCCAGCTGCCCGGCGGCTTCTCGGTGCAGCCGTCGGAGTTCGTCAAGGTCGCGCTCTGCGTCGGGCTGGCGATGATCCTCGCCGAACGACGGGACCGCGACCAACCACCGTCGGCGCGTGACCTCGCCCTCGCGGGCCTGGTCACGGTCGTCCCGGTCGGCCTGGTCCTCCTGCAGCCCGACCTGGGGTCGGCGCTCGTCCTCCTGGCGATGGCGGTCGGGGTCGTCGCGGTGGCGGGCGCCCCGAAGGGGCTGCTGCTGGCGGTCGGGCTGGTCGGTGTCGCCGGGGTGGTGGCGATGTTCACGACCCGGGTGCTCAGCGCCTACCAACGGGCCCGGCTCACGGCGTTCCTCGACCCGTCCGCCGACCCGGAGGGCATCGGCTACCAGACCCGACAGGTCCGGGTCGCGATCGGCCAGGGCGGGTGGTCCGGACAAGGTCTGTTCGAGGGACGGCAGACCCAGAGCGGCGCGATCCCGTTCCAGCAGACCGACTTCGTGTTCTCGGTGGCCGGGGAGGAGTGGGGCTTCCTGGGGGCCGCGGGGGTGGTCGTGCTCCTCGTGTTCCTCATCCTGCGCACCCTGCTGGTCGGTTCGCGCAGCGACCCGTTCGGGCAGCTGGTCTGCGTGGGCGTCGCCGTGTGGTTCGCCGTGCAGGCGTTCGAGAACATCGGCATGAACCTCGGGATCATGCCGGTCACCGGCCTGCCGCTGCCGTTCCTGTCCTACGGCGGCTCGTCGATGTTCGCCGCGTGGCTCGCCCTGGGCCTGGTCAACAACGTCCACCTGGCCGGCGCGGCCCACCGGCGTTGACCCGTATGCGAGTCGCTCAGGACTGGAGTCCGAGGTCGGGGGCCATCTCCATGAGAGTGTCGCGCAGGTAGCGGATCGTCGGGCTGGAGCCCATGCTCCGGCGCCACGCCAGCGAGACCTGGCGCGTGGGGACCGGGTCGCGAACCGGCAGCACCCGCACCGAGTCCGGCAACGGCTCCCGTCCGAGCCGGGGGATCAGCGACACCGCGGCGCCGTGGCTCACCAGGGCGATGTGCGAGCTCCACTCCGCCGCCCAGAACGAGACTCGCGGCGGCCCGCCGACCGGACCGAACAGCCGGGTCAGCCACTCGTGGCAGACGCTCCCGACCGGGGCCGACGCGAACACCTCCCCGACGAGGTCGGCCGGCGTGACCGAGGTCTGCCGGGCGAGCCGGTGACCGACGGGCACGATGATGTCGGCGACGTCGACCCCGATGGTCGCCAGCTCGACGTGCTCCGGATGCGCCAAGGGGGTGTCGCCCCACTGGTGGACCAGCGCCGCGTCGACCTGACCGGACGCGACCGCCTCCATCCCGAGCGGCGGGTCCAGCTCGACGAGGCTCAGCTGGAGGTCGTACCCGTCGGCCGCCACCAGCGACAGGGCCGGCGCCACGAGCCCGCGGACCGCCGTCGAGAACGCCGCCAGCCGGAGCCGGCCGCCGACGACCGACCCGGCGGAGTAGAGGTCCGACTCGATCTGCTCCATGCGGTCCAACAGGTCGGCACCCTGGTCGGCGAGGCGCTCGCCGTGGTCGGTGAGCAGGACGCCGCGGCCGTACCGCTCCAGCACCGCCGACCCGGTCTGCCGCTCGAGCTTCTTGATCTGCTGCGACACCGCCGACGGCGTGAACCCGAGGACCTCGGCCGCCGCGACCACCGAGCCGTGCGACCGGACCGCCCGGAGCGACTGCAGCGCCACGAGATCGATCATGCAGTGATGCTACATCGTGAGACGCATCATTATTCGCTGGTGCTTCACGGTTGTCCGGGCCAACATGGGTCCATGACACCGCGCCACGCCCTCGCCGCCATCGCGGTCGCGGTCATCTGGGGCGCGAACTTCGTCGTCATCGACGCCGGCCTGCACGACATGCCGCCGTTGACCTTCGTCGCGCTGCGCTTCGTGGCCGTGCTGGTGCCGGCGATCTTTTTCGTCAAGCGCCCGGACGCCCGCTGGCGCGACATCCTGCTCATCGGCCTGTTCCTCAGCCTCGGGCAGTTCGGCCTGCTCTACCTGTCGCTGGACCTCGGGATGCCGCCGGGCCTGGCCTCGCTGGTGGTGCAGGTCCAGGTGATCTTCACCGTGGTCATCGCGGCCCTCGCCCTCCACGAACGTCCCACCAAGCGACAGCAGCTCGGTGTCCTCATCGGACTCGTCGGTCTCACCGTGGTCGCCCTCGGGCGCACCGCCGACACCCCGCTCCTGGCGCTCATGCTCTGCCTCGCCGGCGCGCTGTCCTGGGCCACCGGCAACGTCGTCACCCGTCGGGTCGGCACCGCGTCCGGCCTGTCGATGACGGTCTGGTCCGGTCTCGTCGTCCCGGTGCCGTTGTTCGCGCTCTCGCTGCTCGTCGACGGCCCCGAGGCGGTCGCCAACGGACTCCGCCACATCGACTGGGTGACCATCGGCTCGACGCTCTACACCGCATACCTCTGCTCCTTGTTCGGCTACGGCGTCTGGAACAGCCTGCTGGTGCGCTACCCCACGGCCGTCGTGGTCCCGTTCACCCTGCTGGTGCCGGTGAGCGGCATCGCCACGGCGTGGATCTTCCGCGACGAGCGGCCCACGCTCGGCACCGTGATCGGCGGCCTGCTGCTCCTTCTCGGCGTCCTCGTCACCGCGGTCTCCCGCCGTCGACGGCCTCGAGCCGAGCGTGACGGTCTGGTGTCGAAACCCGGCGAGGTCTTCACCCGCTGATAGCCGCCTGAAAGGATCCTCGGACCGCGTCGGGCCGTTCCGGCGCCTGCATGCTCGAGGAGTTCGGGGTGGGAGCACAGGCCGTTGCGGACGAGGTCGTCCGACGAGAGGTCATCGACACACGCGCGCGCAGCATCGCGCACCTGTTCCGGCAGCGGGTCGCGGCCTCCGGATCGCGCGAGGCCCTCCAGTACCTCGAGCCGGACACCGGCACGGAGTCCGGCGAGCGCCTCGAACGGCTGACCTGGGACCAGACCCGCGAGCGGGCCGACTTGTGGGCCGCGGGTCTCGTGGCCCTGGGCGTCGGGCTCGAGGACCGTGTCGCCATCGCCTCGACCACTCGGGTGGAGTGGGTCCTCGCCGACCTCGCCATCATGACCGCCGGTGCGGCGACGACGACGATCTACCCGACCATGCTCGACGCCGACGTGGCCTACATCGTCGCCGACTCCGGCAGCAAGGTCGTCTTCGCCGAGAACGCGGCGCAGGTCCAGAAGCTGCGCGACCATCGCGACGAGCTGCCCGAGCTGCTCCGCGTCGTCACCTTCGACGGCAGGCCGGACGACGACGTGGACGGGACGGACGGCTGGGTCATCGGCGCCGACCGCCTGGCCGAGCTGGGTAGCCAGCGCCTGGCCGACGAGCCGGCGGTCCTCGACGAACGCATCGAGGCGCTCACCCCCGAGCATCTCGCCGTCATCATCTACACGTCGGGCACCACGGGCCGGCCCAAGGGCGTACTGCTGACCCACGACGCCCTGGTCTACGAGGGCGCCGGCGTCGACTCGGTCTCCCTCCTCAACGAGGACGACCTCCAGTTCCTCTGGCTGCCGCTCTCCCACGTGTTCGGGAAGATCCTGCTGATCCTGCCGCTGCAGATCGGGTTCTCCACGGCCGTCGACGGGCGGATCGACCGGATCGTCGACAACCTCGCCGTGTTCAAGCCGACGTTCATGGGCGCGGCACCGCGCATCTTCGAGAAGGCCTACGCCCGCATCAGCATGATGTTCGAGCACGAGACCGGCGTGAAGAAGACGCTCGTCGACTGGGCGCTCGGCGTGGGCGGCCAGGTGGCGGTCCTGCGGGAGCAGGGCGAGCAGCCCTCCGGCCTGCTGGCGGTCCAGCACACGCTGGCCGACCGGCTCGTCCTGTCCAAGGTGCGCGAGCGGTTCGGGGGACGCGTCAAGTTCTTCATCTCCGGGTCGGCCGCGCTGAACCCCGATGTCGCCCGCTGGTTCTCGTCCGTCGGGCTGCTCATCATCGAGGGCTACGGGCTCACCGAGACCAGTGCCGCCACCTGCGTGAACCGGCCTCGCCTGGGTCGCTACATCTTCGGCTCCGTCGGGCTGGCCACTGCCGGGCACGCAGGTCCGTACAGCCGAGGACGGCGAGATCCTCGTCAAGGGCCCCGGCGTGATGCGCGGCTACCACAACCGCCCCGACGCCACGGCCGAGGTGCTCACCGAGGACGGCTGGTTCCACACCGGCGACATCGGCACGGTCGACGACCGCGGCTTCGTCAAGATCACCGACCGCAAGAAGGACCTGTTCAAGACCTCCGGCGGGAAGTACATCGCGCCGTCGATCATCGAGACGATGTTCAAGGGGATCTGCCCCTACGTCAGCCAGTTCGTCGTCATCGGGGACGGCCGCAACTACGCCTCGGCGCTCATCACCCTCGACCCGGACGCCGTCACGCAGTGGGCCGCGGCCAACGGCATGGCCGGCAAGGAGTATGCGGAGGTCGTCACCTCCGACGCCGCGCAGGCGATGGTCCAGGGCTACGTCGACGAGCTCAACAGCGGCCTCAACCGCTGGGAGACCATCAAGCGGTTCTCCGTCCTCGACCGTGACCTCACCGTCGAGGAGGGCGAGCTCACCCCGAGCCTGAAGCTGCGCCGCAAGATCGTCGTGGAGCGCTACGGCCGGGAGATCGACCTCCTCTACAGCTGACGTGCGGCGATACCCGGTCCGACCTTCGGCCATGGTTCCGCCGGGCTCCGGCGGTTGCGGGTCCCGACCCGGTACGCCTGTTGCACACTTTCCCCGTGACGGCGGTGGTGCGGGTCGACGACCTCAGGGTGAGCTTCGGCTCCGTGGTCGTTGGCTCTGCGCGCCCTCGGTGTTCAGCCTGTGGTGGACGGGCCGCCTCTGGGAGCGGCCCTCGGTGCGCTCGCACGTCGTGGAGACGGTAGCCAGCGTCTGACCGGCGATTCGGGTCCTGGGCGGCCGCGCTCCTAAACTGGGCGGATGCCGCAGACCACGACCCGCGGGGCCTCGATCTGGCCCGCCCTCGAGCCGCTGCTCGAGCGGGTCAGCAAGCCCATCCAGTACGTCGGCGGCGAGCTGAACTCGACGACAAGGACTGGAACTGCGGCGGGCTCGGCCCCTCGGGCGACGAGCTGACCGTGCGCTGGGCGCTGATGTACCCCGACGCGTACGAGGTCGGCGTCCCCAACCAGGGCGTCATGATCCTCTACGAGGTCCTCAACGAGCGGCCCGACGCCCTCGCCGAGCGGACGTATGCGGTGTGGCCGGACCTCGAGGCCCTGATGCGCGAGTCGGGGGTGCCCGCAGTTCACCGTCGACAGCCACCGCGCGGTCGGCGACTTCGACCTGCTGGGCGTCTCGTTCTCGACCGAGCTGGGCTACACCAACCTGCTCACCGCGCTCGACCTCGCGGGGATGCCGCTGCACGCGGCGGACCGCTCCGAGGACGACCCGCTCGTCATCGCCGGCGGCCACGCGGCGTTCAACCCCGAGCCGGTCGCCGACTTCATCGACGCCGCCGTCGATCGGCGACGGCGAGCAGGCGGTGCTGACCATCACCGACATCGTCACGCGACTGGAAGGCGACCGGGCGTGCCGGGTGGCCGGCACGAGCTGCTGCTGCGGCTGGCCCGCACCGGCGGCGTCTACGTGCCGGCGTTCTACGACGTGTCCTACCTCGCCGACGGCCGGATCCAGCGGGTCGCCCCGCGGGCCGGCGCTGCCCGGCGTGCCGTGGCGGGTCTCGAAGCACACCGTCATGGACCTCGACGCGTGGCCCTACCCGAAGCAGCCGCTCGTGCCGCTGGCCGAGTCGGTGCACGAGCGGATGTCGGTCGAGATCTTCCGCGGCTGCACCCGCGGCTGCCGGTTCTGCCAGGCGGGCATGATCACGCGACCGGTGCGGGAGCGGTCGATCACCGGCATCGGCGAGATGGTCGAACGTGGTCTGGCGGCAACGGGATTCGAGGAGGTCGGGCTGCTGTCGCTGTCGTCGGCCGACCACTCCGAGATCGCCGACATCACCAAGGGCCTGGCCGACCGCTACGAGGGCACGCAGACCGGGCTGTCGCTGCCGTCGACCCGCGTCGACGCGTTCAACATCGACCTGGCCAACGAGCTGACCCGCAACGGCCGGCGGTCCGGCCTGACCTTCGCGCCCGAGGGCGGGTCCGAGCGGATCCGCAAGGTCATCAACAAGATGGTGACCGAGGAGGACCTCATCGCCACGGTCAGCGCCGCCTACGGCGCGGGCTGGCGGCAGGTGAAGCTCTACTTCATGTGCGGCCTGCCCACCGAGACCGACGAGGACGTCCTCCAGATCGCCGACCTCGCGAAGCGGGTCATCGAGACCGGCCGGCCGTGTCCGGGGCGACGCGACATCCGCTGCACCGTGTCGATCGGCGGGTTCGTGCCCAAGCCGCACACGCCGTTCCAGTGGGTCGCGCAGCTCGGGGCCGAGGAGACCGACGCGCGGCTGGCCAAGCTGCGCGAGGCGATCCGCGCCGACCGCCGGTATGCGTCGGCGATCGGCTTCCGCTACCACGACGGCCAGCCCGGCATCGTCGAGGGGCTGCTGTCCCGTGGCGACCGCCGCGTCGGGAAGGTCATCGAGGCGGTCTGGCGCGACGGCGGCCGGTTCGACGGGTGGAGCGAGCACTTCTCCTACGAGCGCTGGATGCGGTGCGCTGCGGAGGCGCTGGCCGAGGTGCCGGTGGACGTCGCCTGGTACACCACCCGCGATCGTGAGCAGTCCGAGGTGCTGCCCTGGGACCACCTCGACTCGGGCCTGGACAAGGAGTGGCTCTGGGAGGACTGGCAGGAGGCCCTCGACGAGACCGAGGTCGACGACTGCCGGTGGACGCCGTGCTTCGACTGCGGGGTGTGCCCGCAGATGGGCACCGACATCGAGATCGGCCCGACCGGCAAGACCCTGCTGCCGCTGACCGTGCTCGGCGCCGGCCGCGCGGCCCTGGCCGAGACCCACTGACCCGCCGGCTCGCGGCGCGCGCAGGTTGCTGACGTCGCGCGCAGGGTGCAACCTGCGCGCATGGTCCTGAACCTGCGCGCACCTGGTCACAACGTCTGCGCAGACCTCCGGGTCGATACGCAGACGGTGGACCGTGTGCGCGCTGACCGCAACGTCTGCGCAGACGTCGTGGTGGGCGTCAGGCCCGGGCGTACTCGATCACGCCGACCAGGTTGGCGGACGGGTCGGTGAGGAAGGCGAGGTCGCCCACCGAGGGGATCGTGACGCGGTCCATGACCAGCCGACCGCCCAGCCCCTCGACGCGGGCGAGGACATCACCCAGGTCGTCGACCTCGATGGTCACCTCGGGACCGTTGGTGCGGACGCCGGGAACCAGCTCCCGCCGCGTCTGGACGGCCGCGACGACCTCCGCTGCCGTCGGCAGCACGGTCCGGACGAAACCCGGGTAGGACGGCTCGAACCGCCAGTCGAACAGCCCCTCGTAGAACGCCTGGGTCGCGGCGTCGTCGTCCGTGTTGATCGCGATGTGGCTGACACGTCCGGGCATGCGCAGTGTGTCACTGGAGTGGGAACGACCAGCGAGTGGGCCGGCAGGGTGAACCGGACCGCGCGCCGCCCAGACGCGTCCACCACGACGAGGTCGCCACCGTGGGCTCGCGCGATACCGCGGGCAATCGGCAGCCGAGCCCGGCTCCGCCGTCGCCGCCGGACGGGCCGTCGACGAGGCGCACCAACCGCTCGAAGACCCGCTCGCGGTCACCGGGCGCGATCCGGGACCGTCGTCCGTCACCTCGACGCACGCCGACGCCCGTCGCCGCGGACGTCCACGTGCACCGCGCGGCCCGGTCCGGCGGCGCGCAGCGCATTGTCGAGGAGGTTGCCGACGACCTGGGCGAGCCGGTCGGCGTCGCCGTCGACGACCGACCGGATCGCCGGTGATGACCAGCGGCGTGTCGGGACGCCGCAACCGCCGGGCGTCGACAACAGCGCCGGTGACGTGGCTCAGGTCGACGTGCGCGGTCTCCAGCGCGAGACCGCGGTCGATCCGGGCCATGAGGAGCAGGTCGTCGACGAGCCGGGAGGCGCGCTGCGACTCGCGGACGAGGGTGAGCAGGGTCGCCTCGCGCTTCTCGCGCGGCGGGTCCGCGCGCAGCAGGTGCTCCCCGGCCGCGCGCAGCCCGGCGATCGGCGTCCGGAGCTCGTGGGCGGCGTCGGACAGGAAGTCGCGCAGCCGCTGTTCGGCGTCCAGGGCCAGCCGCTCGGCCCCTCCACCTCGTCGATTATCGCGTCAACGCGAGCGCCGTCGTCCCGAGCTCGGTCCCGGGGCGGTCGGGGCGCAGGCGGGTGCCCGGTCGCCTCGCCCGATCGACCGGGCCAGCGCGGTGATCCGCTCCAACGGCTGTAGCGCGCGGCCGACCACCGGGCCCAGGACCAGCGCGGCGACGACGAGGACGACGACCGCTCCCGCGAGGAGGGCCACGCGGACCTGCTCGACCGTGCGCGTCACCTCGCTCGCGTCGGCTGACAGCAGCAGGGAGGCACCGTCGCCCACGGCCCGGCTCACCTGGAGGACGTCGCCGTCCCGGCTGACCTGCGGCTGCGACGTCGCTGCCGGTGGGGGTGGCGCGGGCCTGGCGCCGCCGCTTCCCGGGGCCGGCTTCCCCGGAGGTGGACCCTCGGCGTAGGTCTGGCCGTTGCTCGCGACCAGGAGGACCGAGATCCCGTTGCCCTCCAACCGTTTTGCGAGATCCGCCGGCGCCAGCTGACCGCCGAGCGAGACGCCGAGCTCGGCGCGGTCCACCAGCCGTTGCTCCAGCTGCGCCTCCAGGCGGTTGCGGAGCACGAGGTCGGTCGTGACGACGAGGAGGGCCAACATGGCCGACATCAGCAGCAGGACCACCAGCGTCACCCGGCGCCGGAGCGAGGGAGTGCGCAGGCGCATACCCGCGGTATGCGTCGGGCCGGCCCTCACGGGGCGGCCACCCGCAGCACGTACCCGAGCCCTCGAACCGTGTGGACGAGGCGCGGGCCGTCCTCCTCCATCTTGCGGCGCAGGGTGCTGAGCGTGGCCGGCACCAGGTTGTCCGAGTAGTCCTCGTACCCCCACACCTGGGTGAGGATCTGCGTCCCCGACAGGACGCGGCCACGGTTCGTCGCCAGGTAGGCGAGCAGCCGGAACTCGGTGGCGGTCAACGGCAGTGGGTGGTCGCCTCGACTGGCCCGACCGCCCACCTCGTCGACGACGAGGTCGCCGACCGTCACGGTCGGCGGGATCACCCCGAGCCGGTGCAGCAGGGCGCGGACCCGTGCGACCAGCTCGGCCATGGCGAACGGCTTCGGGACGTAGTCGTCGACGCCAACCGCGAAGGCGTGGAGCCGGTCGTCGACATCGTCGCGGGCCGTCAGCATGATCACCCCGAGATCGCCACTGGCGCGCGCGATCCGGGCCAGCGTCGGGCCGTCCCGCCCCGCAAGCATCCAGTCAAGCACCACGACTGCGGGCCGGATGCGGTGACCGCGGTCTCGAACCCGTCGCCCGTGGCAAGCGCCGTGACCTCGTGCCCGTCGTCGCGCAGCGCGGCTGCGACGGCCGCCCGGATGGTGTCGTCGTCCTCGACGACGAGAATGCGTGCCGTCCCCATGGGGCATTGTGGGCGCGCCGTTCTCAAGAACTTCTCAAGAATCCGCCATGGACGGGCTGTGTTGAGCCGCCCTTGAGGCGACCTCCGCACCGTCGTGGTCACGGCACTCGCCGCGACATCCCACGACACGGAGGACCACGATGAACCCCTTCAGCCGACCAGGTTCCAACGAGCCCGACCACGCCGGCCGACCCGAGAACCCCGACGAGCAGCTGCGGGCAATGGCCGACCGCCGGGAGGCCGAACGGCAGGAGGCGCGCGAGGCCGAGCAGACCTACCACACCCAGCCGATCGCCGTCCGTCCTGCGGCACCGGCCCGGTCCACCTCCCGCGCCGGCCTGTGGCGCGGTCTGGCCATCGGCGGCATCGCCGGCGTGGCGGTCGCCATCGCGGTCCCCGCCCTGGCCAGCACGTCGCGTCCGGCGTCGCCGACCGCCTCGCCGGTCGCGGCGACGCCGTCGGAGACGGCCACGGGCAAGGAGAGCGACCCCAACGCCGTGACGCCCGCGACGCCCGGCGCGACCGCGCCGTCAGGTAAGCCTCCGGCGGCGCCCGCGCCCGCCTGTGGCCCCGGCGCCGGGAAGCCGGACGGCGCCGGCAAGCCGGCAGCGCCCCCGGCTGACGGGAAGGCGCCCCCGACACCACCCGCCGGGGCGCCCACCCCGCCGGCACCCGACGGCGAGGCCAGGACGGCGCCGTCCGGGAGCTGACGCGGGGCCTGGCCTACGCGGCCGGAGGGGCCGCCGAGCCCTCCGGCCGCACCCGGTTGCGGAGGTCGGCCTCGATCCGCTCGAGCGTCCGGCCCCGCGTCTCCGGGACCCGCAGCCGCACGAAGGCCAGGAAGCCGAGGGTGAGGATGCCGAAGAACCAGAACGCCATCCCGACGCGCTCCGGGTCACCGGGGCTGCCGACGACCAGGGGAAACAGCAGGGTGATCAACAGGTTCGCCCCCCAGTTCGCGGCCGTGGCGATCGCGGCGGCGCGGGCGCGGATGCTGCCCGGCAGCACCTCGGAGAGGAGCAGCCACGCCAGGGGGCCGGCCGAGATCGCGAAGAACGCGATATAGCCGAGGATCGCCCCGACCAGCAGACCACCCTGGGCGGCGCCGGGGCCGACGAGGATGAATCCCGCCACCGCGAGGCATACGGCGATGCCGACCAGGCCGACGCTCAGCAGCGGCCGACGACCGAACCGGTCGGTGAGGAACACCGAGACGATGGCGGCCAGGAAGTTGACGCCACCCACCGCGAGCGAGGCGAACTCGGCCCCGTTGGTCCCGCCGATGCCGGCCGAACGGAAGACGTCGGTCGAGTAGTAGATGACGGCGCCCACGCCGACGAGGGCGTTCATCAGAGCCATCATGAGACCGACGACGACACCCGGGCGGAAGCGGGCGCTGAACAGCTCCCGCAGCGGTGGGCTGTCCTCCTCGGCGGCGGCCGACACGATGGCCTCCAGCTCCGGCTCCACCTCGTCCGGTGGCCGCAGCCTCGCCAGGGAGGCGCGCGCCTGCTCGACCTCGCCGCGGCGCACGAGGAACCGCGGGCTCGCCGGGACGAGCAGGGCGGCGACGAGCTGGGCCAGCGCCGTCATCCCGCCGAGGGCGAACATCCAGCGCCACTGCCCACCAGGGGCGAGGAGGACCCCGATGGCGAACGCCGCGAGGATGCCCACGGTGATGAACAGCTGGTACGTGGTGAGGACCGTTCCACGGCGCGCGAACGGCGCGAGCTCGGCGAGGTAGAGCGGGGCGACCGCTGAGGTGATGCCGACCGCGACGCCGGTGACGAGGCGCCCGCTGATCATGAGGACCGGCTCCCGGGCCGCAGTGGTGAGGGCGACGCCGACCAGCGCCACCAGCGCAGCGCCGACCAGCGTGTACCGCCGCCCGATGCGGTCGGCCGCCGTCCCCGCGATGACACACCCGAGCAGCGCGCCGCCCACCAGCGCGGAGACGACCAGCGCCGCGCTCCACGGGGTGAGCTGCAGCTCCGTGCGCACGGAGCCGATGGCGTCGTTGCTGACGGCGATCATGTACCCGAACAGACCGCCGGTCGCGGCGGACAGAGCCATCAGCCGAAGGGGGGGTTTGGCCATGTCACCGTGGGTTCGATGGGGGGTGGGTTCGGTTGCGCGTGGGCGCTGACGGGGACCTAGACTCGGCGTTCATCGAAGGTTGCGCGACGAACCCGCCCACAGCGGACACGGTACCCGTGTCGACGCTGTCGCCACAGCGTCGCGACCTCGTGCCTCATGTCGACCGGCTGGTCGTGGGCGCGGGCTTCTTCGGACTCCACGCGGCCCTGGTCCTGGCTCGCCGCGGCCTGCGGGTCGCGATCCTCGACGCCGACGCGGAACCGATGATGCGCGCCAGCCAGGTCAACCAGGCCCGCGTCCACAACGGCTACCACTACCCCCGGAGCCTGACCACCGCGCTGTCGTCCGTGCACTACTACGCCCAGTTCGTGAGGGACTTCGCCGAGGCGGTCAACACCCGGTTCGACCAGATCTACGCGATCGCCCGGTCGCAGTCGTTCATGAGCGCCGACGGCTTCGAGCTGTTCTGCCGCCGGGCCGGCGTCCAGTGCGACCCGGTCGACCCCAGCCGCTGGTTCCGGGACGGCACCGTCGAGTCCGCCTATCGGACGGACGAGTACAGCTTCGACGCCGCCCGGCTGCGCCGCATCATGACCGCCCAGGTGGCCGAGCGTCCCGGAGTGAGCTGGTACCAGCCCGCGCGGATGTCTCACGTGGACCGCGACGCCGACGGGTTCACCGTGCTCCTCGAGGACGGCCGCCGGCTGCGCGCCGACGGAATCCTCAACGCCTCGTATGCGGGGACGAACCAGGTCCTCACCCTCCTCGGCGAGGAGCCGCTCTCCCTCAAGTACGAGCTCTGCGAGATCATCCTCACCAACGTCAACGACGAGCTGCGCGGCGTCGGCCTGACCATCATGGACGGGGAGTACTTCTCGCTGATGCCCTACGGCCTCTCCGGCTTCCACTCGCTCACCTCGGTCGGGTTCACGCCGCACCGGGTCAGCCACGACGCGACGCCGCACTTCAGCTGCCAGGCTCGCAACGCGATCTGCAACGACACCGCGCTGGACAACTGCTCGTTCTGCCCGCAGGCGCCGTCGTCCTCCTGGCCGTTCGTCTCCCAGATGACCAAGCGCTACCTGAGCGACCGGCATACCGTCCGGTTCGGAGAGTCGCTGTATGCGGTCAAGACGGTCCTGAAGACGACCGAGGTGGACGACGCGCGGCCGACGATGATCATCCAGCACAGCACGGAGCCCTGGTTGACCTCGGTTCTCTCCGGAAAGATTGCCACGATCTACGACCTGGACGAGGCCCTGTGAAGCAGCACAAGTTCATCTCCGTCGTCATCCGTTGCCACAACGCCGAGCAGCGAATGCCCGGGTTCCTCGCGGCCGTGGACCGCCACTTCGACGAGCGGTTCGACGCCTACGAGATCGTCGTCGTCGACGATGCGAGCAGCGACGGGTCGACCGACGTCGTCAAGACCCTCGCCCCGTCCCTGCACTGCGCCCTGAGCGTGGTCGAGCTGGCGCACTTCCACGGCGTCGAGGCCGCCATGGTGGCCGGGCTCGACCGGGCTATGGGCGACTTCGTCTTCGAGTTCGACGACACCTTCATGGACTACCCCTTCGAGGTCCTGGACCGCATGTACGACTCCGCGGTGAGCGGGTACGACGTGGTCGCCGCGGCTCCGATCAACCTCGGCTGGGGACTCAAGGCGTTCTACGCCGTCTGCAACTGGTTCTCCGGCATCCAGCCGCCGCTCAGCTACGAGCGGCTCCGCGTCTCGTCCCGCCGCGCCCTCGACGCGATGCTCCACCAGCGGGAAAGGATCCGCGACCGGCAGGTGCTCTACCGCTACACCGGCTACCGCTACCTGCGGCTCGACTACCCGGCGGACCGGTCGGCCGGACACCGCCCACGGACGAGCCTGCGGTTCGGGCTGGACGTCTTCTTCTCGTTCACCGATGCCGGGGTCCGCATCTCGCGCGCGCTGTTCCTGTTCTTCGCGGCGGTGTCCGCCCTGTCGATCGTGGCGAGCTTCTTCGCCTTCATCAGCGACCGGGAGACCCCCTGGGAGCTGATCATCACGTCCATCATCGCGGTGGGCTTCGCCGGCCTGTACTTCGTCCTGGCGGTGGTCGGCGAGTACGCCGCTCGGATCCTCGCCGAGGTGCGCAGCCGGCCGATCTACACGATGGACAAGACGCTGACCTGGACGATGACGCCGACCGAGACCCAGCGGGTTCCGACCGGGGTACCCGACGCAGGAGCGCATCGAGGCCCAGGTCGACCAGGAGCCGTTCATGGTGCGCCAGCGGCGGGAGTCGGCCGAGTACCTCCAGGAGAAGCGGTCCGAGCGGAGCACGTCCGCCGAGTCGTCGAACCGGCCCAGCGCCCCATGACCCTGGCCGTCACCGGCGCGCGGACCTCGATCGTCCAGGGCCTGCTCGCGCTGGTCCCCGACGAGGACGTCGTCACCATCGGGCGGCACGACGACGACACCGTCTGCCTCGACCTCGCCGCCGAGTTCGACGTCACGGCCGTGCCGGTGGACGCCGACCGCTACCTGCTCGCGTCGGGCCTGCTCATCCCGAAGACGTTGGCCGAGCAGAGCTTCGAGGAGACGGCCCGCAGTCTCGCGGTCAACCTCACCAGCGTCGTCCGGATCTGCGAGCACCTGCTGACCAACAACCCCAACGCCCGGATCGCCATCGTCAGCAGCGAGTCGTCACGGGGCTCCTACGACACGACCTACTTCATGGCCAAGGTGGCCCTCGACGCCTACGTGGAGGGCCGGCGGCTCAGCGCCCCGGGGCAGCAGCTGGTGGCCGTCTCACCGACGATCATCATGGACAGCGGGATGACCCAACGCCGGCACGACCTCGACTCGGTGGCCGAGCGGGCGAGCCGGACGCCGAAGGGCCGGCTGCTGCACTCGGACGAGGTCAGCCGGCTGCTGCACTACGTGCTCTACGTCGACGAGGGCACGCTGACCAACACGGTCGTCCACCTGAACTGCGGGGAGTTCGCCCGATGACCTGCGAGCGAAGGAAGAGGTCCGTATGCAGGTGACGGTCGCCACGATCACCCTCGAGCGCGGCGACAACGCTGGTCCCATGCTGCGGGCCATGCAGAGCCTCGCCGACCAGGGCTACTCGGCCTGCGTCGGCGACGGCGGGTCCTCCGCGGAGTTCGTGGACCGGCTCCGCGCGATGGGCCATCACGTCGAGCAGCCCGGTCGCCACCTGCGGGGCCAGATGGAGTCGGCGTTCCGAGCCGCGGCCGAGCGCGGGACGCACGTCTTCTACTTCGAGAGCGACAAGGTGACGTTCGTCGAGACCAGGCTGCCGGCCACGCTCCGGCAGTACCGCTCGCGCGGCCTCGACTTCGCGACGGTCGGTCGGACCCGGCGCGACTGGTACACCTTCCCGGCCCCGCAGGTCGAGATCGAACGAGCCCAGAGCACCCTGATCGGCGGCATGGTCGGGATCCACGGCGACTGGGTCGCCGGTCCCTGCCTCATGCCGTCGGCCCACGTCGCCGTCCTCGGCGAGAGCCGGTGGGACCGCACGAACCGGCACGGGTGGGGCGTGCCGTGGTTCGTGCTGGGCCGGGCCTGGAGGAACGGGCTCAAGGTCGGCCTCATCAAGACCGCCCCCGGTGTCGAGGCCGACGCCCGGACCGAGTTCAACCCCGGCTACCGCTTCTACCAGGCCAACAGCATCCTCGGCTCGTTCTACGAGGGCGCGGGCGTCGACTACGACTGGCGCGGCCCGGCCGGGCAGCGCGAGTAGCCGAAGGGCGGGTCAGACCGGGTGGCCCACGTGCGCCAGGGCCTGGCGCAGCAGGACCCCGTGGCCACCGTCCATCTCGCCGAGGGCCGCGAGGGCGGCCGCCTCGTCGGGCGTGACCCACGCGAGGTCCAGCGCGTCCTGCTGCGGCGAGCAGTCGCCCATGACGGGGACCACGAAGGCCAGCGCCACGGCGTGCTGCCGCGGGTCGTGGAACGGCGTGACGCCCGGCGTCGGGAAGTACTCGGCCACGGTGAACGGCTGCGGCGACAACGGGATCCGTGGCATCGACAGCGGACCGAGGTCCTTCTCGACGTGCCGGACCAGCGCGTCGCGGATGCGCTCGTGGTAGAGCACCCGCCCGGAGACGAGCTCCCGGTCGATGGTCCCCTCGGACGACGCCCTCAGCAGCAGCCCGATCGTCGTCACGACCCCGCGCTCGTCGACCCGGACCGGAACCACCGACACGTAGACGATCGGCAGCCGTTCTCGGGCGTCCCGCAGCTGTTCGCGGGTCAGCCAACCGGCCGAGGTCTCCGTCTCGCTCATGGCACGGTTCTACCAGCAGGCCGGGGAGACGGTCAGAGGACCTTGCCCGGGTTCATGATCCCGAGCGGGTCGAAGACCGCCTTGACCGCCCGCTGTCGGGCCATCTCGGCCTCACCCAGCTCCAGCGGCAGCCACTTCGCCTTGAGCGAGCCGACGCCGTGCTCACCGGTGATGGTGCCGCCCATGGCGAGCGCCTCGCGGACGAGGCCGTCGAACGCCGCCTCCGCGCGGTGACGGCTGTCCGGGTCGTCCAGCCGGAAGAAGAAGCACGGGTGCAGGTTCCCGTCACCGCCGTGCCCGGACAGCGTGACGTCGACGCCGTGCTCCGCGCCGAGCCGGTGTCCGGCCCGGATGAGGTCGGCCAGCCGCCGGATCGGCACACAGACGTCCTCGGTGAAGTGCGGCCCCTTGAGCTCCTGGGCCGCGTGCAGCGCCCGCCGGCCGGCCATCAGCGCGTCCGCCTCCTGCGCGTCGTCGGCCACCGCGACCTCCAGGGCTCCCGCGTCGGCGAGCACCGACGCATACCGCTGCACGTCCGCGGCCGCGCCGCCCGGGCGGTCGGACTGGACGATGACCGCTCCGGCGCACCCGGCGGGGAACCCGTAGTCCGCGAGGCGCTGGACCGAGTCGATCGTCGGCCCGTCGAGGACCTCGATGAGGGACGGCCCCGGCCGCTCCGCCCGCAGCGCCACGACGCCCGCGGCGGCCGCTTCCAGCGTCCCGAAGGTGGCGAGGGCGGTGAGCGGCGGGTCCGGCGCGGGCACGAGCCGGACGACGACCGACGTCACGACGCCCAGCAGCCCCTCGGACCCGACGAACAGCCCGGTGAGGTCGAACCCCGCCACTCCCTTGGCCGTCCGGCGCCCGGTCCGCATCACGGTTCCGCCGGGCAGGACGACCTCGAGACCGCGCACGTAGTCGGCCGTCACCCCGTACTTGACGCAGCAGAGCCCGCCCGCGTTGGTCGCGACGTTGCCGCCGATCGTGCAGCTCGCGGAGGACGCCGGGTCCGGAGGGTAGGCCAGGCCCACCTGTGCCGCAGCGGCCTTGAGCGAGGCGTTGACGACGCCGGGACCGACCACCGCGAACCGCTCGAGCTCGTCGAGCTCCTCGATCTGGTCCAGCCCCTCGACGTTGAGCACGAGGGAGCCCTCGGTGGCGACCGCTCCGCCGGCCAGACCGGTCCGGGCACCCTGCGGGACCACCGGTCGGCGGGTGGCCGCCGCCTCGCGCAGCACCTCGACCACGTCGGCGCGGTCGCGGGCGCGCACCACCTCGAACGAGGCCGGCGGCCGCGCCCCGAGCGAGGCGTCCACCGCGTACCCGGCGGCCACGTCCGGGTCGGTGACGGTGCGCATGTCCGCACACTATGTCGGTCGAGGCCCCGAGCCGGTCCCGGCTAGACTGGCCACACAGGCGTTCGAGCCGTCATCAGCGGCGAGCCTCCGGAAGAACCGAGTGCGTGCGCTCGCAGTAGACCCGGACGGGTGGGCCCGTCACAGCCTTGGGCAAGAGCGGTCGTATGCGAGTCCAGGACCTCCTGGGCCGGCGTGCGGCAAGCGGGGTGGTACCGCGGTGACACCGGGACCGGTGGCGTCGTCCTCGGTTGACACGCATGACCAGACCACCCGCATACCCGACCCGCAGGAGCCGACCCTCTGATGAGCGAGCAGTCGCCCTACCCCCACGTCCCGTCCAGCCCGCGCTTCCCGGAGATCGAGGAGCGGGTCCTGACGTACTGGGACGAGGACGGGACCTTCGTCGCGTCCGTGGAGAACCGCGACGCCGGCGTGGACGGCTCGAACGAGTTCGTCTTCTACGACGGCCCGCCGTTCGCCAACGGGCTGCCGCACTACGGCCACCTGCTCACCGGCTACGTCAAGGACATCGTCCCGCGCTACCAGACGATGCGCGGCCGTCGTGTGGAGCGCCGGTTCGGCTGGGACACCCACGGTCTGCCCGCCGAGCTGGAGGCGATGAGCCAGCTGGGGATCAAGACCAAGGAGGAGATCCTCGAGCTCGGCCTCGAGACCTTCAACGCCAAGTGCCGCGAGTCGGTGCTGCGCTACACCGACGACTGGCGGGCCTACGTCACGCGCCAGGCGCGGTGGGTCGACTTCGACCACGACTACAAGACGCTCGAGCCCGACTACATGGAGTCGGTGATCTGGGCGTTCAAGCAGCTCTACGACAAGGGGCTGGTCTACGAGGGCTTCCGGGTCCTGCCCTACTGCTGGAACGACCAGACGCCGCTGTCCAACCACGAGCTGCGGATGGACGACGACGTCTACCAGAACCGGCAGGACCCGGCCGTGACGGTCGGGCTGCGGCTGGAGACCGGTGAGCTGGCCCTGGTCTGGACGACGACGCCGTGGACCCTCCCGGCGAACCTCGGCATCATGGTCGGCCCCGACATCGACTACGTCGTCGTCGAGTCCGACGTCACCGGATCGTCCGAGCGCTACGTCATCGGGGAGGCGCGCCTCGCCGCCTACGCCAAGGACCTGTTCCCGAACGGCGACGACCCGCAGGAGCACGTCGTCGAGCGGCTCAAGGGCACCGACCTGCTGGGCCGGAAGTTCCTGCCGCCGTTCGACTACTACGTCGGACACCCCAAGGCGCACCACGTGTTCCCGGCGGAGTTCGTCACCACCGAGGACGGCACCGGGCTGGTCCACACGGCCGGCGCGTTCGGTGAGGAGGACAAGATCGTCACCGACGCGGCCGGCATCGAGCCGGTCGTCCCGGTCGGACCCGACGGCCGGTTCACCTACCCCGTCACCGACTACGAGGGCCTGCTGGTCTTCGACGCGAACCTGCCGATCATCGACCACCTCAAGGCGCGGACGCGCGGCGAGGGCGACCACGGCGCGGTGACCGCCGGCACGGTGCTGCTGCGCCGCGAGACCTACGAGCACTCCTACCCGCACTGCTGGCGGTGCCGCGAGCCGCTGATCTACATGGCGGTGTCGAGCTGGTTCGTCGAGGTCACCAAGCTCAAGCAGCGGATGCTCGAGCTGAACGAGGAGATCTCGTGGACGCCGGAGCACATCAAGCACGGTCAGTTCGGCAAGTGGCTGGAGAACGCCCGCGACTGGTCGATCACGCGGAACCGCTTCTGGGGCAGTCCCGTTCCCGTCTGGCGGTCGGACAACCCGGCCTTCCCGCGGATCGACGTCTACGGGTCGTTCGAGGAGCTGGAGCGTGACTTCGGCGTGGCGGTCACCGACCTGCACCGGCCGTTCGTCGACCGGCTGACCCGGCCGAACCCCGACGACCCGACCGGCGCATCCACCATGCGCCGGGTCGAGGACGTCATGGACGTGTGGTTCGACTCCGGGTCGATGTCGTTCGCGCAGGTGCACTACCCGTTCGAGAACCACGACTGGTTCGAGCACCACTTCCCGGGCGACTTCATCGTCGAGTACATCGGCCAGACCCGCGGCTGGTTCTACACGCTGCACATCCTCGCGACCGCGCTGTTCGACCGGCCGGCGTTCTCGTCGTGCGTCTCGCACGGGATCGTTCTCGGCTCCGACGGCCAGAAGATGAGCAAGTCGCTGCGCAACTACCCGGACGTCTCCGAGGTCTTCGACCGCGACGGCGCCGACGCGATGCGCTGGTTCCTCATGTCCTCGCCGATCCTGCGCGGCGGCAACCTCATCGTCACCGAGCAGGGCATCCGCGACGGCGTGCGCCAGGTGATCATCCCGCTGTGGAACGCCTGGTCGTTCTTCTCGTTGTACGCCAACGCGGCTCGCGGGGGGGAGGGGTACCGCGCGCAGTGGTCGACGGACTCGACCGACGTGCTCGACCGGTACCTCCTGGCCAAGCTGCGCGAGTTCGTCGCCACGATGCAGTCGCAGATGGACGCGTACGAGATCGCGAACGCCTGCGACACGATGCGCTCGTTCCTCGACGTCCTGACCAACTGGTACATCCGGCGCTCGCGTGACCGGTTCTGGGGCGGCGAGGACGAGTCGGCGACGGCCGCCTTCGACACGCTCTACACGACGCTCGAGACGGTATGCCGCGTGGTCGCCCCCCTGCTGCCCCTCACCACCGAGGAGATCTGGCGCGGCCTGACCGGCGGCCGCTCGGTGCACCTCACCGACTGGCCGTCCTACGAGGACCTGCCGGAGGACCACGCGCTGGTCGCCTCGATGGACCGGGCGCGCGAGGTCTGCTCGACGGTGTCCGCGCTGCGCAAGGCCGACCAGCTCCGGGCCCGGCTGCCCCTGGCCTCGCTCACGGTGGTGACCGCGAACCCCGTTGCCCTGGAACCGTTCGTGGACGTGATCCGGGACGAGGTCAACGTCAAGGAGGTCCGGCTGGTCGACCTCGCCACGGCCGACGAGGCCGGGTTCGGGCTCACCCGGCGGCTGGTCGTCAACGCCCGCGCTGCCGGACCGCGGCTCGGACGTGACGTGCAGACGGTCATCAGGGCCAGCAAGTCCGGCGACTGGCGGGTCGACGACGAGGGCGCGGTGTATGCCTCTGGCACCCGGCTGGAGCCCGGCGAGTTCACGCTGGAGCAGGAGTACACGACGGCGAAGCAGGACCAGCACGCCGCGACCCTGCACGGGGGTGGCGTCGTCGTCCTCGACACGGCAGTGACCGAGGAGCTGGCGCGGGAGGGCCTCGCGAACGACCTGGTCCGCGCTGTCCAACAGGCTCGCCGCGAGGCCGGCCTGCACGTGAGCGACCGGATCTCACTGACCGTGACGGGGGACGAGTCGGTGTTCGACGCGACCGTCGCGCACCGCGACCACCTCGTCCGCGAGACGCTGGCGACCCAGTTCGGCTCGTCGCCGAACCTCGACGACCTGGCCGCCGAGGACGGCGCCACCGACGTGACCGTCGGCGACGGCCACCCCGCGCGCGTTCTGGTGAGGAAGGTCTGATGCCCACCGTGGTCAACGTCGAGGTCCGCCGAGCCGTCGAGGAGGACCTCGACGCGATCCTGTCGGTCGGTCACCGCACCTGGCCGCCGACCTACGAGCCCATCGCGGGCGCCGACTACGTGGCGATGGGCCTGGCCAAGTGGTGGAGCGCCGAGTCGACGCTGCCGGCCATCCGCGCCGGCCGGATGACGGTGGCCGAGGTCGACGGTGACGTCGTCGGCGTGGCCAGCGCCGGACCTCACGAAGGACACCTCGTCCTCTGGAAGCTCTACGTCCTGCCCGAGCACCAGCGCGGCGGGATCGGGGCCCGCCTGCTCGAGGCGGTCATCGAGGGTGCCCGCGGCATCTACCCGGAGCTCCGGCTGGCGTACATCGAAGGCAACGTGTCGGCCCGGGACTTCTACGCGCGCAAGGGGTTCGTCGAGGTGGACCGGGAGCCGGGTTCGGGCGGGCTGCCGGACACCATCTGGATGGCCCGACCGGTGGCCGCGGCATGAGCGACAGCCTGCCCCCAAGGCGTCCGAGCGGTCTCACCACCCCGGACCCGGACACGCTGCGCCGGCTGCTCGACGTCGAGCAGGCGATCCTGGCCCGCACTCCCGAGACCGACATCGACCCCTCCCTGGACAGCGTGCGCGAGGTCATGGATCTGCTCGGCGACCCGCAGCGCTCGTACCCCGTCATCCACCTCACCGGGACCAACGGCAAGACCTCGACGACCCGGATGATCGACTCCCTGCTGACCGCGCTGGGTCTGACGACCGGGCGCTTCACCTCGCCGCACCTGCACTCGTTCCGGGAGCGGATCACCATCGGGGGCGAGCCGATCGCGCCCGAGCGGCTGGTCGAGGTCTACGACGAGGTCGAGCCGATGGTCCAGCTCGTCGACGAGCGAGCGGTCGCGGGCGGCGGGCAGCGGCTCAACTTCTTCATGATGTCGGTGGTCCTCGGCTACGCGGCCTTCGCCGACGCCCCCGTGGACGTCGCCGTGGTCGAGGTCGGGCTCGGCGGCACGTGGGACGCCACCAACGTGGCGGACGGCCAGGTCGCCGTGGTGACGCCGGTGGCGATCGACCACGCCCCGCTGCTCGGCTCGACGGTCGAGGAGATCGCCACCGAGAAGGCGGGCATCATCAAGCCGGGCGCGATCACCGTCTCCTCGATTCAGGAGCGCGACGTGGCGGAGATCCTGCTCGAACGCGCCAACGAGGTCGGATCCCGGATCGTGTTCGAGGGCAACGACTTCGGCGTGACCGCTCGCGAGGTGGCGCTCGGCGGTCAGCAGCTGACGCTGCGCGGGATCGCGGGGGAGTACCCCGACATCTACCTGCCCCTCCACGGCGAGCACCAGGCGAGCAACGCCGCGACCGCGCTCGTTGCCGTCGAGGCGTTCCTCGGCGGCGGCGAGCAGCGGCTCGACCTCGACATCGTGCGGCAGGGGTTCGCCGACGTGACGTCACCCGGGCGGCTGGAGATCGTCCGCCGGTCGCCGACCGTGCTGGTCGACGCCGCGCACAACCCGGCCGGCATGCGCGCGCTCCGGGCCGCGTTGAGTGACGCCTTCACGTTCACCAAGCTGGTCGGGCTCGTGGCGATCTTCGCGGACAAGGAGCCCGCCGAGATGCTCGAGATCCTCGAACCGGCGCTCGACCACGTCGTCATCACGCGGAACACGTCGCCCCGGTCGATTCCGCCCCGCGAGCTGGGCCGGCTCGCGGTGGAGATCTTCGGCGAGGACCGGGTGACCGTCGAGGAGTCGATGCCCGACGCCATCGACGCCGCGGTCACCCTGGCCGAGGAGGACGGGATGGGCGGGGGCGTGCTGGTCACCGGGTCGGTGGTCACCGCCGCCGACGCCCGCCTGCTCCTCGGAGCCGACGACACCTGAGATCTCTCAGAGCCGGGCTGTCCTGCCCGGCGGCTTCCGTTCGTGGCGTAGATGTCACGCACCTCCGATCCCCAAGGACCTCGCCATGAGCATCGCCCCGACCAGCACCGGCTACGCCGACGTCAACGGGCTTCACCTGTACTACGAGACCTACGGCTCCGGGGCCCCACTCGTCCTGCTCCACGGCGGCATGCTGACCATCGACCTCAACTTCGCGAGCCTCATCCCGACGCTGGCGCAGACGCATACCGTCATCGGCGTCGAGATGCAGGGGCACGGGCGCACCGCCACCATCGACCGGGAGATCACCTACCCGAACCTCGCGACCGACATCGTGGCGCTGCTGGAGCACCTCGGCATCGAGCGAGCGGCCGTGCTCGGGCACAGCCTGGGCGGCGGCGTGGCGCTGGAGCTGGCCGTCAACCACTCCGACCGGGTGAGCGCGATCGTGCCGATCTCGGCCAGTGTGAGCAAGGACGGGATGCACCCGGACCTGCTCGACCCGTCGACCTACGAGACGTCCTCGATCATGCCCACGGCGCAGGACTTCGCGGACTTCAAGGGGGCGTACGAGCGCCTGTCGCCGCACCCGGAGCAGTTCGACGCGTTCCTCATGTCGATGGGCGGGATGGACGCCGACTTCGCCGGCTGGACCGACGAGCAGCTCGCCGCGATCAGGTGTCCCGTGCTGATCGTGCAGGGCGACAACGACTTCACCACCATCGAGCACGCCGGCGTGATGCTCGCGAAGATCCCGGGCTCCACGCTGGCCGTGATCCCCGGCACGACCCACATGCAGGTGACCCGCCGGGACACGATCCTGCTGCCGGTGCTCGAGCAGTTCTTCGCCGCTCACCCGGGGGTGTGACCGGCGGGTTCGGCCGGTAGCCGGTCCGCCGCATACCCTGAGGCGCATGGCCGCCGTCCCGTTCTACGGCGCGACCGGGAAGTTCACCTGGCGGATGGGTGCGGTCGTGCTCGCCGCCCAGTCGGTGATCGTGTTCCTCGGCGCGCTGGTGGCCCGGACCCTCGGCGCGTCGACCGGGAACACGTCGTCGTCCGCATACCTGCTCGTGGGGTGCGGGCTGGCGGTGGCCTGCCTCCTCGTCGCGGGGCTGATGCGACGGCCGTTCGGGGTGACGCTGGGGTGGCTGATCCAGGTGGCCACGTTCCTCTGCGCGTTCGTGCTGCCGATGATGCTCATCGTCGGGGTGATCTTCACCGCGCTGTGGGTCGTGTGCCTGTGGCAGGGCCAGCGGATCGACGCGATCCAGGCCGGCCGGACGGCCGAAGCGGGCCACTAGGCTTCGTGGGGTGACGACGACGGAGCGTTCCCTGGTTCTGGTCAAGCCCGACGGCTTCGCACGCGGACTGACGGGGGAGGTGCTCCGGCGGATCGAGGCCAAGGGGTATGCGCTCGTCGCCCTGGGCATCACCACCCCGGACCGCGAGCGGCTGGCGCGGCACTACGCCGAGCACGAGGGCAAGCCGTTCTACGAGCCGCTGGTCGAGTTCATGTCGTCCGGCCCCGTCACCGCGGTGGTCATCGAGGGACACCGGTGCATCGAGGGGTTCCGGGCGCTCGCGGGGGCGACCGACCCGACCGCCGCGCTGCCCGGGACGATCCGTGGCGACCTCGGCCGCGACTGGGGCCTGAAGGTCCAGCAGAACATCGTCCACGGGTCCGACAGCCCGGAGTCGTCGGCCCGCGAGATCGGCATCTGGTTCCCCGACCTGTGACCCCCTGACGATTGTGGGAACTAGTCGACCCCAGAGGGTCGACTAGTTCCCACGATCCTGCTGAGCGGCGGAGAATCGCGGCCGGGCGAGTCACACCAGTCACAGTGGTCACACGTTCGGCAACACGCACCGGATGGGCGGGGCCGTCGCCGGACCCCGCCCGAGAATCGCCCGCATGACCTCGGTGTCGCGACCCCTCATCCTGGGCCGCGACCTCGCCGTCGACCTGGGGACGGCCAACACCCTGGTCTACGTCCGCGGCCGGGGCGTCGTCCTCGACGAGCCCTCCGTGGTGGCGGTCGAGACCGGCAGCAACCGGCTGGTGGCCGCCGGTACCCGCGCCAAGGAGATGGTCGGCCGCACCCCGGCGTCGGTCCGGGCGGTCCGACCCCTGCGCGACGGCGTGATCTCGGACGCGGACCTCACCGAGCGGATGCTGCGCTGGTTCGTCGACCAGGTGCGCCCGAGCCGGCTGGTCCGCCCGCGGATGGTGGTCTGCGTCCCGAGCGAGGTGACCGGGGTCGAACGGCGGGCCCTCGAGGACGCCGCCACGCGGTGCGGGGCGCGGCGGGTCTACATCATCGAGGAGCCGATGGCCGCCGCGATCGGCGCCGGCCTGCCCGTCAACGACACGGCCGCGTCGATGGTCGTCGACATCGGCGGCGGCACGACCGACGTCGCCGTCATCAGCCTGGGCGGGATCGTCTCGTCGCGGTCGATGCGGATCGGCGGCGACGAGATCGACGAGGCGATCGTCGCCCACGTCAAGAGCGAGTACTCACTGCTGCTCGGCGAGCGCAGCGCCGAGGACATCAAGACCAGCGCCGGCTCGGCCTTCCCGCTCGCCGAGGAGCTCTCGGCGCGGATCCGCGGACGCGACCTCGTGACCGGGCTGCCCAAGGTGGTGTCCATCTCGTCGTCCGAGGTGCGCCGCGCGATCGAGACGCCGGTCATCCAGATCGTCGAGCTGGTCCGCGCCACCCTGGACGTCTGTCCGCCGGAGCTGGCCGGTGACATCGTCGACCGCGGGATCACCCTGACCGGTGGCGGCGCCCTGCTCCGGGGCCTCGACGAGCGGATGCGGCACGAGCTCGGCGTCCCGGTCCACGTCGCCACCGACCCGTTGCGCAGCGTTGCGTTGGGCGCCGGCCGGTGCGTGGAGGAGTTCGGGGCGCTGCAACGAGTGCTGGTCACCAGCGAGTACCGGTGACGACGCTGGGTCGCCGGCGTCTGCTCGTGGCGCTCCTCCTCGCGACCGTGGCCGCCCTCGTCCTCGACCTGTCCGGTTCGGTGCTCCCGGACCGCGCCCGCTCGATCGCCGCCGCCGCGGTCGGTCCGATCCAGCGCTCCGTCGCTGCCCTCGACCGGGGCGGCAGCGCCCGGCTGGAGGAGGAGAACGCCGTCCTGCGCTCCCGGCTCGCGCAGGCCGAGGCGCGGCTGGCGCAGGATGACGCGGCCGGGAAGGTGCTCGCCTCGCCCTCGGCCGGCGCCGGTCACCTGATGCCGGCCCGCGTGGTCGCCACCAATACCACCGTCACCGGCGGTCGCCAGGTCACCGTCGACGTGGGGCAGCGGGACGGGGTCGAGCCCAACCTGACCGTCGTCGCCGCGGACGGCCTGGTCGGTCGCGTCGTCACCGTCGGTCCGTGGTCCAGTGACGTCCGCCTCCTCGACGGCACCGACGCCGCCGTCGCGGTGCGTGTGGGCGGCGGGGTGCTCGGCAGCGTCGCCGCCGGAGTCCCTGGCCGGCTCACCCGCGCCCCGGGTGACCTGACCCTCACCCTCGTCGACCGCTCCACGGTGGCGATCGGTGACCGGGTGACCACGCTCGGCAGCGTCGGCGGCCGGCCCTACGTCCCGGGCATCGTTGTCGGGACGGTCACCGCCGTCGACCCCGTCGACGGACAGCTCACGGCGACCGCCGCGGTCCGTCCCGCGGTCGACCCGAGCCGGCTCGACGTGGTGGCGGTCGTGCTCCCCGCGGCGCCCACCGGCAATGCCGGCGGGGCCGCCGCGAAGGCGCCGTCGTGATCCCGCGGCTCAGCCTCCTGGGGCTGCTGCGCACCGGGGCCGTCATGGTGGCGGCCCTGGCCGTCGCCACCGTCCTCCCGCGGTTCGGCGTCCCGGCCCGGTTCCGGCCGGACCTCGTCGTCCTGCTGGTGGCCGCGTCCGCGGTCGTCCGCGGACCGGCCCACGGAGCCCTGCTCGGGCTCGCTGCCGGCTGGGTCGTCGACCTCGTCCCGCCCGGCGGCTCCCCGCTCGGCCTCACCGCCCTGCTGTATGCCGCGGCCGGCGCCGTTGCCGGGCTGTTCCACCGGAGCGCCTCGCGCAGCCTGGTGGGAGCACTGCTGGGCCTTGCCGCGGCCACCGTGGTCGTCGAGCTCGGTGGGGTCTGCGCCGCCATCCTCGGCGACGGGACCATGGACCTCCCCGCCGCGGCGACCCGCACCCTGGTCACCCTGGTCGTCGGCCTGCTCGCCCTGCCGGTCGTTCTCGGCGTGGACCGAGCGCTGACCCGGCGACGACTGGCGTGAACCGGCATACCCGCCGTCCTCGCCGGACCTCCGTGCCTCGCCTGGTCGTCGTCGCGGCCCTGGTCGTCTCGGTGTTCGGGCTGCTCCTCGGTCGGCTGGGACAGGTCCAGGTCCTTCAGCCGGCGACCTCCGCGGCAGCCGCGGCCGTCACGCTCGACACCCGGACCACCGTCCAGCCCGCGGTGCGAGGGCGCATCCTCGACGCGCAGGGTGAGCCGCTCACCGACAACACGTCCACCGTCGCCGTCACGGTCGAGCGCAAGGTCCTCGTCGAGGCGTCGGACGGTGGACGGTCGTTGGTCGACCGCATCGCGGCGGCGTTGCAGCGGCCGAGCCAGCCACTGTGGGAGAAGACGTTCCTCTGCGGGTCACCGGGCGCGACGCCACCCCCCGCCTGCTTCAACGGGTCCGCATACCAACCGATCCCGCTCGCCCAGGACGTCGACCCTTCGCGGGCCCTCAGCCTGCTGGAGCAGCCGGAGAACTACCCCGGCGTAGGCGTCGTGGCCGAGCCGGGCCGGACCTACCCGGCCCCGCACGGTGTCAACGCCGCCCACCTGTTGGGCTACGTCGACCGGGCCGGCGTCACGGACGTGAGCGGGAGCGACGGCGCGGTCACAGCGGAGGAGGTCGTCGGCCGGGACGGCCTGGAGGCGCAGTACGACGGGGTTTTGCGCGGGACGCACGGCACCACGGCGGTGGCCATCGACCCTCGCGGGGTCGTGGTGGACCGGCTCGCCACCACTGCTCCGGTGCCCGGCCGCGACGTCGTCACCCACATCTCGGCGCCGGTGCAGGCCGCCGCCGAGCAGGCGCTGTCACAGGCGGTCGGCACCGCCCGCAGCGGCGGGTTCGCCGCCGACTCGGGCGCCGCCGTCGTCCTCGACGTGACCGACGGCGCGGTCGTCGCAGCGGCGAGCTACCCCGCCTACGACCCCAAGGTCTGGACCGGCGGGATCACCCAGGCGAACCTCGACGCCCTGCGCAACCCGGCCGCCGGGACGCCGCTCGTCTCGCGGGTCACCGGCGCGACGATGCCGCCGGCCTCCACGTTCAAGGTGGTCTCGACGACGGCGGCCGCGGCGATGGGCGTCGACCTCAACGGCCAGTACGACTGCACGTCGACCTTCCAGGTCGGCGACCGCGCCTTCGCCAACTACGAGTCACACGACTACGGCGTCCTGTCGCTGCAGCGCAACATCGAGGTCTCGTGCGACACGATCTGGTACCGGTTCGCCTACCAGTCCTGGCTCGCGCAAGGAGGGCTCGCCGCCAGCGGCGACGCCGGCGACCCGTTCGTCACGGCGGCCAAGGCCTACGGGCTCGGCGTCCGGACCGGCGTCGACCTGCCCGGCGAGGTGGCCGGCCGCATCCCCGACCGGGTGTGGAAGCGCTCGACGTGGGAGGACACGAAGACCCAGACCTGCACGCGGGCCGCGGGCGGCTACCCGGACGTCGCGGCCACGGACCCGGCCCGCGCCGACTACCTCAAGGCGCTCGCCGTCGAGAACTGCGCCTCGGGCTGGCAGTACCGCGCCGGTGACGAGGCGAACTTCGCGATCGGTCAGGGCGACGTCGCGGTGACGCCGCTGCAGCTCGCCCGCGCGTATGCGGCGGTGGCCAACGGTGGGACCCTCTGGGTGCCGCAGGTGGCGGCGGCGACGCAGAACCAGGACGGGTCGGCCCGCACCCCGATCCCGCCGGTGGCCTCGGGGACCGTACCGCTGCCGCCGGAGGTCCGCGGGTTCCTCGTCGGGGCGCTGCAGGGGGTCGTCACGTCGGGGACGGCGAGCGGGGTCTTCGCCGGTTGGCCGCAGGCGGACTACCCGCTGGCCGGGAAGACCGGGTCGGCCGAGGTGTTCGGGAAACAGGCCACTAGCTGGTTCGCCTCCTTCGGGCCGGTCACCAACCCGAAGTACGCGGTGGTCGTCATGGTCGCGCAGGCCGGAACCGGGGCCAGCACCGCGGCTCCGGCCTCGCGCGCGATCTGGGACGCGTTGCGGGTGGCCGGCTGAGGGGCCGGTCGCTCACCGCGATGGCAGGATCGGCCGCATGAGCACGGCTTGGGCCGACCACCGGATCGACGCCCTCATGGACCGCGCCTGGCGGCGCAGCCGGACCTCCGTGCGGCAACGAGCCGACCGGGTCCGGAGCAAGGCCTGGCACATCGGCCAGTGCGCCATCGCTGCGGCGCTCGCGTGGTTCCTGGCCAGCGGCGTGTTCCACCACCCGGCCCCGGTGTTCGCGCCGATCGTCGCGGTCGTCTGCCTCGGGACGACGTATGCGCAGCGACTGCGTCGCGTCGCGGAGATCACCGTCGGGGTCGCGGTCGGCCTCCTCGTGGCCGACCTGTTCCTCATGGTGGCGGGCACCGGCGCGTGGCAGATCGGGGTCATCGTCCTCGTCGCCATGTCGGCGGCGCTGTTCCTCGACGCGGGCGGCCTGCTCGTGACCCAGGCGGCGGTGCAGTCGATCTTCGTCGTCGCGTTCGTCGCGACGCCGGGGGCCGCACTGACCCGGTGGTTCGACGCGGTGATCGGAGGC
>CAVWQU010000005.1:0-27688 GCA_963757225.1 uncultured Actinomycetota bacterium
ACGCGCGCCGCCGACGCGGAGCTGGCCCGCTCCCGCCAGGGAGCCGTCTACGCCGGCGACGCCGACCCGTACAAGAAGCCCAGTGACTCCGACGACGACCCGGAGCCGGATGACGACGACGCCTGAGGGCCGGTCCGAGGGTCTCCTCCTCGTCGACAAGCCGTCCGGCTGGACCTCGCACGACGTCGTCGCCCGGGTTCGCCGCATCTGCGGCACCCGTCGCGTGGGCCACGCCGGCACGCTGGACCCCATGGCCACCGGCGTCCTGGTCCTCGGGGTCGGCCGGGCCACCAAGCTGCTCACCTTCCTCGTCGCGGGGGACAAGGTACGCGGTGATGGGTCCGCTCGGCGAGTCGACGGTCACCGACGACGCCCAGGGGCGACGTGGCGGCGTCGGCCGACGCCAGCCGAGGTCTCCCGGGCCGCTCATCGACGCGGCCGTCGCGGGGCTGACCGGCGCGAGCGATCAGGTTCCGTCGCGCTGAGCTGATCAAGATCGACGGTCAGCTCTCGTACGCGCGGGCGGCGCTCGGGCGAGGACGTCACGCTCCCTCTGCGATGGTGACGGTCAGTCGGTTCGCCGTGCTCGACGTGCGGCTCGTCGGCACCCGCCTCGACGTCGACATCGAGGTCGAGGTGTCGTCGGGGACCTACGTCCGGGCCCTGCCCCGCGAACCTGGGCCTGCGCCCTCGGCGTCGGCGGTCACCTGACCGCGCCGCGCCGACCCGGGTCGGCGGCTACGTGATCGACGATGCGGTACCCCTGGAGAAGCCTTGAAGCTGCTGGGGACTGGTGCCACGGGTGGCGATTGGTGCTGCGGCTGGGGCGCAGTTCGCCCTGGACGAAACGGTTACCGAGGAGGCCTGATGTCGGCGACGAGAGACGAGGACCGCACCGCCGGCGAGGGCGAACCCGTGGTCGCAGCCCTCGGACCCGACGGTCACTCGTCGCCACGCCTCGACGAGTCCGGCCCCGAGGCGCGGCCGATCGTCGTCTTCGCGCCGGGCTGACCTACGGGGGCTTCCGGGCGACGAGCAGGTCGCGGTGGATGCCCGCGTCCACGCGATGGGCGAAACCCCGGTACGGCCCGTCGGCACAGACCTCGAGGCCGGCGCGGCCACACGGGCCACAAGATCGGCGCGGGAGACCGTGGGTGTTCCAGGCGATCCCGACCGCACCGCCGGGGCGCAGCACCGAGACCCACACGGGCAGGGCGTCCGCGAGCAGGTCCGCCGGGCCGCGGTCCCGCCCGCCTCGACCCCGCGGCTGCCGTGCGCGACGCCGTACGGGGCGTCCGTGACGACGACGTCGACACGGCGGCGCTGGAGCAGCTCGGCCGTCGCCAGGGTGTCGGCCGCAAACAGGACCAGCGACTGCGGGTCATCGCGGCCGATCTCCGCCTCGAGCAGGTCGCCGAGCCGCCGTCCGTCGCGGCGCAGCGGCGTGAGTCCGATGCGGTGCTTCAGGCGCTTGCGGCGCAGCCAGGTGGTGAGGAACGCCGAGTAAGCCTCGACCTCGCGCCGCTCGACCTCCACACCGACGGCGTCGTGGCCGAGGGTCAGCGCCCAGCTGAGCGTCGTCCCCCGACCGGCCAGCGGGTCGAGCACGGTCCGGCGGGCCCGGTCCGGCAGGTCGGTCGAGGCGAGTGTGACGTTGAGCAGGACCCGGGTCAGCTGCTCGTTGGTCTTGCCCGGGTACTTGGGGATGGTGAGCAGGTCGTCGTCGAACCGTTCGCCGCCCCGCGCCTCGACCGGCCGCAGGAGGTCGCCCTCGCGCTCGAACACGGCGAAGGTCGCGGCCAGGCCGCCGAGGATGCGTGGGTCGACCGCGTCGGCCAGCTCCACCGCGAGGTAGGGCACCCCGGCCACCGTCGTCGGCGACGCGCCGACAACACCACCAAGATGGACCGCCGACACGACGATCTCGGCCTCGGCCGCCGTGATGGCGGGCGCGTCACCCGCGTACACCCGGTTGCTCGAGGGCGCGAGCAGGACGAGGTACTCCGGCACGCGCCAACCCTAGAGTCTGCTCGACCGGGCGCCTTCTAGAGTGTCCCCCGTGCACGTCTGGAACGGCCTCGCGGAGGTCCCTGCCGACCTCGGTCGTTCCGTCGTCACCCTCGGCAACTTCGACGGGGTGCACCGTGGGCACCGTGCGGTCCTCGGGCAGCTGGTGGAGCAGGCGACCTCGCGCGACGCGACCTCGGTCGCGGTGACCTTCGAGCCGCACCCGCTGGCCGTGCTCTTCCCCGAGCGCGCCCCGACACCCCTCACCTCACTGGCGCAGCGGCTGGACCTGCTGGCGGGGTCCGGCCTCGACGCGGTGCTGGTCATGGAGTTCACCGTCGAGTTCGCCCGCCTCACCCCCGTGGAGTTCGTCGAGCAGGTCTTCGTGGACGCTCTCCACGCCGGCGCGGTCATCGTCGGCGAGGACACCCGGTTCGGCTGGAAGAACTCCGGCAACGTCGACACCCTGCGCGAGCTCGGTGCCACGCACGACTTCGACGTCATCGTCCTCGCCGACCTCGGCGACGGAGAGCGCTGGTCCTCGACGATGGCGCGTGCGCAGCTCGCGGACGGCGACGTCGAGGGCGCCGCTGTCGTGCTCGGCCGGCCGCCCAGCGTCTGCGGCACGGTCGTCCACGGCGACCACCGCGGGCGCGAGCTCGGCTTCCCGACCGCGAACCTCGGGCCCGTCGTCGAGGGTCTGGTCCCTGCCGACGGCGTGTACGCGGGGTGGCTGGTGCGCCTCGACCTCCCGGAGGACGACTCGGTCGACCGGCTGCTCCCGTGCGCCGTCTCGATCGGGACGAACCCCACCTTCGACGGCCACGAGCGCCGGGTCGAGGGGTACGTCCTGGACCGCACCGACCTCGACCTCTACGGCGAGCGCATCTGCTACGAGCTGGTCCGGCGGCTGCGGCCGACGCTGAAGTACGAGGGGATCGAGCCGTTGGTGCGCCAGATGAACCTCGACGTCGCCCAGTGCCGGGAGATCCTCAGCACCATCGTCCCGTCCTGACCTCGGCTCGGATCGGCTCGGTACGGGTCCGGTGAGCGTCCTCGGGGGAGCCGACCGCCGGACCGTGTGGGCGCGGACCGACTGGGGCATCGTCATCGCCGGCCTGGGGCTGTCCGGGGTCGGTGCGCTGCTCGTGTGGTCGGCGACGCGGCATACCTCGGGTTCGCAGTACCTGCTCAAGACGCTCGTCAACCTCGGCGTCGGGCTGGTCTGCTTCGCCCTCGTCACCCGGATCGACCACCGGACGCTGCGGGCCTGGGCGCCGTGGGTCTACCTCGTGTCGCTGGTCGGGCTGCTCCTCGTGCTGAGCCCCGTCGGGTCGACCGTGAACGGGTCGCGTTCGTGGATCCAGCTGCCGGGTGGGTTCTCGGTGCAGCCGTCGGAGTTCGTCAAGGTGGCACTCTGCGTCGGCCTCGCGATGATCCTCGCGGAGCGGAGGGACCGCGACCAGCGGCCCTCCGCTCGAGACCTCCTGCTGGCCGGAGTCGTGACCCTCGTGCCGGTCGGCCTGGTCCTGCTGCAGCCCGACCTGGGGTCGGCGCTGGTCCTCGTGGCGATGGCGTTCGGGGTCATCGCGGTGGCCGGCGCGCCCAAGTCGCTGCTGCTGGCCGTGGGCGCGATCGGGGTCGTGGGCGTTGCGGCGATGTTCACGACGCGGGTGCTGAGCGCCTACCAGCGCGCTCGGCTGACGGCCTTCCTCGACCCCTCCGCGGATCCGGAGGGCATCGGCTACCAGACCCGGCAGGTGCGGATCGCGATCGGCCAGGGCGGGTGGTTGGGTCGGGGGCTGTTCCAGGGGCCGCAGACGCAGAGCGGCGCGATCCCGTTCCAGCAGACCGACTTCGTGTTCTCGGTGGCGGGGGAGGAGTGGGGGTTCCTGGGCGCCGCGGGGGTGGTCGTGCTGGTGGTGTTCCTCATCCTGCGAACCCTGCTGGTGGGGTCCCGCAGCGACCCGTTCGGGCAGCTGGTCTGCGTGGGCGTCGCGGTCTGGTTCGCGGTGCAGGCGTTCGAGAACATCGGGATGAACCTGGGGATCATGCCGGTCACCGGCCTCCCGCTGCCGTTCCTCTCCTACGGCGGCTCCTCGATGTTCGCCGCGTGGCTCGCGCTCGGCCTGGTCAACAACGTCCACCTGGCCGGGACGGCCCACCGCCGATGAGGTCTGCGGCGGCATGCGGGTTGCTTCAGGTCTGGAGGCCGAGACCGGGCGCCATCTCGACGAGGGTGTCGCGCAGGTACCGGATCGTCGGACTGGAACCCATGCTCCGGCGCCACGCCAGCGAGACCTCACGGGTGGGCACCGGGTCCCGAACCGGCAGCACCCGGACCGAGTCCGGCAGCGGCTCCCGACCGAGCCGTGGGATCAGCGACACCGCCGCCCCGTGGCTCACCAGGGCGATGTGCGAGCTCCACTCGGCCGCCCAGAACGAGACGCGCGGCGGACCGCCGACCGGGCCGAACAGCCGGGTCAGCCACTCGTGACAGACACTCCCGACGGGGGCCGACGCGAACACCTCGCCCACGAGGTCCGCCGGCGTGACCGACGTCTGCCGGGCCAGCCGGTGACCGAACGGCACGAGGATGTCGGCCACGTCGACCCCTATCGTGGCCAGCTCGACGTGCTCGGGATGGGCCAGGCGTGTGTCGCCCCACTGGTGGACCAGCGCCGCGTCGACCTGGCCGGACGCGACCGCCTCCATCCCGAGCGGCGGGTCCAGCTCGACGAGGCTGAGCTGGAGGTCGTACCCGTCCGCCGCCACGAGCGACAGCGCGGGTGCCACCAGCCCGCGTACCGCCGTCGAGAACGCGGCGAGCCGCAGCCGGCCGCCGACGACCGAGCCGGCCGAGTAGAGGTCCGACTCGATCTGCTCCATCCGGTCCAGCAGGTCGGCGCCCTGGTCGGCCAGCCGCTCGCCGTGGTCGGTCAGCAGGACCCCCCGGCCGTACCGCTCCAGCACCGCTGACCCGGTCTGCCGCTCCAGCTTCTTGATCTGCTGCGACACCGCCGACGGCGTGAAGCCGAGGACCTCGGCGGCCGCGACCACCGAGCCGTGCGACCGGACCGCCCGGAGCGACTGGAGTGCCACGAGATCAATCATGCAGCGATGCTACATCGTGAGATGCATGATTATTCGCTGGTACTTCACGGTTGTCGGGGCCAACATGGGTCCATGACGCCGCGCCACGCCCTCGCCGCCATCGCGGTCGCGGTCATCTGGGGCGCGAACTTCGTCGTCATCGACGCCGGCCTGCACGACATGCCACCGTTGACCTTCGTCGCGCTGCGCTTCGTGGCCGTCCTCGTGCCGGCGATCTTCTTCGTGAAGAAGCCCGACGCTCGATGGCGTGACATCCTGCTCATCGGCCTGTTCCTCAGCCTGGGTCAGTTCGGCCTGCTCTACCTGTCGCTGGACCTCGGGATGCCGCCCGGCCTGGCCTCGCTCGTCGTCCAGGTGCAGGTCATCTTCACCGTCGTCATCGCGGCCCTCGCCCTCCACGAACGCCCGACCAGGCGCCAGCAGCTCGGCGTCCTCATCGGGCTGGTCGGTCTCACCGTGGTGGCGCTGGGGCGCACGGCCGAGACCCCGCTGCTCGCGCTGATGCTCTGCCTCGCCGGCGCCCTGTCCTGGGCGACGGGCAACGTCGTCACCCGCCGGGTCGGCACCTCGTCCGGTCTCTCGATGACGGTCTGGTCCGGCCTCATCGTCCCCGTGCCGCTGTTCGCCCTTTCCCTGCTCGTCGACGGCCCGGAGGCGGTCGCCAACGGTCTCCGCCACATCGACTGGGTGACGATCGGCTCGACGCTCTACACCGCATACCTCTGCTCGTTGTTCGGGTACGGCGTCTGGAACAGCCTGCTGGTGCGATACCCCACCGCCGTGGTGGTGCCCTTCACGCTGCTGGTGCCGGTCAGCGGCATCGCGACGGCATGGGTCTTCCGCGGCGAGCGTCCCACCCTCGGCACGGTGATCGGCGGACTGCTGCTCCTCCTCGGCGTCCTCGTCACCGCGGTCTCCCGGCGTCGCCGCCCTCGCCCGGAGCGTGACGGTCTGGTGTCGAATCCGGGCGAGGTATTCACCCGCTGAGAGCCTGCTGACAGGATCTTCGGACCGCGTCGGGACGTTCCGACGCCTGGGATGCTCGAGGAGCCCGGGATGGGAGCACAGGCCGTTGCGGACGAGGTCGTCCGACGTGACGTCATCGACACCCGCGCACCGAGCATCGCGCACCTCTTCCGCCAGCGGGTCGCGGCGTCGGGGTCACGCGAGGCGCTCCAGTACCTTGTCCCCGACACCGGTACCGAGAGCGGGGAGCGGCTCGAACGGCTGACCTGGGACCAGACCCGCGAGCGGGCCGACCTGTGGGCCGCCGGCCTCGTGGCTCTGGGTGTCGGCCTCGAGGACCGCGTGGCCATCGCCTCGACCACCCGCGTGGAGTGGGTCCTCGCCGACCTCGCCATCATGACCGCCGGCGCCGCGACGACGACGATCTACCCGACCATGCTCGACGCCGACGTGGCCTTCATCGTCGCCGACTCCGGCAGCAAGGTCGTCTTCGCCGAGAACGCGGCGCAGGTCCAGAAGCTGCGCGACCACCGCGACGAGCTGCCCGAGCTGCTCCGCGTCGTCACCTTCGACGGCAGTGCGGACGACGACGTGGACGGGACGGACGGCTGGGTCATCACCGCCGACCGCCTGGCTGAGCTGGGCGGCCAGCGACTGGCCGACGAGCCGACCGTGCTCGACGAGCGCATCGAGGCCCTCACCCCCGAGCACCTCGCCGTCGTCATCTACACGTCGGGCACCACCGGCCGGCCCAAGGGCGTGCTGCTCACCCACGACGCCCTCGTCTACGAGGGCGCCGGCGTCGACTCGGTCTCGCTCCTCAACGAGGACGACCTCCAGTTCCTCTGGCTGCCGCTCTCGCACGTGTTCGGGAAGATCCTGCTGATCCTGCCGCTCCAGATCGGCTTCTCCACCGCGGTCGACGGGCGGATCGACCGGATCGTCGACAACCTCGCGGTCTTCAAGCCGACCTTCATGGGCGCCGCGCCGCGCATCTTCGAGAAGGCGTACGCCCGGATCAGCATGATGTTCGCCCACGAGACCGGCGTGAAGAAGACCCTCGTCGACTGGGCGCTCGGGGTCGGCGGGCAGGTGGCGGCGATGCGCGAGCAGGGCGAGCAGCCCTCCGGCCTGCTGTCGGTCCAGCACACGCTGGCCGACCGGCTGGTCCTGTCCAAGGTGCGCGAGCGCTTCGGGGGACGCGTCAAGTTCTTCATCTCCGGGTCGGCCGCCCTCAACCCCGACGTCGCCCGCTGGTTCTCCTCGGTGGGGCTGCTGATCATCGAGGGCTACGGCCTCACCGAGACCAGCGCCGCCACCTGCGTGAACCGGCCCCGGCTCGGTCGCTACATCTTCGGCTCCGTCGGCTGGCCACTACCGGGGACGCAGGTCCGTACCGCGGACGACGGTGAGCTCCTCGTCAAGGGCCCCGGCGTCATGCGCGGGTACCACAACCGCCCGGACGCCACGGCCGAGGTGTTCACCGAGGACGGCTGGTTCCACACCGGCGACATCGGCACGGTCGACGAGCGCGGCTTCGTCAAGATCACCGACCGCAAGAAGGACCTGTTCAAGACCTCAGGCGGGAAGTACGTCGCGCCGTCCGTCATCGAGACGATGTTCAAGGGGATCTGCCCCTACGTCAGCCAGTTCGTCGTCATCGGGGAGGGCCGCAACTACGCCTCGGCGCTCATCACGCTCGACCCGGACGCCGTCACCCAGTGGGCCGCGGCGAACGGCATGGCCGGCCAGGAGTATGCCGACGTCGTCACCTCCGACGCCGCGCAGGCGATGGTCCAGGGCTACGTCGACGAGCTCAACGACGGCCTCAACCGCTGGGAGACGATCAAGCGGTTCACCATCCTCGACCGCGACCTCACCGTCGACGAGGGTGAGCTCACCCCCAGCCTGAAGCTGCGCCGCAAGATCGTCGTGGAGCGGTACGGGTCGGAGATCGACCTGCTGTACCGCTGAGGCGCGAACCCGCATACCCGGTCCGACGTTCGGTCACCCTTCCGCCGGGCTCCGGTGGTTGAGGGTCGCAACCCGGTATGCGTGTTGCACACTTTCCCCGTGACGGCGGTGGTGAGGGTCGGGGACCTCAAGGTGAGCTTCGGCTCGGTGGTCGCCGTCGCCGGAGTGTCCTTCGAGGTTCGGGCCGGTGCCGCGACGGCGCTCCTGGGCCGTAACGGCGCCGGCAAGTCGACCACCATGCGGGTCCTCGCCGGCGTCGTCCCGGCGTCCAGCGGGCTGGCCGAGGTGGCCGGCATCGACGTCGCCGCCGACCCCCTGGAGGCCAAGCGCCGGATCGGCTACTGCCCCGACGTGGGCGGCCTCATCCCGCGGGCCACGCCCTGGGAGCACCTGCAGCTGAGCGCCCGGCTGCGCGGGCTGCGGGACTGGGAACCGCGGGCGCGGCAGCTGCTCGACCAGTTCGACCTCGGCGGTGAGGCGCACCGGGTCACCGCGGGGTTCAGCCACGGGATGGGGCGCCGCATGTCGGTCGCGCTGGCCGTCTTCCACCAGCCGCCGGTCCTGCTGCTCGACGAGCCGTTCGACGGGGTCGACCCGACCGGCGTGGACGCCACGCTGGAGGCGGTGGCCGACGCCCGCGCCCGTGGCGCCGCCGTGATCCTCTCGACGCACCTGCGCGACCTCGCGGTGCAGGCCTGCGACCACGCGGTCGTCCTGCGGGGCGGCCTCGCCGTGGCCAGCGTCGAGGCTCACGAGATGGCCGGCGAGGGAGGCGCGCGTGCCTACCGGGCGCTCCTCGGCTGACGTCGGTCGGCATCCCGGGCCGGCAACGTCCCTCCGCCTGTTGCTCGGGCTGCGCGCCCGCGGCCTGCGCACGCCCGCGCGAGTCGCCGTGGTGGTCGGCGTCGCCCTGCTCGTCGCGGTCACCGTCGTGTCGGTCGCCCTCCCGTCGCAGGTCGGGCTCGCCCCGGAGCTGGTCGAGGCGATGCGTCGGTACCTCCCGGTCGGCTTCCTGGCCTTCGTCGTGACGACGGCGACGGCGGTCCTGTTCGGCGGCGGCGGCCGCGAGGCGATCGCCGCGGACCAGGTCGTCGCCTACCCGCTCGGGCCGACGACCGACCACCTGGCCGGACTCGTGCTCGCCCCGCTCAACCTGGCCTGGCTGATTCAGGCCTGGTCCCTGCTGGCCGCCGTCGCGGTGCTCACCCGCGGCGGTCACACCTGGGCTGCCGTCGTGCCCGTCCTGCTCTGGCTGGTGGCGGTGACCGTCGCCGTCCAGTGGCTGTCGTGGGTCGTGGAGTACGTGCGCCGTGGGCCGCGGGGGGAGCTGGTGGTGCGAACCACCGCCGTGTTCGCAGGTCTGGCGATCGTTGTCGTCGTCGCCACCGGCCACCTGCTCGACGCCGCCCGCTGGACACCCGCCGCGTGGGCGTCGTCGCTGCCGGCCATGGGCGCCGCGGGGGACTGGCTGAACTGGCTGTTCGGCTGTCTCGTCCTGACGGCGGTCGCCCTGGGCGCGGCGATCCTCGGCGTCGGTGCCGCCCGCATGACCTGGACGCGTCCGGCCACGACGCAGGCCCGGGTCGAGACCCGGCGGTATGCGATCCGCGCCTTCCCGCGCAGCGACCTGCAGGCGCTCGTCGCGATCGACCGGGCCAGCGTGTGGCGGTCAGCACCGTTGCGCCGGGGGCTGGTCCTGCTCAGCCTGCTGCCGGTCGTGGTCGCCTTCGCGGGCCGGCTGGACTGGCTGATGGTCCCGGTTCTCCCGGGCCTCGTCGCGTCGGGTGGCGCGCTGCTGTTCGGTGTCAACGCCTGGGCCCTCGACGCGCGCGGCGCGGTCTGGCGCGAGAGTCTGCCGGTGGCCCCGCGTACCGTGCTCGTCGCGCGGGCGTGGGTGCTCGTGGAGGTCCTCACGGTGGCGTCGGTGGCGACCCTGCTCATCTGCGGCTGGCGAGCGGGGCAACCCACTGCCGCCGAGCTGAGCGCAGCCGTCTGCGCCACCCTGACCATCGCCCTGCGGACCGTCGCGTCGAGCCTTCGCTGGTCGGTGCGTCGGCCGTTCAGCGTCGACCTGCGCAGCGTCCGGGCCACGCCGGCGCCACCGCTGGTGATGGTCGCCTACTCGGCCCGGCTCGCCGTGGCGGCGACGCTCACCGGTCTGGTGTTCTCCGTGGTGGGACGGCTGTTTCCCTGGTGGTACTGCGTGGTCCTCGCCGTGGTGCTGTGCGCGACCTCGGTGTTCAGCCTGTGGTGGACGGGGCGGCTCTGGGAGCGGCCCTCGGTGCGCTCCCGGGTGGTCGAGACCGTGGCCAGCGTCTGACCGACGATTCGGGGCTGGAGCGGCCGCGCTCCTAAACTGGACCGATGCCGACCACCACGACCCGCGGGGCCTCGATCTGGCCCACCCTCGAGCCGCTGCTCGAGCGGGTCGGTAAACCCATCCAGTACGTCGGCGGCGAGCTGAACTCGACGACCAAGGACTGGAACTGCGGCGGCTTCGCTCCCTCCGGGGACGAGCTGACGGTGCGCTGGGCGCTGATGTACCCCGACGCCTACGAGGTGGGCGTTCCCAACCAGGGCGTCATGATCCTCTACGAGGTCCTCAACGAGCGGCCGGACGCCCTCGCCGAGCGGACGTATGCGGTCTGGCCCGACCTCGAGGCGCTGATGCGGGAGTCGGGCGTGCCGCAGTTCACCGTCGACAGCCACCGTGCGCTGGGCGACTTCGACGTGCTCGGCGTCTCGTTCTCCACCGAGCTGGGCTACACCAACCTGCTCACCGCGCTCGACCTCGCGGGGATGCCGCTGCACGCGGCCGACCGCTCCGAGGACGACCCGCTGGTCATCGCCGGTGGGCACGCCGCGTTCAACCCGGAGCCGATCGCCGACTTCATCGACGCCGCCGTGATCGGCGACGGCGAGCAGGCCGTGCTGACGATCACCGACATCGTCACGGACTGGAAGGCGTCGGGCCGGCCGGGCGGGCGGCACGAGCTGCTGCTCCGGCTGGCCCGCACGGGTGGCGTCTACGTGCCGGCGTTCTACGAGGTGTCGTACCTCGCCGACGGCCGGATCCAGCGGGTCGCCCCGCGGGCCGGGCTGCCCGGCGTGCCGTGGCGGGTCTCCAAGCACACCGTCATGGACCTCGACGCATGGCCGTACCCGAAGCAGCCCCTCGTCCCGCTGGCCGAGTCGGTGCACGAGCGGATGTCGGTCGAGATCTTCCGGGGCTGCACGCGCGGCTGCCGGTTCTGCCAGGCGGGCATGATCACGCGACCGGTGCGCGAGCGGTCGATCACCGGCATCGGCGAGATGGTCGAACGTGGTCTGGCGGCAACGGGATTCGAAGAGGTGGGCCTGCTGTCGCTGTCGTCGGCCGACCACTCCGAGATCGCCGACATCACCAAGGGGCTGGCCGATCGCTACGAGGGCACCCAGACCGGGCTGTCGCTGCCGTCGACCCGTGTCGACGCGTTCAACATCGACCTCGCCAACGAGCTCACGCGGAACGGGCGGCGGTCGGGTCTGACGTTCGCGCCCGAGGGCGGTTCCGAGCGGATCCGCAAGGTCATCAACAAGATGGTGACCGAGGAGGATCTCATCGCGACGGTCAGCGCGGCCTACGGCGCGGGCTGGCGGCAGGTGAAGCTCTACTTCATGTGCGGGCTGCCCACCGAGACCGACGAGGACGTGCTCCAGATCGCCGACCTCGCGAAGCGGGTCATCGAGACCGGGCGGCGCGTGTCGGGGCGGCGCGACATCCGGTGCACCGTGTCGATCGGCGGGTTCGTCCCCAAGCCGCACACGCCGTTCCAGTGGGTCGCGCAACTGGGGGCGGAGGAGACCGACGCCCGGCTGGCCAAGCTGCGCGACGCGATCCGCAGCGACCGCCGGTATGCGTCGGCCATCGGCTTCCGCTACCACGACGGCCAGCCCGGGATCGTCGAGGGTCTGCTGTCCCGGGGGGACCGCCGCGTCGGCAAGGTCATCGAGGCCGTGTGGCGCGACGGTGGCCGGTTCGACGGCTGGAGCGAGCACTTCTCCTACGAGCGCTGGATGCGGTGCGCTGGGCAGGCGCTGGCGGAAGGGCCGGTGGACGTCGCCTGGTACACCACCCGTGACCGTGACCAGTCCGAGGTGCTGCCCTGGGACCACCTCGACTCCGGCCTCGACAAGGAGTGGCTCTGGGAGGACTGGCAGGACGCCCTGGACGAGACCGAGGTGGACGACTGCCGGTGGACGCCGTGCTTCGACTGCGGGGTGTGCCCGCAGATGGGCACCGACATCGAGGTCGGTCCGACGGGCAAGACCCTGCTGCCGCTCACCGTGCTCGGCGCCGGCCGAGCGGCGCTGGCCGAGACGCACTGAGTCGAAGGCGCGCACCTGCTCACCGCGTCTGCGCACACCTCCGGGTCGACGCGCAGACCGTGCACGGTATGCGCGCTGACCACAACGTCTGCGCAGACGTTGCGTCAGGCGTCAGGTGCCGGCGTACTCGATCACGCCCACGAGGTTGCCGGACGGATCGGTCAGGAAGGCCAGGTCGCCGACCGACGGGATCGTCGCGCGCTCCATGACCACTGCGCCACCCAGCTCCCCGACGCGAGCGAGGACATCACCCAGGTGGTCGACCTCGACGGTCACCTCCGGACCGTTGGTGCGGACGCCCGGCAGCAGCTCGCGCCGCGTCTGGACGGCCGCGACGAACTCGGCGGCCGGCGGCAGGACGGTCCGCACGAAGCCCGGGTAGTACGGCTCGAACCGCCACTCGAACAGTCCCTCGTAGAACGCCCGCGTGGCGTCCTCGTCGTCGGTGTTGAAGGCGACGTGCGCGACCCGACCCGGCATCGGCGCAGTGTGTCACCCCGACGTGGGAACGGCCACCGAACGCGGTGTCGGAGTGCGCCGCAACCGCTGCGCGATCGGCACCCCGGGTCGGGCTCCGCTGTCACCTGCGCCCGGCCGGTCAGAGCGGGTGGCCCACGTGGGCCAGGGCCTGACGCAGCAGCACCCCGTGGCCGCCGTCCATCTCGCCGAGCGCGGCGAGCGCGGCGGCCTCGTCAGGGGTGACCCACGCCAGGTCGAGCGCGTTCTGCTGCGGCGAGCAGTCGCCCATCACCGGCACCACGAAGGCCAGCGCCACCGCGTGCTGCCGAGGGTCGTGGAACGGCGTCACGCCCGGCGTCGGGAAGTACTCCGCCACCGTGAACGGCTGCGGCGACAGCGGGATCCGCGGCATCGACAGGGGACCGAGGTCCTTCTCCACGTGCCGGATCAGCGCGTCCCGGATCCGCTCGTGGTAGAGCACCCGCCCCGAGACGAGCTCCCGGTCGATCGTTCCCTCGGACGACGCCCTCAGCAGCAGCCCGATGGTCGTGACGACACCCCGTTCGTCGACCCGGACCGGAACCACCGACACGTAGACGATCGGCAGCCGTTCTCGGGCGTCCCGCAGCTGTTCGCGGGTCAGCCAACCGGCCGAGGTCTCCGTCTCGCTCATGGCACGGTTCTACCAGCAGGGCGCACCTCGGTCAGAGGACCTTTCCGGGGTTCATGATCCCGAGCGGGTCGAACACCGCCTTGACCGCCCGCTGTCGGGTCATCTCGGCCTCGCCCAGCTCCAGGGGGAGCCACCTGGCCTTGAGCGACCCGACACCGTGCTCGCCGGTGATGGTGCCGCCCATGGCGAGCGCCTCCCGGAGCAGGCCGTCGAACGCCGCCTCCGCTCGTCGGCGGCTGTCGGGGTCGTCCAGGCGGAAGAAGAAGCAGGGATGCAGGTTCCCGTCGCCCCCGTGCCCGGACAGCGTGACGTCGACGCCGTGCTCCGCGCCGAGCCGGTGTCCCGCCCGGATGAGGTCGGCCAGCCGCCGGATCGGCACGCAGACGTCCTCGGTGAAGTGCGGACCCTTGAGCTCCTGGGCCGCGTGCAGCGCGCGCCGGCCCGCCATCAGCGCGTCCGCCTCCTGCGGGTCGTCGGCCACGGCGACGTCCAGCGCCCCCGCGTCGGCGAGCACCGACGCATACCGCTGCACGTCCGCGGCCGTGCCACCGGGACGGTCGGACTGGACGATGACCGCTCCGGCGCACCCCGCGGGGAAGCCGTAGTCCGCGAGACGCTGGACCGAGTCGATCGTCGGCCCGTCGAGCACCTCGATCAGCGACGGTCCCGGCCGTTCGGCCCGCAGCGCCACGACGCCGGCAGCGGCCGCTTCCAGCGTCCCGAAGGTGGCGAGCGCGGTGAGCGGCGGGTCCGGCGCCGGTACCAGGCGCACGACGACCGACGTCACGACCCCCAGCAGCCCCTCGGACCCCACGAACAGACCGGTGAGGTCGAGTCCCGCGACGCCCTTGGCCGTCCGGCGTCCGGTCCGCATCACCGCTCCGCCGGGCAGGACGACCTCGAGGCCGCGCACGTAGTCGGCCGTCACCCCGTACTTCACGCAGCAGAGCCCGCCCGCGTTCGTCGCGACGTTGCCGCCGATCGTGCAGCTCGCGGACGACGCGGGGTCCGGTGGGTACGCCAGCCCAACCGCCGCGGCGGCGGCCTTGAGCGACGCGTTGACCACGCCGGGACCGACCACCGCGATGCGCTCGAGCTCGTCGAGCTCCTCGATCGTGTCGAGGCCCTCGACGTTGAGCACCAGGGACCCCTCGGTGGCGACCGCGCCGCCGGCCAGGCCGGTCCGGGCGCCTTGGGGGACCACGGGCCGGCGCGTCGCCACGGCTTCGCGCAGCACCTCGACCACGTCGGCCCGGTCGCGGGCGCGCACCACCTCGAACGACGCCGGCGGGACTGCCCCCAGGGACGAGTCCACGGCATACCCTGCGGCCACGTCCGGGTCGGTGACGGTACGCATGTCCCGACACTATGTCGGTCGAGCGTCAGAGCCCGTCCCGGCTAGACTGACACCACAGGCGTCTGAGCCGTCATCAGCGGTGAGCCTCCGGAAGAACCGAGTGCGTGCGCTCGCAGTAGACCCGGACGGGTGGGCCCGTCACAGCCTTCGGCAAGAGCGGTCGTATGCGAGTCCGGGACCTCCTGGGCCGGTGTGCGGCAAGCGGGGTGGTACCGCGGTGACACCGGACCGGTGGCGTCGTCCTCGGTTGACACGCATGACCAGACCACCCGCATACCCGATCCGCAGGAGCCGACCTCTGATGAGCGAGCAGTCGTCGCCGTACCCGTACGTCCCGTCCAGTCCGCGCTTCCCCGAGGTCGAGGAGCGGGTCCTGAAGTACTGGGACGAGGACGGGACCTTCGTCGCGTCGGTCGAGAACCGCGAGGCCGGCGTGGACGGTGCGAACGAGTTCGTCTTCTACGACGGCCCGCCGTTCGCCAACGGGCTGCCGCACTACGGGCACCTGCTCACCGGCTACGTCAAGGACATCGTCCCGCGCTACCAGACGATGCGCGGCCGGCGGGTCGAGCGGCGCTTCGGCTGGGACACGCACGGGCTGCCCGCGGAGCTCGAGGCGATGAGCCAGCTGGGGATCAAGACCAAGGAGGAGATCCTCGACCTCGGCATCGAGGCGTTCAACGCCAAGTGCCGCGAGTCGGTGCTGCGCTACACCGATGACTGGCGGGCCTACGTCACGCGCCAGGCGCGCTGGGTCGACTTCGACCACGACTACAAGACGCTCGAGCCGGACTACATGGAGTCGGTGATCTGGGCGTTCAAACAGCTGTACGACAAGGGACTGGTCTACGAGGGCTTCCGGGTCCTCCCGTACTGCTGGAACGACCAGACGCCGCTGTCCAACCACGAGCTGCGGATGGACGACGACGTCTACCAGAACCGCCAGGACCCGGCAGTGACCGTGGGCCTGCGTCTGGAGACCGGCGAGCTGGCCCTGGTCTGGACCACCACGCCGTGGACCCTCCCGGCGAACCTCGGGATCATGGTCGGCCCGGACATCGACTACGTCGTCGTCGAGTCCGACGTGACCGGCACGCCCGAGCGCTACGTCATCGGGGAGGCGCGGCTCGCCGCCTACGCCAGGGACCTCTTCCCGGACGGCGACGACCCTCAGGAGCACGTCGTCGAGCGGCTCAAGGGCACCGACCTGGTGGGCCGGAAGTTCCTACCGCCGTTCGACTACTACCTGGGGCACCCCAAGGCGCATCACGTCTTCCCGGCCGAGTTCGTCACCACCGAGGACGGCACCGGGCTGGTCCACACGGCGGGCGCGTTCGGTGAGGAGGACAAGATCGTCACGGATGCCGCGGGCATCGAGCCGGTCGTCCCGGTCGGCCCCGACGGGCGGTTCACCTACCCGGTGACCGACTACGAGGGCCTGCTGGTCTTCGACGCGAACCTGCCGATCATCGACCACCTCAAGGCGCGCACCCGCGGCGAGGGCGACCACGGCGCGGTGACCGCCGGCACCGTGCTGCTGCGCCGTGAGACCTACGACCACTCGTACCCGCACTGCTGGCGGTGCCGCGAGCCGCTGATCTATATGGCGGTCTCGAGCTGGTTCGTCGAGGTGACCAAGATCAAGGAGCGGATGCTCGAGCTCAACGAGGGGATCTCGTGGACGCCCGACCACATCAAGCACGGGCAGTTCGGGCGGTGGCTGGAGAACGCCCGCGACTGGTCGATCACGCGAAACCGGTTCTGGGGCAGCCCGGTTCCGGTCTGGCGTTCGGACAACCCGGCCTACCCGCGGATCGACGTCTACGGCTCGTTCGAGGAGCTGGAGCGTGACTTCGGGGTCGCGGTCACCGACCTCCACCGCCCGTACGTCGACCGGCTGACCCGGCCGAACCCCGACGACCCGACCGGCCACTCGACCATGCGCCGCGTCGAGGACGTCATGGACGTGTGGTTCGACTCCGGGTCGATGTCGTTCGCCCAGGTGCACTACCCGTTCGAGAACCACGACTGGTTCGAGCACCACTTCCCGGGCGACTTCATCGTCGAGTACATCGGGCAGACCCGCGGCTGGTTCTACACGCTGCACATCCTCGCGACCGCGCTGTTCGACCGGCCGGCGTTCTCGTCGTGCGTCTCGCACGGGATCGTCCTGGGCTCCGACGGCCAGAAGATGAGCAAGTCGCTGCGCAACTACCCGGACGTCTCCGAGGTCTTCGACCGCGACGGCGCCGACGCGATGCGGTGGTTCCTCATGTCCTCGCCGATCCTGCGCGGAGGCAACCTCATCGTCACCGAGCAGGGCATCCGCGACGGCGTGCGCCAGGTGATCATCCCGCTCTGGAACGCCTGGTCGTTCTTCTCGTTGTACGCCAACGCCGCTCGCGGTGGGGAGGGGTACCACGCGCAGTGGTCGACGGCCTCGACCGACGTGCTCGACCGCTACCTCCTGGCCAAGCTCCGCGAGTTCGTCACCACGATGCAGACCCAGATGGACGCGTACGAGATCGCGAACGCCTGCGACACGATGCGCTCGTTCCTCGACGTGCTGACCAACTGGTACATCCGGCGGTCGCGCGACCGGTTCTGGGGCGGAGAGGACGAGTCGGCGACGGCGGCGTTCGACACGCTCTACACGACGCTCGAGACGGTATGCCGCGTGGTCGCCCCGCTGCTGCCGCTCACCACCGAGGAGATCTGGCGCGGCCTCACCGGCGGACGGTCGGTGCACCTCACCGACTGGCCGTCGTACGACGACCTGCCCGAGGACCACGCTCTGGTGGCGTCGATGGACCGGGCGCGCGAGGTCTGCTCGACGGTCTCCGCGCTGCGCAAGGCCAGCCAGCTGCGAGCTCGGCTGCCGCTGGCCGCGCTGACGGTCGTCACGGCGGATCCCGCTGCGCTGCAGGGGTTCACCGACGTCATCCGCGACGAGGTCAACGTCAAGGAGGTCCGCCTGGTCGACCTCGGCACGGCCGACGAGGCGGGGTTCGGGCTGACGCAGCGGCTGGTCGTCAACGCCCGCGCGGCCGGACCCCGGCTCGGGCGCGACGTCCAGACGGTGATCAAGGCCAGCAAGTCCGGCGACTGGCGGGTCGACGACGACGGTGCGGTCTACGCTGCCGGCCAGCGCCTGGAGCCCGGTGAGTTCACGCTGGAGCAGGACTACCTCGAGACCCGGCCGGACCAGCACGCGTCGGCGCTCCACGGCGGAGGGGCCGTCGTCCTCGACACCGCGGTGACCGAGGACCTGGCTCGGGAGGGGCTCGCCAACGACCTGGTCCGGGCGGTCCAGCAGGCCCGTCGCGACGCCGGCCTGCACGTGAGCGACCGGATCTCGCTGACCGTGACGGGGGACGAGGCGGTGTTCGACGCGACCGTCGCCCACCGCGACCACCTCGTCCGCGAGACACTGGCCACCCAGTTCGGCTCGTCGCCGAATCTCGACGACCTGGCGGCGGACGACGGCGCGGCCGACGTGACCGTCGGCGACGGGCACCCCGCTCGTGTCCTGGTAAGGAGGGTCTGATGCCGACCGTGGTCAACGTATTGGTCCGCCGGGCCGTCGAGAACGACCTCGACGCCATCCTGTCCGTCGGCCACCGCACCTGGCCGCCGACCTACGAGCCGATCGCCGGCGCCGACTACGTGGCGATGGGCCTGGCCAAGTGGTGGAGCGCCGAGTCCACGCTGCCCGCGATCCGGGCCGGCCGGATGACGGTGGCCGAGGTCGACGGTGACGTCGTCGGGGTCGCGAGCGCCGGACCCCACGAAGGACACCTCGTGCTCTGGAAGCTCTACGTCGTGCCCGAGCACCAGCGCAGCGGCATCGGGGCGAGGCTGCTCGAGGCGGTCGTCGAGGGCGCCCGGGGCATTCATCCCGAGATCCGGCTGGCCTACATCGAGGGAAACGTGGCGGCCCGGGACTTCTACGCCCGCAAGGGTTTCGTCGAGGTGGACCGGGAGCCAGGATCCGGCGGACTGCCGGACACCGTCTGGATGTCGCGACCGGTGGCCGCGGGATGAGCGACAGCCCGCGGCCCAAGCGACCCAGCGGCCTCACCACCCCGGACCCGAACACCCTGCGGCGGCTGCTCGACGTCGAGCAGGCGATCCTCTCGCGTACGTCCGAGACCGACATCGACCCTACGCTCGACACGGTGCGCGAGGTCATGGACCTCCTCGGGGACCCCCAGCGCTCGTACCCCGTCATCCACCTCACCGGGACCAACGGCAAGACGTCGACGACCCGGATGATCGACTCGCTGCTGACGGCGCTGGGCCTCACGACGGGTCGGTTCACCTCGCCGCATCTGCACTCGTTCCGCGAGCGGATCACCATCGGTGGCGAGCCGATCGACCCCGAGCGGCTGGTCGAGGTCTACGACGAGGTGCAGCCGATGGTGCAGCTCGTCGACGACCGCGCGGTGGCGGCCGGCGGCGAGCCCCTGAACTTCTTCATGATGTCCGTGGTCCTCGCCTACGCGGCGTTCGCCGACGCCCCCGTCGACGTGGCCGTCGTCGAGGTCGGCCTGGGGGGCACGTGGGACGCGACCAACGTGGCCGACGGCCAGGTCGCCGTGGTGACGCCGGTGGCGATCGACCACGCGCGGCTGCTCGGATCGACGGTCGAGGAGATCGCGACCGAGAAGGCGGGCATCATCAAGCCGGGGGCGATCACCGTCTCGTCGATCCAGGAGCGGGACGTCGCGGAGATCCTCCTCGAACGCGCCAACGAGGTCGGATCCCGGATCGTGTTCGAGGGCAACGACTTCGGCGTGACCGCTCGCGAGGTCGCGCTCGGCGGCCAGCAGCTGACGCTGCGCGGGATCGCCGGGGAGTACCCCGACATCTACCTGCCGCTGCACGGCGAGCACCAGGCGAGCAACGCCGCCACCGCACTGGTGGCGGTCGAAGCCTTCCTCGGCGGCGGCGAGCAGCGTCTCGACCTCGACATCGTTCGGCAGGGGTTCGCCGACGTCACGTCGCCCGGACGACTCGAGATCGTCCGCCGGTCGCCGACCGTGCTGGTCGACGCCGCGCACAACCCCGCCGGTATGCGCGCGCTCCGGGCCGCGCTGAGCGACGCCTTCACGTTCACCAAGCTGGTAGGGCTGGTCGCGATCTTCTCCGACAAGGAACCGGCCGAGATGCTCGAGATCCTCGAACCGGCCATCGACCACGTCGTCATCACTCGCAACACGTCTCCCCGCTCGATCCCGCCACGCGAGCTGGGCCGGATCGCCAAGGAGATCTTCGGCGAGGACCGCGTGACCGTGGAGGAGTCGATGCCCGACGCCATCGACGCCGCGGTCACGCTGGCCGAGGAGGACGGGATGGGCGGGGGAGTGCTCGTCACCGGCTCGGTCGTCACGGCCGCCGACGCCCGCCTGCTCCTCGGCGCCGACGACACCTGAGACCTCTCGGACATCTTGCCCAGCCGGGCGGTCCTGCCCGGCGGCTCCCGTTCGTGGAGTAGACGTCACGCACCTCCGATCCTTAAGGACTTCGCCATGAGCATCGCCCCGACCAGCACCGGCTACGCCGACGTCAACGGGCTCCACCTGTACTACGAGACCTACGGGTCCGGTGCCCCGCTCGTCCTGCTCCACGGCGGCATGCTCACCATCGACCTCAACTTCGCGAGCCTCATCCCGGCCCTGGCGCAGACGCATACCGTCATCGGCGTCGAGATGCAGGGGCACGGGCGCACCGCGAACATCGACCGGGAGATCACCTACGCGAACCTCGCTACCGACATCGTGGCGCTGCTGGACCACCTCGGGATCGAGCGGGCGGCCGTGCTCGGGCACAGCATGGGCGGCGGTGTGGCGCTGGAGATGGCGGTCAACCACGCGGACCGCGTGAGCGCGATCGTGCCGATCTCGGCCAGTGTGAGCAAGGACGGGATGCACCCGGACCTGCTCGACCCGTCGACCTTCGAGACGTCCTCGATCATGCCCACGGCGCAGGACTTCGCGGACTTCAAGGGGGCGTACGAGCGCCTGTCGCCGCACCCGGAGCAGTTCGACGCGTTCCTCATGTCGCTCAGCGGCATGGACGCCGACTTCGCCGGCTGGACCGACGAGCAGCTCGCGGGGATCAGCTGTCCCGTGCTGATCGTGCAGGGCGACAACGACTTCACGACCGTCGCGCACGCCGGGGTGATGCTCGCGAAGATCCCGAACTCGACGCTGGCGGTCATCCCCGGCACGACGCACATGCAGGTGACGCGGCGGGACACGATCCTGCTGCCGGTGCTCGAGCGGTTCTTCGCCGCTCACCCGGGGGTGTGACCGGCGGGTTCGGCCGGTAGCCGGTGCGCCGCCTACCCTGAGTCGTATGGCCGCCGTCCCCTTCTACGGCGCGACCGGGAAGTTCACCTGGCGGATGGGTGCGGTCGTGCTGGCCGCGCAGTCGCTGATCGTGTTCCTCGGCGCGCTGGTGGCGCGGACACTGGCGGTGGCGAACGGAGACGCCGCGTCGGGCGCATACCTGCTCGTGGGGTGTGGCCTGGCCGTGGCCTGCATTGTTGTGGCCGGGCTGATGCGCCGGCCGTTCGGGGTAACCCTGGGGTGGCTGATCCAGGTGGCGACGTTCCTCTGCGCGTTCGTGCTGCCGATGATGTTCATCGTCGGCGTGATCTTCACCGCGCTCTGGGTCGTCTGCCTGTGGCAGGGGCAGCGGATCGACGCGATCCAGGCCGGCCGGGCGGCGGAGGCGGGCCACTAGGGTTGGGCGCGTGACGGCGACGGAGCGTTCCCTGGTCCTGGTCAAGCCCGACGGCTTCTCGCGCGGACTGACGGGGGAGGTGCTCCGGCGGATCGAGACCAAGGGGTATGCGCTCGTCGCTCTGGCCATCACGACTCCCGACCGTGAGCGGCTCGCTCGCCACTACGCCGAGCACGAGGGCAAGCCGTTCTACGAGCCGCTGGTCGAGTTCATGTCGTCCGGGCCGGTGACCGCGGTGGTCATCGAGGGACACCGCTGCATCGAGGGGTTCCGGGCGCTCGCGGGGGCGACCGACCCGACCGCCGCTCTGCCGGGGACGATCCGCGGCGACCTCGGACGCGACTGGGGCCTCAAGGTCCAGCAGAACATCGTCCACGGCTCCGACAGCCCCGAGTCGTCGGCCCGCGAGATCGGCATCTGGTTCCCCGACCTGTGACCGCCGCGGGTCCGCACCCCGACTGCTACTCCTGCCGCCAGGAGGGTCTGGCGGTCCCCGTGCCGCGCGAGGAGATCTGGCTCAGCGAGGTGTGGCGGGTGGCGCACGCCTTCGACACCTCGATGCCGGGATGGCTGGTGGTGGTGCCGCGCCGGCACGTGACCGCGTTCGCGGAGCTGAACGTGGTCGAGGCGGCCGAGCTCGGCCCACTGCTCGTGACGTTGGGGCGCGCGCTGGCCCATGTGGTCGGCTGCGTCAAGACCTATGTCGTCCAGTTCGCGGAGGCGGAGGGGTTCGAGCACCTGCACGTCCACGTCGTTCCCAGGGCGGCCGACCTCGCGCCCGAGCTGCGTGGGCCACGCGTCTTCGCGTTGCTCGGTCGACCCGAGGCGGAACGCGTGCCCGTGGACGAGCAGGACCGGATCGCCCTGGACGTCCGGGCCGGCTGGGACCGGTTCGCGAGGTCCTGAGAGCGGCGCCCGCCTGGCGATCGTGGGAACACGTTGACGGCGGCCCGGTCGTTCGGGGGTGGCCACCTTCGCCTCGCCGCGACCGCGGTCCGCCCGCCTACCAGTCACTCCAGTCACAGTGGTCACACGTTCGGCAACACGCGGCGGATGGGCGGGGAACCTCTCCGGGCCCACCCGAGAATCGCCGACATGACCTCGGTGTCGCGTCCCGCCATCCTGGGGCGCGATCTCGCCGTCGACCTCGGGACGGCGAACACCCTGGTCTACGTGCGTGGTCGCGGCGTCGTCCTCGACGAGCCCTCGGTCGTGGCCGTCGAGGCGGGGAGCAACCGCCTCGTCGCGGCCGGTACCCGCGCCAAGGAGATGGTCGGCCGCACCCCGGCGTCGGTTCGCGCCGTCCGGCCGCTGCGCGATGGCGTCATCTCCGACGCGGACCTGACGGAACGGATGCTGCGCTGGTTCATCGACCAGGTGCGCCCGAGCCGGCTGGTCCGCCCGCGGATGGTCGTCTGCGTCCCGAGCGAGGTGACCGGCGTCGAACGGCGGGCCCTCGAGGACGCCGCGACCCGGTGCGGTGCGCGTCGGGTCTACATCATCGAGGAACCCATGGCCGCCGCCATCGGCGCCGGCCTCCCGGTCAACGACACCGCCGCGTCGATGGTCGTCGACATCGGCGGCGGTACCACCGACGTCGCGGTGATCAGCCTCGGCGGCATCGTCTCGGCGCGGTCGATGCGGATCGGCGGCGACGAGATCGACGAGGCGATCGTCGCCCACGTGAAGAGCGAGTACTCGCTGCTGCTCGGCGAGCGGAGCGCCGAGGACATCAAGACCGGCGTCGGCTCGGCCTTTCCGCTGGCCGAGGAGCTCACCACCCGCATCCGCGGGCGGGACCTCGTGACCGGGCTGCCCAAGGTGGTCACCATCTCGTCGCCCGAGGTACGCCGCGCCATCGAGACCCCGGTCATCCAGATCGTCGAGCTGGTCCGCACCACCCTCGACGTCTGCCCGCCGGAGCTGGCCGGCGACATCGTCGACCGCGGCATCACGCTGACCGGGGGCGGCGCCCTGCTCCGCGGCCTCGACGAGCGGATGCGTCACGAGCTCGGCGTCCCGGTCCACGTCGCCGACGACCCCCTGCGCAGTGTCGCCCTCGGGGCCGGCCGGTGCGTGGAGGAGTTCGGTGCGCTGCAACGGGTGCTGGTCACCAGCGAGTACCGGTGACGCCCCTCGCCCGTCGGCGCCTCCTCGTGGCGCTCCTCCTCGCGACCGTCGTCGCTGTCGTGCTCGACCTTTCGGGCTCGGGGCTCCCGGACCGCGCCCGGTCGCTCGCCGCCGCCGCGGTCGGACCGGTCCAGCGGTCGGTCGCCGGGGTCGACCGGAGCGACGGCGCCCGGCTCGAGGAGGAGAACGCCGTCCTCCGCGCCCGACTCGTCCAGGCCGAGGCTCGGCTGGCCCAGTCCGACGCCGCCGGCCGGCTGCTCGCCTCGCCCTCGGCCGGTGCCGGCCACCTGCTCCCGGCCCGCGTGGTCGCCACCAACACCACGGTCACCGGTGGCCGTCAGGTGACCGTCGACATCGGCCAGCGCGACGGTGTCGAGCCCAACCTCACCGTCGTCGCTGCCGACGGCCTGGTCGGACGGGTCGTCAGCGTCGGCCCGTGGTCCAGCGACATCCGCCTGCTCGACGGCGCGGACGCCGCCGTCGCGGTCCGGGTCGGCTCCGGCGTGCTCGGCAGCGTCGCGGCCGGCCCTGCGGGCGACCTGGCCCGCTCCCCGGGCGACCTCACGCTGAGCCTCGTCGACCGCTCGACCGTCGCGGTCGGGGACCGTGTGACGACCCTGGGCAGCGTCGGGGGTCGTCCCTACGTGCCGGGCATCGTCGTCGGGACGGTCACCTCCGTCGACCTACCCCGCGGTCAGCTGACGGCCACGGCCGCCGTCCGCCCCGCGGTCGATCCGAGCCGGCTCGACGTCGTCGCGGTCGTCCTCCCCTCGCCGCCCGCGACCGGCACCGCCGGCGCCGCCGCCGTCAAGGCGCCGTCGTGATCCCGCGGCTCAGCCTGCTTGGGCTGCTCCGGACCGGTGCGGTGCTGCTCGCCGCACTGGCTGTCGCCACCGTGCTGCCCCGTTTCGGCGTGCCCGCGAGGTTCCGGCCGGACCTCGTCGTCCTCCTCGTGGCGGCGTCCGCCGTTGTCCGCGGACCCGCGCAGGGTGCCCTGCTCGGGCTGGCGGCCGGCTGGGTGGTCGACCTCGTCCCGCCGGGCGGCTCCCCGCTCGGGCTCACCGCGCTCCTGTATGCCGCGGCCGGCGCCGCCGCGGGCCTGTTCCACCGCGCCGCCCACCGCAGCCTGCTCGGCGCGTTGCTCGGGCTGGCGGCCGCCACCGTCGTCGTCGAGCTCGGTGGGGTCTGCGTGGCCATCCTCGGGGACGGCACGGTCGACCTCGTCGCCGCGGCGACGCGGACGCTCGTGACCCTGGCCGTCGGGCTGCTCGCCCTGCCGGCGCTGCTCGGAGTGGACCGCGCCCTGACCCGTCGACGACTCGCGTGACGTCGCACACCCGCCGTCGCCGACCGACCTCGGTGCCGCGGCTCGTCGTCGTGGCGGCCCTGGTGGTCTCGGTGTTCGCGCTGCTCCTCGGCCGGCTCGGGCAGGTCCAGGTTGTGCAGCGGACGGCGTATGCGGGACCGGCCGCGGTGTCGCTCGAGACCCGGACGACGGTCCAGCCGGCGGTCCGCGGCCGCATCCTCGACGCGCAGGCTGAGCCGCTCACCGACAACACCTCGAGCGTCGCGGTGACGGTCGAGCGCCGGGCACTCGTCGAGGCGACGGACGGTGGCCGCGCGCTCGTCGACCGCATCGCCGCGGGCCTGGACCGGCCAGCCCAGCCGCTCTGGGAGCGGACCTTCCTCTGCGGGTCACCAGGCGCAACGCCGCCCCCCGCCTGCTTCAACGGGTCCGCCTACCAACCGATCCCGCTTGCCGAGAACGTCGACCCGGCGCGGGCGCTGAGCCTGCTGGAGCAGCCGGAGAACTACCCGGGTGTGGGCGTCGTGGCCGAGCCGGGCCGTACCTACCCCGCGCCGCACGCCGTCAACGCCGCCCACCTGCTGGGCTACGTCGACCGGGCCAGCGCCGCCGACGTGAGCGCCAGTGACGGTGCCGTCACCGCGGACGAGACGGTCGGCCGGGACGGCCTCGAGGCGCAGTACGACGGGGTCCTGCGCGGGACGCACGGCACCACGTCGGTCGCGGTCGACCCGCGCGGCGTCGTCGTCGACCGGCTGGCGACGACCGCCCCGGTCGCCGGCCGGGACGTCGTCACGCACATCTCCGCGCCGGTCCAGGCCGCCGCCGAGCAGTCCCTCTCCCAGGCGGTCGCCACTGCCCGCAGCGGCGGGTTCGCCGCGGACTCCGCGGCCGCCGTCGTCCTCGACGTCACCGACGGGGCCGTTGTCGCAGCGGCGAGCTACCCGGAATACGACCCGAAGGTGTGGTCCGGCGGCATCACGCAGGCGAACCTCGACGCCCTGCGGAACCCGGCGGCCGGCACCCCGCTGGTCTCGCGGGTGACCGGCGCGACGATGCCGCCGGCCTCGACGTTCAAGGTCGTCTCGACGACCGCGGCGGCGGCGATGGGCGTCGACCTCAACGGGAAGTATGACTGCACCTCGACGTTCCAGGTGGGGGACCGGGCCTTCGCCAACTACGAGTCCCATGACTACGGCGTCCTCACGCTGCAGCGCAACATCGAGGTCTCGTGCGACACGATCTGGTACCGGTTCGCGTACCAGTCCTGGCTCGCGCAGGGCGGACTCGCCGCCCAGGACGACGGTGCGGACCCGTTCGTCACGGCGGCCAAGGCCTACGGGCTCGGCGTCCGGACCGGCGTCGACCTGCCCGGCGAGGTGGCCGGTCGGGTCCCCGACCGCGTGGGGAAGCGCTCGACGTGGGAGGACACGAAGCCGCAGACCTGTGCACGGGCGGCGAGCGGCTATCCGGATGTCGCGGCCACGGACCCGGCCCGCGCCGACTACCTCAAGGCGCTCGCCGTCGAGAACTGCGACTCCGGCTGGCAGTACCGAGCCGGCGACGAGGCGAACTTCGCGATCGGCCAGGGCGACGTCGCCGTCACCCCGCTGCAGCTCGCTCGGACGTATGCGGCGGTGGCCAACGGGGGGACGCTCTGGGTCCCGCAGGTGGCGGCGGCGACGCAGAACCAGGACGGGTCGGCCCGCACCCCGATCCCGCCGGTCGCCGCGGGGACGGTTCCGCTGACACCCGAGGTCCGGGGGTTCCTCGTCGGGGCGCTGCAGGGGGTGATGACGTCGGGCACGGCGAGCGGTGTCTTCGCCGGGTGGCCGCAGGCGGACTACCCGCTGGCCGGCAAGACCGGGTCCGCGGAGGTGTTCGGCAAGCAGGCCACGAGCTGGTTCGCCTCGTTCGGGCCGGTCACGACTCCGCGATATGCGGTCGTCGTCATGGTCGCGCAGGCCGGCACCGGCGCGAGCACCGCGGCCCCCGCCTCGCGGGCGATCTGGGACGCGCTGCGGGCGGCCGGCTGACGGCCGGCACACCGCCGACCGGACCGTCCGCGTACCCGATGGGAGGATCGGCGACATGAGCTCGGCGTGGTCGGACCACCGGATCGACGCCCTGATGGACCGCGCCTGGCGCCGCAGCCGGACCTCCGTACGCGAACGGGTCGACCGGGTCCGCGGCAAGGCGTGGCACATCGGTCAGTGCGCTATCGCCGCAGCGGTCGCATGGTTCCTGGCCAGTGGCGTGTTCCACCACCAGGCACCGGTGTTCGCCCCGATCGTCGCGGTCGTCTGCCTCGGGACGACGTATGCGCAGCGCCTGCGTCGTGTCGCCGAGATCACCGTGGGGGTGGCCGTCGGGCTGATCGTCGCCGACCTCTTCCTCATGCTGGCCGGGACCGGTGCGTGGCAGATCGGGGTGATCGTCCTCGTCGCGATGTCGGCGGCGCTGTTCCTCGACGCGGGCGGTCTGCTCGTGACCCAGGCGGCGGTGCAGTCGATCTTCGTCGTGGCGTTCGTCGCGACTCCGGGCGCTGCGCTGACCCGGTGGCTTGACGCGGTCATCGGTGGAG
>CAVWQU010000006.1:0-30531 GCA_963757225.1 uncultured Actinomycetota bacterium
CTCGGCGCGTTCGACCGGCCCGATCTCGTGGTGCTCGTCGCCTTCCGGTCTGTCGTGCCCCGACGTGGGGAACCCTGGCGACGCCGCGGCGTCCCGCACCTGCCGGTCGTCGTCGACGCCGGCCGCGTGGTCGTCGGGCCGTGGGTGGGGGGCGACCCGGCCCAGCCCTGCCTGGACTGCCTCCACCTGACCCGCACCGGTCGCGACCCCGCGTGGCTCGCCGTGACCCGCGCCCCGCCGGTGCCCCCGACGGTGGACGGGCCGCTGGTGGCGATGGGCTCCGGGCTGGCCGCCATGGTCGCGATGGCCGGGCTCAGGAACGGCGCGATCCCGGCTGGGGTGTCGGTCGAGGTCGGCGGGCCGTGGCCCCATGTCGAGCACCGCCGCTGGGACCGGCACATCGACTGCCCGAGCCACGACCGCGGCGAGCCGGGTCAGGCGGTTCCCGCGGCGCGGTGAGCCAGGAGCAGGCGCAGCGCCGTGGCGGCGGGGTCCTGGGCGTCGCTCATCGCGCGCCGACCAGGGTGTTCTGGGTGGAGGCGATGCGCCATTCGCCATCGGAGCGGACCAGCACCGAGGTGGACATCGCCGCGTGAACCCCGGTGAGCGGCCCGTGCGGGGCGTCCAAGGTGTTGCGGGACGTGGCGACGATGACGTCGTCGCTGACCCGGTGGGCCTCGATCAGCTCCATCTGGTTCGTGCTGCCCGCGTAGATCGTGGTGAGGATCTGCGCGTGACCGGCGCCGATCTCCGCGCCGTGGGCCAGCTCGCCCCGGATCGTCACGAACGACGCGTCGTCGCAGTACGGCTCCCCGAAGGCGCCCCCGTCACCCACGTTCCAGGCGTTCTCCAGGCGGGCCAGGATGTCGCGGGCGATCTGTTCCGTGCTCATGACGTGCTCCTTTGACTGAGTCTTGCTTCTTTGATTGAGTATCGCTCAGTTAATATATACACACTCAGCGGACTGGTACCATGGTTTTCGTGAACGACCTCGACACCGCTGCCCGTCCCTACCGGTCGGCCCTGCGCGAGGAGCAGGCCCACCGCACAAAGCTGCTGATCGCCCAGGCGGCCCGCGAACGCTTCGTCGACACCGGCTGGGCCGGGACGAGCGTCCGGTCGGTCGCCACGGCGGCCGGCGTGTCGGAGGCCACGGTGTATGCGGTCTACGGCACCAAGGCCGGACTCGCCGTCTCCCTCGTCGACAGCGCCGACGCCGACGCCGACGTCGACCGCGTCCAGCGCGAGCTCGACCGGGCGACCGGTGACCCGCGCGCCCAGCTGGCCGCCTTCGTGGGCTTCGACCGGCGGCTGTTCGAGCACGGCGGCGACGCGCTCCGGGTGATGGTCGAGGGGATGCGCAACGAACCCGCCCTGGCCGCCGCCTACGACGAGGGCCGAGGCCGGGGCGACCAGTCGCGGCGGGACGTGTTCTCGACGTGGCCCGCGTCGGTCCGGCGCAAGGGGGTCACCCTCCAGCGGGCCCTCGACGCCTACGCGATCACCGTCTCGCTGCCGGTGTACGACATCGCGATCCAGGAGCGGGGCTGGGACGCCGACCGCCTCGAGCGCTGGTGGGTCGACACCGTCGCCGACCAGATTCTGGCCTGAGCGCCAGGCCGTGGCGCCACCTACCCGAGGGGGTGGCGGAAACCGTGGGCGCCGCGGGTGACAATGACCACGTGACCGACCTCCCCCGCAGTGCCGTGGTCCGCGCGGCCCGGCTCGCCAGCCTGCCCGTGGGCATGGCCGGTCGTGCGGCGTGGGGGCTCGGGAAGCGGGTCGGCGGCAAGCCGGCCGAGCTCGTCGCCGCGGAGCTCCAGGCCCGGACCGCCGAGCAGCTGTTCAGCGTCCTCGGCCAGCTCAAGGGGGGCGCGATGAAGTTCGGCCAGGCGTTGTCGATCTTCGAGTCGGCGTTCCCCGAGGAGATGGCGGCGCCCTACCGCGCGATGCTGACCAAGCTGCAGGACAGCGCTCCCCCGCTCCCGGCGGAGACGGTGCACAAGGTGCTGGCCGAACAGCTCGGTCCGCGGTGGCGGCGCAGCTTCGTCGAGTTCGACGACGTCCCGGTCGCGGCGGCGTCCATCGGCCAGGTCCACCGGGGCATCTGGCGCGACGGGCGCACGGTGGCGGTCAAGGTCCAGTACCCGGGCGCCGGACCGGCCCTGCTCAGTGATCTCGCCCAGGTGTCGCGCGTCGCTCGGCTCGCCACCGCCTGGGTGCCCGGCATCGAGATCGGCCCGATCCTCGCCGAGCTCAAGGGCCGGATGGCCGAAGAGCTGGACTACCGCCTCGAGGCGCGCTCGCAGGAGAAGTTCGCCAAGGGGTTCGACGACGATCCGCACTTTCTCGTCCCCCACGTCGTGAAGTTCGGCGAGCGCGTCATCGTCAGCGAGTGGATCGACGGCGAGCCGCTGTCCCGGATCATCAGCGAGGGCACCGAGGAACAACGTGACCTCGCCTCGCAGCGCTACATGGAGTTCCTCCTCGTCGGGCCGGACCGCGTCGGCCTCCTGCACGCCGACCCCCATCCGGGCAACTTCCGGCTCATGCCGGACGGCCGGCTCGGGGTGATGGACTTCGGTGCCGTCAAACGGCTTCCGCACGGCCTGCCCGACGAGATGGGCCGGTTCCTCACGCTCGCGGTCGACGGCGACGCCGCGGGCACGCTCGCGGGGCTACGCGAGACCGGGTTCGTCCGGCCCGGGATGGAGGTCGACGCGGAGCGGCTGCTGGAGTACCTCGAGCCGTTCATCGTCCCGCTGCGCAGCGACACGTTCCGGTTCTCCCGGCCCTGGCTGCGGGACGTGTTCCAGCACATCAACGACCCCCGTCGCCCCAACTACGCGGTCGGTATGCGGCTCAACCTGCCCGCCGAGTACCTCCTGATCCACCGGGTCTGGCTCGGCGGCATCGGGGTCCTCTGCCAGATCGGCGGCGAGGTGCACGGCCGCGAGCTCGTCGCCGCATACCTGCCTGGGGTGGACCTCCCGCCGCTGGGCGACCCGGTGGGTTAGCGCCTCACCACCAGCCGGAGTCGAGCTTGCCCTCGATGCTGCGCAGGTACTGGCGGCTGCAGACGTCGCAGGTCCAGACGTCCCGGCCGTGTTCCACGCCACGGGCCCAGGTGAGCAGGGCCTCGCCCTCCGCGGGGGCGGTCCGACCGCACGTCGCGCAGACCAGCTGCTCGGGGGTGTCAGGCATCAGCGGGCGGCGGCCGCCTTCTGCTCCTTCTTGAACGCCCGCACCTGGTCGAGCGAGTCCTGGTCCACCACGTCGGCGACGCTCCGGTGCGAGCCGGGTTCGGCGTAGGCGCCGGCCGCCTGCTCCCAGCCGTCCGGCCGGACGCCGAGCTGCTTGGCGACCAGGGCGGTGAAGATCTTGGCCTTCTGCTCGCCGAACCCCGGCAGCCGGCGGATCCGGGCGAGCAGGTCGGCACCGGAGGTCGCGCCGGTCCAGAGCTGCTCGGCGTCGCCGTCGTAGTCCTCGACGACCGCCTTGGCGACCTCCTGCACCCGGCCGGCCATCGACCGGCCGTAGCGGTGGATCGCCGGTGGCGTGGCGCACAGGGTGGCGAACTCCTCGGGGTCGGCCGCGGCGATCGTCGCCGGGTCCAGCGTCCCGAACCGCTCGAGGATCTTGGCCGGCCCGGCGAACGCGCGCTCCATCGGGAACTGCTGGTCGAGCAGCATCCCGACCAGCAGCGCGAACGCGTCGGTCGAGAGCACCTCGTCGGCCGCCGGGTCCTGGGCGATGTGCAGGGACGCCTTCATGACGGCCACCCTACGACCGCCGTTCCCCCGGTCCGCCCCCCGCCGATTTCTCCGCACGTGATGACGTGTTGACGCCAGATATCCGAAATGTCGGTTTATTGCTCATCACGTGCGGAGTTGTTGGCGCGGGTGGTGGGGGCGCAGGTTGACGCCGACACGGCCCCGGCGCTCAGAGGAAGTAGACGAAGCCCGGGCCCTCGTCGCGGAAGGGGACCCCGAGGGACTCCAGGGCCGGGCGCCACGAACCCGTGACGCTCACGTCGGCCCCCTCGAACCCGTGGTCGGCCGTCAGCAGGAACGCCACGTCGTCGAGCACCCCCAGGGCCTCGAGGTGGTCGAGGAACACCCCCAACCGGGCGTCCGACTGACGCAGGGCGTCGCGGGCCATCGCCGACCGCGGACCAGCACCGTGGTGACCGGCGTCGGTGACGACGTTGGCCCACCAGGTGAGCCGCGGCATACGGGAGGCGTCGGTGAACAGCTCGCGCACCTGGGCGAGCCCGAGGTCGTCGACGCTCACGCCCCACCGGAAGTAGCCGTCGTCGAGGAACGACCGGTCGCCCAGGAACGGCGACTGGTCGGCCGGCGGTAGCCGGTCACCGAGACCGCCGGCACCGGTCCCGCTGCCGCTCTCCCGGATCACCTGCATCGTCGAGTAGTCCGACCCGCGGTCGATGGCCTCGTCGATGCTGGCCGTGCGCGGAAACCCTTGGAAGTCAACGTGATCCGCCACCAACTCGAACACTGTGCGCACCGCCGGCCGCAGCCACTCGCCCGACCGGTGCCATGTCGTCTCGTCGTTCGGCACGACCCGCTCGCCGGTCTCGCGGTCGTAGAACACGTTGCCGAGGACCCCGTGCCGGCCAGGACCGGTACCCGTGAGGATGGACGTGTGGTTGGTCAGCGTCACGCTCGGGAACTGGGCCACCGCGCCACCCCGGAGCGCGACGCCCCGCTTGACCAGCCGCGCGACCGCGGGCAGCTCGCCGGCCTCGGCCAGGTGCAGCAGGTCGCCGCAGTGGGCGCCGTCCCAGAGGACACCGACCACGGCGGTCGGAGAGACCGACGGGTCGAGGTATGCGTCGAGCACGCGCCCGTCCAGCGGCGCGCCCGCGGCGTCACGCAGGTCGTCGCGGGGTACGCCGGCCAGGGCGGCCAGGGTCGGACCGACGTCCACGAGGTGAGCGTGCTCGTCGAGGTACCCGCGCCGGGCGACACCGGCGCCGGCGAGGACCAACGGTGCCCGCGACTGGACGACGTCGAGCGACCCGTGCTCGCCGTGGTGGCCGCCCTCCTCGGGAAAGTAGTGCCGCGGCGTGTGGACCACGGCTAGGTCCGGGCTGCGGGTGGGGTCGTCGAACAGCGAGAGGATCCGCTCGGCCGCATACGGGTAGGCGTTGTCGGTGCTGACCCGCGGTCCCGGTGCCGCGATCTCGTGCTCGTACGGCAGGAAGGCCATCGGGTCCTCGGACGCGATGGGGTCGGTGCCATCGAGCACCTCGTGGATCCCGCCGGGACGCAGTCGGACCGTGCCGCTGCGGTTCGCGGCGTGGGCGACTCGCTCGCCGCCGACGTCGTCCACCCAGACCACGAGGTCGACGATGTCGGCGAGCTCGTCAGTGGTCAGGGCGTCGATCGCGCGGTGACGCGTCTCCTCGCGGGTCAGCGGCTCGGTCATGGCCGGACGCTATCGGCTGTCGCCCGGGCATGACGAAGGGCGGGGAGCCCCCTTGCGCTCCCCGCCCTTCCGGGTGGGTGGTTCGGTCTGCGTCGGCCGCCCCGTGACGGCGCGGGTCACCGCTCGTGCCGACCGTGGTCCGCCTGGCGCGACCGACGGATCTCCAGCGAGATCAGTCGGGCGGCGCGGCGGACGCCGGTCTGCGGAGCGCGACGCAGTCGTTCCTCGATCGTGGCCTTGGCCAGATCGGGATACGTCTGGTACGTGTACATATCCGCTTCTCCTGTACGTGTGAAGTGTGGTTGTGGTGGTGTCCCTGATGGGCTCAGGCGGCGATCTCGTTCTTGCGCGGACGTCCTCGCGGCCGCTTGCGCGGAACGACGACCCCCTGCACGAAGAGCTGGCCGCCCCAGACGCCCCAGGGCTCGCGCCGCTCGAGCGCTCCCGCCAGGCACTCCTGGAGTGCCGGGCAGGTCCCACAGAGCGACTTCGCGAACTCGACGTCCGCCGGGCTCTCGGCGAACCAGAGCTCGGCGTCGTACTCACGGCAGGGCACCGCCTCGCCGTCGGCCTGCGCGTCCGAGCGCAGGTCGATGAGCTCGGTCAGGCTGAGCGTGGTCATCTCCATGGTCATCTGGTGGGTCACCTCCCTTCTGCTCTCCTCCGCCTTGTCGACGGAGGTCTCCCTCTGCTGTCCGTCGTCACCGTGGTGTCGGTGGCGTCGGTCGTCCTCACGGTGCGGCGCGCGTGCCTGGTGGTGGGTGCGCCGTGCGGTGCTGGTCATGTCGGCCCTCTGCTGCGTCTGGTGCTGCGGCTGGTTCGGTGTGGTTCTCTCGTGGTGGCGGCCGGACAAACAGAAAGGCCGCGGATCCCGGATGTCGGGTTCCGCGGCCTGGAGGGAGACCGGTGTCTGGAGCTCAGACGGGTGGTCTACCGGAGCGGAACGGTGTGACATCCATGAAGTTGTAGGTCGGGGCGTCCTGCGCGGAGGCGACGAACGCCGGGGCGATGCCCTGGACGGTGACCCGCCCGACAACGCCGGCCTTGCCGGCGATGGGCAGAGTCGTCCCCTGCACCGGGATGACGAGGTCTGCGAGGAGGCGGGTGCCCGGCTGCAGACGGTCACGCCAGACGCGTGCGTGGGCGCTGGTCGTGTCGACCGCGCCGCTCGTCATCGTGTTGGTGATCTCCATCAGGGCTACCCCTCCTTCCGTTGCTCGGGCTCGTGCGTGTGGGTGCCAAGCCACACCGGTACGTCTTGAAGAGAGTACTCAGCGCCGCGAGATACCACCACACTATTTATTGCGGTTTCGTGACTTCTTTTCGACCGGCGTGGCCTCAGACGTGGATTTCGTTGTGGGAGAGGCGCTTTGGGCGACAACGTCCGGGTCGGCTCCACCCAGGACGTCGAGGACGGCCGTGCCGTGCGTCTCGAGCTTGCGGGCGCCGACTCCGGAGATCTGCGACAGATCGGACAGGGAGCCGGGCCGGGTCTCGGCGATCGCGACGAGGGTCGCGTCGGTGAAGACGACGTATGCGGGGACGGCCGTCGCCCGGGCCACGGCCAGCCGCCAGGTGCGCAGCGCCTCGAACGTCGTCTCGTCGTAGGTGGGCGGGCAGGTGTCGCACCGACCCACCTTGCGCTGCGCGGCCGTGCTCAGATCGTTGCCGCAGCTGCGGCAGGTGGCCGGGGTGCTCCGGGTGGGCGCCGGCTCCCGACGTCGGCGGGACCCACTCTCCGGGGCCTTGGCGCCCGGCCCCAGCACGGCGGCGGCCGGGTCGAGGAAGCGGGAGGTTCGGCGGCTGGCGCGACCGCCGGGGTTGCGGGCGGTCGACCAGGACAGCCGCAGGTCGCGGCGGGCGCGGGTGACGCCGACGTAGAGGAGCCGGCGTTCCTCCTCGATCGCCGCCGGACCCTCGGCCATGGCGATCGGGATGAACCCGTCGCTGCAGCCGGCCAGGAAGACGGTGTCCCACTCGAGGCCCTTGGCCGCGTGCAGGGACGCCAGCGTGACGCCCTGGACTGCGGGAGCGTGCTGCGCGGCGATCCGTTCGTCGAGGTCACGGACCAGGTCGGCCACCCGGGCCTCAGGAGAGACGGCCACGAGGTCGTCGGCCAGGCCGGCGAGGGCGTTGAGCGACTCCCACCGCTCCCGAACCGCTCCGCCCGCGCTCGGCGCCGCGGGGGTCCAGCCCGCTCCGCCCAGCACGTCGCGGACCAGGCTGGGCAGCGGCGCCGAGGCGTCGTCGCCGCGCACGGCGCCCCGCAGCAGGAGCACGCCCTGGCGCACCTCGGGGCGCGCGAAGAACCGCTCGCCGCCGCGGACGAGGTAGGGCACGTCGGCCGCCGCCAGCGCCGCCTCGAACGCCTCGGACTGGGCGTTGGTCCGGAACAGCACCGCGATCTCGGCCGGCGGGTGACCGTCCCGGACCAGCCCGGCGATGTCCTCGGCCACGGCGGCGGCCTCGCTCGGGTCGTCCGGGTGCTGGCGCAGGGTCGGGTTCGGGCCGGCCGGCGACTCGGCCACGAGCTCGACGTAGGCCGCGGGGGCGGGCGACCCTGCGCGTACCGAGGGGTTGCTGCGGACCGACGCGGCCCGGGAGACGAGGTTAGCCAGGGCCACGACCTGCGGGGTGGACCGGTAGTTGCGGACGAGGGTGACCACCCGGGCGGTCGGGAACCGGCGCGGGAACCGGAGCAGGTGGTCGGGCGTGGCGCCGGTGAACGAGTAGATCGTCTGGGCCGGGTCGCCGACCACGCAGACGTCGTCGCGCTCGCCCAGCCACAGGTCGAGGAGCCGCTGCTGGAGGGCGTTGACGTCCTGGTACTCGTCGACGACGAAGTGGCGGTACTGGCCGCGCACCGTCCGGGCGATCTCCTCCCGCTCCGCGAGGATTCCGGCCGTCAGGAGCAGGACGTCCTCGAAGTCGATGACGCCGCGCTGGGTCTTGCACTCCTCGTAGGTCTCGAACAGGCGAGCCATCTCCCGCAGGTCGATGCCCGCCGGGTCGCGGCCCTCCGACCGGGCGCGCGCCGCGTACGACTCCGGGGTGAGCAGGGTGACCTTGGCCCACTCGACCTCCGCGGCGAGGTCACGGATGGCGGTCCGGTCGAACTGCATCCGCAGCCGGGACGCCGCCTCGGCGACCACCGGCGCCTTGTAGGGCAGGATCTCCGGCGCGGCCCCACCGACCGCCTGGGGCCAGAAGTAGTGCAGCTGACGCAGAGCGGCCGAGTGGAAGGTGCGGGCCTGGACGCCCCCCACGCCGAGGGTCCGCAGGCGGGTCCGCATCTCCCCCGCCGCGCGGGCGGTGAAGGTCACGGCAAGGACCCGCTGGGGCTGGTAGGCGCCGGAGTGGACGCCGTAGGCGATCCGGTGGGTGATCGCCCGGGTCTTGCCCGTGCCGGCGCCGGCCAGGACACACATCGGCCCGACCGGGCTGCTCGCGACCTCGCGCTGCTCCGGGTCGAGTGCCGCGAGCACCTCGTCCGCGCTGGGGACGTGGGGCGCGGTGCGGGCGAGCGCGGTGGCCTCGGTCATGACGCCAGCGAGTCTAGGTCGGGCCGCCGACGCCGCGGCGGCCGTCCCCAGGCGGTCTCCGGCGGTCTCCGGCGGTCTCCGGCGAGCTCAGGAACGGACCGTGCCGTAGGCGTGGTCGACCACCAGCCGGGCGACCAGGCGGCGGTCCTCGACCATGGCGCGGCGGTAGTCGGCCCAGTCCGGGTGCTCCCCGGCCGCGTCCCGGTAGATCCGGATGAGCTCCTCGACGGCCTCGTCGTCGGCGAAGGTGGCCACCGGCGAGAGCTCGACCGTCCCCTCGACCACGGCGTAGGACCAGCCGGACTCGTCGCTGACGAGGAAGCCGGCCCGCGGGTCGCGGCGGAGGTTGGCGACCTTGGCGCGGCCGTCGACCGTCGAGATCCGGATGATCTCCCGCCCGTCGTCGTCGGGGTACCAGGCGTACGTCACCACCGACAGCTGCGGGCGACCGTCGCCGCGGAGGGTGGCCAGGGTGCCGTTCTGGCGGGAGGCGAGCAGGCGGGCGATGTCGTCGGGGACCACGGGCATACCGGCATCACACCATGGGGGAAGAAGTGACGCTCCTGGGAGGTTGACGGTTCCATGACCGTCGCGAACCCCGAGGCCGGCACCGTCACCATGTTCAGCACGTCGTGGTGTGGCTACTGCCGGCGCCTGAAGTCGCAGCTCGACCGGGAGGGAATCTCCTTCACCGAGGTCGACATCGAGCGCGACCCGGAGAGTGCCCGCTTCGTCGAGCAGGTCAACCGCGGCAACCAGACGGTGCCGACCGTGCTGTTTCCCGACGGGTCCGCGGCCACGAACCCCAGCCTGATCGAGGTCAAGCAGCGCCTCGGCGCCTGAGCACTTAGGTCAGCTTGCCGGCGACGTCCGGGACATAGCGCTGGGTGTCCTTGGGTGGGCGGGCGACGCTCTTCGCCTTGGGTCGCTCCGGGATCTCGACGAGCGGCGGGTCCACGCCCGTGTAAGGGATCGACTCGAGCAGGTGTGAGATGACGTTGATCCGCGCCGTCTTCTTGTCCTCCGACTCGACCACCCACCACGGCGACATCTCGACATCGGTGTGGGCCATCATCTCGTCCTTGGCGAGCGAGTAGTCCTCCCACCGCAGGAGGGACTCGGGGTCCATCGGGGACAGCTTCCAGCGCTTCATCGGGTCGGCCGCCCGCGAGCGGAAGCGGGCCTCCTGCTCCTTGTCGGAGACCGAGAACCAGTACTTGCGCAGCAGGATCCCGTCCTCGATGAGCATCTGCTCGAACAGCGGGGCCTGGCGCAGGAACCGCTCGTACTCGGCGTCGGTACAGAACCCCATCACCCGTTCGACGCCGGCGCGGTTGTACCAGGACCGGTCGAAGATGACGATCTCACCGGCCGAGGGCAGGTGGGAGATGTACTTCTGGAAATACCACTGGGTCTTCTCGCGCTCGCTCGGTGCCGGCAGGGCGGAGATCCGGACCTGCCGCGGGTTGAGCACCTCGGTGATGCGCTTGATCGCGGAGCCCTTGCCGGCCGCGTCGCGTCCCTCGCAGACCACGACGACACGGTTGCCGGTGTGCTTCACCCACTCCTGCATGACGACGAGCTCGGCCTGGAGCTTCCCCAGCTCCTTCTCGTAGGCCTTCTTCGGGAGCTTCTTCAGACCCGATGCCGTCTTCTTCGCCATGCGCGGATTGTGTCAGTCGGCTACCAGGACACGTCGGCGATCTCGGCGATGCGCTGTCCCAACCAGTGCTCGATGAGCCGTTGGGCGATCGAGATCCCGCTCGGCGTGCGGATCTCCTGGGTGGTCAACGCGTTCCGGTACTCGTCGCGGGTGAACCACCTCGCCTCCGCCATCTCGACGGTGTCCGGATGGAGAGACGTCGTCGTCGCACGAGCGCGGAACCCGACCATGTCGGACGACGGGAAGGGCCACGGCTGGTTCCCGAGGTAGGTCACGTCGGTCACCGTGATGCCCACCTCCTCCTCGACCTCGCGCGCGACGGCGGCCTCGAACGACTCACCGGGCTCGACGAACCCGGCGAGCACCGAGAACCGGCCCTCCGGCCACTGGGCGTTGCGGCCGAGCAGCAGCCGGTCGTCGTCGTCGACCACGGCCATGATCACGGCCGGGTCGGTCCGCGGGTAGTGCTCGGACCTGTCGCGGGTGCAGCGGCGGATCCAGCCGGCCTGCTCCGGTTCGGTCGGGGCACCGCACCGGGGGCAGAACTGGTGGACGGCGTGCCAGTTGGCCAGGGCCTGGGCCGTGGTGAAGATGCCGGCGTCGCGGTCGCTGAGCTCCGTGCCCGCGTTGCGCAGGGTCTGCCAGTCGTCGTGACCGCTCTCGGTGGGGTCGCCGACGACGGCGAGGTATGCGGTTCGCTGGCTCACGCCGTCGGTCTCGGCGGACTCCTCCCCGAGGAAGAAGGCGAGCCGGTGCCGGTCGTCCGGAGCGGGCGGCCGAAGGGCGAGGGCCCCGTCCGGGAGGACCTCCATGCTCTCCGCGACGATGACCGCCACTCGCGTGTCGGGGTCGGCGAGGAGCTTCGGGACGAGGTCCGGTTGAGTACGACGGTGGGCCGCCCGGTCGAGGGAGCCGCGCGAGAGCGGCAGGTCCCCCAGCGGCATCGAGGCGATCGAGGCGGTCGGGCGGGACACGCTCGTCACCCTACGCGCGGCTCCCTTGGCCACTCGGCTCGGCTGCGAGTCAAGGGGCTCGGCTCACGGAATGGCGCGAGCCGAGCCGCTCGGCTGGGAGCCGAGCCCAGCGGCGGGGGCCCACGCGGTGCGAGCAAACCGCGGGCGGGCCTTGCCACGACGCATCCCCACCGAATGGCGGCGAGGTGCACGGCGAACCGCGACGCACCGAATACCGTGTGGGCGTGACGCGCACACCGGCCTACCTCGCCGCCGTCGCGAGCTCGGCGGTGCCCGGGCTCGACGCGGTGGCGGTACGGGCCGCCCGCGGGGTCCCGGGGAACCGGTGCGACGTCGGGTTCGTCACCGACACCCAGCGGCGCGCCTGGGTGGTCCGGGTCCCGACCAGCCCAGCCGTCGGCGCGGAGCTGGACACCGCGGCCGACCTCTTGCCCCTGCTGCACCGGCGGGTCCCCTACAGCGTGCCGGTGCCGCGCGGCTTCCTGGCCGTCCCCGAGGGCCGCGCCGTCGTCTACCCCTACCTCCACGGCCGCTCGGTCGTCCTCCACGAGGTCGTGCCGGGCCCGGGCGTCGCCGCCGAGATCGGCCGGGCGATCGCGGCGCTGCACAACGTGGACCGCGAGGTGTTCGACGAGGCCGGCGTGCCGGTCTACGACGCCGAGATGTGCCGGAGCCGCCATCTGGGCGACCTCGACCGAGGCGCCGCCACCGGACACGTCCCCACCGCCCTGCTGTCCCGGTGGGAGCGTGCGCTGGAGGACGTCTCGGCCTGGCGGTTCGCCCCGACTCCGGTGCACGGCGACCTCTCCGGCGACCGGTTCCTCGTCACCTTCGTCGACGACGCCGACCCGGAGACGGCCTCCGTTCGCGGCATCACCGGCTGGGAGCACGCCCGGGTGGCCGACCCCGCTGACGACTTCGCCCTGCTCCTCGCCGGCTGCTCGCCGGAGACGTTCGAGAGCATCGTCGAGGCCTACTCGGTGGCGAGGATCGAACGGCCCGACCGGCACCTGCGCCACCGCGCCCGCGTGGTCTCCGAGCTGCGGCTGCTCACCCGGCTGCTCGACGCGGTCCACGCCGCCGAGCCTCCGCTCATCACCCGCCGGGCGGCCGAGCTGCGCGCCCTCGACGAGCGGACGGCGGACGAGCCGGACCTCGTCGTCACCGAGCCCGGGCCGCCGGCGCGGCCGTCCGCTCCGGCGGTGGCGGTCGGGACGGCCGTCGAGCCCTCCCCCGTCGCGGACCTCGAGGTACGCGACGACGACACCCAGCTGCTCAAGGCGGGTGCCGCCGCCGACGCCACCGCCGTCATCCCCGCGGACGAGCTGGAGCGGCTCCGTGCCGAGTCGGGCAGCGAGCCGAGCGCCGAGCCGAGCACTGAGGACGCAGAGGTCGAGGCGGAGGCCGTCCCGGAGACGCCGGGCGAGCCGGACTCCGAGTCCTGGTACGAGGTGCTCGAGCCCATGCCCTCCGCTCCCGTCGTCGCCGAGGAGAAGGCCGCGGCTGACGGGCAACCGGTGGATGAGGACGGTGAGGCCGACAACGAGACGAGCGAGACTCAGGACTCGACCGACGCCACCGAGACGACCGTGCCGCTGAAGCAGGCGAACCCGAAGGCCAGACGCCGCTGAGGATCGGGCGTCAGCCCTCGGCCGCGACCCGTGGGCCGACGACCAGGTACCGCAGGTGCGTCACGTCCGGCGCCTCCACCACGCGGATCGGCACCAGCCGCCACCCCGCCGACCCCGGCGCGAACAGCGGCGTCCCCGCACCGACGATCACCGGGACCAGGTGGAGCTGGACCTCGTCGACCAGCCCGAGGTCCATCGCCTGACGCGCGACGTCGGCGCCGCCGCCGATCGTCGCGTAGCGGTCGCCCGCCGCCTCCTGCGCGGCAGCGACCGCCTCACGAACCCCCTCGACGAACCGGAAGTCCACCGGTCCCACCGGTCCGGTCGGCGGCCGGTGCGTGACCACGTAATGGGGAACCTGGTAGGGCGTCTCGTCCCAGCCCGTGGCGTCGTCGCCGCGCCCGAACACGCCGCGGCCGACGACGATCGCGCCGGTCGTGGCGACGGTCTCCGCGGCGAGGTCGGCGTTCGGGCCGGACTCCGCCGCATACCAGTCGTACAGCCCGACGTCAGCCCCGTCCGGACCATCGATGTAGCCGTCGAGCGAGATCGCCAGGTCGAGCAGGACCTTCCCCATCGGCCGAGTCTGCCGCCTCGTCGGGGTCCCCGCGAAGTATCGGAGCGGAGCGGAGAACTTCGTGGGGTTACTACTCGGGGACGGTCGCCAGCAGGGACCGCAGGGCCGTCTCCCGCGGCAGCGGCGGTCGCACGGTCGTCCCGGTCGCGGCGTAGTAGAACGCGGCGTCAACGTCGCGGGCCGGGAGGTTGCGCAGGCGGGCATACGCCAGGGCGTATGCGGCGAGCTGCAGCGAGCGGTGGCGCGCCGAGCGGGCGTCGGGCTCGGTTCCGGTCTTCCAGTCGACGATGGTGAAGCCGCCACCGTCCCGCGGGAAGACCGCGTCGATCCGGCCGCGGATGGCGAACCCGTCGAGCACCGTCTCGACGGCGATCTCGACCGCTTCGGGCACCCGCTCGGCCCACTCGCTGGCCAGGAAGAGCTCCTTCATCCGGGCCAGCTCGGCACCGGTGATCCGGTCGGGAGCGGTGTCGTCGGCGCTGCCGGGCAGGTCGAGCACGTCGACCATCGCGGCACGCTGGTAGTGCTGCTCGACCCAGGCGTGGAAGGCGGTACCGCGCCGGGCGGCGAGCGCGGGAGCCGCGGGCATCGGCCGCCGGAGCGACAGGGCGAACCGGGTCTGGTCGCTCGCCAGCTGCACGACGTCGGACGCGGACAGGTGGCGCGGGACCTCCACGACCACCTCGTGGCGGGCGGACGCCTCGGCCCGCTCGGCCAGCAGCAGGTCGAGCTCGGCCGCCGTCTCCTCGTCCAGCCGCGCGGCGGAGGACGGCGACGCCAGGGCCGCCGCGACCAGCGCCACCCCGCCGGCCAGCTGTTCGCGCCGGGTGACCAGCGGGTCGTCCGGCCACGGGTGGCGAACCGGTTCGACGAGGCGGGGGTTGACCGCGCGTCCGCCCTCGTCGGCCACCGGCATCTCCGCCCACGGCCCGCGGACCAGCCCCGGAGCGTCGACGAGCTCGTCGAGGAACACCGAGGTGACCTTGGGGGTGCCCGCGTCGGCCCACACCGGCGCCGTGAGCAGGAGCTCGGAGCGGGCCCGGGTCAGCGCGACATACGCGAGTCGCCGCTCCTCGGCGGTCGCGTGCCGGCCGCCCTCGAGGGCGTACTCGGCGAAGTCCTTGGCCAGTGCCTCCCAGTCGGGGGCGTCCCGCCAGTGCAGGCGCGGCAGCCCGTCGGCGTCACCGCGCAGCTCGTAGGGGACACCGTCGGCCCCGACGCACCAGCCCTTGTCCTTGAACTCGGACACCTCCCAGTGGTCGCCCTTCCAGGAGCTGGCCGCACCCCCCTCGCGGGCCGGGAACGACGCCTCGACCAACCCGGGGACGGCGACGCAGTCCCACTCCAGCCCCTTGGCGGCGTGGACCGTGAGGACCTGGACCGCGTCGAGCGACGTCTCGATGGTCGGCGCGTCGAGACCACGCTCCTGCTCGATCGCCGCGTCGAGCCAGGCCAGGAACCCGCCGAGCGTGGGCCGGTCGGCCGACGCGGAGAAGGTCGCGGCCACCTCGGCGAAGGCGTCGAGGTGCGCCCGCGCCGTGGCGACGGTGTGCTCCGGCCGGGCCAGGACCTCGATGTCGAGACCGAGCGCCCGCTCGCCCTCCCCGACCAGCTCGGCCAACGGCAGCCCGGTCAGCCGGCGCAGGTCCTTGACCACCCGGCCCAACGCCCGGAGGCGGTCGAGCCCGGCGGCGGAGACCCGCTGGCCGTCCGCTCCACGCCACGTCTCCGGGGGGAGGTCGTCCAGGGCCTCGACGATGCTCGCCCGGTCGGAGCTCTCCGGCGCCTGGTCGCGGACCTGCCCCAACGCGGGATGGCGGACCAGCCCGGACTCGTCGCTGCCGCGCGATGCCGGGTCGAAATCTCCGGGCTCCTCGAAGTCCTCGTCCGGCGGCGCCTCCAGGCCGGGGAGCTGGAGGACCTGCGCCTCGCCCGGCAGCGCCCCGGTGGCCCGCTGCTGCGCCCGCGCCCACGACGCGAGCCCGTCGAGGTCGGCCGGGCCGAGCCGGCAGAACGGTCCGGTGAGCAGCCGCATCAGCCGGTCGCCGCGCGACGGGTCCTGGACGACCCAGAGCAGGCTGACCAGGTCGTTCACCTCAGGCGTGAGCAACAGCCCGCCCAGCCCCACGACCTCGACCGGCAGGTCGCGGGCCTTGAGGGCCTCCACCACGAGCGGGAACTGGGCCCGTTTCCGGCAGAGCACCGCCGCGCTGAGCTTGGTGCGTCGCCCGCTCGGCGAGCGCCAACGCGCCGCGACCCAGTCGGCGACGTAGGCCGCCTCCTCGTCGGTCGTGAGGAGTCGCGCCGCCTCGACCCGGCCGGGGCCCGCGTCGGGCCGAGCCCGCAGGGGCGCGACGAGGGCCGACCGCAACGGCGTCGACGTCGTGTTGGCGACATCGAGGATGGTGTGGTCGTTGCGCCAGCTGGTCCGCAGCGGCAGCACCTGCGCCTCGCCGCGCTCGTCGGCGAACTCCTGCGGGAACCGGGTCAGCGTCGTCGCGCTCGCGCCCCGCCAGCCGTAGATCGACTGGTTCGGGTCACCGACGGCGGTCACGCCCACGTCGCCCCCGCCGGCCCCCGCCGCCCCGAAGAGCGACCGCAGCATGACCAGCTGGGCCTCCGAGGTGTCCTGGAACTCGTCGAGCAGCACCGCCCGGAACCGGGTCCGCTCCGTCACCCCGATCCCCGGGACCGACCGAGCCAGACGGGCGGCCAGCGCCATCTGGTCGCCGAAGTCCATCGCGTCGCGGTCGCGCTTGAGGTCGAGATAGGCGCGCACCATGGGCAGGATCGCGCGCCGGTTGCGCAGCGCCGGCAGGACCTTCTCGGTCTCCATGGGGTGCACCCGCTTCTTGGTCACCCCCTTGGGCACCGCCTGCATCGCCACCTCGAACTCGTCGATGTAGCGCGCGACGTCCTCGGGGTCGCGCAGGTGCTCGGCCATCTCACCGGCCAGCGACACGACCGCCTCGGTCACCGTCGACTCGGCAAACGTCAGCTCGTCGACGTCGCCGTCGTAGCGGCTGACCACCTCGTAGGCGTACTGCCACGCGGCGGCCTCGGACAGCAGCCGCGACTCCGGTTCGTAGCCGAGGCGCAGGGCGTGCTCGCGCACGAGACGCCCCGCATACGAGTGGTAGGTCGACACGACGGGTATGCCACCGAGCGGCTCGGCGCCGTCCTCATCGAGCGGCTTGGGCGTCCAGATCCCCGCGTTGGTCAGGCGGCGCAGCCGGCGGCCGATCCGCTCGGCCAGCTCGGTGGCGGCCTTGCGGGTGAAGGTGAGGCCCAGCACCTGGTCGGGCTCGACGTGGCCGTTGGCGACCAGCCAGACCACGCGGGATGCCATCGTCTCGGTCTTGCCGCTGCCGGCCCCGGCCACCACGAGCACGGGTCGCAGCGGGTCGGCCTCGATGACGGCGCGCTGCTCGTCGGTGGGAGGGGGCAGGCCCAGCGCCTCGGCCAGACCGACCGCGGAGTGGCTGGTCATCGCAGCGTGCTCCCCTCCGGCATGGCGGGGCACGAGGTCTTGACCGGACAGAACGTGCACCACGACCCGGGCGTAGCCGCGAACTCGTGGCCCCCCATACCCTCCGCCGTCTCCGCCACCAGCTGGGCCGCCCACCCGGGGTCGTCCTGGGTCTCCAGGGGCGGCTGCTGCTGGATGACCGGTTTGTCACTGGCGCCGGCGGCCTTGCCGAGGTGCAGCAGCGCGGCGCCGGCCGAGGTGGTTCCCTCGCGGCCGAACGCGCCGTGCTCGACGGCGAGCTGGTAGGTGCCGAGCTGCGGGTGCGTCGGGACGTCGTCGGCCTTGGGCTTGCTGCTGCCGGTCTTGTAGTCCACGACGCGCAGCCCACCGTCGGGGGCTCGCTCAAGCCGGTCGACGCGGCCGCTGATGGTGGCCCGGCCGACGTCGACCCGCAGCGGAACCTCCGAGTCGACCTTCTCGGGTCGGTCGGGATCGGCGAAGTAGGCCGCGAGCCGGTAGGCCATCCGGTGCGCCTGCTCGCGCTGCCGGTCGGTGTTCCAGCCGGGCGGGAGCCCGAGCCGGCCCCATCGGCGCTCGACCTCGGCCACGAGGGTCTCGGCGTCCGCGTCGTCGCCCAGCTCGTGGGCGATGTCGTGGATGAGCGTGCCGAGGTTGGCCGAGCCCTGGCTGGGCGAATCCCCTCCGGCGCTGGTCAGCGCCCAGCGCAGCCGGCAGTCACCGAAGCTCTCCACCTTGGACGGCGACAGCCGGACCTGCTGGTCTGGGCGTCGCAGCGGGCGGTCGTCGCTGAGAACCCGTTGGATCCACCACTGTTCGGGGTCGGCGCCGTCGACCCGCGCCGCGGCCAGCCGGCCCAGCGCCGCGGCCGCGGACGCGGCCCGGTCGGTGTCGTCCAGCACCAACCGGCGACGCAGGTCGGCCACGAGGGACGGCAGGGAGAGGGTGCGACCGAGCTCGGTGAACTCGCGCTGCTCCGTCGGCGCCGGCTCCGGTATGCCGGCCGAGTCGGTCGGCGCCACCAGCGGGTCGACGAGGTCGAGATAGACCGACGGCTGGTCGTCCTCGCTGCGCACCGCCGTGACCAGCAGCCGCTCCGACGCGCGGGACACCGCGACGAGGAACAGCCGCGTCTCGTCGTAGCGCACCGCCGTCTGCGCCGCTCGGAACGTGCGGTCACGGCCGGTCACGACCGCGACCAGCTCCTCCGAGCCCAGCAGCGAGCCGCGCAGCCGCAGGTCGGGCCAAACCCCCTCCTGGACGCCGGCGACCGCGACGTAGCGCCACTGACGACCCGCCGCGCCGGCCGGGGTGACCAGCGCGACACCGTCGCCCGACTGGGCCCGCGCGGCCAGGGTGTCGCCCGGGACGTCCTGGCCCTGGATGTGCTCGAGGAACGCGTCCGGGCCGGCGGCCGGCAGCCGGTCGACGTAGCGCTGCGCCGCGTCGAAGAGGCCGACGACAGCGTCGAGGTCGCGGTCGGCGCGAGCGCCGCGCTTCCCGCCGCGCAGGGCCAGCCGGTTCCAGCGCTCGCCGACGTCGAGGGCGTCCCAGACCGCCCAGAGCACCGACTCGGCGTTGACCCCGGGAGCCCAGGTCCGGCCGCCGTCGGTCTCCCCGGCCTCGCCCTGGACCCGGACCGTGCGCGCCGCCTCGAGCCCGGCGTCGATCGCGTGCGCGAGGCGACGCAGCGGTGCGGCGTCGTGGCCCAGGGAGGCCGCGTGGCCGGGTTCGAGCAGGACGGCAGACAGCAGCTCGTCACTCGACCGCTCGCCGCCGCTGTCCAGCTCCTCCCGCCGCAAAAGCCGGCGCAGCCGGCGAAGGCCTACCGCGTCACACTCCCCCAGGGGCGACAGCACGAGGTCGATCGCCCGCTCGGGCTCGACCCGATGGTCGGGATCCTGCGCCACCTTCAGCACGGTGTCGACGAGCGCGAGCAGCGGACGGACGGCCACCTCGTCGCGGACCGGGCTCTCGCTGGCCGAGGGCAGCATCGGCACGCCGTGGGCCATGAGGATGCGCCGCAGCGCCTCGTCGCGGCCCTCGCTCCGGACGACCACGGCCATGTCGCCCCAGGCGACGCCGTCGAGGAGATGGGCCGCGCGCAGCCGCGCCGCGATGTGCGCCGCCTCCTGGGCCGGCGACCTCAGGAGGGCGACCTCGACACTGCCCCCGTCGCCGAGGGGCACGGGCGCCCGCTGCTTCCCACCCCCGAGGGCGCCGATGCGCGTGGTGATGCTGCGGCTGACCCCGAGCAGCGCGCCCGGCTGCCGGTATGCGGTGTGCAGGACGACGGTCGGCGGCTCGCCGGCGGTGGGGTCGGGTCGGCCGAGGTCGGTCCAGCCGCTCGCGAGGATGCGGGGGTCGGCGCCGCGGAACGTCTGGACCGCCACGTCGGGGTCCCCGACGAGGACGAGGTCCGGGCCGGCCGAGGTGAGCACTCGCAGCAGCCGGGCCGCGGCGAAGGTGAGCTCCTGGGCGTCGTCGACGACGACGAAGCGCACGTCCGCGCATACCCGCGCGAGCGCCTGGGGGTCGTCCTCGAGCAGGTCGGCTGCGGCGGTGAGGATCCAGGCCGGGTCGTAGGCGCCCGGGCGGGAGAAGGCCGTGACCTCGTCGTACTCGCGGAGCACCTGCGCCGCGGCGACCCACTCGGGCCGGGCGTGCTCCGCGCCGAGGGTGGCGAGCCGGTCGGCCTCGACGCCGTGCTCGACCGCCCGCATCAGCAGGTCGCGGAGCTCGGCGCGGAACCCCCGTTTGTCCAGGGCGACACGGACGTGCTCGGGCCACGGCGGCGGGGCGGCGTCGCCGTTGGCATGGCCGGCCAGCAGCTCGCGCAGGATGACGTCCTGCTCCGGACCGCTGATCAGCCGGGGTGGTTCGTCGCCCCTGAGGGCGGCCTCGCGGCGCAGGATCCCGAACCCGAACGCCTGGTGGGTGCGAGCCAGCGGCTCGGTCGAGGTGCGGGCCAGGCGCGCCGTCACCCGCTCGCGCAGCCGCGCCGCGGCGACGCGGGTCGACGTGAGCAGCAGGCACTCGTCGGGTGAACGGCCACCGAACAGGACCCGGTCGACGACCAGCTCGACGGCGGTCGTCGTCTTGCCCGTGCCCGGCGCGCCGAGCACCCGGACGAGCGGACCGCGCGTCTCGAGCACGGCCTGCTGCTCGTCGTCGAGGCTCGGCGCGTCGACGACGAGGGCCGGAGCTCGTCGCAGGAGGACCACGTCGTCATCCCACCACGGGCGGGCGACACCTCCCGCTCAGCTCGCGGGTCCGTCCCAGCGCGCCCGGGCCAGGTCGACGCGAAGCCCCTCCAGGGTGCCGCGGATCATCGGTGTGCTCTCCTCGCGGTAGTGGACCCGAGCCCGGTCCTCCAACCCCCGCGGCGGCCAACCACCCGACCGGACCACCCGCCACCAGGGGACGTCCGAGCCGTAGCGGCTCATCACGTTGCCGACGAACCGGGCGCCGCGGCTCCCGACCAGCTCGGCGACGTCACCGTAGGTGAGCACCTTGCCCTCGGGGATCTGGTCGACGATCTCGAGGACCTCCTCGGCCTTCTCCGGCAGCTCGAAGAGAGGGTAGGCGTCGGGCACGGGTCCGATCCTGCCAGCGCCGTCGACCCGGTCGCGGACGAGGTCGGGTACCCGGTCGAGTCACCAAGGCGGTCGTGAACGCAGCAGGTTCGGGTACTCGACCGGGTACCCGACCCATGCCGCATCAGCGGACGTGTCGGCCGTCGATGGCAGGGTGCGGGCATGACCATCCGCGGACGGGACCGGAGAGGGTGGCTCGGCGTCGTGCTCGGCGCCCCGAGCGCTCGCGAGCTGGCGTACTTCTACCGCGACCTGCTGGGCTGGGAGCTGGCCACCGACGAGCCGGACTGGTGCACCATCGGGATGCCGGACTCGCCGGTCAACCTGGCCTTCCAGACCGAGGCCCACCACGTCCGCCCGGTCTGGCCGGGTGGGCCCGGCGACCAGCAGATGCAGCTGCATCTCGACTTCCAGGTCACCGATCTGCCCGGATCCGTGGAGGACGCCCTGGCGCTCGGCGCGACCCTGCCGGGGTTCCAGCCGCAGGAGGACGTGCGGGTCCTGCTCGATCCCGCCGGCCATCCGTTCTGCCTCTACCTCTGATCCGCGGCCCACCGCGGACGGCGGCTCGCGGCTACCCTCGGCGGATGGGAGATCCCGCACTCCTGTATCCGTCCTTGGGCCTCGCGGACCTCGAGTACCGCGAGCTACTGCTGGTCGACGGTGATCGCCTGGGCCAGCCCGATCGGCCGATCCCCGTGGCCGTGCGGTGGTCCCCGTCGGCTCCCCAGCCGATGCCCGTGGTGGTGCTGTCCCACGGCGGCGCGTTCGGACACGTGAACCCCCGCGGCGCCCTGGACGAATGGGCGGAGGTCGTCGCTCGGCACGGCTACCTGGCGGTCGCCATCGCGCATACGCCACGGACCGACATCGAACGGATCGTCCTGACCATGAACCTCGGCGGGACGCTGCCGCAGTGCCGCGAGTTCAAGCACCTCAGCTACGACCGCCCGCTGGACTTCGTCCATGTCGTCGTGCGCGCTGGCCGAGCTCGCCGAAACCCCTTCCTGGACCGGCGTGTTCGACCTCAGGGCGGTGGCCTACCTCGGACACTCCTCCGGATCAGGGTCGGCGATGATGATCGCCGGAGCGGGACGCGAGTACATGCCCGGTCTGGGCCTGGCCTTTGCGGAGGACCGCCGGCCCACGGCGTTCGTGGCGCTGTCACCCGAAGGAGCCGGAGACGACGGCTTCCTGCCGACCTCCTGGGACACGGTCCACCGACCGATGCTGATGTGCACGGGAGCCCGGGACGGCGACGCGCCGCACGAACGCCGCGACCCGTTCGAGTACATGCCCGGCGGCGACAAGTACCTGTTCTGGATCGAGCACGAGGGAGCCCAGCACACGGTGTTCGAGGGGGACACGAGGGCCTGCTTCGCCGCCATCCACGAGCAGACACTCTGTGACGACATGTTGGCGTGGCTCGGCTCGGCGATCCGGGCGTTCCTCGACGCCTACCTGCGCGAAGACACGGCCGCCATCGCCTACCTGGCTGGTGAGTCGGTCGTCGAGGCCTCCGACGGCGTCGTGGAGTGGGAGCGCAAGTAGTGCCGCCGGTGAGGGGACGTCGATGACGACCGAAGTCGTGGTGGTGATCGGAGCGGGGTCGATCGGCCAGGCGATCGCTCGCCGGGTCGGGGCGGGTCGTCACGTTCTGCTGGCCGACCGACGGGAGGCGAGCGCCGAGGCGACCGCCGAGGTGTTCCGGGACGCCGGCTTCGAAGCCAGCGCGGCGGCAGTCGACGTGACCCAGCGCGCCTCGGTGGGAGCCCTGGCCCGCCACGCCGCGGACCTGGGGACGGTGACGCGGATGGTCCACGCCGCCGGGGTGTCTCCCTCGCAGGCGTCGCCATCGGTGATCCTCCAGGTGGACCTGTACGGCACGGCGTTGGTGCTGGAGGAGTTCGGCCGGGTCATCGCGGTCGGCGGCTCGGGTGTGGTGGTCGCCTCACAGTCCGGGCACGTCCTGCCCGCATTGGCCGCCGACCAGGAGCGGCAGCTGGCCACGACCCCCGCCGACGACCTGCTGTCGCTGCCGATGCTGCAGCCCGACGAGGTCCGGGACTCGCTGTTCGCCTACCAGCTGTCCAAGCGGGGCAACGCCCTTCGCGTACGAGCGGCGGCAGTCACGTGGGCCGAGCGCGGGGCACGGGTCAACGCGATCAGTCCGGGCGTGATCGTCACCCCGATGTCGCGCGACGAGCTGAACAGCCCAGGGGGCACGGAGTTTCGCGCGATGATCGACGCGAGTCCCGCCGGTCGCGCCGGGACCCCGGACGAGGTCGCCACGATGGCGGCGCTGCTCCTCGGCCCGGACGGCGCGTTCATCACCGGCAGTGACGTGCTCATGGACGGCGGCCTGACCGCGGCCTTCTACTTCGGAGCCGGTGCCGGGACGGGCTAGCTCGTCGCGGTCGGTCCTCGACCTCCCCCCATTGGCGGACGGGCACGTCGTCCGGCCCGTCCTCCAGGCGGCCGATGGAGGTGCCGACGTCTCGGGGCCATCCTTCTCTGGCTGGCACACGCCACATCAGAGACAGGAACACACAGCAATGACGACCGTCGCCACGGCCGACCCGCGGGCCCACACCCGCTCGGGCCACCCGAGTACGCACATCACCTCAACCACTGCACCCCTTCCGTCGCGACTCGAGGCGAAGAGCACGGTGAGCTGCCCGGCCTGTGGCCGGCCGGCCACGGTCGAGTCGCGCGACATGGTCGCCGGCACGAGTGGGCCGGTGATCCACCTCCAGCTGCGCTGCCCCTTCGGACGGCACTGGTTCCGTATGCCCGAGGACGGGCTCCTCTAGCGAACCGGCCCCGCGACGGCGCGACGCGCCAGGTGCAGGTCGATGTCGGTGATCAGCGCCACCTCGTCCGGAAGGACGCGCTCGATCCGGGCGAGGACCTCCGACCGCGCCGGAGCGGGCAGCTGGAGGTAGGCCGAGACGGTCGAGAGGTGTCCGACGTAATCGCCGGCGGACATCGACAGCCGGCGCTCGATGGTGCGCTGGCGGACGTCGTTGAAGTCCGCGGACTCGATCAGCTCAGCGCCCGGCCACTGCATGGCGCTGTCGGGCGGTGTCCCGTCCGGTGACGGCACGCCGTCGTCGGCCATGAACGCGGACCGCTCGGCGTGGACGCGCTCGCGGACGGCGGGGTCGGCCAGGTGCACCTGTCCTCCGAACGAGGCGAACGCTCCGCCCGGCCTGACCAGCGCCGCGATCCGCGTCCAGCGGCTCGCCGGTTCGGTCCAGTGCAGCGCGGCCGCGACGAAGACGAGGTCGTATGCGGTCGTCAGCGGCAGCTCCTCGAGCGAGCCCCGGAGCATGACCACCGACGACGGGACGTGGGTCCGCAGCTCCGCCAGCATGGCCGCATCGGGATCGGTGGCCGTCACGGTGATGCCGCGGGCGGCGAACGCTCGGGTGGCCTTGCCGGTACCGGCACCAATCTCCAGGGCGGTTCGGACGGGTCCGTCCGCGAAGGCCAGCACCTCGTCGACCAGCTCCTCGGGGTAGCCCAGGCGGAACCGTTCGTAGAGCGGCGCCACCGATCCGAAGGTCAGCGCCCGGATGGTCACGTCCCCACCGTGTCATACCCGCCGGGCGGCCGGTCCGACCGGAGGAGCTGCTCGACCATGTCGGCCAATACGGTGACGGACAGGGTCGCGTCCAGCTCCGCGGTCGCGGTCCGCCGGATCAGCGGCTCGACCTCGGCGACGTACACCGCGATCTCGGCCCGTTGCTCGGGCGCCTTGCCGTAGGGGTTGCCGGTCCGTACCGTGACCCGGTCCAGCAGGACCGGAAGGGGTGCGAGCAGGTAGACGACGTGCTCGAACCGGTCGGAGAACAGGCCCTGGTTCTCGGCGGTCCCGGCCACCGCGATGGTCTGGTGCTCGGCGAGCAGCCGGGTCATCCGCGGCTCGTCCCATCGCGAACCCGGTTGCTGCCATCCGTCGTAATCGGTGTCCACCGTACGAAAGCCACGGTCGGCCACTGCCGCGAGGACCGTGCTCTTGCCGGCGCCCGACATCCCGGTCAGCAGCACCCTCGACATCACCGCAGGCTACGGCCGCCGTGTCCGCGGGGTGTGTGAGGCTGCGGGCATGGACACCTCGGCGGAGGCGTCGGTCACCTGGCCCCAGGCGCTGACCTGGCGGATGCAGCGCCAGCTGCTCGACCCAGTCGGCTCCGAGTCGGTCGCGGGCGTGGTTCGCCGGCTCGGCGCCGTGCTCTCGATGGACGAGTCGCTGGCGGAGCTGGCGGTCCGGACCCGACGAACGTCATCGAGACCCGGTGAGCTCGCCAAGGCGCTCACCGAGGGTCACGTCATCAAGGTGTTCGCGTTCCGTGGGTCGATGCACTACCTGTCGCCGAAGGAGGGCGGGATCTACCTGGCCCTGCGCGCAAATGGCCGCCAGTGGGAGCTGCCGAGCTGGGTGGAGTACTACGGGCTCGCGGCGTCGGACTGGCCGGAGTTCCGTGCGGCGGTCCGCGAGGCGCTCTCCGACGGGCCGATGACCCTCGACGAGCTCGGACAAGCTGTCACACGGCGGCGCGCATACCGTCACCTGAGAGCGGTCTTCGACGACGGCGCCGGCACGCTGGTCAAGCCGCTGACGTGGCAGGGGGACATGAGCTTCGGTCCGCCCCGCGACGGCCGGCCCACGTTCCAGCGCCTCGACACCAACCCGCGGTGGCAGGGCATCCCGAGCGTTGACGACGCGGGTCCGCGAGCGATCGAGGCGTACGTGCGCACCTACGGACCGACGACCCTCGAGCACGTCCACTACTGGCTCGGTAACGGCCTGAGCGCCGGGCGGAAGCAACTCGACCGCTGGTTCGCGGGCCTCGGCGACCGGCTGGTCCCCGTCGACGTCGACGGCACCGCGGCGTACGTTGCTCGTGAGGACCTGGATGCCCTCGAAGCGGCGGTGCCGTCGGAGGCGGTGCGGTTCCTCCCCGGGCACGACCAGTGGGTGATCGGGCCCGGTACCAAGGACATTCACGTCACGCCTTCGGCGCGGCGGACCCTCATGACCCGCAAGGCCAACCCGGTGGTCGCGGGCGGGGTCGTCTGCGGCACCTGGGCGCACCGCGGCGACAACCTCGCCGTCACCTGGCTCGACGGACAGCGACGACCCGACGCGCAGCTCGTGGAGGAGGCCGCCCGGCTGGCCGGCATCCTGGGTCGCGACCTACGCGTGGACCTGACCGGGTAGCCGCAGACCGGTCAGTCCAGGCAGAACTCGTTGCCCTCGATGTCCTGCATCGTCAGGCAGGACTCGTTGTACTCGTCGGCCAGCTGGAGCAGGACGCGGGTCGCCCCGAGCGCCTCCAGCCGAGTCCCCTCGGCCTCGATGGCCGCCAGGCGCTCGGCCCCCACCATTCCGGTCCCGACCCGGACGTCGAGGTGCACCCGGTTCTTGACGACTTTCCCCTCGGGAACGCGCTGGAAGAACAGCCGCGGACCTGCCCCTGTGGGATCCACGCAGGCGAACGCCGAGCCCTGCTGCTCCGGCGGCAGCGCGCGGTCGAACTCCTCCCACGAGGCGACGCCCTCCGGGGGCGGGGGCACGACGTACCCGAGGATCTCGCACCAGAACCGAGCCACCCGCTCGGGTTCGGCGCAGTCGAAGGTGACCTGGAACTGTTTGACCGCCGGCATCGCCCCACCGTAGACGGGCGCCGATCCGATGCCGAGCGGGTTTCGGGTCACCCAGCGGTATGCGGTGCGGTGGCGGGAAGCCGCACCTGGACCAGGAGGCCGCCGGCGGTCCGGGGGCTGAGCGTCAGGATCCCGTGGTGGGCCTGCACGATGCTCTTGACGATCGCGAGGCCGAGCCCGACGCCGGCGTCGTCGGTCCGGATGCGTTCGCTGCCTCGCCGGAACGGCTCGGCGAGCGTGGCGACCACCCGGGGACTGAGCTCCTCGCCGGTGTTCTCCACGGTGAGGACGACGCACTCCTGCTGGACAGCGGTGCTGACCTGCACCGAGCCCTCTTCCGCGAGGTTGTGGACGACCGCGTTGTGAACGAGGTTCGTCGTCATCTGCAGCAGCAGGGCGGCCGAGCCGACGGTCGGCGTGACCTCCCCTGAGGTCGTGATGGTGACGCCGTGCCGCTCCGCGAAGGGGAGCAGGGTCTCGGTGGCCTCCTCCGCCAGGAGCGACAGGTCGACGGGGGTGCGGACGAAGGACCGCTGCTCGGTGCGGCTGAGGAGGAGCAGGGCCTCGGTCAGGTCGATAGCCCGGGTGTTGACGGATCGCAGGCGGTCGTGGAGCTCGCGGGTGCTACCCCCAGGATCGTTGCGGGCGACGTCGAGCAAGGTCTGCGTGATCGCCAGTGGGGTCCGCAGCTCGTGGGACGCGTTGGCGGCGAAGCGCTGCTGTTCGGCGACCTGCGCCTCGAGCCGCGCCAGCATGACGTCGAAGCTGTCGGCCAGCTCGCGGAACTCGTCCTTGCTCCCCTCCAGCTCGATCCGGTGCGACAACGAGCCGTTCGCGGCCCGGCGGGTGGCGTTCGTGATCCTCGAGAGCGGGGCCAGCATGCGCCCCGCGAGGACCCACCCGCCGAGGAGCCCGAAGACGAGGAGGAACAGCAGCGCCCAGGCCGCCCGCGGGACGAACGCGCGGACGAGGTCGTCGCGGCTGGGACTCGTGAGGAACGGTCCGGTGCCCGGACGGTCGAGGAACTGCGACACATTGGGCACGTAGCGCAGCAGGAAGACCCACACCGCCGCGAGCAGGACGACCTCCGCGACCAGGAGGAAGCCCGCGTAGCTGAGCGTCAGCTTCATCCGGACGCTGAGGCCCGGCTGCCTATCCACGGCTCTCCACCCTCGGCTCCACGCCGGCTGGGGCGTCGATGCGGTATCCGACGCCCGGCACCGTGGCGATCAGCCACGGCGTGCCGAGACGCTTGCGCAGCGCCGAGACGGTGATGCGCACCGCGTTGGTGAACGGGTCCGCGTTCTGGTCCCAGGCGCGTTCCAGCAGCTCCTCCGCACTGATGACCCCGCCGTCGGCGGTGACGAGGACCTCGAGGACGGCGAACTGCTTCCGGGTCAGCGGGACGTAGCGACCGTCGCGGTAGACCTCGCGGCGGAACGGGTCCAGCCGCAGGCCGGCCAGCTCTCGGATCGGGGGCCGGCTGTTCGCCCGCCGGCGGTCGAGCGCCCGAAGCCGGAGCACGAGCTCCTGCAGCTCGAACGGCTTGGTGAGGTAGTCGTCGGCGCCGAGCTCGAACCCCGAGGCCTTCTCGTCCAGCCGGTCGGCGGCGGTGAGCATGAGGATCGGCATCCCGCTCCCCGAGGCGACGATGCTCTGGGCGACCTCGTCCCCCGACGGCCCCGGGATGTCACGGTCGAGCACGGCGATGTCGTAGTCGTTGACGTGCAGCAGCTCCAGGGCCGTGTCGCCGTCCCCGGCGATGTCGGCCGCGATGGCCTCGAGCCGCAGCCCGTCGCGGATGGCCTCGGCCAGGTAGGGCTCGTCCTCGACCACCAGCACACGCATACGCGCGATGCTACGAGCCGCCCCATATCGCCGGCGTAGCAAAAACCACATACGGGCCGGCAACACCTCACGGCCTTCACTGGCCTCATGACCCACCCGGCCGCTGCCCGAACGAGGTCCCGAAGGACCCCGGGACCCCTCACCGTCGGCCTGCTCGTCGTGGTCGCGGGGATCCTCGGAACGCTCGCCCACCAGGCGGCGACGGCGTCCGCGTCCGCGGTCACCGAGGCCGACGGCGTCCTTCCCGACCGGGTGACCGTGTTCGACGAGCGGTATCCCGGCGTGACGAACCTCGACTCCGACCTGCTCCATGCCCTGCGCGACGCGGCCACCAAGGCCGCCGACGACGGCGTCACGCTCTACGTCAACAGCGGCTGGCGCTCCCGGCCCTACCAGGAGCAGCTGCTCCACGAGGCGGTCTCGACCTACGGGTCCGAGGCGGAGGCGGCCCGCTGGGTCGCCACCCCGGACACGTCGCCCCACGTCAGCGGGGAGGCGGTCGACGTCGGGAACGCCGACGCCACGGCGTGGCTGTCACATCACGGCGCCGAGGAGGGCCTGTGCCAGATCTACCGGAACGAGCCGTGGCACGTCGAGCTGCGCCCGGCAGCGGTCGGTCGAGGATGCCCCCCGATGTATGCCGACCCCACGCAGGACCCGAGGATGCAACCGTGACCGGCGCGGATGGGGAGGGCGCATGACCATCGGCGGATGGCGTTTCTGGCTCGACACGTTCACCGGCATCGCCCTCGTCACCGCCGCGGCCCTGCCGGTCGCTCTCCTGACGGCGTCGGCCCTCGCTCGCTGGCGAATGGCGACCGGTTCGTCGACGCAGTGGGCGTGGCGCCGGTCCCTGGCGGAGGTCGGCATCGTCTACGGCACCCTCCCGTTCGTCTGGCTGACCATGCTGCCGGGCGCTTTCGCCGGTCGCGTCCCCGGCCGGGTGAGCCTGGTACCCCTGCGCGATCTGGTCACGATGCCGGCAGGCCAGGTCATCGGCAACCTCCTGGTGTTCGCGGCCCTGGGGTTCCTCGCCCCGATGCGGTTCTCGGGGCTGGCGTCGCTACCGCGAATCCTCGCGCTCGCGGCGGCGGCTTCGGCCTCGATCGAGGTCGCCCAGTACGTGCTCCAGCTGGACCGGGTGTCCTCCGTGGACGACGTCCTCCTCAACACCGCGGGGGCCGGCCTGGCCGCGTTGGCGTCACGTGCCTGGTGGCGCAGGGGGTCGGCTCACACCGACCCGAACGGTGCCGGTGAGGAGCTGAGGACCCGGTAGCGGGTCCGCACGGCGCCGCCATCCACGCGAACGTCCAACAGCTGCAGCCGAATCGGCTGCGCGTGCTCGTCCAGCGCGGCCCGTCCATCATCGTCGGTGCGCCCGAGCCGCCGACCAGACCGGGAAGAGTGACGACATCGACGACGTCGACGAGACCCTCTCGGAGGGCCGCAGCATTGAGAGTGCCACCGGCGTCGACGACAACCCGGTCGGCTCCGAGGACCTCCTGGATCCGCGCGAGCGCCAGCCGCAGGTCGACCTGGTCCTCGCCCGTGACGAAATAGCCGACACCGAGATCCCGCAGGCGCTGCAGGTAACCCCCCGGAGTGGCTCGGCACACCAGGACGTGCAGGATGGTCGTGCCGTCACCGGTGAACGTCCAGTCGACCCGCCCTCGACTGTCGGCGACCACGAACCACTGCGGGGCCTGCGGGGCAGGTGGTCCTGCCACAGCTCCTGCTCGGTCGTCGTCGGCGCCGGCCACGCCGGCGCCTCCGCGTCCACGTCGACGAAGGACCCGCTGCCCTCCAGGACCACCGTGCTTCCGAGGTCGGCCGGTCGCCCGGCGAAGGCGTCACCGCTGCGCATCGATGCCCAGCGGTCGTGGACCGCCGGGTCGATCAGGCGTTGGTGCGCGCCCAGACTGGTGCGGCCGTCGACACTCGTCGTCGTGATCACCACGACCTCGGGCCGGCCGTCCACCATGCCGCGACGCTAGACGCGGGGGCCGACACGCCGCGTCAGGACGGCTACCGGGCTCCGGTATGCGCCAACGGCGCCAGCTCCATCCAGGCCGCAGCCGGGCGGGTCGGG
>CAVWQU010000007.1:0-13350 GCA_963757225.1 uncultured Actinomycetota bacterium
CGTGACGGCTTCGCTCGCCACCGGCTCCACGGTGGTCATCGAGGCCTGACTTTCTGTGCGTGCATTCCGCCGCGGGCTCGCGGTCGTCCTCGGGCTCGCCCTCGCCGTGCTCACCGTGGCGTTCGCACTGCGGTGGGTCGACGTAGCGACCAGCGAGGTGGCGGCGGTCCAGGCGGTTGTTCCGATCACCGGTGCCGGTGTCGTCCTCGTCACGCTGCTCGCGCTGGTGTGCGGCCTGCGCCGGCTGGCCCTGGTCGGCGCGCTGCCCAGCGCGGTCGCTGTGGTCCTCGCGGTCGCCGCGTTCGGGCTGACCGCGACGCCCAGCGCCGGCGGTGCCGGGACAGTCACGATCCTTTCCTCGAACCTCGAGTTCGGCGGCGGCAACCCGGACGACATCGTCAAGGGGGTGCGAGACCACCAGGCCGATGTCGTTGTCCTGGTGGAGCTGACCCCGCAGGCGGTCACCCGCCTCAAGGCCGCCGGGCTCGACGAGGAGCTGCCCTATGTCGTCGGGCACCCGGAGGCCGGGACCACCGGCGCGGCGATCCGCAGCCGGTGGCCGCTGACCCCTATCGACGAGGGCAAGGGGGTCGGCGGCTCGTTGTTCTGGGAGCCCTACGTCGTAGTGCAGCGCCCGGCTGGCGCGTTCCGGGTCAAGGCCGTCCACACGCGCCAGCCGATCGTGTCGGCCCGCGGCTGGGCGCAGGACCTCGACCGCCTCCACGCGTGGCAGCTGGCCCAGCCGACCGAGCAGCCGCTGCTCATGGCCGGCGACTTCAACGCCTCACAGAGCCACCCGCCGTTCCGGTCGATGCTCGAGGGGCTCACCGATGCGCACCGGGCCACCGGCGCGGGGTGGGTCCGCACGTGGCCGCAAGGCCGACGCATACCTCCGTTCGTCCAGCTCGACCACGTGCTCGGCCGCGGCGTCACGGCCGTCGACGCCGGCGTCACCCCGGTCCGGGGGACGGACCACGCGGCGGTCTGGGCGACGGTAACCCTGGCGTTACCGTAACTCGCGAGTTACCATCGCCTATGCCTGCTGCCGCCCGCCCCGTACGGGGCCCGGACGCCGCGCTCGAGGCGCTCGGTGACGCGTCGCGACGGGAGATCCTCGCGCTGCTGGCCACGCAGAACCGCTCGGTTCAGGAGATCGCCGGGGAGCTGCCGATCAGCCGGCCGGCCGTGTCGCGTCACCTGAGAGTCCTCAAGGACGCCGGCCTGGTCGCGGAGGAGGCGGTCGGGACGCGGCGGATCTACCACCTGGAGCCGGAGGGAGCGCTGGCCGTGCGCGACTACCTCGAACGGGTCTGGGGCGAGGCGGCGGTCCGATTTCGGCTGCTCGCGGAGAACACCGGGCGAGCCGATGACTGAGCCACTGCGCCTGGACCTCGTCGTCGACTGTCCGCCCGAGCACGCCTTTCACGTGTGGGCGAACCGGATGGACGGCTGGTGGCCCCGCGACCACACCGCGACGGGGGAGCCCGGCGCCCGCGTCGTCCTGGAGCCACAGGTCGGCGGCCGGATCTACGAGGTCGCCCCGGACGGCACCGAGCACGAGTGGGGCGAGGTGACCGCCTGGGAACCGCCGCGCCGGCTGGCCTACCTCTGGCACCTGCGCACCGACCCCGACTCCGCGACCGACGTCGAGATCCGGTTCGTCCCGGACGCCGCGGGCACCCGCGTCGAGATCGAGCACGCCGGATGGGAGCGCCTGGGCGACGCCGCCGACGCCTGGCGCCAGCGCAACCTCGGCGGCTGGACCACCCTGGTGCCGCACTTCGTCGCGGCAGTCACCACACCCTGAAGAGGAGCCGGTCATGGCTGAGGGAACCAAGGACGACCCGTGGGAGCTGACGACGGCACCCGGCACGTCCGCGTACTCGATGTGGAAGGACGAGGCCGCCGACCCGCCCACCCTCGTCTGTCAGGTGGGCTCGACACAGCTGAAGTACCAGCTGCGGGCGATCGACGACCTGCACGCCTGGCTGGTCGAGCAGGGCGACTGGGTCGACGTCGGCGCCGCTGACGAGCAGAAGCCGGCCACCGACGGCACCGTCGAGGCCTGGGGTCGCGCCGAGGAAAACCCGGTCGGCGGCTGGTACGGCCTGCGGAAGGGCTACCGGGGCCGGTTCGGCATGTACCTGCCGCCGCTGCTCGAGGCGCTCGGCAAGGCGGAGCTGACCCACGAGAAGCGCAACAACAAGGTCCGCGCGCTGCCCTGACGGCTGGCGGGTGCCGGCCAACGGGCATTGGTCGTCGCCGGGGCCGGTCAGGGCCGGGTTTCGGCGACCAATGCCCGCTCGTGTGCTCGACGCTCCTCGCCTGACGTCAGGGGAGCAGGAGCGACTTGATGGCCCGGCGCTCGTCCATCGCGGCATACCCCTCGGCCGCCTGCTCGAGGGGCAGCGTGAGGTCGAAGACCTTGCCCGGGTCGATCCGGCGGTCGACGATCCGCTCGACCAGGTCGGGCAGGAAGCGGCGGACGGGCGCGGGGCCGCCGCCGACCTGGACGTGCGAGTAGAACAGCTCGGTCCCGTCGAGCGAGACGCCGTGCGGCACGCCGACCAGACCGACCCGGCCGCCGGGACGGGTGGCGCTCATGGCCTGGGCCATCGACTCGCTGGTGCCCACGCACTCGAGCACGGCGTCGGCGCCGATCCCGTCGGTGAGGTCCTTGACCCGCTCGACGCCCTCGTCTCCGCGCTCGGCGACGATGTCGGTCGCGCCGAACTCCGTGGCCAGCCGCTGGCGGGACTCATGCCGGCTCATGGCGATGATCCGCTCGGCGCCGAGCTCCTTGGCGGCCAGCACGCCGAGCAGACCGACCGCGCCATCCCCGACGACGGCGACCGTCGAGCCAGGTCCGACGCCCGCCTGGACCGCGGCGAACCACCCGGTGCCCAGGACGTCGGAGGCGGCCAGCAGGCTGGGGAGCAGGTCGTCATCGGGGATCTCGGGCGTCGCCACGAGCGTGCCGTCGGCCCACGGGACCCGCAGCATCTCGGCCTGGGCGCCGAGGGCGCCCATCCCCTCGGCGTGGAGGCAGGCGGTCTGGAACCCGTTTCGGCAGTTGGGACACGTGCCGTCGGAGGCGAAGAAGCTGCCGATCACGAACTGCCCCGGGCGGATCGTCGTGACCTCGCTGCCGACCTCCTCGACGATCCCGACGTACTCGTGGCCCATCGGCGCCGGGCCGCGGGACGTGTTGATGCCGCGGTAGGACCAGAGGTCCGACCCGCAGACGCAGGTCGCCGACATCCGGATCACGGCGTCGGTCGGCTTCTCGATCCGTGGGTCGTCCCGGTCCTCGACGCGGACGTCACCGGGGGCGTGGAGGATGGCTCCTCGCATGATGTGGATCTCCTTGCGGTGGTTGGGAACTCAGCGGTTCTGGAAGGTCTCTTTGGCGACGGTCATCGCCGACATCGCCTTGGGCCAGCCGGCGTAGAACGCCAAGTGGGTGATGACCTCCTTGAGCTCATCCTCTGTCGCACCGTTGTCGAGGGCGCGGCGCAGGTGGCTGCCCAGCTGGGCGGTTGCGCCGCTGGTGGTGAGCGAGGCGACCGTGACCAGGCTGCGCTCCCTGGGCGTGAGCTCGGTCCGCGGCCACACTTCGCCGAACAGGACGTCGTCGGTGAAGTGGACGAGCGCGGGGGCGAAGTCGCCGAGCAGCTGCTGGGCCGGGGTGGGAGCCGTGTCGTCGGTCATGGATCACAAGACAACCCTCTTTTCCGTCTGCGCGGGAGGTCGGGGCTATGGGGGTACTGGCTCTACCCCCCTCGACGCGGCCGTGAGCCGTAGCGTGGAGGTGTGGACAACCGGAGCGACATCCGCGAGTTCCTGGCGACGAGGCGGGCGAAGATCACGCCCGAGCAGGTCGGGCTGCCCGCCGGTGGCGGCCGACGACGGGTGCCCGGGCTACGCCGCGAGGAGGTCGCCGTGCTCGCCGGAGTGAGCCCGGAGTGGTACGCAAGGCTGGAGAAGGGCCACATCGGCGGCGTGTCCGACTCGGTGCTCGACGCGGTAGCTCAGGCACTGCGGCTCGACGAGGCCGAGCGTGAGCACCTCGACGACCTGGCGCGGGCCGCACGGCCGCCGAGCCGCTCGCCACGTCGCCGGACGCCGCCAGGTGTGCGACCCAGCGTGCAGCGGATTCTGGACGCGATGGGAACCGCGCCGGCGCTCGTCCGCAACGGCCGCCTGGACATCCTGGCCATCAACCCGCTGGGACGGGCGCTCTACTCGCCGGCCTTCGAGGATCCGTCGCGTCCGGCGAACCTCGCTCGCTTCAACTTCCTCGACCCGCGCTCACGGGACTTCTATCCGGAGTGGAACGAGGCGGCCAACACGTCGGTCGCGCTGCTGCGCACGGAGGCCGGGCGCGACCCGTACGACCGCGAGCTCACCGACCTGGTCGGCGAGCTGGCCACCCGCAGCGAGGAGTTCCGCACCCGATGGGCGGCCCACAATGTGCGGCTGCACCGTACGGGGACCAAGCGCTTCCACCACCCGGTGGTCGGGGACGTCGAGCTGGCCTTCGACGCCCTCGAGCTGCCGGGCGAGCCGGGCCTGACGCTGACCGCATACACCGCCGAGCCGGGCTCTCCCACCGAGGACGCCCTGGCGCTGCTGGCCAGCTGGGCGGCCACTGACCGGCTTGGAGACACCGAGACCGTCGCGGCAGAGGAGCCCCAATGGAACTGATCCCCATGAGCCCGACGGCCACAGCGCCGAGCGAGAACTTCACCGGCGCCGTCTACGTGAACCCGATCTACCGGGGGACGGGAGACTCCCGGATGATCGTGAGCCTCGTGCGGTTCACGCCTGGATCCCATACGAACTGGCACTCGCACGCGGTCGGCCAGACGCTGCACTGCACCGACGGCCTCGGGCTCGTGGTGAGCCGCGACGGCACGGTGCTCCACCTTCGGGCGGGGGACACCGCATATACCCGGGCGGGTGAGGAGCACTGGCACGGCGCGACGTTCACCAACATGATGTGCCACCTGGCCATGCTCGAGGAGACGCCGGACGGCGCCTCGACGACCTGGCTGGAGCCGGTCACCGACGAGGAGTACGCGGCCGCCCACCACGCCTAGCCCGGCCCTTCCCCGCTTCCAACCCGAGGTTGTCCCGAGTTTCGGGGCGGATGTCCGTCCAAAACTGGGTACAACCTCGGGTTGGAAGCGGGAAGCCCGGTGCGTCAGGTCGCGCGGGCGACGATGTTCTTGGCGGTCAGGTCCGGAGACTTCTCGCCGCCGACGAGCACGGTCTGGCCGGTCTTGACGTCGGCGATGGTGGGCGTGGTCGTCGAGCCCTTGGCCTGACGTTGGTGGACCTTGGTGTCGGCGGTGACCCCGAAGGTCATCGAGGTGCCGTCGGTCGACTTCACGGTGACCGACGTCGAGGACACCGCGGTGACTTGGCCCAGGATCGCCTCGTGGGTCACGGAGGTGGCGTTGTCGCCCTTGGTGACCCACTCGGCGTGCTGGAAGTCCTTGACCTTCCCCAAGATCTGCTTGGCGGCCACTCGGCCACCCTTGTCCCCCTTGGCGCCCTTCGCCGGCTTCCCGGTGGCCGTGGGCGACGGTGTCGCGGTACCGGTCGGGTCGGCGGTGGCGACGGTCGGGCCGGCACTGGACTGCGCGGCGTGGGCGATGCCGACGCCCGCGCCACCCGCGACGATCGCGAGGGCGGCCAGGCCGCCGATGGTGGCCTTTCTCCACATGTGGTGCTCCTGAGGTCGTGGGGCTGAGATCGCCGGTGGAACCGGCTGATCACCACGATGGAGCCCGCGTGTTCGAGCAACGTCAGGCCGACGTCAGACCTTTCCCGCTTCCGGACGCCCCTTGTCACCGGTTTGGGATGCGTCGGCGGCCCGAAACCGACGACAACGCGCGTCCGGAAGCGGGGCTACCAGGGGAGGGGGAGCGACAGGTCGCGCTCGTCGCCGTCGGCGACCCAGCCCTCGTCGGTCCGGGTGTAACGCCGCGCCGGACCGTTGGCCGCCAGCTCGGCCACCGCGGCGACCAGCCGGTCGACGTGCTCGGCGGTGTTCGCCAGGCCGAGGCTGACCCGGACCGCCGTCGCCGGGGTGTCGCCCCACGGGTCCTCGAGCAGCTCGTCGACGAGGATGTGCGCGCAGAACTTCCCGTCGCGAACGCCGATCCCGTGTTCCGCCGACAGGATCGCCGAGACCAGCGAGGAGTCGAAGCGCTCGATCGTGAACGCCAGCACGGCGACCCGGTCGTGGTCGTCGCCGAAGATCGACCAGGTGTCGACGCCCGGGATGACGTCCAGCCCGGACCGGAGCCGCTCGGCCAACGAGGCTTCGTGCGCCTCGATCGCCTCGCGGTGCGCGGAGATCGACGCGCAGGCCGCCGCGACCGCGATGGCGCCGATGACGTTGGGGCTGCCGCCCTCGTGGCGAGCGGCACCGGTGGCCCACGTCGCACCGTCGGCCGAGACGCGCGCGGTCGCCCCACCACCGCGCAGGTAGGGCGCGCTGGCGTCGAGCCAGTCACGGCGTCCGGCGAGCACGCCGGCGCCGAACGGCGCATACAGCTTGTGGCCGGAGAAGACGACGTAGTCGATGCCGCTGGCGGCGAGGTCGATGGCCCGGTGCGGCGCGAGCTGCGCCGCGTCGACGAGCACGCGGGCGCGGTGCCGCTGGGCCACGGCCACCACGTCGGCCAGCGGCCACAGCTCACCGGTCACGTTCGAGGCGCCGGCGACGACGACCAGCCGGTGGGGCGCGGCGGACGCGGCCAGGGCGGAGGCGAGGTCCTCCAGCGCGTGCTCGATGCTCGACGGCACCGGGAGGGTCGTCACCTGGACGCCGCGCGCCTGCTGCCAGGGCAGCAGCGTCGAGTGGTGCTCCGTCTCGAAGACGAACACCTCGGTGCCCCGCGGGAGGCTGCGGGCCAGCAGGTTGGTCGAGTCGGTGGTGTTGCGGGTGAACACGACGAGGTCGTCCTCGCGGGCCCCGACGAACCGCGCGACCTCGACCCGAGCCTGCTCGTACCACGCGGAGGTCACCCGGCTCGCATACCCGTTGCCCCGGTGGACCGACGAGTACGTCTGCAGCGCGGTGTCGACGGCGGCCTTGACGCTGACCAGCGACGGCGTGGACGCGGCGTGGTCGAGGTTGGCGTACTCGACCTCGCCGGTCAGGGTCGGAACACGCAGGCCCGCCCCGACGACTGCGGGCAGCTCGCCCGGTACCGCCGTGCGGACCGCGTCACCGTCGCGGACGACGCGCAGCTTGGTGGGGATGGTGGGGGCGCAGTACGTGTACTCGCTGCGAGCGATCGACATGTTCGACTCCGAAGGTCCGAGGGACCTGCCGGGTAGCAAGGTCCGCGCTTGCCGACGGCGTATGCCAGCGGCCGGGTCGTCATCCGGAGCACCCCACCGCGGAGGAGGGTTGCTGGCCAGCAAGCCGGAGCTGTGCGCTGGCACTCATGACCGTGGTCCGAAGGGTAGCGAGGGCCGTCCACCACGAGAATGGTGCTTCCGCAATCTGAGATCGTGGGCGGACCGACCCGACTCGACCGACGCGGGGTGGGGCGCGTGTGACGCGTGAGTCTGGGGTGACTTTCGCGTACCGTTCGAGCATGGCCGCCCGTTCGTCCTCCACGTCGTCGCGCCCGTCCACCGGGCGCGTGCCGACGTCGCGCCAGGCCACGGGCCGGGGCGGTCGCCCGGCGCCGCGCAAGCCGGCCGCCCGCCGCACCTCCAAGGCCCGCTCCGGCGGGCTCCCGCTGCCCCTGCGAGCCATCCGCGGGACGTGGATGGGCGTCTCGCACCTGGCCGGCGGAGCGGTCCGCCGGGTGGGCAGCTCGGCCCGCGACCTCGAGCCCGAGCACCGTCGCGACGGTGTCGGCTTCGCTCTCATCGGGCTCGCCGTGGTCGTGGCCGCCCGCGAGTGGTGGGGCGTGCAAGGGGTCGTCGGCGACGTCATCCACGCGGTCGTCGCCGGGACCCTGGGCCGGGTCGGGTATGCGGTGCCGCTGGTCCTGCTCGCCTTCGGCCTTTACTTCCTGCGCGCGCCCAAGGACGAAGCGGTCACCAACCGGCTCGTCGTCGGCACCGTCGCGCTCACCTTCGCCGCCTGCGGCCTCGCCCACATCGCCGACGGCATCCCGAACCCGCCGGGCGGTGCCGACCCCATGCGGGCGGCCGGCGGCATCATCGGGTTCCTCGCCTCCAGCCCGCTGGCCTCGGCGGTGTCCCGCCCGGGCGCGGTCGTGCTGCTCGTGCTCCTCGCCCTGTTCGGTGCCCTCGTCGTCACAGGTACCCCGGTCCGCCAGATCCCCCAGCGGGTCCGCGACCTGCGCGACCGGCTGATCCACGGCGCCGACGACGACGCGGCCGAGCCGACGACCGCGGTCACCCCGACGCCGCGCTCCCGCCGCCGAGCGGTCGACCTGCTGGAGAAGCGCGAAGGGGACGAAGCGTTCGAGCAGGCGGCCGTGGTCGCCCCCACCGGCCGCGGCCGCCGTCTGCGCCCTGGCGAGAAGCGGCCCGGTCTGGACGAGGTGCCCACGGAGGCCCCGAGCCCGACGGAGAAGACCGTCCCCCAGACGGGGCTCGGCCCCAAGGAGGCGCTCGTCCCGCCGCCCACGTCCAGCCTGCCGGCGCGGGTCGAGCAGCTGTCGCTGACGGGCGACGTCACCTACACGCTGCCCGACCAGGCCCTGCTCGTGCCCGGGGCGCCCCACCGCACCCGGAGCGTCGCGAACGACCGGGTCGTCGAGGCTCTCTCGATCGTGTTCGAACAGTTCGAGATCGACGCCCAGGTCACCGGGTTCACCCGCGGTCCGACGGTGACGCGGTACGAGGTCGAGCTCGGCCCGGCCACCAAGGTCGAGCGCGTCACCGCGCTCTCCAAGAACATCGCGTATGCGGTCGCCTCCGCCGACGTCCGCATCCTGAGCCCGATCCCCGGCAAGTCCGCGATCGGCATCGAGATCCCCAACACCGACCGGGAGACGGTGTCGCTCGGCGACGTGCTGCGCAGCCAGGTGGCCCGCAGCAACCAGCACCCAATGGTGATGGGGGTGGGCAAGGACGTCGAGGGCGGCTACGTCGTGGCGAACCTCGCCCGGATGCCCCACCTGCTCGTCGCCGGGGCGACCGGCGCAGGCAAGTCGTCGTTCGTCAACTCGATGATCACCTCGATCCTCATGCGGGCGACCCCGGAGGAGGTGCGGATGGTCCTCGTCGACCCGAAGCGGGTCGAGCTCACCGCGTACGAGGGGATCCCGCACCTCATCACGCCGATCATCACCAATCCCAAGAAGGCCGCGGAGGCCCTGGCCTGGGTCGTGCGGGAGATGGACACGCGGTACGACGACCTGGCCGCGTTCGGGTTCAAGCACGTCGACGACTTCAACAAGGCGGTGCGGTCCGGCAAGGTCAAGCCGCTGCCGGGGTCCGAGCGGGTGATCCAGCCCTACCCGTACCTCCTGGTCATCGTCGACGAGCTGGCCGACCTGATGATGGTGGCGCCCCGCGACGTGGAGGAGTCCATCGTCCGGATCACCCAGCTGGCGCGGGCCGCGGGGATCCACCTGGTCCTCGCGACCCAGCGGCCGTCGGTCGACGTGGTGACCGGTCTGATCAAGGCCAACGTCCCGTCCCGGATGGCGTTCGCGACGTCGTCGCTGGCCGACTCCCGGGTCGTCCTCGACCAGCCGGGCGCGGAGAAGCTGGTCGGCCAGGGCGACGCGCTGTTCCTGCCGATGGGCTCGAGCAAGGCGATCCGCGTCCAGGGCGCATGGGTGACCGAGTCCGAGGTCATGGCGGTCGTCAAGAGCGTCACGAAGCAGCTCCAGCCGAACTACCGCAAGGACGTCATCCTCGTCGCGCCGAAGAAGCAGGTGGACGACGACATCGGCGACGACCTCGACCTGCTGCTGCAGGCGACCGAGCTGGTGGTGACCACGCAGTTCGGCTCGACGTCGATGCTCCAACGCAAGCTGCGGGTCGGGTTCGCCAAGGCCGGGCGCCTGATGGACCTGCTCGAGTCGCGCGGCATCGTCGGGCCGTCCGAGGGGTCCAAGGCGCGCGATGTCCTCGTCAAGGCCGACGACCTGCCAACGACCCTCGCCCTGCTTCGCGGCGACGACATCCCGCTCGACGGGCCGTCGGGCGGGCTGCCCGAGGCGGTCGACGACGCCGACGTCTGGGTGGACACGGACGACCCCGATGGGTCCGAGGACGCTTGGGAGCTGACCGGCCGCGACCGGACACGCTGATCGTTCGCTCAGCTGGCCGATGCCCGCTCGGACCCGCTTCGCGGAGCGACGTTGTTGCCCCAACGCCTGTGGCCCAAAGGCCGACATCGCTCCATTGAGAGCCGAGGGCGCGAGGGAGCCCCCCGCGAGCCGCCAGCGCTCTGTGGGCGCTCCAGCCCGCTGATCAGGATCGTGGTGCCTTGTGTACCCCCTGGGGTCAACGACCGACCACGATCTCCGCGTAGGCCCTTCAGTGGAGCGAAATCGGTGCCCCAACGCTGACTTTGCTCCACTGAGAGGCGTCCTCCAATGACGTCCTCACCGGACGAGGACCCCACCGGATCACGCCGTGGGCGAACATCGCCGACCGGCGGAAGCCTACGGCAACGGCGAGCGTTGAGCAGGCATGTCCGACGAGCGTGAGGCCCTCGACGCCTACTCGCGCACCATCGTCCAGGTGGCCGAGACGGTGCTGCCGTCGGTCGCCAGCCTCGAGGTGCGCACCGCCCGCGGCCGGGCGGGGGCCGGCAGCGCGAGCGTCATCACCGCCGACGGTTACCTTCTGACCAGTGCTCACGTCGTCGCCGGGGCGACGACCGCAGAGGCCACCTTCACCGACGGGACGACGTCGACCGCGGACGTGGTGGGCCGGGACACCCTGTCGGACCTGGCGGTCCTGCTCGCGCGTGGCGAGACTCCGCCCCCGGTCGAACAGGGTGACGCCTCCACCCTGCGCGTCGGACAGCTCGTCGTCGCGCTCGGCAACCCGCTCGGCCTGGCCGGCAGCGTTACGGCCGGCATCGTGTCCGCGCTCGGGCGCTCGCTTCCCACGGCGTCGGGCCGGGTCGTCGACGAGGTGATCCAGACCGACGCCGCCCTCAACCCCGGCAACAGCGGCGGCGTCCTCGCCGACCACCAGGGCCGGATGGTCGGCGTCAACACGGCGGTGGCGGGGGTCGGCCTCGGGCTCGCGGTCCCCATCAACGCGACGACGCGGGAGATCGTTTCCACGCTGATGACCACCGGCCGGGTCCGGCGGGCGTGGCTCGGGATCGCCGGGAAGACGATCGCCCTGCCGCCGAAGGTCGCCGCGAAGGTCGGGTCGCCGACGGGTATGCAGGTGGCCTCGGTCGTGGCCGGCAGCCCGGCGGAGCGGGCCGGCATCCATAGCGGCGACATCATGGTCGAGCTCGATGGCACGACCATCGTCACGGCCACCGCCGTCCAGAAGCTCATGGTCGAGGACGCCATCGATCGCCGGGTCGAGATCACCGTCTGGCGGAACGGCGCCCTCGTGGACGTCATCCTGCGTCCCCGCGAGCTGACCGGCTAGCGCGAAGCTCCGGGGATGGCGGCCAACAGCTCGCGGGTGTAGCCGTCCTGCGGAGCGTCGAAGATCTGCTCCGGCGGTCCGGACTCGACGATCCGGCCCGCCCGCATCACGTGCACCTGGTCCGATACCAGGCGCACGACGGCCAGGTCGTGGCTGATGAACAGATAGGTCAGGCCCAGGCGGCCCTGGAGCTCGGCGAGCAGGTCGAGGATCTGTGCCTGCACGATGACGTCGAGCGCCGACACCGCCTCGTCCAGGACGACGATGTCGGGCTCCAGAGCGAGGGCCCGGGCGATCGCGACGCGCTGTCGTTGGCCACCGGAGAGCTCGTGGGGCAGCCGGGTCGCCAGGTCGGCGTCCAGCGCGACCTGGTCGAGCAGCGTGCGGACCCGCTCGCGGCGCTCGTCCGGCGTCCCGACACCGTGGACCTTCAGCGGCTCGGCGACGGAGCGCTCGACCGAGTAGCGCGGATCCAGTGACGCATACGGGTTCTGGAACACCGGCTGGATGCGACGCCGCAGTGCGAACGTCTCCCGCCGAGACATCGTCGCGAGGTCCTGTCCTCCGATGAGGATGCGCCCGCCCGTGGGGACCTCCAGACCCAGCAGCAGGTTCGCGGTGGTCGACTTCCCCGAGCCCGACTCGCCGACGATCGCGACAGTCTGCCCCTGCGGGATGTCGAACGACACGTCGTCGACGGCCAGGATGTCGTCCCCCGCGCCGCGCCCACGACGTCGCAGCGCGAACCGCTTGCTGACGCCCTCGAACCGCACCAGGGCCTCGGGGGCGACCGAGCCCTGCGGCGTGCGCCGGACCTCACGAACGGCGTTGAGGCTGGGTGCGGCCGCGAGCAGCCTTCTCGTGTATGCGTGTTCGGGTTCGGCGAGGATGTCGGGCGGCCGGTCCGGTCTCGACGATCTCCCCGCGGTACATCACGGCGACGCTGTCGGCCCGCTCGGCCGCGAGGCCGAGGTCGTGGGTGATGAGCAGGACGCTGGTGCCGAGCTCCTCGGTGATCGCGTCGACGGTGTCGAGGATGTGGCGCTGCACCGTCACGTCGAGCGCCGACGTCGGCTCGTCGGCGACGAGCAGCCGTGGTCGGCAGGCCAGCCCCACGGCGATGAGGGCGCGTTGACGCATCCCGCCGGAGAACTCGTGCGGATACTGTGCCGCGCGGGCCTCGGGGTCGGGGATGCCGACGAGGTCCAGCAGCTCGAGGGCCCGGGCCCAGGCGGCCTTGCCGTTCGCGACGTCGTGGACCTCCAGGGCCTCCGCGACCTGGTCGCCGATCCGCATCAACGGGTCGAGGTTCGACATCGGGTCCTGGGGCACCAGACCGATCCCGGCCCCCCGGACGCGCCGCATCTCCCGCTCGCTGACGGTGAGCAGGTCGCGGCCGTCGAGCAGGACCCGGCCGGCGGTGACCCGGCCGTTGGCCGGCAGGAGCCGGTTCACCGCGGCCGCCGTGGTCGACTTCCCGGAACCGGACTCGCCCACCAGCGCCACGGTGGAACCGGTCGGAACCGTGAGGGAGAGGTCCCGGACGGCGGCCCGCTCGCCGCCCGTCGTCCCGAAGACGACGGTGAGGTTCTCGATGGCGAGGATCGGCCCGTCCGAGGTCACGTCGTCCGCTCCCACGACGTCGACAGGCGAATCTCGTTCTCCCCGAACCGTTCCTCGACTCGCTCGGTGCCGTCCGGAATCAGCCGTGCCGAGCATCGAAGGAGATGGAGCGGCGTGTTGTCCACGAACACCCAGAGGTATGCATAGTGG
>CAVWQU010000008.1:0-8029 GCA_963757225.1 uncultured Actinomycetota bacterium
CGGGCCCGGGTGCGGGTCTTCTCCGACGACGGAGACTGTGTCGCCGATGCTGGGGCGATGCGGCGAGCGCTCGAGTACGTCAAGGCGTTCGGCGGCGTGATCAGCGAGCACGCGCAGGACCTGCGCCTCGCCGGCCTCGACGCGTGCGCCGACGAGAGCGAGCTGTCCGGGCGGCTCGGGCTGCCCGGCTGGCCGGGCATCGCCGAGGAGTCGATCGTGGCTGGCGACGTCACGCTCGCCCGGCACAGCGGCAGCCGGGTGCACATCGCGCACGTCTCGACCGCCGGCTCGGTCGAGGTGATCCGTTGGGCCAGGGCGCAGGGCGTCGACGTCACCGCCGAGGTCACCCCGCACCACCTGCTGCTGACCCACGACCTGCTCTCGTCCTACGACCCGGTCTGGAAGGTCAACCCGCCGCTGCGGCCCGAGGAGGACGTCCGCGCGCTGCGCGAGGGCCTCGCCGACGGGACCATCGACGCAGTCGCCACCGACCACGCGCCGCACGCCCGGCACGACAAGGAGCACGCCTTCGTCGACGCGTCGCCGGGGATGCTCGGGCTGGAGACGTCGCTCGCGGTGGTGAGCGAGGTCATGGTCCGGAGTGGGCTTCTCGACTGGGCCGGTGTGGCCCGGGTCATGTCGGTCAACCCGGCCCGGATCGCCCGGCTCGAGGACCACGGCCAGCCGCTGACCGTCGGGTCGCCGGCGAACCTCACCCTGGTCGACCCCACGGCGTCCTGGACCGTCGACCGCGACGTCTCGCACTCGCTGTCGAGCAACAACCCGTGGCACGGCCGGACCCTGACCGGCCGCGTCGTCGCGACCTTCATCCGCGGGGCGTGCAGCGCGCGCGACGGCCGCGCCCTCATCCCCGAGCTCGTCGGAGGCCCTCTGTGACCCAGCTGCTCATCGACCGCGACCCAGCGGTGCTCGTCCTCGAGGACGGCCGCACCTTCCGCGGCGACGCCTACGGCGCGGTCGGCGAGACCGTCGGAGAGGCGGTGTTCTCCACCGGGATGACCGGCTACCAGGAGACGCTGACCGACCCCAGCTACCACCGTCAGGTCGTCGTCATGACCGCGCCGCACGTCGGCAACACCGGCATCAACACCGAGGACCCCGAGTCGACCCGGATCTGGGTGTCCGGCTACGTCGTCCGCGACCCGGCTCTGCGCCCGTCCAACTGGCGGTCGACCAAGCCCCTGGAGGACGAGCTGCGCGACCAGGGCGTCGTGGGCATCAGCGGGATCGACACGCGCGCCCTGACCCGTCACCTGCGCGAGCGCGGGGCCATGCGGGTCGGCATCTTCAGCGGTGACGAGTACGCGGACGCGTCGCCGACCGTCCTCGCCGACCGAGTTCGCTCCGCGCCCTCGATGGCCGGCGCAGCGCTGGCCGGAGAGGTCTCGACCACCGAGCCGTACGTCGTGGAGGCGTTGGGGGAGAAGCGGTTCCGGGTGGCGGCGATCGACCTCGGGATCAAGGCGATGACCCCGCAGCTGATGGCCGAGCACGGCATCGAGGTGCACGTGCTCCCGCAGTGGGCGACGTTCGACGAGGTGGCCGCGCTGGAGCCGGACGGGGTGTTCTTCTCCAACGGTCCGGGCGACCCGGCGACGGCGGAGTCCGAGGTCGCGCTGCTGCGACAGGTGCTCGACGCCGGGATCCCGTTCTTCGGCATCTGCTTCGGCAACCAGCTCCTCGGGCGCGCGCTGGGGTTCGGCACCTACAAGCTCAAGTACGGCCACCGCGGGATCAACCAGCCGGTCATGGACCGCACCACCGGCAAGGTCGAGGTGACCGCCCACAACCACGGGTTCGCCGTGGACGCCCCCATCGACCGCGACAGCGAGACCCCCTACGGGCGGGCCCGCGTCTCGCACGTCTGCCTCAACGACGAGGTGGTCGAGGGGATCGAGTGCCTCGACATCCCCGCGTACTCGGTGCAGTACCACCCGGAGGCCGCGGCCGGGCCGCACGACGCCGCATACCTGTTCGACCGGTTCGTGGCCCTGATGAGCGACAAGGGGGAGCGCGGCTGATGCCGAAGCGCGACGACATCCGCAGTGTGCTGGTCATCGGGTCGGGGCCGATCGTCATCGGCCAGGCCTGCGAGTTCGACTACTCCGGCACCCAGGCCTGCCGCGTGCTGCGCGACGAGGGCATCCGGGTGATCCTCGTCAACAGCAACCCGGCGACGATCATGACCGACCCGGAGTTCGCCGACGCGACCTACGTCGAGCCGATCACCCCGGAGGTGGTCGAGGCGATCATCGCCAAGGAGCGGCCCGATGCGGTGCTCGCGACGCTGGGCGGCCAGACCGCCCTCAACACGGCGATCGCGTTGCACGAGAACGGAGTTCTCGAAAAGTACGACTGCCCACTCATCGGCGCCAACGTGGAGGCGATCCAGCTCGGCGAGGACCGCGAGAAGTTCAAGGGTGTCGTGGCGCGCTGCGGCGCCGAGTCGGCGCGCTCCTTCATCGCCCACTCCGTCGACGAGGTGCTGGTCGCCGCCGCCGAGCTCGGCTACCCGCTGGTCGTCCGGCCGTCGTTCACCATGGGGGGGCTCGGGTCTGGCTTCGCCCACGACGAGACCGAGCTGCGCCGGATGGCCGGGCAGGGCCTCAAGGACAGCCCGATCACCGAGGTCCTGCTCGAGCAGTCGATCCTCGGCTGGAAGGAGTACGAGCTCGAGGTGATGCGCGACCACGCCGACAACGTCGTGGTGGTCTGCTCGATCGAGAACCTCGACCCGATGGGCGTCCACACCGGCGACTCCATCACCGTTGCGCCGGCGCTCACCCTCACCGACCGCGAGTACCAGCGGCTGCGCGACATCGGCATCGCCATCATCCGCGAGGTCGGCGTCGACACCGGCGGCTGCAACATCCAGTTCGCCGTCAACCCCGAGGACGGCCGGGTCATCGTCATCGAGATGAACCCGCGCGTCTCGCGGTCGAGCGCCTTGGCGTCGAAGGCGACCGGGTTCCCGATCGCCAAGATCGCCGCGAAGATGGCCATCGGCTACACGCTCGACGAGGTGCCCAACGACATCACCCGCGAGACGCCGGCGTCGTTCGAGCCGACCCTCGACTACGTCGTCGTCAAGGTGCCGCGGTTCGCGTTCGAGAAGTTCCCCGCCGCCGACCCCACCCTGACCACGACGATGAAGTCGGTCGGCGAGGCGATGTCGATCGGCCGCAACTTCACCGAGGCGCTGCAGAAGGCGCTGCGGTCGATGGAGCGCTCGGGCTCGTCGTTCCACTGGGACGGCCCCACCCCGTCCGAGCCGGCGCGGCTGGCCGAGCTGGTGGCGGAGGCCGCGGTCCCGACCGACGGCCGGATCATCGCCGTGCAGCAGGCGCTGCGCGGCGGAGCGTCGGTCGAGCGGGTGCACGACGCCACGGGGATCGACCCGTGGTTCCTCGACCAGATCGCCCTCATCAACGAGGTCGCCGACCGGGTCGCGGGCGCCGAGCAGCTCAGCCCGGCGCTGCTGCGGCTGGCCAAGCGGCACGGCTTCTCCGACGCCCAGATCGCCTCGCTCGCCGGTATGCCGGAGGCGGTGGTCCGCGGCGTCCGTCACGCCCTCGGGGTCCGCCCGGTCTACAAGACCGTCGACACCTGCGCCGCCGAGTTCGCGGCGCTCACGCCGTACCACTACTCGACCTACGACGAGGAGAACGAGGTCGCGCCCCGTGAGCGGCCCGCGGTGATCATCCTCGGCTCCGGCCCCAACCGGATCGGCCAGGGAGTCGAGTTCGACTACTCCTGCGTCCACGCCTCGTTCGCGTTGCGGGACAAGGGTTTCGACACGGTGATGATCAACTGCAACCCCGAGACGGTCTCCACCGACTACGACACGAGCAGCCGCCTCTACTTCGAGCCGCTGACCCTCGAGGACGTCCTCGAGGTGGTGCACGTCGAGCGGCAGGCCGGGCCGCTGGCCGGCGTCATCGTCCAGCTCGGGGGCCAGACCCCGCTCGGGCTCGCGCAGGCGCTCAAGGACGAGGGCGTGCCGATCGTCGGCACCAGCCCGGAGGCCATCAACCTGGCCGAGGACCGCGGCGCGTTCGGCCGCGTGCTCGCGGAGGCGAACCTGCCGGCGCCGAAGCACGGCACCGCCTACAGCGCCGAGGAGGCCGTCGAGGTCGCCAAGGAGATCGGCTACCCGGTCCTCGTGCGCCCGTCCTACGTCCTCGGCGGTCGCGGCATGGAGATCGTCTACGACGACGAGACCCTGGCCACCTACGTCACCCGCGCGACCATCGCGAGCCCCGAGCATCCGGTCCTCGTCGACCGGTTCCTCGACGACGCCATCGAGATCGACGTGGACGCCCTCTATGACGGCGAGGAGATGTATCTCGGCGGGATCATGGAACACATCGAGGAGGCCGGCATCCACTCCGGCGACAGCTCGTGCACCCTCCCGCCGGTGACCCTCGGCCGGACCGAGCTGGAACGGGTCCGCGAGTCGACCCTCAAGCTGGCCGAGGGGATCGGCGTCCGCGGGCTGATGAACGTGCAGTACGCCCTGGCCCAGGACATCCTCTACGTCCTCGAGGCGAACCCGCGGGCGTCGCGCACGGTCCCGTTCGTGGCCAAGGCCACCGGGGTCCAGATCTCCAAGGCCGCCGCCCGGGTGATGCTCGGCGCGACGATCAAGGAGCTGCGCGAGGAGGGGATCCTGCCGCCGCACGGCGACGGCGGCCGGCTGCCGGACCACGCGCCGATGGCGGTCAAGGAGGCGATCCTGCCGTTCAAGCGGTTCCGGACCCGCGAGGGCAAGGTCGTCGACTCGCTGCTCGGCCCGGAGATGCGCTCGACCGGTGAGGTCATGGGCATCGACGTCGACTTCGGGTCGGCGTTCGCCAAAAGCCAGATGAGCAGCGGTGGACTGCCGGACAGCGGGTCGGTGTTCGTCTCGATCGCCAACCGCGACAAGCGGGCGATGATCTTCCCGGTCAAGCGGCTGGCCGACCTCGGCTTCACCATCATCGCGACCAGCGGCACTGCGGAAGTGCTGCGGCGCAACGGGATCCAGTCGAAGGTGGTCCGCAAGATCCGGGAGCGCGAGCCCTCGGAGTCGGGCGAGCCGACGATCGTCGACCTCATCAACGATGGTGAGGTGGCCATGGTGGTCAATACGCCGACCGGCAAGTCCGCGCGGGCCGACGGCTACGAGATCCGGGCGGCCACGACCGGTGCCGACAAGCCGATCATCACGACGGTGCAGGAGCTCGCGGCGGCGGTGCAGGGCATCGAGGCCCGGCGCTCCGGCGAGATCCGGGTCAAGTCCCTGCAGGACCACGCGCGCGACCTCGACCTCTTCGGTCGGCACGCGGAGGGGAGCCGGTGACGGGGGTCGTCCAGGTCGCCGGTGAGCTCATCGCGACCCGGCGTGTCGGCGCATACCAGCACTTGACGTTCGTCGCTCCGGGCATCGCCGAACTGGCGCGGCCGGGCCAGTTCGTCGCGCTGGCCGTCGGCGGGGACACGTCGGCGAACCTGCTGCGCCGCTGCTTCTCGATCCACAAGGTCAGCCCGTCCGGCACCTACGGCGGCACCGTCGACATCGTCGTCGCGGCCCACGGGCCCGGCACGACGTGGATCACCCGGCTGGCCCTGCACGACGAGGTCGACATCGTCGGACCTCTCGGCAAGCCGTTCCCGCTGCCGACCGAACCCGTGCCCTGCGTGCTCGTCGGCGGCGGCTACGGGAGCGCGCCGCTGTTCTGGCTGGCGGAGCAGCTGGCCGCCAAGGGGTGCCACGTCGAGATGGTGCTCGGCGCGGCGAGCGAGGACCGGCTGTTCGGTGTCGTCGAGGCGCGGCGAGCGGCCGACGGTCTCACGGTGACCACCGACGATGGCTCAGCCGGCACTCGAGGTTGGGTCAGTGACGTGCTGCCGCAGGTCATCCGGCTCAGCCAGGCCGGTGTCGTCTACGGGTGCGGTCCGATGGGCATGCTGCGCTCGATCACGGAGGTCGCCGCCGCGCAGGGGATCGTGGCGCAGGTGGCCGTCGAGGAGTCGATGGCCTGTGGTGTCGGGGTGTGCATGACGTGCGTGATGCCGGTGACCGGTGCGGACGGGACGACCCGGATGGTCCGTTCGTGTGTCGAGGGGCCGGTGTTCCGCGGCGACCGCGTGCGGTGGGACGCGTTCGAGAACGGCTACGGACGGGTCCCGGTCGACGCGGTCGGGGCGCCCACGGAGACGGGTCACTGATGGTCGACATGAGCGTGACGCTCGCGGACGTCGAGCTGCCGAACCCGCTGATGACCGCCTCCGGCTGTGCCGCCAACGGGAAGGAGCTGCATCGGTTCTTCGACGTGGCGACCCTCGGGGCGTTCGTCACCAAGTCGGTGATGGCCGCGCCCCGGTCCGGGCGTGGCACGCCCCGGATGGCGGAGACCCCCAGCGGGATGCTCAACTCGATCGGGTTGCAGGGGCCCGGGATCCAGGCCTTCGTCGAGAACGACCTGGCGTGGCTGCACTCGGTCGGGGCGAGGGCACTGGTGTCGATCGCCGGCGGTTCGAGCGGGGAGTTCGCGGACGTGGCCGCCGTGCTGCGCCAGAGCGCGGCCTTCGACTGCGTCGTGGGCGTCGAGGTCAACATCTCCTGCCCCAACGTCGCGAACCGCGGTCTCGTCTTCGCCATCGACCCGCTGGCCTCGGCCAAGGTGGTCGCCCTGGTCCGCGAGCAGCTGCCCCGTCACATCCCGGTGTTCGCCAAGCTCAGCCCCGACGTCACCGACATCGCGTCGATCGCGTCGGCGTGCGTCAAGGCCGGGGCGGACGGGCTGACCCTGATCAACACCCTGCTCGGGATGGTCATCGACACCGACCGGATGCGGCCTCAGCTCGGCGGCGTGACGGGCGGTCTCAGCGGTCCGGGGATCCGGCCGGTCGCGGTCCGGGCGATCTGGCAGGTGCGCGCGGCGATGGCCGAGGGCCGGTTCCGAACGGTGCCGATCATCGGGGTCGGGGGAGTGCGCACCGGCCGCGACGCGCTTGAGCTCGTGGCCGCCGGGGCCAGCGCCATCCAGGTCGGGACGGCCACCTTCAACGACCCGACCGCGCCGGTCCGGGTGCTCCGCGAGCTGGAGGACCTGTTGGCGGACAAGGGTTTCGACTCGTTCACGCAGGCGGTGGGCGCGGCCCACCGACGTCAGGAGGTGCTTCGGTGACCACACCGTTCGGGGCGCGGCTGCGGGCCGCGATGGACACATACGGGCCGTTCTGTGCGGGTCTGGACCCGCACCGCGGGCTGGTCGAGCAGTGGGGGCTGGAGTACTCGCTCGCCGGGCTGGAGCGGTTCGCGATGACCTGCGTCGAGGCCTACGCAGGGAGCGTCGCCGTCGTGAAACCGCAGTCGGCGTTCTTCGAGGTGTTCGGCTCCGGCGGCATCCGCGTCCTCGAACGGGTGCTCGGCGACCTGCGCGACGCCGGCACCCTGACCCTGCTCGACGTCAAGCGCGGCGACATCGGCTCGACCATGCAGGCGTATGCGGACGCCTACCTCGGCAAGGACAGCGACCTGCGCGCCGACGCGGTGACGGTCAGCCCGTTCCTCGGGTACGGCTCGCTCCGGCCGGCGCTCGACCTGGCGGAGGAGACCGGGCGCGGCGTGTTCGTGCTGGCGCTGACGTCGAACCCCGAGGGGTTCGAGGTGCAGCACGCGGTGCGAGACCAGCGGTCGGTGGCGGCGGCGGTCGTCGCGGGGGCCACGGCGGACAACGCGGGGGCGGCCGCCCGGGCCGAGCTCGGCAGCATCGGGCTGGTCATCGGCGCCACCGTCGGCGACGCGGTCCACGACCTCGGGATCGACCTGGTGTCGGCGAACACGCCGATCCTGGCGCCGGGGTTCGGGGCGCAGGGCGGCACGGTCGAGGCGCTGCGGCGGACCTTCCCGGGCGCCCTGCCGCAGGTGCTGGCCAGCTCCAGCCGCGAGGTGCTCGGCGCCGGCCCGGACGTCACCGCCCTCCGAGCCGCCGCCACGGGTACCGCCGCCCGCCTCCAGGAC
>CAVWQU010000009.1:0-310694 GCA_963757225.1 uncultured Actinomycetota bacterium
GCGGTCGCCACCGACCAGCAGGTACTTGTCGAGGAGGAGGCAGCTCGCCTCCACGCCCCGCTCCGGTATGCCGGTTAACGTCACGCTCGCGCCCTTGGACGCCGTGGGGAGCGGCACCGGGTCACTGGGGTCCGGTCCGCCCGGGACGGTGCCCGACGGCATGGGCGTGGCTGTGGTCGTCGTCGTGGGCGAGATGGTCACGGTCGGCGTGGCGCCTCCCGAGGCCTGCTCCGCACCACAACCGGTCAAGCCGAACGTCACCAGGCAGGTCAGGGCCACGATCGGCCCGACCGCTCCACCGCCAGCACGTACCCGCATACCGGTTAAGACCCCTCGCGTCGGTGAAACGTTCCCCGGCCGAGCGCGGACGTGCCCGCCCCTCACACGCGAGGAGCGGGCACGTCCGTCAGACACGGAGCCGTCGGTCAGCTGGTGACCGCTCCGATGATGACCGAACCGCGGCCGAGCACCGCGCCCTGGTCGGAGACCACCACGAGCTCGCCGAACAGCTGGCGGCCGGCGGACGGGGCCGAGACCGCCGTCACCGTCCCGCTGATCGTCGTGCTCTGCCCGTTGACGAGGTTCACCAACGTCGACGGCGCGCTGAGCGTGCCGAGCGCCGGCGAGTAGAACACGTCGCGGTAGTCGTACTGCGTCGAACCGGACGGCACGGAATACCCGTCGATGCGGACTGTGTACTCACCGGCCGCCGGGTTGGCCAGCGAGACCGACTCGTTGGAGTCACCGTCGGCCGACTGGCCGACGAGGGTGGCGCCGCGGTAGACGAACAGGTCGAGGTCCGCTCCCGGGTCGCTGGTGTTGTTGATCGCGACGTCCAGACGGGTGGCCCCGGCGGGAACGACGACCGTGTACGACTGTTTGGCACCGTCGGCGATCGTCGGACGCTGGGCGTTGGCGCTGCCCAGCGGACCGCCCTGACCCTTGACCGCAACCGGACCGAAGTTGTTGGTCACGGTCCAGGTGACCGGCGTCCCGACACCCGCGGTGACGCTCGGGAGCGTCACGACGGCGGGGGAGACGGTCACACCGAGGATCTCGGCGCGGATCTGGAACGGGTTGTTGAGCACCGGCGACGTACGCCGCGCCTCCACCTCGATCTCCCAGACACCCGGAAGCGGGTTGTCGTAGGAACGCTCGTCCGCCTTGCAGGTGTTGGCGGGGTTCACGTAGTTGAGGTAGCAGAGCGGCGTCGAGGTCGGGTCGGCCGGGACGCCGTAGGGGTCGATGGCGATGAACCGGGTCTGCGAACCGGTGGCGATGCCGCCGAGGTTGACCTGCAGTGAGGTCGCGCCCTGCGGGACCGTGACGAAGAACGACTGGGTGTGGTTCCGCTCGTTCTCGCCCGTCGCCGTGAACCCGTAGCCGGGCGCCGTGGTGTCGTTGGACACGATGATCGTGTTCATCACGCGGAAGTCGACGCCGGCGGTCGCCGGGTCGTCGAACTGCATCAGCGCACCGTGGGCCCCCGCGCCGGCCTTGGTCACGACGGTGACCGTGGTCGGGACGTTGAGCCGCAGTGAGACCGACTTCGGCGACTGGTAGGTGCCGTCGTTGCCGATCCACGAGATGTCGTGGCGGATCGCCCCGGCCGGCCCGCTGGTGCGGGTGACCGTGACGTTGTAGGCCTTGGTCTCGCCCGGCTTCTGACCGCCAGCGGTCGTGGCGCACCGGTTGTAGATGCCCTGCCCGACGCCCGGCGTCGCCAGGAAGTCGGAGATCGGGGTGCAGACCGGGGCACTCGACGTGAACGACCGCGTGTCGAGGTTCGTCTTCAGCAGCTGCCACGCGCCCTGGACGTCGAAGAACCCGTTGCCCTGAGCGAAGGCGGGAATGTCGTCCTGGTACTTCGCGGACGAGTAGATCGCCTGCCGCAGCTGAGCGGGGGTGACCCCCTGCTGCTTCGAGCGAGCCGCTCCGACCAGCAGCGCCGCAGCGCCGGCCGCCTGGGGCGAGGCCATCGAGGTGCCCTGGAGCATGGCGGCACCCGGCGGGAGGTCGTAGCCGGCCTCGGCGACGGGAGCACCCGGCAGCCACATCTGGACGGTCGAGATCGCCGCTCCGGGAGCGGTGATGTTCGGCTTGAAGCCGCCATCCTCACGCGGACCGCGCGAGCTGAACGGCATGACGTCGAGCTTGTCCTGGACGACCGAGCCGTAGTTGGCCAGCCAGGTCTCCTTGGAGATGCTCGCCGCCACGGCCACGACGTCCGACGCGACCGCCGGGTCGCCGATGGTGTTCACGCCGGAGCCGGAGTTGCCGGCCGAGATGAACAGCTGCACGCCGAAGTCGTTGATCAGCCGGTTGTAGAGCGTGGCCCGGGCGTTGTTGCCGTCGTTGAGGGGCGGGAGGCCACCGATCGACATGTTGACGATGTCGACGTGACGGTTGACCACGAGGTCGACCATGCCGTCGGTCAGCGCGGCCGCGGTGCAGCCACCACCCCAGCTGCAGGCCCGCGAGGAGACGATCTTGGCTCCCGGTGCCTGGCCGTCGTAGTTCGGGTCACCGAACAGATCGTTGGCGGCGGTGATGCCGGCGACGTGCGAGCCGTGCTCGTCCTCGATGATGCCGATGTTGACGTAGTCGGCCAGGCCGGGGCCCCCAGCGGGCGTGGTGTCGACGTCCTCGCGGTACTGGACGACGAACGGCACCTGCTCGCGCACCGCGGTGGCCGGCTTGTCGACGCCGAAGTGGCCGACGTCGTACTTCTCGTTGTAGGGCCGCATCACCGGGTTGTTGGTGAAGTTGCCGTCGCTGTCCGAGTCGACCCAGATGTTGTGCGTCACCGGGTCGTAGAGGACGCCGAAGGTGTCGGTGGTGTCGCCGTCACGGTTGACGTCGCCCGCGTACTGGTCGGCCGCAGTGATGCTCTCGCTGAACCGCGAGATCTTGTAGGTGCCGGCGGGCAGCGTGTAGGTCCGGCCCGCATAGGTCACGGAGGGGCCCACTGCGTCGGTGAGCATCGGGCGCCAGGTCCCGTCACCGTCGAAGACCGGGTCGGTCGCCGTGACCCAGTCGACGATCTTGCGCTCGCCGGTGCTGGTCGTCTGGAGGGCCGGGTTGTCGAGGTCGACGCCGGCGTCGAGGATGCCGATCGTCGTGCCCCGGCCGTCCCACTCCGGGTGGTTCTCCTTGAACTTCACCGAGCCGGTCTCGGCGGTCGGCATGTAGGGGTTGTCGGCCGGCGTGGTCGCACCGGGCGCCGGGTAGAGGGCGGGCGTCTTGCCCTTGCCCTTGCTGGCGGCGGCGTCCGGCCGCGGGTCCTCGAGGGGGATGGACTCGTTGAGGTCCAGCGCGGCGACGCCGGGGAGCTTGACCGCCTTGGTCACGGCCGACGTGGGCAGGAGCGCCCGGACGTAGCCGACGGCGTCCACCTTGGTGGCGACGTTTCCGCCGAGACCCTTGACCTGGGCCGCGACGGTCGCGGTCTGGCCCTTGTCGGTGGCGATGAGCACGGTGACCTTGTCCTGCTTGGCCGCCTGGGCGTCGGCGAGCAGCTTCTGGTTGTGCTGGCTGAGCTGGCCGCGGGTGCTCTTGCCGGCCTTGGCCGGCCCTTTGTCCGCGCTGGCCTTGGCTGCTGGGGCCGGGTTTCCTGGGTCGCCCGGTGCGGCGGTGGCGCTGTTCGCCCCGCTGACCAGCGCTCCGATGACGAGACCGGCGGCGGCGATGGTGGTGACCGCCGCCCTCCCGCCGTGTCGAGCCGTGCTGAGTCTCATGGATCTCCTTCGACAGACGCGGGCCCGGGACCGGGCACGCCGTCGCGGAGTCTGGTTGGGCCTGCCGACAGGTGACAGACCCAACCATTGATCGTGACCTTTTCGTTACCGAAGACACAGCCCCAGCACGGGCAATTCCGACGATTCCGTCAGGTCACCATGCCCGTGGGAAGAGGCCTCAGGCGTTGGTGAACACCAGCGCGATGTTGTGGCCGCCGAACCCGAACGAGTTGTCCATGGCGGCCACGTCGCCCTCGGGCAATGTCCGATGCTCACCACGGACGACGTCGAGGGGGATGGCCGGGTCGAGGTCGTCGATGTTGATGGTCGCCGGCGCGACGCGGTCACGGACGGCCAGGATGGTGAACAACGCCTCCAGGGCGCCGGCCGCGCCGAGCAGGTGGCCGGTCATCGACTTGGTCCCGGACACCGGGATACCGCCCGCGACGTCCTCGCCGAAGGCCCGCACGATCGCGTTGGCCTCGGCCACGTCGCCGACCGGCGTCGACGTCGCGTGGGCGTTGATGTGGGCGATGTCGCCCAGGCGCCAGGCCCGCGGACTCGACGGCCTGCTTCATCGCCCGGGACGCGCCCGCGCCGTTCGGCTCGGGGGCGGTGATGTGGTGCGCGTCGGCCGACATCCCGATGCCGGCGAGCACCGCGTAGATCTGCGCTCCGCGGGCCTTGGCGTGCTCCTCGCTCTCGAGGACGATCACGGCAGCACCCTCGCCCAGCACGAACCCGTCGCGGGCGATGTCGTAGGGGCGGGAGGCCTTCGTGGGCTCGTCGTTGCGGGTGGACAGCGCCTGCATGGCCGCGAAGCCGGCGATCGGGAGGGCGTGGATGGCCGCCTCGGTGCCACCGGCGACCACGACGTCGGCGCGGCCGGAGCGGATCATCTCGGCCGCATACGCCATGCCCTCGGCGCCGGAGGCGCAGGCACTGACGGGAGTATGCGCGCCCGCCCGGGCCCCGAGGTCGAGGGAGACCGCCGCCGAGGGACCGTTGGGCATGAGCATCGGCACGGCGAGCGGGTAGACCCGGCGCGGGCCCTTCTCGCGGAGCACGTCCCACTGGTCGAGCAGCGTCCACACGCCGCCGATGCCGGACCCCATGACGACGCCGAGGCGTTCGGGGTCGATCTCCGGCTTGCCGGCGTCCTCCCACGCGGCCCGCGACGCGATGAGGGCGTACTGCGCCGACGGGTCCAGTCGTTTGATCTGGTGGCGCGCGAGCACCTCCGACGGGTGCACCGCGAGCTGAGCGGCGAAGGTCACCGGGAGCTCGTACTTGGTCACCCAGTCGGCGTCGATCGTCCGCGCGCCGCTGCGGCCGGCGAGGATGCCCTCCCAGGTTTCCTTGATGGTCCCGCCGAGCGGGGTGGTGGCACCGAGTCCGGTGACGACGATCCGCTGGTCGCGTGCTGACGTCATGGAAGGCTCCTAGGGCGTCGTCGCCCCGGGGATCTCCTGGGGCACTGGGCTGGTCCCAGCGTAGGCCGATCCCGCGGGATGCGTACGGACGCGACGAAGCGGGGTCGAACGGCTGGAACCACCGTTCTACCCCGCTCCGAGGGCTACCGGCGAGTCAGGACCGCCGGTGGGCACGCTTACCCGCGGGTAGGCCTGCCCGTCAGGCCTCTGTCAGCCCTGCGCCTTGGCGATGAAGCTGACCGCGTCGTTGACGGTCTTGAGGTTCTTGACCTCGTCGTCCGGGATCTTGACGCCGAACTTCTCCTCGGCGTTGACGACGATGGTCATCATCGACAGCGAGTCGATGTCGAGGTCGTCGGTGAACGACTTGTCGGACTCGACCTGGTCGGTCTCGATGCCGGTCTCCTCGTTGACGATCTCGGCCAGACCCTCGAGGATCTCCTGCTCGCTCTGCGCCATGTGTTCTTCCTTCCGTCGGTCGTGCGGGTGATTGGTTCGTGGGTGAGGCTAGGGGATGACGACGACCTGCGCCGCGTAGACGAGCCCGGCACCGAAGCCGATCTGCAGGGCGAGGCCGCCGCTCGGGATCTCGTTCTGGCGCAGCATCCGCTCGGTCGCGAGGGGGATCGAGGCCGCCGAGGTGTTGGCCGTCTCGGCGATGTCACGGGCGACCGGGATGTCGGCGGGCAGCTTCAGCTGCTTGATCATCGCGTCGATGATCCGCATGTTGGCCTGGTGCGGGATGAACGCGTCCAGGTCGTCGATGGTGATGCCGGCCTTGTCGATCGCCTGCTGGGCCACCGGAGCCATGCCCCAGACCGCCCAGCGGAACACCGACTGGCCGGCCATCCCGATCGCCGGCCAGTTGCGGGGCTGGACGGTCTTGTCGACCGGGCCGTCGCCCTGCTCCGGGCGGCGGTAGTCGGTCCACGGCTCGCGCTGCATGATCGCCTGCCACTGGGCGCCGTCGGATCCCCAGATCGTCGGGCCGATGCCCGGTGTGTCGGACGGCCCGACGACCGCCGCGCCGGCGCCGTCGCCGAAGATGAACGCGGTGCCCCGGTCGTCCCAGTCGGTGAAGTCGGAGAGCTTCTCGACCCCGACGACGAGGACGTACTCGGCCGATCCGCCGCGGATCATGTCGTTGGCCAGCGAGATGCCGTGGCAGTAGCCGGCGCAGGCGGCCGAGATGTCGAACGCTGCGCAGGTCACGCCCAGCCGGTTCGCGAGGATCGGGGCGGCGGCGGGGGTCTGGTAGGGGTGGGTGACCGTGGAGATGATGATCGCGCCGAGCTGGGCAGCGTTGATCCCGGCGGCCTCGAGCGCCTGCTCAGCCGCGGCCTCGGACATGTCGACCACCGTCTCCTCGGGCGCGGCGTAGCGACGGCTGATGATGCCGGAGCGCTCGCGGATCCACTCGTCGGAGGAGTCGATGCGCTCGACCAGCTCGGAGTTGGGGACGACGCGCTCGGGGCGGTAGCCGCCGACGCCCCAGATGCGGGCGTAGCGGGCGCCGTCGCCGCCCACCAGGTGGCCGGTCCCCTTGGGGGTAGGCGCGGTACGGGGGCTGTCGGAGGTGGTGGTCATGTCAGGCTCCCTGGGGGATGGTGGCGAGGAGCTCGCGGGCGGCCGCGAGGTCGTCGGGGGTCTTGAGCGCAACCGTTGGGACGCCCTTCATGGCGCGCTTGGCGAGGCCGACCAGCGTGCCCGCCGGCGCGAGCTCCACGAGGCCGGTCACCCCGACGTCGGTCATCGTCGCCATGCAGAGGTCCCACCGGACGGGGTTGCGCACCTGGCTGATGAGACGCCGCAGGAACTCGGCACCGGACGCGACCACGGCGCCGTCGGTGTTGGACAGCAGGGTGACGCCGGGGTCGCTGACGTCGTGGTCGGTCCATTGCGCGGAGAGCTCGTCGGCCGCCGGGGCCATGTGGACGGTGTGGAACGCGCCGGCGACCTGGAGCGGGATGACGCGGGCCTTGGCCGGGGGGTCGGCGGCCAACGCGGCGAGCTGCTCCAGCGTGCCGGCCGCGACGACCTGACCGGCGCCGTTCATGTTGGCCGGGGTGAGGCCGTGCCGGTCCAGGGCCGCCGCCACCTCGCCCGGGTCGCCGCCGAGGACCGCCGACATGCCGGTCGGGGTGATGGCGCTGGCCTGCGCCATGGCCCGGCCGCGGAGGCTGACCAGGCTCATCGCGTCCGTCGTCGTGAGGACTCCGGTGGCGGCCGCCGCGGTGATCTCTCCGACGGAGTGCCCGGCCACCACGCTCGCCGAGCCCGCGTCGGCCTGGTCCGCAGACAGGGCCTCGAGGGCCAGCAGCCCGGCGCCGACGATGAGGGGCTGGGCGACGGACGTGTCGCGGATCGTGTCCGCGTCCGACGTCGTGCCGTGGGCGACGAGGTCGAGGCCCGCGGCGTCCGACAGGGCCTCGGCCCGCTCGCGCAGCCCGGGCAGCTCGAGCCAGGGGGCCAGGAATCCCGGGGTCTGTGAGCCTTGGCCGGGGCAGACGAGAGCGATCACGACGTCAAGCCTTGCGGGTCCTCGACGACGACGTCGTCGGCGAACCCGACGAACAATCCTCCGTCGTTTTGGAGGAAACCTCCAAAGATGCCTACTCGGTCTCGGCTGGTACGCGTCGCGTCCGGGTGGGTGCGCCGGACCGCCACTCGACCGGCGGGGTGTCGGCCAGCCGGCCGACGGCCAGGGCGACGGCGACGGTATGCGCCTCGCGCGGGTGAGCGAGGTCGTAGCCGGTCACCTCGGCGATGCGACCGAGGCGGTAGCGCACGGTGTTGGGGTGGACGAACAGCGCGCGGGCGGTCGCCTCGAGCGAACCGCCGGTCTCGAGGTACGTCGTGGCGGTCGTGAGCAGTGCGGGGTGGGACTCGAGGGGATGGTGGATCCGGTCGACGAGGACCCGAGACGCGGACGGGTCGCCGGCGAGCACGCGCTCCGGCAGCAGCTCGTCGGACAGCACGGGGCGGGGGGCCGAGGGCCACGCGGGCGCGGCGGCCAGGCCGCTCAGCGCCGCCCGGGCCGACCGGCCGGCGGCAAACAGGTGCGGAACCGTGGGTCCGAGGACGATCGGGCCCTCGCCGAAGTGGTCCGCGATCGCCGTGACGACCTTGAGGGCCTCGGTCGTGCCGCCGAGCACCACGACCAGCCGACGGCGCTGGACGGCGGCCAGCGCGGTGGCACCGAGCCGGGCGACCGAGCGGCGCAGCGCGTCGACCGCCGCGGCGGTGGATCCCGTCGGCGTCGAACCCGCCACGACCGTGACCGACGCGACCGAGCCCCAGCCCAACGCGGTCGCCCGCGACTGCATCGAGTCGTCGGCCTCGGCGCGGACGACCGCGTCGACGACGAGCGCCTCGAGCCGGGCGTCCCAGGCGCCCCGGGCCTCGGCGGCCTCCGCATACACTTGCGCGGCGGAGAAGGCGACCTCGCGCGAGTAGCGGAGCACCCCCTCGCGAAGCGCACCCTCGTCACCGGGGGCGGCCAGCCGGAGGACCTCGTCCTCGACGACGTCGACGACGGTGCGGACGATGTCGAGGGTCTGGCCCAGGCTGACCGACCAGGTGAGCTCCCGCGGTGCCGAGCCGAAGATATCCGCGGTGACCTGCTGGTCGGGGCCGCGGCCGCGACCACCGGTGTCGCGGACCCAGGCGACGAAGGCGGCCACCCCGGCCTGGGCGACCAGCCCGATCCAGGAGCGGTCCTGGGCGGACAGCGCGCGGTACCAGTCGAGGTCGGCCTCCAGGCGTCGGACCGCCGCGGTCGAGAGGGCGCCGGCCTCGCGGACCACCCGGTCGCGGGTCTCCCGGCTCACGGTCACTCACCCAGCCTATTTGTGCCTGGTCCACAAAGGGCAGCCGTGGGCCCTGAGAGGTGGCTAAGAAGAAGGGCCGGCGATCTGAGGTCGGCTCCCCATGTGGCGGGGGCCTCGTGGTTCCTACGGTCGGCGTCGACGCCGACCGTCACCGACCGTCACCACTACGGAGGAACCTGATGACCACTACCACCGACACGTACCTGTTCGAACGCCGCGCCGACCTCGGTGACCTCGAGCAACGTCGACTGCACGCCCTCGCGGCGCTCTTCGACCCGGCGACCCGCCGCCTGCTGACCGAGGTCGGCGTGGCACGCGGATCCCGCTGCCTCGAGGTGGCCGCCGGCACCGGGTCGGTCGCCGCGTGGCTCGCCGACCAGGTGGGACCGGAGGGTGAGGTCTACGCGACCGACATCGACCTGACCCACCTGGGCCAGCTGCCACCGAACGTCACGTACGCCCAGCACGACATCGTCGAGGACCCTCTCCCCGACGGTGCCTTCGACGTCGTCCACACGCGACTGCTCCTCGAGCATCTCACCGGCCGCGAGACCGCTCTGAACCGGATGGCCACTGCCGTCCGCCCGGGCGGCTACGTGCTCGTCGAGGAGGCGGAGATGTCCCCGCAGGCGCTGGATCTCATCGGTCGCTACCAGCCGTTGGCCGGACGGGAGCTCGGACACAAGGCGCTGCGCGCCCTCGCCGGCCTGCTCGCGGCGGTCGGTGCGGACATGGGGTATGCGTCCAGCCTGCCGAGCGCGGTCCGACGGGCCGGTCTCGAGCTCGTCGGCGGCGAGATCCACTCGCCCCTGGTGCGAGGCGGTGCGGTCCAGGACTTCGGGCGGCTGACCTTCATGGTCTGCCGGGAGCCCTTGGTCGCGTCGGGCCTGATGACCCACGACGAGATCGACGCGTTCCTGCGCTCGACGCTGGACCCCGACTCCCAGTACGTCCCGTTCGTCATGACCTCCGTCTGGGCCCGCCGGCCTGCCTGAGCGGTTCACACCCTCCCGCTGAGAGGCCAGCTTCGGCCGCTATGACGCGCTTCTTAAGGACCGAAGCTGGCCTCTCGACGGCTTCGCCGGGGCTCCAGGCGGAGGGAAGTGGGCCCGGGTGGACCGGTCAGGCGGGGGTGACCTGCTGCGGGTCCGACTCGTTCCACAGCCGGTCGACGTTGGTGACGACGTAGGTGAACCGCTGGCCGCCGGCCGTGGTGTCGGTCCAGGTCGCGCCGTCGGAGCCGGCCCGCAGGGTGGCCACGAGGTTGGTCGCGTCCGCGATCGCGCAGTCGTCGGCCTTGACCCGTGAACCGGTCACGGGGATGCGGTAGACGGCGAACCCGACGGCGGAGGCGTCGCCCGAACGCCACGAGACGGTGGTGCCGCCCGGCCCTCGCACCGCCGACAGGCCCTTGGGCCGGCGCGGCGGGTGCCGGTCGATCCACGGCATCGGCGGAACGAGCGCGGGGTGGCGGTACCAGTCGCGCCGGACGATCTCCATGCCGTCGAGCCGGTTGAGCCGGACGTCCTTCGCGCTGAAGTAGATGTTGCCGTCGACCTCCGGGCGGGTGGAGTTGAAGAGTAGGTGGTTGCTCATCTCCTGGGGCACGGTGTTCCACTCGGGGGACTGCGTCGACGCGCCGATCTTGTAGGTCGCCTGCCCGATGTAGAGGTGCACGTTGCGCCCCGCGACCACGCTCGACCACCAGTCGACGAGGACGTTGTAGTCGGCGACAGCCAGGCTCTCGGCCCAGTAGATCTGCGGGCAGATGTAGTCGATCCACTCCTCCTGGACCCAACGCCGGGTGTCCGCGTACAGATCCTGGTAGGTCTGAGCGCCGGCCATGGTCTCCGAGCCGGGATCCTTGGGATCGTTGGGATCGACCTTGTTCATCCACACGCCGAACGGCGAGACGCCGAACTTGACCCAGGGCTTTGCCGCCTTGATCGCGGCGCCCAGCCCCGTGATGAGGTCGTTGATGTTGTCCCGACGCCAGTCCGCGAGCGACCGACCGGCGCCGTACTGCGCATACTGCGCCTCGTCGTGGAACACCTCGACGCCGGACGGGTAGGGGTAGAAGTAGTCGTCGAAGTGGACGGCGTCGATGTCGTACTTCGTGACCGCATCCATGATCGCGGCCTGGCAGTACTCCCGAGCCTCGGGGATGCCGGGGTTGTAGTAGAGCTTGCCGCCGTAGGGGATCGTCCACTCCGGGTGGACCTTCGCCGGGTGTGTGGGGGAGAGGCCGGCGACGTCGCTCGCGAGGTTCATGGTGATCCGGTAGGGGTTGAACCAGGCGTGGAACTCGAGGTTGCGCCGGTGGGCCTCCGCGACCGCGAACGCCAGCGGGTCGTAGCCGGGGTTCCCGCCCTGGGTGCCGGTCAGGTACTTCGACCACGGCTCCAGCGGCGACGGCCAGAACGCATCGGCCGTCGGGCGGACCTGCACGACGACGGTGTTGTAGTTCCGCGCCACCGCCAGGTCGTAGTACGCGACCAGCTCGGCCTGCTGCGCGGCGGGGGTCAGACCGGGTTCGCTCGGCCAGTCGATGTTGGTCACCGACGCGATCCAGATGCCCCGCAGGTCGGTCTTGTCGGCGTGGGGGTCGAGCACGCAGGACGGGCTCGCCGCCTCGGCTCGGGGGCCGGCCCAGGTGAGGGCGACGGCGGCGGCGGCTCCACCGAGGACGGTACGACGAGTCGGTTGCACGATTCCTCCACACTGAGACGATCGGGAGTCAATAAGTTACGGACCCTGATGCCCCACCGCAACCACCGTCGTATGCGGAGGGTTCAGTCCGTGCCGGCGTCGAACGCCGAGCGCTCCTGGACCTCGTCGAGCCCGGCGACGTCGGAGCCCGGCAGGTCGACACCCGCGGCGATCGCCGAGGCACCGCCCATCTCGAGCTCGCCGATGAGCGCGGCGGTGTGGCCGCCGGCCAGCTGGCCCTGGGCCGCATACAGCTCGAGCTTGGAGCGGGTGTCGGCGATGTCGAGGTTGCGCATCGTCAGCTGTCCGATCCGGTCGACCGGCCCGAACGCGGCGTCCTCCGTGCGCTCCATGGACAGCTTCTCGGGGTGGTAGGAGAGGTTCGGCCCGCGGGTGTCGACGATCGTGTAGTCGTCGCCCCGCCGCAGCCGCACAGTCACCTCGCCGGTCACCGCGCTCGCGACCCACCGCTGCAGCGACTCTCGGAGCATCAGCGACTGCGGGTCGAGCCACCGGCCCTCGTAGAGCAGCCGGCCGAGTCGGCGGCCCTCCTGGTGGTAGGTCGCGATGGTGTCCTCGTTGTGGATCGCGTTGACGAGGCGCTCGTAGGCGGCGAACAGCAGCGCCATGCCGGGCGCCTCGTAGATGCCGCGGCTCTTCGCCTCGATGATCCGGTTCTCGATCTGGTCGGACATGCCGAGGCCGTGGCGGCCGCCGATGGCGTTCGCCTCCCGGATCACGTCGGCGGCACTCGCGAACGGCGTGCCGTTGATGGCCACCGGGCGGCCCTGGCGGAACTCGACGATGACGTCCTCCGGGACGATCTCGACGGCCGGGTCCCAGTGCTTCACCCCCATGATCGGCTCGACGATCTCGAGGTCGACGCCGAGGCGTTCCAGGCTCTTGGCCTCGTGGGTGGCGCCGAGCATGTTGGCGTCGGTGCTGTAGGCCTTGTCGGTCGAGTCGCGGTAGGGCAGTCCGTGCGCGAGCAGCCACTCCGACATCTCGTGCCGGCCGCCGAGCTCGCCGACGAAGTCCGCGTCCAGCCACGGCTTGTAGATCCGCAGCGCCGGGTTCGCGAGCAGGCCGTAGCGGTAGAACCGCTCGATGTCGTTGCCCTTGTAGGTCGAGCCGTCGCCCCAGATCGAGACGTCGTCGGCCCGCATGGCGCGCACGAGGAGAGTGCCGGTGACCACCCGCCCCAGGGGCGTGGTGTTGAAGTAGATCTTTCCGGCGCTGCGCACGTGGAAGGCGCCGCACATGATCGCCGCCAGGCCCTCCTCGGCGAGCGCCTCGGTGCAGTCGACGAGGCGGGAGAGCTCGGCGCCGTACTCGAGGGCGCGGCCCGGCACCGACTCGATGTCGGGCTCGTCGTACTGCCCGAGGTCGGCCGTGTAGGTGCACGGGACGGCGCCCTTGTGGCGCATCCAGGCGACGGCGCAGGAAGTGTCGAGGCCGCCGGAGAACGCGATGCCGACGCGCTCGCCGACGGGCAGGGAGGTGAGGACCTTGGGCACGGTCGCCAGCCTAGGGGGAGGGGCTCGACGAGGAATCCTCAACCATGTGGTTGACAGTCGCAACGCCGCTCGCGTACGTTCAACCACATGGTTGAGAGTCTGGTGGCGGTGGACGAGGTGTTCCACGCCCTGTCCCACCCCACCCGGCGCGACATGCTCGCGCGACTGCGCCAGTCCGACCTCACCGTCGGGCAGCTCGCCGAACCGCTCACTGTCTCGCTGGCCGCCGCGTCCAAGCACGTCGCGGTCCTCGAGCGAGCCGGCCTGGTCCAGCGCACCGTGCACGGGAGGACGCACGTATGCCGCCTCGTCCCGGGTCCGCTCGCGTCGGCGGCGGCCTGGCTCGACACCTACGAGACGTACTGGAACGAACGCCTGGACGCCCTCGAGCAGGTCCTGCTCGACGCCGACGACGAGGCGGACGCTCCCCAGCCCGACGACCGTGACATCGACCGCCACCCTCAGGAGGACTGAACCGATGGCCTACCCCGCGGTGCGCGTCCAGCGCACCCTCCCGTTCCCCCGCGAGCGCGTGTTCCGCGCCTGGCTGGACCCCGACACGATGGTCCGCTGGTTCGTGGACCCGACGTTCACCGACGGCCGGGCCGAGGTGGACGAGCGGGTCGGCGGCCACCACCGGATCTTCCAGGTCGACCCGCAGGGCGCGCTGACCGGAGGGAGCGAGAACCGGATCCTCGAGCTCGTGCCCCCCGAGCGGATCGTGCTCGCGTGGCGGTTCGCCGGGCCGGACCGGGACGAGGACCTCTCACCCGAGACCCGGATCACGGTGACCTTCGCCGAGCCGCGACCGGGCGAGACCGAGCTGACCGTCGTCCACGAGCGGCTGGACGAGCTGGCCGCGGCGATGCCGCGCGTCGCCGGGCACATCGAGACCGGGTGGAACGACACCCTGGACCGCCTGGCGCCGGTCCTCGACACGACGGAGGTGACCGCATGACCACCATGACGACCGAGGAGATCGCCACGCTCGTGGCCGACCCGGTGGCGCAGAAGCTGCTGCACAGCGCGATTCCGGTGCGGCTCGCCTACACCGGCCTGGACGGCGCTCCGCGTGTGATCCCGATCGGCTGGGCGTGGGACGGCTCCGCGATCCTGATGTGGACCGTGCCGCGGTCGGCGAAGGTGCGCGCCCTGCAGCACGACCCCCGGGTGGCCGTGACGATCGACACCAACGACTTCCCGCCGAAGGTCCTGCTGATCCGGGGCACGGCGACGGTGGAGGAGCTCGAGGGGGTCCCTCAGGGGTACCTCGACGCCGGCCACAAGATGGTCGACGACGCGCACTACGACGAGTGGGCGCAAGGGGTGCGCGGGCTCTACGACTCGATGGTGGAGATCCGGATCACGCCCACCTGGCTGACCATCCACGACTTCGAGACCCGGATCCCGAGTGCCGTCGCCGAGCTGGTCCGCGAGAAGCAGACGGCCGGTTGAACGTCAGGATTGGCCGCGTCGGCCGAGGCCGGCCTCCCTCGCTGCGACGATGGCCTGGCCTCGCTCGGCCAGCTGCAGCTTGGCCAGGATGTGCGACACGTTGTTGGCGACGGTCTTGGGAGACAAGAACTCCCGGGCAGCGATGTCGCCGTTGCTGAGGCCAGCGGCGAGCCCGTCGAGGATCGCCAGCTCGCGGCCGGTCAGCTGGGGAAAGGCGCGTTTCCCAGCGGACGAGGCCCCGAGGAACCACGACTGGAGCCGCTGCGCCAGGGCGGAGCCGAACACCGCCTGACCCGCCGCGGCGGCGCGGACGGCCGTGAGGATGTCGGTACCGTCGGAGCCTTTGAGCAGGTAGCCGCGCGCCCCGGCCGACACGGCCGAGAACACCATGTCGTCGTCCTCGAACATGGTCAGGACGAGGACGGCGGTCGTCGGGCTGACTGCGAGCAGCTCGCGGGTCGCGTCGATGCCGTTCATGGTGGGCATCTGGAGGTCCATCAGGGCGACGTCCGGTCGGAGACCGGCTCCGAGACTCACCGCTTCGTCACCGTCGGCCGCCTCGGCGACCACGTCGATGTCCACCGGCCCGTCGAGGACCGCTCGGAGTCCTTGGCGGACCAATGGGTGGTCGTCGACCAGGAGCACCGTGATCATGACGTCGGCCGGACCGGCGACCGAGCACCCAGTGGGAGACGGACCTCGACACGGCCACCGTCAGGAGTCGGCCCGGCCGTCATCGAGCCCCCGACGTCGGCGGTCCGCTCGTGCATCGTCTGGAGCCCGACCCCGCCCGACCACGGCGGCCCTCCGGGACCGTCGTCGGCGACCTCGATCAGCAGGCACCCCGGTTCCTCGGACCGGAGTCGGACCCGGCACGTCGTGGCCCCAGCGTGCCGCACCACGTTCGTCATGGCCTCGACCACGATGCGGAACGCCGCCACCTCGACCGCTGCCGGGAGCTCGCCGATGTCGGTCGCCTCCACGAGCACCGCCGTCCCGCTGCCGTCGGACAGCCGTCCGGCTTGGGCGGCGACCGCACCCGCGAGGCCGAGGTCGTCGAGGGCCGGTGGGCGCAGCCCGTGGACGACGGAGCGCAGGTCGACGATGGCCCGCGACGACGTCTCCTTGGCCCTCATCAGGTAGGCGTCGACCTCAGCCAGGTCCGGTCGGCCCGGTCCGTCGGTTCCCAAGCGAGCGCGGGCGGCGTCGAGGTTCAGCCCGAGCGCAGTGAGCAGCGGACCGAGACCGTCGTGGAGCTCCCGCCTCAGCCGACGCCGCTCTTCTTCCCGCGCGGTGACGAGGCGCTGTCGGGAGTCCACGAGGTCGGCGGTCAGCGCCTCGGCCTGGACGGCCGCGCCCGCTTGCCGGGCGAGGTCTTCGAGGACCGCTCGATCCATGGGGTCGAAGCTGCCCTCGCCGGGCCGTGGCGACGCGACAAGGGTTCCGACGCAGGCGCCCTGGTACAGCAGCGGCCACCTCTCGACCGCACGACCGGTCGCGTCACCGTGCGCGGCCATGAGGGCGCTGTCCCCAGGGCCTTCGATGGCCACGAACGGGAGGCGCAGCGATTCGGCGACGGCTGCGACCACGGCGGTCAGCACCGTTCCGGGCGCCTCGACCATCTCGAGTCGCCGACCGACCTCGCGCATCGCCTGGTACGGGTCGCTGCGGTGGCCGTAGAAGAACCGGTCGACAAGACTGTTGCTCAACGACCGGACCGGCCCCAGGCAGAGCACGACCACCACGGCGGCGACGACGACACCGAGCCGTTCCGAGGCCACTGCCGCCACCAGGGCACCGACCGCGACATAGGCGGCGGCGAGCAGGACCGTCACCAGGGTGTAGGCGAGCGACCGCCTGATCACTATGTCGATCTCCCAGAGCCGGTAGTAGACGACCGGAACGGCCAAGGTCGCGACGAACACGAGGCCATCGAGCACGTCGACGACGCCGGGCAAGACACCGGCTACCGCGAACGGGAACAGGGCCAGGGAGACGAGTACGCCCGCCGCGCGCCACCGCAGCTGTTGACGCTCGATCCCGGTCGCTCCACGGACCCGCGCGACGACGCGCAGTCCGGCCAGCAGGCCCAGCAGGACGATAAGGGGTGCGGCGACGAGCAGAAACCCCGTCGGCGAGCCGGAGTCCGCGACGGCTCGGGGGTCCGCGGCGCTCAGTACCCCACCGAGGACGACGGCGACCAGACCGACCAGCATGAGCCGGTCCAGCACGCGACCCCAACGCGTCTCGATGCGTCCGGATGGGAACCTCACGTTGACGAATCCCTGAACGGCGATGGCGGTGAACTGCAGGCTGGCGAGGCCGATGGCCCACCGCGGCCACGTCTCGGGGTCGCCCGTGTCGGCCAGGAGGACTGCGACGTCGGTGGCCAGAACGGACACCGTGATCGCCAAGGTGGCTCCGCCGAGGAGCCAGCCGAACGGTAGGTCGGGGCGCCGGCCCAGCAGGAAGGCGCCGACCACGCCGTACGGCACGAGGTAGCAGATCGATGTGATCAGTCCGTCGCGGATCTCGGCCGCGTCAGGACCCAGGAGCAGGACGGCGACCCCGCCGGCGAGTCCGAGACCCGTCACGATGAGAGTGCCGGCGGCCCATCCGGCAGCGTGCCGTCGCGGGGACCATGCCGGCAGCGAGTCGAATGCAACAGCGGCCACGACGACCACGATCCTCGGACCGGACCCGCCACCGCAACGGCCGACCCTCCCGCTGACCTGGGCGTTTCTCCCGCGAGGGCGGGACGTCTCCGAGAGCGCGGACTCTGGTTGCGGGAACGCTGACCGACGAATGCTTCTCAGGTATGAGCCAGGAACCATCCGGGCCGAGTACCAGGAGGAACCATGAAAGGCATTCGTTGGGCCGCGGCAGCGGTCATCGTCCTCATGTCGCTGATGAACGTCGGCGTCCTGACCAGCCCGGGCAGCCCGATGGGGCTGGTCGTGTTCGGAGTGGTGGTCGGCCTGCTCGGCTTCGCCGCCGCCTTCGGGCTGGTGCGCGGCGCGAGCTGGGGCCGGCCGGCCGGCCTGGCGGTCGGTGTCGTCAACCTCGTGGGTGCTGTCGTTGCCTTGGTCACCGGGCTCGATGGCGGAGCGATCGGGCTCGCGGTCAGCATCGTGATCCTCGTGCTGTCCGGGCTGTCGACGAGCAGCCGGGGGGCGGCGCCCAGGCCGGCGACGTCCTGAGCGCCCCGCGAGCGCCCCCAATCCTGCGCGCGAGAGGCCAGCTTCGGCCGCTCTAGGGCTACCCAGAGCGGCCGAAGTTGGCCTCTCGGCGGGAGGCTTTAGGACTCGCCTCCGGCGTTGCCGCTGGTGCCGGCGGTCACGTCGTGGAGGCGGTACTTCTCGGCAGCCTTGGCGGCGTAGTCGGCCGGAACCTCGCCGCGCTTGGCCAGCTGCTGGAGCGTCCGCACCGCGAGCGACGGACCGTCGATGTGGAAGAACCGGCGGGCCGCCGGGCGGGTGTCGGAGAAGCCGAACCCGTCGGCGCCCAGCGACATGAAGTCGCCCGGAACGTACTGTGCGATCTGGTCCTGCACGCCGCGCATGTAGTCCGACACGGCGAGCACGGGGCCCGGGGCATCCTGCAGCTTCTGGGTCACCCACGGCACCCGCGGCTCGGACTCGGGGCGCAGGAACTCCTGCTCCTCGCAGTCCATCCCGTCGCGGCGCAGCTCGCTCCACGACGTGACCGACCAGACGTCAGCCGCCACCCCGAAGTCCTCGGCCAGCAGCTGCTGCGCCTCCAGCGCCCACGGCACGCCGACCCCGGACGCGAGCAGCTGCGCGCGCGCCGGCTGGTGCTCCCAGCCGTCGGTCTTGGCCGGCGCCAGGAGGTACATCCCGCGCAGGATGCCCTCGACGTCGACGTTCGTCCGGCTCCTTGGGCTGGACCAGCGGCTCGTTGTAGACGGTGAGGTAGTAGATGACGTTCTCGGGGTTGTCGCCGTACATCCGGCGCAGCCCGTCCTGGACGATGTGAGCGATCTCGTACCCGTATGCCGGGTCGTAGGACACCACCGCCGGGTTCGTCGCGGCGATGAGCGGCGAGTGGCCGTCGGCGTGCTGCAGCCCCTCACCGGTCAGGGTGGTCCGGCCGGCGGTGGCTCCGATGAGGAACCCCCGCGTCATCTGGTCGGTCGCCGCCCAGATCGAGTCGGCGGTCCGCTGGAACCCGAACATCGAGTAGAAGACGTAGATCGGGACCATCGGCTCGCCGTGCGTGGCATACGACGTGCCGACCGCCGTGAAGGCGGCCATCGACCCGGCCTCGTCGATGCCGAGGTGGAGGATCTGTCCCTTCTCGGACTCGCGGTAGGCCAGCATCAGCTCGGCGTCGACCGGCGTGTAGTTCTGCCCGTGCGGGTTGTAGATCTTGATGGTCGGGAAGAACGAGTCCATGCCGAACGTCCGGGCCTCGTCGGGGATGATCGGCACGACGCGCGAGCCGAACTCCTTGTCGCGCATGAGGTCCTTGAGCAGCCGGACGAACGCCATGGTCGTGGCGATCTCCTGCTTGCCGGAGCCCTTCTTCATCTGCGCGTAGGCGTCGTCGCCGGGCAGCTTGAGCGAGTCGTGCTGCACGCGCCGTGAGGGGACGTCGCCACCGAGGGCCGCGCGACGCTCGAGCATGTAGCGGATCGCCTTGTCGTCCTTGCCGGGGTGGTAGTACGGCGGACGGTAGGGATCGGCCTCGAGCTGCTCGTCGGAGATCGGGATCCGCATGTCGTCGCGGAACTGCTTGAGGTCGTCGAGGGTCATCTTCTTCATCTGGTGGGTCGCGTTGCGACCGGCGAAGTGCGACCCGAGGCTGTAGCCCTTGATCGTCTTCGCGAGGATGACCGTCGGCTGCCCGGTGTGGTTCATGGCGGCGAGGTATGCGGCGTAGACCTTGCGGTAGTCGTGGCCACCGCGCTTCAGCTTCCACCACACATCGTCGTCCGACCAGTTCTCGACCATCGCGCGGGTGCGCGGGTCGCGGCCGAAGAAGTGCTCGCGCACGTAGGCGCCGTCGTTGGCCCGGAACGTCTGGTAGTCACCGTCGCTCGTCGAGTTCATGACGTGGACGAGGGCGCCGTCGCGGTCGGCCGCGAGGAGCGGGTCCCAGCCACGGCCCCAGATCACCTTGATGACGTTCCAGCCGGCACCGCGGAAGAACGCCTCGAGCTCCTGGACGATCTTGCCGTTGCCGCGGACCGGGCCGTCGAGCCGCTGCAGGTTGCAGTTGATGACGAAGGTGAGGTTGTCGAGCTCGTCGTTGGCGGCCACCTGGAGCAGGCCGCGCGACTCCGGCTCGTCCATCTCCCCGTCGCCGAGGAACGCCCAGACCTGCTGCTGCGAGGTGTCCTTGATGCCGCGGTGGTGCAGGTACTTGTTGAACTGCGCCTGGTAGATGGCGTTCATCGGGCCGATGCCCATCGACACCGTCGGGAACTGCCAGAAGTCCGGCTTCAGCCGCGGGTGCGGGTACGACGGCAGCGCGCGGATCTCGCCGTCGACGATGTGGCTCTTCTCCTGGCGGAAGCCGTCCATCTGGTCCTCGGTGAGGCGACCCTCGAGGAACGCGCGCGCATACATGCCGGGGGAGGCGTGACCCTGGAAGAAGACCTGGTCACCGCCGCCCGGGTGGTCCGGACCGCGGAAGAAGTGGTTCATGCCCACCTCGTAGAGCGTCGCGGCCGACGCGTAGGTCGAGATGTGGCCGCCGACGCCGACGCCGGGCCGCTGGGCGCGGTGGACCATGATCGCGGCGTTCCAGCGCAGCCAGCGGCGGTACTCGCGCTCCACGTCCTCGTCGCCGGGGAACCACGGCTCCTGCTCGGGGCTGATCGTGTTGATGTAGTCGGTCGCCGTCAGCGACGGGACCCCGACCTGCATCTCACGGGCGCGCTCGAGGAGCTTGAGCATGACGTACCGCGCACGGGTGCGTCCGGAGGCCTCGATGACCCCGTCGAGGGACTCGAGCCACTCCAGCGTCTCCTCCGGATCGGTGTCGGGGAGCTGGCTCGGGATGCCGTTGAGGATGGGTCCGGCTTCCTGTCGTGCCACGGTGCATCGTCCTTTCACACGGCCACGTCGTTGTCGCCGTCTTCGTCTGCGGGGTGTGCAGGGAGGTCTGGCTCATCTTCCCACCGTCGCTGCGATGAAGACGACGCACGTCCAGCGACGAGTGGGCTCCACCACCGACGCCGCAGTCACGACGACGCCTGTCCAGCGACGGCGGACGCCCCCAGGCGCCGCTCGCCCGCGTACACGGTGAGGTGAGGCGGCCGGACGAAGCCGACGAGGGTGAGTCCGACGCGGTCGGCGAGCTCGACGGCCAGCGACGACGCGGCGGAGACGGCCGCGAGCACGGGTATGCCTGCCGCGTGGGCCTTCTGGGTCAGCTCGAAGCTCGCCCGGCTGGTCACGACGAGGACGTGCCCCGTGAGCGGGAGGCGACCCTCGCGCAGGGCCCAGCCCACGACCTTGTCGACGGCGTTGTGCCGGCCGACGTCCTCGCGAGCGACGAGCAGCTCGCCCTCCGCCGTGAACAGGCCGGCCGCGTGCACGCCGCCGGTGCGGTCGAACGCCTTCTGCGCCGAACGCAACCGGCCCGGAAGGCTGCACAGCACTGCCGGGTCCACGGTCGCGGGGTCCGAGGCCACCGCGTACCGGCTCGTCGTCTGCAGCGCGTCGATGCTGGCGGTGCCGCATACCCCGCATGCGCTCGTCGTGGTGAACGCGCGTTTCGCATTGTCCCGCAACGACATTCCCTCGCGCAGGGTGACGTCGACGACGTTGTAGGTGGGCGAGCCCTCGTCGTCGGTGTCGAGGCAGTGCATGAGCCGGGCGACGTCGTCGGTGTCCGCGATGAGGCCCTCGCCGTGGAGGAACCCCAGCGTCAGGTCGAAGTCGTCGCCGGGCGTGCGCATCGTCACCGTGAGCGGCTCGCCGTCGACCCGGATCTCCATCGGTTCCTCGACCGCCAGGGTGTCCGGACGTCGCACCACGCGAGGCTGGTCGCCGTCGGTGATCTCGTACCGTGCGGCTGGAGCGCGCTTCGTCACCCGTCCCACCGACCCACTGTATGCGCGGCGTACGGGTCCACGGACTGTGCACCCGTCGCAGGTCCGGGAGTCACCCACTACCGTTGACCTCAGCCCGGCGCCTGCAGAGCCGGGGGAAGCAGACGAGGCACAAAGGGGACGAGCACCGTGGGTTCCACCGCGCACGCGGCGCCACCCGGATCGGCCGGCGGGGCACTCGCCAAGCTGGGGTTCGGGGAGCGCCAGGTCGTGCAGGAGATCGGCTGGGACAACGATGTCGACGACGCGCTGCGGTTCGCGATCGAGGACCTCACGGGGACCGAGCTCGAGGACGAGGACTATGCGGACGTCGCGGACGCGGTCCTCGTCTGGTTCCGCCAGGGCGACGACGACCTCGTCGACACCCTCGTCGACTCGTTGACCAACCTCGCCGACGGCGGTTTCGTCGTGCTGCTCTCGCCCAAGGCCGGACATCCCGACCACGTCGAGGCCAGCGAGATCGAGGAGGCCGCCGTGACGGCCGGGCTGCATACCGCCGGTGGCGCCAACGTCAGCGCGGGATGGAGCTCCGTCCGCCTGGTGGCTCCGCGCGGGCAGCGCCGCTGACCGCAGATATATCTCCGGAGCGTCCACCCATCGAGACCGGACGGGTGCGCGCACGCTGTGACCTCTCGGTGCGCGATGTGGCCGGCGCGGCTGGCAGGATGCCCGCATGAGCGAGCCGACCCCCGCACCCGCCGGACCGCTCGGCGTCGGTGACGTGGCACCGGACTTCGCGCTGCGGAACCAGTACGGCGAGACGGTGTCGCTCAGCGACTTCCGCGGCGAGAAGCACGTGGTGATCGTCTTCTTCCCGTTCGCCTTCTCGGGAGTCTGCACGGGCGAGTTCCGGGAGATCCGTGAGCACCTCGAGGACTTCGAGGGCGACGACGTCCAGGTCCTCGGTGTCTCCTGCGACGCGATGGAGTCGCTGCGGGCCTGGGCCGATGCCGAGGCCTACTTCTTCCCGCTGCTCAGCGACTTCTGGCCACACGGCGAGGCCGCCCGCTCCTACGGGGTGTTCTGGGAGCAGACCGGGTTCGCGATCCGGGGCACGTTCCTCGTCGACCGGTCCGGCGTCATCCGGTGGACCCTGGTCAACGGTCCGGGCGAGCCGCGCGACTTCGACGGCTACCGGGCGGCTCTCGCCGAGCTGCGCAGGACCACCGCCACGGTCTGACAGACTTTGCCCCGCCTCCGGGCGAGGGCCTGTAGCTCAGTTGGCAGAGCACCGCGTTTACACCGCGGGTGTCGTCGGTTCGATCCCGGCCGGGCCCACCACGGACCGGACAGACCGCGCGATACCGCTCCCGCACCGGCAGACTGCGCCCATGGGGCAGGGGGAGCGGACGGTCGGCGTCGAGGAGGAGCTGCTGCTCGTCGACGTGTCGACCGGACGGCCGAGGTCGGTAGCCGGCCAGGTCATCGGTGCGGTCTCTGGCGACCAGCCGGACGAGGTCGGGCGCGAGGGCGGTGTCGAGGGCGAGCTCCAGCGCTACATGGTCGAGACGCAGTCGTCGGTCTGCACCGACCTGGCGGACGTCGAGCGCGAGCTGCGGGAGTGGCGGCACACCGTGTCGGTGGCCGCCCGAGAGGCCGGTGCCGGGTCTGCGGCGCTCGCGACGTCGCCGCTGCCCGGTGACGGCCTCATCACGCCGAAGGCGCGCTACCTGCAGATGGCCGAGCAGTTCGGCCCGACGGCGCAGGAGGTGCTCACGTGCGGCAGCCACGTCCACGTCGGGATCGGGTCCCCGGAGGAGGGCATCGCCGTCATCGACCGGATCCGCGGATGGCTTCCGGTGGTCCTGGCGCTGTCGGCCAACTCCCCGTTCTCGGACGGCCGTGACACCGGGTACGCGTCCTACCGCTCCCAGCTCTGGGTCCGGTGGCCGTCGGCGGGACCGACCGACGTGTTCGGGACTCCCGCCGCGTACGAGGCCCTGGTGGCCTCGATGGTCGACTCCGGGGTGCTGCTCGATGACGGGATGGTCTACTTCGACGCGCGGCTCTCGCACCGGTACCCCACGGTCGAGATCCGGGTGGCCGACGTCTGTGCGGACCTCTCCGACACGATGGTCGTCGCCGGCGTCTGCCGGGCGCTGGTCGAGACCGCCGCCCGGGCGGCCAGCCAGGGCGAGCCGCCACGACTGGTGCCCACGGCGCTGCTACGGCTGGCCAGCTGGCGCGCCGGCCACGACGGCCTCGACGGTGTCCTCGTCGACCCGGTGACGTCCCGTCCGGAGCCGGCGTCGGTAGTCGTGCGGCGGCTGCTCGACCTCATCCGCCCTGCGCTGGAGGAGCTCGGTGACCTGGACTGCGTGGAGGCCGGCATCGAGCGGCTGCTCGTGGACGGAACGGGGGCGACGCGACAGCGCCGGACCTACGAACGCACCGGGCAGCTCGTCGACGTCGTCGCCGAGGCGGTGCGCCTCAGCGCCGGTGCCTGACTCCACGCGAACGGCCGGGACGATCGACAGAACGAGATCGGTTCTCGACGCCTTTCGGCCCCGAAAACGGGCTCGTTCCTGTCCAACGTCCCGCCGGGCGGCATCGGTCAGAGCTCGAGTCGGCGTAGGAGGCGCTTGGCGGCCGCCGTGCCGGGTCGGCGCCACCACACGCTGTCCAGCAGCGCCTGCCGGGCCGCGAGGTACCCGCATGCCCCGTGCACCCCACCACCGGGATGGATCGCCGCGCTGCCGAGATAGAGCCCGTCGACGGGGGTCCGAGGACCACCGAGCCCGGTGACCGGCCGGAAGATGAGCTGCTGGTACAGCTGGGCCGTCCCCCCGTTGACCCCGCCGCCCACGAGGTTGGCGTCGGCCGCGAACAGGTCGGACGGGCGCTGCACCCACCGGTCGAGGACGAGGTCCCGCCAGCCCGGCGCATACCGGTCGAGCATCGCCTCCGACCGCTCGACGAGGACGTCGGCCGAGGCGTCGTCGGTGACGCCGCGGGGGAGGTGCGTGTAGAGCCAGAGCGCCTCGGTGCCGGCCGGGGACCGGGTCGGGTCGGCGGTCGTCATCTGGCCGACGAGGGCGAACGGGTTCGCGGGCACGGTATGCGTCGCGAGGTCGGCGGACCAGCGCACGATCCCGTCCACGTCCGCGCCGACGTGGACGACCGCGGCGCGCCGCGCGTCCACAGCGGTCCACGGCGGCGTCGCCCGGAGCCGGTAGTTGATCTTGACCGTCGGCAGGTCCCACTCGAAGTCGCGCAGCGCGTGGCGCAGCCGCGGTGGAACCGCGTGCTCGCTCAGCAGCTCCTCGTAGAGCATCGGTGCGCTGGTGTCCGCCACCACGGCCCGTCGGGCGTGGATCGCGGTGCCGCCGGCCGTCCGGACGATCCCGGCCCGCCCGTTCACGAGCTCCACGTGCTCGACGCGCTCCCCGGTGCGGATCTCTACCCCTGCGGATCTCGCTCGCGAGGCGAGGGCCGCGGCGAGCATCCCTGCCCCACCACGCGGCGAGGGGAACCCCACGTCCTGCGCCAGCATCGACATCAGCCAGCCGAACAACCCGCTCCCCGGTGCCTCGGGCGGAATGTCGGCATGCATCGCGTTGCCCAGCAACAGCATCCGGCCGCGCTGGCCCACGAACACCTCCTCGGCCATGCGGGTCGCCGGCAGCAGGAAGAACCGTGCGAGGCCCGGCATGTCTGCCGCGCCCACCGACCGCGCCAGCCGTGAACCGGCCTCGACCGGGGGCCAGCGGGTGAGCAGGGCGTCGAGGAACGGCTCCTTCACGAGGCGCCACTGCTCGACCAGCTCCAGCCACGCGGCTCCGTCGGGCCGGCGGTCGTCGGCCAGGGCCGCGGCGGTGTCGTGGGCGTCGGCGTGGATGGTCGCGCCGACCGGGTCGTCCGGGTGGCCGGCATGCGTCACGACGACGTCGGAGAGACACCACTCCAGGCCGTGGTCCTCCAGGCCGAGCCGCGAGATCACCGGCGACGCGACCGCCAGCGGGTAGCAAGCGCTGAACTCGTCCATCACCCAGTCGTCCCGCTCCACCGACGAGACCGCCCCGCCGACCTTGTCGCGGGCCTCGAGCAGCACGACGTCCCATCCGGCGTCGGCCAGGGTGATCGCCGCGACGAGACCGTTGGGGCCGCCGCCGACGACGACCGCGTCGGCGGTGTCGTGTGCCCCCTCGATCACGGGGCCCATCGTGGCATCGCCGCGACTCCGGCGCCCGCCGGTCGGACCGATGTCCGTTCCATGATCATCCGCTGCTTAGGGTGAGACGTGTCCACCACCGAGCTCGTCGTCCTTCTCGACGACGAGGGTCGCGCCGCCGGGACGGCGGACAAGGCCGTCGTCCATGGTTCGGACACACCGCTGCACCTGGCGTTCTCCGCCTACCTCTTCGACGACGCCGGGCGCCTGCTCGTCACCCGCCGGGCCCTCGGCAAGCGGACCTTCCCAGGCGTCTGGACCAACTCGGTCTGTGGACACCCGGCTCCGGGCGAGGCGCTGCCCGACGCCGTCCGCCGCCGAGCCGTCCGCGAGCTCGGCGTCCAGGTCGTCTCGCTGCGGCTGGTCCTGCCGCGGTTCGCCTACCGCGCCGAGATGGACGGAGTCGTCGAGCTCGAGCAGTGTCCGGTATACGCCGGTCGACTGGCTCCCGACGGTGCGTTGGCGCTCGCGGCCGACGAGGTCGACGACGCCGAGTGGGTCGACTGGGCCGACTTCAGCGCCGATGTCCTCGCCGAGACGTGGGCGGTGTCGGCGTGGTGCCGCGAGCAGATGCCTCAGCTGGTCGCCCTCGGGCCCGACCCCTTCCGGTGGCCCGAGGCGGACGACCGTCTGCTCCCGCCGGCCGCTCGCGTCTGAACCCCCCGGTTCAGGTCCGGGGCTCGGGTGCCGCTTCGTGGTGGCGGGCCCCGTGGGTTCGACGGTCCTCCTTCATCTCGGCCTCGAAGAGGTGCCGCCGGCCGCCGGCCAGCTCATCGCGCGCCCCGGCCTCGAGCTGCTTGAAGAGTGCGTAGTAGCCGTCGTCGTAGTCCTCGACGATCTGGAACGTCCACCGTCCCTCGATGACGTTCCGTCCGACGAGCTCCCGGTCGATGCGGTCCGCGATCTCCGCGTGCCCGGCCTGGCGCAGCAGGTCGACGGCGTCGCCGAGAGCGAGGTCACCCATCCCGGTGAGCCGGTGGAACGCATACAGGTAGCCGCGGGCGTTCTCAACCACCTCGAGCGCCTCGGACAGCTTGCCGAGCGCTTCGACGGTCTCGTCGGACACACCCTCCGGACGACGGTGTTCGGGGGCTGGAGTCTCCATCCGGCCACCGTAGGACCGGCCGCCGACCTGCGTGTGGCATTGTCGGCCTCGTGTCAACCGACGAGCCGCTGACCCTGCGCGAGGTCGTCGTCGCGCTGGAGTCGGTCTACCCGCCGGAGACCGCGATGGACTGGGACCAGGTTGGTCTCGTCGCGGGCGACCTGGCCCAGGCGGTCCGCATCGTCCACTTCGCCGTCGACCCGACGCTGGCCGTCGTGCAGGAGGCGGTCGACGCCGGCGCCGACCTGTTGGTCACCCATCACCCGCTGTTGCTGCGGGGGATCCACAGCGTGGCCACCACCGGGGCCAAGGGCGAGACGCTCACCCGCGCGATCCTCGGCGACCTCGCGATCTACTGCGCCCACACCAACGCCGACGTCGCCTCACCGGGGGTATGCGACGCCCTCGCCGCCGCTGTCGGGCTCACCGACGTCGTCCCGCTCGAGGACGTCCCGGATGCGCTCGGCCGGGTCGGCTACCTCTCCGCGCCGATGTCGCTGCGGGCGTTCGCGGACCGGGTGGCCGACGGGTTGCCGGCGACGGTCGGCGGCATCCGGGTCAGCGGGGACCCGGAGGCGCTCGTCGAGCGGGTGGCCGTCCTGGGCGGCTCGGGCGACGACCGGTTCGAGGTGGTCCGGGCGGCTGACGTCGACGTCTACGTCACCGCCGACCTGCGCCATCATCCGGCGCTCGAGGAGCGGGAGACCACCCGGGACGGTCGGCCCTACCTCGTCGACGCCGGGCACTGGGCGAGCGAGTACGTCTGGCTGGCCTCCGCGGAGCGCCGGCTTCTCGAGGGGGTGAAGGGCGGGTCGACTAGGTTGGACACCTACGTCTCGACCCTGCGCACGGAACCCTGGACCTTCGTCGTCGGGGCCAACGCCGCTCTCTCTCAAGGAAGTGCCAGCTGAAAGCCGACCCGATCCGTCAGCTCGCGCTGCTCGACCTCCAGGCCATCGACACGCGGCTCGACCAGATCACGCACGCGACGGCCAACCTGCCGCAGCATCGCGAGGTCGCGGCGCTGGAGGACGAGACCCGCACGCTCGACACCCAGCTGGTCAACTCGCGGACCGCGCTCTCCGACGTGCAGCGCGAGGTCGAGAAGTCCGAGGCCGACGTCCAGCTCGTCCGCGACCGGGCCGCCCGCGACCGCGTCCGTCTCGACGCCGGCACCGGCACCGCGAAGGACCTCCAGGCCCTGCAGCACGAGCTGACCTCGCTGTCCCGGCGGCAGTCCGAGCTGGAGGACATCGAGCTCGAGATCATGGAGCGTGCCGAGGCTCTCGCCGAGCACGTGACCGTCCTCGAGCGCGACCAGAGTGACCTCGCGGCCCGGCTGGCCGCGGTCGTCGAGGCTCGGGACGGAGCGATGGGTGGGTATGCCGGCGAGCGCGACTCCGTCGCCGGTCGCCGAGCCGCCGTCGTCGAGTCGGTCGGCGAGGACCTCGTGGCCCTCTACGAGCGAATCAGGTCCGGCCAGGGCGGCATCGGTGCGGCGGAGCTGCGACAGCGCCGGTGCGGTGGCTGCCACATGGAGCTCAACCAGGTAGACATGAACCGCATCACGCAGGCGCCTGCCGACGAGGTGCTGCGCTGCGAGGAATGCGGTCGGATCCTCGTCCGGACCGCCGAGTCCGGTCTGCCCGCGTCCTGATGCCGGCCGGGCCGGTTCCGGCTCGCCCTCGTCGGCTCGTCGTCGAGGCCGACGGCGGCTCGCGTGGCAACCCGGGCGTCGCGGGCTACGGGGCGCTGGTCCGGGACGGCGACTCCGGCGTGGTCCTCGTCGAGCGCGCCGCACCGCTTGGCCTGACGACCAACAACGTCGCGGAGTACCGGGGCCTCATCGCGGGACTCGAGGCCGCCGCCACCCTTGCGCCGGGCGCGGACGTCGAGGTCCGGATGGACTCCGAGCTGGTGATCAAGCAGATGACGGGCGTGAACCGCGTCCGCCACCCGAACCTCACCCCCTTGCACCAGCAGGCCCGCGACGTAGTCACCCGGCTGGGCCGGATGACGTGGACCTGGGTGCCGCGGGCGGCCAACACCGCCGCGGACCGGCTCAGCAACGTGGGGATGGACGGCCGGACCGTCGACACGCTGCCGCGGGCGTTGGCGGGCACGTCCCAGGGTCCGGCGACCGACGCCACGGCCGACCCGGCCGAGGCCACCGCGGTCGGCGAGAACCCCGAACCGCCGCCGACGTCCACCGGCGCCACCCGGCTCCTGCTCGTCCGCCACGCCGTAACGCCGTTCACCGAGGCAGGCCGGGTCGACGGTCGCGGTGGGGCCGACCCGGACCTCAGCGACACCGGTCGGCGTCAGGCACGAGAGGCCGCCCAGGCGGTCCGGGCCTTCGTCGAGGGCGACGTCCACGTGGTCACCTCGTCGCTGGCGCGGGCGCAGCAGACCGGCGCGGCGGTCGCGGACCTGCTCGGGGTCGAGGCCGTCCTCGACGACGACTGGGACGAGCAGTCGTTCGGCGACTGGGATGGCGCCGTCTTCACCGACTTGGCCGAGCACCAGTCCGACGACCTCACCCGGCTGTGGCGGGACCGCGACTACCGGCGCCCCGGCGGAGAGTCGCTTGCGGAGCTGGAGGACCGAGTGCTGCGCGCCTACGAGAAGGTTCTCGCGGCGGGCGGGACGACCGTTGTCGTGACCAGCCGGAAGCCGATCCTCGTCGTGCTGGCGCGCGTGCTCGGGGTCGCCGAGGACCGGTTCTGGGCGCTGTCGACCGACCCCGCGTCGCTGACCGCCGTCGAGCTCTGGCCCGACGGCCGGGTCTCGGTGCCGTTCGTCAACCGGACGTCGCACCTGACCTGATGGAGCCGGCTCTATCCTCCCCGGTATGCGAGAACTGCGGCCCGACACGCTCGCCGTCCGGGGCGGCCTGGCGCGGAGCGACTTCGACGAGACGGCCGAGGCGCTGTTCCTCACCAGCGGGTTCGTCTACGACTCGGCCGAGCAGGCGGAGGCCGCGTTCAAGGACGAGATCGACAAGTTCATCTACTCGCGGTACGGCAACCCGACGGTGCGGATGTTCGAGGACCGCATGCGCCTCGTCGAGGGCGCGGAGGCCTGCTTCGCCACGGCCAGCGGGATGGCCGCGGTCTGGGTGGCCCTCGCGGCCCTCTGCGGCCAGGGTGACCGGCTGGTCAGCTCGCGCGCGCTCTTCGGCTCGTGCTTCGTCATCGTCGACGAGATCCTGCCGCGGTTCGGCGTGGAGACCGTCCTCGTCGACGGGCCGGACCTCGACCAGTGGCGGGAGGCGCTCAGCGTGCCGACGACCGCCGTCTTCTTCGAGACCCCAAGCAACCCCATGCAGGAGCTGGTCGACGTCCGGGCGGTGGCCAGGCTCGCGCACGCGGCGGGTGCGAAGGTGGTCGTCGACAACGTCTTCGGCACGCCCGTGTTCAGCCGGCCGCTCGAGCTCGGCGCCGACGTGGTCGTCTACTCGGCGACGAAGCACATCGACGGCCAGGGTCGCGTCCTCGGCGGAGCCGTCCTCGGGACGAGCGACTTCGTCGACGGGCCGGTCAAGAACCTCATGCGGCACACCGGTCCGGCCATGTCGCCGTTCAACGCCTGGGTCCTGGTCAAGGGCCTGGAGACGTTGTCGCTGCGTGTGAACCGGCAGCACGAGAACGCTCTGGCCCTCGCCGCCGCGCTGGAGACCCACCCGCGGGTCACGCGGGTCCTGCACCCGTGGTTGCCCAGCCATCCGCAGCACGATCTGGCGCGGAGCCAGATGTCCGGCGGCGGCAGCGTCGTCACCTTCGTCATCGACGGCGGCAAGGACGAGGCGTTCCGCGTCATGAACGCGCTGGAGGTCGTCGACATCTCGAACAACCTCGGCGACGCCAAGTCCCTCGTCACGCACCCGGCCACGACCACCCACCGCCGGCTCACCCCGGAGGCGCGGGCGGCCGTCGGGATCACCGACGGCACGATCCGGATCTCGGTCGGGCTGGAGGACCCGCTCGACCTCGTCGAGGACGTCGTCACCGCCCTCGCTCGGCTCAGCTGACCGAGAGCACCCACGGCCGCCCCGGGCGGCCAGGCCGGGCGAGCTCGACGTCGAACCGCTCGGCGAGGACGTCGGCGAGACGGACCGGGTTCCTCGTGTCCACGCCGGCCTCGCAGAGGTGGCGGGCTACCAGTCCGCGGGTGTGCTTCGCCATGTGGGTGGCTCCCGGGACCTCGACCGTGACCCACCGCGCGGCGGCCGCCCGGCGAGGGACCCACGCCGCCGCATACGTGCTGCTCCGGCAGTCGACGACGAGGTTGCGCTCCGCCAGGGCGTCGAGCTCGGCGCCCAGCGGGACTCGCCACACCGCGGCCAACGGGCCGAGCGGTGGCAGGTTGACCTTCATCGACAGCCGGTATGCGGGGATGCGGTCGGTCGGGCGGACCGCGCCGAACAGAGCAGACGTGACGACCAGCCACCGGTTCCCGCGACGGCGGGCCGCGGTGTCGAGGGAGGCCATCCCCAGGGCGGCATAGAGGACACCGGAGTAGACCGAGGCGGCCGGGGCGGTGGGCGCGGTGACGAGCCGTCGGTTCCGCGCGACCTCGTCGCCGAGGGTCGGCGGCACGCCGAGGACCTCGAGCGCATCGGGCCGCGCACTCGTCGCCATGAGGGACTCGAGGACGGTCTGGCGCGTGGCAGTGAGCCCGGAGAAGGAGAGGGTGTGCAGGTCCAGCGGCCGTCCCCGCCGAGGCACGGTCTTGCCCTCCGAGGGCGGCAGCAGGACGAGCACGCCGGAACCCTACGGTCCGGCGGTCAGCCGAACAGAACCAGGGCGCCGAGGCCCGCCGCCACGCTGACGACGGCGCAGAGCAGGCCTTCGCGGGCCAGGTAGCCGACCCCGACCTCCAGGTCCTGGGTCCGGCAGCGCTGTCGCCAGAGCAGCGTCGCCAGCGACGCCCACACGGTGACCAACGGCCCGGCGTTCACCCCGACGAGCAGGGCCATGAGGCGGACCGGTGCGTCCGCGGAGACCGCCTCGAGGGCGAGGTAGGCCGGAAGGTTGTTGACGACGTTGGCCGAGACCGCGCCGACGGCACCGAGCCGGAACAGAGCACCGGCATCCGTCCCGGTCCCCACCAGCGAGGCGAGCACGTCGCGCAGGCCGTGGTTCAGGGCGACGTCGACGACGACGAACAGGACGCTGACGCCGAGGACCATCAGCCACGGCACCGAGATCCGGCGCAGCAGGGACCGGTCCCGGACCACGACGGCGACGAGCAGGACCGTCGCCGCGATCGCCGACGGGATCGCCGGCACGACACCGGTGACGAAGGCCGGCCCGAGGAACACGCAGCAGACAGCGGCGACCCACAGCAGCACCCGGTCGTGGGGCTCGGGCGGGGCGTCCGGCGCATACCGGCCGGCGAGGGAACGCCGATGCCGCCACGCGAGCAGGGCGACGGTCGCGAGGATCGCGGCGAGGGCAGGCGCCCACGACAGCCGCAGGTACCCGCGCTGGCCGACCCCGAGCAGGTTCATGTGGTGGAGGGCGAGCAGGTTGGTGAGGTTCGAGACCGGCAGCAGCAGTGACGCCGTGTTGGCCAGCCACAGCGTCGTCATGGCGAACGGCAGCGGCGGGACGCCGACCTGACGCGCGACGGTGATGGCCACCGGGGTCAACAGCACGGCGGTGGTGTCCAGGCTGAGGACGATCGTGCAGGCGCAGGCGATCGCCACGATGAGCAGCCACAGTGCCCAGACGCGGTGCCGTCCCGCTCGGGAGGCCCAGTGAGCCGCGACGTCGAACACCCCGGCCAGGTCGGCGATCTCGGCGACCACGGTGATGGCGACGAGGAAGGCCAGGACGGGCAGGACCCTGGACGCGAGGTCCGCGAGCTCGGTCCCCGTCACGACGGGTCACCCTATGGTGGCGGGCCGGACCCACCGAGCAGTCGGTCAGGGGCCGGACTGCCCCCGGCATGGTCATGGCCGCCCTCCACCGGCGTCTCACCCACGAGGTCGCCGACGCCGGCACCACCGCTGAGCATCGGACTCGGCACGGTCTCGCCGGTCAGGGTGGCGACCACCCGCAGGAGCCGGAACGTCGGCCGGCGCATGACCACAGCCAGCGGGTGTTTGTCGACACCACGCCACCGCACCAGCTCCGCGGACGCCTCGGCGACGGACGCCTCCTCGCTGGCCTCCTTGACGAGCACGCCGTCGATGACGGCGGCGAGGGGGCGCAGCACCCGTGACAGCGAGGGGCCGCTCGTGGGCCACAGCGGGTCGACATCCGGCCGGCCGGAGAGGTCGGCCACCTCCTCGACCAGGAGACGGACCCACCGGGACATCTCGACGACGGTGGCGGTGGGCTCGGACAACGTCGTCAACGGCCCGATATCGCGTCGTCGCAGCGGGTTGTTCCGCACCGCCCGCGAGGCCGACTCGAGGACGCCGGGCAGCGCGTGGGCGCTGGTCTCGGTCCTCCGGGCCTCGTCGTGCAGCGCGACGAGCGCCTGGTGGTTCCGCGCGGCCTCCTCGACGAGCGAAGCGGCCTGGGCGACGTGCTCGCTCAGCCGGGTGCAGACCCGGCGCAGCTCGACGCGGTACTGCTTGGCGGCGTCCGGCGGGAAGAGGAACGGTGACAGCACGACCGTGACCCCGGCGCCGATGAGCGTCTCCCAGAGCCGGGTGATCCCGTAGACGTCCGGGTCGATGCTGGTGAAGACGAGCAGGCCTGTGAGAGCGACCTGGATGTTGAGCACCGGCCCGAAACGGAGCACGACGCCGCAGAGGAGCCCCACCCCTAGGACGATGACGACCGACAGCAGGTTCATGCCGAACACCCTGATGACGACGATTCCGAGCGCCACGCCGACGACGACGCCCATTAGGCGGTCGAACGACACGTTGAGGGCGGAGAACGGCTGGTCGCGCATCCCCATGAGCGGGGCCACGACGGCGAAGATCGGGACCGCGCTCGTGTCGATCAGCTTGCAGACCTCCCAGCCGACAACCGCGGCGATGACGATGCGGACGATCTGCGGCCATTCCGCGAAGAACCGCCGGCGCAGTGTGGCCCGGTCGGGGAACAGGGCCATCGCACCTCCCGGGACTCCTCGGCAACACCCTGTGCTGGGAGGGTAATCCGGAGACGGGTCCTATGGTGGCGCCCATGCCGCAGCGCGAGATCCGGTTCCGGACGACGGCCGCCGTCCCGACGCATACCGAGGTCGACCGGAAGGCGCTGCTGGCGCGGTTCGCGGCGATCCGCGCGGAGCTGCGGGTTCCGGAGGCGTTTCCGGCCGACGTGGAGGCGGCGGCGGAGCGCGCGGTCCGCGACCTCGTCCTGCCGGACCGCGACGAGACCGAGGTCCCGTTCGTGACCGTCGACCCGGTCGGTTCGATGGACCTGGACCAGGCCCTCCACCTGGAACGGGCGGGGGAGGGGTACCGGGTCCGGTACGCCATCGCCGACGTCCCCGCGTACGTCGCCCCGGGCGGGGTCCTCGACGCCGAGACCCACCGCCGCGTGGAGACCGTCTACGCGCCGGACGAGCGCACTCCTCTGCACCCTCCGGTCATCGGTGAGGGCGCTGGCAGCCTGCTGCCGGACCAGCTGCGGTCGGCGTTCGTCTGGGACATCGCGCTGGACGCGCGAGGGGAGGTCCACGACGCGTCGGTCTACCGGGCGAAGGTCCGGAGCCGGGAGCGGCTCGACTACGTGGGCGTGCAGGAGGCGGTCGACGCGGGCACGGCCGACGAGGTTGTGTTGCTGCTCAAGGAGATCGGGGAGAAGCGGATCGACCTCGAGTCGGCCCGTGGCGGCGCGAGTCTGCCGATGCCCGAGCAGGAGGTGACCCTCGACGCGGACGGGTGTTTCGAGCTCGGGTTCCGGCCGCCGGTGCGTGCCGAGGACTGGAACGCCCAGCTCTCCCTGCTCACCGGAATGGTCGCGGCCCGGATGATGCTGGACGCCAAGGTCGGGATCCTCCGAACCATGCCACCGCCGGACAAGGGCAGCGTGGCGCGGTTCCGGCGGCAGGCCAAGGCTGTCGGCGTCGACTGGCCACGGTCCATGCCCTACGGCGACTTCATCCGCGACCTCGACCTCGACGACCCGCGGCAGCTGGCCCTGGTCCACGAGGCGGCCAGCCTGTTCCGGGGGGCGTCCTACACGAACTTCGCCGGCGAGTTGCCGGCACAGCCCGTCCACGCGGCCGTCGCCGCGCCCTACGCGCACGTCACCGCCCCGCTGCGACGGCTGGTCGACCGCTACGGCCTGGCCGTCTGCGCTGCCCTCTGCGCCGGCGACGAGGTGCCGGCCTGGGTCACGGACGCGCTGCCCGAGCTGCCGAGGACGATGCAGGCCGGCGACCAGCGGGCCAAGGCCGTCGAGCGCGCGTGCACCGACGCCGTCGAGGCGGCGGTCATGGTCTCGCGGGTCGGCGAGGTGTTCACGGCGGACGTGGTCGACGTCGACCCCAAGCGCGGACTCGTCACCGTGCAGCTCATCGACCCGGCGATCGTGGCCTCCGCCCGCGGTGACGTGAAGCTCGGTCGCCAGGTCAAGGTCCGCGTGGACAGCGCCGACATCGCGACGGGGAGGATCGCCCTGACGGTTGTCTAGCCTGTCCGGTCCGGCGGGCTACGCCCAGCGGCGGGCGGTCGCCAGGCTCTGCCCGACGTACCCGCCCCGGAACAGCACCGCGTGGAGCATGAGCGGGTGGAGTTGGTGCAGTGAGACGCGTTCCCGCCAACCGTCGGCGAGCGGGGCGACGTCGAGGTACCCGCCGAGGATCGCGTCGAGGTGCGGAGCGCCGAACAGCACGAGGAAGGCCAGGTCCGCCTCGCGGTGGCCGCCGTGCGCGGCCGCGTCGATGAGCACGCCGCCGCTCGCGGTCCACACGACGTTGCCGGCCCACAGGTCGCCGTGCAGGCGGGACGCCGGTTCGCCGGTGTCCAGCTCACCCGAGGCCACGCGGGCTGCGACCTTCTCGAACAGGGCCGTCGCCTGGTCGTCGTAGATGCCCAGGCGACGACCCTCGGCGAGGACCGCCTCGATCCGCTGGTGGGCGTAGAACTCGCTCCACGTCGGTACCGGGTCGAGCGAAAGCGGCAGCAGCTCGCTGAGCGGTCCCAGCCAACCGTCGCCCCGCCACCCCTCCGGCGGGCTTCCGTATGCGGGCGCTCCCGCCCGGTGGGTCGCGGCCAGGGCGCGCCCGAAGGCCTCGGCCTGTTGCCGGGTCGGCGCGGTCGGTTCCAGCCGCTGGAGGAGCAGCTCGTCCTCACCGACCTCCAGCACCGGCACCACCGCGGCCCCACCGGGAACGGCGGCGAGCCAGCGCAGCCCCGCTGCCTCCCAGGCGTAGTAGCCGAGGGGCGCGGCGGCTCCGGCCTTCCGGAAGGGATGTCCCGGCATACCGGCGAGCGTAGTTCGCAGGGCGGCGCTGTGTCGGTGGGTGGGGTCGTTCGGCGGGCTGGACGGTGGGCGTGGCAACTAGTCTCGAGGCGTGTCTGGACAGTCGCGTGCGGCATCTGGGCCGGTGGCCTTCGTGCTCGGCGGCGGCGGCATCCTCGGCGCCAGTGAGGTCGGGATGCTGGAGGGGCTGCTCGGTCTCGGCATTCGTCCCGACCTCGTCGTCGGGACCAGTGTCGGGGCGGTCAACGGGGCGTTTCTCGCCGCCGACCCCACGCCGGCGGCGGTGGACCGGCTCGCCGAGGTCTGGGTTCGCGCGTCGGAGTCCGGCGTCTTCGCCGACTCGCTCCTCGCTCGCCTGCAGCGGGTCGGCCGGCTGGCCAGCCACCTGCATTCGAGCGACGCGTTGGAGAGCCTGCTGTCGGAGGAGCTCGAGGGCATGCAGATCGAGGATCTGGCCGTGCGGTTCCAGTGCGTGGCGGCCCAGATCGAGACGGCGTCGCCCCGGTGGTTCTCGCAGGGGAGCGTCGTGGACGCCGTGCTCGCGTCGTGCGCGGTCCCTGGTCTGCTCCCGGCCCGGGAGATCGACGGCATGCACTACCTGGACGGCGGGCTCGTCCACTCGATCCCGGTGTCGCGGGCCATCGACCTCGGTGCGCAGACGGTCTACGTACTGCAGGTCGGCCGGATCGAGCACGCCTTGCGTGCGCCGCGATGGCCGTGGGAGGTCGGGTTGGTGGCGTTTGAGATCGCGCGGCGCTACCGGTTCAACGAGGACCTGGAGCGGGTCCCGGAGGGGGTCGCCGTGCACGTGCTGCCGTCCGGTTCGGAACGGTCGCCGTCGATGACGATGAGCTACCGCGGAGCGAAGCAGGTGGCGGCCCGGATCGAGGCCGCCAGCGTGGCGACGCGTGGCTACCTCGCGGGCCTCGAGAGCGAGGCGGCGCGGTGAGGATGTGGGTGCCGCCGTACTGGGTGCGCCGGGTGTTCCACGCCCTCTGGCTGCCGACGGTCATCGTCCTCACGGCGCTCCTCGCGCCGTTCTACGTCATCGGGGCGATCGTCGCGATCTTCCCGGGACGTCGTCGGCTGCTGCGGGTCGTGTCGTTCGCCATGGCCTACCTCTGGACCGACGTCGGGATGCTCTTCGGGTGCTGGTGGCTGTGGCTGCGGCAGCCCTTTCCGAGCCGGGACGTGACGGTCTGGAGGGAGCGGCACACCGCCCTGCTACGTCAGGCCCTACGGGTCCTGGCGCGAGCGTCGCGGTCGATGGTGGGGTTCCGCGTCGTCGTCGACGCCGGTCCGGTTCCGGTGGCCCATCGGCCGTTGATCATCCTCGGCCGGCACGCCGGTCCGGGGGACTCGTTCACGCTGGTCAACCTCATTCTCACGACGTTCGGCCGTCGGCCGAAGGTGGTGCTCAAGGCCGCGATGCAGTGGGATCCGGGGATCGACCTGCTGCTCAACCGGCTGGACTGCTACTTCCTGCCGTCCACCACCGGCGCCGGCGACGACCGCGTCGAGCATGTGGGGCGGCTCGCGGCGTCGCTGGCGGAGGACGAGGCCCTGCTGATCTTTCCCGAGGGCGGCAACTGGACGCCGAAGCGGCACGAGCGGGCGGTGCGCTACCTCCTGCGCACCGGGCAGTACGAGCGAGCCAAGGAAGCCCAGGAGGAGGAGCACGTGCTCCCGCCCCGCCCCGGCGGTGTCGTCGCGGCTCTGTCGGCGCGGCCGGATCTCGACGTGGTCGTGCTGGTCCACGCCGGACTCGACCAGCTCGTCAGCCCCATCGACATCTGGGACGCGATCCCGGTCCTTCACCAGCCGATGTCGATCCACTGGTGGGTCGCCTCGGCCGGCACGGTCCCGGCGGACCACCGCGAGATCCTCACCTGGGTCGACGACATCTGGGGGGAGGTCGATGCCTGGGTCGAGGCCGAGCTGAAGGATGTCACCCCGATCCCGCCGTCACCTACGCCGTAGCGGGGACGTCAAACGGTTGGAGCGCCTGCAGTCTCCACCTCACCGATGGGTGGTGGTTGCGCTCAGGTAGTTCCGCAGCTCGGTCCGCGCGCTCTGGATCGTCGCCCGACGGGTTCGCATCGCGGTGTCGCCGGGCTCGGCGGTGGGGGAGGTGTCGGCACCCACCGCATCGACGACGGCACCGAGGCGCCCCCGCAGCTGCTGCGCTGCGTCGCCCCGCTCGACGTCTGGGGCCTCGGTGGTGAGGTTGTGAAGTTCCTGGTCGACGGCCAGGAGACGCGGTCCAGCGCTGCGCCAGGTCGTTGCGGCCTCCTGCGCGGTCGCCTTCGACATGGTCTGGGGGACGAGGGAGTCCTCGACCCACGCGGCGGTCTGACGGGCGGCGGCGAGCCGCGCGTCCCATGCGGCGCGGACCCGGGTCCGCTGGATCAGCCAGGCGATGAGGCCGATGAGGGCGAGCAGCAGGATGGCGAGCGCCACCCAGGCCCAGGCCGGCAGCCCGCTGCTCGTCGGCTGTGGCTGCGGGGCCGCCGTCGCCGTCGCGGTCGTCGTCAGCGTGACGGTCGTCGGGGTACTCGTCGCCGTCACCGTCTGGGTCTGCGTCTCGGTGCGGGTCTCGGTGCGGGTCTCGGTCTGGGTCTGCGTTTGAGTCTGGGTTTGCGTCTGGGTCTGCGTCGGCACGGTCGGCAGCGTGATCGATGCGGAGATCGTGGTGGGCAGGTTGGTCGGCACCGTGATGCCGCCCGAGCCGGAGCACGCTCCGAGCGCCAGCACGAGTCCCACTCCTGCAGCCGCAGCGCCGAGGCGTTTCACAGGAGTCTTCATACACCCTGGCCACGGGCTGTGGCCCTAGGCGCGCGAGACCGCCGTCGCCGCGACGCATAGCCGCCAGGCACCCCGTAGGGATGTGCCTCGAAGTGACGGGCGCGGGCGATCCGGCTGCGCCGATAGACTCGATCCGTGGATGAGTCGGTCAGGCGGTCGCGTCAGGCTCCTTCGGGAGTTCTGCCGAGGAACGTCCGGGCTCCACAGGGCAAGGTGGTGGCTAACAGCCACCCGGAGTGATCCGCGGGACAGTGCCACAGAGAACAGACCGCCTCGGGTCCGGCTTCGGCCGGTCGTGAGGTAAGGGTGAAACGGTGGTGTAAGAGACCACCAGCGCCTCGGGTGACTGAGGCGGCTCGGCAAACCCCACCTGGAGCAAGCCCAGACAGCAGACGTTCGAGGACGGCCCGTCCGAGTCTGCGGGTAGGGCGCTGGAACCGGTCAGCAATGGCCGGTCGAGATGGATGACCGTCGCCGCATGGCTGGTAACGGCCACGCGGAACAGAACCCGGCGTACCGACCGACTCATCCACATCTAGCCCTAGTGCTGCGGGGCTGGCCGGCCTCTGGTCAGGCGACGGGGAAGGCCTTCGCCAGCTGCGCATGGAGGCCGCGGATCTCGGTCTCGGTGAGGCGGCCTGGTTCCGCGATGACACCGGCCAGCTTCTTCGGCCAGAGGGCGGTCACACCGCGGGTCGTGAACGCACCGCCGAAGAGAGGCCGGTCGGCGGCGACGAGGACCCCGTCGACCAGCTTGCTGCCGTCGCGGGAGCCGACCATGAGCCTCTCGGTGCGCGGGACGAAGAGGCCGCCCTCCACCCGCCGGTGAGGTCGGCCCTTGTACTGCTTGGCGTCGACGACCACGACGCCTGCGGGACAGATGACAATGTGGTCGATGTTGGCTCGCGTGCGAGGTATGCGGCGGTCGTGCAGGACCCGGACGCTGGAACTCGCCAGCTCGTCGAGTCGTCGGCCGAGTGTCTCCTCGCCGGTCGCGCCCACTGCCCACGCCCGCGTGCTTTGGGGCTCATCCGACACCGCGAGCATCAGCCCGGCGGTCCGCGCCTGGTCGGGCGCGGGCGTTGAGCACGCGAGGCAGCACACTGTTTTGGAGACCCGCTCGTAGAGGGCGGGTGTTCCTGCGGGGAGGTCGGCGCTGCACGAACGGCACACGCCCGCGTACCGCAGCCTCATCTTCTTGACGGCCGGCGTCACCTTCGTGGCGTCGGCTCCCTCGCCAGGGAGGTTCACCGACGAGACCCTATGGTGGCCGGCGATCGATGGACGGCGAAATCCTCGAAGTCAAGCGGGCCGAAGTTGAGAGCCATCTGCCAGGGGACCCTGCGGTGCGCGAGAGGGCTGCGTCCGGCCGTTGGGGCATGGGCTCAACCCCATGTTGACCGCGCCCAGGAATGCGTCTGTCTGGGGCTCATGGACCTGGGTCTATGGCGCGCCGCCGTCGTTCTGCAACGCTGGGCGTATGGCGGCTCGTCGACGGTGGGGCTGGAGGGTCGGTGCCGGCCTCGAGGTCAACATCAACGCCGCCGCTGCCGCCATGCGCCGGGCCGGGTCCATCAGCATCCCGAACCCGTTCGGCTTTCCCCCAACGTACCCACCCACGTGGGCGCCCGGACGTGCTCATCGAGGCGGTCCGGGCGGTGGCGGCCACACCGCGGCAGCTGGGCTTCCTCACAGTGCACGGTGCGAAGGGACGGTGGATCGTGGTGTCCAGGCGATACGTGGCGGTTCTCGGGCTTGTTGTCCTGGCCGGGGTCGCCGGGTGTACCGAAGGGAGCCCTAGTGGCCGGGGGGCGTCCTCGCCGTCCGTCGACGTGTCGGTGCTGCTCCCGCGGCAGGGCGGCAGGGGGGCCCCGGTCGGAGATCAGCCACCCGACGCCTACTCGCTCGCAGAGATCACTGACGGCCAGGTGAAGTCCGCCATCGACAAGGTCGACGTCATCAGTCAGGCCGTCATGAAGCGCTCCGGCATCCCGGGAATGGCGGTGGCCGTCGTCCACCACGGCAAGATGGTCTTCGCCAAGGGATATGGCGTCCGCGAGGTGGGCAAGGCGGACGCGGTGACCACGGACACGGTCTTCCAGATCGCCTCGGTCTCCAAGTCGGTGTCGAGTACGTGCGTCGCCAAGGAGGTCTCGGACAAGAGGGTCAGCTGGAGCGACCCCGTCGTGAAGTACCTGCCCTCGTTCTCCCTCTCCGACCCTGAGATCACCAAGCTCGCGACGGTCGGCGACTTCTTCGCGCACCGCACCGGGCTGCCTGGAGTGGTCGGCGACGACCTCGAGGGCATCGGCTTCAGCCGCGACCAGATCCTGTCGAAACTGAACCAGTTCCCCCTGGACCCGTTCCGGACCAGCTACCACTACACCAACTTCGGGATGACGGTCGGCGCTGAGGCGGTGGCCCAAGCCGTGAAGACGCCATGGGACCAGATGTGCGCGCGCGACCTGTTCCAGCCTCTCGGGATGACGTCGTCGAGCTACAGCCACGCGCAGTTCGAGACCCGCAGCAACAAGGCAACGTTGCACGTTCCGGTCGACGGCGGCTACAAGCCGCTCTACCAACGCGACCCCGACGCACAGGCCCCCTCCGGCGGCGTCAGCTCGACCGTCGGCGACCTGTCCTCCTGGATGTCGATGGTCCTGGCCAACGGCACCGTGAAGGGCCAACCTCTGATCGACGCCTCGGTCCTCCAGCAGTCCTTCACACCCCAGGTTCAGCGCTCACCGCTGGCCGCGACCGACTCACGGGGCGCCTTCTACGGCTACGGCGTCAACCTGGACACCACGTCGACCGGACAGGTCGAGTGGGGCCACTCCGGGGCGTTCTTCATCGGCGCGTCCACCGCCTACGCCATCCTGCCCTCAGCCGACCTGGGCATCGTCGTCCTGACCAACGCCGCCCCCATCGGCGTTCCCGAGGCGGTGACCAAGACCTTCACCGACTACGTGCGTACCGGAACGGTCGAGCGCGACTGGTTCGCCTACTTCTCGACGATCCTTGCCGGCGGGGCCGAGGGCCAGAGCAAGGTCGCCCCTCCTCCGCCGACCTCGCGCGCTCCGGCTCGGCCGCTCTCCAGCTACGTCGGCACCTACTCCAACGCCTATGTCGGCGACGTCAAGGTCACCGAGTCCAACGGCGTGCTCACGGTCACCCTCGGGCCGCAGAACCTGTCGGCACCCCTGACGCACGACGAGGGCGACACGTTCTCCTGGTTGCTCCCCGGCCAGACGCATGCTCCGGTCACGGCGGTGACCTTCACCGGCGGACCCGCCGGCGGCCCACCACAGACGATGACCATCGAGGCGCTCACGGTGGGCGAGCTCACGCGATCCTGACCTCACTCAGACCTCTTTGCGTGGGGCGCAGGTGCGATCGGGGCCCCAGAGGCCGTCGGCTCCGTAGGTCCGGCGACACCGCGTTGCGGCTCCCGCGGATGCCGGCTGAAACCCCATACGCGTCGATGTCCTCAGGTCGTTGGATCAGCAGCTTGGACGACATCGAGAAGGCTTTCCCGGTGATCGTTAAGGCCTGAGCACGGCGGCAGCTCGTCGGCCAGATAAACGGACGGTGGTTCGAGCAGACCTGCCCGACAGCGGCCAAAGCCCCCTGTCCTGTGAAGGATTCAGCCGCGAGCTAACAGACCGATCCCTTAACCGCGCCGACACGCGGGGATGTGACTGTGAGGATCGTCTTCGCAGCCTGATGGTGGTGGGCTGTGGGTTGGTGACCGTGGGTCTGACCCCCGGAGTGACTGGCTTTATGCCCTCGGGCGACATGGCCGCTCGCGGTTACTACTGCCCCCGGTCCGGTTGGAGGAGCTGGCCTGATGAGGAGCTTGACCGGCAGGCGTTAGCGGCGCCGGGTGTGTCCCATCACCGTCAGTTGTCGGGCGTTGCCCGCAGGGGGCCGCGGGCCACGCTGTCGAGCATGGGTTGACGTTGGCCGGGTGGGACGAACTCGAGCCACCAGGTGGCGCCGCCGGCCTGCGCCATTGCGATCGCCGTTCGCTCGTCGGCGGGGTCGTCGAGCCGTCGTCGGCCACCGATCGCGACGTCGAGGCCGGGGGTATCTCTGCCACGGTGCGACCTCACGGTGGCAACGAGGGCCCGCACCTCGTCACTCGAGAAGTCACTCCACCTCGTCGTGTCGGTCAGCTTGTAGGGAACGATGCCATCTGCCGACGCGGCACGTCGCGTGACGGCGGCCGCCTCGGCGCTACCGCCGACCCAGAGACGTACCCCGCTGGCCGACGGCCGGAAACGCACGGCTGGCTCATCCTCGACGCTGGTCACCGGCTGCCCTCGCAACAGGTTGAGAAGAAGCTCGAACCGTCGATCGACTTCACCCCGGGTCGTACCGCGGGATCGCGGCCAGAAGCCCAGATGCGCGCCACGGTCGGCGGGGTCGCCAACCCCAACGCCCAGGACGACGCGACCAGGCGCAAGTTCCGCCAGGGTCGACGCCTCCCTGGCCAGCTTCATTGGATCCCGGGCCAGGAGGCCGGACACGGTGGTGCCGAGCCAGATGCGCTCCGTTCGGGCGGCCACCGACGCCAGGATCACCCACGGGTCGAAGGTGGCTGGGTCCTCGCCGCGGTAGTAGACCAAGTAGTCCTCCAGAAATACGCCGTCCCAGCCGGCCTGCTCCGCCGCCACCGCGACGTCCACGAGACCGGCCGCGGTCACGTCTTCGCCGCCGCATGGAAGCTCCAGCCCATACCGCATCAAAGGAACCTAGGTGCCGACGCCGACAACGCACCGAGTCCATTCCATGGCAGCGTCCCCTGAACGACGACGTCGTTGAGGACATCGCCTCGCCCTCTTCGACGATTTGCCACAAACCCGCGGTGAGCCCAGCCCGTGTCACCGCAGAGACGTCTAGCCACGTCAGCCCGGCGTCCGACGACTCACTCATCGAGGCGAGCGCGGGGTGCCGTGTCGCCGCGGTCACGGGCAGCGCTCCATCGGTGGCGCTGCCGCGCGGCCATCCGCCGCAGTTGCCCCGTGAGCCTGATGGCTCATCGATGGGGTCAGGCGTGCTCCTGGAGAACGGCGGTCCGCGACGTTTCTCAGGACCGGCTTTGCACAAGCTTGGCTCGTGACGAGCCCGACATCAGCCGGAAGAGTTCGACGGCTTCGAGCTGCGGAAGCTCGCCCTGGATGGCCGCGTCCGGGAGCCCGGAGTCGATGAGCTGCGCGCTTCTCGACGGATCGTGGCTGACGCTGGTCGCCGGGCAGGCGCGCCGAGCCGCGGGTAACGTGCCCCTACATGGGCCACCCTGCAGTGCGGGCCATGCTCACCGACGATCGAGCCCCCACCTGTTCCCTTGTCGAGTTCCTCGAGGCGTGGAACGAGGACCCGAACCTCGTCTGGCAGTTGCGGACCGGCCATCTCATCCACTTACTGGAAGCCGCCGTCACGCGCATCGAGGCGTTGGAGATGCTGCTCAGCGAGGTGGAGGGGTCGGACGTGCGCCGGGAAGCGGCGGAAGGGCTCGAGTCCGAGACCCGACGTTCCGCCTCTCTGGCCGGCGAACCCGAAGTGGGTCGTCCCCACGAAACACTCGTGGTGCGGCGGGGCTGGATCCCCCGCCGCGCTAGGAAGACTCAGACTTAGGCAGTCGACCTTCGGTGAGCCCAGCCGACTGGAGATCGTGCCTCGGGAAGGTGATTTTCTCCGTGGGTGGGTAACCATGAACTATGCCGACGGGTCCGCGGCCGAATCGTCATGGTGGCAGCGTGATGCTCCGCGCCTGGGCCCTGGTCACCGGTGCGGCGGTCGCCGCCTTGGCCGCATGCGCACCGCCGCAATGGCCGGCGGATCCGGTCTCCGAGCCGTCCGAGGTGACGGGCCGGGTGTGGTTCTGTACCCCGACGTATCCGACGCGACAAGGGGATGACGGCAAGGACCCCGATTCGGCGGTCACGCTGGAGATCGTGACGGCCGGCCCGGGACCTGTCGTCGATCGTGGTCGTTTCGAGCCCGGGACGGTCCTCGGCCGAGCCACGTCGCTTCCGGGCCAGGTCTGGCGTCCTGGGAGCGTGCATCAGCTGTTCATCTCCTGGCGAGAACCGGGCATCACGCGCGGCGACCTGGGCGCCTCGGACCTGTGGGTGCGGATCTCCCGGGAGGAAGTCGGCACGCGCTACCTCCAGTCGCCGGACCGCTGGGTGTTCCGCTTCTTCGTCAGCCTCGACGTGGTCAGTGGGAACGTCGAGGGTCAGCCGGAGATCGACTGGCACCAGGCCTACACGTCCACCGGTGACTCCGTGGCAGACCAGGACGAGCAGACCGTTGTCGACATGCCGTTGTCACACCTGAACGGTTGGCCCGGCCCCTGCCCCAGAGCCTGACCCTCACCATGTAGGCGTCCTCGAGGGATCCGCCTCGCTGGGCCAGTTTCATGATCGCGGTGAGCCGAACGTTGAGGGACCAACGGTCGGGCCACACCGTGCCGCCGGTGGTTTGGGGTCGGCGAGCACAGCAACCCCTGCTCCCCAGGCATACCGCGCGGGCGATCGGGTAGCAGCCTGCTCGAACCACTCATCGAAGGAGCAGCATGACGTCGCCCACGCAGCCGCAGGACCCGCAGTCGAGACCCGCCTCCGACATCGACGGGGCCAGTGCGCTCCGGGACCCTCGGCCGCTGGATCCGGGTGTCCCCAGCTCGGAGCCGGTCAGCCTGAATGAGCCCACGACACCCCGCACGCCACCGGAGCCCAAGCCGGACCAGGCCGAGCCCGCCGCGGTCTCACCGACCGGTGTCCCGACCGGTGCGCCCGCAGGATCGCGAGGCCAGCACGGTGGGTACCTGACAACCGCTGGAGGCGTGCGGCTCCCTGACACCGACCACTCGCTGAAGGCCGGGCCTCGTGGACCGGTGCTGTTGCGAGACCACCACCTGCGAGAGAAGATCACCCACTTCGACCATGAGCGGATTCCCGAGCGGGTGGTTCACGCCCGCGGCGCCGGCGCGCACGGGGTGTTCCGCTCCTACGGCACGGCGACGCCGGCCACCCGTGCCGCGTTTCTCGCGCCGGACACCGAGACGCCGGTCTTCGTCCGGTTCTCCACCGTGCTGGGCTCGCGCGGGTCCGCCGACACGGTCCGCGACACGCGGGGATTCGCGGTGAAGTTCTACACCGATGAGGGCACTTTCGACCTGGTGGGCAACAACATCCCCGTCTTCTTCATCCAGGACGCCATCAAGTTCCCCGACGTCATTCACGCGGGCAAGCCGCATCCGGATCGGGAGATCCCGCAGGCGCAGAGCGCTCACGACACCTTCTGGGACTTCGTGTCGTTGCACACCGAAGCGCAGCATCACACGATCTGGAACATGTCCGACCGCGGCATTCCTCGTTCCTACCGAATGATGGAAGGCTTCGGCGTCCACACCTTCCGGCTGGTCAACGCCGCCGGTGAGACCTGCTTGGTCAAGTGGCACTGGAAGCCGCAGGCCGGCGTGCACTCTCTGGTGTGGGAGGAGGCTCAGCTGCTCAGCGGCATCGATCCGGACTTCCACCGGCGCGACTTGGCCGACGCGATCGAGGCCGGAAACCTGCCCGAGTGGGAGCTCGGTATCCAAGTGTTCCCCGACAGCGACGAGCAGACCTTCGAGGGCATCGACCTCCTCGACCCGACCAAGATCGTCCCCGAGGAGCTGGCTCCCGTGCAGCCGGTCGGGCGGATGACCCTGACCGCGAACCCGAGCAACTACTTCGCTGAGACCGAGCAGGTCGCCTTCCACACCGGCCACCTGGTGCCGGGTATCGACGTCACCGACGACCCGCTGCTCGCCGGTCGGATGTTCAGCTACCTGGACACCCAGATCACCCGTCTGGGCGGTCCGAACTTCCCGCAGCTGCCGATAAACCGCCCGCAGGTTCCGGTGAACGACATGCTGCGGGACGGGATGCACCAGACGGCAGTGCATCGTGGGGTGGCGCCCTACCGGCCGAACTCCCTGGATGCCGGCTGTCCGTTCGTGGCGGGGGCCGACCTCGGAGGCTATGTGGAGGTGCCGCAGCCGCTGCCGGCCTCGCGCAAGGTGCGGGAGGCGCCGGCTTCGTTCGCGGATCACTACAGCCAGGTTCGGCAGTTCTGGCTGAGCATGACCCCGGTCGAGCAGGAGCACATCGTCGCCGCGTACTCGTTCGAGCTGGCCAAGTGCTACGACTCGACGATCCGGGAACGACAGCTCATCGCGCTGTCGCACGTGGATGACGGGCTCTGCCAGCAGGTCGCCGGGGCGTTGGGGCTCGATGCCCCACCCTCCACCGTCGAAGGGGAACCGGACCCCAGCCCGGCGCTGAGCCAAATGGGTGGAGAGTGGCCGGTCGCCGGACGGGTGGTAGGAGTCGTTGTCGCCCCAGGGCAGCGGGATTCGGTGACCACGGACCTGGTTGCCGCCCTCGGCGAGGAGGGGATTCGCGTACTCGTCCTGGCCCCCGTCGGTGGCAGCGTGGAGACCGGCCAGGGTGCCGTGCTCACGGTGAACCGCACGTTCGCGACGATGCGGTCCGTCGAGCTCGACAGTGTCGCCGTGACCGGCGCGGCGGCCGCCGACCCGCGGGTGGCGGTGCTGTTGCAGGAGGCGTACCGGCACGCCAAGCCCATCGTCGCCGTGCCTGATGCGGCCGCACTGCTGACCACGGCAGGAGTGGACGTCGGAGCCGCCGGTGTCGTCGTCGACGCGGACCCCATCGCCCTGGCCGATGCGCTGGTCGTCGGGCTGTCTCGGCATCGAGTCTGGCACCGGGCCGAGACCTCACCTGCCTATCGGGCCTAGGTCTACGCCGGTCAACGAGGGCATCCGCCGGGCTCTCAGCCTTGGTCATCGTCGGGATCAGTTCGCGGCAGATGGCGTCGCGCGGGATCTCGGGCGGGAACATAATCGCACTGCGCTGGTCGTCGGGCAGCACATGGCCGATCGTCCCGGCCGGACGTGGGCGGCCTGCGTGTCGCGGACCAGGTGATCGACACCGGCCAGCAGACCGTAAGACCCCCAGGCCCGCCGACCGACGCGCAGAACGTCCGATCGCGACGGTGGCCGGTCCGTCGATGCGACCCGGGCGGCGCGGGCATCGTCATGGCCGGGTGAGGCTGTTGCCACTGCGCGACCTCGTGAACCCTGCCGGCGGGTCAGGTCATCGGCAGCCCGTTGGTCTTCGTGGGGTTGGGTTTCCTTGGACCGCAGCGGTTCTCGTCGCTGGCGTCGGTGCCGCGGATTATGGGCGCTGGCCGCGGCCGTCTCGATCCTCGTCGAGGTGTCCCAGTACGTCCTGCGTCTCGACCGGGTCTTCTCGGTGGACGACGTCCTGCCCAACACCGCGGGAGCGGGCCTTGCTGCGATCGCGTCGCGCCACTGGTGGCGGGCCCGCTCGCTCAGCCCGACGGTATGACGCCTCTGGCGCCGACGCGCCGTGCCGGGCGACACTGTCGGATGAGCGCCGATCCGCACTCGCCCGTTCGACAGCTCCGCCTGGTGGTCGAGGTCGAGGACCTCGGGGCGGCCCTCGAGTTCTACCGCGACGCTCTCGGGCTCCCGGTGGAGCTGGACCTCGAGGGGGTTGCGGGCGAGCGGGTGGTGATCCTCGGCGCCGGCCGGGCCACCCTCGAGCTGTCCAACCCCGCACAGGTCGCGATGATCGACGACGTCGAGGTCGGTCGCCGCGTCGCGCCGCGGATGCGCGTCGCCTTCGAGGTCGACGACGCGACGACGACGACCCGCCGGCTGGTCGATGCCGGCGCCGAGCTCGTCGCCGAGCCGACCCGCACGCCCTGGGCGTCGCTGAACAGCCGGCTCGAGGCGCCGGCCGAGCTGCAGATCACCGTCTTCCAGGAGCTCGATCCGAGCCTGGACCACGGGACCGCTCTGGAACACTGAGCCCTCGGCCGAGGCCTCGTTGAAGGAATGGAGCGACATGGCGCGACCCGAGTTCTTCCTGCGGTCCTACCCGATGCCCGACGATATGGCGGCACACGCGGCGGCCGTGGAGCGCGACGGCTGGGACGGGTTGCTGCTCACCGACAGCCAGAACCTCAGCATGGACGTCTTCGGCTCGCTCTACCTCGCGGCGACGGCCACCTCGACGCTGCGGCTCGGCACCGCCGTCACCAACCTCACAAGCCGCCACCCGGCGGTCGTGGCGTCCTCCTTCGCGACCTTGCATCACGTCAGCGGCGGTCGGGCCCACATCGGGGTCGGTCGCGGCGACACCGCACTGGAGCTCATCGGCGTCAAACCGCCACCGGCGTCGCGGTTCGAGACGCAGGTCGCCGCGCTGCAGGGCTACCTTCGCGGTGAGGACGTCGACCTCCAGGGCTTCGACAGCCGCATCACGTGGCTGCCGGTGGAGAACGAGAGCAAGGTGCCGGTCGACGTGTTCGGGTCCGGGCCGAAGGTCATCGGCGCAGGCGTCCGGCTGGCCGACCGCGTGACGGTCACCGTCGGCGCCGAGTACGACCGGATCGCGTGGGCCGTCGACACCGCCCGCGCCGCCGCCGCGGCCGCCGGCCGGGACCCGGAGACGCTCCAGGTCGGGGCCTTCGTCGTGGGCTGCGTCGGGACCGACCAGGGCGCCATCGACACCCTTGTACGCGGGAACGCCAGCATCTCGGCGCACTTTCAGCGCAACGTCACCGCGACCCTGACCGCCGCCGACGCCGACGTCGTCGACCACGTCACCCGCAACTACGACTTCTACCACCACGGGCTCGAGCACGCCGGGCAGGCCGAAGACCTCGACGCCGGCTTCCTTGACCGCTTCTGCGTCGTCGGCGCCCCCGAACACTGCATCGAGCGGCTCCAGGCGCTGTTGAAGCTGGGGCTGTCCCACCTGATCCTCGTCGGGGCGTCCCGGGACATCGACCCCGCCGTTCGGGAGCGCTCCGACCACCTACTCGCGACCGAGGTGCTTCCCGCGCTCAAGGAGCTCGACGCGACGACCTGAGGACTGTCGAAGGATTTGACCCTTGAGGAGGATGACGTCAGACTCCTGGACCTCCTGTCGCACCCCACCGTGCCCAGCAGCGGCGCAAACGGCCACCCGACACAGGCGAATCAGAGCGTTCTGGCTCTGGCGGCGCCAAAAGTGGTCCGCCACCTCCTGGCTGACATCGAACCGGCCCCTGGGTCCGCGCTGGGATACGCGCGCACATTCATGCGACCCGCAAGCGTTGTCGTTACGGGAGGCGATCAGTTCGCGCCAAGCGCGTCGTTGCTGCTAGCCCTGGTCGCGGTCTGTGGTCGACTCCACTCTTTCCGCGAACACCTACGATCACATCGGCACCCAGTCACGCGATGCGGCTGCAAAACTAGCCGGGAGCCTATGGCTGCGCCTCTTCGACGAGGGCGGCCGGATGCGCCTCCTCGACGCCGCTGGTACGGCGCCGTCGGATGAGGCTCGGCCCGATCCGAGGGGGTGGGATGCGGTGGCGAGACTTCTGTCGGTCAACGTCGGGATGCCGAAGGACGTGTCGTGGCACGGCCGGACCGTGCGGACCGGCGTGTGGAAGAGCCCGATCGCCGGGCCGCAGATGGTCCGCCGTCTGAACATCGACGGTGACGGGCAGGGAGACTTGGCCGGGCACGGCGGCGAGCAGCGCGCCGTTCTCGTCTATCAGATCGAGTCCTACCGTCACTGGCGGCGGTTCCTCGGGCGCGACGATCTGGAGCACGGCGCGTTCGGGGAGAACTTCACGGTCGAGGGCCTTGACGACGACATCGCCTGCATCGGTGATCGCTACCGGATCGGTGAGGCGGAGTTCGAGGTCACCCAGCCGCGCGTGACCTGTTACCGCGTCGGGATGCGCCTGGGGGAGCCAGAACTGCCGTCCCTTCTCGTCGCCCACCACCGCCCGGGCTTCTACCTGCGCGTCCTCACCGAAGGTCACGTCAGCGCCGGGGACGAGATCGTGCAGACAGCGCGCGGGCGGCACGGGCTGAGTGTGGCTGACGTCGACGCACTGCTCTACCTGCCCGGTCACCAGATAGAGCAGCTGAAGGCGGCCCTGGACATCCCGGCCTTGAGCCCGGGCTGGCGTGAGTCGTTCCGAAACATGGTGAAGAGCGACAATGTGGCTCAGCCGGCAGGCATCGCGGTCGCGCCGCCACCGGCCTGGGCGGGCTTTCGCACCCTCGACGTCGCCGACGTTGTGGCCGAGAGCGCCTCGGTGACGTCGTTCCGATTCGCCGCTGGCGAGGCGCTGCCGGCCTACCTGCCCGGTCAGTTCCTCACCCTGCGCGTTCCCGGTGCGGGTGACCCTGTGCCGGTGCGGACGTACTCCTTGTCCGGTGATCCCTACGACGGTCGCTACCGGATCAGCGTGAAGCGTGAGCCGCACGGGCGGGTCAGCTCGCACCTCGTCGCGCACCTGCAACGCGGAGACGCAATCGAGGTGGCAGCGCCGAGGGGCGACTTCGTGCTCGACCACGGTTCCGAGCCGGTCCTGTTGATCTCGGCGGGAATCGGCCAGACACCGCTGCTGGGAATGCTGTACGGGCTCGTGAGAGAGCACAGCGGACGTGTCGTGTGGTGGATGCACACCACACACGACGCGGACAGTCATGCCTTCTCGACCGAGGTCGCCGAGCTGCTGGGTCGACTGCCGTCGGCGCATTCGCTGGTCTACTACACGACTCCGACACAGCCGCTCACGGCAGATTCGGGCGTCCGGGCGGCAAGACTCACGCCGACGGTGATCGCCGGCCTCGACCTCCCGACTGACGCGAGCGCATACGTGTGCGGCCCGGAGTCGTTCATGAACGACGTCGCAGCCGCCCTTACCGGGACTGGCATCGACCCGGCACGGATCCACACCGAGCGGTTCGGGTCGCGGTCGCCGATCAACCCTGGCGTGATCGGAGCGTATGCGCCCCCGCCGCACCAGCCTCCCGGCCTGCCCGGAGCCGGGCCGGCGGTGACCTTCGCCCGCTCGGCGCTCACGACCGCATGGTCGGACAACTACTCCTCGGTCCTCGAGCTCGCCGAGGCGTGCGACGTGCCCACGCAGTGGTCCTGCCGCACCGGCGTCTGCCACACCTGCGCGACCGCAGTGCTGTCGGGCAGCGCGGTCTACGAGACACCGCCGCTGGAGGCGCCCGGCGAGGACGAGCTACTCATCTGTTGTTCTCGGCCGACCGCAGACCTCGTGATAGACCTCTGATCGCGCAGTCAGCCCTCGCGACCGTGCGCATCTTGCGAGGTCCACTGCTTCAGAGTCGCCTCGGGCGATCTGTGGGACGCTGATCAGCGTGCCGTGGCTGCCTGAGCTGTTCTCAGCGCCGGTGCTGCAGCAGGTCCTGGACAAGCGACGCCGGGACACGTTGGTGGCCGTGCCCTATTTCGACGGTCTGATGGCCGGCGATCCCGGCCCCCTGGTGGAGTCGTTCGCTGGCGAACCCGAAGTGCACGACCCCATGCGCGGACGGATCAAGGGTGTGGCGGCGTTCACGGCGTTCGTCACTGAAACCAGCGCGTGGCTTCGGCAGCACCGCGCCTGGGTCGAAGACGTCGAGCACGTCATCCTCGAACGGCGCGGCTCCGAGGAGGTGGTCCTCCACCTCGACACCGACAACGGTACGGTCGGCGTTCCTATCCTCGTCGTCGCCGACCGCCGCCCCGACGGACGTATCGACGAGCTGCGGCTCTACTTCTCCAGCCAACCACTCACCGGCCGACGCGCGACCCGACCGCCCCTCCTGCAAGCCGACCCCGGGCTACCCCAGTCCGGCGCCGTGGGCGCGTATTTGCGCGCGTTCGCCACCGGCGACGCTGCCGCGATCGTCGCGGCCTTCGAGCCGGAAGGCTATCTGCGAGACGCCGAGGGCCACCGGCATGTCCACGCAGCGCCAGAAGGCCTGAGTGCTTACTACCAGCGGCTGTTCTCGACCGGCGGCGGCATCCCGCTGGAAGCCTGCGCGCTCGTCGATGACGGGCGCAAGTGCGTGCTCGAGTACAACGTGGTGCGGTGGGGAGGCACGCAGCTGCCGCCACGCGCTGGCGCCGGGGCCTTCGTGCGTGGCCACGGCGCCAAGCTCGCAGCCGTTCGCCTCTACGACGACACCATTCCGCCGCTGGGTCGCGACGCGTAGGCGGGCCCCCGATCGGCAATGACCGGGAGTCGGACACTCCGGTGTCGGCAAGCCGATCCCAGCCGGGAAGGACCGAGATGTCGTCCGAGTCCGCGAGAGGCGCCGGCCCGCGTAACATCGCAGCGGTGCGACTGAAGGCCGAGCGTGTCAAGACGCTTCGCGGACCCGGCGAACCTGCACGGGATGTACCAGACGGGCTGGTTCATCGCCTGGACAACGCGGATGAACCGCTGTGTGGGGCGGCGGTGAACCCGCTCTACCTTCTGGAGTGGGAGTGGGATCAACTCAACGATCTGATGCAGTGCCCGGTGTGCGCGACTCTTGCCCAGTCCGGCGTTAACGCGTGACGAGGTCTCGCTGACGTGGTTGTTTCAACACACCTGCGGGTCAGGGCGAGCGGCTGGGCGGCCCCGTGGGAGCGTTTCGGTAGTACCTGCTAGTTCGGGCTACGGTCGAGCTCGGCCGCCACCCGTTCCGGACTCCACATGTTCCAGCCGTGGAACGCCGAGCGGTCGCCGCCCTCCCAGGCCTCGCGAAGACCGGGTGTGCTCAGATCCCAGTCCGGCCGGATCGTCCGCGTCACGGTTCGCAGATCCTGGCGGAGGTCCTCGACCGAGGGGCGCCCCCAGAACCAGTAGCCGTTGTAGACGCTGTGGATGACGAGCCCAGGCTTGAGCACGAGGGTGTGCGGGACCATCGGGTCGTGTTCCGGGTCGGTGTACTCCTTGATGTCGAGGTCCCGTTGGAGGGTGCGACCCGGGTCGGAGAGGAACGGCCACTGGGCTCCGACCGACGCCCGGAACTCCTGGATCGTGTGGTGGTCGTCGGTCGAGATGGTGACGATCTGGGTATAGCCGACGCCAATCTGCGGGCCGAAGGCAGCAAGCTGCAGATGCTGCTGGTGTTCCTTCGGGCAGTAGTGGCCGCGGGAGAGCGTGAGGATCAGCGGGTCGTCGCCCTGCAGCTCGCTGAGTCTTCGCATCTGCTTGGTGTGATCGGGCAGCTCGTAATCAGGAAAAACGCCGCCAGGCACGATGTCGGAACGCATGGCGTTGACTCCTTCCGTGGGGTTTCGCTCACCAGTGTCATACGGCGCGTCACCTGTGCGCATCCGTGAACGTTCCTGGTCGGTCCCCGAGAGATAGCCTCCGTCACCACGCTCCGACAGGTGGCCGGTAGCGCGTTATTGCCGACGCCGGCCTCACCCGCAGCCCGGTGACACGTCGGCGAGCAGCGAGAGCGTCGGCCATGATCGAGCCGAGAGCCTTGCACACTTGGCGCCGTCCGAGGAGCCTCGAACGGTGAACCCCACCTGGCTCCTTATCGGTGGCCGGGCAAGCCCGTGGCACGCCACACCATCGACCGGCGCGCGACCAGCTCGTGCGACCTTGGGACCCTCGGATCGGGTTCCGCATCAAGAAGATTCACGAGTGGGACGCAACCTGTCTGCGCGCGAGATGGCGCTATTGACACGATGAGGGAGGCTGGCATGAGCATGACCGAGACCCGCAGTGATGCGAGCGCAACGGCCGACGAGAAGCACGTCGATCTAAAGCTGGAGGTGGTCGTCATACCTGTCTCGGACGTCGACCGGGCTAAGGAGTTCTATGGGGGACTCGGATGGAGGCTCGACGCCGACTTCGCTTTCGACAACGCCTTCCGGGTCGTCCAGTTCACCCCACCCGGGTCGGGCTGCTCGATCCAGTTCGGCTCGAAGATCACGTCGGCCACGCCCGGTTCGGCCCAGGGCATCTACCTGATCGTCACCGACGTGCAGGCTGCGCGAGATGAGCTCGCCTCCCATGGTGTCGACGTCAGCGACGTGTTCCACCCCGAGACACCCGGCGCCCAGTTCCACACTGACGACGGGAGCGGTCGCGTCACCGGGCCGGCACCGGATCACGCCAGCTACAGCTCCTTCGCCACGTTCAGCGACCCGGACGGCAACGGCTGGCTGCTCCAAGAGATCACCACCCGCCTTCCCGGACGAGTCGAGACCGCCGAGACCGGGTTCGCTTCGGCGGCGGACCTGGCGAGCGCGCTCCGGCGCGCCGCATCGGCGCACGGCGAGCACGAGAAGCGAAGCGGGCAGGCTGACGAGAACTGGCCGGACTGGTACGCCGCGTACATCGTGGCTGAGCGGGCCGGTGAGGAACTGCCCTCGTGAGCGACTACGACGTCATCGTCCTCGGGGGCGGCTCGCCCGGCGAGCACTGTGCCGGAGCACTCGCCGCGGGCGGCCTGCGGGTCGCGCTCGTCGAGCGCGAGCTGGTCGGCGGCGAGTGCTCGTACTGGGCGTGCATCCCGTCCAAGACCCTGCTACGTCCAGGCGAGGCGGCGCACGCCGCAAACGAGGCGGCCGCGCCGGCGAAGGTCGACGTCGAAGGGGCATTCGCCTGGCGTGACTTCATGGTCTCGAACTACTCTGACGCCGGCCAGGAGCGCTGGCTGGCGGACAACGGCATCGACCTGCTTCGGGGCACGGGACGGCTGGCCGGCCCAGGTGTCGTGAAGGTCGACGCCGTGAGCCATACCGCCGACCATGTCGTCCTCGCGTGTGGTGCGGACCCGGCTATCCCGCCGATCCCGGGACTGCGCGGGCTTGAAGGCATCTGGACCAACCGGGAGGTGACCGGGATGAAGGCGGTTCCACGCCGGATGCTCGTCCTCGGGGGCGGACCGGTCGGCGTCGAGATGGCGCAGGTGGTCCGTCGCTTCGGGGGGCAGGTCGCGCTCATCGAGGGCGCTCCGAACCTGCTCCCGCGCGAGGCGCGACCCCTCGGGGACGGGGTGGCCGAAGTGCTCCGCCAAGATGGCATCGACGTGTTCCTCGGCGTCAGGGCGGCCGCAGCGCGGCGCGAGGACGACGAGTACGTGATCGACCTCGACGCGGGCGGTGAGTTGCGTGGCGATCGGCTTCTGGTCGCTACGGGTCGCCGGCCGCGCGTCGATGACATCGGATTGGACACCATCGGTGTCGAACCCGACGGCAGAGGCGTCCCGGTCGACTCGCGCCTCCGCGCGGGTGAGAGGTTGTGGGCGATCGGCGACGTCACCGGCATCTGGCCGTTGACCCACGTGGGAAAGTACCAGGGCGATGTCGTCGCCGCGAACATCCTTGGGGAGCCACGAGAGGCCGACTATGACGCCGTCCCGCGGGTCGTCTTCACCGACCCGCAGGCGGCGGCTGTCGGCGCAACCAACGGCCGGTACAGCGGAACAGCGCGGCTCTCGGATCTGCCGAAGACCGAGACCTATACGCGCGCTTACGCCGACAGCAACGGCTTCCTGACCCTGCTCGCCAACGACACTCACCTCGTCGGCGCCTACGCCCTCGGGCCCGAGGCTGGCGAATGGCTTCAGCAGGCCACGTTGGCGATCCGCGCCCACGTGCCGATCGAGATCCTGCGCGACACGATCCAGCCGTTCCCTACCTTCTCCGAGATCTACGTGGAGGCCCTCAAGGACCTGCGTGCCGAAATCGCAGGCTCGCGGCAGCCAGCGGGAATGAGCGCAAACTGAGGGTTCTCGTGCTCACGTCCAAAACTGCCGCCCCATTCGGACCACATCGCGGGCTGGCGTTGCGGCTGGCGTCATGGAGGCGGATGTCCGGCAACGGTGCCCATAGGGGCCGGGCCGAACGTTGCGGAACCAGGCGGGCCTGGGCGCGCTCGCGGCGCTGACGCTGCGCGGACCGATCTCCTCGAAAGAGGGCTGCACGGCGATTCGGGTCAATGACCCGGCGTCACCACGATCGCGTCGCCGACCGGACGCTCGCCGGCGGCGTCGGAGGGATGGGTCACCAGCGCCCCGTTGACGGCCATCGCCGTCGAGCCACCACCGTCGAGGTTCAGCGCGTCGACGAGCCCGAGCGAGCGGGCGACATCGGCCGTCTCCGGGATCGAGAGGCCGAGGTCCGCGGTGGTCCGGCCGTCGACGGTGACGAGCACGGTCCGGCCCTGGGCGTCGACGCCGGCAAACGTCCGCGGGTTGCGTTTGACGACGAAGCCATAGGCGAAGCTCGGATCCCCCGGGTGGACGAAGCCGTCACGAGCCTGTGTGATCTCGTCTCGGCCGTCACGGACCAGCTGGGGACCGCCGTTGACGATCGTCTCCGCCTTCGCCGTGTGGACCGGCCTACCCGAGTCGTCGCGCAACTTGGCAGTGAGGGTGACGCGGTCACCGACACGGACACTGGCCAGCTCGCCGACCCGGTCACCGGTCGCCTGGAGCGACGTCTGGCCGGTGCCGAGCGTCGTGCCGCGGGTGCCGAGCACCGCGGCCACGCGGTGGTCGGCACCGATGAGGACCTCCCGGCCGGACCCGGTCGGGGTCTTGGCTCCGAACGCGGGCGTCAGCTCGACGACCTCTGCTGCATCGGTGCAGGTGATGTCGTGCAGCGGCTTCGACGTGGGGAGGTCGGTGGGATCCCCGCCGCAGTTGCGGATCAGACCAGGGACGCGGTCGATGCCGTCGAGCCGGACGGTCTGGCGGCCGAGGTCCGCCGTGCCCTGCCACCACAGTCGTTCGATCTCGGTGTGGCGTGCGTCGTCGCGCATGACCAGAGCGGGGCGTCCCGCGATGGGTTCGGAGAGGAGCTGCCCGTGGTAGACGCCGATGCCGGCGGGGTCGCCCGGCGCACCGGATGCCGGGTCGAGGACGAAGTAGCCGGCGTTGATGCCGACGGTCGCGCCGGCGGCGGCGCTCAGCGCCGACGTGGTCTCGCGGTTGAACAGATCTGGCCCGTACGTGGCGCCGAGGCCGCCTCGGAAGGTCTTCGGGTCGATGGTCACGACGTTGACGTTCCACGGGCCGCGGGCGGACCGGTCGCCGTCCCAGCCGGTGTAGACCGAGTTCGCGGACTCACCCGCCGCGATCAGGGCGGCGCGGGCCAGGTCGGCTGCCGCCTGGTTCGGGAAGCTTCCGACCCGCACTCGGTACCCCAGGGTGCCGGGAACCACGTCGACGGCCCTCGGCTGGGCCACTGACTCCACTCGTGGGCTGAAACCCTTGCTGCGCAGGCGATCTGCGGTCGCGTTGGCACTCCCCAGGTCCGAGATCACTCTCGGTGGCGCGTCCGGATCGGGGCTCCCGGCCGACGGTGCGATGAGGATCTCGAGCGTCCACACCAGCGCGGGGTCACTCGCCCCCCGAGTGATCTTGGTGAGCGTCACACCCTTGGCCAACGTCGACGTCACCCTGGTCTCCGAGAGGTTAGCCGGCCCCAGGTTGAGAGGGCCGCCACCCGGCGAGCCGCCATGGGCCTCCGCGGCGGCCGGCCCCAGAAGGCCCGTGGCCAGGGCCACCGCCGCTGCGGCGCCGATAGCGGATAGTCGGCCGTGTCGACCAAGGATGGTACCGACTGAGGGCTTCGTCGCCTGGGTCACAGATCTCGACGCTACATCCGCCTGGCGTCGGCGGCGACCTCGAGAACCCGACTGCTTCCCGAGGCGCTCGCGCCCGAACACGCCATCTCACCCGAGAAGCGGCGCACTCTCAGCGACCACGAGCCTTCATGACGCCAGCGGCGGAGCATGTCAGGGCTGCGTCGCCTCCGCCGCTTATGGCTCCGCGTGAGTAGCGAGCAGCCACGCAACGGCCCTGAGGTGCGCCCTGCACGTCGTCCCCCACGCAAGGTGTTCCTCACGAGCCCAGCCACATAGGCATAGCATTCGCCGACCATTCGCGCGGAATAGCCAAAGCGAACGCCTCAGACCAACGTCACATCATCAGGAATGACCATCCCTACCCAGATGAGTCAACAAGAATCTCGGCCGACCCGAATCCGCGTACGCGCTTCTCAAGGCGATCGTGGCCACGATCGAAGCGACCGCAAATCGCGAGGGAGTCTGGTCGGCCGGTGCGCGGAAAACCGCGACCGCCAGCCCGGGCCGCGCATACAGATCGCCTTGTTGCCCTGACGGCGGGACGACGGATCGCGGGCATTCGCACCCGTTCGATGACTTGGAAGCCGCCAGGAAGGAGCTCACTAAGGTCTTGGCGAAGGCGCACCACCCGGCAGCGGGGCAGACTTCGGAACCGCGTCCGGCAATCCAGACTTCGCACTGGCTAGGGTCGATCGAGCACAACGGCGGAGCGGCGGCTCACCGCCGCCGGCGACGCTCGGCCTTGGCTGCGCTCGGCGAGGAGCGGCCGGATCAGCATTTCCAGATGCGTGCTCGGACCGACGCCGAACTCACGCTGGCTCTTGGTTCGGAAGACGGTGTATGCGCGTAGAGCATCGATCCGGTTGCCCATCTCGAGGTGGATCTCGATGAGGGTGCGCTGGGCACTCTCGTGAAGCGGGTCAAGCCGGGTCGCGCACTGCGCGAGGGTGAGCGCAAGGGCAGGCTGACCCGATCGCAGACATCGAAGCGCCGCGTCCTCCAGTCGCAGGAGCCGCAGCTGACGCATCCTCTCCTGTTCGAAGAGCACCCAATCGTCGTACCAGCCGGGCAGCAGCTCACCACCGTCGAGGAGCAGCCGGACCCGCTCGGCGTCCTGGGTGTCCTGGGTGTCCTGGGCGTTCTCCCTGATTTCGGGGTTCGGTGAGGTGTTCTCCGACTCCCACAGGTCGTGGAACTGGCGAACGTCGACACTCGTGCCCGCTGCCAGGTCCAACGGATCCATCGAGTCCGACATCAGGCCGGGGCAGGACAACCTGACCTGGTGGGTTGTCGATCGCAGGTTCGACAGGGCCAGCCGCTCGGTCGTCTGCGGCCACAGCGCCTCGGCGGTCGGCAGCCGCGGCATCGGCCCGTTCAGCGCAAGGTAGGCGACCAGCCGCTGTGCCCGCCGGGGGAGGGCTACGACCGGCGTATTCGGGGGTGCGCTGCGGCAGACCGGCTGAAGGCGTAGGCAGCCGAAGAGACTGACCCGCCAAACCGGAGAACCTGCCACCTCTGGATCGTGCGTCGCGCTCATGTCTGCCCCCAACGCTGAACCGAACACCCCTCAGGCATTGGTCCAGCCATTCGTGAACGTTGCCCCTCTTACCTTGCTCTGTTCGCCAAGCGTGCGGAGGGCGAATACGACATACCTGTAAAAAACCTGGAAACTCCGCGTGGGTTGGCCATCTGCGTGGACCGCCGCGGCGCGGAGGCGGGTGTTGCCAACCCTGGCGTTCCCGAGCACGCGGCGCTCCCGATTTAAGTGCGAGGCGGCCCAAAGGCGCTTCCTGACCACCAGCTGACCAGGCGAAATCGTGAATTAGTCACGGTCAGGCGCACGACGTCATCACGCGATGATCACTCAGTGGTCACGCCAGAAGCACGCCGTGGTCATGGCCCGTTCGATGAGCCGATGACGGCGACGTCGCGGTTTGAGGACGCAAGGTCCATGACGGTCGCACGAGGGCATGACGGGGAGTGGCGCACCGGGCTGGCCTACTGGTCCACGTCCAGCAAGGACGCACAACCACCATCTGGAGGGGAACCATCATGACCGACTTCACCATGACGGAGATCGAAGCTCAGCACGTCGAGCTGCTTCCGGCCAAGGAGACGCTCTTCTACGTCAACTTCGGCAACCACAACTGGGCCGCTGTCTACGCCACCAACTCCTCGCTCGCCGTGAACGCTGCGACGCTGCTGTCGGCAGCGAACTCTGCGGCAGTCCAGACCATCGGCATCTCGCAGGGCTGATCCTCTCCATCGATAGACCCACACCAGCCTGTAGGTCTCTTTGTGGAAGGAGCAGGCCATGTCACGTGATGCATGGACCGTCGACGAGATCGACGCCGAGCTGTCGGAGATGCTTCCCAGCAAGCACACGCTGTACGGCATCAACATCAGCCCGACCATCGTCATCGGTGTCAACCTGGCGTTCGCGATCAACGCGGCGTCCATAGGCACGGCAGCGACGGCAATGGCCAACCAGACGCTGACTTCGCTGCACTTCTGACATCAGAGGCGCTCGAGCAGCAATGAGTCGGGGTGGGTGACGGATAACCACCGTCACCCACCCCTGCCAGCAACTATGGGTTCTGCGGTCGGGAGCCGCCCGCAGCAACAGGATGGATGGAACAGATGAATACTCGTACTCGTATGGTCGCGCTCGCGGCAGCTGCTGCATGTCTTGCTGGTGTCGCCGGCTCAAGCAGCGGTGCCGACGCTCAACAGACCAGCTCGGGCGGTTCCTCGGTTGTGGCGGTCGCGCTCGCGAACCCCGACCCGGATCACCCGAAGGTCGACAAGACGACCGTTCAGCTCGACCGTGCGTCTGGAAGGTCGTGGGACGGCGATGCGATCGCGCAGGCGTCCGCCACGTGCGCCGGCTGCACGGCCACGGCCGCGACCGGGCAGGTCGTCGTCTTCCGGACCAGCGCCAAGGTGCAGTCCGACAACGTCGCGGCCGCCTGGAGCCAGTGCGACGGGTGCTCGTCGACGGCGTTGTCGGTCCAGGTGATTCTTGGCTCGGGCACACCAACGCTAGTCGTCGCGAACCGGGCCATGGCGCTCAACGCGGCGTGCGCCAACTGCACGGCCCGCGCCGCCGCATACCAGTTCGTGGTCCTGGGGGCACAGCGCTCTGAGCTGACGCCACGGGCCAGGGACCTCGTCAGCCAGGTCCGCCAGCTGATGAGCACTGCTCTGCAGCAGGGTGGCTCGCCGGCTGGAGCGGCCGCGCGGCAAGCGGCGCCCAACGCGGCTCCGAGCAGCGTGCGTGACACCCTCGACGGCTTGGCGGCGCGACTGCAGCAGCAGCTCGCCGCGGAGCAAGGCGCCCCCTCGGTCGAGGTGCACTCGGACGTCCGCACAGCGGGCTGACGGATGCAGGCATGACGACCGACACCAGACCGGCGGTGTCCCACACCGCAACGGCCCCATCCTCCGGGGCGGTGTGGGGCCTCGTCCCGGGGGTCCAGACCCACGGTCAGGTCGGAGGGTCGGGTCTCAAGGAGGCGTCCTACCTCGTCGAACGTGGTGACGGGCAGATGATGCAGGTGTCCGAGCTGCTCTACCTCGTGCTGCGAGAAGCTGAGTCCGCCGGCCCGGCAACGCAACTGGCATCCGCGGTGAGTGCCGCATCGGGGCGTGGCCTGTCTCCGGAGATCTTGGAGCACCTGGCCCGTAGCAAGCTCGAGCCGATGGGGCTGTTGCGTGACACCACAGCGGGCGTTGCGGACAACGCGCGTGTTCAGAAGGCGAACCCGTTGCTGAGCCTGCGGCTCAAAGGCACTTTGGTGCCGGCCGCGGTCGTACGCCCCCTCGCTCGGGCCTTGACGTTCCTCTACTGGGGGCCGATCGTCGTGGCGGCGCTCGCTGGCCTCGTCGTCGTCGACGTGATGGTGTTCCGACACGGCGACCCGATGACCGCCCTCAGCCAGATCCTGACAACGCCCACGTTCCTGCTGCTCTTTTTGGGGCTGCTCGTCTCGGGGGCGCTGATCCACGAGTTCGGGCACGCGGTCGGTTGTCGCGCCGGGGGGGCCGAGCCGGGGGCGATCGGCGTCGGCGTCTACCTGTTCTTTCCGGCCTTCTATACCGACGTGACGCAGTCCTACCGGCTGGGCCGCTCCGGTCGCTTGCGCACCGACCTCGGCGGCTTGTACTTCAACGTCTGGTGCCTCCTGGTGGCCGGGACGGGATACCTCATGACGGGCCAGCCGGTGCTCCTGATGGTGCTCGTCTTCATGCACCTGGAGATGGTCCAGCAGCTCGTGCCGACGGTGCGCTTCGACGGCTACTTCGTGCTCGCCGACTTGGCCGGGGTTCCTGACCTGTTCGCGCGCGTGCGCCCAGTCCTGTCCAGCTTGCGGCCGGGGCGCCCCCTCGACCCCCGGGTCGCGGAGCTGCGCCCCGCCGCCCGCCGGATCATCACCGTTTGGGTGCTGCTCGTCGTGCCCGTGCTCGTCGGGGGCCTCGTTTGGATCGTCTGGAACCTGCCCGCCATCGTCAGCTCGACCGTCAGCGCCATCCAGGACCAGACGCAGCTGGCGGTGACCGGGTGGGCGGCGGGGGACATCCCGTCGGTGGCCTTCGCCGTGCTCAGCACCCTGCTCCTGGCAATCCCGATCATCGGGTTCGTGGCGATCGTGCCGAGACTCGTCATGTCGCCGTTCCAGCTGTTGGCGGCCAGGAGGGCCAGGCTAGCCGCTCAGGCCGCGCGGGCGCGCGACGTCGTGCCCCCGTCACCGCAACCCCGGCACCGCAGGGTCAACCAGCGGCCGGCCGGCACGGAAGCCGACGGGCTGCGTGACCCGGACGGGATCACCAACTACGCCCAGTTGCCGGCAGATAGCGCCCAGAGCGTTGCGCGCCATCTCCAGCTGTGGGGCTGCGATGACGACCCACGCCCCTCGACCGCACCAGACGGCGGCGATTACCACCGGGTCGTGAGCCAGCTCGACCGGTTCTACGACCTGATCCTCATCGATACCGTCACCGGCTTCCTCGACAGAGCCAACGACAGTCTCGTCGACGAGGCGGACCAGCTCATCCACGGGCTGAAACCGGTCCTGGGTGGACTGCGAGTGGGGGCCCTCACGCTGGACTGGCTCGACGAGCACGGGTACCACGACCTTGTGGCTGGTGCCGCGCGGTCGTCGACCTCACGGTCGCAGTCAACTCAGCTGAGGTGAGACGGCTTCCTGAGTGCCGCGTAGTGCTGCTGCGGCTGAGACTGCACCCGGAGTCTGGCCGCTGGAGCCGAAGCCGGACGGCAACTACGTGATCGGCCACAGCCGCTCCATCACCACGCCGGTGAAACTCGCTCTCGAAACCGACGGACTTCCGCACATCGAGCTCGTGGGCCTCGAGACCGCTTGGCGCACCACCGGCTGAGACTGGGCCGTCTAGCTTGCAGCGGATGATCATCTGGCGGAGCTCAGCAAAGCAAATCGCGTGGGAGGCCCTCGCCTGATCAGGGATCTTCCGGACTTCCGGACAAGAGGATGCGTCAGCGGGCGGTGTGGGTCACGTCTCTCTGTGGGCAGTGTGGAGCGCATTTGCCCTCTCCTGACGGATCGCTCCGGCTCAGGCTGCGCCTCGTCCGGTGCGAGGCGGCGACCAGAACCACCCCAAGTGAGGTCAACGAACGTGGGTCTCGCTCATCAGCGTGCCCCGGTCAATGAGGCCTGATCGCCTCAGCTGGTGCCGGTCTGGGGGCGCCAGGGCTGGTGCTCGTGGGACAGCCAGACGGCTTCCGGGTCGAGCTCGCGAATCAGCCGCTGGCCGTCGGTGCTCGGCTCGTCGAGCTCGGCGAAGAAGACCGCCGTGTCGCCCGCGATGACGACCGGACCCTCGCCGGTCTCGACCACGACGATCTGCGAGCCACGCGTGTGGCCCGGCGCCGGGACGAGACGCACCCCTGGGAGCAGCTCGAGCGTGCCGTCGACGGGCACGTACTCGACGCCGGGCGCGTCCACCCATTCGGGAATCGTGTAGTCGTCCTGCCCTCGCGCGTCCTCGAGCTCCTGTCGTTGAACGTAGATCGGCTTCCCGGCGAAGAGGACGTTGCCGCCGCAGTGGTCGAAGTGGAGGTGCGTGTTGACGACGATGTCGATGCTCGCGAGGTCGAAGTCCGGCTGCTCGCTCAGGGGAACCAGGCGTGGGTCCATGTCGGCGACCGCCGGGTGCAGCTGAGTCATGCCGGTGTCGACGAGCACGCGCCCGTCGGGATGGTCGATGACGTGGACGTAGACCGGCATCCGCTCGTCCGCGGCGAGCAGGTCGGCCACCAGGACCGGGGTGATCGTCGCGGTCGAGACGGCGCCTCCCGCTCCTTCGCCCGCTCGGGGCCGTGGGTCAGACATCGCGAACATCCTGGGCCGTCGCACCGGACATGGCGCCACCACCGATCGTCGTCATCGCCGTCACTCTGGCTCTCGCTTCCCTGATGTTCGTGCGCCGCTCGACGCGGCTGCTGAGGCTACGACTTCGATACTGGACCGAAGTCATCGGCCCGGCCTCATGTCCGTCGGTATGCCTTAAGGTCGTGGCGATCGTGTCCTATCGGCAGGAGGTGAGACCCATGAACGCAGTGTCCGCATGGGGGCTCCCTTGCTCCGCACGATCGCGCGACTGAGGTAGTCGCCACCGGGAGCGCCCGCCAGGCAACTCGCGAAAGGCGACTCTCATGAACACCTCACCCTTCTCGACCCGATATGTCACGTCCGACAGGGCCTCCGTCCGGACGGTTGGCGGCGCGGGACAGCGGGCTACCGCCGGACGAGCGTTGGTCCTCGGTGGTGGCGGGTCGGCCGGCAACGCCTGGGTGATCGGCGTCGTCGCCGGCCTCCTCGACGCCGGCGTGGACGTGACCCAGGCCGATCTGGTCATCGGGACGTCGGCCGGCTCGACCGCCGCGGCGCAGCTGACCAGCGCGAGCCCGACCCAGCTGTTCGCCGACATCGTGGCGGCGCCCCCGCGACGGACACCATCGGCCGGACCTGACCCACGAGGGGCCGCCAGCCGGCCGGCGGTCGACCATCTGCGCAGGACGAGCGACGTCATCGCCGCCGCCGACGGTGCGGCCGACATGCGGCGGCGACTCGGTGCGTCGGCTCTCGGGCTCGAGGCGCCGTCAGACGGAGCCGGGCAGAGCCGGTGGCGCGCCACCGTCGCTGCCCGGCTGCCCAGCCGGCAGTGGCCGCCACGAGCCATGCTGGTCGTGGCGGTCGACGCCGAGACCGGTGAACCGGTCGTGTTCGACCGCCACAGCGGCGTCGACCTGGCGGACGCCATCGCCGCCAGCTGCTCCAGCGGACCCGCATACGTCATCGGCGAGCACCGATACATCGACGGTGGCTACCGACGGTCCAGCGAGAACGCCGACCTGGCGGCCGGCTACGGGCGGGTGCTGGTGCTGTCGCCCCTCGGTGGCCGCTCACGAGCGCCGCTGGAGTGGGGTATGCATCTGGCGGCGCAGGTCGACGAGCTGCGGGCGGGTGGCAGTGACGTCGAAACCGTCCTGCCGGACGCCAGCGCCCTCGAGGCGTTCGGCACCAATCTCATGGATCCGACGACGCGGGCGCCGGCGGCTCGAGCGGGATACGACCAGGGCAGGGCCCGTGCCGAGCAGCTCAGCGACTTCTGGTGGTCTACGGCTGGCCGCTGAGTCGACGGGCGATGTCGATGCCCAGCCCGATCTGGTGATCGAGGGCCGGCGCGTTGTTCCACCAAGAGACCGACTCCACGACGAGCCCCTCGCCGGTGCGCCGGATCGAGGACAGCTGCGGTGGTGACATCCCGGCCTGCGGTGGCGACGGCCAGCTCTCGATGCGGCCGCGCAACCCGGCGTCGAGGACACCCTCCGGATCGGTGTAGACCAAGCGTCCGGCGGTGTCCTCTCCGGGCGGGCGGGACGCGCGGCCGGCGAGCCGCCCGAAGCCCTTCAACAGCTTGCCAAGGTCCGACTGAGGCCCGGCTCGGCGGACGTCGACCATCGGTCGGGGCGCATCCGAACCTCCGACCCGCAGCGTGGGGCATACCCAACGGACGAAGGCAGCGGGGTCGTTCTCCCCGGTCGGCGTGCCGTCGTCGAGGTCGCAGTACCAGGCCAGGTCCGACTCTCGCGGCTCCAGCCGGCAGGCGTGGACTTGGGAGCTTGTCACCACCAGGTCGCGGTCGGCCACGACGACGTTGACGAAGCCGAACCGCGAATCCCCCATGGACGGATGCTAGTTCGTCCGCTCTGCCGAGCCTGTCGTCCCCACGACGGGGCTGGTGCCGATCCTGCTCACCGAGGTCGAGCTTCCCGCCGCCTGAGGGTGGCGGTACCGCTCTCACCCGGGCCTACGCTCGCAGGACTCCCACCGAAACCGAGGTCACGATGCCCGATCGCGGCTCAGCTCTGCACGTCCCCGACGGCCGCGGCGAGGCGTGGTGGTTCCTCGCCACGCGGATGACCGTGCTGGTCGACGCCGACCGAAGTGGCGGAACCCTGACGTTGGCCCTCCAGGCGTCGCCGGCGGGGTTCGGGCCGGGCGCTTGCTGCAGCTGACCACCCCCGGCGGCTTCGAGTCGTTACTCGGCGAAATGGGCTCCTGGGCCGTCGGTCCGGGGCTTCCGCCGCCCTAGGTCCCCGACATCCCGAGGCCGGCGGAATCGGCCGCGCGTCACGGCAGCGCCCTCGTCGGTCCGCCGCTCGACCCAGGGAACTTCGGCCTCAGGCCCTAGACCAGTTGGCAGCCGGCGGGAATCGGGACGGTCCGAGTGACGTCAAGCGCTCGGTACCAACCGTATGACGACCACTCCGTCAGCGGCGTAAGCGACCTGCCACGTGTGGCCCGGGTAGAGCTGCGCGAAGTAGCCCGGTGCGTCCTCCGGACGGGGTGGGGTCCAGCCCGCAGTGACGTCGGTGACGATGTAGCTGGGTAGCGGCGCATTCGCGGTGCCGAGGAACGACACGGGGTTCCGTCCGGCCAGGTGGGTGAGGATCCCGAGGTCCGACTGCACCACGGCACCCGGCGGAATCTCCCGGAGGGCGGCGTCGAGGGCGCGTTGCCGTGGCGTCGACTCCCACGCGCCGGGGTGCGCGACGGCCGCGGCGGGGGAGAGCGCGAACACGATGACCGCGAGGCCGGCCATCGCGAGGGGCGCCGCCTGGGAGTACCACCGCGCCGTCGGCCGGTCGGACGACGACAGCGTGCCCAGGGCCTCGACGGCGGCTCCGAAGAGGACGGGCATGAGGATGAGGTCGTAGTGCCATTCGGTTCCCCAATACGACGAGTTCGTCGAAGCGAACCGCCACAACAGAGTGGGCAGCGCGATGAGGGAGAGCGTCGAGAACCAGCACAGCCCGGCGGTCACGCACGTGAGCTTGAGCAGTGTCCCGACCTTCTCGCCCACGCCGAGGAACGGGTTGCCCGACCGGAGGAACGTGAGGATGGAGCTGCGGCCACCCTCCGTCGCCCCGAACTGAGCGAAGTAGGCGTAGTTGGCGGTGCTCGAGAACGCCGGGATGAGCACGAGGATCTCCAGGGCGCTCGCCGCCAGGCCGAAGGCGGCGAGTACGGCTCCGAGCCTGCCGCGCCCGCGCACCGCGCACACGAGTCCGATCGCGGCCACCGTGACGCCGAGATCCTCCTTCACCAGTACCAACGGGAGCGTCGCGAGGACCACCTGCCGCCACCGGCGCTCGGCGAGACCTTCGACCGCGTACGCCATCAGCGGCGCGGCGAGAGCCACCTCGTGGAAGTCGACGAGCACGGCCTGCACCACGCCGAAGGAGGAGCCGTAGGCGACCGTGACGGCCAAGCCCGGCCAGAACCCCAGACGGCGCGATGCGAGCCGATGGATGGGCAGGATCGACCACGCGAGCAACAGGGCCTGCGCGACCAGGAGGGTGGTCGGGTCAGGGAAGAGGGCATACGGGACGGCGAGGACGGCCAGCGCCGGGCTGAAGTGGTCCCCGAGAGCGTTGAACCCGGGCCCGCGGATGGCGACCGTGGGCACGTCGAGGTGCGCGTAGCCCGAGACGACCTGGGTGAAGATCCCGAGGTCCCAGGAGCTCCAGACGAAGTGCTGGTAGCGAAACAGGGCGATCGCACAGTAGAGCGCGCCGAAGATCGCCGTGCATATGAGCCCGGCCCGGTTGGCCCGCAGCCATTTTCGCGCCCGGGCGGGACTCGCCTCGACCCGGTCAGCCCGCACGGCTGCGCGCTCCATGGAGGTCATGCTCCCAGGGTGCGACGGACGAAGAGAGCGCGTCGCGAGTTCTGGGTGCTACGGCCCGTCAGGACCATCCGGGACGTCGTCGACCTCGAGCACGATCAGCGGACTGTGCTGGAGCATGGTGTCCACATCGGTGCGGCCCCACCGGGCGGCAGCCGCCTCGATGAGCGGCCGGCGCTGGTCCACATCGGTCACCACCCGTGCCGTCGCCGGTATGTCCGCGCCGATGTCCTGCTTCAGATGGACGACGACGTGCGCGTCGGCGGAGATGTTGTGGATCCAGTCCCGGGTCCGGTCCGCCCGCGGCATCCCGGTGATGAAGAGCTGGCCGTCGCGGTCGTGCAGGAAGATCTCGATCCGTCGCGGCCGTCCGCTGCGCCGACCGGTCGTCGTCAGGTCGATGACCTGGCTGCGGTGCAGGGCGGTGCGGACGGCGTCATCCACGCGAGCTCATGGGGGTCACGCCGCGATCGTGTCAGACCGGTCTGCGTGCTCCTCAGTCGGTCTACTGGTGGATCATCGCGGCCGCGAGGTGGTCCTCCGGGTCGATGAGGTGGTTGTGGTCGTCGTCACCGAGATCCACCTGGCCCCAGGCGATGGTCCCGGTGAACCGGCCCTTCGGCGTGGTGTAGCCCTCGAACACCGGCATACCGCTGTCCAGCCCGAGGTCGAGCCCCTCGTCGAAGGAGTAGTAGAGGGGGTGGGTCCGCTCCACCCGCCCGCTGCCCGCGGCCGCGCCGTCGACGTAGAGGGTCACCTCGCCACCACGACCGATCCCACCACCGTCGTAGGCGAACTCGGCTCGGACCTGGTGGGTGCCGGCCGGAAGAGCAGCGTCCGAGGTGATGGTGGTCGAGACCAGGCCACAGAAGTTGTAGTGGTAGGCCAGCTTGCCGTCGGTCGCGACGAGTCCCCATCCGCCGGTCCGGCCACCCTGCACGACGATCGCGCCGTCGGCGCCGCCGTCGGGGACGGAGATCTCCGCCGTGACCTGGTAGGAGCGGTTCTTGGTGTTGAGCGCGACGTTCTCGTTGAGCCGGGTCATCCCGGGGTACAGCCGCAGCGACGTGCCCTCGACGAGGCTCGGACGCCCGGCGATGGCCGGGTTCATCCGCTCGGCCGCCCGGTCGTCCATCGGCAGCACGTTGTGCCGGACCGCCTCGATGAGCCACAGCTGCTGAAGCTCGGCGAGCTTCTCGGGCTGCTCGGCCGACAGGTCGTGGGCCTGGGTCCAGTCGGTCGTCGTGTCGTAGAGCTCCCAGTTGTCCGCGGAGAACGCCTGGGCGGTTGCGGTCAGGTCGAACGGGCTGCGGTGGAGGGTGACGGCCGTCCACCCGTCGTGGTAGATCCCGCGGTTGCCCATCAGCTCGAAGTACTGGGTGGTATGCCGCTCGTCGGCCTCGGCCTCGTCGAACGAGTAGGCCATCGAGACGCCCTGCATCGGGATCTGTGTGACCCCGTTGACGGTGTGCGGCTCCTCGATGCCGGCCAGCTCGAGGATGGTCGGTGCGACGTCGATGACGTGGTGCCACTGGTGCCGGGTCTCACCGCTGCCGGAGATCTTGGCCGGCCAGTGCACGATCGTGCCGTTGCGCGTGCCGCCGTAGTGCGACGCGACCTGCTTGGTCCACTGGTACGGCGTGCACAGCGCGTGCGCCCAGCCGTAGGCGTAGTGGTTGTAGGCGTGCGGGCCGCCGAGCTGGTCGAGGTGCTCGTTCCAGAACTCGACCGTCTCGTACTCGCGGCCGCCGTTGGACGTCGTGGTGATCATGAACGTCCCGAGCGGTCCGCCCTCGGCCGAGGCGCCGTTGTCGCCGATGATGTAGTAGACGAGCGTGTCGTCGAGGATGCCGAGCTCCTCCAGGGCGTCGATGACGCGGCCGGTGTGGTGGTCGGCGTACTCGAGGAATCCGGCGTAGACCTCCATCTGACGGGCCAGGATCGGCTTCATGGCCTCGTCCACGTCGTCCCAGGCGGTGATGCCCTCGGAGCGGGCGGTCAAGTCGGCGTCGGCGGGAACCACACCGAGCTCCTTCTGCCGCGCGAAGGTCTCCTCGCGCAGCGCGTCCCAGCCCTGGTCGAACTTGCCCTTCCACCGCTCGATCCACTCCGGGGGAACGTGGTGCGGGGTATGCGTCGCGCCGGGCGCGAAGTAGGTGAAGAACGGCTTGTCCGGAGTGAGGCTCTTCTGCTGGCGGATGTACTCGATGGCCTTGTCGGCGAGATCCGGCATCAGGTGGTAGCCCGCGTCGGTGGGCGGCTCGACCGCGCTGACCCCGTCGACGAGGGCGGGCGTCCACTGGTTGGTCTCGCCGCCGATGAAGCCGTAGAACCGCTCGAAGCCGGAGAACGCCGGCCAGTGGTCGAACGGACCGGTCGGCCCCGACTCCCAGACCGGAACCTCGTGGCACTTGCCGAACTGCGCCGTGTTGTAGCCGTTCTGGCGCAGGATCTCGGCCAGCGGCGTGGTCGAGTTCGGCCGGGTGCTGCGGTAGCCCGGCGACGGGGTGGCCGTCTCGGTGATGTGGCCCATCGCGACCTGGTGGTGGTTGCGACCCGACAGCAGGGCAGCCCGCGTCGGCGAGCACAGGGCCGTGGTGTGGAACCTCGTGTACTTCAGGCCGCCCGCGGCCAACCGCTCGGCCGTCGGCATGCTCACGGGCCCGCCGAAGGCGCTCGACGCCCCGAACCCGACGTCGTCCAGCAGGATCAGCAGCACGTTCGGGGCCTGCTTCGGCGGGCGCTTGGCGGCGATCGGTGGGAGCTTGGCCTGCTGTCGCGCGTCGAAGGCGAGCGCGCCTTGGAAGGGCACGTCGGGCAGGGGAATCGAGGACATGCTGGTCACCACGCGGCTCCTAGGTCGACACTCACGGCTGCCCGTCGACCCGAGCTCGCTGACCCAGGCTCAACTGGCCCACACACTCCAGTCCCTCGATCCTCGGAACGGCACGGACTCCCGGCCTCACCCGGACGGGGTGATTGGCTCAGTCCGCCGGCGGTGTTTCAGCCTTCCGGTCCAGCGACCGGCGCGCCGCTCCCGCCAGCAGCCGGACGATGACGGAGATGAGCACGAGACCGAGCAATATTTGCGAGCTGACCGCCATCCGGGCGCCGACGCTCACCGGCGCGATGTCGCCGTACCCGACGGTCCCCAGCGTGACCACCGTGAAGTAGAGGGAAGCGGGCTTGTCGAGGACCTGGCTGAAGCTCCCGGGGGAGGCGGCCGAGATGCTGACATAGGTGCTGGCATACACGACGATGAAAGTCGGGATCGCGACGATCAGCGCCTCCACGGCCTGCAGGGCGGGCACGGGGGACCGCAGGATCCGTCGGACCTGCCACGCGAGGACCGCCGCGAAGAACAGCACGCCGAGCACCAGCCGGAAGGCGCTCGACCCGTCGCCGCCCCAGTCGCCGACCGGCAGCAGGAAGTAGATCCCGAGGATCACGGCGAACGCCAGGATCGAGCGGAGCGCGGTCATGACCAGCGCCTGGCGACGCTCCCGGGTGGACAGAATGGCGAGGCGTTGCCGCATCCGCTCGGCCGGCTCGTCCTCGGGGCTCATGGCGCGGAGTCTTCCGGCTGGGCGAGGAGGCGGCAAGCACCAGATGCACAGCGTCCGCACGGTGAGCCGCATTTGGAGGATAGGTAAGCCTTACCTACACTCGGCGCGTGCCCACGGTGACCGTCAAGAAGACGTGCTGCAAGGACAAGCCTCGCTGCACCAAGTGCCCGGTCACCTGTATGCGCCTGGAGCGCGAGGGCTACGCCGAGCGCGAGACCAAGCGGACGTACCAGCTCGACAAGAAGGTCCCGAAGAAGGTGCTCAAGGCCGCCCGCGCTCGCTAGGCCGCGCGTCAGTCGTCGCTGGTCTGCAGACCGCGACGGGCGCTGAGCAGATCGGCCTCCGGTCGCTGCGCCACCAGGCGCTCGGCGGCGTCCAGCACCTCGACCACATGGTGGCGGTCGGCGGCGACCAGGGCGACACCCACCGTGGCGCGACGGTGCAGGTCCTGGTCGCCGACCTCGGCCGCCGAGACCGCGAAGCGACGCTGCAGCTCGGCGACGATCGGCCGGACGACGGACCGCTTCTCCTTGAGGGAGTGGACGTCGCCGAGGAGCAGGTCCAGCTCGAGCCATCCGATCCACACGTCCTGCAGCATGGCAGCCGGCCCGGGAGGCGTCCGCGCCAGCCTCGCGACACCATGGGCGGATGAGCGAGAGTGACTTCCCCGACCTGGTGCGGTTCGTCGAGGCGCAGGACTCCGGCGGCACGTATGCGACCGCGCTCGCCGAGCTGCGCCGGGGTCGCAAGACGTCGCACTGGATGTGGTTCGTGCTGCCACAGGTCGCCGGGCTCGGGCAGAGCCCGACCGCGGTCCACTACGGCGTTCGAGGCCTCGACGAGGCGCGGGCCTACCTCGGCCACCCGGTGCTCGGACCTCGCCTCGTCGAGTGCGCCGACGTCCTGGCCGGTCTCGACGCCACCGACCCGGTCGAGGTGCTCGGTGGCATCGATGCGGTGAAGCTCCGCTCGTCGATGACGCTGTTCGCCCACGCCGCCGACGACGACGGGACGCGGGGGCACTTCAGTGCGGTCCTCGACCACTACTTCGGCGGGGAGGAGGACCCGGCCACGCTGGCGCGGATCTAGGAGCCGAGCCGGCGGAGCAGGCCGACCGCGTCCCAGGGCGCGCGCCCGCGCATGTCGTTGTCGAAGTAGACGTAGACGTCGCGTCCGGCCTCCGCCCAGGTCCGGCAGCGGCCCGCCCACTGGTCCAGCGACCGAGAGCTGTAGCCGCTCGCATACAGCTCGGTGTGCCCGTGCAGCCGGACGTAGCGCACCGCGCTGGTGTCCGCGTCGATGACGGGGAACTTTCCGGCCGCGTCGGCCCACACGGTGCCGATGTCGTTGGCGCGCAACAGGTCCGCGGCCTCCTCGGTGGCGAAGCTCGCGTGTCTCGCCTCCAGGACGTGCTGGACCGGGCGCTCGTCCATGGCGTCGACCAGGGCCCGAGCCTCCGGCACCTTCTCGTCGTGACCGCGCGCCAGCCCGGCGGCCTCCGACGTCGAGCGCGGCAGGCGGTCGAAGAAGTCGGCCAGCCGCGGTCCGTCGAAGCGGGTCCGCGCCGGGAGCTGCCAGAGCACGGGCCCCAGCTTCGGTCCGAGGGCCAGCACTCCGGACGCCCAGAAGTTCGCCAGCGCCACGTCGATCCCGACGAGCTGCTTCATGTGCGTGATGAACCGGCTGCCCTTCACGGCGAAGACGAAGTCGTCCGGCGTCGCGTCCCGCCAGCGCGCGTACGACGTGGGTCGCTGTAGTGAGTAGAACGATCCGTTCACCTCGACGGAGGTCATGCGATCCGCCGCGTAGGTGAGCTCCCGGGTGTGCGGCAGGCCGGTGGGGTAGAAGTCACCGCGCCAGCTGGCGTACGTCCATCCCGAGATCCCCACGCGAATCCGACCGGCGGCCAACCCGACTCAGCCCTCGACCCCGGTGGCGGTATGCGGCGAACCCACGGGTTTGGACTCGGGCGACCCTCGCTGTCGTAGGTAGATGCTCAGGACGACCATGCTCCCGACCGCGAGGAACTCCGACTGCCAGTTCTGCAGCGTGCGGTTCCAGAAGTTCGCCGAGACGAGGTACTGGGGCATCGAGATCGGCGCGAGGAGGTTCTGCAGCCGTTCGCTGTTGTAGGCACTCGTGCCGGCCACCAGCTGCGCCCCCCACGAGCAAAGGAAGAACAGTCCCATGACGAGGCCGAGGGAGTTGGAGTAGAGGGTCGTCCGCCAGCCGCCGGCCTTGGCCCACGCGGGCGAGCCCTGGCTCGCGTGCCGGCCCAGCTTCTGCTTCTCGTCATCCTCGCCGCCCGCGTCCTCGACCGGCTTGGACTCCGGCGACCCACGCTGGACCAGCCAGACCGTGAGCACGATGTAGAGGAGGAACTGGAGGTACTCGGACTGCCAGTTCTCCGCGACATCGACGGCGAACTGTGACGAGGTGACGTACTCGCCGATGCCCATCTGCGGGAGGTCGTCGATGACCACCTGTGAGTTGTACTCCGCCACCCCCGTGAGCGCCTGGCCCACCAGCGTGAGCAACAGGATGACGCCGAAGAACCAGCTGAGACTGCTCTGTCGCAAGGCTCTCCGGGCACTCATCGCTGAAGGAACCCGATGGTGAAGAGGTAGACCAGACCTCCGACGATGAAGACCAGATAGGCCACGAACATCCCTCTCACGTCAACCTCCCGACACGTCGCAGTCGTAGGGCTTCTGGTCGGTCGGGCCCGGCTCGCATCCGGCCGCGGTGACCCGCCAGCCCTCGGGGAAGCGCGCGAGGAAGACCGTGTCGCCGGTGAACCGGACGATCGCGTCGTGGCCGAACACGTCCACGCCGGACACGGGGGAGGCGTCCGGCAGGCCTTCGTCGCCCAACGCCTCGGCGCACGACTTCTTGGCCGCCTTCTCGACCTCGGCGCGGGTTCCCGGGGCCAGCAGGGCGCAGGCCTGTGCGGCGTCGGAGCTCGCGAGCTGGTCGAAGGACTCGGCCACCTGGGCCGCCTGGTCGGCACCTGGGCCGGTGCACCCCGAGACACCGACGAGCGCGCCGGCGAACAGGGCGAAGGAAACGACGGACCGTCGCCCGCCACGGGGAAGGCGACCGTCCCTCACGGGTGGGACAGCTCGTCGGCCGCGGCGTCGTCGAACGAGTCCTCGAGCATGACGACGCCTCCGAGGAGCAGGCGACGCGCGAGGTCGACGCCGAGCGACGAGACGGAGGCGGAGCCGGTCGCGAGCAGGGACGCCACCCTCTCCCCGTCGTCGAGGTCCAGTGACAGGTCACCGGCGCGACTGCGCAGCGTCTCGACCTCGAGGTGAGCCGAGAGGTGGGGGCGCAGGTGCAGCTGCTGCGATCCGTCCAGCGCCGCCGCCGCACGAACGGTGGCCACCGGGTTGACCGGAGCGGCTCGTTGCGCCCGGCGGCTCGTGCGCCCGAGCGCGCCGGCCAAGGTCTCGGTCGGAACGTCGCGCAGCGCGCGGACCAACGCCTCGCGCACGACGTCGACGTCGGCCTCCCACCCCGCCGGGTCCGCGAGGTCGACCCCGAGTCCCAACGACGCGCGTACCCGCTCGTCGTCGCTCGCGGCCGCGACGGCGCGGCCCACCAGCTCGTCGGCGAGATGGCGCCGCGTCCAGGGATGGACCCCGATCGTCAGGTGAGTGCTGACGTCGCCGAGCGCGCTGGCCGCGTGCAGGTAGCCGCGCGGCAGGTAGAGGCAGTCGCCCGGACGGAGCGTCTCCTCCAGCAGCGCCGGCGTGCCGGCGGCCGTCTCGACCGCGGCGCGCCGGTCGGTCCAGGGCTGGTCGCGCAGAGGGCTCGGGTGGACGGGTTCGTGGATGCGCCAACGCTTCTCGCCGGCCACCTGGAGCACGAACACGTCATGGACGTCGTAGTGGTCGCTGAACCCGGTGTTCTGGGCGGGGGTCACATAGGCGTTGACCTGGACCGGATGACCGAGTTCGGCGGTGAGGTCCTGGGTGAAGGTGAGCACCGGCTCCCAGGTGCGGTGCAGCCCTTGCAGCACGATGGTCGCGCCGTCGGCGAAGAGCCGGAGCAGCTTGTCGTCGCTGGCCTGGTCGGCGATGCCGGCCCCGGTCCCGCCGCCCGCGGTGAACGCGCCGTCCGGCAAGGTCGTGCCGTTCTTGGCGACTCGCAGGAAGGGCGTGCGGAGCCCGCGGCGCGAGACGAGCTCGTCGACGGCGTCGTTGGAGAACAGGTCCTGGAAGCCGCTCGGGAGGTCGGCGGCCCGGCTCAGCAACGGCCGGGATCCCCAGTACTGCGAGGCGAACTCGTCGACCGGAACGGCGATCAGGCGGCGAAGAGCGGAGTGCCCGCCCGTCAGGGCGGGCACCCGTGTCCTCGTGGAGACGGTCACCTAGACGCCGGCACCGCTGTCGGCTCCGCCGTCCGCGCCACCATCGGCGCCACCATCGGCGCCACCGTCGTGCCCGCCGGCGTTGGCCCCGCCGTCAGCCGGGCCCTCGGCGCCGCCGTCGGCCCCGCCGTCGTGGCCCGCCGCGTTCGCGCCGCCGTCAGCCGTGCCCTCGGCACCGCTGTCCGCGCCGCCGTCGGCTCCACCGTCGTGGCCGCCCGGGTTGGCTCCGCCGTCCGCCGGTCCTTCGGTGCTCGGGTCCAGTGGGTTGTCGCTCATGAGACTCCTCCCTCGTCAGGACGCCACACCGTTGTGCGCGTCGATGTCCGGCATACCCCGAAGGGTCGGTGGCCACACCTGCTCCGGCCGTGGCCGGCTCCGCGACCGCCGGCCGGGGATCCGAGCGTATGCCCGTGGTCGGGCGCGAGGGCACCCGGTGCCGCGGGCGTCCGAGTGGGTACGTTGTGGCCATGCGCGTCACCCATCTCGGCCACGCCTGCCTCCTCGTGGAGATCGCTGACACCCGGATCCTCGTCGACCCCGGGTCGTTCTCGACGGGGTTCGAGTCCTTACGCGACCTCGATGCGGTCGTCGTCACGCACCAGCACGCCGACCACCTGGACGAGGACCGGCTGCCGGACCTGCTGGCGCACAACCGGCAGGCCCCGGTCTACGCCGACCCGGAGTCGGCCGAGCTGCTGAGTGACACCAGCAGCGATGTCATCGTCCTCGCGGAGGGCGAGGAACACCGCGTCGGGATGACGAGGATCCGGCCGGTCGGCCGGTTGCACGCGGTCAACCACGACGCGGTCCCGCGCTGCACCAACGTCGGCGTGGTCCTGCACGCCGACGGCGAGCCGTCCCTCTACCATCCCGGCGACGCCTACGACGGGGAGGCGGGCGACGTCGACGTGCTGGCGGTGCCGCTCAGCGCGCCGTGGGCCAAGGTGGCCGAGACGATCGGGTTCGTGCGTCGCATCGGGCCGCGACAGCTCATCCCCATCCACGACGCACTGCTGTCCGAGGCCGGACGACGCCTCTACCTCGGCCACGTGGAGGGCTACGGCGGCGACGACCTCTCCGTCCATGACCTCGCGGGAGGCCGCGCCGCCGACATCACCCTCGACTGAGAGCCCTACCGGGCCGGGAGCCGACTGATCCAGTAGGGCGTCTCCGGGTCCGCCGGGGTGGTGAACCGGGCGTTGACCGCCCAGAGCCAGCCGCCCGCGATGGTGGCCGTCGAGGGCACGTCCAGCGTCGGCGCCGTCGCGAGGCCCCGCCAGCTGGCCCGCCAGCCGGACCCGGTCTGCTGCAGCAGGAAGACGGCGACCTCGTTCTGTCCGGTCGCCCGCACGTCGTAGAGGTAGTTGCCGTCGCGTTCCAACCCGTCGCCGCCGGTGACCGGCTTGCCCCCGCGGACCGGGATCTGCACCGTGACGCCGGTGTCCGGGTCCACCTGCCACAAACCGCCGACGCGGCTGTTGTTCAGCACCAGTGAGCCGTCGGGCAGGTCGCGAATCCCGTTGGCGTTGGTCGTCCCTGCCGGGCTCGCCGGCCACGCCCCCGTCAGCGGGAGTGTCCCGGGGTCGCCGGTGGGGATCCCGGCACTGTCGACGGGGACCACCACGAGCCAGTCGTTGCGCGAGTCCGTGACGAACACACGGTCCGCGGTGACCACGACGTCGTTGTGGAACCCGCCGCCGACCACGGACTCCTCGTAGACCAGGCTGCCGGCCCCGGTGTCCACCGCCCAGACGTACTGGACGGTGTCGATGTTGCCCGCCGCCCACACGAGGCCGTTGCGGTCGTCGTAGTACAGGCCGCGGATGGCCCGACCGGTCGACTCGGGCAGCAGGACCGACTGAGACCCGGTGAGCAGGTCGCCGGTGACGATGCTGCCGTTGCGCATCGAGCCGGCGTAGTAGGTCGTGCCGGGACCGGACGTGATGCCCTCCGGCCGGAACCCGTCGGGGAGGGCGACGGTCCTGGGCGCGGGGACGGCGCGGCGGGCCGCCTGGGCGGTACCGCCCGAGACGGCCACCGGCAGGAGGGCGGCGCCAGCCGCCATGCCGAGGACTGCGCGCCGGGACAAAGACTTCCTGGGAGTTTCCTGAGTCGAGGTCATCCCGTCATTCTGAGCAGACCAACGGCCCAAAGTCGAGATCTGGTCGTTGAACGATCGAGGAGATTTCAACGTCTCCGGTCACTCAGCTGTGGCGGCCGCGCTCCTCGTGGGCCAGCCGGGCCGCGCCGATGATGCCGGCTCGGTTCTCGAGCGTGGCCGGGATGATCGGGGTGCGCAGCTTGAGCTTCGGGAGGAACAGGTCGGCCTCCTTGGAGATGCCGCCGCCGACGACGAACAGGTCGGGCGAGAAGAGCGCCTCGACGACTGAGTAGTAGCGCTGCAGCCGCGGGATGTACTCGTCGTAGGTGAGCCCGAGAGTGTCCTTCACCGACGACGCGGCCTCGTCCTCGGCGTCCTTGCCGTCGATCTCGAGGTGGCCGAGCTCGCTGTTGGGCACCAGGACGTTGCGGTAGAGGATGGCGCTGCCGATCCCGGTGCCGAGCGTAGTGAGGATGACCAGACCGTCCTCGTCCATACCCGCGCCGTAGTGCAGCTCCGCGTAGCCGGCCGCGTCGGCGTCGTTGACGAGGTAGACGTCGCGGCCGAGCCGCTTCTCGAGCGCCTTCTCACCCTCGAACTCGATCCAGGTCGGGTCGATGTTGGCGGCCGAGAGGACGACGCCGTGCTGGACCACTGCGGGCACGGTGACACCGACCGCCGTGTTGTCGTCGATCTTGTCCTCGAAGTGGTCGACCAGCTCGGCGACGACCTCGATGACGGCCTCGGGCGTGGCCGGCTTCGGCGTGAGGATCTTCTTCCGCTTGGTTGTGAACTCGCCCTTCTCGAGGTTCACGACGGCGCCCTTGATTCCGCTGCCCCCGATGTCGATCCCGAGGGCCACGTGGTGCTTGGCCATGGTCGTCGCCTGCCTTCGCCTGCTCGTCGGTGAGGTGCTCTGGTGACTGGTGATGCGGTCCGTATGACGGTGACGTGCAGTCTGGCAGGTCACCCGGGCCTCAGGGCAGGGTGAGGATCTCGTTCCCGTCCTCGGTGATGTGGATGGTGTGCTCGAACTGGGCGGAGCGCTTCCGGTCGGCGGTCACGACCGTCCATCCGTCGTCCCACATCTGCCAGTCGGCGGTGCCGAGGTTGAGCATCGGCTCGATGGTGAACGTCATCCCGGGCTCGATCAGACGGCCGTAGGCCGGCGCCGCGTCGTAGTGCGGGATGACGAGGCCGCTGTGGAAGCTCGTCCCGATCCCGTGGCCGGTGAAGTCGCGCACGACGCCGTAGCCGAAGCGTCGTGCGTAGGACTCGATGACGCGGCCGATGACGTTGATGGGCCGCCCGGGCAGCGCCGCCCGGATGCCGCGCATCATCGCCTCGTGCGTGCGCTCCACGAGCAGGCGCGACTCCTCGTCGACGTCGCCGACCAGGTAGGTCGCATCGGTGTCCCCGTGCACCCCGTGGATGAAGGCGGTGATGTCGATGTTGACGATGTCGCCGTCCTCGAGCCGGCGCGAGTCGGGGATGCCGTGGCACACGACCTCGTTGACCGACGTACAGAGGGACTTGGGGAAACCCTTGTAGCCGAGTGTCGAGGGGTAGGCGCCGTGGTCGAGGAGGAACTCGTGGCCGACCGCGTCGATCTCGTCGGCGGTGACCCCGGGCGCGATCGCCGCGGCCGCAGCGGCCATGGCCTGGGCGGCGATCCGGCCCGCGATGCGCATCCGTTCGACGGTGTCGGCGTCCTTGACCTCGGACCCGGTGAACGGCTGCGGGCGGGGGCGGTCGACGTACTCGGGACGAGCGATGGTCGTGGGTACCGGCCGGCGCGGCGAGACGTCGTGCGGCGCGACGGTTGCGAAGGTCACCGGCATACGGTGGAGTCTAGGCACGGCGTCCGAGAGGCCGCGTTCCAGCCGAGCGAGAGCAGGTGAGCACCCGTGAGCTACTGGTACAACACGGCCACCGGTCAGGTCGAGACCGACGACAACCGGGGCCAGGCGCAGGACGTGATGGGTCCCTACGAGACCGAGGCGGAGGCGGCCAAGGCCCTCCAGACCGCTCACGAGCGCACCGAGAAGTGGGACCAGGAGGACCGGCAGTGGAACACCGGTAGCGCATCCCCGGACGACGGCGAGGACTGACGCGTCGGCGGGTCAGCCCTGCAGCTCGGCCCGCTCGGCTCTGACCTTCCGCTCGTGGACCGCGTACGGGTCGGTGCGGTCGTCGTAGGTCCAGAAGCCGCGGAGCCACACCGACGTCGCGGCCACCCCGAGGACGCAGAGGATTCCGCCGCTGGTGATCGCCTGCCGCACCCCGGCCCGGTCGGCGACCAGGCCCGAGCGAATCTCCCCGCCGATAGGGCCGATCGAGTACGACAGCATCTCGATCCCGGCCAGCCGGCCGCGCAACGAGTCGGGAATGGTCTGGTGCCAGATGATGCTGCGGAAGATGCCGCTGATGTTGTCCATGGCACCGGCGACGGCGAAGCACACCAGGACCAGCCAGGGGTCGTACAGCAGGCCGGCGACGGCGACCGACGCACCCCAGGCCATGGCCGCGAGGACCACCGCGCGGCCGTGATAGTGGATGCGTCCGGTCCATCCGGAGGTGAGCGACGCGATGAGCGCACCGACCGTCCCCGCTGAGTAGAGCAGTCCGAGCATCTCCGGCCGCTGCAGCACATCCTGTGCGAGCGCGGGAAAGAGGACGGTGGGCATCGCCATGAACATCGCGACGATGTCGATGATGTAGGTGCCGAGCAGGTCGCGGCGGCCGACCGCGTACCGGAGACCCTCCCCGATCCCGCGCAGGCTGGGCGGGGCTGCGTCCTCGACCGGGGGGTAGGGGCGCATGCGGACAAAGAGCATCGTCGCGATCGCGATCCCGACCACGTCGACGAGGTAGCACCAGCCGGTGCCGACCGCGTGCAGGAGCACGCCACCGACCGCCGGGCCGGCCAGCATCCCGACCTGGATGCCCGCGGTGGACAGGGCGACCGCCGCCGGAAGCTGGTCGTGGGCGACCGTTCGAGGGATCAGGGCCTCGCGCGACGGACGCTGCAGCGACTGGGCCGCGGAGAGGAGGCCCGCGACCACGAAGATGAGCCACACCTGTGGTTCGGGAAGGAGCGCGTTGGCGACGAGGATGCCGGTGAACACCACCTGGGCGACGCCCGTCCACACCAGCAGGGTCCGCCGGTCCATGTGGTCGGCCAAGGCGCCGCCCCAGAGGCCGAAGACGATGAGCGGGACCAGCTCGACCAGGCCGACCGCGCCGACCACGAAGTTCGAGCCGGTGATGTCGTACAGCTGGAACGGGACCGCGACGTAGGTGACCATCCCGCCCAGGTAGAACACGGTGCCGGCGAGGAAGAGCAGTCGGAAGTCGCGCGACTGGCGGTAGGGCGTCAGGTCCATCCGCAGGCGGTTCAGCATCGTCCACGCCACGTCCGGGAGTGTGCTCCCTCGTGCGGACCCCGACAACGAGTTTCCCGCCGATCCTCCCGGGCTTGGTCAGTGGGGAGCAGAGCCCCGCAGGGTGCCGACGACCACGTAGTTGCCGAGGTAGGAGCTGCGGTCCGGGGCGATCACGCAGCTGATCGCGACGACGGTGTCAGCGCGGACCCGGACCACCGCATCGGTCGAGGTGAGCCGGTCGAACGGCACCGTGAGGACGGAGGTGACGGCATAGACGAACACGCCGGTATGCGTCGTCAGGACGAGCGTGTCCCCGGTCCGCACCTCCTGCAGCCGGCTGAAGACGCCCCGACCCGAGTCCTCCGGGTGGTACCGGTTCGAGTGGCCGGTGACGAACGTCGTCTCCCTGCCCGGCACCGTGGGGGGCGCACCGAGGTCGATCCGGGCGACACGGTCCAAGGTCGGCGCGTCGTAGCACGGCAGTCCCGGTACCTCGCACGAGGCCGACGACCGGTAGCGGGCGAGCCCGGACGACGCCGTGTCGATAAGCGTCGTGCCGCCCCGGACGACGCGGAACCCGGTGACCTCGCTGACCGGGACCGGGCTGATGGTCGTCGGTAGCGGGCCGGCGGGAGCGGCTGCGGCGGAGCTCGGCGGGGCGGGCGTCGAGGACGAGGCGGGGGGCGACTCCGTTGACGGCGGCGGCGAGGTCGAGCTGCCGGAGACGCCATCGGTCGGTGCCGAGGTGGCCGACGCGGCGGCGAGGGAGGAGCCAGCTCCGGTCGAGCCCGAGGGGTCGGCTGGGTCCGACGCCGCGGCGCAGGCGGTCAGGAGCGTCAGGACGACCGCCACGCAGGCGGTGCGCGCGGCGGTCGTCCTGGTCATGCGGCTCATGATGCGGGTCCCCGAGGCTCGCCGAGGGCGGAGGTACCGCCCCCGGCGAGGTGGTGCGTCACTCCTTCGGCGAGCCGATCCGCCGCAGCCGCGGGAACCGCAGGCCCGCGAGCAGAGCGGCCACGCCGAGCAGGGCGAGCATCACGAGGCCGATCCTGCCGGGTGTCATACCAGTGGGGCCCGGATCCGTCGTGACGCCGGCGTTGACCGGCTGCAGCGGATACGTCGTCGCCGTGGACGGCGGCGGGGCCGTCGTCGTCGTGGTCGACGGCGGGGCCGTCGTCGTCGTGGTCGACGGCGGTGGCGTGTTGGTCGTCGTGGTCGACGGCGGCGGAGTGTTGGTCGTCGTGGTCGACGGCGGCGGCGTGTTGGTCGTCGTGGTCGACGGCGGCGGAGTGTTGGTCGTCGTCGTGGATGGTGGCGGCGGGGGCGGCGCCTTCGTCGTCGTGGTCGACGGTGGCGGCGGGGGTGGCGCCTGCGTCGTCGTGGTCGACGGCGGCGGGCTCGACGGCGGCGGGCTCGACGGCGGCGGCGTCGCGAGGCAGGCCGAGATCGACGGCTCCGGGTCGAGCTTCGGTGTGTTGGCGACAATCACCACCGACCGGAACTGGCCGTCCTTGAACTCCTGGCCGACGGTGACCGTCCCGTCATAACCGAGGAGGGAGTGGTTATCGGTCCAGATCGGGTTCTGGCCCGACTGCAGTCGTTCCGCCTCGCCGGGCTTGCTGACGTACTTGCAGATGTACGACTTGTGCGGGGTCTGGTCGGCCGCCTGGGTGGCCGAGGCGGCCCCGACGCCGGCGACCAGTGCCAGCATGGAACCGACGGCGATGGCTCCGCCGGTCAGTCGTAACGCGACCGTCGCTCTCGGACGGCTCGGCGCGCCACGGCGGGTGGGACTCATACGTGCTCCCTGCATGGAGGTGAGGCGTCCGCCAGACCCCCGCCGCGGGACGACGAGGGCGGGTTTCGCCCCCGGAGGTCAACGATGCACCTGGTCGACGCGTCCTACGTCGGATTTCCATAGATTCGCGTCCGCAGTCAAGGGTTGAAAGGTGTCTTTCGAAAGAGTACTTTCGACGCATGCCTGGATCGAAGCGAACCGTCACCGACGCCCGGAGCCTGCGCGCCATGGCCCACCCGCTGCGGCTGGCCATCATGGAGCAGCTGACGATCCACGGGCCGCTCACCGCGAGCGAGCTGGGGGACCGGCTCGACGAGTCCCCGGCCAACTGCTCTTGGCATCTGCGCAAGCTGGCCGAGCACGCCTTCGTGGAGGAGGCGGAGGGCGGCACGGGCCGCCAACGGCCTTGGCAGGTCACTCATCTCGGCATGGTCTGGGGCGACGAAGGGGAGGGCCGCACCATCGCCGCCGACGAGGCGATGGCCGGGCAGGCATTGTCCGATGTGCTGCTCGACCGCGAGATGGAGCGACTGCGTGACAGCCAACACCGGGTGCGCGACGACGCAACACGGTGGCGGGCGGCCGCGTCGAGCGCGCAGTCCATGCTCTGGCTCACCTCCGAGGAGCTCGAGGAGGTCAATCTCGCCGTCCGTGACCTGTTCATGCGTCACCTGGACCGCCACGAGGACCCCACGCGGCGACCGGCCGGGGCGCGGCTCTGCGCCCTGGTCCAGTGGGGTGTACCGACCTATGGCCTGGCGGACGAGGTCCCGTCGCCGCCGGAGAGGACGTGACCATGCGAGCGGCGTTCTCGCAGAGCGGTTTCCGGCGCCTGTTCATCGGTGTCTCGGCGTCGATGTTCGGCGACTCGGTGATGCTGCTCGTCCTCAGCATGTGGGTCAAGAGCCTCACGGGGTCCAACGCGGCGGCGGGGCTCACCTTCTTCTGGATGCTGCTGCCGAGCCTCGTCGCGCCGCTGCTCGGCCTGTACGTCGACCGCTTGCGGCCCAAGCAGGTGCTCGTCTGGGGCAGCGTCGCTTCGGCGGTGGCCGTGATCCCACTCACCCTGGTCCGGTCCGCCGACGACGTGTGGATCGTGTATGCGGTGGCCGTCCTCTACGGGGTCTCGTTCGTCGTGCTGCCGGCGGCCCTCAGCGGGTTGCTCAAGGAGCTGGTCCCGGACGAGCAGCTCATCGCGGCCAACTCGACCCTCCAAACGGTGAAGGAGGGATTCCGGCTCGTCGGGCCGTTGGCGGGCGCGGCGATCTTCGCTGCCGTGGGCGGTGGCGCCGTTGCGGTGCTCGACGGGCTGTCCTTCGTGGTGGCCGCCGTCGTCATCGCCACGATCCCGGTGCAGGAACGTCACCCCGTTCGCGAGGACCAGCACTGGTGGCGAGAGATGACCGCCGGCGTGCGCCATCTCGTCGCGGACCGGCTGCTGCGGCACACCCTGGTCGCGTTCGGGTTCATGCTGTTGGTCCTGGGCTTCTCCGAGGCGTCCATCTACGCGATCGTCGACGTGTTCGGCCAGCCGGTGGAGTTCGTCAGCGTGATCGTCACGGTGCAGGGCGTCGGGGCCGTCGCGGGCGGGTTGACGGCGACGCGATGGGTCCGCACGCTGGGCGAGATCGGGACGGTTGTGGTCGGCACCGGGCTCATGGCGGTGTCCCTCGCGGTGATCGCGCTGACCCACAGCCTGCCGGCGCTGCTCGTGGACGTGACGCTCCTCGGCTACTCCATCCCGCTCCTGCTGGTGGCCTTCACGACGCTGGTCCAGCGGCGCACACCCCTTCCGCTCATGGGGCGCGTCTCTGCCGCCACCGAGGTGGTCCTCGGCACCCCTCAGGCGATCAGCCTGGCCGGGGGAGCGCTCCTGGTCACCCTGCTCGACTACCACGTCATCTACGGGGTCATGGCCCTGGTCACCGCCGCGGCCGCCGCATACCTGCTCGTCGTCCTCGGCCGCACGGCCTGGCGACCGGTACGGCCATGGGCCGCCCCGTCCCGGGATGAGTCGCGTCTCGATGAACCGTCGACCCCTCACCACTAGGCTCGCGAGCGTGAACATCGTCTTCGTGGAGCCGGCCTTCCCGAACAACCAGCGCCGCTTCGTTGCGGCGCTTGCGGGTGTGGGGGCCAGTGTCATCGGGGTCGGCGAGTCGCCTGAGTGGGCCCTCGGCGACGAGCTGCGCGGCCAGATGCGGGCCTACTACCAGGTCTCCAACGTCACCGACGAGCAGCAGCTCGATGCCGCCGTGCGGTGGGCCCAGGACCAGATGTGGGTCGACCGGCTGGAGTCGACCATCGAGTCGCACCAGATGACGGCCGCCCGGGTCCGGGAGTGGCGCGGCATACCCGGCACCTCGGTCCGCACGACCTGGCTCTGCCGCGACAAACCGTCGATGAAGGAGGCACTGCGGCAGGCCGGTGTCCCGACGGCGGCGTCCGCCGCGGTCGACACCGCCGACCAGGCCCGGGAGTTCGCCCGTCTCGTCGGCTACCCCCTGATCCTCAAGCCACGAGCCGGCGCCGGCGCCCTCGGCACCACCCGTGTCGACAACGACGCCGAGCTCGACGCCGCACTGGGTTCGTTCGGCGACGCCGACTCCATCGCGGTCGAGGAGTTCGTCGAGGGCCACGAGGGGTTCTACGACACCATCGCCGTGAACGGCCACGTCATCCACGACTGGGCGACGCACTACTACCCGAACGTCCTGGAGGCGATGCGGCACCGCTGGGTCTCACCGCAGTTCGTCACGACCAACCGGATCGACCAGTCCTCGTTCTATGGCGAGGTCCGCGAGATGGGCGTCCGTGTCATCCGGGCGCTCGGCATCGAGACGTCGGCCACCCACATGGAATGGTTCTACGGACCCAAGGGCCTGCGCTTCTCCGAGATCGGCTGTCGGCCGCCGGGGGTCGGCGCGTGGGACCTCTACTCCGCCGCCAACGACGTCGACGTCTACCGCGAGTGGGCCAACGGCATCGTCCACGGTGGCCCGGACCGGGCCCTCTCGCGGCAGTACTCCGCGGGGATCATTGCGCTGCGCCCCTCCGGCGACGGGACCATCCACGGCTACGACGGCCTCGACGAGATCCGGGACCGCTACGACGAGTGGGTCATCGACGCCCACCTGCCCGACCCGGGGACGCCGACGCAGCCGGTGGAGGCGGGCTACATGGCCAACGCCTACATCCGGATGAAGCACCCCGACTACGACGTGCTGCGGGGGATGCTCGACGACACCGGGCGCACCGTCCACGTGCACGCGGGCTGACCGGCCGGTGACCGGATCCACGGAGCCGATCGAGCGGATCCCCAGCACGACCCACCTGCTCGGTCCCCAGCGGTTCCTCACCACCGCGGGAGCCGTCGCGCGCAGCCTCGACGCCGACGGGACGGTGGCGACGATCACCGCCGGCTGGGAGGAGCGCGAGTCCGACGACGGCGAGCTCGACTCCGTCATGGACGGCCGGACGCAGAACCTGCGCCTCTTCGGCCGGATGATGGACGTCCTCGAGCGCGACCCCGCCGTCGCCGCGGCGGCTCTCGCGCTACGGGACGCGGTCGACGACCTCGCCGGTGCCTACTCGGTGCGCCTCCACCACGCTCTCGACGCGGTCTACGCGGTGCGGCGCCGAAAGGGGCGCGAGGACGTGATCGCCGCCGCCTACACCGACGGGGTCGACGCGGTCCGACGCCTCGACCGGTGGTACCTCGACGAGGTCCGCGCGCTCTACACCGAGGCCTACGCGACCGGCGCGGCGGGCGGCAGCGAGCTCTGGGCCCAGCACCGCGCCGAGGTGGCCGAGGTGCTGGCCGGGTCGTCGGTCCTCGCCGTCGCCGGTGGGCACGTCGGCATGTTGCTGCGGACCATGCAGTTCTTCTCGGTCCGGCCGGCGGCCGAGCTCCCCGTCGTCGCCTGGTCCGCCGGTGCCATGGCGATGACACGGACCGTGGTGCTGTTCAACGACTTCGCCCAGGCCAACGGCGCGGCCGAGGTCTGGGACCGCGGCCTCGCGCGCGTGGAGAACGTCGTGGCCCTGCCGCACGCCCGGCGCCGGATCCACCTCGACGACCGGGTCCGGATGCAGGTCTTCGTCAAGCGCTTCGAGGGGTATGCGTGCCTGCTCCTCGACGACGGGGCGAAGGTCGCCGTCGGGCCCGACGGCTCCCTCCCGGTCGGTGCGCGCGTGATCCGGGCTGACGGGACCGTCGGCGTGGTCGAGGTCGCGGCATGACGTCACCCACCACCACGACGCCGACGAGCGGGCACCAGCGCAAGCTGGCGATCAACCGGTTGCGGGACCGCCTCGCGGTGTCGGACTCGGGTGCCGTCGACCGGTTCCTGCAGCGACACTCGGCCCCGATCATCGAGGGGCGGTTCGCCACCTTCCTCTGGCGCGGTGACGCCGACGAGGTGATGGTGCGACATCGGGTGGTCGGGCTTCCCGACCCTCTCCACCTGCGGCGGCTGCCCGACACCGACCTGTGGCACGCGACCATCGAGCTGCCCGAGATGTCGCGCGTGGAGTACCAGTTCGAGATCGTGCGCGGTGGCGTCCGCGAGCAGTACCTCAACGACCCGCTCAACCCTCGGCTGGCGCACGGACCGTTCGGCTCCCAGTCGGTGGCGGCGGCCGCGGGGTACGTCGTCCCCTCGTGGACACTGCCCGACCCTGAGGCGCGACCCGGGTCGCTCGACTCGATCTCATTGCGCAGCAAGGCCCTTCGTCGCGAGCAGTGGATTCGGCTCTATCGACCCGCACGGTTCCGCGAGGTCCGCCGCTACCCGCTGCTCATCGTCCACGACGGGGACGACTACCTCAACTACGCCGCCATGAAGACCGTGCTGGACAACCTCATCCACCGCGGCGAGGTCGCACCCCTCGTCGCCGCGTTCATCCCGCCCGGGAACCGGCTGGTGGAGTATGCGAACCACGCACCGCACGCGCGCTTCGTCGCGCGAGAGCTGGTGCCCTACCTCACCGAAGAGCTGCCGCTCATCGACCTACCCGATGGACGGTGCCTGATGGGCTCCAGCTTCGGGGGAGTGGCGTCGCTGTCGACGGCCGTGCGCTACCCGTCGGTCTTCGGGAGCCTCCTCCTCGAGTCCGGGTCGTTCGTCTTCACCGACATCGGCGCACAGCACGGTGGTGGCCCCGTGTTCGACCCGGTCGTCAAGTTCGTCAACGCCTACCGCGCGCGGCCCCGGGTGGTCGGCGACCGGATCTTCCAGACCTGCGGGATCTACGAGCCGCTGATCACCCCGAACCGGTCGATGGTCTCGACCTTCCGGGACACCGGCATGGACGTGCGCTACGTCGAGGCGCGCGACGGACACAACTGGGAGAACTGGCGCGACCGGCTTCGGGACGCGCTGACCTGGATCTTTCCGGGCGAGCAGAAGTTCGTCTACGAGTAGAGAGGCTGACCCGAGTGGACAAGGTCGTAGAACGCTGGATCTCCCCGAGGACCCAGCGCGAGCTGACGCTGGCGCGGTGGGGTCACTACGGGACGCCCCTGCTCGTCTTCCCGACCGCCGGCGGTGACGCGGAGGAGATCGAGCGACACCACCTGCTCGGTCACCTGGCCGGCGCAGTCGATGCGGGGCGGGTGAAGGTCTACTCGGTGGACAGCACCGCAGGGCGAGCACTCGCCACGCACGAGGGCTCGCCGGAGCACCGGATGTGGCTGTTCAACCAGTACCACGACGCCATCGCGTCGGAGGTGGTCCCCGCCATCCAGGCCGACACCGGCGGGCACGAGATCGTCGCGGCCGGTTCCTCGATCGGCGCGTTCAACGCCCTGGCCATGGTGTGCCGCTATCCCCAGCTCTTCCGAGCGGCGATCTGCATGAGTGGGACCTACCACATGGAGAAGTTCATCGGCGGGTTCAACGATGACCTCTACTTCTCGTCGCCTGTGCACTTCGTCCAAGGGATGGAGGGCCCGCAGCTCGACCTGCTGCGCCAGCGGTTCGTGGTGCTGGCCTCCGGATCTGGTCGGTGGGAGGACACCAGCGAGTCGTGGGCCGTCGCGAAAGTCTTGGGAGAGAAGGGGATTCCCAACCGGGTGGACGACTGGGGCTCCGACTACGACCACGACTGGCCGACCTGGTGGAAGATGCTGCCGACCTACGTGGACGAGATCGTCGGATGACGGCCGACGCTCTGGCGTCGGCGGTCGACCGGCTCATGCCACGGGCGTGGGCCGACCTCGAACGGCTCGTGGCGATCCCGTCCGTAGCGTCCGAGGACCGGATTCCGGTACCGGCAGGCCGAGCGGCCGCCGACCTGGTGGCGGGTCTCTATCGCGAGCTCGGGGTCTCGGACCTCCGGCTGGTCGACGCCGACGACGGGAGCGTCGTCGTGGTCGGTCACCGCGACGGGCCGGCCGGCGCCCCTCGCGTGCTGCTCTACGCGCACTACGACGTGCAGCCTCCCGGCGACGCCGGGGCGTGGTCGAGTGATCCCTGGACCCTGACCGAGCGGGACGGCCGCTGGTACGGGCGTGGGGCAGCCGACTGCAAAGGGAACCTCGTCATGCACCTCACCGCGCTGCGGGCGCTGCGCGACGTCGACGGCGGCTGGCCGGTCGCGCTGACCGTCGTCTGTGAGGGCTCGGAGGAGATGTCCACGGGTGGGCTGGAGCGGCTGGTGGCCGCCCAGCCGGAGCTCTTCGCGGCCGACGTCATCGTCGTCGCCGACACCGGCAACGTCGAGGCGGGGGTCCCGACGGTCACGACCAGCCTGCGGGGGACCGGCAGCGTCCTCGTGACCGTGCGGACGATGGCCGGACCAGTGCACTCCGGAGCGTTCGGTGGGGCCGCGCCCGACGCGATGGCCGCGCTGATCCGGGCGCTCGACACCCTGCGCGACGACCAGGGCGCCACCACGGTGACCGGGGTTCCCGCAGGGGGTCGGTGGACGGGCGCGGCATACCCGGTGGAGCGATTCCGTTCGGACGCGGGGGTTCTCGACGGCGTCGACGTCATCGGCGGCGGACACGTCGCGGACTCGCTGTGGGCGCGGCCGGTGGCGACGGTGCTCGCCATCGAGGGACCCGCGGTCAAGGACGTGACCGCGTCGGTTCAGGGCGAGGCCCGCGCGGTGGTGAACCTGCGGGTGCCGCCCGGGGTCGACGCCGCTGCCGCCCAGCAGCGGCTCGTGGAGCAGCTCACCTCCGCGGTGCCGTGGAACGCCCGGATCACGGTAGAACCCAAGACGTTGGGGCGTCCCTTCGCGGCGCGGACCGACGGACCCGCATACGCCGCGCTGGCCACGGCGATGGAGGAGGCGTACGGCCGGCCGATGGTGCAGCAGGGCCAGGGTGGAGCCATCCCGCTCTGCGTGGCGTTCGCCGAAGCCCACCCCAAGGCGGAGATCCTGCTCATCGGCGTCGAGGAGCCGGCCTGTCGGATCCATGCGCCCGACGAAAGCGTCAGTCCGGACGAGCTGCGTCGGACCGCCGTGACCGAGGCGCTGCTGATGCGTGCGCTGGGGGCAGCGCGTCTGGGTCCATGATGACCCTGTGGTGAGGCGACGCGTCACAATCCTCGACGTCGCGGCCCAGGCAGGCGTGTCCATCGCGTCGGTGTCGGCCGCGCTCAACGAGCGACCCGGCGTGTCACACGTGACCCGTGCCCGCATCCTCGACGTGGCCGACCAGCTGGGCTGGGTGCCGTCGCTGCGCGGCCGGAGCCTGTCCGGCAAGCGCGCGTACGCGGTGGGTCTCGTCATCGAACGACCGTCGAGCGTCATCGAGTCGGACCCGTTCTTCGCCGGCTTCCTGGCGGGGGTCGAGGTGGTCCTCAGCCGGAAGGGCTACGCACTGGTGCTGCAGCTGGCCGCCAACCGACCGGCCGCGATCGAGCGCTACCGTCAGCTGGCGCTCGACCACCGCATCGACGGTGCCTTCCTCACCGACATGGCCCGCAACGACGCTCGCGTGCCTATGCTGCAGGACCTCGAGCTCCCGGCCGTTGCCGTCAACCCGGCCGAGGACTGCGGCGTTCCGGCCGTCCGCCAGGACCACCTGCCGGGTCTGGAACAGCTGATGGACCGGCTGATCGGACTCGGGCATCGCCGGATCGCCCACGTCGCGGGGCGTCGGGGTCTGATCCACACCCGTCAGCGCGTCGAGGTCTGGCGCTCAGCGGTCACCTCGGCCGGGCTGACACCCGGACCGCTCGTCTACGGCGACTTCTCGACGGAGAGCGGCAGCCGTGCCGCGGACCGCATTCTCGACGGGTCGACGGAGCAGCCGACGGCCGTGGTCTGCGGCAACGACCTCATGGCCATCGGCTTCATCGCCCGAGCCAGCGCGCTCGGCGTCGACGTGCCGGCTGAGGTGTCGGTGACCGGGTTCGACGGGCTGGAGATCGGTGCTTACGTACGGCCCGCCCTGACCACGGTGGCCACGTCGCCCCGAGCGCTGGGCGAGGCGGCGGCGCGGCTGCTGCTCGGCATCCTGGCGGGGGAGGAGCTCTCCGACGTCGAGGTTCCGGCGACGGTGCCCCTCTTCCGTGACTCGCTGGCGGAACCGCCCGCGGCGCATTGACCGAAACGTTTCGTCCCAGGACTCGCTTCCTCCAGGTGGCAGTGCTACGTTCCGGTCACCAAAACGTTTCGGTAATGGAGAGCACACATGGCGACGATGAAGTTGCGCGTGACCCGGATCTCGACCATCGCAGCGATCGCGGCCGTCGCCGCGTCACTGGCCGCCTGTTCCAGCGGAGATGGCGGTGGCGCTGCGGCCCCCTCGGTCGGGGGGGACGTGAGCGGCTCGCTCAACATCCTGGTCTCGAGTGCCACGGGGTCCGATGCGGGCTTCCAGGCCGTCAACAAGGCGTTCCAGGCGGCGCACCCCGGTGTGCAGGTGACCTTCTCGCCGATCCCGAACGAGGACTACAACCAGGCCCGCTCGTCACGCCTGACCGCGGGCAGCGCCGACATCGTCGTGGCCTTCCCCCGCGAGCTGCCGAGCTACGTCCCCGCCGGCAACGAGGGCGACGACGCCCGCCTGGCCGACGCCGGGGGATTCCTCGACCTGACCGGTCAGCCGTTCCTCAGCGCCTTCGACAAGACCGTTCTCGACGCCACGAAGTACAAGGGCAAGAGCTACAGCGTCCCCACGGGGCTCAGCTACTACACGGGGATGATGTACAACAAGAAGATCTTCAAGGACAACGGGATCAACGTCCCGACGACCTGGGCGCAGTTCACCGCCGCGTGTGACGCCCTGAAGGCGAAGAACATCACCCCCATCGGCCTCGCCGGTAAGGACACCGCCGGAGTGGCGACCCTCGGCATCGTCCAGTCCACATACCCGGCGAAGGCCGACAAGGACGCTCTCGCGAAGGGCCTCTACGACGGGTCGGTCAAGCTCAACGACGGTAAGCAGCTCGACGTCCTCACCAAGCTGCAGACCCTCTACGGCTACGCCGAGCCGAACTTCGCCGGCGTGAACTACACGACCATGACGGCGGACTTCGTCAACGGCAAGTCGGCGATGATCGCGGACGGCACGTGGGACGTCACGGCGTTGCAGAAGGCCGGTGGGTCGGCGTTCGACTTCGGCTACTTCCCGCTCCCCGCCAGCGACAACGCGGCGGACAACAAGGCGCTGGGCGGCAAGGTCGAGCTGTCCCTGGCCATCCCCAGCAACGCCAAGAACCCGCAGGCCGCGGTGAGCTGGATGGACTTCTTCACCAAGAACTACGCGCTGTTCGACGACCAGGCTGGTTTCGCGCCGTCGGTCACCGGCGCCAAGAGCAACGACTTCTACACCTCGATCGCCGACGCCACCGCGCAGTTCCAGCCGGCCTGGGACACGATCTGGATCGTCAACACCAAGGCCGGCCCTGCGGCATCCGTCCCCTTCAACTGGGCCGGGGTGACGCCGATGGGGTCGCAGGACGCGGCTGCCGCCGCCGGCGCCGCGCAGAACGACTGGGCCGCCGGACTCTCGAAGTGACCGGAGTGTCGACGTGAAAGGAAGCGTCTTCCTCTTCGGTCGGCGCTCGACCGCACAGCTGATCTTCGCTCTCGGTCTCACGCTGGTCATCGTTTTCTCGCTCGTCCCCGCTGTGGGAATCCTGGCCATCTCCTTCACCGACATCCGGTCGCTGCCGTTCCTGCCCGTGCACTTCGTCGGGCTCCAGAACTACGCGACGTTCTTCAGCTCGGCGCAGCTCGGCTACAACCTGCACGCGCTATGGAACACGCTGGTCTTCGCCATCTCGGTCACGGTGCTGCAGAACGCGATCGCCCTGTTCGTCGCGGTGCTGCTGAACCAGCGGCTGCGCGGCCGCAACATCGCCCGAGGAATCGTCTTCCTGCCCACGATCCTCGGGGTCACGGTCATCGGGCTGGTGTTCAGCCTCGTGTTCAACCCGACCGGTGGTCCCGCGGCCAGCGTGTGGAGCTGGTTCGGGGGATCGTCGGCGTTCTTCGGCTCACCGTCTCTCGCCATGCCGCTCGTCATCGCCGTGCAGGTGTGGTCGGGCGTCGGCGTCGCCGTCGTCATCTACCTCGCCGGCCTGCAGGCCATCCCGACGGAGCTCTACGAGGTCGCGTCGATCGACGGCGCTGGCAGCTGGCAGCGCCTGCGCTACGTCACCGTCCCGTTGCTGGCCCCCTCGGTGACGGCCAACACCCTGCTCAGCGTCATCGGCGCCCTTCAGAGCTACCAGCTCATCTACGTCCTCACCGGGCCGATCAACCCCGCCACGCAGGTGCTGTCGCTGGCGATCTTCACGCAGGGGTTCGGTGGCGCCCAGGGCGGAGCGGCTCTGTCGCAGGGCTACGCGGCCGCCATCTCGATCGTCCAGTTCATCATCGTGATGATCGTCTCGCTGTTCCTCCTGGGCTACCTACGGCGCCGGGAGACGGCACTGTGAGCGTCATCGGGCCCGCCGTCGCCACCTCCGCGGTCACCCAACCGCCGGACCGGCCCAGTCCACCACCGGCCAAGAACCACCGGGTCCGCGGCAAGATCGCGCTCTACGCCCTGCTGGTCGTCGTCGTCCTCATCTACCTCTACCCGCTGCTGTTCCTCATCAACACCGCGCTGAAGTCCGACTCCGAGTTCGGCGGCAACCCCACCGGCCTGGTCACGGCGCCCGAGCTGAGCAACTTCGGGACCGCCTGGTCCAAGGGCAACTTCGCCGCATACTTCCTCAACTCCATCCTCTACACCCTCGTGGCGGCGGCACTCGGAACCGTGATGTCGCTCATGGTCGGATTCCCGGTCGCGCGCGGCTACCTCAAGCACACCCGGCTGTGGAACGGCCTGTTCGCGGCGATGCTCTTCCTGCCCAACACCCTCGTAACGGTGTTTCAGCTGGCCCTGCGGATGAACCTCTACGACACGCGGCTCGGGTACGTCCTCATCATGGCGTCGGGCGTCGGCGTCGGGCCGTTGCTCATCACCGGGTACCTCAAGTCGGTGCCCAAGGAGATCGACGAGGCGGCCGCCCTGGACGGGATCTCCTACCCGAGATACCTGTTCGGCTTCCTGCCCGCGCTCATCCGGCCGGTGCTGGCGACGGTGTTCATCCTCCAGGCGATCGGCGTGTGGAACGACATCATCCTCGCGACCATCCTGCTGCCCGACGCCAGCAAGTACCCGTTGACGCTGGGGCTGTTCGCGTTCAAGGGCACCTACACGAGCCAGTGGAGCCTGCTGGCCTCCGCGACGATCATCGTCGCCGCGCCCCTGCTCATCGCCTACCTCTTCCTCCAGCGATATCTCGTCGCCAGCGTCGTCGGCGGCTCGGTGAAGGGGTGAGCCGTCAGTGGGCATGACACCAACCTCGGCGGGTCCCGTGCACTTCCCCCTCGGCCCGTTCACGCCGTATGCGCAGAACCCGATCCTCGGGCCACGCGGCGACTCGTGGGAGTCCGGCAGTGTCTACAACCCGGCGGCCGTCGTGGTGGACGACCGGGTGGCTCTGCTCTACCGCGCGCACGCCGACGACATCGTCTCGCACATCGGCCTCGCGTGGACTGACGACGGGTACGCCTTCGAGCGCGAACCCGAGCCCGTGCTGTCGCCGAGCGAGGACTACGACCGGTTCGGCGTCGAGGACCCCCGGGTGACCGAGGTCGACGGCACGTACTACCTCACCTACTCCGGGTGGGACCGCGACCGGTCGCTGCTCTGCCTGGCGACCTCCGGGGACCTGCACACGTGGACGAAGCACGGTCCGCTGTTTCCCGACTTCGACACCTTCCAGCCGCAGGGGCGCGGGGTGACCAGCGCCTGGTCCAAGGCCGGCGGGATCCTGCGGGACCCGGTCGCCGGCCGCTACCTGATGTTCTTCGGCGAGGGCTCCATCTGGACCGCGACGTCGACCGACCTCCTGCACTGGACGCCGACCACACGGGACACCGACCCCCCGCTGATGGCGCCACGGCCCGGGACCTTCACCGACTTCCTCGTCGAGGTCGGCCCCCCGCCGCTGCTCACCGACGACGGGCTCGTCCTGCTCATCCACAACGCGGCCGTCAAGAACCCGGACGGGTCCGTGCGGTACACCGCCGGGCAGCTCCTGGTCCACCCCGAGCGGCCCCAGCAGGTGCTGGCCGAGCTCACCCAACCCTGGATCGAGCCGCAGACCCACGAGGAACGGCACGGGCTGGTCGCCAACGTCACCTTTGTCGAGGGCCTGGTGTGGTTCCGCGACCGCTGGCTCGCCTACTACGGCCAGTCGGACTCGACCCTCGGCGTGGCCACGTTCGTCCCGGGCGACCGCTGGTCCCACGTCCCTCCCGGCTGACCGTCCCGGGCCGCCGGACATCGTCCTCAGATCCCTCGACCGCAACGGAGCGCCCGATGATCACCCGCCGTTCGTTCATCACCGCCACCGCCGCCCTGGCCGGAAGCGGCCTCGCCGTCGGTGCCGTCGGCGCCGCCGCACCGGCATCGGCCGCGACCACGACCGGCCCGGCGCGGGCGCCACTGACGAACCTTGCGCACCTGCGCTGGCTGCTCGACGAGGTCCGCCTGGCCCCCAGCGCCCTGCACACGACGATCGACATCGCCGCAAACCCGATCGGTCTGGCTCCGTGGACCTACGCCAACGCCAACGCCGGCGGCGGGTGGACGAGGGTCGGCGGTGGGTCCCTCGACGCGGCAACCGGCTACTGGTCGCAGGGCGCGTACAACGCCGACGACATCGCTCGCGCGGCCGTCGTCTTCGTGCGCGCCGCGGCACAGGGCGCCGCCGGAGCGCTGGCCGATGCCCGGGGTCTGCTGCGCACGCTGACCTACCTCCAGGACGCGACCGGGCCGAACGCCGGCAACGTCGCGCTCTGGATGCAGGCCGACGGCACCCTCAACCTCACGCCGCAGCCCCCGGACTCGCCCAACCCCTCGGACTCCGCCGAGTCCTACTGGCTGGCCCGGACGCTGTGGGCGGTCGGTGAGGGGTATGCCGCGTTCCGCACCGTCGACCCCGCGATGGCGGCGTTCCTTCGTGACCGGCTGCACCTGGGACTGGACGCCCTCGACCGCGGATGCCTCAGCGCCTACGGGCAGTGGCTCGTTGCCGACGACGTGCGGGTCCCGGCGTGGCTCATCACCGGGGGTGCCGACGCCACGGCCGAGGCGTGCCTGGGGCTGGCCGCATACGTGCGGGCCCAGCCCGACGACCAGCGCGCCCGCACGGCGCTCAGCCGGCTGGCCGAAGGCGTCGCGGCGATGCGGTCGGGCGAGACGGCCGTGTGGCCGTTCGGGGCGATCCTGCCCTGGACCCTGTCGCAGAGCTTCTGGCACGCGTGGGGTGGTGAGGCACCGCAGGCCCTGTGCCGGACGGCTCAGGTGCTCGGCGGGTCGACGCTGCGCGCGGCGGGGCTGTCCGACGCCGGGTCGTTCACGCCGCAGGTGCTGACCTCCGGTGGACCCCACAACTCGTGGACCCCGGTTCCGGGCGAGGCGCAGATCGCCTACGGCGCCGAGGGACGCGTCTCCGGGCTGCTCGCGGCCGCCGACCTGACCTCGTCGGCCGGCTTCCTGACCCTGGGCGGCCTGGCGGCCGGCTGGTTCTTCGGCGCGAACACCAGCGGCCGGGCGACCTACGACCCCGCCACGGGGGCCACGTTCGACGGCGTCGAGGTCGACGGCCGGATCAACGCCAACTCCGGGGCGGAGTCGACCATCCACGGGCTGCTGGCCATGCTCGCCCTCGACGCCCACCCGGCCGCGGCCGCTGTCGCCTCCTCGATCACGGGGTACGCCTTCGACGGGCTCTCGGTCTCCGAGGCCGAGGCCGGGGCCCTCGCGGGCGGCGCGACCGTCGTCCACCCGCCGTCGGCCTGGACCGGCGCCGCGAACTGGTCCGGAGGCGCCTACGTCGCGGTACCGGCCGGCGGGACGGTCACCATCGACGTGGCCGGGCACGACGGCGACCTCGTCCACCCCATCGTCAACCGGAGGCCGGGGAGCCACGGGACGAGCACCTACACCGCCGTCGACGCCCGCGGCCGGCGGACGGTGCTCGGGCGCGTGGAGAACGGCGGTCTGCGCGACACCGGGGTCGTCCAGGCGGACGGTCTGCTCAAGCCCTTCCCTCTCACTCGTGGGCTGCCCGCCGGAGCCGTCAGTGTGGTCGTCGCGACGACCGGAGACCTCCAGCTGGACGCCCTGATGCTCCAGCCGCTCGTCTCCTCGGTCTCGTACGCGCGCGGCTCCGGGAAGCCCGCGGTCCTCTACGTGAACTCCAGCAGCAGCCCGACGAACGCGTCAGCGCTGGCGTCCGGACTGGGCTGGGCGTGGACGCCCGAGGGCGCCCGCCGGAACCTGGTGGGGCTCAACGGTGTTCACCTACCGAGCGGCGGGTTCGCGATCACCACGTGAGGTGTCGCCGTTGCCGCGCGCAGGTTCGTGACGTCGCGCGCACGTTGCATCCTGCGCGCACCGTCCGAAACCTGCGCGCACCTGCGTACTGGGTCGCTGGGTGGCGGGCCGCTCACTGGTCGCGGGACGAGGAGCGGAGCGGACCCAGGGCATACCGCCAGGTGTTGGCGCGGATCGGGTGCCCCTTGGGGTACTCGAAGTCCTGCTCGCCCTCGAGGACGAAGCCGAGCCGTTCGCAGAGCGCGTTGGAGGGTCCGTTGGTGACGTTCGGGTAGGCGTAGACGTCGTCGCGCGTGCCGTCCGTCGCGGCGTGCGCCAGGCAGGCCCGCATCGCCGCGGCCGCCAGCCCTCGACCCTGGAACTCCGGCAGGATCCCGTAGGCGCACTCGTAGACGTCTCGACCGTCGTGGGTGACGTTCCAGTACCCGACCAGTCCCACCGGCTCGTCGTCGACCCGCGCGGTGAACATCCAGGCGGTGCCGTCACGCCAATGTCGTTGGTACCGCTCGTGCCGGTCCAGCACCTTGGCGGGCGTCTCGGGTCCGCCGAGATGGACGGTCATCTCCGGCGCGTTGTTGCGCTGGAGCACGGGCAGGTCCTCCGCCGACCACGGCCGCAGCTCGACGGGCGACGTCACGACCGCTCCTCGTCCTCCTCGCGCCAGCGGCTGGTGATGGGTAGCCGACGGTCCTTGCCGAACGCCAGGGGCGAGATCTTCGGGCCGGGGGCGAACTGGCGGCGCTTCCACTCGGCCCGGTCGACGAGCTGGATCACCTTGTCGACGGTCGCCGCGTCGAACCCGTCCTCGATGAGCCGCTCCCGGCCGTGGGCGACGCCCACGTAGCCGGCGAGGATCGCGTCGAGGACCTCGTACGGCGGCAGCGAGTCCTGGTCGGTCTGGCCCGGCCGGAGCTCGGCCGACGGCGGCTTGGTGATGGTCGACTCGGGGATCGGCGGCGGCTCGCCCCGCGACTCCGCATACCGGTTCCGCCAGCGCGCGAGCTCCCAAATCAGTGTCTTGGGGACGTCCTTGATGGGCGCGAAGCCCCCGACGCTGTCGCCGTAGATGGTCGAGTAGCCGACCGACACCTCGCTCTTGTTGGAGTTGGCGAGGACGAGCGGTCCCTCCTGGTTGGACACCCCCATCCAGATGACGCCGCGGACGCGCGCCTGGAGGTTCTCCTCGGCGACCCCGGTCAGCCCGAGCTCCGCGAGGAACGGGTCGACCATCGACTGGATGGGGACCACCCGGTAGTCGAGACCGAGGTTCTTGGCCAGCTCGGCGGCGTCGTCCTTGGACCCCTCCGACGAGTACTTGCTCGGGTTGCTGATGGCCACGACCTTGTCACCCCCGAGGACGTCCGCGGCGATCGTCGCGACCACCGTCGAGTCGATCCCGCCGGACACCCCGAGCAGGACCCGGCGGAACCCGTTCTTCTGCACGTAGTCGTGCAGGCCGAGCCCGACCGCCCGCCAGACCTCCTCGACCGGGTCGAGGCGCGGGTACATCGGCGGGTCCACCGGCGCGTACTGTTCCACCGGCTCGGCCGAGACGACGACATGCACGACTCCAGGCGGTAGCGCCGCCTCGTCGACCGTCGACGAGGTGAGCTCGAGATCGGCCACCACCAGCGACTCGACGAACTGGGGACCGCGGGCGAGGACCACCCCGTCGACCCCGACCACCATCGAGTCGCCGTCGAAGACCAGCTCGTCCTGGCCGCCGACCATGTTGAGGTAGGCGAGCGTGCACCCCGCCTGCGCCGCACGCCGGCGCACCAGCTCGAGCCTGGTGTCGTCCTTCTCCCGCTCGTAGGGCGAGCCGTTGATGACGAGCAGGAGCTCGGCACCGGCTTCGCGGGTCTGCGCCACCGGCCCGCCTTCCTGCCAGAGGTCCTCGCAGATGGCGATGGCGACGTCGACGCCCCGCACCCGGACCACAGTGAGGGACTCGCCGGGGGCGAAGATCCGGTACTCGTCGAAGACGCCGTAGTTGGGCAGGTGGTGCTTGGCGTAGCGGCCCACGACCCGGCCGCCGTGGATGACGGCCGCGCAGTTCTGGGGAAGGGTACGGCCCGGATCGGTGTCGAGGGCCCCCTGGTCGGCGCGGTCCAGGTAGCCGACGACGACCGGCAGGTCGCCGAGACCGTCGGCCTCCAGGTCGGCGGCGAGGCGCACCACGGCCCGCCGGCTCGCCTCGACGAACGACTCGCGCAGCGCGAGGTCCTCGACCGGGTATGCGGTGAGCGCCATCTCCGGGAAGGCCACCAGGTGTGCTCCGGCCGCGGCCGCCTCGGCCACCCGGTCACGGATCATCCGAGCGTTCCCGGCGAGGTCGCCGACCACGGGGTTGACCTGGGCCATCGCCAGTCGCAGCTGCGCCATGGTTCGAGCCTAGTTGGGTGCCTCTGGCACCATCGAGGCGTGGAGTCCACCAGCCGCTACGACGACATCGTCGTGGGTGCCGGCCACAACGGGCTGACGGCGGCGGCCTATCTGGCGCGCGCGGGTCGGCGTGTCCTCGTCCTCGAACGGCAGGGCCACGTCGGCGGGGCCGCGGTCTCCGCCGCACCGTTCCCCGGGGTCGAGGCCCGGCTCTCCCGTTACTCGTACCTCGTCTCGCTGCTCCCACGGCGGGTGGTCGAGGAGCTCGACCTCGACGTGCGGCTCGTGCGACGCCGGTATGCGTCGTACACGCCTCTTCCCGCCGACCCCACGCGCGGCCTACTTGTCGACGCCGAGGACTCCGAAGCGACCCGCGCCTCGTTCGTCGGCGCCCTGGGTGATGACACGGACTACGTTGCCTGGCAACGGTTCTACGGTCGTGTCGCGCAGGTGGCGCGACGGCTCTGGCCGACCGTGCTGGAGCCGCTGCGCTCGGCCGACGACGTTCGCCGGCTGGTCGCCGACGACGAGCTGTGGAGCGCGCTCACCGAGGCGCCGCTCGGCGCGCTGCTGCGCCGGACCTTCGCCGACGACACCGTCCGCGGGGTCGTCGCCACCGACGCGCTGATCGGGACCTTCGCCGACCTCGACGACCCGTCACTGGCCCAGAACGTCTGCTTCCTCTACCACCTCATGGGCGGAGGAACCGGCGACTGGGACGTCCCGGTGGGCGGGATGGGCGCCGTGACCGACGCGCTGGCCAAGGCCGCCGCCGGCGCCGGAGCCGAGCTGGTCACCGATGCCGACGTCGTCTCGGTCGACGGGGACGGCGAGGTGGTCTGGCGGCTGGGTGACCGCGAGCACCGGTCGCGGGGCCACGTCCACGGAGGTCTGGCCCCGGCCGGGCTGGACGCGCTGCTGGCCGCGTCGGGGTCGGCGCCCGTCGCCGGGGACGACCCGCCGCCGGAGGGCGCCCAGCTGAAGGTCAACCTCCTGCTCACCCGGCTGCCACGCCTGAAGGACCGCTCGGTCGACCCCCGGGTCGCGTTCGCCGGCACGCTCCACGTCCACGAGGGGATGGCCGAGCTGCAGGACGCGCACGCCGTCGCCGACAGTGGGAGGATCCCGCCCCTGGCGCCGTGCGAGGTGTACTGCCACACGCTGTCCGACCGCAGCATCCTCGGGCCGGAGCTCGCCGCCTCGGACGCCCAGACGCTGACCCTCTTCGGGCTGCACTTCCCCGCCCGGCTGTTCCAGGGCCGGTCGGGCGGCCGCCAGGCGTTCCGGCGCGACGAGGCGACGCGGGCCGTCCTCCGCGCCCTGGACTCCGTGCTGGACGAGCCGATAGCCGACGTCCTCGCCCGTGACGCCGACGGGAACCCGTGCCTCGAGGTGCGGACGCCGGCCGACCTGGAGCGGGACCTCGGCCTGCCGGGCGGCAACATCTTCCACCGACCGCTGCAGTGGCCCTGGGCCGAGCGACCCGAGGAGGTCGGCACCTGGGGGGTCGAGACGGTCCACCAGAACGTGACGGTGTGCGGAGCCGGTGCCCGCCGCGGTGGCGGGGTGAGCGGCATACCGGGTCACAACAGCGCGCAGGCGGTGCTCCGGTGACCGTCGCGGTCGCGTCGGTCGTCGACCACGCGGCCCACTCCCGGTTCTCCGACCCGGGGCCGTATGCGCCCCTGCTCGACGGGGTGGCCCCGGACCTCGCCGTGGTCGGCGAGGTCGCGCGCAACGTCGTCATCCACTACCGCGCGTCCGGTGAGGACCTCCCGGTCGAGACCGCGGGCGAGATCGGCTCCCGATGGGTCTCGGCGATCCTCGGACACGACCAGGACCGCCATCCGGAGCCGTTGTCGGTCCCGCGGGCCCCGACCACGCGGGTCCAGGGGTGCTGTCGCGACTACACCCTGCTGTCCGTCGCCGTCCTGCGGCAGCACCGGATCCCGGCGCGGAGCCGGATCGGGTTTGCGGGGTATTTCGTCCCCGGGTGGCACCACGACCACGTCGTCCCCGAGGTGTGGGACGACGGCCGCTGGCGCCGGTTCGAGCCGGAGATCGCGGAGCCGGGCGAGGCGATCCCCGATCCGCTCGACCTGGACATCGGGGAGGGCGCCGGCTTCGAGACTGCGGCCGAGGTGTGGCGCGCCCACCGAGAGGACCGGATCGACGCGGAGCGCTACGGGGTCGACGAGTCGGTCCCGGACGTCCGGGGAGCCTGGATGATCCGCAACTACGTCGTCCAGGAGGTCGCCCACCGGTTCGGCGACGAGATGCTGCTCTGGGACGACTGGGGGATGTGCGGCGGTCCCGGCACCCAGGACGACGAGGCGGCCTACGTCGACGAGCTGGCGGCCCTGCTCGTCGCCTCCGACGCCGGCGACCTCGAGGCGGAGCAGCGGTTGCTCGACCTCTACCGACGCGACGACCGGCTGCACCCGGGGATGCGGGTGCGGAGCCTCTCACCGCTGGACGGGTCGCGGTCGTGGGTGGACCTCACGGCGCGCGCCTGAGTCAGCGGCCGCCGTCGCGGGCGCGCTTGGTGTAGACGCCCGCGGTCAGCGTGCGGTAGGCGCCACCGACGATCTCGGCCAGCACGTCGAGGTCCACGGCCGCCACGTCCTTGAGGTAGAGGCAGCCGACTCCGGTGGTGTGCGGCCCCAGCCGGGCCAGCTCCTCGGTGTGGGCGCCGACGCCGTCGACGATGTAGACGACGCTGGCCGCCTTGCGAGGGGCGAACGCCACTGCGGCCGTGTCGCCCTCGCGTCCGCTGTCGTATCGGTAGTGGTACGAGCCGAACCCGACGATCGACCCCCACAGCGTCGGCGGCTCGCCCGTGGCGCGGGAGAAGAGCTCGAGGAGCGTCTCGGCGTCGTGGCGCCGGCGGTCCGGCGTGACCTTCGCGATGAACTCCTGAACCTCCGTCGGGGTGGTCATCTAGCCCACCACCGGCTCGCCGGGACGGTAGGTGCCCAGGGTCCACTCGACGCCCTGCGGGTCGACGACCCGGCACCGGTAGTTCCACTCGCTCTGCTCCGGCACCCACACGCCGGTGCCGCCCGCGGCAGTGGCCGACGCATACCCGTCGTCGACGTCGTCATTCGTCGGCACCGCGAGGTAGAGGCCGATGCCGCAGGTGTCGCCCTTGCGGGGCGGTCGCTCGTAGCCGGTCTCGTCGGTGAAGAGGGTGATGGCCGCGTCGCCGCGCCGCAGCTCGGCGTGGGCGACCGTGTCGCCCTCGTCCGGCCAGCGGCGGACCAGCCGGAAGCCGAGCCCCCGCTGGAGGAAGTCGATCGCGGCCACGGCATCGGGGTAGCCGAGATAGGCGTGCAGGGTCGAGGTGGGCGACTCCGTCATCGGTCGAGGGTCGCATACGACGGGGACGCCGCGTCCAGCCTGCGGGTTGGTCACCCCGACGAAACCGGTGTGCGGCAGGATCGACCCATGGATCGCCAGCAAGAGTTCGTGCTCCGGACCATCGAGGAGCGCGACATCCGCTTCGTCCGGCTGTGGTTCACCGACGTGCTCGGCACCCTGAAGTCGGTCGCGGTCGCCCCGGCCGAGCTCGAGGGGGCCTTCTCCGAGGGGATCGGTTTCGACGGTTCGGCGATCGAGGGCTTCGCGCGGGTCTTCGAGGCGGACATGCTGGCCAAGCCCGACCCGGCCACGTTCCAGGTGCTGCCCTGGCGCGGCGAGTCCCCGGGCACCGCGCGGATGTTCTGCGACCTGCAGATGCCGGACGGCTCGCCGAGCTTCGCCGACCCGCGCCAGGTGCTGCGCCGGGCGCTGTGGCGAGCCGGCGAGCTGGGCTTCACCTTCTACACCCACCCCGAGATCGAGTTCTTCCTCATCAAGGAGAGCTGGAAGAAGGGCCGCAAGCCCAAGCCGGTCGACGACGCGGGCTACTTCGACCACGTCCCGCACGGCAACAGCCACGACTTCCGCCGCGCGACGATCACCATGCTCGAGGCGATGGGCATCTCGGTCGAGTTCAGCCACCACGAGGGCGCGCCGGGCCAGAACGAGATCGACCTGCGGTATGCCGACGCGCTCACCACCGCGGACAACATCATGACCTTCAAGACCGTGGTCAAGGAGGTGGCGCTGGAGCAGGACATCTACGCGACCTTCATGCCGAAGCCGTTCGCGGACTACCCCGGCTCCGGGATGCACACGCACGTCAGCCTGTTCGAGGGCGACACCAACGCGTTCTACGAGGCGGGCGCCCCCTACCAGCTGAGCAAGACCGGACGGCAGTTCGTCGCCGGGCTGCTGCGGCACGGCGCCGAGATCACCGCCGTGACCAACCAGTGGGTCAACTCCTACAAGCGGCTCTGGGGTGGGGGCGAGGCGCCGGAGTACATCACCTGGGGCCACAACAACCGGTCCGCCCTGATTCGGATCCCCATGTACAAGCCCAGCAAGGGACAGTCGACCCGGGTCGAGATGCGCTCGCTCGACGCCGCGTGCAACCCCTACCTCGCGTTCGCCGTCATCCTCAATGCCGGGCTCAAGGGCATCGAGGAGGGGTACGAGGTTCCGCCGGAGACCGAGGACGACGTCTGGAACCTCACCAACTCCGAGCGCCGGGCCATGGGCATCGAGCCGCTGCCGCTCTCGCTCGGCCGCGCGCTCGAGGTGATGGAGCGCAGCGAGCTGGTGGCCGAGACGCTCGGCGAGCACGTCTTCGACTTCTTCCTGCGCAACAAGCGTGCGGAGTGGGAGGACTACCGTAGCCAGGTGACCCAGTTCGAGCTCGACCGCTACCTGCCGCGTCTGTAGCGGCGGCGCGGTGACCACGCGGGCCACGACACCCGGCGGGCAGCTGGCTCGGCTCGGGTTCGCCGACCCCGCCCGGGCGGAGCGGCTCCTGCAGGACGCGGCCCTGACCGGGTTCGCGGACCCCCTGGACGACATCTTCCACGACGGGCTGCCCGACGCCCTCAGCGCGGCCGCCGACCCCGACCAGGCCCTCTTGGGGCTGGTCCGGCTGATGGAGTCGCTGCGCGACCGCGGAACCCGGCCCCGCGCCGGAAGGCTCCCGAACGGCCGTCCCCTCCCCGACCGGGACGACGAAAGTGCCGCCCTGCTCGTCGCCCTCCGCCGACCCGGCCCGGCGCGCGACCGGCTCGTCGCCGTCCTCGGCGGCTCGATCGCTCTGGTCGACCACCTCGTCGGCCATCCCGACCACTGGCGCTGCGTGGCCGACGCCGTGAGGCCCACGGCTGCGGGACTGCGGGAGAGCCTGGTCGCCGCGGTCGGGCCCGACGAGCGGGGCGAGCGGTCCGCGTACGACGCCCTCCGTATCGCCTACCGCCGCGAGCTGCTGGCCATCGCCGCCCTCGACCTCACCTCGTCGGACCCGGTGGGCTACCTGCCGACCGCGGCCGAGCAGCTGGCCTGGCTCGCGGAGGCGGCCCTCGAGGCCGGGCTGGCCATCGCCCGGGAGGAGTACGGCGCCGGGGCCGAGGACGCGCGGCTCGCGGTCATCGGGATGGGCAAGACCGGCGGCGGCGAGCTGAACTACGTGTCCGACGTGGACGTGATCTTCGTCGCCGAGCCCGCCGAGGGGGTCGACGAGGACCGCGCGATCGCCGTCGCCACCGCCCTGGCCACCGGCATGATGCGGGCCTGCTCGGCCAACACCGGTGAGGGCACGCTCTGGCCGGTCGACGCCGCGCTCCGGCCCGAGGGCAAGTCCGGGCCGCTCGTCCGGACCATCGCCAGCCACCGGACCTACTACGAGCGGTGGGCCAAGACCTGGGAGTTCCAGGCCCTGCTCAAGGCGTGGGTGTCGGCCGGCGACCTCGAGGTCGGGAAGGCCTACAAGGACGCGATCCAGCCCTTGGTCTGGGATGCGGCCGGACGGGACCACTTCGTCGAGGACGTGCAGGCCATGCGGCGCCGGGTGGAGCAGCACGTCCCGGTCGCCGAGGCGGCACGCCAGCTCAAGCTCGGACGGGGGGGCCTGCGCGACGTCGAGTTCGCCGTGCAGCTGCTCCAGCTGGTCCACGGTCGGGGCGACCCGTCGCTGCGGTCCGCGACGACCCTCGAGGGGCTCTCGGCGCTGGCCAAGGGGGGCTACATCGGCCGCGAGGACGCGCTGACCCTGGGCGAGGCCTACCGGCTGCTCCGGACCCTCGAGCACCGGATCCAGCTCTATCGCCTTCGCCGCACCCACCTGATGCCGACGAGCGAGGTGGACCTGCGACGCCTCGGTCGCGCCATCGGGCTGCGGGTGACCCCGGCCAAGGAGGTCGTCGAGCTGCGCGCGTCACGGTCCCGCGAGGTGCGCCGCATCCACGAGCGGCTGTTCTACCGGCCGCTGCTCAACGCCGCGGCGAAGCTCACCTCGGCCGACACCTCGCTGACGCCCGAGGCCGCCCGCGCGCGGCTCGCCGCCCTCGGCTTCCGCGACCCGGCGGGCGCGATGCGTCACCTGGAGTCCCTGACCTCCGGAGTCACCCGGCGCGCGGCGATCCAGCGCACGCTGCTCCCGGTGATGCTGGGCTGGTTCGCCGACGAGGCCGACCCCGACGCCGGGCTGCTCGCGTTCCGCCGGGTCAGCGAGGAGCTCGGCACGATCCACTGGTACCTCAAGATGCTCCGGGACGAAGGGTCCTCGGCCGAGCGCCTGGCTCGCACCCTGGCCCGCAGCCGGTATGCAGCGGACCTGCTGATCCGCTCGCCCGAGTCCGTCGCCATTCTCGGCGAGCCGGGCGGGCTCACCCCACGCACCCAGGAGCAGCTGCGGCTCACCCTCGGCAGCGCGGCCGGTCGCCGTCCCGACGCGGACGCGGCCACGGCCGCGGTGATGCAGCTGCGTCGCCACGAGCTGCTGCGCATCACCATCGCGGACCTGTCGGGGGAGATCGACCTGGCCCAGGTCGGCGTCTCCCTGTCCGACCTCACCGCGGCGACCCTTCACGTGGTTCTCGAGATCGCCGTCCGCAAGGTCGAGGAGCAGCTCGGGTCACCGTTGGGCACCGCCATGGCCGCCATCGGGATGGGCAGCCTCGGTGGCCGGGAGATGGGGTATGCCTCGGACGCCGACGTGATCTTCGTGCACCGGGCCACCGGCCAGGTCCCGGACGACGAGGCCCAGCGCCGAGCCGTCCAGGTGGTCCAGGAGATGCGTCGGCTGTTCGGACCGGCGGGTCCCGACCCCCAGCTCAGCCTGGACAACGACCTGCGCCCGGAGGGCAAGGCCGGTCCACTGGTCCGGAGCCTGGCCGCCTACACGACCTACTACGAGCGCTGGGCCGCCACCTGGGAGTTCCAGGCGCTCCTGCGGGCCCGCCCGGTCGGGGGCGACCTCGAGCTGGGGGAGGCGTTCATGGACGTCATCGAGCCCGTGCGGTACCCCGCGAACGGGCTGACCGCCGCGCAGGTCCGGGACATCCGGCTGATGAAGGCCCGCGTGGAGGCGGAGCGGCTGCCCCGCGGCGGCGACAAGCGGACCCATCTGAAGCTCGGGCTCGGCGGCCTCACCGACGTCGAGTGGACGGTACAGCTCGTCCAGCTCCAGCACGCGGCGGCCGACCCAGCGCTGCGCACCACGAGCACCATGGCGGGGCTCGACGCCGCCGAGTCCGCCGGGCAGCTCTCGTCGTCCGACGCCCGGAGCCTGCGCGCGGGCTGGACCCTGGCGGCCTCCCTGCGCAACGCGTCGGTGCTCTGGCGCGGACGGCCGGTCGAGTCGGTCCCGGCCGACGTGCGCGACGCCGACGGGATCGGTCGGATCATCGGCCGGCCCCCCGGCGCGCAGTCGACGCTCGAGGAGGACTACCTGCGGGTCGCCCGCCGCAGCCGGGCGGCGACGGACCGTAACTTCTACGAGGCCCGCCCGGAGTAGCCCGCCGGCGGACCGACCTGTACCGTCGGCCGGGTGTCGGGGCCCGGGACAAATCAAACGTCCATGCCGCCCCTCTCGCAGGTGTTCGCGGTCCGCGGCTACCTCGCCCTGTTCATCGCCGCCAGCCTGTCGACGTGGGGCGACTACATCGCCCGGCTGACGATCGCCGCCGTGGTCTACGAGCGCACCGCGTCACCGCTGGCCACCGCCACCACCCTGGCCGTGAGCCTGGTCCCGTCGATCTTCGGGCGCAGCGTCCTCGGGCCGTTCGCCGACCGCATCCCCTACAAGTACGTCCTGGTGGTGTCCCACGCGAGTCGCGCCCTCATGGTGCTGGTGCTGATCTGGGCCGTCTCGGCCGAGGCGCCGATCCCGGCCCTGCTCGCCTTGCTGTTCGTGCTCGAGACCCTCGGTGGACCGGCGGCCGCCGCCCAGCTGGTCCTCATGACCGACCTCTTCGCCGACCGCCGGGTGTTCCTGCGGGCCATGGGCCTCTCGGCCCTCGCCGAGCAGGCCAACCAGGCGCTGGGGTTCGCGCTCGGCGGGGTGATCGTCGTCGCGCTCGGCGCGGTCCGCGGCCTGGCCCTGGACTTCGCGACCTTCGTCCTGTCGGCGGTCGTGGTGACCATCGTCGTCGTCGCCCACCCGGTGCCGGGAGAGCCTCGTCCCGGCCTGTCCGGGTTCTTCGGCGACCTCGGGACCGCTGCCGGCGTGGTGGTGCACAACCGGGTGCTGCGCCGGCTCCTGGGGCTCAGCCTGGTCGCCGCCCTCGGCATCTCGGCACCCGAGGCGGTCGCGCTGCCCTTCGCCGGCAGCCCCGGCTTCGGTGGCCTGCTCATGGCCTGCCCGATCGCGGGTGCCGCCGTCGGGGTCATCATCGTCAGCCGGTGGGACCCGCACGTCTCCAACGGACGGATCATCGCCATGGCCCTCGCCATGCCCGTCCCCCTGCTGCTCACGGCCTTCCGGCCCCCCCTCGTCGTCACCGCCCTGTTGTGGTTCGTCGCCGGCACCCTCCAGGCGTTCATGCTGCCGCTGCAGTCGACCTTCTCCCTGATGACCCCCGAGAACCGCCGCGGGGCGGTGTTCGGACTGGGTGGCGCGCTGTCGGTGACCGCCGCCGGGGGCTCCTACCTCGTCGCCGGCTGGTTGTCGGAGCTGACCAACCCGGCGGCCGCCGTGACGATGTGCGCCGTGATCTGCCTGGGCGCGATCGTCCTCCTCGCGGCCCGCTGGCCGGCCGGCGAGCTCGACCTCGCTGTCGCCCGGGCCTACCCCTCCTAGGTGTCCTCAGGGGATCCTCCCGTCTTCGCTCGAACATCGGCAATCGGTCTCGGCAGCCACGTCGATCCGATTAGCGTTTGAGGTCGCTCGTACGGCGCACGCGGGGCCGCCGGTGACGCGCATACCCCGATGGCTGTCAAGCGGGCCGAGCCCGAGAACAGGGCGAGCACCGATGGAGCTGCAGCGCCTCACCCGGCTCGGCCGGGTGACCCGCGACCTCTCCGCCGCCACCGATCTCGAGACGGTCACCGACATCATGACGCGGCTCGTCGGCCAGGCCGTCTCGGCCAGCGTGACGATGCTGGCGGTACGCGAGGGGAGCGACCTGGTGACCCTCGGGCTCCGGGGCGCACCGCTGGTTCCGGAGCTCGCGAACGGCCGGTGCGCCCTGACGGAAGCTCTGCCGATCTGTGACGCGGTGACGACCGGGGAGCCCGTCATCGTCCTCGACCGCGAGGCGATCAGCCGGTCGTACCCGCAGCTCGCAGGGGGCGACGCAGCAGCCATGCTTGCCTTCCCGCTCCGACGCGGCGGCGAGCCGGCTATCGGCGCGCTGGCGCTCCGGTTCGACACGGCAGCCCCGAGGCCCGAGATGGCGGAGATCGAGATGCTTCACATCGCCGCCGACGTCTGCACGCAGACCATCCTTCGGCTTCGAGCCGAGGCCAGCAGCGCCGAACGGCTGCGCCAGATCGAGTTCCTCTCGTCGGCGTCGGAACAGCTGGCCCGCAGCCTCGACCATCGCGCCACGATGAGCACCGTGGCCGAGCTCGCGGTGGCCTCGATCGCGGACTGGTGCGGCGTGCAGCTGTTCGCCGACGGGCGGCTCCACTCCCTGGTCGTCGCGCACAACGACCCCGCCTTCGCGGCCGCGGCCCACCGGCTGATGTCGCGCGTCCCCGCGAACCCCGAGGCGCCGGCGGGCTCCTACGCAGTCGCGCGGACGGGTCAGAGCCGGCTCTACTCGCCCGTCACCGTGGAGCTGATCCGCAGCGTGTCGCCGGATCCCGAGCTCGTCGCCCTCGCGGCCGAGCTCGACCTGCGCTCGATCATCGTCGTCCCCCTCGTGGCCCGCGGCCGGATCACCGGGACGATGTCCCTCGCTTCCTGTTCACGGCTCCTCACCGCCGAGGACCTGGTGTTCGCCGAGGACCTGGCCCGGCGCGCGGCCCTCGCCGTCGACAACGCCGACCTCTTCTCGCAGACGCAGCGGGCCGCGCAGATCCTCCAGCACGCCCTGCTGCCGCAGCGCCTGCCGGAGCTCACGGGGTGGGATCTCGCCACGCTGTACCAGCCGTCCGGCCGCGCCGAGATCGGCGGGGACTTCTTCGACGTCATCGACCTGTCTGCCGACCGTCACGTCGCGGTGATCGGCGACGTCATGGGCCGCGGCGTCGATGCGGCCGCGACGGCGGCGCGCCTGCAGGCCGCGGTCCGGGCCCTCGTCGCGGCCGACCCCGACCTGCGGGCGGTGGCCGCGGGACTCGACCGGATGCTGGAGCTGTCCAGCGAGCAGCCCCTGGTCACCCTGGTCCTGCTCGCCTTCGAGAGCGGCAGCGACGCCGCCGACGTCCTGGTCGCCGGCCATCCGCCGCCGCTGCTGCTGGCGCCGGACGGCGTCCCCTCCCGCTGGTGCGGCACGGTGTGGCCGGCCTTCGGCGTGGGGGTCGTCGACCGGTCCCCGGAGCCGGTCGAGCTGCCGCCCGGCGGCGTGGTCCTGATGTACACCGACGGGCTGGTCGAACGGCGCGACGAGGACCTCGACGCCGGGGTCGACCGGCTCACCGCGGTGCTGCGCCACTCGGTGGCCGAAGACCGCGAGCTTCTGCCCACCTTCCTCGAGCGGGTGGCCCGACGGGTCCGCCGGGTCGGTCCGGCGCGGCATGACGACGACGTCGCGATGCTGGCGGTACGACGCGCCGAGTGACGCCTCGACTGGCGTCGCACCGCGTTCTCTGAGAGGTTCTCTGGACGTTTCCGGGGAACGGATCGGCCCCCGGGTCGTTGGACTGATGGGGCCACGCGCATACCGATCTCGACCCACCTGACCTCGACCGACCTCGCCACGTCGGCCTCAGAAGGAGCGACCATGGGATTCCTCGACAGGCTGCTCGGCCGGGAAACCCCGGAGCAGCAGTACCAGCGCCAGGGCTACCCCCAGCAGGACCAGCGGGGGTACGCGCCGCAGCAGGGCTACGCCCAGCAGGGGTATGCGGCCGGCCCTCAGGACTCGACCACCGGAGCCACCGCGCAGGACCGGGCGGCCATCGCCCGCTACCGGTACCTCCTGCGTACCGCGCCCCCGGAGCAGATCGAGGAGGCGCACGCCCAGGCCTTCGGTCAGCTGAGCCCCTCGCAGCGCCAGCAGGTGCTCCAGGAGATGACCCAGACCCTGCCGCCCTCGGAACGGCCCCCGTCGGACGACCCCCGACAGCTGGCCCGCGCGGCCACCCGCGCCGAGATGCAGCAGCCGGGCTACCTCCAGCGCACATTCGGCGGCCGCGGCTACGCCGGCGGCGGGATGGGCGGCGGCATGATGGGCGCCTTCGGTGGCTCCATGCTCGGCACGATCGCCGGCGTGGTCATCGGCAGCGCCATCGCCGACACCATGCTCGGCGGCTTCGAGGGCTCGCCGGAGCAGCAGGACTTCGCGGCCGGTGGTGACGGGTCCGGGGACGCCTCGGGCGACCCCGGTGGTGACGCGGCTGGTGACGCGGGTGGTGACGCGGGTAGCGGTGACGCGGGCGGTGCCGACCCCGGCGCCGGCGGCTACGACACCGGCGGCTATGACACCGGGGGTGACGCCGGGTTCGGCGGCGACTTCGGCGGCGGGGACTTCGGTGGAGGGGACTTCGGCGGGTTCTGACCCCAACCGCACGGTGACGACGTAAGGGGCGCCTCCCGGATGGGAGGCGCCCCCTGCGTGCGGTGAGGTCAGGGCGTCGGCGAGATGGTGTCGAGCAGCTTGGTGCTGGGCACTCCGAGGCCGGTCACCGGGTCCCAGCCCTTGGTCGTCTTCAGCGAGCTGTCCTGGTCGAACGTCCGGACGGAGTAGGCCAGGCCGTTTGAGGCGTCGACACCGTTCGTGTAGTCGACCCGAACCACGCCGAGGTCCTTGACCTTGCGAACGTCGGTGATCGTCCCTGCGGGAGCCGAGTAGAGGAGCGGGTTGAGCAGGCCGAAGCCTCCACCGTTCTTCTGGACCCCGAGCGCCCCGAAGCCGGCGAGGAGCGGCGACGCGAGGCTGGTGCCACCGATGCGGTACTCGCCGTAGCGCACGCCGTCCGGGAACGTCTGGGTGATACCGATGAGCATTCCGGTGCTGGGGTCGGCGTCCATAGCGACGTCCGGCACACCGCGAGCCGGGTTGGTCACGATGCCGTTCTGGTAGGCGGGCCGGTTGAACAGCGACGAGTACCCGCCGCCGGCACCGTAGAGGAAACCAGCCGGAGTCCAGGACTTGCCGTCCGCGGAGAGGGTGTACTTCTCGGTGCCCCACCCGGTCTGTACGGCGATCTTCCCGTCCGCGCCGATGCCGGTCGACGTGCCTCCGGCCGATGTCACATACGGATCTGATGTGGGGTAGTCCGTCTGGACGATCCCACCGTTGGCTTGCTCGTCGCCGTTGTCACCGGAGCTGAACAGGAAGCTCTGTCCCTGCATGGCGCCCTGCAGGAAGACCTGCTCGTAGGCCGCGACATTGGCGGCCGACTCGGCGCTCTCGACGTCACCCCACGAGTTCGTGACGATCTGGGCGACGTTCTCGTCCACGACGCGGCCCAGGGTGGCGAGGAAGTCGTCGTCGAAGCAGCTGGACGAGGCGTAGTAGCGGATCTTCGCCCCAGGAGCCATCGCGTGGACGGCCTCGACATCGAGCATCTCTTCGCCGGCCCAGCCGCTAGGCCCACAGGCGCCCTGCTTCGTGAACGAGCTCGGGACGTTCTGGGTCAGCTGGCCGGGTGCGTAGGCGCCGTCGCCGTGTGCCGAGGCGTACCGGTTCGCGTCCTGTACGAGCTTCTGCCACGCATATGCATCGGTGATGGCCACCGTCGCGCCGGTCCCGTTCAGCGTCGTGCCGCGCTCGTAGGCGGAGCGGAACTGCGATCCGGTGTAGCCGCACGGCGCATACGGGAGGGTCTGTCCCTGGAACGGGGGCAACGGGGTCTTGAAGTCCGCCTGGTACTGCGCGGAGATCTGCCCGTAGTAGATCGAGCACGGCCGTGCGTTGGCGAACCCGTCCGGGGGCTTGGCCGCGGGCGAGACGGCAGCCTTGGCGGCGCCGGACTGCTTGTCCGGTCCGATGTGGTTGGGCGCCTTGGTGTAGGTGGTCGTGTCCAGTCCGGTGACGGTGAGGACACTCGAGGCGATGCTCGGCGGCACCGTCGCGGCGGTGCTCGGAGCGGTCACCGACTGGCCGTCGTGGGTGAAGCTGCCGAGCTGGACCCCGAACGCAGCGCCGAGCTGGTTCGCGTACCCGATGGCCTCGACGTACCGGTGCTGCGGCTCGACGCCGGTGACCTTGAGACCAGCTCCGGAGAGGAAGGAGCTGACCTGGTCGACCTGGGCCTGGGTCGGGCCGTATGCGGCGTTGAACTGGGCGGTCGTCATGAACTGGCGGTACTTCGCCGAGGAGGGGTCGGCGACCGCAGCGACGGCAGCCTTGAGGGCGTCCAGCCCACCGTTGGGCGTGAGGTAGACCCGCACGCTCTGCTGGGTGGCCGCGAAGGGCGTCACGCTGTTCTTCGTCGCGTGGCCGAGCCATCGAGGCAGAGTGTTGTCGATGGTGACCTTGCCGTTCGCCGCCTGAGCGGCCGGGGCGACACCGAAACCGATACCCGCCGCGACGGCGGCCGAGGTGACGAGCACCACGGCACGCCGGGATTGCAAGATGTGCATAGTCGTCCTTCGATCGCTGGAAAATCTGGACTTCCTGCACCCCCCGAGAGGGTGTCCTCCGGTTCCGGGCAGCTCGCACCGGATGGGGCGTCCGACACGTTAGGTCGGGAAATCCCACAATCCGTGACTCTCAGCGTCTTGCCACGGTCTTGACAGGCAGCGGTCAGACCCGGTCCGCTCAGTCCGGGTCGACGCCGTCACGGATGGTCCGGGCCAGGTCGTCAAGCACCAGGGACCGCTCCAACGGGGAGACGTAGCCGGGCGGTTCCGGCGGGTCGGGCGTGACCGGCGGGAACACGGTCCCGTCCGGACGAAGGGTGGTAGGGGAGGAGGGCTGGGGGCGAGCGTCGGGGTCAGACATCGGACTTTCGGTGGGTCGTGGAGCCAGGTGACGGTGGAGGGCAGTGCACGCAGTCGTCGTCCCGGGACCTCCTCTCGCCGACCCCCGAGAGGCGAATACCTCGTTCCCCTCCACCGTGCCGCGACCGGCCGAGGGCCGCAAGCGCAGCGCGCTGAGGATGTTCTGAGAGTCCGGCCGGCGCGATTGGCGGGTTTTCTGGTATGTCCGAGCCTCAGTGCGCGCCGCTACCGTGAGCCATGGTCGAGGAGACCCCGACAGGCCGCTCCTGGATGCTGTGGGCCCTGGCGGTCACCGGTATCGGGGTCCTCACGGGAGTCCTGGTCCTCGGGGTCGCCAGCGCTCGGCTGGAGCCCGGCGCGCTTCGGGTGTTCCTCATCGCGTGGATCGTCGTCCCGTACGTCCTCAGCGGTGTGGTGGCCTGGTGGCGACGGCCGGCCAGCCGGCTCGGTCCGTTGATGATGCTGACCGGGTTCGTCATGGGACTGACGCCGTTGCAGTGGTCGAGCCAGCCGGTCGTCCACAGCGTGGGCAACTTCTTCGACATGCTGCCGGCGGCGCTCTTCCTGCACGTGTTCCTCGCCTTCCCGAGCGGGCGCGTCCGGGACCGAGCCGAACGGGTCCTCGTCGTGGTCGCGTACGCGGTCACGCTCGGGCTGCAGCTGGTCAAGATCCTGCTCGGCGCCAACCCCGACAGCCTGTTCACGCTGGTGTCCGCGCCGGCCGCCGGAGACGTGGTGGAACGCATCCAGCTCGCCCTGGTCGCGGCCTGCCTCGTCGTCGGGACGGTGCTGCTGCACCGGCGCCGGTCCGGCCACGAGCGGCTGCGGCGGCGCCCGGCGACGCTGGTCGTCGACTCGTTCAGCTTCGCGCTGGTGATGCTGGCCCTGCTCTACACCGGCGGCCTTCTCGGCTGGTCGTTCGTCGAGCCCATCCGCCTCATCACGTTCGCCGCTCTCGGGCTGGCTCCGATCGCGTTCCTCTTCGCGCTGCTCGACCTACGTCTCGCCCGCGGCGACGTGACGGGGCTGCTCGTCGAGCTGCAGTCCGAGCCCACGACCGACCTCCAGGCGCCGCTGGCGCGGGCCTTGCGCGACCCATCGCTCCGGCTGTCGTACTGGCTGCCGGAGTTCGGCACCTGGGCCGACCAGGACGGTGCGCCGACGGCGCCTCCGACCTCGAGCGCCGACCGCGGGGTCCGCGTGCTGTCCCGGGAGGGAGAGCCGATGGCCGCGCTGACGTTCGACCCGGCCCTCGACGATGAGCGAGAGCTGCTCGACGCGGTCGTCGCCACCACCAGCATCGCCCTCGAGAACGGCCGGCTCCGGGCTGAGCTCCGGGCCCGGCTCAACGAGCTCCAGGAGTCGCGGGGCCGGGTGCTCGAGGCGGGCCGCCAGGAACGGCAGCGACTCGAGCGTGACCTCCACGACGGTGCCCAGGTGCGCCTCGTCGCCCTGTCGATGGAGCTGGGGATGCTGGGCGCCGACCCCGGTACGGACCAGCAGCTCCGAACCCGGCTGTTGCACGCCAAGGGCGAGGTCTCGGCGTCGCTGGAGGAGCTGCGGGACGTGGCGCGCGGGATCTACCCCGCCGTGCTCTCGGCCCACGGTCTCGACGTGGCCCTGGAGTCGCTCGCCGCGCGAGCGCCGGTGCCGGTACACCTGTCGGTCGCCCTCTCCGAGCGGCCGCCACCGGCGGTCGAGGTGGCCGCCTACTACGTCGTCAGCGAGGCCCTGGCCAACGTCGGCAAGCACGCCGAGGCGACGCTCGCCCGGGTATGCGTCGAACGTCAGGGCTCGCAGCTCGTCGTCGACGTCCGGGACAACGGGCGCGGCGGTGCGCAGCCGCATACCGGCTCGGGGCTGGACCGCCTCGCCGTGCGGGTCGAGGCGCTGGGCGGTCGGCTGTCGGTCCGGCCGGCGGACGGTGGCGGCGTTGAGGTGCGGGCGGAGCTCCCGTGTCCCTGAGGGTGGCTATCGCCGAGGACAGCGTCCTGCTCCGGGAGGGGCTGACCCGGATCCTCACCGAGTCCGGCCTCGACGTGATCGCGGCCTACGACAACGCCGACGACCTGCTCAACCGGCTGAAGGTCGAGCCACCCGACATCGCCCTGCTCGACATCCGGCTGCCGCCCACGCATACCGACGAGGGAATGCGGGCAGCGCTGAAGATCCGTCGGGAGCACCCGGCGGTGAGCGTCCTCGTGCTGTCGCAGTACGTCGAGCTGGGCCTCGCGATGCAGCTGCTGAGCGAGTCCGCCGAGGGGGTCGGGTACCTGCTCAAGGACCGGATCGGCGACGTCGCCGACTTCCTCGACTCGATCCGCCGCGTCGCCGCCGGAGGGTCGGCGATCGACCCGCAGATCGTCTCGACCCTCCTACACCGCCGCCGGACCGGCAGCCCGACCGAGCGGCTCACCCCGCGCGAGCGGGAGGTGCTCGGGCTGATGGCGGAGGGCAACTCCAACGCCGGGATCGCCGCGCGGCTGGTCATCACCCAACGGGCGGTCGAGAAGTACGTGTCCAGCGTCTTCGACAAGCTCGGCATCCCGTCGACCGGGACCGAGTCCAGGCGGGTCCTGGCCGTGCTGCTCTACCTCCGCGCCGGGTGAGGCGGCGAGCGCAACGCGTCACGATGCCTCGCGTGGAGCAAAGTTGCTGCTATCACGACAGATTCGCTCCACTCGAACTCCCGTTAAGCCACCGTCGCCGCTCGGCGCCCCGATGACGTGGCGTCGGTTGCCGGGTGTGGGGTACAACGGACAAGGTGGTCATGCTCACGGGTGAGCGCATCGCCTTGAGGCCGGTCCGAGCGACCGACCTCGATCTTCTGTACGACGCGCACGTCGACGTCGCCAGCCGCGGCCGGTACTTCCCGCTCGGAGTCATGTCCGAGCCCGCCTTCCGATCCGCCTTCGCCACCCACGGCATGTGGCAGCCGCAGGAGGGCACCCTGCTGCTGCTCGGCGATGACGACGCGGTCGTCGGTCACATCGAGTTCTACGTTCCGGTGAGCTACTGGGACGCTTTCGAGCTGTCTTACCAGCTGTACCGGCCGGAGCTGTCCGGTCGCGGCTACATCACGGAGTCGGTGCAGCTCATGGTCGACTACCTCTTCGCCACCAAGAAGCAGAACCGGATCCAGCTGGTCATCGTCCCGGAGAACGCCGCCTCGCGGCGGATCGCCGAGAAGTGCGGGTTCGCGCTGGAAGGCACCGCACGTGGCGCGTTCTTCAATGACGGCCGCAGCCAGGACCTGCTCGTCTACTCGCTCGTCCGCACCGATCGCCGCCCCTGGGCCACCTAGCGAGATCAGATCGAGCGTCGGCGGATTAGCCAGAACGTCAGGCCGAGGAGAACCACCGAGACGAGCACCAGCCAGCTCAGCTCCATCCACTGGAACGTCCAGTACCGGCTGTCGGGCTGGTAGCTGTGCACCTGGTTGAAGCCGTGCTGGCTCAGGTAGACGAGGGGGTCCGGGGGGGCCGAGCTGCCCCCGCCGACGTGGGCGGAGAAGCCGTCGTCCCTCATCTGCACACCCACGCTCTCGAGCACCGAGCTGACCTCGGAAGCGCTGACGGGCGCCCCGTTCTTGGTCCAGTAGCTGGCGATGTCCAGGCTTCCGGCGGGCGGGTCGCCGATGCTCGTCAGCGGGGTCAACAGGTGCGGCCGTCGTACGGAGGCCAGGAGGGCGAGGCCGAACCACGCCACGAAGCTGGAGGCCACGGCCGGGAGGACCCGCCGCCAGAGCAGCCCGGCGAGAACGCCGGCGCTCAGGGCGAGGAGGGTCCAGCCGACCACCGCGACACCGGTGGTCGGGAAGGTCGTGCCGTCCAGCCGCTGTGCCACGCCGGCTTCCGACAGCGGTCCGTTTCGCCAGGCCACGAGGAGTCCGAGCGCACCCATCAGCGCTGCCGTGAGGACCGCCATCGGGAGGACGATCGCCACCGCCCACCGCATCCGGCCGACGCCTTGGGTCCAGGAGTAGCGGAACACTCCGGACTCGAGCTCCCGCCCGACCATCGGGGCACCCACGACGGCGCCGACGATGCCGGGCAGCAGCACCAGGAGCGGGCCGGTCAGCCCCCGCTGGCCATACCCGTCGATGAACGAGTCCCACCGGATCCGGCAGGCATCGGTGGTGATCGGGGGGACGCAGCTCCCGAGGTCGGCGTAGGCCGAGTGCATCTGCAGACCGGTGACCAGCAGGTATGCCGCAAGCGCGGCCAGGACGCCTCCCAGGCCGAACAGCGTCGCGCGGTTGCGTCGCCAGGCCACCCAGGCGAGCTGACGACGGGGGACCGGCCGGACCGCGGCGGTGGAGGCGGGGACGGAGGCGAGCGTGGTCATCGGTGTGCTCCTTCGAGGACGGGGTCAACGCTGCGCGAGCTGCTGCGCAGGTAGGCCATCGCCAGCTCCTCGATCCCGACCGGTCGGGCGTCACATCCTGCGGGCATCACCACGTCGGGTGACTGGAGTCGGACCAGCTGTTGCGTCTGAGCGCCGGCGGCGTTGGACTCGACGACGTGCCAGTCGGAGGACGTCGAGACGGGTCCGGAACGGGTGGTCACCAGTCGGTGCCGGGCGAGCAGGTCGTCGACGGGCCCGTCGAGGCGGATCCGTCCGCCGGACATCAGGACCAGGTGGTCGGCGACGCGTTCGAGCTCGGCGAGGAGATGGGAGGACAGGACCACGGACACCCCGTCGTCGGCCATCGCCGCCATCACCGTCGCCATGAAGTCGTGCCGGGCCAAGGGGTCCAACGACGCCGTGGGCTCGTCCAGGACGAGCAGTCGAGGGTGCCGGGCCAGGGCGAGGGTGAGGGCCAGCTGGGCTCGCTGCCCGCCGGAGAGCTGGCCGGCCCGCTTCCGCAGGTCGATGCCGAGGTCCGCGAGGCGGTCGTGGGCGTAGGCGACGTCGAAGGTGCGGTTGAGGTTTCTCGTCATGGTGACCATGTCGGTCACCGTGAACCCGCGGTAGAGAGGCACGTCCTGAGCGACGAATCCGATGCCGTCCAGCGCCGGTAGCGATCCGGGCTCGAGGTCGCCGAGCACGGTGAGGCTGCCGGCGGAGGGCAGGCTCAGGCCGATCACGAGGTTGATCAGGGTGGTCTTGCCGGCACCGTTCGGCCCGACCAGGGCGGTGAGGTGACCGGACGGGATGGTGAGCGAACACTCCTGCAGCGCCCAGGTGGCGCCGTAGCGGCGACCGAGGTCGTGGGTCTCGATGACGTTCACGCCGCTCCACCCCCGCTGGCCCGGCGCTGGCCCGCGCCCCCGGTTCCCGACGATCGGTCAGGAAAATCCCGCAGCGTGCTCTCGACCAGCGCCACCACACCGTCGTCGTCGAGGCCGGCCGCAGCGGCGTCGTCGAGCCAGCGGTGCAGGGAGCGCCGGAGGTTGGCGAGCTCGGGCAGGGAGACCGGCGTCAGCGACGCCTCGATGAAGGTGCCGGCCCCGGGACGCCCGGAGGCGAGCCCCTTGTGCTCGAGCTCGCGGTAGGCCTTGAGCACCGTGTTCGGGTTGATGGCCAGCTCGGCCACGACCTCGCGCACCTTGGGCAGCTGGTCGCCCGGCTGCAGGAACCCCAGCCGCAGGGCGCCTTCCACCTGTTGCACGAGCTGCAGGTAGGTCGGCACGCCCGACGACGGGTCCAGCCGCAGGCGAATCGGCGACACGCTGACCTGCTTATCTAATGTCATAGTTAAAGCATGCCTCGCGAGGACGCGTTCCGCAAGAGCGGTACCGACGCGAAACGCCGCCCGACGGTCCGTCGGGCGGCGTTTCGGTCGATGCTTCGGTCTAGATGTCGAAGTACAGCTCGAACTCATGCGGGTGCGGACGGAACCGGATGGGGTCCACCTCGTTGGTCCGCTTGTAGTCGATCCACGTCTCGATGAGGTCCGGGGTGAAGACGTCACCGGCGAGGAGGTACTCGTGGTCCGCCTCGAGAGCGTCGAGGACCGCGGGGAGCGAACCGGGGACCTGCGCGATGTTCGCGTGCTCCTCCGGGGGGAGCTCGTAGAGGTCCTTGTCCACCGGCTCCGGCGGCTCGATGCGGTTCTTGATCCCGTCGAGGCCGGCCATCAGCTGCGCGGCGAACGACAGGTACGGGTTCGCCGACGGGTCGGGGATCCGGAACTCGATGCGCTTGGCCTTCGGCGACGTCCCCGCGATCGGGATGCGCACGCACGCGGACCGGTTGCGGGCCGAGTAGACGAGGTTGACGGGCGCTTCGTACCCCGGCACGAGCCGGTGGTACGAGTTGACCGTCGGGTTGGTGAAAGCCAGCAGGGACGGCGCGTGCTTGAGCAGGCCACCGACGTACCAGCGGGCGATGTCCGACAGGCCGCCGTACCCGCTCTCGTCGTAGAACAGCGGCTCGCCGTCCTTCCAGAGGGACTGGTGGGTATGCATACCCGAGCCGTTGTCCCCGAAGATCGGCTTGGGCATGAACGTCGCCGTCTTGCCCAGGGCCCACGCGGTGTTCTTGACGACGTACTTGAACTTCATCATGTCGTCGCCGGACTGGAGCAGCGTGTTGAACTGGTAGTTGATCTCCTGCTGGCCGGCGGTGCCGACCTCGTGGTGCGACCGCTCCACGTTGAGGCCGACGTCGGCCAGGCCGAGACAGATCTGGTCGCGGGCGTCCGCGAAGTGGTCGACCGGCGGGACGGGGAAGTAGCCGCCCTTGTAGCGCGTCTTGTAGCCGCGGTTGCCGCCCTCCTCGGCGCGGCCGGTGTTCCAGGCCGCCTCGATGGAGTCGATGTAGTAGTAGCTGGCGTTGGCCTTGGTCTCGAACCGGACGTCGTCGAAGATGTAGAACTCCGCCTCGGCGCCGAAGTAGGCGGTATCGGCGATGCCCGTCGACTTGAGGTAGGCCTCGGCCTTGGCCGCGATGTTGCGCGGGTCGCGGCTGTAGGGCTCGTCGGTGAACGGGTCGACGATCGAGAAGTTGATGATGAGGGTCTTCTGCACCCGGAACGGGTCGAGGTAGGCGCTCCGGATGTCCGGGATGAGCTTCATGTCGGACTCGTGGATGGCCTGGAACCCGCGGATCGACGAGCCGTCGAACGCCTGTCCGTTGGTGAAGAAGTCGATGTCGACGCTCTTCGCGGGGACGTTGAAGTGCTGCATGACACCGGGCAGGTCGCAGAACCGGATGTCGACGAACTTCACGTCCTCCTTCTCGATGAACGCGAGGACTTCCTCAGGCTTGCTGAACATCCAACCTCCTGTAGTGGGGGACCGCAGTGGGGCGTCGTGGGGTAGGGGCAGGTTGGCTCCCGACCGCTCGTGCTGTCCGGATGAGAGACTAGGTGGAGGGCATTTCCCGCCCGTGACCCCAATGTTTCGCACGAGTTACGTAGAACGGCAGGAGGCGACCGCGTGGTGGACCGCAAGGACGTCGCCTCCTGGCTGGAGGGTCCGAACGCCCAGCGGCCCGACGCCGACACCGACTATCCCGGACGACGGCTCGGTATGCCACAGCACGGGCCGGGTTCGGTCGGCCGGTTCGGTCGGCGGCTCGTGGCGATCGTCATCGACTGGACGCTGTGCCAGCTGATCGCCTACGCGTGGCTGGGGGTTCGGCTCGGTGAGGGCAGCTCGGGGTCGTGGTGGCCGCTGGTCATCTTCGGCGTCGAGAACCTCCTGCTGCTCTCGACCCTCGGGTCGACGTTCGGGCAGCGGCTCCTCGGCCTCCGGCTGCTCTCCGTCAGCGGCGGCCGCGCGACCGTCCTCCAGGTCCTCTCCCGGACCGTCCTGCTCTGCCTCGCCATCCCGGCCCTGATCTGGGACCGCGACCAGCGCGGGCTGCACGACAAGGCCGCCCAGACCGTCCTGGTCCGCCTGTGATGCACCGGTGACCCGCCGGTGACCACGGCGGACGAGGGCGCCGCCGAGGTGGCGCTGGTGACCTGTGCCGACGAGCGTTACCAGGAGCCCGAGGTGCACGTCGCCGCGGACGCGCTGCGGGCCACCGGTGTCCCGACCGACGTCGTGTCCTGGGACGAGGACCGCGACTGGGGTGCCTACGAGCTGGTCGTCGTGCGGACGCCGTGGGACTACTTCGACCGGGTGACCGAGTTCCTGGAATGGGCAGCCGGCGTCGAGCGGCAGACCGCCCTGGTCAACCCGGCCGACGTGCTCCGGTGGAACTCGCACAAGGGCTACCTCGCCGAGTTCACCGCGAAGAGCGTGCCGACCGTCCCGACCCGTCTGGTCCCGGGCCCCTCCACCGATGTCGCCGACCAGATCCGTGAGGTGCCCTGGGAGGAGATCGTCGTCAAGCCGGCGATCGACGGCGGCGCGCGGCACGCCTGGCGCGGACAGCGCGACGACCCGTCGCTCAGCCGAATCGCCGAGCGGCTCGCCGACCACGGCGACGTCGTCGTCCAGCCGTTCGTTCCGGCGATCGTCGACGGCGAGCGCTCGCTGGTGTTCCTCGGCGGTCGGTTCTCGCACGCGGTCCGCAAGGTGCCGAAGGAGGGGGACTACCGGTCGCAACGGCATCTCGGCGGCCGCGAGGTCGAGCACGAGCCGGACTCGGCGGAGCTGCAGGTCGCGTTGGCGGCGATGGCGGCCGCCCCGGGTCGGCTCACGTATGCCCGGGTCGACCTCGTCGACTGGGAGGGTGCTCCGGTGCTCATCGAGCTCGAGGTCATCGAGCCGGACCTGTTCCTACGCGACGTCCCCGAGCGCGTCGACCGGTTCGTCGAGGTCGTGCGGGACGAGCTGGCGACCGCCCGGACAGCGTCGCCCTGACCGCTCAGGCCGCGCGGTGCCCCGTCGCGGCGGTGAGCCCGCCGAGGCCGATGTACGTGAGCCCGACGGCGATGCGCCCACGACGCACCCCGCGGCTGCTGCGTCGTGCCATCCGGGAGCGGACCAGTCCGCCGAACACCCCGTAGGACACGTCGAGCACCGTCCCGATGGCGATGATGACGGCACCGAGGACGAGGACCTGCGCCCACGCCGGGCCGGCCTCCGGGTGGATGAACTGTGGGAAGAACGCGAGGAAGAACAGGGCGGCCTTGGGGTTGCCGATGCCCACGAGGAACCCTTGCCGCCAGCTGGTCCACGGCCTCAGCGACCCGGCGGCGAGAGTGGGCGCCTGCGGGTTGCCCCGGTCGCGCAGCGTGCGGACGCCAAGGTAGACGAGGTAGGCCGCACCGGCATACCGGACGACGGCGAAGGCCGTCGTGGACGCGGCGAGGACGGCCGTGAGCCCGAGCGCCGTGGCGACGACGTAGACCGCGTTGGCGGTCTCCACGCCGAGGGCCGACAGGGCGCCGACGCGAGGGCCACCGGCCACGCCCCGCGCGACGAGGAAGAGCATGGCCGGGCCGGGGAAGAGGACGAACAGCAGCGCCGTGACGGAGAACGCGGCGAGGGTGGACGGGCTCGGCATACGCCGGATCGTATGCGGCCTGGCCGGCCCGGGGCAGCCGGATTTCAGCCGGCCTCCCGGACCCTCTCGTCGTGGACCGCGTGAGCTCGCGCGATGAGGTCGAGGAGCTTCTGCTCCTCGCGGATGTGGCGGCGGTACTTCTCCGGGAGCGCCTTGACCCGCTTCTCCTCGTCGGTCAGGCGCTGGTAGCTCGCGGCCCGGACCGCCTGGTCCTCCTCGTAGCCGATGTCGAGGTAGTTCTCCGCGAGGTGGCGCAGGCTCGAGACGGCCTGCTGGGCCCGGCCGCGGGAGCTGAGCAGCGACGCCACGATGGTCACCAGCAGCACGCCCACGATGACGCTGAGGGACAGCCCGGTGCTGATCTCGACCACGCTCACGGGCGCGCCGCCGTTGATGAACGGGACGTTGTTCTCGTGCAGGGCGTGCAGGACCAGCTTCACGCCGATGAAGGCGAGGATCGCCGCGAGGCCGTAGGACAGGTAGATGAGCCGGTCCAGGAGGCCGTCGATGAGGAAGTACAGCTGGCGAAGACCCAGCAACGAGAACGCCGTTGCCGTGAAGACGATGAAGACGCTCTGGGTCAGCCCGAAGATGGCGGGGATCGAGTCGAGGGCGAAGAGGATGTCGGTGCCGCCGATGGCCGCCATCACGAGCAGCATCGGCGTCATCACGCGCCGGCCGTTCTCGACGGTGAACAGCCGGTCGCCGTCGTAGGTCTCGGTGGTGTGGAACAGCCGGCGGGCCAGCCGGATCATCAGGTTGTCGGCCGAGTGGCTGTCCTCGCCCTCCGGCTTGAGCATGTTGCCGGCGGTCAGCAGCAGGATGAGGCCGAACAGGTAGAAGACCCAGGCGAACTGGTTGATCAGCGCGGCGCCGACGAGGATGAAGCCGGTCCGGGCGATGAGCGAGAAGACGATGCCGAAGAGCAGGACCTTCTGCTGGTCGGCCCGCGGCACGCGGAAGCTCGTCATGATGATGAGGAAGACGAACAGGTTGTCGACCGAGAGCGCCTTCTCGGTGACGTAGCCGGCGAAGTACTCCGACCCGGCTCCGGCGCCGCCGAACACGAGGACCCCGACGCCGAAGAGCACGGCGATGCCGACGTAGAGCGCCGACCAGGTGGCCGCCTCGCGCAGGGTCGGCGTGTGCGCCTTGCGGACGTGGACAAAGAAGTCGAAGAGCAGCAGGCCGCCGATCGCCACGATGGTCAGCGTCCACACGAGCGGCGAGACGGTCATCCCGGGATCTCCTGGTGTCGGGGCTCTCGAGAGAGGAGGAGCTAGCGGCCGCGCATCGCCTTGCGGTCCATGCGGACCTTGGTCGGGTCGACACCCTTGGGCAGCGGCGGCCGGACGCCACCGATGGACTTGAGACGCTTGTTGACGACGGAGACCTCGTCCTTGGTGAGGACCGCCTTCATCCGCTGGACGCGGTTGGCCAGCTTGCGGATGGTGACCTCGTCCTCAGCGCCGCCGTCGCCCACCCGGAGCAGGGTGACCGGGACGCCGGACGCGACGCGCTCGACCTTGCGGCGCTCGGCCGCGAGCAGCTTCTGGGCGCGACCGGGCGGTCCCTCGGCGATCAGGACGATGCCCGGCCGGCCGACGGCGCGGTAGACCAGGGCCGCCGACTGGAGGTCGGTCGCTCGCTGGGCGTCGGCGGCGACCGGCGTCTCCTCGATGTACCAGCCACGCCGGATCGAGCGCAGGGCGGCGCCGACCGCGCCGGGCTGTCCCTCGATCTGCTTGTAGGCGGCCCGCTCGGCCCGCCGGCTGAGCACGATCGTCGCAGCGAGGAAGGCCAAGGGGAGGCCGATGATGAGGGCGTAGATGAGCGCGTTGAAGACGATGCCGACGACGGCCGCGACGACGAGGACGCCGAGGGCGGCCAGCGCCATCCACCAGCCGATGGCCGGGTCGACCGCCTTGGCGGAGACGAACACCTGCCGGACCTGGGCGAGCCGTCCGGGTTTCTTGGCGGGCGTCGTCGCCGGTTCCTTGGCCATGCGGCTCAGGATACGCGGGCGGTGAGGGCGGCGCTGTGCGCAACCAGGGTCGCCGCCTCCTGGCGGGCCGGGGAGTCGGCGGCGGCTGCGAGGTGGGCCAGCTGCTCGGGGATCGGACGGCCCCAGTGCCTCATCGCCGTCGCCCACAGGCGGCCGGCGCGGTAGGACGAGCGGACCAGCGGACCGGCCATGACGCCCTTGAACCCGAGCTCGTCGGCGACCTCGGACCAGTGGACGAACTCCTCCGGCCTCACCCACCGGTCGACGGGGTGGTGACGGGGGGAGGGACGCAGGTACTGGGTGATCGTGATGATGTCGGTGCCGGCCTCGTGGAGGTCGCGGAGGGCCTGCTCGATCTCGTGGTCCTCCTCACCCATCCCGAGGATGAGGTTGGACTTGGTCACCAGGCCGGCGTCGCGGCCCATGGTGATGACGTCGAGCGAGCGCTCGTAGCGGAACGCCGGGCGGATCCGCTTGAAGATCCGCGGCACCGTCTCGACGTTGTGCGCCCACACCTCGGGCCGGGCGTCGATGACCTGGCCGACCAGCTCGGGGATGGCGTTGAAGTCTGGCACGAGGATCTCGACGCCGGTTCCGGGGTTCAGGGCGTGCACCTGACGGATGGTCTCGGCGTAGAGCCACGCGCCGCCGTCGACGAGGTCGTCGCGCGCGACGCCGGTGATGGTCGAGTAGCGCAGGCCCATCTGCTGCACCGACTCGGCGACCCGCCGAGGCTCGTCGCGGTCGAGGTCGGCCGGCTTCCCGGTGTCGATCTGGCAGAAGTCACACCGGCGCGTGCACTGCTCACCACCGATGAGGAAGGTCGCCTCGCGGTCCTCCCAGCACTCGAAGATGTTGGGGCAGCCGGCCTCCTGGCAGACGGTGTGCAGTCCTTCGGACTTCACCATGGCACTGAGCTGGGTGTACTCCGGGCCCATCTTCGCGGTGGTACGGATCCACGACGGCTTGCGCTCGATCGGCGTCTGCGCATTGCGCGCCTCGACGCGGAGCATGCGCCGTCCTTCGGGGGCGATGGTCACGGGCTCAAGGCTACGTCAGGGGCTAGGCCCCGCCCGGGTGGAGGTATACCCGAGCGCTCTAGCGCATCGGATATACCTCCACCCGGGGAAGGAGCCGGCGTGAGGCCGAAGCGCTCGCCGAGCAGCCGCATACCCGCGTCGGCCGCGGCACGGTCGCCGGTCAGGGCGAGGTCGAACAGCAGGCCGCGGACCGCCGCGAGGTTGAGGCGGGCCAGCTCGGCCGCCTCCTCGCGGTGGCGGCCCAGCCGGGTCCACAGCTCGGTCAGCGCGTCGGTCCATCCGTCGGTGAGCCAGTCGCGGAGACCGGCGGCCCACGGTCGGCCCTGCATGGCGTGCCCAGCCAGCTCGAAGTAGAGCGGCGCGAAGGTCGCGGCGGAGTCGGCGACGTGCTCCCAGAACCGCTGCCCCGCGGCATACGGGTCCGGCTCGTCTCGCAGGAACCGCTGGAGGACGTCCCGCTCGCCCTGCTCGACCGTCTCCACCACGGCCGCGAGCAGCCCCTCCCGCGAGCCGAAGTGGTAGATGAGCATGCGATGGCTGGTGCCGACCTCCGCCGCGAGCGTGCGCAGGCTCGTGTCGCCGACCCCGTGCTGCGCGAACCAGGCGACGCAGCGGGCGAGCAGCTCGTCGCGGGCGACGCTCACGCGGCTTCGGCCCGCTCCTTGAGGTTGCCGCCCTCGATGTCGACGTAGCGCTGGGTGAGCTTCCCGTAGGCCAGCCGCACCACGGCGGCGAGCGGGCCGGTCCAGTCGATGGCCAGGGTGGCACGGCTGCCGCCGTCGGGGAGGGGTTCGACGACATGGGACCCGGTCGTCGTGACGCCGAAGGTCTTGGACTGCCAGGTGAACCGCTGGTTCGGCGCCCATTCGGTGAGCTCCCACGTCGCCCGGGGGATCCGGGGCTGCTCCATGACGTAGCGCGCGCCGACCTCCTCCGGGCGGCCCGGGTCGAGCGGCGTCACCGACGACACCGTCGCGGGCAGCAGGTGCGGCCAGTCGCGGACGTCGGAGATCAGGCTCCAGACGGTCTCGGGGGGTGCGGCGATGTCGGTGGTCGAGGAGATCGGCATGTACCAGATGGTACATGCCGATCCGGACGGTTAGCCGAGGACGTCGACGAGGTGCTTCTCGACGTGCGGCAGGACCTCGTGCACCGTCACGTCGCGGCCCAGCTCCTTCGACAGCGAGGTCACCCCTGCGCCGACGATCCCGCACGGGATGATCACGTCGGCCCAGCCGAGGTCGTTGTCGCAGTTCAGGGCGAAGCCGTGCATCGTCACGCTCTGGCTGACCCGGATCCCGATGGCGCCGATCTTGCGGTCGGGCCGAACCGTCGGGTCGCCGGGGTCGCCGTCGTCGGCGAGCACCCAGGTCCCGCTCCGCCCGTCGACCCTGGTCGCGTCCACGCCGAAGTCGGCGCAGACCCGGATCATCATGTCCTCGAGTCGCCGGACGTGGGCGACCACGTCGATCGGGTCGGGCAGCCGGACGATGGGGTACCCGACGATCTGGCCCGGCCCGTGCCAGGTGATCTTCCCGCCGCGGTCGACGTCGATGACCGGTGTTCCGTCGAGCGGCCGCTCGTGGGCCTCCGTGCGCTTGCCCGCGGTGTAGACGGCCGCGTGCTCGAGGAGCAGCGCGGTGTCCGGCTCCTCGCCGGCGACCACCTTGGCGTGGAGGTCGCGCTGGAGGTCCCAGGCCCGCTGGTAGTCGACGTAGTCGGGGGCGAACCCGAGGCGGATGACCTGCATCCCCCGAGGCTACGCCGGACGAAGCACCCAGCATGATGGGCACATGACGAGGGGGGCCGGGGTCCGGGGCGTGCGCTGGGTCGCCCTGCTCATGGTGGTCGCCTGGCTGGTCGTCGGGAGCATCGGCGGCCCGCTCGTCGGGCGGCTGTCCGAGGTGCAGACCAACGACAACGCCAACTTCCTTCCCGCGTCGGCCGAGTCGACGGCGGTCAACCAGTTCGTCCTGAAGGCGACGGACACCCAGTCGCTGCCGTACCTCGTCGTCGTCGAGAAGACCAGCGGGCTGACCGCGGACGACCTGCAGAAGGTCCAGGCCTACGTCGGCTCGATCCCCGGGCTGACCTTCGCCGGGGACCCGACGCGTACCGTCGGAGAGTTCCTCCTCACGGCGCCGCAGACCGTGGTCCCGAGCCAGGACCAGCAGGCCGTGCTCATCCCGGTCGCGTTCGTCGCGGACAAGGCCGAGGACACGGTCGGGGGCAAGTCCGCCCTGTACGGGGTCGCCGAGGCTCTGCGTGCCGCGGGTGCCGCCCAGCTCGCCCCGGCGGGGATGGCACTGCACGTCACCGGACCCGGCGGGTTCTTCGCGGACTTCATCACCGCCTTCGGCGGGATCGACGGGATCCTGCTCTTCGTCGCCCTCGGCGTCGTCTTCCTCATCCTCCTCATCGTCTACCGCAGCCCGATCCTGCCCATCGCCGTCCTCGTCACGGCGCTGTTCGGCCTGTCCGCCGCGGCGCTGGTGATCTACCCGCTGGCCAAGAACGGGTCGATCAGCCTCAGCGGGCAGAGCCAGGGGATCCTCTCGATCCTCGTCGTCGGCGCCGCGACCGACTACGCCCTCCTGCTCGTGGCGAGGTACAAGGAGGAGCTGCACGACAACGAGTCGACATGGGCGGCGATGAGGGCGGCTTGGCGCGCAGCCGTCGAGCCGATCGCGGCCAGTGCGGCGACGGTGATCCTCGGGCTGCTCTGCCTGCAGCTGTCGGAGCTCGGCAATACGAAGGGCCTCGGACCGGTGGGCGCGTTCGGCATCGCGGGCGCGTTCATCGCGTCACTGACCTTCCTGCCCGCGGTCCTGCTGCTCATCGGACGGCGGATCTTCTGGCCCGGCATCCCCCAGGTCGACCACGCCCACGCGGAGGACTCCATCGGCCGCCGCGGGATCTGGGGCCGGGTCGCGGGGATGATCGGCGCCCACGCCCGGCGGACCTGGATCGTCACGTTCGTCCTGCTGGCCGCCTGCGCGGCGTTCGTCCCGACGTTCGAGGCCAAGGGCGTCACCCAGTCGGACCTGTTCCTCACGACCGTCGACTCGGTGACCGGTCAGGAGGTCCTCGGCCGGCACTTCCCCGCCGGCTCGGGCTCCCCGGTGCAGATCATTTCGCCGGAGGCCAAGGCCGACCAGGTGGTCCAGGTGCTCGGGACGATCGACGGGGTCCAGAACCCGGTGATCGGAGCGGTGCCGGGCCAGCCACCCAAGGTCGTCGACGGCCAGGTGCTCGTCCAGGCGACGCTCGTGGCGCCGGCCGACAGCGTCGAGGCCGAGTCCACCGTCGAGACGATCCGGACCCGGCTCGACGAGGTCGGCACCGAGGTCCTCGTCGGCGGCAGCACCGCCGTCAACCTGGACGTCCGGCAGGCCAGCGAGCGAGACCTCAAGGTCATCATCCCGGCGATCCTCGGGGTCATCTTCGTGGTCCTCCTGCTGCTGTTGCGGTCGATCACGGCGCCCCTGGTGCTCGTGGCCGCCAACCTGCTGTCGTTCGCCGCCACCATCGGGGTCTCGGCGTTGGTCTTCAACCACGTGTTCCACTTCCCGGGGTCCGACCCGTCCACGCCGCTCTACGGCTTCGTCTTCCTCGTCGCCCTCGGGATCGACTACTCGATCTTCCTCATGACGCGAGTACGCGAGGAGTCCCGGATCCGGGGTACCCGGCCCGGCATCCTCGTCGGGCTCGCGGTCACCGGGGGAGTCATCACCAGCGCGGGCATCGTTCTCGCGTCGACGTTCTCAGCCCTCGCGGTGCTGCCGATCCTCTTCCTCGCCCAGATCGCCTTCATCGTCGCCTTCGGCGTGCTGCTCGACACGCTGGTGGTGCGCAGCCTGCTCGTGCCTGCAGTGTCGTACGACCTCGGCGACCGGATCTGGTGGCCCTTCGGGCTGCGTCGTGCCGGTGCCCACGAGGCGGAGCGGCTCAAGGCCGCGCAGCACCACGACGAGGCGGTGACCGCGGAGGTCGAGGACCTCACCGGCGACCAGCGGCTGCCGGCGGAGCCGCGGCGCGGCGCCGGACGCGACTGAGTCGCTCCCTGCCGTGAGCCGGCGGCGGGACCGTGGTTGATCCTCGACCTCGGAGGGTCAGCTGGTCAGGGCGTTTCGGGACCGGTCAGCGCGCGCCGACACGCGTCGGCACGGAGCGCGCATACCGGAGGGCGGGTCTACCGTGTGGGGACCCAACACCATCTCAGGGGGGCGACGATGGTCCGACGCTCGGGGCGCCGTACGGCGATCCGCGTTCTCGCGAGCGCCGCCGCCGCCACCCTGGTCGCCGTCGGGCTGACCGCGGTGGCCCGCGCGGACACCGAGCCCACCGGCACGTCCACGACGACGACCGCGGTCAGGACGCCGGCGGTGACGCCGACGACGACGGCCCCCGCGACGCCGAGCGCCGGCCCTTCGGCCCCGTCGACCTCCCCGACCAGCGCGCCCGCGACGAGCAGCCCGTCGACGCCGGCGCCACCGGCGCCGACCCCCTCACGCACCAGCGCCACGCCGGACCGGCGGGCGAGCACCGCGACCGTGGCACCCCAGGCGGTCGCGGCGGACCCCATCGTGGACCGGTGGCTGGCCCTGGGCGGGGCCTCGAGCTTCCTCGGCAACGCCGTCGGGGAGCGCAAGTCCGTGTCCGGAGGCCAGCGCCAGGACTTCCAGGGCGGCACGATCTGGTGGAGCGCGGGTACCGGAGCATGGGAGACCCACGGAGGGGTGGCCCAGCGCTACCTCCAGATCGGCGCCACCACATCGTGGCTGGGCTTCCCGACGAGCGGTGAGGTGCCGGTCCTCGGGGGCGTCCGCCAGCACTTCGCCGGCGGGTACATGTGGTGGATCTCGGCGGCCGGCGCCTGGGAGACGCACGGCGGCATCAACGTCCGCTTCCTCCAGATCTACAACGTGGCGTCCTGGCTCGGCTTCCCGACCTCGGGCGAGGTCGCGGTCGCCGGGGGAGTGCGCCAGACGTTCCAGGGCGGGAGCATCTGGTGGTCCAGCCCCAGTGGGGCCTGGGAGACCCACGGCGCGATCGGCGACGAGTACCTCAGGGGCTCCGGCGCGAGCGGCTGGTACGGCTTCCCCGTCAGCCCGGAGTACTCGTACTACGGGGGGCGCAGGCAGGACTACCAGCACGGCTCGATCCTCTGGAACGTCCAGCCCGTCCTCGACGCGACGTACGCCCCGGTGACCAAGGCCGACGTCTGGGCGTCGTGGCGTCCTGGCTGTCCGGTCGGTCCCGAGTCACTGACGTTGATCCGGATGAACTACTGGGGCTTCGACAACGCGGTCCACCGCGGCGAGCTCATCGTCCGCTCGGACCTCGCCGGGCGCGTCGCCAACGTCTTCGCCGCGGCGCTCGGCTATCGCCAGCCGATCAGGGCGATGTGGCGGGTGGACTGGTTCAACGGCAGCGACCCGGACTCCATGGCCGCGGACAACACCTCCGGCTTCAACTGCCGCCAGGTGACGGGCGGGACGGGCCTGTCCCCACACTCATACGGGATCGCGATCGACGTGGACACCGTGGAAAACCCCTACTACGCCACCCGCTGGTGGCCGACCACGGAGTACGTGGACCGGAGCAACGTGCGGCCGGGGATGCTCTTCGGCTCCTCCGAGATGACCAAGGCGTTCGCGTTGTACGGGTACGCGTGGGGCGGGAGCTACCTGGACTACCAGCACTTCGAGTTCGTGGGCTGACCCTCCAAGTCAGGTCCGCTCCAGCGTGATCGCGTCGCTGGCCGTGACCACTGGACGGAACGTGCCGCGGATCCCCACGTCGCCGCCGGCCTCGACCCGCACGGCGGTCGCGTCGTCCACCGTCAGCCGCAGGCCGGAGCCCCGGTCGGGGCATCGGCAGGTGCCGAACAGGATCGGCGTCCCGGTGCCGGTCGTCACGGGGTAGTCCGGGGTGCCGACGACGTCGAGCGTCACCGCCTGGCCGTGCAGCGCGCCGCGCCGGAGCAGGTTGGAGAAGGGGTCCTGCCGGGCCTGGTCGACGGCGATCCGCCCGCTCATCGCGAAGCTCGACGGGTCGGCCGGCGTGAAGTAGGTCGGCGACCCGCTCGCCGACGGCGGGACGGTCGACTGGGTCGAGCTCACGGCGGCCGGGGAGCCCGGCGAGGACGCCGACGAGGAGGCGGGGGCCGGCGTGGTCGAGGTGCTCGATGATGCAGCGCTCGCCGCCGGCGCGCCCTGGCCGGGAGTATCGGTCGTGCACGCCGAGGTCATAGACAGCACCCCGACCGTCAGGGCTGCGGCCAGTCCGTGGGACCACCTCGGCCGGAGTGCGGACCGCCGGTCGACCCGATCCTCGGACATGCCTCCATGCAACCACGGGGTCGCTACGTTGAGCCCCATGACGAGCTCCAGCACCCAACCACCGCGCATCGGGCTCGTGGGCTACGGCGGCGCGGGCCGCGGCTTCCACGCGCCCCTCATCCGGCGAGCGGGCCTGGAGGTGGCGGTCGTCATGACCGCCAACCCGGAACGGGTCGCTCAGGTCGGTGAGGACCTCCCCGGTGCGCGGGTGGTCCCCGACCTCGCCGGACTCCTCGCCGACGACGGGGTCGACCTCGTCGTCCTCGCGTCGCCGAGCGGGGTCCACGTCGCCCAGGTGACCGATGTCGTGGACGCCGGAAGACCGGTCGTCGTGGACAAGCCGCTCGGCGTGGATGCCCCGTCCGCACTGGAGGCGGTGGACGTCGCCGCCAGGGCGGGGGTGCCTCTGACGGTGTTCCAGAACCGTCGCTACGACCCCGAGTTCCGCACGCTCGCCAAGGTCCTTTCCGACGGGCTCGTCGGCGAGGTGGTCCGGGCCGAGCTGCGCTGGGAGCGCTGGCGTCCGGTGCCGAAGCAGCGGTGGCGGGAGAACGCGCCGCCGGAGGAGGGCGGCGGACTCCTGCTCGACCTCTACCCCCACCTCGTCGACCAGGCCCACCTGCTGTTCGGACCGATTGAGACCGTGTACGCGGAGCTGTCCTCCCTCACGACGGTCAGTGAGGACACCGCGTTCCTCAGCTGCCGGCATACCTCCGGCGTGGTGTCGCACCTCGGCTCGACGGCCCTCGCCGCCGCCCCGGGTCCGTGGCTGCGGCTGCTCGGGCGGGAGGGCGCCTACGTCGTCGGCGGCCTCAACGAGGAACCGACCGCGTTCGCCGAGTGGCAGCCGGACGACGACGAGCATCTCGGCTGGCTGGTCGGCGGCGACGGGCGGCGCGAGGCGGTGCCACGGGTGCCGGGCGACCAGGCCGACTTCTACCGGGAGGTCGCGGGCGCGCTGACCCAGGCCGACCCACAATCCGCTATGCCGGTCGACCCGCACGATGCGATCCACGCGCTCGCCGTCATCGACGCGGCGCGCACGAGCGCGAGGTCGGGCCGCGTCGTCGAGGTGGTCACGCCGGGAGAGGCGCCCTGACGCGAAGGGCTGTGGACAAGTCGACGGGCGTCTCCGCCGGCTCGGCCACGATGGCGAGGTGACCCTCACCGCTCCCGCGCTGATCCGGTATTCCGGTCCGCCCACCGTGCCGGGGTATGCGGTGGGTGACTTCCTCGGTCGAGGCTCCTGCGCTGTCGTATGGTCGGCGACCCGCGGGGAGACCGGGGAGCGGGTCGCGCTGAAGGTCCTGGAGCCCGACCTGGACGCGGTCGAGGTCGCGGCCGTGGACCGCGAGGAGTCGCTGGGTGCACAGGTGTCGGGTGCCCACCTGCTCACGGTCCGCGGCCGGGTCGCGCTCGGTGACGGTCGACTCGCCCTCGAGATGGGCCTTGCCGACGGCGGCAGCCTGCGTGACGTGGTCACCGTCCGCGGCGCGCTGCCGGTGGGCGAGGTGGTCACCGCTCTCACGCCGCTGGCCACGGCCCTGGCCGACCTGCACCGCGTCGGGGTGGTCCACGCCGACGTCGCGCCGGCCAACGTGCTGTTCACGACGGACGGACGGCCGATGCTCGCCGACCTGTCCTCGGCCTGGCTGGTCGACGACGGCTGGCCGACGCGGTCGATGGGCACGCCAGGCTTCGCGGCCCCCGAGGTCGCTCTCGGCCGGCCCCCGCTGCCCGCGAGCGACGTGTGGTCGCTGGGCGCCCTGGCCTGGTACGCCCGCTCAGGGGGCCTGACGCCACCGGCCTGGGTGGGCGGCCTGCACTGGTCACGCGGGATGCTTGCGGTCGACCCGGCCGAAGGGGGCGATCCGGCCGACCCGGGACACCCGGACGACGACGAGCTAGAGCGGGGGACCGTCGCCGACCTCACCATGGTGGTCGGGCCCGAGCTGACGCCGCTGCTGGTGCGGATGCTCGCCGAGGATCCCGACTCCCGGCCCTCGGCGGCCGAGGTGGCTCTGGCCCTCTACCGTGCCGCGACGCCGGAGCCGGTGCTGCTGGTCGGCCATCACCCCGACCCGGCCGCCGCCGTGACCACCCGGATCCGGCGCGAGGCCGCCGAGACCCGGTCGAGGGTCGAGCGACGGGCGGCGGAGCAGGCCGAGCGACGTGGTGCGCGCCGGGAGCGACGCCGGCGACGGCTACGCACCTTCCTGGTCCCGTGGGCGGGCGGGGCCGACCGGACACCCGGTTCGGGTCCGGGCTCGTCGTGGCGCTCACGGCTCGTCCTCGTCGGCGTGGCCGGTCTGGTGCTGGCGGTCGGGATGCTGGGGCTGTTGTGGCTCGCCGGCGGCCCGCGGGAGCCGGACACGACGTCGGTGGTCGACCGGTCCTCCACGGACTCAAGAGCCGGTGATGCCGCGCTCGGCGACCACCCGACCAGCACATCAGCCGGAGACACCCCGCGCGCGGGCGGCAACGTGGCGACCGAGGCGGCGGCGTCCAGCCCAGCCGCGGACGCCGACCCTCCCGCGTCCGCGGACTCGGTCACCGGTGACCCGGTCGCCGCCCTTCAGCGGGTGGCGGACCAGCGCGCGCTGGCCCTCGTCGCGGCCGACCCGGTGCTGCTGGTCAACGCCGAGCCCGCGGGCTCCACGGCCCACGAGACGGACGTCCGGACCGTGACGCGGCTGCGCGAGCAGGGCCAGCGCTACGCCGGCCTGTCCTTCACCGTCCGCTCGGCCGAGGTGGTCAGTGCGACCCCCGCCCGGGTGGTGCTGCGGGCGGTCGTTGGCCGGTCCGCGTACCAGGTGGTGGGCGACGGTGGGAAGGCGGACGAGCAGGCGCCGGGCGCGGGCACCACGCTGAGCTACACGCTGGCGCTGGCCGACGGCGGGTGGCGGCTGACCGACGTCGGGCCACCTTGATGTCGCGGCACGATGTCGCCGGCGTCACGCGGGGTCAGAGGATGGTCGCGACCGCGCTGGAGATCGAGCCGTGGACCCATTCGAAGCCCGTTTCGCGGAGTCGGGTCGGCACGACGCGCTGGCTGCCCGTCACCTCACTCGCGAACTCGCCGAGGACCGCGCGGAGTGCGAAACCGGGAGCGGGCAGGACAGTAGGACGGCCCAGCTGGCGACCGATCTCCTCGACGATCTGCTTCTGGTGCAACGGTTCCGGCCCCACCACGTTGACCGGGCCCGTGATGTCACGATGGTCGAGAAGGTGGACCAGGGCGCGGACGACGTCGTCGATGGTGATCCACGGCCACCATTGCCGCCCGGACCCGAGCGGACCCGCGAGACCGAGGCGGCCGAGCCGGACCAGTGGCTCGAACGCACCGCCGGTCCGGGACATCACCAGCCCGGTCCGCGACATGGCCACGGGGGCGCCGACCGCACTGGCGGCGGTGGTGGAGGCCTCCCAGGCCTGTGCCACCTCGGCGAGGAACCCGGTGCCCAGGGGGCTCTGCTCAGTGAGGATCTCGTCGCCACGATCGCTGCCGTAACAGCCGACCGCCGAGGCGCTGACCAGCCGGATCCGGTCCCCATGAGCCGCCACGGCCGACGCGATCGTCGACGTGCCGTCGGTGCGAGAGGCGAGGATCTCCTGCTTGTAGCTCGGGGACCATCGTCGGTCACCGACGCCTGCGCCGGCGAGGTGGACGACCGCATCGACGTCCTCGAACGCCTCCGGATCGAGTCGACGCTGGGCCGGGTCCCAGGAGATCTCCGAGCCGGTCCGCGCGTCGCGACGCACGAGGTGCCGGACGTCGTCGCCGCGAGCGACCAGATAGGCCGACAGGGCGCTCCCGATGAGCCCCGAGGCTCCGGAGATCGCGACGCGCTGGCTCATCCCGTCACCCAACCACACGGGTATGCGGACGCCAGAGGTGAGGTCTCGCCCGTTGGACACGCCGACGAGCCGGTCAGAGGGGGCGGCCGTTCGGGTGGCGACGGCCATCGTCGACTACCCGGTCAGGTCACCGGCACGGTCGCTGCGACAACCGGTTCGGGGCCCTGACCGGGTATCCGACCTCCCGCGTGGTCAGAGGCCGAGCGACGCCTCGAAGCGTCCCTCTTCGAGGCGGGTCTTCATCGCACCGAGGAACCGCGCCGCATCCGCTCCGTCGACGATCCGGTGGTCGTAGGACAGCGCGAGGTACATCATCGAGCGCACGGCGATCGTCTCGCCGCCGTCCTCGTCGGCGACGACGACCGGTCGCTTCACCAGGGCGCCGGTCCCGAGGATGGCCACCTGCGGCTGGTTGATGATCGGCGTGTCGAACAACGCCCCACGGCTGCCGGTGTTGGTGATGGTGAACGTCCCACCGGCCAGGTCGTCGGGGGTGATCTTGTTGTTCCGAGTGCGGTCGGCCAGGTCGGCGATCGCCCGGGCGAGGCCGGCGATGTTGAGGTCTCCCGCGTTCTTGACGACGGGGACCAGCAAGCCTCGCTCCGTGTCCACGGCGATGGCGAGGTTCTCCTGGCCGTGGTAGACGATCTCCTCGCCGTCGACGCTGGCGTTGACGTTCGGGTGGGCCTTCAGCGCCTCCACCGCGGCGAGGGCGAGGAACGGCAGATAGCTGAGCTTGACCCCCTCGCGCCGCTCGAACTCGCCCTTGGCGCGGGCCCGCAGCCGGGCGACCTTGGTGAGGTCCACCTCGACCACGGTCGTCAGCTGGGCGGAAACGTGGAGCGACTCGACCATCCGGGTGGCGATGACCTTGCGCAGCCGCGTCATCTTCTCGCGCGTGCCCCGCTTGTCGGAGACCGGAGCCGCCGCAGCGCCGCCGCCGGTCGGCGCGCTCGGCGCCGGGGCGGCCGGCGGCTGGGGCGGAGCGGAGGGAGCCGCTGCAGCCGCCTTGGCCTTCTCGGCGGCGTCCAGGACGTCCTGCTTGCGGATCCGGCCGCCGATGCCCGTGCCGGTCAGGGCGCCGAGGTCGACGGAGTGCTGTGCCGCGAGCTTGCGCACCAGCGGGGTGACGTAGGCGCTGCCGTCGTCACTGCCCCCGTTGCTCCCGGCCGTCGGGGTGGTCGCCGGAGTGGTCGTGGATGTCGACCCGGCCGGTGCGGTCGCGGTCGCCGTCGGAGCGGCAGCAGCGGCCGGCTGGCTCGCCTCCTCGGTGGCCTTGTCGGCCTTCTCCTGGGCGGGCGCCTCCTGTTGTGGGGCCGCCTGCTGCGTGGAGGGCTTCGCGGAGGGCTCGGCGGGAGCCTCCTGCGCCGGAGCCTCCTGCTCGGCCGAGGGTTGCGCCTCAGCATCCGCGACGGCGTCGTCGCTCGACGCGCCGCCGGAGTCGCCGCCGGAGTCGCCACCGGAGTCGCCACCGATCACCGCCAGGTCACCACCGACGGGGACGACCTCGTCCTCCTGGACCAGGATCTTCGAGAGGACACCGGCGACCGGCGACGGGATCTCGGTGTCGACCTTGTCGGTGGAGACCTCGAGCAGCGGCTCGTCGACCTCGACGGTGTCGCCCTCGGACTTCAGCCATCGGGTGACCGTGCCCTCGGTGACCGACTCGCCGAGTGCGGGCATCGTCACGGTCTCGCCGCCGCCGGATCCACCCGACCCGCCGGAACCGCCGGAACCGCCCGAGCCGCCCGAGCTCCCGCTCGACTGCTGCTGCCCGCCGGAACCCTGGGACTGGCTCTGCTCCGGCTCCGAGGTCTGCGCCGCGACCGGCTGCTCGGTGGAGGGGGCCTCCGGCTCGGGCTGCTCCGGTTCGGGGGCGGCCGCGTCCGTCGACCCGGCGTCGTCGCCCTCAGCGTCGGACCCCGCACCGGAGTCGTCCGACCCGCCGGATGCCGCACCCTCACCGATGACGGCGAGATCGGCTCCGACCGGGACGGTGTCGTCCTCCTGCACGAGGATCTCCTGCAGCGTGCCGGCGACCGGCGAGGGGATCTCGGTGTCGACCTTGTCCGTCGACACCTCGAGGAGAGGTTCGTCCACCTCGACGGCGTCGCCGACGTTCTTCAGCCAGCGGGTGACCGTCCCCTCGGTGACGGACTCACCCAGGGCCGGCATGGTCACGCGTTCGGACATGAGACGAACTCCTCAGAGGGGTGGATTGACGACTGCGTTGGCGATCGGGTCGGTGCGCACATTGTGGCCGAGCGGTCGGCCTCGTGGGGACGTGCGGGTCAGTGGGTGGTCAGGCGGGCGGTCAGGCGTGGGCGTGCAAGGGCTTCCCGGCCAGGGCGAGGTGCGCCTCGCCGAGAGCCTCGTTCTGGGTGGGGTGCGCGTGCACCAGGGAGGCGACGTCGGAGGGGAACGCGTCCCAGTTGACGATGAGCTGGGCCTCGCCGACCTGTTCTCCCATCCGCGCGCCGATCATGTGGACCCCGACGACCGGGCCGTCGTTCTGTCGGACGAGCTTGACGAACCCCTGCGTCTGGAGGATCTGGGACTTGCCGTTGCCGCCGAGGTTGTACTCGTAGGTCTCGATCTCCCCGTATGCCTCGCGCGCCTGCGTCTCGGTCAGCCCCACCGACGCGATCTCGGGGTCGCAGTAGGTGACCCGGGGGATGCCGCGGTCCTCGACCGGCGCGGGGGAGAGGCCGGCGATCTCCTCGGCCACGAAGATCCCCTGCGCGAACCCGCGGTGCGCGAGCTGGAGCCCCGGGACGATGTCTCCCACCGCGTACACGTGGGGCAGGTTGGTCCGAAGGCGCTCGTCGGTCGGCACGAGACCGCGCTCGACGGTGACGCCGGCCTCCTCGTAGCCGAGGCCGTCGGTGCTCGGACCACGGCCGACGGCGACGAGGAGGAGGTCCGCCTCCACGGTGTCACCGCCCTCGAGCTCGACGGTGACGACGTCGCCCTCCTGCCGCGCCCCGGCGAACCGGACACCGGTGCGGAAGGCGATGCCGCGTTTGCGGAAGGCGCGTTGCAGCTGGTTCGAGATCGCCTCGTCCTCGGCCGCGACCAGCCGCGGGAGGGCCTCGACGATGGTGACCTCAGAGCCGAACGAGCGGAACACTGACGCGAACTCGACGCCGATCACCCCGCCACCCAGGACGACCACCCGGGCCGGGACGTGGTCGATGGTCAGCGCCTGGTCGCTGGTCATGATCCGACCACCGATCTCCAGGCCCGGCAACGACTTCGCGTAGGAGCCGGTGGCCAGCACGACGTTGCGGCCGGTGATGCGCCGACCGTCGACGTCGACGGTATCGGGGCCACCGAGGCGGCCGGTCCCCTGGACGAACTCGATCGACCGCGACGACACGAGACCCTGGAGACCCTTGTAGAGCCGCCCCACGACGCCGTCCTTGTAGGCGTGCACGCCGCTCATGTCGACCGACTCGAAGGTCGTCTTGATGCCGAACCGGCTGCCCTCACGGGCGGAGTCGGCGACCTCGGCGGCGTGGAGGAGGGCCTTGGTGGGGATGCAGCCGTTGTGCAGGCAGGTGCCGCCGAGCTTGCCCTTCTCGACGAGAGCGACCGAGAGTCCGAGCTCCGCGGCCCTCAGGGCGCACGCATACCCTCCGCTGCCACCCCCCAGGACGACGACGTCATAGGGCGTGTCGGCATCAGCCGGCATGGTCGAGCTCCTTCGCAAGCGGGTACGTCAGCATCTTGTCACTGATGACGTATGCGGGTCGTGCCGGGGCTTCCCGGTCAGCGCGTGAAGGCGCGCAGCTGCTCGCACCGGCCCCGCGCCTGGAGCCCGACGGTGTGCGCCGGGTCGTCGAACCACGCGATCTTCGCTGCGCCGTCCGTCGGGTCGCCCTGGATGAAGTCCGGCAGGAGCGGGCTCTTCGGGCCGAGAGCGCACCACATGGCGAAGCTCTCGGCGAAGTCCTCGTTCGGGTGGGTGGCGGCGTAGGCGTCGACGAACCGGTCGTGGTGCTTGTCGTAGAAGCCCTGGAGGGCGTCGGCCCGCTGCGTGTCGTCCGCGTGGTCGTCCGCGGCGGACCACTCGTCGAACAGGTCGTCGTCCCAGGTGTCGTCGAGGTAGGACGGGAGCGTCGCACCGTCCTGCAGGCACCCCTCGCCCACGAACATCCCCTGACAGGAGGCCTCGTCCTGCCCGGTCATCTCGGCCCGGTTGAGGCTGAGCAGGTGCCCGACTTCGTGGGCGACGTTGAACGCCACATCGAGGTCGGTGGAGCCGTTGAGCGACAGCGAGAGTCGCCAGTGCGCGCTGGCCTCGGTGCTGTTGGGTTGCGCGAACACCTCCCCGACCACCGTGCCCGCGCTGAGATCGGTGTCGAAGACGAGGAACTCCTCGACGTACTTGAGCACCTCAAAGGGAGTGGTCGCGTTGACGATCGCCCACAGCTGGCGGTCGCACTCGCGGACGGGCCCGGCGTAGTCCGCGGGCGCCAGCACCCCCGCGTGGACGACGTAGAGCCGCTGCAGCTCAGCGCCGCTGCCGAGATGGCTGAGGTCCGAGCCGAAGGGATCGCTGGACGAGATGTGGGCCGAGGTCGGCGGGTTGTCGGCGACGAGGCAGGCGTGGTCGAGGTGGAGCCCACCGACGGCCGCCGCCGCCGGGTCCGTCGTGGCCGTCCCCGTGGGTGTGGGGCTGGACGTCGGTGTCGCTGTGGGCACCGGCGCGGTCGCCGTCGGAGCTGCCGTCGGAGTCGGTCGGCCGACCGGTCGGTTCGCCGTGACGGGGGGCCGCACGGTGCCGTTGAGCAGGACGAGTGCGATCGCGCCATGGACGACGAGCGCGACGACGGACAGCGCCACGACGGCGACGAGCAGCCCGGATCCCCGGGGCTGCCAAGGGCCCTGCCCTCCCTGAGCAACCACGTGCGCAGGGTACCCTCAGCCATGGGTTTGTTCGGCCGATTGCGCGGCAAGAGGAGCGGCGACTCCGGCCGTACCGACGGTCCCAGCATGGGGGTGGACCGCAAGGCCGTACGCGACCACCTGCGCTCGTTCGCCACGACGCGTCGGGGCGTCGAGGCCTACGTCGAGCCGGCCACCAACGTCACCGCCGAGAGCATCGTGCTCGTCGCGACCGACGGCGAGTGGACCCGTCGCGCGGTCGGTTCCCGCAAGACCGCGTTCGAGCTGGCCCGCTCCCTCGACATTCCGGTCTACGACGTCCTGCTGACCGGGTACCCCAAGCGGATGCGCGAGTGGAGCTCGCGCCAGCGTCGCGGCCAGGCCTGAACCGCGTGGCGCCCGGCCGTCGCCGGATGACAGAGTGGGCGAGCGTCAACGTGACGTCCAGACGTCGAGGAGCTGACATGTCAGGCAAGGGCAAGAAGAAGTCGTCCGGACCCTCCGAGGAGATGAAGGCGAAGTTCCGCGAGGCCCTGGACAAGAAGCACGCCCACGCCGGGATGGACGTCTCGGCGGACGGTGACGGAACGAAGGTCAACGAGGCGCACGGGCCGGCGAAGGCGCAGCAGATGTTCCGCCGCAAGTCCGGCAGCTAACCCCACGACGTTCTCCCCACGACGTTCTCTCCGCTCCGCTCCGATGCTGCGCGGCGACCCCGACTAACCTCGGCGGCATGCCCGACCTCCGAACCTCACCACTGCACGACCGCCACGTCGCCCTCGGCGCGAAGATGGCGGACTTCGGGGGATGGGTCATGCCCATCGAGTACCCGGGCGGCGGGGTCGTCGCGGAGCACACCGCGGTCCGCGAACGGGTCGGGATCTTCGACGTGAGCCATCTCGGCAAGGCGTCGGTGACCGGCCCGGGGTCCGTCGACTTCGTCAACTCCTGCCTGACCAACGACCTTCGCCGGATCGGCGTCGGCAAGGCGCAGTACACGATGTGCTGCGACGCGTCGGGCGGCGTCGTCGACGACCTCATCCAGTACGTCCGCGCCGAGGACGACGTCTTCCTCATCCCCAATGCCGCCAACACCACGGAGGTGGTCCGGCGGCTGACCGAGGCCGCCCCCGACGGGATCGATGTCGTGAACCTGCACGAGGCGTACGGGATCATCGCGGTCCAGGGACCGCGGTCCGACGAGGTGGTCCGCGCGCTGGGCCTCCCCACCGAGCACGACTACATGGGGTTCGCCGTCGCCGACTGGGACGGGCGGCCGGTCATCGTGTGCCGGACCGGCTACACCGGCGAGCGCGGCTACGAGCTGGTGCCCCGGTGGGAGGACGCCGTGGCGCTGTGGGACGCGCTGACCGAGGCGATGGCGCCCTACGACGGCCTGCCCTGCGGTCTCGGGGCCCGCGACACCCTGCGCACCGAGATGGGCTATCCGCTGCACGGCCAGGACCTGTCACTCGACATCACACCGGTCCAGGCCCGCGCGGGCTGGGCGGTCGGCTGGAAGAAGCCGCAGTTCTGGGGCCGTGAGGCTCTGGTCGCGGAGAAGGAGGCCGGCCCCGCGCGTCAGTCGTGGGGACTGCTCGTCACCGGTCGCGGCATCCCGCGCCAGCACTGCCCGGTCACCGTGGACGGACGGCCCGTGGGCGAGGTGACGTCGGGCACCTTCTCGCCGACCCTGCGCCAGGGCATCGCGCTCGCCCTGCTCGACCCCTCGGTCGGTCTGGGCGACGACGTCGTCGTCGACGTCCGCGGCCGCGAGGTCGCCGCCACCGTGGTCAAGCCGCCGTTCGTCCAGGTGCAGACCCGTCAGGCCTGAGCTCAGACGTCCTGACGCGGGCGTCGCCGGCTCGTCCATACGAGCGCGGCGACGCCGAGGACCAGGATGACCAGTCCGACCCACACGACGACGGGGACACCCGAACCGCTCGAGGCGCCGGGTGCCGGTGCGATCAGCGGCCCGGCGGTCGCCGTGGGTGAGAACGGTGTCGCGCCCGGAGTCGGGCCGACCGGCGGCTCGGTCGGTGCTGACGCGGACGCCGTGGCGGCCAGGGTCACCGGCGTGTCCGCGGCCTTCTGCTCCTCGGTGAGCGAGGCCACGGCGCCGCCGCAGCCGGTCGCCGGGTAGCCGTTGATGCCGCAGACGAGTCCGGCAGTGCCGCTACGCACCGCCGCAACGGCCGCCAGGACCTCGGCACCCGTCGCCGCGGTCGGGACGACGGCGCACTCGGCCGCCACGTCGGGCGGTGTGGAGGTGCCGTCGCCGTCGACCGCTCGCCCGTAGTCGAGGACGACGGCGACCCGCTTCATCCCGGACTGCGCGTCGGTCGCGTCGCAGACCTGCTCGAACGTCGGCGTCACCCGCGGGGCACGCGGGGGAGTCCCGCTCTCCTCGGCGATCGCCCAGCGCCAGCCCTCCACGGCCCCGTCGACGGGGTTCGTCTCACCGGATCCCTTCTGGGCGAACACCCAGGCCCCGTTGGTGAGCTGGTAGTAGCCCCAGTACTGGAAGGTGGCCGCGCGCGCGGGGGCGGCGGTCAGCAGGCCGAAGGCCAGCGCGGCGACCGCCGCGAGAGGCAGCACGCGACGGGTATGCGGGCGCGGGCGGGTCATGGCGACGAACCTCTCACGCCAAGCCGAACGCCCGCGGGTGCGTAGCATCGAGGCTATGAGCGGGAACTGGTCCTGGGAGCTCCTCGACGTGCAGCGCCATCCCGTCACGGACACGTCCGCCGGGGGCTCCTTCCCGTCACAGAGCGAGGCCGAGTCGTGGCTCGGCGAGGAGTGGCGCGACCTGCTCGACGCCGGGGTCGACGCCGTCACGCTCCGGGAGGGCGACGCGGTCGTCTACGGCCCGATGAGTCTCCAGCCGATGGAGTGACCTCGCTCACGCTCACGGCGAAAAGCGGTTGCCGTCCCGTCGGGGGCGCCGCATAGCCTTTGCACGTACGCGCGGGATGAGCGGCGGGGTCTGCGGTGTTGTCGCCCCAGACCATCTCGGCCGCACCCGATGACTTCAGCGAGACGACGGGGTCTCACCGACATGAGCCCGAGCCTGACGATCGAAGGACCCGAAGTGACCCCCTCCCCCGAGCAGCGGACCACCGCGTCCACGCACCCGGACGCCACCGGCATCCTGCGGGTCCTCGTCGGCGCGACCTTCGTCGTGATCCTCAACGAGACGATCATGGTCAACGCGATCCCGCGGCTGATGCACGACTTCGAGATCACCGCTCGAACCGCACAGTGGCTGTCGACGGCGTTCATGCTGACCCTGGCGGTCGTCATCCCGATGACCGGCTGGTTCCTCCAGCGCGTCACGACCCGCCGCGCCTTCACGGTGGCCCTGGGGCTCTTCATCACCGGCACGGTCCTGGCGACCGCCGCGTGGAGCTTCCCGGTTCTGCTCGCGGCGCGGGTCGTCCAGGCCAGCGGCACCGCGGTGATGATGCCGTTGCTGATGACGACGTTGATGACGATCGTGGCGCCGCGGGAGCGCGGCAAGGTCATGGGCAACGTCACGCTCGCCATGGCCGTCGCACCCGCGCTCGGTCCCGCGGTGTCCGGTGTCCTCCTCCAGCTCGGTTCGTGGCGCTGGATCTTCGCGGTGGTCGTCCCCATCGCCGCCGGCATGCTGGTCATCGGTCTGCGGAAGCTGGTCAACGTCGGCGAGCCGCAGCCCGGCGCGATCGACTGGAGCAGCGTCGTGCTCGCCGCGCTCGGGTTCGGCAGCTTCGTCTACGGCCTGAGCCAGATCGGCGTCAACACCGCGGAGGCCGGCGGCCTGCCCGCCATCCCGACGCTGGTCGTCGGTGCGGTCCTCGTCGTGGTGTTCGGCTGGCGTCAGGTGCGGCTGCAGCGCACCGGCACCCCGCTGCTCGACCTGCGCACCCTGACCTTCGGGCCGTTCGCGGTCGCCCTGGCGCTGATGTGCCTGGCGTTCATGGCGCTGATGGGCGTGATGATCACGCTTCCCCTGTTCCTCCAGAGCGTCTCGGGCATGACCCCGCTCACCACCGGGCTGCTCCTCATGCCCGGCGGCCTGGTCATGGGGCTGCTCGGACCGCGGGTCGGCTCGCTGTTCGACAAGTACGGCGCACGCGTGCTCGTGGTCCCGGGGTCGGCGCTGCTGCTCGGGGTGCTCGCCGGGTTCGCGACGATCGGCACCGGTTCGCCGGCCTGGTGGCTGCTCACCCTCCACGTGCTGATGAGTGTCGCGTTCGCGCTCATCTTCACGCCGGTCTTCACCACCGGCCTCGGCGCGCTGCCGCCGCACCTCTACCCGCACGGCAGCGCCGTTCTCGGCACGTTGCAGCAGGTGGCCGCCGCCATCGGCACCGCAGCCGTCGTCACCATCCTCTCGGTGCGGTCGGCGACGCTGGCGGCGTCCGGTGCCGACCCGGCCGCGGCGCTGAGCGGCGGGATCCAGCTCGGAATGGTCTTCGCGGCGGTCATCGGAGTCGGTGTGCTGGTGCTCGCGTTCTTCGTTCCCGGTCGCGAGTCGGCCGGGATGGGCCACGGACCCGAGCCTGAGGGCGAGGACGCGCCCCGGGACGCCGACGCGCAGGTCGCCGTATGACCCGGTGCGGCCTCGACGCCGCCGTGATCGTTGGGACCTCCCGGCGCGAGGTCGGCTGCGCACGACGACACGGCTACGCGTCGGATCGACCCGGGCCCGCCGGCGTTCGTGGCGAGCGACCGCCGGTCCAGGGCTGTCGCCGGGTCTCGTATGCGACGGACGGCACCCTGCGCTGGCGAGGGCGCGCGCTCTGACGCCGGCCCGGCGTCCGGCGATGCCGGGCGCCCGCTCGTGGACCCGACCTAGGTCTGGGCTTCGCGTCGACTGCTTGACTGGCAGTCGAGCACCTTGACTGGCGGTCACCGGCAGCCGACCCGCTCGACCGGCAGTCAAGGACGGGGTCGGGACAGGCCAGGACGCCTCGACCCAGGTGGGTAACCTCCGCGACATGCCCCTTCCCGAAACCCTCGCCGCCACCCTCTCGGCAGAGGTCGCCGACGCGCAGCGCACGTGGCGCACGCCCGGGCTCTCGGTCGGCGTCGCCCGCGACGGCGAGCTGGCCTGGTCCAGCCACGTCGGCCTGGCCCGCCTCGACCCGCCGACGCCGCCGCACGACGACACCCAGGTGATGATCGGCTCGATCACCAAGAGCTTCACCGCGGTGCTGGTCATGCAGCTGCGCGACGAGGGCCGGCTCGACCTCGAGGACCCGCTCGGGACCTGGCTGCCCGAGTCGCGGCACGCAGGCCTGACCGTCCGTCGGCTGCTCAGCCACACCTCGGGCCTGCAGCGTGAGCCGGTCGGACACCTGTGGGAGGACCTCGACGCGCCGGACGACGACCGCCTCGTCGCCGAGCTCGAGGACGCGGAGCAGGTGCTCCCGCCTCATCTCGCCTTCCACTACTCCAACCTCGCGTTCGCCCTGCTCGGCCAGGTCGTCGAACGCCTGCGTGAGCAGCCGTGGGAGGAGGTGCTGCGCGAACGCGTGCTGACCCCGCTCGGGATGAGCCGCACCGGCCTGACCCCGTCGGCCGACCACGCATACGGGTTCCAGGTCGACCCGTTCGCCGGCACCGCGACCCGTGAACCCCGGCTGGAGCTGCGCGCGACGGCCCCGCTCGGAGGGCTCTGGTCGACGGTCGCCGACATGGCGCGCTACGCGACGTTCCTCGCCCAGCCGGACCCTCGCGTGCTCCGTCCCCAGACGCTGGACGAAATGTGCCGGCCGTTGGTCATGATCGACCTGGAGAGCTGGCGCGCGGGCTACGGGCTGGGCTACGAGCTGGTCCGCAGCGGCGACCGGGTCCACGTCGGTCATCGCGGAGCGATGCCCGGGTTCCTCTCGGGGCTACGGGTCAACCGCACCAACCGCGTGGGTGTCTTCGTCGTCGCGACGTCGACCGCCGGCGCCGAGGCCGGCCCCCTCGCGACCCGGCTGCTGGACTACGTCCTCGACGCCCTGCCCCGGATCGAGCCGGCCTGGGTCCCCGAACGGCCTCAGCCCGACCTCGACGAGCTGCTCGGCCCGTGGTGGAGCGAGGGCGAGGAGCTGGTCCTCGAGGTCCGCGAGGGTGAGCTCTGGATGCGGGTGGTGGCCGGGACGCCGCGGGACGAGACCCGGTTCGTCCGGGAGGACGTCTCGACCTTCCGGGCCGTCGCCGGACGCGAGCAGGGCGAACGCCTCGAGCTGGTCCGCGGCGCGGACGGCACCCTGGCCAAGCTGTACTTCGCGACCTACGCGGTGACGCGCACCCCGAAGGCGTTCGCCGACCTCGGTTGAGCCGGCCGGCGCTGGGTGACTACGTGGGGTAGTCGCCCCGCTTGACCTGCGGCTTGGGCATCCGGGTCGGGCGCAGCTGGAAGGCCCGCATCACGGCGTACATCAGCGCGCCCTGGGGGACCTTGCCGACGCCGAACTTGGCGACGAGGCGTGACTTGATCCGCCGCCACATGAGCACCGCGTCGATGATCGCCACGGCGATGAGGCCGTAGGTGAGGAAGAAGACGGTCATCAGCGCCCAGCTGGTGCGCAGGAAGGACAGCGCCAGCACGATGATCATGATCGGGAGGACGACCTCGCCGACGCTCCACCGGGCATCGACGTAGTCGCGGATGAACCGCCGCTCCGGGCCCTTGTCGCGAGCCGGGAGCCCAGCGTCGTCGCCGGTGACCATGGCCGCACGCTGCCGGGCGAGGGCCTCGCGACGGCGCTCCTTGTCACGGTCCTTGGCGACCTTGCGGTCGGTCACCACCAGCGGCTGCTTGCGAGCGGCCTCCTGGTCGCGGCGCTTGGGTGTCGGACGGTTCTTCGCCCCCGGCCGCTCGTCCTGGACGGTGGTCGATGCGGCCAGCTCGTCGTTGAGGGTCTTCTGCTGCCAGGGCATACGCACCCCCCCAGGGTAGGCCGTCGCCAGGGTCGCCGACGCCGCTAGAGTCGCGGCCGTGGCTCACGACGTCCTCACCCCCGACCAGATCGACGCGATCAAGCAGCGGGTGGCCGCCCTGATGCCCGCCGTACGGCAGGACCTCGAGACCCTGGTCCGGATCCCCAGCGTCTCGCTGGACGCCTTCGACCAGCAGCACGTCGAGGACAGCGCCGCCGCGGTGGCCGAGCTGCTGAGGTCGGAGGGACTCGACGTCGAGATCGTCCGCGAAGGCGGCCGGCCGGCGGTCATCGGCCACCTGGACGGACCGCCCGGGTCGCCCACGATCACGCTCTACGCCCACCACGACGTCCAGCCTCCGGGCCACGACGCGCTCTGGGACTCGCCGCCGTTCGAGCCCACCGAGCGGGCCGGTCGCCTCTACGGTCGCGGGGCCGCCGACGACAAGGCGGGGGTGATGGCCCACATCGCGGCGCTCCGCGCCTTCCCGGACGGCCCCCCGGTCGGCGTCACGGTCTTCGTCGAGGGCGAGGAGGAGATCGGCAGCGACTCGCTGCTGACCATCCTCGAGCGTCACAGCGAGAAGCTGCGGGCGGATGCGATCGTCCTTGCCGACTCCGGCAACTGGGACATCGGCGAACCCGCGCTCACCGTCACCCTGCGCGGTCTGATCCGGGTCGTCGTCACCATCACGACCCTGGACCACGGCGTCCACTCCGGGATGTTCGGCGGCGCGGTGCCCGACGCGATCACCACCCTCATCCGCCTCATCGCCACCCTCCACGACACGGACGGCAACCTCACCGTCGAGGGCCTCAAGTCGGGGGAGGCGTCCGACCTCGACTACTCGGAGGAGCGGCTCCGCCTCGAGTCCGGACTGCTCGACGGGGTCCAGACGATCGGGTCGGGCTCGATCCTCACCCGGCTCTGGAACAAGCCGTCGCTGACGACGATCGGGTTCAACGCGCCGACCGTGGAGCGGTCGTCCAACACGCTGGTCCCCTCGGCCTCGGCCAAGCTGTCCATGCGCATCGCCCCCGACGAGGACACCCAGGAGGCCTACGCGCTGCTCAGGGCCCACCTCGAGAAGTACCTGCCGTGGGGCGCGCGGATGGAGATCTCACTCGACGACGAGGGGCCGGGGTTCGACGCCGACGCGAACGGTCCGGTCTACGACCAGGCCCGCGCGGCCTTCACCGACGCGTGGGGTGTCGAGCCCGTCGACATCGGGGCCGGTGGGTCGATCCCGTTCGTCGCACGGTTCGCCGAGGTCTTCCCCCACGCCGCGATCCTCGTGACCGGGGTCGAGGACCCCGACGGCCGCGCTCACGGGGCGAACGAGTCGCTGCACCTCGGTGAGTTCGAGCGGGTGTGCCAGGCCGAGGCGCTGCTCCTCGCGCGCCTTGGAGCCATGACCCCGTGACCGATCACGTGACTGACCGCGACCACGACCTCGTCGTCCTCGGCGCCACCGGGTTCGTCGGCCGCCTGCTCGCCGCCTACCTCGCCCGGCAGGCACCGGCCGGTATGCGGGTCGCTCTCGCCGGCCGCTCGCGCGAGCGGCTCGAGAAGGTCCGCTCCGGCCTGCCGGCCGGCGGTCGCGACTGGCCGCTCGTCATCTGCGACGCCACCGACCCCGCCCAGGTCGCCGACCTCGCCAGGTCGACGAGGGTCGTCGTCACCACCGTCGGCCCGTATGCGCGCTACGGGCTTCCGCTGGTCCGCGCCTGCGCGGAGGCCGGGACCCACTACGCCGACCTGACCGGTGAGGTGCTGTTCGTCCGCGACGCCGTCGATGCGGCCCACGAGACCGCGGCGCGCACGGGCGCCCGCATCGTCACGGCCTGCGGGTTCGACTCGATCCCGTCGGACCTCGGCGTCCACCTGCTGCACCGGGAGGCGGAGCGCCTGGGCCTCGGAGGGCTGGGCGACACGACGTTGCTCGTCACGCAGCTCAGCGGCGGGTTCAGCGGCGGCACGATCGACTCGATGCGCTCCCAGCTGGAGGCGCTGGAAGCCGACCCGTCGCGACGACGCGTGGTGTTCGACCCGTTCGCGCTGAGCACCGACCGGGCCTCCGAGCCGGACCGCTCGGGACAGCGCGACGCGATGTACGTCTACCGCGACGCGACCACCGGCCGGTGGACGGCGCCGTGGGTGATGGCGTCCTACAACTCCCGCATCGTCCGCCGCAGCGACTCCCTGCTCGACCACGCCTACGGGCCCGCGTTCCGCTACCGCGAGGCGGTCGGGTTCGGGCGGGGCACCCAGGCGCGACTGCAGGCGTACGGGCTGGCCGCCGGCCTCGGGACCGCCTTCGCCGCGATGTCGAACCGGTACACCCGGACCGTCGCCGACCGGCTCCTGCCGTCACCGGGCGAGGGCCCCGGCGAGAAGGCCCGCGACGAGGGGCACTTCCGGGTCGAGCTGCGCAGCACGACCGAGTCCGGACGGCGGCTCCTCGCGGTCGTCGCGGCCAAGGGCGACCCTGGGTATGCGGCGACGGCGGTCATGCTCGGCGAGTCGGCCCTGTGCCTCACCGCCGACCCGCTGGAGTCGGGCGGGGGAGTGCTGACGCCGGCGGTGGCTATGGGCGACGCCCTCGTCGAGCGGCTCCGCATCGCGGGGATGACCCTGACCGTGGGAAAGGACTGACACCGAATGCATCCCACCGGCGTCACCGCCAACCTGCCCGCCACCGACATGGAGGAGGCGCGCGAGTTCTACATGGAGTACCTCGGCCTCAGCGTCGAGGAGATGAACCTCGGCTGGGTGGCCCGGTTCAGCACTCCTGACGGGCGGGCGTCGGTGCAGGTCGTGACCCGGGACGAGTCCGCACCGGTCGACTCGCAGCTGTCCGTCCACGTCGGCGACGAGGTCGAGGAGGCCTACGCCGAGGCGCAGCGGCGCGGGTACGAGATCGTCCACCCGCTGACCGCCGAACCCTGGGGGGTCCGGCGGTTCTTCGTCCGGGCGCCGAACGGCACCGTCATCAACATCGTCAGCCACTCCGACGACTGACGCCGCCGACTAGTCCTGCTGGTATCCCCGGTAGAGGCCGGTCCGCAGCTCGATCGCATACTCCCTGGCCTCCGGCATACCGGACGCCTCGGCGATCGCGATCTCGGTGTCGATGTCGAACGGCACCCGCACGAACTGGATCCCGAACGGCGCCGGCTCGAGCGAGTCAGCGACGCCCTCGAGGACCACGTAGGAGGCGGTCGTCGCGTCGAGCGGGTTCCCGACGCTGCCGACGTTGACCAGGGTCTGGTTGTCGTCGCCCTCGAGGTAGGTGCCGTGGATGTCGCCGTAGAGGACGCAGGACGGCTCCGGCCCGTCCCCGGTGTGCTCCGTGTTGACGAACATGCCGGCGTACTGCTCCGGCGTGTGCCGGTAGGACACCCGGCTGAACACCCCTGAGGTGAGGCGTGCAGCATCCGGACACGCCGGCCGCTGAGGACGAGGTCGTGGTGGAACGGCAACCGCGCGAGCCAGTCCTGCTGGTCGGGCTCCAGCTGGTTCCACCACCACGCCGCCGGCCCGTCGGCGCCGGCGCTGAGGAACGCCTCCCAGTTGCCCTGGACCGTCGCCTCGCAGCGCTCCCGCGTCAGCCGCACGCAGGCCGCTCCCTGCGGTCCCTTGCCGACGACGTCACCCAGGTTGACGATCCGGGTGATGCCGCGCGCGTCGATGTCCGCGAGGACCGCTTGGTAACGCGGTGAGGTTGCCGTGGACGTCGGAGAGGACGGCCACCCGGTCGAGTGCCGTCATCAGTCCTTGGCGGTCTCGCCGGGCAGGGCGAGCATCTGGTCGAGCGCGATCCGGGACCAGTGCGCGACGTCGGGGTCGACGCGGATCGGGTTGACGACGCGACCGTCCACCAGCGACTCGAGAGCCCAGACGAGGTGGGGCAGGTCGATCCGGTTCATCGTCGAGCAGTAGCAGACGTTCTTCTCGAGGAACGCGATCTTCTGGTTCGGGTACATCTCGCGGAGCCGGTTCACGAGGTTGAGCTCGGTGCCGACGACCCAGGAGGTGCCGTCCGGAGCGGCGCCGATGGTCTTGATGATCCTCTCGGTGGAGCCGATCTCGTCGGCCAGCTCGCACACGTCGTAGCGGCACTCGGGGTGGACGATGACCTTGACGCCGGGGATGTCCCGCCGGGCCTGCTCCACCGCCTCCACGCTGAACCGCCCGTGCACCGAGCAGTGCCCGCGCCAGAGGATCATCCGGGCCTGCTCCAGCTGCTCGCGGGTCACGCCGCCGTGCGGCTTGTGCGGGTCCCAGAGGACGCACTCGTCGAGGGACAGGCCGAGCTCGCGGACCGCGGTGTTGCGGCCGAGGTGCTGGTCGGGCAGGAACAGCACCTTGCCGGCGCCGTCGACGCCACCGGTCTGGTCGAACGCCCAGCGCAGCGCCGTCTTCGCGTTGGACGACGTGCAGATCGTCCCGCCGTGCCGGCCGGTGAACGCCTTGATCGCCGCCGACGAGTTCATGTAGGTGACCGGGCGGACGATCTCGGCGATGCCGTCGCCGAACACGTCGAGCAGCTCGTCCCACGCGTCCTCGACCTGGCCGATGCCGGCCATGTCGGCCATCGAGCAGCCGGCCGCGAGGTCGGGCAGGATCACCGTCTGGTCGCTCGAAGTGAGGATGTCGGCCGACTCGGCCATGAAGTGGACGCCGCAGAAGACGATGTAGGGCGAGTCCGGCCGGGCCGCCGCCTGCTGGGCCAGCTTGAAGCTGTCGCCGGTCACGTCGGCGAACTCGATGACCTCGTCACGCTGGTAGTGGTGCCCGAGCACGAACACCGAGTCGCCCAGCGCCGCCTTGGCCTTGCGAGCGCGAGCCACCAGGCCCGGGTCGGAGGGAGCCGGCAGGTCGCCGGGACACTCGACCCCGCGCTCGGTGGCCAGCTCGCGGCCCTGTCCGAGCACGAGGAGCGGCATCAGCGAGGGGCGGGGGTGAGCGTCCTTCGTCGCGATCGTGGTCACCTCCCGATCGTATGCCGCCGCTGGACTCCCGCTTCGCGACGCCATAGAGACGCACGATGTGTCGCGGGTCATGTCGCGCCCGAGGTGGTGATCACAACCACAAGTGCGACATGACCCGCGACATGAGGACCACCGGGCATGGTGACGCGGCACGGTGCGCGTCAGAGTGCGGTGAGGGTCGCCTGGGCAGCACCAGACGCACTCAGACCTGCACTCTGACGCGTGCCGACCCCCACCGGACTCAGACGTCTGTCGGTTCTGGCGCCCGCGACGACGAGAAGGGCCAGACATCTGAGTTCGGTCGTGGATCGCGGGCCTGCCAGCATGACGGTATGCGCGTCGTCCTCGCCCCGACCCGGTTCGCCGGGACCCTGACCGCCCGGGAGGCGGCCGAGGCGATGGCCCGGGGCTGGTCGTCCGCGGCCCCGCACGACGACCTGGTCCTCGCGCCGATGTCGGACGGCGGTCCCGGCTTCCTCGACGTCCTCGGAGACGCCCTCGGCGGAGAGGTCCTCGCCGCCACGGTCGACGGTCCCTCCGGCCAGCCGGTACCCGCGGCCGTCCTCGTCGTGGACGTCGACGGGACGCGGACCGCCTACGTCGAGGCGGCGCAGGCGTGCGGACCCGACCTGGTCGACGCCGACGCCCGGGACCCCGGGCATACCTCGTCCTTCGGCCTCGGTCAGCTGCTCCTCCTGGCCCTGTCCACCGAACCGCGGCGCATCGTCGTCGGCCTCGCCGGCTCCGCCGTGCACGACGCCGGAGCGGGGCTGCTGGCGGCGCTGGGCGCGGGGGAGCGTGACGTGCTGGGCGCCGGCGGCCTGGCCCTCCAGCAGGTGACGGCCGGTGACCTGCCCGGTCTGGCGTCCGTCGTCCACCGGTTCCGGAGGGTCGAGGTGGTGCTCGCCACCTCCGCCGTCCTGCCGCTGCTCGGGTTCCAGGGTGCGAGCGCGGTCGAGGCGGAGGACCGCGGTGCCACGCGGGAGCAGGCGCAGGCGCTGGAGGCCGCGTTCGGGCAGTGGGTCGACGTCGTCACCCGCGTGCTGCCGCAACCCCGTGACCTGCTCGGTGGCGGCACCCGCCGCATCGACAAGGACCCGGGCGCCGGTGCGGCCGGAGGCATCGGCTACGCGCTGCTGCTCCTCGGGGCGCGCCGCGACGGACGGGGCCCAGCTGGTCGCCGAGCAGACCGGCCTGCCGGCGCTCATCGAGGGCGCCGACCTCGTCGTCACGGGGGAGGGGACCTACGACTGGCGGAGCCTGCGCGACTCGGCGACCGCGGCGGTGTCCGAGCTGGCGATGGCCGCCGGCATACCGGCCGTCGCCCTGGCCGGACAGGTCCGCGTGGGTCGCCGCGAGGCGATGACCGCGGGACTGTCCGGCGCGTACGCCGTCTGCGACCGCCCCGAGGACGTCCCGGGCGCCCTGGCCGACCCGGTGGGCACGCTGGAGGCCCGCGCCGCGCGCGTCGCGGCCACCTGGTCACCACCGCCGGAGGGCTCGGCCTAGACTGGTGGGGTCCTCGGGAACACATCTGAGGACACCGCGGTTGACGCTGTCGACCAGCAGACTTCGCCCGCACACCCGAAGGACAGTGACGGATGAGCGTTCAGGACCAGACCACGCAAAGCACCGACACCCACGGCGTCGTCCTCACCGGCCTCGCCGCCGGCAAGGTCAAGAGCCTCCTCGAGCAGGAGGGCCGTGACGACCTCCGACTGCGCGTCGGCGTCCAGCCCGGCGGCTGCTCGGGACTGATCTACCAGCTCTACTTCGACGAGCGCACCCTCGACGGTGACCTCGTCGCCGACTTCGACGGTGTCGAGGTCGTCGTCGACCGGATGAGCGCCCCGTACCTCCTCGGCGCAACGATCGACTTCGCCGACACCATCGAGAAGCAGGGCTTCACGATCGACAACCCCAACGCGGGCAGCTCGTGCGCCTGCGGCGACAGCTTCAGCTGATCGCTGCTCGCTTCCGCACCCGTCGGGGTGACATCGGTCGACCATTCGGTCTCGATGTCACCCCGACGGGCGTGTCCGGGGTAGGTTGCCGCGCGTGAAGATCGCGGTCACCGGGTCCATTGCGACCGACCACCTCATGACCTTTCGCGGTCGCTTCCGCGACTCTCTCGTCGTCGAGCAGCTCGACAAGATCTCGCTGTCCTTCCTCGCGGACGAGCTGGAGATCCGTCGTGGCGGTGTCGCGGCCAACATCGCGTTCGGCATGGCGAACCTCGGGCAGCGGCCGATCCTCGTCGGTTCGGTGGGCGAGGACTTCGCCGACTACCGCTCGTGGCTGGAGCGGCACGGGGTCGACTGCCAGTCGGTCCACGTCAGCGACACCCGGCATACCGCCCGGTTCGTCTGCACGACCGACGACGACATGGCCCAGATCGCGACGTTCTACGCGGGGGCGATGACCGACGCCCGCCTCATCGAGCTGAGCCCGATCGCCCAGCGGGTCGGTGGCCTCGATCTCGTGCTCATCGGCGCGAACGACCCTGAGGCGATGCTCCGGCACACGCAGGAGTGCCGTACTCGGGGCATCCCCTTCATCGCCGACCCGTCCCAACAGCTGGCGTTCGCCGACGGGCCGGAGATCCGCCGCCTCGTGGACGGGGCGGCCTACCTCTTCACCAACGAGTACGAGGCGCACCTCACCGAGCAGAAGACCGGTTGGTCGGCCGACGAGATCATGGGTCGCGTCGACGTGCGCGTCATCACCCGCGGCAGTGACGGGGTCACCATCCACCGCAAGGGCGAGGAGGTGGTCTCGGTGCCGGTGGCGCGGGAGGTCCGCAAGGCCGACCCCACCGGGGTGGGCGACGCGTTCCGTGCCGGCTTCCTGACCGGCCTCTCCGGCGGCCTGGACCTGCGCCGGTGCGCCGAGCTGGGCTCGATGCTCGCGACCTACGTCATCGAGACCGTCGGCACCCAGGAGTACCGGCTGGGCCAGGACCACTTCCTGTCCCGCCTCGCCGACGCCTACGGGCCGGACTCGGTCGACGAGATCGCGCCCGTGGTCGCCTGCCGCCACGGCTGACCCCTTCGTGCCCGAGCTCCCACCGCCGTCCCGGTACGTCTTCGACGTCACGGGAGCGGACGACGGGGAGGACCTGGTGGGGGTGGGCGCGGACCTGGCCCCCGGTACGGTGCTCGAGGCGTATGCGCGTGGCCTGTTCCCGATGGGCCTCGGCGCCGCCGGTGCGGCACCGATCGGCTGGTGGTCCCCGGACCCCCGGGGGATCCTGCGACCGGCCGAGCACCATGTGAGCCGGTCACTGCGGCGGTCGCTGCGGCACTTCGAGGTCGGCGTCGACACCGACTTCGCCGGGGTGGTCGCCGGCTGCGCAGAGCCGTCCCGGTCCGGACGCTGGATCACGCCCGAGATCGTCGCGGCCTACACCGAGCTGCACCGCATGGGCTGGGCCCACTCCGTCGAGGTGCTCCAGGACGGGCGGCTGGTGGGCGGGCTCTACGGGATCGCGATCGGAGGCCTGTTCGCGGGGGAGTCGATGTTCCACACGGCGACCGACGCGTCCAAGGCCGCGGTGGCGGGCCTCGTCGAGATCGTGGCCGCCGACGGCGACCCCCGCCGGCTGGTCGACGTGCAGTGGCGAACGCCGCACCTGGCGACCCTCGGTGTCACGGAGGTGCCGCGGTCCGCGTACCTGCGGCTGCTGGCCGACGCGCTGACCGCCCCGCTGCCCGAGCCCTTCCGCTGACAACAACTCCGCACGTGCGGACCTTTCGGCGGACATATCGGACTTCCGGCGCCACAGGTCCGCACGTGCGGAGTTGTGGGGGGAGCGCCGGCTCGTGGCCCCGCCGGCGGGCTAGGCCGAGCGGACGAGGTAGGTGGTGTGGTCCGGCTCGTCGGTCGTCTCGACCAGCTCGTGCCCCCGCATCCGGCAGAAGGCCGCGACGTCGGACCGGGCCGCCGGATCGGTCGCCAGCAGGCGCACCAGCGACCCCGCCGGCACCTCACGGATCACTGCGCCGAGCCGGATCACCGGGATCGGGCACCGCAGCCCTCGGGCGTCCACCTCGAGGACGGCGGTCACAGCCGGTCCGTCCCGAGCTGCGCTCGCACCGTGGCCACCGCGTCCGGCAGCTCGGCACAGAACGCCCGGACTCCGGCCGCCCGAGCCGCGTCCCCACCGGGCACCACCGCCGCCAACGGCAACGTCACCCGCACGTTTCCGTGGGTGAGGACACCCATGGCCGCCAGGACGTGGCTGGGCTCCAACGTCGAGGCCGTGCAGGCCGACCCGGACGCTACGGCGAACCCGCGCCGGTCGAGCTCGTGGACCAGCGCCTCGCCGTCGACGAACAGGCACGAGAACGTCACCACGTGCGGCAGACGCTCGACCGGGTCGCCCACGACCACCGTGTCGGGGATGCGGGCCGCAGCCGTCCGGACCTGGTCGACGAGCTCCCCCGCGCGGATCGACTCGCCCGAGCCGTCGGCCGCGGTCGCCAGCCACGCCTCGGCCGCCGCGAGGACCAGCGGCACGACCGGCTCCGCGTCGGTCCGCCCGAACTCGGCCTCGCTCACGGCTCCCGGGCGTCGCCACCGCGTCCGCTCCGGCACCACGAGGACCCCGACGCCGGCCGGGCCGCCCCACGACCGAGCGTCACCGACGAGCACGTCGTAGGCCTCGGGGACGGGGTCGCGTCCGAGCCCGGCCTGAGCGTCGACGACGAGGGGTATGCCTCGAGCGCGGCCGGCGTCCCACGCCGCCGCCAGTGGCTGCCGGGTGCCCACCTCGCCGTTGGCGCTCTGGAGCGCGGCGACCACCGTGCCGGGCCGCCCGAGGGCGGCGTCCCACGCGTCGAGCAGGACGCGCCCGGCGTCGTCGACGGCCACCTCCTCGAACAGGCCGGCGTCGTCCGCGGCGGCGGCCAGCGCCCGGCCGGGTACCAGCACGGCGGAGTGCTCCACCGCACCGGCGACCGTCCGCATACCGCGCCGGCGAGCCGCATACCGGATGCCGTCGACCCCCGCCGTCAGCGCGACCGGGCCACTCGACAGGAAGCTGATCTCGGGCGGCCGTACCCCGAGCCCCGACGCGACCGCCTCGCGGGCGTCGTCGAGGAGGCGCCGGGCCTGGCGGCCCTCCGCGTAGAGCCGTCGCGGGTCGGCCCATCCCGCGTCCAGCGCCGCCACGAGAACCTCGCGAGCGGCCGGGACCATGGGCGCGGCCGCCCCGTCGAGCAGGACGCGCGCCCGGCTCGTCCCGGGGGGTCCCGAAGGCGTCGACACGCCTGTCACGTTAGCCTCACCAGCGACGCGACCCAGCCATGATTCTGGGGGGCCACACAGTAGGGTGACGACGTACGCTGAGGTCACCGATTCGCGTCCTTGTGGTTCCGCCGACCCGGAAGGTTCCCCGTTGCGCAAGCACCTACGACCGACCGCGCGCCAGACGCGTCGGGGGCTCACCCTCACCGGCCTGTTCGTCGCCGCATCGGTCTTCCTCAGCGGGTGTGCCAGCAACGGCACCGCGTCGAGCGGATGGCTTCCGCAGGGGACCAACGGCGGCGAGGTCACCAACAACACGGGTCGGGTCACCAACCTCTGGGTGGGCACCTGGATCGCCGCCCTGGCCGTCGGTCTCATCGTCTGGGGCCTGACCGTCTGGGTGATGGTCGCCTACCGCCGCAAGAAGACCGACGTCGGTCTGCCGCCGCAGCTGCGCTACAACGTGCCGATCGAGATGCTCTACACGATCGTCCCCGTGCTGATGGTCGGCGTGCTCTTCTACTACACCGCGCGCGACGAGTCGGCCCTGCTGGACGTCTCCGCGAAGCCCGACGTGACCATCAACGTCGTGGCCAAGCAGTGGAGCTGGGACTTCAACTACGTCGAGGCCAACGTCTACGAGTCCGGGGTGCAGGTCGAGCTCGACAAGAGCACCGGCGAGCCGCTCAACCAGCAGCCGGTCCTCGTCCTCCCGATCAACAAGCGCGTCGAGTTCGTCCTCAACGCCCGCGACGTCATCCACTCGTTCTGGGTGCCGGCGTTCCTGCAGAAGCTGGACATGCTGCCCGGCAAGACCAACCGGTTCCAGGTCGTCCCGACTCAGGAGGGCACCTTCCAGGGCAAGTGCGCCGAGCTGTGCGGCGCCTACCACTCGCAGATGCTCTTCCAGGTCAAGGTCGTCTCGCAGGCGGCCTACGACGCGGAGATCTCGCGGCTGAAGTCCATCGGCCAGACCGGACAGCTGCCCAACACCCTCAGCCGCGAGCCGGTGCTGCCCGCGGACCAGAAACTCGTCCCCTCAGCCTCCGGGAGCTAGTGATGGCCGCCACGACGACGACGCCGAGCGGCTCGACGCTCGAGTACTCCACGGGCGAGCAGGTCTACCGACGTCCCAAGCTCCTGCCCGGCCAGACGGTGATCAAGTACATCACCACCACGGACCACAAGGTCATCGGCAACCTCTACTTCATCACCTCGTTCGTCTGGTTCCTGCTCGGCGGGATCATGGCCCTGCTCATCCGCACCGAGCTGGCCGCTCCCGGGCTGCAGGTCGTCGACAACCCGGAGCAGTACAACCAGCTGTTCACCATGCACGGCACGATCATGCTGCTGCTCTTCGCGACCCCGCTGTTCGCCGGGTTCGCCAACGCCGTGATGCCGCTGCAGATCGGCGCACCTGACGTCGCCTTCCCGCGCCTCAACATGTTCGCGTACTGGCTGTACCTCTTCGGCGGCGCGATCGCCGGCGCCGGCTTCCTGACCCCGCAGGGGGCGGCCGCGTTCGGCTGGTTCGCCTACGCGCCGCTGTCGGACAACTCCTACAGCCCCGGTCTCGGTGGTGACCTCTGGGTCTTCGGCCTGGCCCTGTCGGGCTTCGGCACGATTCTCGGTGCGGTCAACTTCATCACGACGATCATCTGTATGCGGGCCCCCGGCATGACGATGTTCCGGATGCCGATGTTCACGTGGACCATCCTCGTGACGTCCATCCTCGTGCTCATCGCGTTCCCGGTCCTGGCCGCCGCGCTGCTGGCGCTGGGCGCCGACCGACGGTTCGGGGCCCACGTCTTCGATGCCGAGAGCGGCGGAGCCATGCTCTGGCAGCACCTCTTCTGGTTCTTCGGCCATCCAGAGGTCTACATCATCGCGTTGCCGTTCTTCGGCATCATCAGCGAGGTCTTACCCGTCTTCTCGCGCAAGCCGCTGTTCGGCTACAAGACCATGGTGTTCGCGCTGATCGCTATCGCCGCCTTGTCCGCAGCGGTCTGGGCGCACCACATGTACGCGACCGGTCAGGTGCTGTTGCCGTTCTTCGCGATCATGACGATGTTGATAGCCATCCCCACCGGGGTGAAGTTCTTCAACTGGATCGGCACGATGTGGGGCGGGTCCATCACCTTCTCCGCCTCGCTGATCTGGGCGATCGGCTTCATCGTCACGTTCCTGTTCGGCGGCCTGACCGGGGTCATCCTCAGCAGCCCGGCACTCGACTTCCACCTCTCCGACAGCTACTTCATCGTCGCGCACTTCCACTACACCGTGTTCGGCACCGTGGTCTTCGCGATGTTCTCCGGCTTCTACTTCTGGTGGCCGAAGTTCACCGGCCGGATGCTCGACGAGCGGCTGGGGAAGATCCACTTCTGGATGCTGTTCATCGGGTTCCACACGACGTTCCTCATCCAGCACCTGCTGGGCATCGAGGGGATGGCCCGCCGGTATGCGGACTACCTCCCGGAGGAGGGGTTCCAGACCGCCAACATCATCTCCACGGCCGGCGCCTTCCTCCTCGGCGCATCGACGCTGCCGTTCCTCTACAACGTCTGGAAGACGTGGCGCTACGCACCGCTCGTCGAGACCGACGACCCGTGGGGCTACGGCGGATCGCTCGAGTGGGCGACGTCCTGCCCGCCGCCACGCCACAACTTCGACAGCATCCCGCGGATCCGTTCCGAGCGGCCGGCGTTCGACCTGCACCATCCCGAGGTCGCGCCTCCCACGGTGCAGGCCCCGGACGCGCCGGCGCTGGTCAAGGCGATGGGACCGCCCGACCTGGGCGAGATGCCTCGGCACGACCCCGGTGAGTCCGGCGACCCCGACGGACCCGGACACGGGACGGCGACCCGATGAGGGTCGAAGCCAAGATGTTCATCGTCCTGGCGGTGTTCTTCGTCCCGGTCGGCCTGCTCTACGGGTTCTGGAGCGGGTGGACCGAGATGGTCGGGCCGTTCGGCATCTTCCTGACCGCCGCGCTGTGCAGCCTGATCGCCTTCTACCTCACGGTGACCGGGCGCCGGTTCGACAACCGCCCGGAGGACAACCCCAACGCGCTGATCTCCGAGCAGGAGGGCGACTACGGGTTCTTCACGCCGTACTCGTGGTGGCCGTTGTGGCTCGGCCTGACCGCGGCGACCTGCTTCCTGGGCCTCGCGGTCGGGTGGTGGCTGTTCATCATCGGGGCGTTCTTCGGGATCGTCTCCCTCGTCGGCTGGACGTTCGAGCACTACAAGGGCGAGTACGCCAACTGAGGCGCATACCGGCTGGGGTGACTAGTCCCAGCCGAGCTCGTGGAGCCGGTCGTCGCTGATCCCGAAGTGGTGGGCGACCTCGTGGACCACGGTGACCGCGATCTCGTCGAGCAGCTCCTCGCGGTCGCCGCACAGCCGGATGAGGGGCCCCTTGAAGATGGTGATCCGGTCCGGGAGTGAGCCGGCGTCCCACCAGCCGTCCCGCTCGGTCAGCGGCGTGCCCTCGTAGAGGCCGAGCAGGTCCGGCTCGTCGGCCGGTGGCTCGTCGTCGACGAGGACGGCAACGTTGCTCATCAGCCGGGCCAGCTCGTCCGGGATGAGGTCGAGCGCGTCGCCGACCGCCTCCTCGAACTCGTCGTCGGTCATCGAGCCGGTCATGCGCTCACTCTCGCACGAGCGACGAGGCCGGCTCGGGGCGATGGGTTCTGGTGCCGACCCGAGTCCTACCTCGTACCGCGTCCCACCGACCCTGAAGGAGCACCGCATGACCGCCCTCTACACCTTCGACGTCTTCTGCACCCTGGACGGCTTCGCCTCCTACACCAGCGACGGTGACTGGGGCGGCTATTGGAGCAAGGACGGGCCGGAGCTGGTGGCTCGGCGCTCCGAGGTGCTCCGGGAGGACCAACGGATGGTCCTCGGGGCGAACACATTCCGCCAGTTCGTCCAGCTGATCGGGCCGAGCGCCGGGACGGTGGAAGAGCTCGACCCGGTGAACGCCAGGATGCGGTCGATGCCGACCACGGTGGTGTCGTCGACCCTGGAGGCCCCGCTCGACTGGCCCGACGCGACCCTGGTGAGCGGGGACGCCGTCGACGTCGTCGCGCGGCTCAAGGCCGAGTCGGACGTGCCCTTGCGGTCGCACGGCAGCCTGTCGATGAACCGAGCACTCATGGCCGCGGGCCTGGTGGACCGGGTGCAGCTGACGATCTTCCCCGTCATCAGCGGCCGGACCGGTGACGAGCCGGTGTTTGCCGGCGCGGCCGACTTCGACCTCGAGCTGCTCGAGAGCCGGACCCTCGACGGTCGCACCCAGGAGCTGACCTACCGGCCATCCCGCCACTGACCAGCGCCCACGGGGTCCGCTGATCGGGGGACAGGCACGTCATCCCTCATCGCAGCCCGGTCGGCGGAGGAACGGTGCCGTCTGCGGACGTAGGTTTCCGATCCTCACTCCCCTCTGCGTCAGGATCCGTCGATGACCCGCCCGCCGGCTGGCTCTGCTCCGTCCCGTCCTCGTGCCCACTCCGGTACGCGGCGGCTGCTGGCGTTCGGGGCGGTCGCCCTGGCCGGAGTGCTCGGCGCGCTGGCGTCGCTGCCGGCGTCAGCAGCGCCGACGGCGTCGCTGCCGGGCGGTGCCTACCTGTTCGTGGCGGAGGACAGCGACTCCTCCGCAACGGTCCGCGCGTTCTCGGCCGACGGGGCCGAGGCCGCGTCGTTCGCGACCACCGTGGGCCGCCGGATGGTCACCGGCTCCGCGGGAAGCCGGTTGTACGTCGCCGGCGGGAGCCAGGTCGAGGTCGTCGACACGGCGAGCCAACAGAGTCTGGGGACGATGGTCCTGCCGAACGCCCAGAACGCGGACCCCGAGAACCTGGCCGTCACCGCCGACGGACGACGCCTGTTCGTCCTCGACGCCGGCAACGACGTCGTGCAGGTCTTCGACACCTCGACCCAAGCGCTCGTGGGCAGCTACGGCTTCGGAGACCTCCAGTCCGGACCGACGACGATGGCGGTGGTCCCCGACGGCCGTGCCGCCTACGTAACCGGCGAGGCACCGCAGACGGTCACCCCCATCAGCACGACGGGCGCCGACGTCCCGTTGCCGACGCTGCCGACGGTCTACGGCGGAATGGCCGTCAGCCCGGACGGAACCCGGCTCTACGTCGGGGTGGCCGGCGCCCAGACTCCCGACTCGGAGGTGGCGGTGGTCGACACCGCCACCGGCCGGCTGGTCGGCACGGCCCCGGTCAACGGCATCACCCAGCAGCTGGTCGTGTCCCCGGACAACCGCCGGCTCTTCGTCGGGCTCCTGTCGAACGAGATGACCGTCGTGGACACCGCCACGCTCACCACCGGGCTACGCGCATCCCTGGGTGCGCCGCCTGTGGCCCTGAACGTGCCGATGGCGATCTCCCGCGACGGCGCGACCCTGTACGCCGTCCCGCAGGGTGGCACCTCCGTCCGCCGGATCGACACCGCGACCCTGGCGGTCTCAACCCTCGCGACCGGTGGACAGAACGTGGCGTCGGTCGCGACCGGCGACACTCGGTACCCCTTCGTGTCCGCGCCGGCGGTGACCACGGTGACCGCCGGCGCGGCCGTCGACCTGCCGTTCGACGTCAGCGGCGACCCCACCCTGACCGTGAGCGGCTTGCCCGACGGCCTCGCCGTGGCCACCTCGAACGGAAAGACCTCCATCGCCGGCACCGCCCAGCACGGCGGCACCTACCCGGTGACCCTGACGGCGACCAACTCCCTCGGCGTGGTCAAGGCCCAGTTCACTCTCACCGTTCAGGTCATCCTGCCCGGCGCGCCGTACATCTACGCCCTGGCGGCGGGCGACGGGCAGGTCAAGGTGACCGTCATGCCGGGGACTGCCGGCGGGCACCCGACCACCTCCTACCAGGTGACCACCACCGACGTGACCGACCCGGACGTCAAGATCCCCGTCACGAGCGGTCCCGCGAGCGGCCCGGTGACGGTCACCGGCCTGACCAATGCGCATACCTACACCTTCACCGCCGTCGCCGTCACGGCGGACGGTTCCAGCCCGCCGTCGGAGTCGTCCCAACGGATCGCGGCCGGCATACCCTCGGCCATCTCCGGCGTGCCGCCGGCGGGAACCGTCGGCGAGTTCTACACCTTCACCTTCACCGTCACGGGCGCCCCGAAACCCACCGTCACCCTGGACACCACGGTGCCGCTGCCCGCCGGCCTCACCTTCGACTCCGCCACCGCGACCATCTCCGGCACCCCGACCACGGCGGAGAGCAAAGTGGTGAGCTTCTACGCCGACAACGGCGTCGGCGGCGCGGGCACGGACCCGAAGATCACCATCACACCGCGCAACGAGGCCGTCCTGGACGAGGAGACCCTCATCGTGCCACCGGCCGGGTCCACCGGGCCGGCCGGCTCGGTGGCGCCACCAGCGGCGGCACCGGCAGTCCCCACTGGCGGGCACCTCGCGGCCACCGGGGCGACGGCCTCACCGGTGGTCGCCGGGGGCGCCGCTCTGCTGCTCCTCGGCGCCGCGCTCGTCCTCGCCCGCCGGGCCATGACGCACCGCGGTCGGCCCTAGCGCCTCGGGGCCGGGACACCCACCACGGTGTGTCCCGGCCCCCGAGGAGCTCGCGCTTGAGGAGAGCGGTCCTACAGATCCTTCTCCGGTGCGCGCTTGACGGACTCGCGCTCCGAGAGCGGCAGGCCGAGGCCCTGCGTCTCCGGCGGGCCCTCGAGGCTGCCCGAGGTCTCCGGCGAGGAGATCGCCTCGTGCTCGCCGTGATGGTGCGCGGCAGCGAGCTCGGCCGGCGTCACCGGGGCAACACGGTCCTTGAAGTAGAAGTGCGACAGCCGGGCCCGGATCCGCTCGGAACGGGCGTGCTTGGCGGCGACGCCGTTCAGGTCGGCCTGGGACCCGAGCACCATCGGCTCCATCGACTCCTGCTGGACCAGGGTCCAGCGCTCGTACTCGTCCAGCGGCTCGTGCTTCTCGAAGAACCGGCCTTCCGCGGTGCGGATGATGGTGCCGCTCTCGCGACCGTGCAGCACTTTGTCCCGGTCGTGTCGTTGGAGGCTCAGACAGATCCGCTTGGTGACCCAGAAAGCCAACGGTGGCACCACGAAGCAGCCCAGCCGCAGCATGTTGGTGATGTCGTTGATCGACAGGTGCAGCTTGATGGCGATGATGTCGTTGCCGGCGGCGATGAAGAGCATCAGGTAGAACGACACCGCCATGGCGCCGATGCCCGTGCGGACCGGGGCGTTGCGCGGCCGGTCGAGCAGGTGGTGTTCCCGGTTGTCGCCGGTGACCCACTTCTCGAGGAACGGGTAGATCCCGACCAGCGTGAAGAGCACCGGGATCAGCGCGATGGCGCCGAGGAAGACGTTGAAGCTCCACGTCCGGTCGAACATCACGAACTCGAGCCAGCCGGGCAGGAGTCGTAGGGCGCCGTCGGCGAAGCCCATGTACCAGTCCGGTTGGGAACCGGCGGTGATGGGGGACGGGTCGTAGGGTCCGTAGGCCCAGATCGGGTTGATCGTGACCAGTCCGGAGATGAGGGCGCAGACGCCGAAGACGAGGAAGAAGAAGCCTCCGGCCTTGGCGATGTAGACCGGCATGAACGGGTAGCCCACGACGTTCATGTTCGTCCGGCCCGGCCCGGGGTACTGCGTGTGCTTGTGCACGAAGACCAGCACGATGTGGGCGGTGAACAGGCCGACGAGGATGGCCGGGAGCAGCAGGATGTGCACCGAGAAGAGGAGCGGGATGATCTGCTCGCCCGGGAACGGACCGCCGAAGACGATGACCGTCATGTACGACCCGATGATCGGGATCGACCGGATGAAACCCTCAGCGGCACGGAGGCCGGTACCGGAGAGCAGGTCGTCCGGGAGTGAGTAGCCGGCGAAGCCCTCGATCAGGGCCAGCATCGACAGCAGCGTGCCGATCACCCAGTTGATCTCACGCGGCTTGCGGAACGCGCCGGTGAAGAACACGCGCAGCATGTGCACGGTGATCGCGACGATGAACAGCAGCGCCGCCCAGTGGTGGATCTGCCGGATCAGCAGCCCACCGCGGACGTCGAACGAGATGCGGACGGTGGACTGGTAGGCCTCGGACATCGTGATGCCCTGCAGCGGCAGGTACGAGCCGTCGTAGACGACCTGGCCGGCGCTCGGGACGAACCAGAAGGTGAGGAAGGTCCCGGTCAGCAGGCAGATGATCAGCGTGTACATCGCGATCTCGCCGAGCATGAACGTCCAGTGGTCCGGGAACGTCTTCTTCAGCAGGTACGACATGAAGCCGGCGCCGCCGGTCCGGTCGTCCAACCAGCCGGCGAGCCCGCCGGCCACCTTCATGCCACCGCTCGGAGCCGCCTCGCTGACCTCGTCGTGCTCGCGAAGCGCCTCGGCGCTTCTCGGGTCCACAGCAGTGCTCATCATCGCTCCCAGTAGCTCGGCCCCACGGGTTCGGTGAACCCTTGGGGCGCGACGAGATAACCCGAGGCGTCGACGGTGATCTTCAGCTGCGGCAGCGGCCGTTTGGCCGGGCCGAAGATGACGTCCATGTCCCTGGTGGCGTCGAAGGTCGACTGGTGGCACGGGCAGAGCAGGTGATGGGTCTGCTGCTCGTACAGGCCCACGGCGCATCCGACGTGGGTACAGATCTTGGAGTACGCGATGATCCCCTGGTAGCCCCACTCCTGCGCCTTACGACCCTTGTCGTCGTCGGCGAACTGCGAGGGGTCGAGGCGCATGAGGATGACCGCGGCCTTGGCCTTGTCCTCGAGGACGTGCGTGCTGTCCTTGAGCGTCTCCGGCATCACGTGGAAGACCGAGCCGATGGTGATGTCGCTGACCTTGATCGGCGTGAGCTCCGGGTCACGCATCAGCCGGATCGGGGCTCCGGGGGAGCCGTCGGGGTTGGGCTCGACGTCCCAGATCGTGTGCGCGAGCTCGCCGGCCTCGGTGACGTTGCCGAGCGAGCCGACCACCTGCACGAGGAACGGCAGGGCGAAGAGGCCGAGGGCGCCAACCAGGGAGTACTTGATGAGGGGACGCCGGCCCAGCTGGGCCGCCTCACCGCCACCGAGGATGACTCCAGCGGCCTCCTTGCGCTTGGCGTCGGACGACCGCTGCAGGTGCCGCTCCTCGACGACCTCCTCGTCGGGCATCATCGTCTTGGCCCAGTGCACGACACCGAAGCCGATGCCGAGCAGAGAGATCCCCATGGTCACGCCGAGTGCGAGGTGCAGCAGGTTGACGCTGCCGAGGCCGGGGACGAACACGTCTGCGGTGTGGTCGATGGCGAAGTAGGCGACGATGAACGCCAGCGTCGCCAGCATGGAGACGCCGAACAGGGTGGCGACCTGACGCTCGGCGCGCTGTCCGGCCTTCTCGTTATCGTCAGCCAGTCGGTGGACGTGCGCCGGGAGGCCCGGGTTCTCGAACACCGCAGGAAGCCCACCGTCACCGATGTGGTGCCCTTGGTCGAGCCGCACCGGGACGCGAGGATCCGACCCGCCGTCCTCGACCATGGTGCCTCCGCCGTGCGGAGTGTCCTCGTTGCTCATCTGGGCATCGATCCTGTCGACTCGTCCTGGTGTCGATTAGAACAAATTTGTGGTGATGGCGCAGTAGGTGATGTCACGCGGCCTTGGAGCCGAGCCAAACCGCAATGCCGACCATGATCCCGAGACCGAAGATCCAGATGAACATTCCCTCGGACACGGGGCCGAGGTTGCCGAGGTTCATGCCGCCCTGGTTGGCCTGCGTCTGGGTCTCGTTGATCCACGCGATGATGTTCTTCTTGTTCTCCGGCGAGATGTTCTGGTCGTTGAACACCGGCATCGACTGCGGACCGGTCAACATCGCCTCGTAGATGTGCTGGTTCGAGACACCCTTGAGCGTCGGCGCATACTTGCCGCGCGTGAGCGCCCCGCCGGAGCCGGCGAAGTTATGGCACATCGCACAGTTGACGCGGAACAGCTCGCCGCCGAGCGCGACGTCCGCGCCGTCGGTGTTGAGCTGCTCCTCGGTCGGGATCGCCGGGCCCGGTGCCAGCGAGGCGATGTAGGCGGCCAGCGCGGCGATCTGCTCGTCGGAGAACTTGATCTCGTCCTGGCGCTGCGCCTGGACCCCGGGGCCGGCCAGTGGCATCCGCCCGGTGCCGACCTGGAAGTTCACGGAGGCGGCACCGACGCCGACGAGCGTCGGACCGGCCTGTGTGCCCTGGGCGTTGAGACCGTGGCAGGTGGCGCAGTTGGCGAGGAACAGCGAGCGACCCTCGGCGACGGCGTCGGCCGCGGGGGCCTGGGCCTGGGCCGACTTCGGCGCGAGCAGGGAGTAGGCCGACCCCACGAGCACCAGCCCTAGGAACAGGAGGATCGCTATCGCGGCGGGGTGGCGACGGCGGGCGGCCAAGGCGTTCAACGGGCGGTCCTCACGTCCGGGGGCTGAGATGACACCGAAAACCGGGTCACTTGAGCAGGTAGATCACAGAGAACAGGGCGATCCAGACGACGTCGACGAAGTGCCAGTAGTACGAGGTCACGACGGCGCCGATGGCTTGGGTATGCGTGTAGCGCCGGGTGGCGAAGGTCCGGCCGATGATCAGCAGAAAGGCGATGAGCCCGCCGGTGACGTGCATCCCGTGGAAGCCGGTGGTGAGGTAGAAGACCGAGCCGTAGCGGTCGGACGACAGGGTGACGCCCTCACTGGTGAGCTCGGCGTACTCGTAGACCTGGCCCCCGATGAAGAAGGCCCCGAAGAGGTACGTCACGACGTACCACTCGCGCATTCCCCATTCCTTGATCTGCCAGAGCTTTCCGGAGCGGGCGGGCTTGCCGGCCTCGGCCTTGAACACGCCGAGCTGGCACCACACCGAGGACGTGAGCAGGATGAAGGCGTTGAAGGCGGCGAAGGGGACGTTGAGCTTCGCGGTCTGCTCGGCCCACAGCTCGGGGGAGAGCGAGCGGATCTGGAAGTACATGGCGAAGAGGCCCGCGAAGAACATCAGCTCGCTGCCGAGCCACACGATGGTGCCGACGGACACCATGTTGGGTCGGGTCGCCGGACCGGACCCCAGGTGCCCAGTGCGCGATGGTGCTGCCGATGCGGTCGCCACGTCAGCATTATGGGGGCAACCTCTCGCTGAGCGCAGCAACACCCCGTGCCGGATGGGACGGGTGGGACGTCACCCCGGCCCGACCCCCTTCGCTAGCATCGGCGTCATGACCGACTCGCACGGCGGCGCGACCATCTCGACCGATGTCGCCGAAGGGTCCGGCCCCGGGCCGACGCCGGTGACCTCCATCCGGGTGCTCCTGTTCAGCGACGACAGTGCGACACGGGACGCGGTGCGCCTCGGCGTGGGCCGCCGGCCCGCCCGCGATGTCGAGGTGACCTCCTGGTTGGAGTGCGCAACCCCCGCGGCGGTCGTGGGAGAGGTCGAGGGTGGCGGTTTCGACGTGCTGATCCTCGACGGCGAGTCGTCGCCCATCGGCGGGCTCGGCCTGGCCAAGCAGCTGAAGAACGAGGTCTTCGACTGCCCGCCGATCCTCGTGCTCACCGGTCGCCCCCAGGACGCCTGGCTGGCGGCCTGGTCGCAGGCCGACCTCGCCGTGCCGCACCCGCTCGACCCGATCGCGCTGGCGCGCGCCGTGGCCGACCTGGGTCGCCGCACGAACCCCACCGCCTGACCTCGCCGCGCGATGAGCGACGCGGCCCTCGGGGTCACGCATACCTGGCCTGACGTCCTCACCACGCTGGTGGCCGGCACCGACCTCGGTGCCGACCGGGCCGAGTGGGCGATGAACGAGATCATGTCCGGTGCCGCGACGCCGGCCCAGATCGCCGGGTTCCTCATGGCCCTGCGGGCCAAGGGCGAGACGGTCGAGGAGATGCGCGGCATCGCCGACCAGATGCTCGCCCACGCCAACCGGATCACCGTGCCCGGAGTGAGCCTCGACGTTGTCGGCACCGGCGGGGACCGGGCGCATACCGTCAACATCTCGACGATGGCGGCGATGGTCTGCGCGGCGGCGGGAGTTCGGGTCGTCAAGCACGGCAACCGGGCCGCGTCGTCGTCCTCGGGCTCGGCGGACGTGCTCGAGGCCCTCGGGGTCGACCTGGGTCTGGACCCGTCCCGGGTCGCGGCGGTCGCCGAGGAGGCGGGGATCACGTTCTGCTTCGCGCAGGCGTTCCACCCGGGCTTCCGGCACGCCGGTGGCGTGCGTCGAGAGCTGGGGGTGGCCACGGCGTTCAACTTCCTCGGACCGCTCACCAACCCCGCCCAGCCGACGTATGCGGCGGTCGGCGTGGCCGACGCGCGGATGGCGCCGATCGTGGCGGGGGTGTTCGCCTCACGCGGACGGGACGCGGCGGTGTTCCGCGGCGACGACGGGCTGGACGAGCTGACGTTGGAGACGACGTCGTCGGTGTGGTGGGTCCGGGCCGGTTCGGTGACGTCACGTCTCGTGGACCCGAACCGGCTGGGGCTGTCGAACCAGCCGACGTCGGCGTTGCGGGGCGGCGACCCGGCGCACAACGCGGACGTGGTCCGGTCGGTGTTCGCGGGGGAGTCCGGGGCCGTCCGCGACGCTGTGGTGCTCAACGCGGGGCTGGCGCTGGCGCTGACCGGTTCGGACTCGGGTGCGTCGGCAGAGGCGTTCGAGGCGGACGTGCGGGCGGGCATGGCCCGCGCCGGGTCGGCGATCGACTCGGGGGCCGCGACCCGGCTGGTCGACGCCTGGGTCGCGGCGACGCGCTCCGGCTGAGCTCGGTCAGTCGCCGCCGTCGAGGCCGATCGAGAAGGCTGCCTCGGTGTCGCGCTTGGAGTAGGTGCGGAACGCGATATGCGTCTCGGTCCGCGCCACCCCGTCCACCTTGTTGAGGCGGTCCGCGATGACGTCGGCCAGGTGGTCGTGGTCGCGGACCCGCACCATCGCGATGAGGTCAGCGTCGCCGGTTACGGAGTAGACCTCGGTCACCCCGTCGAGCTCCGCGATGCCCTGGCCCACCTCCGGGATGCGGTCGACGTCGCAGCTGATCATGACGATGGCGGTGATCACGGGACGATTGAACTACAGGTATGCCGGTGGCCGCCGCCAGCCGAGCGTCGCGGGTCACTGTCGCGGGTCATGTCGCGGGTCATGTCACGCAGGTGGTCGTGATCGCGACGACGGCCGCGACATGACGTGCGACATGACCTCGTCGAGCGGCCGCGCGAGTGGGGTGTACTCGCAAACCGGCAGCCGGTAGCCGTGAGTCCGGGCGGGAGCGGGCGGAATTCGGACCGTTCAGGCCCGGACCGGCTCGGGCGGCTCGACCGGTCAGCCGGCGACGGGGAGGTCGCGGTCGAAGGGGGCGACGTCGCTCGGGCGGCGGTCGTCGAGCACCGCCCGCACTCCGCCGGCGCCGCCGACCGGACAGGACCAGGACCCGTCCATCTCGACGATGCGCACGCCGGGCGCCTCGAGCCAGCGCAGGATGATCTCGGTCTCCTCGGGCGTCGCCGCGGGGGAGGGGTGGACGGGCGCCTCGACGGCCTCGGCGGTCGCGGAGAGGTTGCGCACGTAGAGCATCGGGTCGGCGCCGGCGGGGCTGACGCTCGTGCCGGCCAGCCGGCCGTAGCGGACGCAGACCAGCTCCCAGCCGCCCGCCTCGGAACGGCGGGCCGCCACGATCTGCGCGCTCGCGGCCAACGGGGCGATGCGCTGCGTCCGGGCGGCCGCGCGGACCAGATGGAGCAGCCGGTCGCGCACGGTGCCGGCGTCCTCGAACCGCTCCTGCTCGGACAGGGCGGCCATCCGGGCCAGCAGTGCGTCCGTGACGGGTCGGGCGTCGCCGGTGAGCAGACCGATCGCGTCGCCGACGACGGCCGCATACTCCTCGACGGTCTGCCGACCCGAACAGGGCGCTCCACATCGGCCCATCTGGCCCAGAGCGCACTCGGAGCCGGTGCCCCGCGCCGAGAGCTTGCCGGTGCACTGCCGCAACGGCACGACCTCGTGGACGGCGGCGACGGCGGCCTCGGCGGACCGCTTCGACCGGAACGGGCCCAGGTAGCGGGCGCCGTCGGGCTTGACCTCGCGCACGATCGACAGCCGCGGGAAGAGCTCGTGGGTCAGCTTGACCCAGATGGCGCGCTCGGGGTTGCGCGACCGCCGGTTGTAGCGGGGCTTGTGCGCGGCGATGAGGCGCAGCTCGCGGACCTGGGCCTCCAGCGTGGTTTGGCAGACGATCGGCTGGATGCTCGTCGCCAGCCCGACCATCTCGGCCATCCGGGTGCGCTGCTCGGAGGCGGTGAAGTAGGACCGGGCTCGGGCCCGGATGTTGCGCGAGGTGCCGACGTAGAGCGGCCGGCCCCGCTCGTCCTTGAAGATGTAGACCCCGGGCAGCGGCGGCAGGTGCTCGGCGAGGAACCGCTTGCGGCGCTGGGCGGGGGTGACCCGCGAGGTGTAGCTGGACAGCTCCTCGAGCGTGTGGACGCCGAGGTTGCCGACGCGCTCGAGCAGTCCGTGCAGGACGTCGACCGTCGCGCGGGCGTCATGCAGGGCGCGGTGGTCGGGCGTCGTCGTCGCCCCGAAGACGACGGCCAGCGACGAGAGCTTGTGGTTGCGCGACTCGTCCTTCATGACCAGCTGCCGGGCCAGGTGGACCGTGTCGAGCACCCGGAACCCGGGCCACGGATGACCGGTGGCCCGTGCCGCCTCCTTGAGGAACGACACGTCGAACCCGGCGTTGTGCGCGACGAGCACGCTGTCGCGGGCGAACTCGAGGAACGCGGGCAGGACCGACTCGATCCGCGGCGCCTGCGCGACCATCGCGTCGGTGATGCCGGTGAGGACCTGGATGAACACGGGGATCGACTCGCCCGGACGCACCAAGGTCTGGAACTCGCCCAGGACCTCACCGCCCCGGACCTTCACGGCTCCGACCTCGGTGATCGACGACGCGGACGCGCTGCCGCCGGTGGTCTCGAGGTCGACGACGACGAACGTCACCCCGTGCAGCGGCGTGCCGAGGTCGTCCAGGGTGCCCTGGACCGCCCGGGGAACCGGGCCGGCGCTGCCACTGCCGCTCACAGGGCCGACGGTAACCGCGCGCTCCGACAGCCCCGGGCAGGCGCGCGGCGGTCCGGCTGTCGGTGGTCGGTCCTACCGTTTCTCTCGTCAGGTCGGCCGGACAGGACAGCCCGAGAGACACCCGAGAGACAGTCGTGAGGAGGCGTCATGCGCGTCGAGAACCCGATGGTGATGGACTGCGACACCTGCCCGGTGCGCGGCCTGCGGTGCGACGACTGCGTCGTGACCGCGCTCGGCCACCTGCCGGTGGTCGCCCTCTCCGACGGCGAGCTCCTGCTCGATGCCGCGGAGCGCCGTGCCGTCGACCGGTTCGTCGCGGCCGGGCTGGTGTCTCCGGAGGTGGCCGGCACCGTCGTGGCGCGGCGGGAGCCCTGGTCGCGAGATGCGTCGCGAGACGCGTCGCGGGAGTCCTCGCGGGACGCGGCAGCCCAGCATCGCGCCGTCGGCTAGGGCGGCACCCCCTCTCCGGATCCCGCGAGAGTGGTCCGCGCCGACAGGCGGGCCACCTACCATCTGTGGGTGAGGTGGGTACGGCGAGCGAGTATGCGGCGCTGCCCGTCTCCCGCTCCGTCGGAAAGCCCTCGCGTCATCGACTCCCGGACGCGCCGCCGGCTCGTCGCCGCAGCTGCCGCGCTCGTAACCCTGACCCTGACGGCCGGCTGCACCCTGGTGCCGGGGTCATCCGCGCCCGACGACGGCCGCAGCGGTGAGCCGACCGCGGCCTACCGGCCCACGCCGTCGCCGCCGCCGGCCACCGATCCCGCGGTGGCGGCCCGGCACGCCGCGTCCGACCTGGTGAACCAGCGCCTCGCCGCGGTCGGGGCCACGAACCGTGCCTCCTGGCTCGCGACGGTGACCGACCCGAGCGCCGGGTTCGGGGCGGATCAGGGGGCGCTGTTCGATCGGATGACCTCGCTGCCGATCGGCAAGCTGGCCCTGCGCAACGTCGACGTCGAGCGGCCGCCGGGGGCGCAGGCGACCGGCGAGCCCGAGTCGTGGGTCGCGCGCATCCGCCAGACCTACGCGTTCACCGGGTACGACGTCGGCCAGCGCGACTTCACCGTCTCGTACGTCCTCAAGCGCACCCCCGACGGGTGGCGGTTCACCGGGGTGGCCGACGGCCAGAACGACGTGCAGCCGTTCGACCTGCCCGGTCTGGCCGTGGTCAGCTCACCGGACACGCTCGTCATCGGCGACGTGCCCGCGGCGACCCTGCGCGCATACCTGACGTTGGGCGACGCCGCCCACGACCGGATCGCGCAGGTCTGGGGCGAGGCGCACCCGGCCGTCATCGTCGCGCCGAGCACCCTGGACGCGCTCAAGGCGCAGCTGGGTCCGGGGCGGGGGCAGGGGTTCGACCAGATCGCGGCGGTCACCGACGGGCCGTTGCTGCGCGACACCCCCGCGCAGAGCGACCGGGTCTACCTCAACCCGGACGCGTTCGCCGGACTCAGCTCCACCGGCCGTAGCGTCGTGGTCACCCACGAGCTCACCCACGTGACGGTGCGCGCCACGACCGCCCGCAGCGTGCCCATCTGGCTCTCGGAGGGGTTCGCTGACGACGTCGCCCTGGCCCCGAGCGGCCTGCCGGTACGCGCGGTCGCCGCCGACCTGCTGGACCAGGTGCGCGCCGGCAAGGGTCCGAGCCAGCTCCCGGACGAGGCGGCCTTCGACCCCACCAAGGGCCAGATCGCGCCCTCCTACAGCGCAGCCTGGCTGGCGGTGTCGCGGATGCGGCAGCGGTTCGGCCAGGACAAGGTGGTCGCCTTCTACCGGGCGATCGCCGGACCGAGAACGGGGGAGCCGGGCGTCACCACGTCCGTCGACCAGCTCACCCGGTCGGCGTTCGAGAGCGTCCTCGGAACGACGCAGGACGCGTTCGTCGCCGACTGGCTGGCCTACCTCAAGCGGCTCTCCCGCTGACCCGCCCTCAGCTGCGGCTGGCGGCCGGGGCGTAGAGCGCCTCGACGTCGTCGTGGAAGTCCTTCATGACGACGTTCCGCTTCAGCTTCAGCGACGGCGTGAGGTAGCCGTTCTCCTCGGTGAAGTCGTTCGGCAGGACCGCGAACTTGCGGATCGACTCGGCCTTGCTGACGGCGGTGTTGGCGTCGTCGACCGCCTTCTGCAGCTCCGCAAGGACCGCGTCGTTGGTCCGCGCCTGAGCGACGGTGAGCGCCGGCAGGCCGTTGTTCTTGGCCCAGGCGGGAAGCATCTCCTCGTCCAGCGTGATCAGCGCGGCGATGAACGGCTTCTGGTCGCCGACGACGATGCACTGCGACACGAGCGGGTGGGCGCGCAGCCGGTCCTCGAGGACGGCCGGGGCGACGTTCTTGCCGCCGGCGGTCACCAGCAGCTCCTTCTTGCGGCCGGTGATCTTGAGGTAGCCGTCGTCGTCCAGCTCGCCGATGTCCCCGGTGTGGAACCAGCCGTCCTGGATCGCCTCCGCCGAGGCGGCGTCGTTGTTGCGGTAGCGCGCGAACACGTTGACGCCCTGGATGAGGATCTCGCCGTCGTCGGCGATGCGGATGCCGACGCCGGGCAGCGGCGTGCCGACCGTGCCGATCTTGACCTTCTCCGGCACGTTGACCGTGGACGGAGCGGTGGTCTCGGTGAGGCCGTAGCCCTCGAGGACGATGACGCCGATGCCACGGTAGAAGTGGCCGAGCCGCGTCCCGAGCGGCGCGCCGCCCGACACCGCGTACTGGATCTGACCGCCCATGGCCGCCCGGAGCTTGCTGTAGACGAGGCGGTCGAAGACCGCGTGCTTGAGCTTCAGCCCGACACCCGGGCCGCCGGCGTCGAGCGACTCGCTCCACTCCATCGCGGTGGCCGCTGCGGCGGCGAAGATGCGGCCCTTGCCGTCGCCGGCGGCCTTCTGCTCGGAGGAGTTGTAGATCTTCTCGAAGACCCGCGGCACCGCGAGGATGAACGTCGGCTGGAACGAGGCGAAGTCGTCGAGCAGCGTACGGATGTCGCTCGAATGACCCATCCGCGCGGCGGCCTCGACGCAGAGGACCTGGATGAAGCGCGCGAACACGTGCGCCAGCGGCAGGAACAGCAGCGTCGACGCGCCGTCCGCGCGCACGACCGAGGCGAGCGACTCGCAGGTGTTCTCCGCGAGGTCCTTGAAGTTGCCGTGCGTGAGCTCGCAGCCCTTGGGCCGCCCGGTCGTGCCGGAGGTGTAGATGATCGTCGCCAGCGAGGTGCGGTCGGTGCTGTCCCGACGCGCGTCGAGGGTCTCGTCACCGACGTCGGCACCGGCCCGGTTGAGCTCGTCGAGGGCACCGGACTCGATCTGCCACACGTCGCGCAGCCCGGGCAGCCGGTCGCGGACCGCGGACACCGCGCCGGCGTGCGTCGCCGTCTCGACGACGACCGCCACCGCGCCGGAGTCCTCGAGGATCCAGGCCACCTGGTCGGGTGACGACGTCTCGTAGATCGGCACCGTGACCGCGCCGGCGGTCCAGATGGCGTAGTCGGCCAGCGTCCACTCGTAGCGGGTCCGCGACATGAGAGCCACGCGGTCGCCCACGTCGATGCCGGCGGCGATGAGCCCCTTGGCGAGCCGGTTGACGTCCTCCGCGAACTGGGCGGCCGTGACGTCCTGCCAGCCCGCGCCGGACCGCGTCGCGAAGACGACCTTGTCGGGCACCTGACGGGCGTTGAGCGCCACCGTCTGGGCGAGGTTGCCCTCGGTGGTGGGAGCGACGACGGGGGCGACAACCTTGTCGCGGACTTGCTGGGACACGGCGGGCTCCAGGTGACGACACGGGGCGGGTACGGACCTCTCGGAGGATACCCGCGGGGTATGCGGCGACGGGCCGGTCCCGGCCGGACCAGGCCGGGCTTCGGACGCCGGCGAGAGAGCCCTGGACCGAGCCGAGTCAGGTTGTAGCCTTCCGCCCATGCCTGACCGCACCGAGAGCTCCATCGTCATCGACGCCGCTCCCGGCGCCGTCCTCGACGTCATCGCGGACTTCGGTGACTATCCCAAGTGGGCGACGGAGGTGAAGTCCGCGACGGTGCTCTCCGAGGAGGGTGACGGCTGGCCGGACCGGGTCGAGTTCGTCGTCGACGCGGGCGTCATCAAGGACACCTACGTCCTGGACTACCAGTGGGACGTGGACGAGGAGGGCACCGGCGTCGTCTCCTGGGGGCTGGTCAGCGCGACGGTGCTCAAGGCGATGAACGGGTCCTACACGCTGGCCTCCCGGGGCGCCGGCACCGATGTGACCTACCGGCTCGCCGTCGACCTCACCATCCCCATGCTGGGCATGCTCAAGCGGAAGGCGGAGAAGGTCATCGTCGACACCGCGCTGCGGGAGCTGAAGAAGCGCGTCGAGGGCTGACGACCTCGTGCGGATCGTCCTCTTCACCGGGAAGGGAGGGGTCGGCAAGACCACGACCGCGGCGGCGTGCGCGGTCCGCGCGGCCCGCTCGGGCACGCGGACGCTGGTCATGTCGACCGACGCCGCCCACTCCCTCGGCGACGCGCTCGGGGTCGAGCTGGGCACGGCCGGCCCCATGGAGGTCGAACCCGGGCTGTCCGCCCTGCAGGTGAGCGCGGCCGGTCGGCTGGGGGGTCAGTGGCGGGTGGTACAGGACTACCTGCTCGAGGTCCTCGACACGCTCGGTATCGACCCGGTCGTCGCCGAGGAGCTGACCGCGCTCCCGGGGGCCGAGGAGATCGCGGCGCTGCTGGAGCTGCGGTCCCGCGCCGACTCGGGCGAGTGGGACCTCCTCGTCGTCGACTGCGCGCCGACCGCGGAGACGCTGCGACTGCTGGCCCTGCCGGAGGCGCTCGCCTGGCACCTGGAGCGGCTCCTCCCGGCGCAGCGGGGCCTGATGCGCACCCTGCGTCCCGCGGCCGCCGCCGCGGCGGGCATGCCGCTGCCCTCGCCGGAGGTGGCGACCACGGTGTCCGGCTGGTACCGCCAGATGCGCGACGTCCACGCTCTGCTGACCGGCGCGTCGGCCTCGGTCCGGCTGGTGCTCACCCCCGAGCGGGTCGTCATCGCCGAGGCTCGCCGGACCTGGACCACCCTCGGGCTCTACGGCTTCGCCGTCGACGGGGTGGTCGTCAACCGCCTCATCCCTGCCATGCTCGCGCCGGACGACGCCTGGCGGCGGTCGTGGAACGAGGCGCAGCGCGCGGGTCTCGACGAGGTGGCCGAGTCCTTCGCCGGTCTCGCAATCGTGCGGGTGCCCTATCTCGCCGGCGAGCCGATCGGCACCGACGCCCTGGACGACCTGGCCGGGCTGATCGAGGGTGACGTCACGACGCCCGGCGACCCGCTCGGCGTGCTCGAACCGGTCCGGCACGACGGGATGCGGGTGCGCCGCGCCGGCTCGGGCTACGTGCTGAGCCTGCCGCTGCCGCTCGTCCACGCCCGTGAGGTCGACCTCAAGCGGCGGGACGCCGAGCTGCTCGTGTCGGTGGGCGACCACCGGCGAGTTCTCAGCCTCCCGGCCGTCCTCCAGCGGTGTGTCGTCCGCGGCGCCCGGGTCCGCGAGGGGACGCTGCGGGTGACCTTCGAACCGGACCCCGACCTGTGGCCGGTACCGCTGGCCGACGAGACGCGAGAGGCCGCGCATGGCTGACGAGACGCCGGGTCCCGAGCGGGACCGTCCGCCGGTCGGCTCGGTCGCCGAGGAGACGGCGCGGCTGTTGGACGCGCTGCTGGCGGGCACGTCCGGGGCCGAGGACGCGGACGGACACGCATACGCGAACACCACCGCTGCTCCCGAGCCGGCCGCCGAGCCCTGCCCGACCTGCGGCCACGAGCCGGGGGCGACGCATCCGTCGGGCCAGACCGGGGAGGTCTGCCACCTGTGCCCGGTATGCCAGCTGCTGCGGGTCGTGCGCACGGTGCGCCCCGAGACGCTCGACCGGCTGGCCGACCTCGCCGCCGCGGTGACCGACACGCTGCGCGACGCCGCCGCGACCCGATGGCGCGACACCGGTTCGCCGCCGCCACGGCGGGCACGGCCGGAGGTCGAGGACATCCAGATCGAGGGCGACGAGTCCGACGTCGACACGGAGGAGGCACGGTGAGCGGCCAGCTGGCGATCGGGATCGACATCGGCGGGACCAAGGTCGCCGGGGGCGCGGTCGACGCCTCGGGCGTGGTGCTGGCGCGGGCTCGCCGGGACACGCCGCACCGGTCGAAGTCGCCGGACGTCGTGGAGAACACCATCGTCGAGGTGGTCGACGAGCTGGTGGAGACCGTGCGGACCGACGGCCTGGGCGAGGTGGTCGCGGTGGGGATCGGCGCGGCCGGGTTTGTGGCCGCCGACCGGGCGACCGTCGTGTTCGCCCCGCACCTGTCCTGGCGGCACGAGCCGCTGCGCGAGGCGCTGGCCCGGCGGGTGCACGTGCCGATCACCGTGGACAACGACGCCAATGCGGCGGCCTGGGCCGAGTGGAAGTTCGGGGCGGCTCGCGGCGAGAGCCACCTGATGATCGTCAACCTCGGGACCGGGATCGGTGGCGGCATCGTTATCGACGGACAGGTGCAGCGGGGGCGCTACGGCATCGCCGGCGAGTTCGGGCACATGCAGGTGGTGCCGAACGGCATTCGCTGCGAGTGCGGCAACAAGGGGTGCTGGGAGCAGTATGCGAGCGGCAACGCGCTCGTCCGCGAGGCGCGGGCCCTCATCGCCGCCCGGTCACCGGTGGCCGAGGACTTGCTCGGCGCGGTCGGCGGCGACCCGTCGAAGCTGACCGGGCCGCTCATCACGACCGCCGCCCAGGGCGGTGACCCCACCGCGATCGAGCTGCTGGCCGAGATCGGGGAGTGGCTCGGCGTCGGCATCGCGAACCTCGCGGCGGCGTTCGACCCGGGGACCTTCGTCATCGGGGGCGGTGTGAGTGCCGCCGGTCCGCTGCTGCTGGACCCGGCCCGGGAGATGTTCCGGCGACAGCTGACCGGTCGCGGGTACCGGCCCGAGGCGCAGATCGTCGCGGCCGAGCTGGGCAACGAGGCCGGCCTCATCGGCGCGGCCGACCTGGCCCGCCTCGGTCAGTAGCTCGTCAGTAGCTCGGTCAGTCGCTCGGTCAGTGCGCTCGGTCCCCTTCCGCGTCGACCCCTCGGGTCAACAACTCCGCACGTGGTGAGTTATTACCGGACATTTCGGATATCGGGCGCCAACACGCCACCACGTGCGGAGAAATCAGCGGGGCGTCGCTAACGGGTTAGAGGCGGATGCCGTCGTCGTCGTCGTCGCGGTCCAGGGGCTGGCGCAGGACCAGGAGGACGAACCCGGCGATCGACACGAGCAGGCTGAACACCATCCACCAGCCGTTGCCGTCCCGGTTGAACAGCAGCAGGTAGAGGAACAGCAGCGGCCCGGCGACGAGCGCGACGATCATCAGCCAGAAGTGCTTGTCCTCGGACGGCGGGAGCGGCGCGGGAGGGGGTGGCGTGTAGTGGGGCTCATCGGCCTCGACGTCCCACTCCTCGGCCTCGATGTCGTCGACCGGCACGTCCGGGACGTGGCCGTCGGCCGTCGCGTCGTCGAGGTCGGACAGGTCGGGCCGGTCGGACAGGTCGGGCTCGGTCGGACACGTCGGGCAGGTCGGACACGTCGCGGATGCGGCGGATCTCGGGGGCCCGGGGTAGGGGGGCGTCGTTCGGTGTCTTGCCCTCGATGGGCTCAGCGGTCGGGTCGGGCGCCAGGTCGGGATGGGGGTCGCCGTACGGGTCCGAGCCCAGGGCGACGTCGTCCCAGTGCGCCATGATCGCGGCGAACTGCTCGTCGACGTCCTTCTCCGCCATGACTGAAGAATCTCACCCTTCGCTGGCAGCAGCGCGCGCGGACCCGGCTATCCGCTCGATGAACCGGACCGACTCATCGTGGATCAGCGGCGCGTCGTTGTCGAGGGTTGCCACGTGGTACGAGTTCTCCAGCCAGATCTCCGTGACGTCGGAGCTCGAGATGTGCTCGAGGAAGTGCGCCGAGCTGGCCACGGGGACCACGTGGTCGACCCGCGAGTGCATGAGGAGCACCGGCTGAGTGATCTCGCCGAGGTCGCGGCGAACCTCCGCCCACAGCTGGGTCTGGGAGTGCATCGCCTTGAGGGGGTTCCGGTCGTAGGCCAGCTCGGGCTCCCCGCCCACCATCTTGACGTCGTTGGCGATGCCCGGGAACGACGGCAGGACGCGTTGCAGCATCGGCAGCAGCGCGAGCCGCTTGTCGTCATGCAGGTAGATGGGGTTGACGAGGATCAGCCCGGCCACCCGCGGCCCCTGCTCGAGGGCCACCTTGGTGGACAGGAGCCCGCCCATCGACATCCCCGCGACGAACACCAGACTGCAGCGGGACCGCAGCTCGGCGAACGCCCGGTCGACCTCCGCATACCAGTCCTGCCAGCGGGTGGTGTTCATGTCCTGCCACCGGGTCCCATGTCCGGGCAGGCGCGGCAGCCGCACCGTGTAGCCGGCGCCGGCCAGGTGCTCTGCCCACCCGCGCATGCTCTGCGGGGTGCTGGTGTAGCCGTGGACGAGAAGCACGCCGATGTCGCCGCCGTCGTGCGCGTAGGCCTCGGCGCCGGGGAGCACGGGAACTGCCATGCGGTGGTCTCCTCGCAGGTATGCCGGTCCGCTGCGCCAAATGGTCGCACGTCGGCCCGGCTCGCTGATAGTGCCGTAAAGTGCGGCACATCACAGGGGTTTCACGTCCCGTAGCCACAGAGAGGACGGATCTCGCAGTGATCTACTGGGTGCTCAAGACCGTCGTTCTCGGTCCGTTGCTGAAGCTGCTGTTCCGTCCGTGGGTGGAGGGCGAGGAGCACATCCCCGACGAGGGGGCGGCGATCTTCGCGAGCAACCACCTCTCCTTCTCCGACTCGATCTTCCTGCCGCTGATGGTGCCGCGGCGGATGACCTTCCTCGCCAAGTCCGACTACTTCACCGGGCGCGGCATCAAGGGGCGGGCGACGGCGGCGTTCTTCCGCGGCGTCGGCCAGCTGCCGGTCGACCGGTCCGGCGGCAAGGCCGGCGAGGCCGCGCTGAACTCCGGGCTGCGGGTGCTGCGGCGTGGCGAGCTGCTCGGCATCTACCCCGAGGGGACCCGCTCGCCCGACGGCCGTCTCTACCGGGGCCGCACGGGCGTCGCCCGGATGGCCCTCGAGGCCGGCGTCCCCGTGCTCCCCGTCGCGATGATCGGCACCGACAAGGCCCAGCCGACCGGCAAGAAGCTCCCCCGCATCATGCGCATCGGCATCCGCATCGGCCGGCCGCTCAGCTTCGCCCGCTACGAGGGCATGGAGGACGACCGCTTCGTCCTCCGGTCGATCACCGACGAGATCATGTACGAGCTGATGCTCCTGTCCGGACAGGAGTACGTCGACGAGTACGCCACGTCGATGAAGGACCGCATCGTCCGCGCCGCCAGGGTCCGCGCCCGCGAGATCCAGGAGGCCGCCCGTCCGGGCAGCGCCGCCAAGGAGCTCGAGGAGGCGCTCGACCTGGCCGAGGGCGCGGACGAGGGGCGCGAGGCGCCGGTCGACGACGTCCAGATCGGCGACGACGACGCCGACTGGGACTCCGCCGAGAGGGGGACCCTGCGGGCCCCGGGTGACGCCGGCGAACGGGCCGCCAGCTGACCATGCCGGTGTCCCAGCCGAGCCGCGGCGCGGTCGGCGCGACGGACGACTCGCTGGTCGTCTCCGCGTTCTGGCGCGCCATCCGGGTGCTGCGTCCCCTCGCCCTCCTGTATGCGGTCTGGGGGGCCTGGACCCGCCGCGACGACATGCAGGCGCCCGCGGCCGCGTTCGCGATCCTCGGGGTCCTGGCGGCGTGGACCGCCGTCCAGGTGGTGTGGGAGCGACGCGAGCTGTGGTGGCACCTGGTCGAGCTCGGCCTCGCGGTCGGCGCGGTTCTCGCGACCCGCTGGGTGGACACGCCCGACGCCGCGTTCCGCGGGACGACCACCCTGCCGGGCGTCTGGCAGGCCGTCCCGGTCGCGTCGATCGGCATCATCAAGGGGTGGCGTGGCGGGCTCGCCGCCGGAGCGACGATCGCCCTGGCGATGGTCGCGGCCACCCGGTCGGTCGACGTCGCCGCGGTGAGCAACGGCCTGCTGGTGATCCTCGTCGGTGGCACCGTCGGGTACTGCGCGGACCTGGCCCGCGCCGAGCAGGCCGAGCTCAGCCGGGCCCTCGCCCAGGAGGCCGAGGACGTCGAACGCGACCGGCTGGCCCGCACCATCCACGACGGCGTCCTCCAGGCGCTCGCCTTCATCCACCGGCGCGGCGTCGACGCCGGGGGAGAGGCGGCTCGGCTCGGGGCCATCGCCGGCGAGCAGGAGCAGCGGCTGCGGGCGCTGGTCAGCGGGGTGCCCATCGACGAGCTGGAGAAGACCATCGGCGGGCCGGTCGACCTCAGCCAGTACCTCCGGCAGGCGTCGGCGGGCATGGCCGACCTCGTGGCGCCCGCCGACCCGGTCTTCCTGCCCCGCCGCCCCGCCAACGAGCTCGTCGCCGCGGTGGAGGCGGCGCTCGACAACGTCCGCAAGCACGCCGGTCCCGACGCGCACGCCTGGGTCCTCGTCGACGACGCCGGCGACGACATCGTCGTCACGGTCCGCGACAACGGGATCGGCGTCTCCGAGGAGCGGATCGCCGAGGCCGGCACCCGCGGGCGGCTCGGGGTGTCCGCCTCGATCCGCGGTCGCCTCGAGGAGCTCGGCGGGTCCGCCCGGTACCTTTACGGACCGGGTGGAGGCACCACGGTCGAGATGTGGATCCCCAAGCGAGGCGCGTGAATGACACCGAACCAGCCGGGCTCCGAGGAGTCTCGCGGCATCGAGGAGGTCGAGTCCCTCGAGGCCGACGACGAGCCGCTCGACGACTCGTCGATCACCGTCGTCGTCGCGGACGACCATCCGATGTGGCGCGACGCCGTCGCCCGTGACCTCGCCGACGCGGGCTTCCAGGTCGTCGGGACCGCCGCTGACGGGCTCGCGGCCATCCGTCGGGTCAAGGCGACGACGCCCGACGTCCTCGTCCTGGACCTCAACCTCCCCGGGGTGCACGGGGTCGGGGTATGCGAACAGCTCGCCACCGAGGACCTGCCCACGAAGATCCTCATCCTGTCGGTCAGCGGCGAGCGGCAGGACGTGCTCGACGCCGTCAAGGCGGGCGCATCCGGCTACCTGGTGAAGTCGGCGGCGCGGGAGGAGTTCCTCGAGGCGGTCCGCCGGACCGCGCGTGGGCGGGCGGTCTTCACGCCCGGGCTGGCGGGTCTGGTGCTGGGCGAGTTCCGGCGGATGCAGAACGCCGGCACCGGTGCCTCGACGGCGCCCCAGCTCACCGAGCGGGAGACCGAGGTGCTCAAGCTGGTGGCGACCGGGATGAGCTACAAGGACATCGCGGCCCAGCTGTTCATCTCGCACCGGACCGTGCAGAACCACGTGCAGAACACCCTCGGCAAGCTCCAGATGCACAACCGGGTCGAGCTGGTCCGCTACGCGATCTCCAAGGGCCTGCACCGCGACTGAGCTCCAGACGTCCTGGTTACGCTGTGCGGCGTGCCGCGCCGACCCGTCCGTGTCGTCTCCGTGCACTCGTTCCGCGGCGGTACCGGCAAGTCCAACCTGTCGGCCAACGTCGCGGCCCAGCTCGCCCGCGAGGGTATGCGCGTCGGCGTCATCGACGCGGACGTCCAGTCCCCGGGGATCCACGTGCTGTTCGGCCTCAAGGGTGACGAGATCACCGCGTCGCTCAACGACTTCCTGTTCGACGGGGTGCCGATCGAGGACGTGGCCATCGACGTCACACCGCCGGGACTGCCCGGCCGGGTCCACCTCATCCCGTCGAGCATCCAGGCCGGCGAGATCACCCGGGTGCTGCGCAACGGGTACGACCCGCAGCAGCTGGTCACCGGCCTGCGCGAGTTCGTCGACGCCCTCGGGCTCGAGGCGCTGCTGGTCGACACGCACCCCGGGCTGCAGGAGGAGACGCTGCTGTCGCTCGTCGTGGCCGACACCCTGCTCGTGGTCCTCCGGCCGGACCAGCAGGACTACGAGGGCACCGGCGTCACGGTCCACGTGGCCAAGGAGCTCGAGGTGCCGCGCATCGCGATCGTCGTCAACAAGACCCCGGCCACGTTCGACCCGGCGGTCGTCCGGGAACGGGTGGAGCAGGCGTACGACTGCCCGGTCGTCGCGGTGCTGCCGCACTCCGACGCGATGATGGCCCTGGGCAGCGCCGGCCTCTTCTCGCTGGAGCACCCCGAGGAGCCGGTCAGCGTGGAGATGGTGCGGGTGGCCGACTTCGTCCGCCGGGAAGGCTGAGGTGAACCGGACCCCGGAACGCGAGGACGGGGAGTTCCTCAGCCGGGCCGAGCTCCTGGGCGGCCTGTCCGGCCGGCGGGTGAGCAGTGCGCTCTACGTCATCGAGAGCCGGGCCGCCTACCTGGCCCTCAAGGCCCGCAACGCCACGGCTCCGGTCCTGTCCGCCCGGGTCCTCGAGGAGCAGGAGCGGGCCTTCCTCTCGGCCCTGGCCGCCGGGCGGGACCTGCCCCCGCCGACGATCCAGGAGCTGGACCAGTTCGCGCCCCAGTGGGCCTACCTCGTCCCCCCCGACGCGGTGGCCCGGGCCGAGCTGGCCCACCGGTTCGGCGACAAGTACCGGTTCCGGGAGTCGGACGTCGGGCGGATGCGCGCCGCCCTGGGCCTCGACGACCCGGCCGTGCAGCAGGCGTACCGCGACCGGCACCCCGGTGACCTGACCGACGTCTACGACACCGACCTCACCTGGCTGGAGAAGGTGCGGTGGTCGCGCTCGCGGCTGACCCGCCGGCTCGAGGAGCTGCCGCCGTTCTGGACCACCTACGGCCTGACCCTGACCGAGACCGTCGGCGCCGGCATGCTGGCGCTGCCCATCGCGGTGGCGGGCGTCGGTCCGCTGCCGGGCGTCGCCATCATCGTCGTGCTGGGCCTGCTCAACGTCCTCACCGTCGCGGCGGTGGCCGAGACGTTCACCCGGACCGGGGCGGTCCGCTGGCGCGGCGCCTACTTCGGGCGCGTAGTCGCCGGGTACCTCGGCCGGACGGGCGGAGTCGCCTTCGGTGTCGGGATGACGATCTACACGGCGCCGGTGCTGCTCGCCTGCTACGTGGGGTTCGCGGTGACCGTCGCCGGGACGACGGGCACCAGCGCACCGCTCTGGGCCGCGGCGCTGTTCGCCGCCAACATCGCCCTGATCTTCCGAAAACGCCTGGACGCGACGATCGCGTCCGCCCTCATCGTCGGGTTCTTCAACGTGCTGGGAATCCTCATCCTCGTCGTCCTCGCGCTCACCGTGCTGGACGTCGACAACATGAGGTACACGGCCGTCCCGTTCCTCGACGGCCGGCCGTTCGACCCGAGCGTCCTGGAGCTGGCCTTCGGTGTCGTGCTCCTCTGTTTCTACGGCCACACCTCGGTCGGCAACTGCGCCAAGGTGGTCCTGGCTCGCGACCCCGGCGGCCGTTCCCTGATGACCGGCAGCGTCGCGGCGATGCTCACCGTGATCGTCCTCTACAGCCTCTGGGTGTTCTCGGTGGGCTCCGCCGTCCCCGCAGCGCGGCTGCAGTCCGAGCTGGGGACCGCCCTGGTTCCGCTCGCCGAGGAGGCGGGCCGGGCGGCGTCGATCGTCGGGTTCGTCTTCGTGTTCCTCGCCGTGGGGATGGGGACGGTGCACCTGTCCCTGGGTCTGTACAACCTCGTCGCCGAGCGGCTGGTCGCCCGTCGCCGGACAGCGGTGGTCCTGGGGCTGGCCCTGATCGGCGCCATCTGGCTGCTCGCCGAGCTGCTCATCATCACCGAGAGCGCGTCGTTCGCCGGGTCGATGGGCATCGTCGGCGCCCTCACGGGACCGTTGATGGGCGGCGTCTTCCCGATCCTCATGATGGAGTCGAGCCGACGCCGCGGCGACTACGAGCCGGCGCTGTTCTGGCGGTGGATGGGCCAACCGGTCGTCGCCACCTTCGTCTTCCTGGCCTTCATGGCGACCGAGGTGATCTACGTCTGGCTCTGGCCGACTCCCGTCCAGCGGCTCCTCGCGGCGACCGTCGTCGTCATCGTCCTGGTCATCACCGTCGTCATGCTCCGGTCCGGGGCGATGCGGCCGCGGGCGGTCGATCGAGGTGCGGCGCGACGAGGACTCCGGGCGCGACCACGTCCAGGTCGTCTCGCACGGCAGCGTGGTCCGCACGGACCAGCTGTCACCGGGCGACCGCATCGTCGACGTGGCCCTGGGGCCGCTGGACGTGCATGAGGTTCGCGCGTGGGCCCACCAGGTCGACGCCGGCGGGGAGTCCGAGCCGCTGCCGATCACCGCGACGGTCCGTGGCCCGGACGGTGACACTCCTCTGGAGGCGCGCGACGGGGCCGTCGTCCTCGGCGTCGAGGGCGACGGCCAGGCGCTGGAGCTGCGACTGCCGCGGGTCAGCCGGGGCGGTCGCCGATGATGCGGCGCAGGTCGGAGGCCTGCGCCCTCAGGTCGCCGAAGTAGTCGGTCTCGGTCACCTTCTCGACCTCCTCGGCCTGCCGCTCGTGGTCCAGCTCGATCCGCAGCTGGTCCAGCTGCCGGCGTAGCGCCTCCTCGCGGTCGGCGGCGGCTCGAGCCCGGCGCTCCTCCTCGAGGATGCGCTCGAGGACGCCGGCGCACTGCGCCGCCACCGCACCGGTCAGCTTGAGGTCGCCGGCCGCGAAGGGGTCCGTGTGGCGGAGGAGCACGATGGCACCGCGTTGTGTGCCACGGAAGCCCAGGGGCGCCACCAGGAGCGACCCCTGGTCCGCCGAGTCGATCCGCAGCCGAGTGAGGTCCTCGGGGATGCCGGTCGCCGGGCCCGCGCCGCGACTGGCCAGCACGGTCGGCCCGTCGATGTCGACGACCAGGTAGGCGACGTCGACCGGGACATGCCGTGTCGCCTCCCGCAGGGCGCGGACCGCGAGGTCGGCGCGGTCCGTGGCCGTGGCGAGGACCTCGCCCAACGCGTACAGGAGGTTCACCTCGCGGTACATGTCGAGGACCTCGTCGGCGAGCTCGCGCCGCTCGTGCTCGTTGCCCGCGAGGGCGGTCAGCACGCCCGCCGTGGCGGCGGCGCGCGGCCCGGTGACGGTGCCCAGCAGGGTCCCGTCGGGGCGGGTGACCGGCGCGCTCGGCCCGTCCACGAGCGGCCCGGCCAACCGTCGGCCCTTCGCGTCCACGACGGCGTCCTGACCATCCGACACCGCGGTGAGGACCGCGGCGACGTCCTCCCGGCGAAGCAGCTTCTTGAGTCGGATCTCCTTTGCCATCAGCGCCCCTCGACCGGCAGGCCGAGCCGAGACCGGGCCAGGTCGAGGATCTCGTCGGGGTCGAAGGGCTTGGTGCGGAACTCGTCGGCCCCGACGTCGAGACCGCGCTGGCGGTCCGCGTCCTGACCCTTGGCGGTGAGCAGGACGATGGTGACCTCGGTGAGGCCGAGGTCGGAACGGACCGCCCGGCATACCTCGTAGCCGTTCATCCTCGGCATCATCACGTCGAGAAAGACCAGATCGGGCCGCTCGCTCTCGATCAGCGCCAGCGCGGCCTTCCCGTCCGACGCCGTCAGCAGCTCGACGCCGTCGTCCTCCAGGTCCTCCAGCGTCTGCTCGAGGAGGGCACGGATGTGGGGCTCGTCGTCGACGATGAGGATGGATCGGGGCACGGGTGACCTCACTCGAAGAGAACGACCACGACTCGTTGTGTCGCCGGGTCGGCGCGCAGCGAGTCGAGGAGACGGGACGGGTCGACGGGGTCGGCCCGGGCGATGACGATGTCGGGGACGACGGTGTGGGCCACGTCGGCGACCGTGGCGAGGTCGGACACCGGAGTCACGACCCAGCCCTCGTCGGCCAGGGTCCGGCGCAGGGTCTCCAGCATCGCCGAGTCGTCGTCCGCGACCACGACATGGCGGCGCCGGTCGCCCTGGGCCAGCAGGGCGCGGACATGGGTGACGAGGTCGTCGCCGTCGACCGGTTTGGTGAGGTAGCTGTCGACGCCGACCGCCCGCGCGCGACCCTCGTCGTGGACGACCGAGATCATCATGATGGGGATCCGCATGGTGGCCGGGTCGCGGCGAAGGGCCGCGGCCACATCGAACCCGTTGGTGTCCGGCATCATCACGTCGAGGGTGACGAGGTCGGGGCCGAGGGCGCGAGCCATCCGGACCGCCTCGTGACCGTCGGCCGCCTCGTGGACGAGGTAGCCCTGGCCCTCGAGCTCCTGCCGCAACAGCTGGCGCACCGGTTGGTGGTCGTCGACGACGAGGATGTGCGGCGGACCTCCCGCGCGGCGGGCGCCGAGGCTCTCGCGCAGGTCGCGGATTAGAGTGCGCGCGTCGACGACCGACACCGCGGAGGGCTCGAGTCCGCCCTGCTCGGGCGCGATGCGCGCGATGGGCAGGGGCAGGCTGACCGCGAAGGTCGTACCGCGACCCACCTCGCTGGTGACGTCGATGTGGCCGCCGTGGTGCTCGACGATCTCCTGGCAGATGGGCAGCCCCAACCCGGTGCCCTGTGGCTTTCCGGTCAAGGTGTCGCCGACCTGCTTGAACCTCACGAAGAGGTCTCCCACGTCCGCCTGGGCGATGCCGGGTCCGGTGTCGGACACCGCGACGATGACCCGTTCGACGGCCCGTCGCGTCCGCACGGTCACGGCACCGGTCGAGGTGAACTTGCACGCGTTGGAGAGCAGGTTGATGACGACCTGCTCCAGCCGGTGGCGGTCGCCTCGGATCGCCGGGAGGTCCGGCTCCAGCTCGAACACCAGCGGCAGACTCTTCTCCTCGAACAGCGGCTCGAGGGTGACGCCCACCTGACGCACGAGAGTGTCGAGGTCGACGTCCTCGTCGCGCCACTCGACCCGGCCGGCCTCCATCTTCGCGAGGTCGAGCAGGTCGTTGATGAGCGCGGTGAGCCGTTCGCCCTCGGTGACGATGATGTCGAGGTTCCCGCGGACCTGGGTCATGGCCCGGCCCGTGGGGGCGTCGGGGTCGGGGACGGCCGGGTAGACCCGCTCGTCGAGGCGCCGGGCGATGATCTTGGCGAACCCGAGGATCGACGTCAGCGGGGTCCGCAGCTCGTGAGAGACGGTCGAGATGAAGTCGTTCTTCATCCGGTCCACCTCGCGCTCGACGGTGATGTCGCGCACGAGGACGACGGTGCCTCGCGAGGACTCCTCGGCCGGGTCGACGATGCCGCTGGCCACGGCCCGTCCGAGCCGACCGTCGGCGAGCGGGATCTCACGGGTCGGGGCCTGCGTGGAGCCGATCCCGTCCAGTTCCGGCAGGACGTCGGCCGCCGCCTGGTGCAGCAGGCTGCCGGACGGCCGCGCCAGCATCTTCTCGAGCCGCCGGTTCACGCGGACCACGCGACCCTCCGGGTCGATGACGAGCAGTCCCTCGGCCAGGTTGTCGAGGACGGCGGCGAGCTCGTGGCTGAGCCCGACGGCCTCGTCCCGGGCCCGCGCGGTCTCCTCCCGGGAACGCTCCAGCTGGGCGGTCCGCTCGACCACCTTCTGCTCCAGGGACGCCTCGGACCGGTGGAGCTCGGCGTTGGCGTGGCGCAGCCCGTCGACCACCTCGGCGAGGCGCCCGGAGTACGCATACAGGACCGTGAGACCGAGACCCAGGAAGGCGACCGCCACGAAGACGAAGACGACTTGGATGAGCAGCGTCGGGAGCCCGGAGACGACCGGGACGATGGCCCGCACCGCCAGCAGCACGGCCACGACGGCGGCGACGGCGGTGGCCACCGAGATGACCAGCAGGGTGCGGCGCTGGACATACGGGATTGCGAAGAGCACCGGGAAGACCGTGAGCACGGCGAACCCACCGAACAGCGACGGCACCAGCAGGGGCGCCACGACCAGCTGCAGCCAGAACGTCGTGCACACCGCCAGCACGGCGGCGTCGACGCGTCCGTCGCGGTAGAGGCGCAGGGACCACGCGAGGAGGCCGACGCAGAGGATCGTCGCCACCAGCAGCGGCCAGACCAGGGCCGTGCGCACGACGACGAGCACGACGACGAGGACGACGACGCCGGCCCCGGCCGCGGACATGTCGAGCAGGACGAACCGGCGGAACCGGCGGGCCGCCTCGACCGGGTCCCCGACCGGCCCGTGGACCGTGAGGTCGGTGTGCGGCACCGGCGACCCCATCCGCACACCCTTCGCCAACGGTCGGACGTCGTCAGTGTAGGGCGACGGACCCGGTGCATCCGTGAGGACGCCGACGGCGGAAGAGGGGTCACAGCGGCTTTCGGGGAACCGCATACCCCGTTCGTGGAGTGGGCCACGTCGCCGGTCGACCCACTACGAGGAGTTTGTATGCGCATCGTTCGTGCCCTCGCCACCGTGGCCCTCGCCACGGGAGCCTCCGTCGGCGTCGCCGTGGCGACACCTCTCTCGGCCCATGCGGCCGGGACCGCCATGGTCTCGATCCTGCACGCCGTCCCCGGGACCCCGGTGGACGTCTGCGCCAACGGCAAGGCCCTCCTGACCAACTTCCAGCCGGGCACCCTGACCGACCCCCAGAGCCTGCCGGCGGGGTCGTACGACCTCAAGCTGACCGCCGCCAACAGCGGCTGCGGGGCGGCCGCCGTCCTCGAGGCCAAGGGCGTCACCGTTCCGGCCGGCGCCAACATCACCGTGGTGGCCCACCTCGACGCCGGTGGCGCTCCGAAGCTGACGCCCTACGTCAACGACGTCTCCGCGGTCCCGGCCGGCAAGGCCCGGCTCACGGTCCGCCATGACGCCGCCGCCCCCGCCGTCGACGTGCGCGCCGGCGGCACGCCCGTCATCACCAACCTCACCAACCCGAACGAGAAGTCGCTGGTCACGGCGGCGGGCACCGTCTCGGCCGACGTCGTCCTCGCCGGGACGACCACGGTGGCGATCGGGCCGGCCGACGTCACGCTCAAGGAGGGGACCAGCACCATCGTGTACGCGTGGGGCAGCGCCTCCGCCAACAACCTCAAGCTCGCGGTCCAGACCATCTCCGGCATGCACTCGGCGCCGGGCGGGGTCAACGCCGGGACCAGCGGCCTGGCGGCCGGCGACGTCTCGACGAACGCGGCCATCGAGCTGGTCGCGCTCGGCGGGCTGGCAGCGGGAGCGCTCGCGCTCGTGCTGACGCGTCGCCGCCAGGCGCGGGCCTCCTCGGCCCGTTGAGCCTCGGCTGAACCGGACCAGAGGAAGAGCATGAGCCGCCCCCGTTGGGCCAGGGTGACCGCCGTCGCGGCGGCCACCCTGGCCGGGGGCGCGCTCGTGGCCTTGTTCGTGGTGCCGCGCGGCGGCCCCCAGGACGACCCGGTCGCGGCGGGCCTCGTCGCCCCGTCGACCGTGTCGAGCACGTCGGCACCCACGGCGCCGGCGCCGACGGGGTCCTCGACGGACCCCGCCCTGCCGTCGTTGACCGCGACTCCGGCGACGCTCGGCGGTCAGGACGCTGCTACGCCTCCCACCCGCGTCGCGGTCGCCCGGCTCGGCATCGACATGACCGTCGAGCCGCAGGGCGTGCTCCCCGACGGCCAGATGGCGCTGCCGACCAGCCCGACAGTCGCGGGGTGGTACCGGTTCGGCAGCGCGCCGGACGACGCCGCCGGAGCCACGGTGCTCGCCGCGCACGTGGACAGCAAGACCGGCGTCGGCCCGTTCGTGCGGCTCAACCAGGCGAAGGCCGGCGACGAGGTGGACGTCTGGGCCGGCGGCCGGCTGCACGCATACCGGGTGACCAGCGTCGTCCGCGTCGACAAGACCCGGCTCGACGGCAACGGGCTCTTCGCCGTGGGTGGCCCCCGCGTCCTTCATCTCGTCACGTGCACCGGCGCATACGTGCCCGGTTCCGGGTACACCGACAATCTCGTCGTCATCGCCGACCCGGTGGTGACTTAGGGTGACCGCAATGACCGAGATCGAGCGGGCGGACGCCGAGACGTCGCGCAGCACGCTCGCCCTGGCCGAGGCCTTGGCGGACGGGTCGCTCGACGCCCTGTCCGAGTGCTACCGGCTGTGGGGCCCCTTGATCATGGGTATCGCGACCCGCGCCGTCGGCAACCGCACCGATGCCGAGGACATCACGCAGCAGGTCTTCGTGGCGGCGTGGAAGAGCCGGGGCACCCTGCGGCCGTCGGAGTCGGCGCTCCCGGCCTGGCTGATCGGCATCGCGCGACACCGGGTGGCGGACGAGTATGCCCGTCGCGCCCGCGCCGCGCGGGTGTCACAAGCGGTCGCCGCCAACACGGTTCCCGGGTCCGACGTGGAGGGCCGAGACACGGTCGACCGGGTCGTGGACCGGGTCCTACTGCGCGAGGCCGTCGACCAGCTGCCCGAACCTCGTCGTACGGTTCTCCATCTGGCCTACGTCGAGGACCGAACACAGGAGGACATCGCCAAGCAGCTCGACCTGCCGCTCGGCACGGTGAAGAGCCACATGCGGCGCGGCCTGCTCCGCTTGCGGCGGGACCTGCGTACCGGCTGGGAAGGGGGCGACCGATGACCCACCTGACCGACGACGTCCTGGCGGCGATCGCCCTCGGTGAACCCGATGTCGCTCCCGACGACCTCGCCCACGTCGACTCCTGCCCGGTGTGCTCCGAGGAGCTGGCCGAGCTCGACCACGTGCACACGCTGCTGCGCGAAGAGGTCGGGATGCGGGACGCGCACCGTGTCGACCCCGGCCCCGAGGTGTGGCAGCGGGTCCTCGCGGCGACGAGGGCGGACGCTCCCGATGCGGCGGACGATCGGGCCGATCCGGTCGAGGCGGCCGATCCGGTCGAGGCGGCCGAGGCGGCCACGCCGGAGCAGCTGGTGACGTCCCTCGACGAGCGGCGGGCCGCCCGCGCCGCTGCACCGCCTCGCCGCCGGACCTGGTGGGTGGTGGCCGCAGCGGCCGCCTGCCTGCTGGTGGGCGTGCTCGTCGGCCGGGCGGTCTGGGCACCGGGCGAGACCTCGCCTCCGGTCGTCGCCTCGGTGCCCCTCACGACGCTCGACGCGTCGAAGCAGCAGGAGGGCACCGCCCAGCTGCTCGCCGGTCAGGGCGGCCAGGGCCAGGAGCTCAAGGTCGACACGCGCCCGATGTCACCGGGCTCGGGCTACGTCGAGGTCTGGCTCATCAACACCGACGGCAAGCGGATGGTGTCTCTCGGCATTCTGTCCAGCGACCAGGCGACGTTCCCCGTCCCGCCCGACGCGATCCAGCAGGGCTACACGATCGTCGACCTGTCGCACGAGCAGTTCGACGACAAGCCACAGCACAGCGGCGACAGCATCATGCGAGGGACCCTGCCGGTCTGAGCCGCTGCAGTCGGCCGGACCGTCGTCGGATACCCGGTCGGGTCACCGATCCGGTTGCGACCACGACAGCCTCGGTTACCCGACCGGGTATGCGACTGGGTCTACGACCTCGGGGGCGGCCGGGCGGCTTGGGTCGGAGGGTTATTGCCCCTATCAGGGCAGTAACCCTCCGCCTTGAGGCACGTGGGCGGCCCGGTCGGTCAGCCGGTCGTGGACTCACGCAGCGCCCGAAGGACCCGGGCGTCGATCCCGTCCGGGGTGAGCCGCGTCTCGTAGTTCTCCACGCCGGCCCACTGCGCCAGCGCCTCGGCGGTCGGCCCGCTGTAGCCCAGCTCCGCCAGCCGTCCGGCGACCTCCTCACCGAGCTCGCCGGTCAGCGGCTGGACGTCCTCGGCGGTGCCGAAGTAGAGCTCGCCGAGGTCGAGCAGCCGGGCCAGCTCCTGCGGCGCCTGCGGGTGGTCGTCGACCCGGAGGTCGGCTCGTACCCCGCTGTCGTCGTAGCCCTCGCCGGCCGCCACGACGAGCAGGGCCGCGCTCTGCCGGCCGCGCGCGTCGCCGCCGGCCGCGTCACCGGCGAGCAGGGCGGCCACGAGCCGGCGTTCCAAGGGCTGTTCGGCCCCCTCCAGCCATGCCCGCTCCATCTCGGCGACGACCTGCTCGCCGACGAGGATGTTGCCCTGGATCGCATACCGGCCACTGTCGTCCGCGCCAGACCGGCCGCCGGCCCAGTCGAGACAGTCGCGGCCGGTGTAGGTCGCCTGGCTGTCGGCTCCGACGACACCGAGCTGGCGGTGCTCGCGGTCGGAGTCGGCGGTGGTCACCTGCTGGACGGCGTACGCGGCGTCGCGGCCCTGCTCGAGCAGGCCCACCGCGTCGATCTTGTAGGACCACTTCGCGGTGGCCTGGGTGGCGGCCGCGCCGATCACGAAGGACCGGTCACCGTCCGACCCGAGTCGCGCCTCCGGGACGACCGAACCGACCGCGAGGAACTTGCTGGCCACGGCGACGCCGACAGCGGTGCCGTCGGTGGCGACGATGGAGAACGTCATGCTGCGCACCCTATGCGGCGGCTGTGACCCCGGCCGAGCGCTGCCACGGGCTCGTCATCCGGACCGTGTCCGGACCCCGGTGGACGGCGCTCCTAGAATCTGGGGGTGATCGTGAACGACAGTGCGCTGCTCCAGGCCGAGCTGGAGGCCTCCGCGGCCTCTCTCGTCGCGGGCCAGCAGCCGTCCTGGCCGGACGCGGGCGCGGTCACGGCCGCGGTCGAGACCCTCGCTTCATACCCGCCGTTGGTCTTCGCGGGGGAGTGCGACCTGCTGCGCGACCGGATGGCGTCGGCGGCTCGCGGCGAGGCGTTCGTGCTCCAGGGCGGTGACTGCGCCGAGACGTTCGAGGCGGCGACCGCCGACAACATCCGCGACCGCATCAAGACCATCCTCCAGATGGCGGCCGTCCTCACCTACGGCGCGTCCGTTCCGGTGGTCAAGATCGGCCGGATGGGCGGCCAGTACGCGAAGCCGCGCAGCACCGGCACGGAGACCCGCGACGGGGTCGAGCTGCCCGCTTACCGGGGCGACATGGTCAACGACTTCGCCTTCGAGGCGACGGCCCGCATCCCCGACCCCCAGCGCCTGGTCCGGGCCTACCACGCGTCCTCGGCCACCCTGAACCTCGTGCGGGCGTTCACGATGGGCGGCTTCGCCGACCTGCGCCACGTGCACGACTGGAACAAGGGCTTCGTCGCCAACTCCGCGAACCAGAGGTACGACAAGCTCGCGCACGACATCGACATGGCGATGAAGTTCATGGCCGCGTGCGGCGCCGACTTCGACGCGATGCGCACCGTCGAGTTCTTCGCCGCCCACGAGGCACTGATCCTCGACTACGAGCGGCCGATGACCCGGATCGACTCGCGGACCGGCTTGGCCTACGACACGTCGGCGCACTTCGTCTGGGTGGGGGAGCGGACCCGTGACCTCGACGGCGCCCACATCGACTTCGTCTCGCGGATCCAGAACCCGATCGGCGTCAAGGTGTCGGCCAACGCCGAGCCCGACCAGCTGCTCAAGCTGCTCGACAAGATCGACCCCGAACGCGTACCGGGCCGGGTCACCTTCATCACCCGGATGGGCGCGCAGACGATCCGAACCGCTCTCCCGTCGATCGTGGAGCGCGTCACGGACGCCGGGGCGCAGGTCACCTGGATCTGCGATCCCATGCACGGCAACACGTTCTCGTCGACCACCGGTTACAAGACGCGCAACTTCGACGACGTCGTCGACGAGGTCCGCGGCTTCTTCGAGGTGCATCGCGCCCTTGGCACCATCCCTGGCGGCATCCACGTCGAGCTCACCGGCAACGACGTCACCGAGTGCCTGGGCGGGTCGGAGAAGATCCTCGACGCCGACCTGGAGAAGCGCTACGAGTCGGTCTGCGACCCCCGCCTGAACCACCAGCAGAGCCTCGAGCTGGCGTTCCTCGTCGCGGAGATGCTGGGAGAGTGAGCGAGCCACTCCGGGCCGACCTGCTGTCGGACACGCTGACCCGCCCCACCGACGGTATGCGCGCGGCCATGGCCGCGGCCGAGGTCGGCGACGACGTCTTCGGCGAGGACCCCACGGTCAACGCGCTCGAGGCGGAGGTGGCCGACCTCCTCGGCCACGAGGCCGGGCTGTTCACGCCGTCGGGGTCGATGGCCAACCAGTTGGGTCTGAGGCTGCACGTGAAGCCCGGCGAGGAGCTGGTCTGCGACTCGCTGGCCCACGTCGTCCGCGCCGAGCTGGGCGCCGCGGCGGTGTTCTCCGGGATCTCGTCGCGGACGTGGGTGGCCCCTCGCGGGTTACTCTCCGCGGCCGACCCGTTGGCGCTGATGATCACTGGCGCCGGCGCATACCAGGTCAACACCGCGCTGGTCGTCGTCGAGAACACCCACAACTTCGGCGGTGGCACGGTCCAGCCGATCGACGAGATCCGGTTGCTGCGCAAGGGAGCTCAGGAGCGTGGCGTCCACATGCACCTGGACGGGGCGCGGCTCTGGAATGCCCATGTGGCGTCCGGGCTGGCGTTGGCCGACTACGGGCGCGAGTTCGACACGGTCTCGGTATGCCTCAGCAAGGGGCTCGGGGCGCCGGTGGGTTCGGTACTGGTCGGGTCGTCGTCGGCGATCGCCGAGGCCCGGATCTGGCGCAAGCGCTACGGCGGCGGGATGCGTCAGGTCGGGATCCTCGCGGCAGCCGGACGCTACGCGCTGGCGCACCACGTGGAGCGGCTGGCCGACGACCACGCGCGGGCGTCGCGGGCGGCTGCGGCCTTCGCGGAGGCGCTGCCCGGATGCCTCGACCCGGACCTGGTCGAGACCAACATCCTCGTCATGGACGTGTCCGGGGCCGGGTGGACGGGAGCCGGCCTGGCCGCGGCGGCGCTGGACCAGGGGGTGCGGATCTACGCGGTGGGGCCGGGTGCGGTGCGGCTGGTCTGGCACCTCGACGTCTCCGACGAGGCGACCGACGTGGCGATCGACGTGGTGTCGACCCTGCTGCGGTCCGGCCCGTCGGTCACAGCTGCGTGAAGCTGGTCAGACCGGACAGCACGAGGATCTGAGACCGCACGTCGGGACACTGAGCCTTGGTGGCGTCGTCGAGCTGGGCGCCGTCGGCGGGGATGCCGTGCGACTGGAAGAACCCGAACAGGTTGCCGGCGAGGTTGGCCTGGACCCCGACCGACGAGCCGATGGCCGTCAGGGCTGGGATCTGGCCGGTGAGGTAGATGCAGACGTCGGCGGCCGCGTAGGTGACGGCGGAGGTCGTCGTCGCCGCGACCGGCGGTGCCGACGACGTCGTTGAGGTGGCCGAGGTGACCGCGGACGATGCGGTGGGCGCGGGAGAGGTGCCGGCGCTGCACGCGCCGAGGGCGACCAGACCGGTCAGCAGCACCGCGGTCGAGAGTGCCATGCGGTTCATCGCGATCCACTTCGTCGGTGTCGCGCCTGGGCTGATCCCGGGCCGGCGTGGGTGAGGACTGTCGAACGGGGTCGTTGATACGCAGAATGGGATCCGGGGCTGCGTCGAGGGAAGGAGGGCCGGTGGCCACGAGGACCAGCCGGTCGCGGCGGGCTCGGGAGCAGGACGTCCATGACATCGCGGCCTCGATGCCGCACGTGACCTGCTGGGAGGACGGACGCAAGGTCGCCTACCAGGTGGGCGGGAAGTCGTTCCTGTTCTTCCGCAACCCGCGACCCGACGCCGTCGATCCGGAGACCGGTGAGCGCCTGGAGGACGTCATCGTCATCTGGGTCCCGGACGCAGCGGACAAGTCCGCCCTGCTGCAGGATCCGGACCTGCCGTTCTTCACGACCCCGCACTTCGAGGGGCACCCGTCGGTGCTGGTTCGGGCGTCCGAGCTGTCGCGGATGTCGGTCGCCGAGCTGCGCGAGGTGATCCAGGACGCGTGGCTGTCGCGGGCGTCGGCTCGCCGCGGCCAGGCGTGGCTGGCCGGGACCGCCTCGGCCTAGCCGGAGCCCAGGTCGCGGATGACGAGGCCGGTGCGCAGCTTCGGCGTGAAGTAGGTCGACTTGGGCGGCATCAGCAGCCCCTCCTCCGCGGTGCGCCGAATCTCTTCGACCGACACCGGACGGATGAGGACGGCGGCGGTCGCGTCACCCCCGCCGACCGCGGCCACGGTCTCGGCGAGGCCGTGCTGGTAGGTGACCTCGGCGCCCGTGCCGGCCAGGGTCTCCTCCAGCCACAGCCCGTCCAACGCGCGCAGGCCGTCGAAGGCGCCGGGTCGGGGGACCAGCCAGTCCCAGCGGTCGGGCCGGACGAGCACGAGGCGGGCGTCCTGCTGCATGCGGCCCAGGACCTCGGGACCGAGGTCGCCGTCGGCCGGCTCGACGTCGAAGCGTTCTCCCAGGGCGGCCGCGAGGTCGTCCGCGTCGATACCGCGGTAGAGCCGGTGGATCGCCTCGACGCTCAGCTGGTCCGCGACGAGCTCGCCGACGAACGCCAGGGTCAGCTCGGCACCGGGGTCGCCGCCCTCGGCACGGCGCTCGTCGCGGTACTGGCGGGAGACCGCATACCGGTGGTGCCCGTCGGCGATGAGGGCGGGAGTGGACGAGACCGCCGTACGGATCTCGGCGATGCGCTGAGGGTCGCGTACCCGCTCGACGACGTGCTCGACCTCGTCCACGGTGACGCTGCCGACCGGCTGGCCGGGTTCGTCGAGGAGCGTGGACAGGCCGGGGTATGCGGACAGGCACCAGACGGGGGACAGGTTGCTGTGCGTCGCGCGGGTCAGCTCGAGGCGGTCGGTGGACGCCTTGGGGGTGGTGCGTTCGTGGGCCAGAACTCCGCCGGAACCCTCGTCGACCACCTCGAGCGCGCCGAGGACACCGCTCAGCTCACGCGGCTGGCCGGTCGCGTCGGTGAAGCGGCGCCGGTAGATGGTGAACGTCGGCTCGTCGTCGGTGACGAGGACGCCGTCGGCCCGCCAGTGGTTGAGGACGATCGCGGCCTCGCTGTAGCGCTCGTCGCCGCCGCGCGGGACGTCGACGCGGACGACGTTGTGCGGGTCCCGCGCGGCCAGCTCGTCCACGTCGGCGTCGGAGAGGACGTCGTACGGCGGCGCGGTGACCTGCGCGAGGTCGTAGGTCGCGGCATACCGGACCGCTCGGAACGGTTCGAAGGCGGGCACGGCGGACAGCCTGCCAGGTCGAGGAAGACCATCGCTGGCGTCCCCGACCTGGCGCCGCGCCTCAGGTCAGGGTGGCGGTGTCGATGACGAAGCGGTAGCGCACGTCGGACGCGAGGACGCGCTCGTAGGCGTCGTTGACCTTCTCGGCGGCGATGACCTCGACGTCGGCGGCAATGCCGTGCTCGGCGCAGAAGTCGAGCATCTCCTGGGTCAGGGCGATGCCGCCGATCATCGAGCCGGCGAACGAGCGACGGCCGCCGATGAGCGAGAAGACGTTGACGCTCAGCGGCTCCGGCGGGGCACCGACGTTGACGAGGGTGCCGTCGACCCCGAGTAGCCCGAGGTAGGCGTCGAGGTCGATGCGGGCGCTCACCGTGTTGACGATGAGGTCGAACCGGCTGGCGAGCTGCTGGAACGTCGCCGGGTCCTCGGTCGCGTAGTAGTGGTCGGCTCCGAGGCGAATCCCGTCCTCCTGCTTCTTCAGCGACTGGGAGAGCACGGTCACCTCGGCGCCCAGAGCGTGGGCGATCTTGACCGCCATGTGACCGAGACCGCCGAGGCCGACGACCGCGACCTGTCGGCCCGGCCCGGCGTTCCAGCGCCTGAGCGGGGCGTAGGTCGTGATGCCGGCGCAGAGCAGGGGAGCGGCGGCCGCCGGGTCGATGCCCTCCGGGATACGGAGCACGAAGTCGGCGTCGACCACGACGTGGGTGGAGTACCCGCCCTGGGTGGTGGTGCCGTCCACGTCCGTGGCGGCATACGTGCCGATGTTGCCCTTCACGCAGTACTGCTCGTCGCCGGCCCGGCAGTTCACGCACTCCCCGCAGGAGTTGACCATGCAGCCGACACCGACACGGTCACCGACGTGGTGCCGGTTCACGTCAGAGCCGACGTCGGTGACCAGGCCGACGATCTCGTGGCCGGGCACGACCGGGAAGGGCTGAGGGCCCCAGTCGCCGTTGACGGTGTGGATGTCGGAGTGGCAGATGCCGGCGTACTCGATCTGGATGAGGACGTCGTTCGGGCCTACCTGGCGACGGTCGATGGTGACGGGGGCGAGGGGCTCGCCCGCGGCGGGTGCGGCATAGGCGTTGACGCGCATGAGTGATGGTTCCTTCGTGGTCGGTCGTGTGTGGTCGGTGCTGCCGTGGGAGAACTACGCGGCAGCGAGCTCAGTGCGAACCATGGCGTTTGAGCTCGTCGGCCAGCCGGCGGGCCTCTCCCGAGAGCAGGTCGGCGCGGGCGTGGTCACCAGCCTCGACGGCGTGCCAGTAGTCGACCTTCAAGGCGACATAGCGCCGACGCAGGGCCACCTGCTCCGCCTCGCGCTCGAGGCGACGCTGTTGCTGGGTCAGCAGCTCGATCTGGTCTCGGGCGGCGGACGGTCCCGTCCGCCCGTTGGCGACGTAGCGGCGCATATCGCTCACGGACATGCCGGTGGCAGCGAGACAGGCGATCCAGGTGAGCTGGTCGAGGTCGTTGTCGTCGTAGACCCGGTGCCCGCTGCTGGCGCCGCGGCTGACCGGAGCGATCACCCCGATGGACTCGTAGTAGCGCAAGGTGCTGGCCGGCAAGCCGGTCAGCGCCGCCGCCTCCCTGATGGTGTACGCGCGATGGGCGGTCGTGGTGCTCACGTCAACGACGGTAGGAACTTCGAGCACTCGAAGTCAAAGCGAACAACCGCGACGGCCGACCCCTTGCTTTGCAAGCGTTTGCACAAAAGGGTGGTCCGAACCCCGAACCAAGGAGCGCCTGTGCACGCCTTCGACTGGCTGGTCCTCATCCTCTACTTCCTCGTCATGATCGGCATCGGCTGGTGGGCGAAGCGACGGGTCAAGAACGCCGCCGACTTCTTCACCGCCGGCGGCAAGATGCCGTGGTGGCTCAGCGGCATCTCGCACCACATGTCCGGGTACTCCGCCGCGGTTTTCGTCGCGTACGCCGCCATCGCCTACACCACCGGTTTCGCGCTCTACGTGTGGTGGGCGGTCGGCATCACCATCGCGTGCGGCGTCGGCGCCGTCCTCTTTGCACCGCGCTGGCCCCGGCTGCGGCAGCGGCTCGGCATCATCTCCCCGCTGGAGTACCTCACCATCCGCTACAACGTCCCCACGGAGCAGGTGCTGGCGTGGTCCGGTTCCGGTCTGAAGATCTTCGACGTCGCGGCCAAGTGGGCGGCCAGTGCCATCCTGTTGCAGGTCTTCGCGGGAGTGCCCATCGCACTCGGCATCCTCATCGTCGGCGGCGTCACCCTCGTGTACTCCACCGTCGGCGGACTCTGGGCCGATGCCCTCACCGACTTCGGCCAGTTCGTCATCCAGCTGGTGGCCGGCCTGGCGATGTTCGTGCTCACGGCCGCCAAGCTCGGCACCGTCTTCGGCATCTGGGACCAGCTGCCGCCGAGCCACGCCCAGCCGTTCGCCGGCGACTACACGCTGGTGTTCTTCCTCGGCTACACGCTCATCTCGACCATCTCCTACAACGGCGGCACGTGGAACTTGGCGCAGCGGTTCATCGCCTCACCGAACGGCTCCCAGGCCCGGAAGTCCATCCTGCTGTCGGGCGCGCTCTACCTCGTCTGGCCGCTGGTGCTGTTCTTCCCGATGTGGGCCGCGCCGATCCTGCTGCCCAACCTGGCCAAGCCGGACCAGTCCTACGCGCTCCTCGCCACGACCCTGCTGCCCGCCGGGCTCGTCGGCCTCGTGCTCGCCGGCATGTTCTCCCACACGATGGCGATGACCTCGTCCGACGCCAACGCGATCTCCTCGGTCGTCGTCCGCGACATCATCCCGGCGCTGCGCCGCGGCCGAGGTCATCTGGTGGGGGCCACCGAGCTCCTTGCCGGCCGGATCTCGACCTTCCTCTTCATCGGCCTCTCGATGGTCATCGCCCTGACGGCCGACTCCTTCGGCGGCGTCCTGGGGCTGATCATCGCCTGGTTCGGGGCCCTGGTCGGACCGGTCGCGATCCCCATGCTGCTGGGCATGCTGCCGCTGTTCAAGCGCTGCGGCCCGAGCGCCGCCCTGTGGTCCTGGACGGTGGGCCTCATCGTGTTCGCGGTGACCAAGTACGCCATCCCGGGCCAGATCGCGAGCCTCGGCACGGCCAACGCGCAGACCATCTCGGTGATCTCGCCGATCGTGGCGTCCATCGTCGTCTTCGTCGTCGTCGGCCTGGTCCGGCCGTGGCACTCGACCGAGTCCGACGAGCTGGTCGACTCGCTGTCGCACGACCAGCCCGAGCGGGTCGCCGACGACGCCCGACGGCAGGTGGAGCCCGCGTGACCGCCGACACGCGTACGCGGGTCGGCGAGGAGCTCGAGCGGCGCGTCCTGCCCTGGTGGCAGGAGCACGGCGTCGACCACGAGTACGGGGGTGTGCTGACCGGGTTCGACAACGCCGGGCGACGCCTGACGACCGACAAGTACACGTGGTCGCAGGGCCGCTGGGCCTGGCTGTGCGCCCGCATCGCGACGGACGCGCGCGGCGGCCTGCTCCGGCAGGACCCGCAGGAGTGGTCGGGGTACGCCCGTTCCACCGGCGAGTTCATCGCTCGGCACTCGGTCCTCCCCGGCGACGTGACCGCGCATCTGGTCACCCGGAGCGGCGAGCCGGTGCCGGTGGGCGAGCACGGCGAGGCGTCGGTCAGCGTGCTCACCGACCTCTTCGCCGCGCTTGGCCTGGCCGGAGCCTCCGGCCTGCCCGACCTGGACGCCGGCACGGCGGGTGAGTGGCAGGACACCGCCCGACGCCTGCTGGTCCACGCCACCCGGCGGCTACAGGCGCATACCGCGCCGTCCGAGCCCTACCCGGTACCACCCGGCTACACCGACCTGGCCGGCATCATGCTGCGTCTGCACGTCGCCGCCGAGCTGTACCGGGTGGACGGCCGCGACGAGACCGGGGCGATCGCGCTCGACGCGGCCACCGACCTCGTCGCCGGGCGACCGCCCGATGTGGCGGGCCGACGACTGGTGGGAGTTCCGGCCCGACCGGGCCGAGGACGCCGACACCCTCCTCGGGCGCCACCGGACGCCGGGCCACCTGCTGGAGACGGTGTGGATGCTGTCGGACGCGGCGGAGCACGTGCCTGGCATCGCGAGCCTCCTCCCCGACTGGCTGCCCGACCTGGCCCACCACGCCCTCGCTCTCGGGTGGGACGAGGAGCAGGGCGGCGTGCTGCGCTACGTCGACCGGGAGGGCGGCCGACCTTTCGGGCCGCACGACGACGGGCGGTACGAGACGCTGGTCCTCGAGACCTGGGACACCAAGCTGTGGTGGGTGCAGGTGGAGGCGCTGCTGGCCGCGGCGCGGCTGGACCAGGCATACCCCGGATCCGGCTTCGACGTCTGGACGGCGCGTCTGACCGACTACACCCTGGCCACGTTTCCCGACCCCGACGGCGCCGAGTGGCTGCAGGTGCGGGACCGGGCCGGACGCCCCCTCGACCGGGTCGTCGCGCTGCCCGTCAAGGACCCCTTCCACATCGCGCGAGCCCTTCTCCTCGCGCTCGAGACCGAGAATGGAACCCGATGACCCACGTCCCGACCTCCGCGCCCGTCGTGAGCGTCCACCCCTCGCGTGCCGCCCTGGGTGCCGCGGCCGGCGCCATGGCCGCGGAGCATCTGCGAGCGGTCCTGCAGGACCATGAACGCGCCGCCGTCATGCTGGCCGCGGCGCCCAGCCAGTCGGCCACCCTTGACGACCTGGCGGTCGAGCGGGACGTCGACTGGAGCCGGGTGGACTGCTTCCACATGGACGACTACCTCGGGCTGGCCGCCGACGCGCCGCAGGGGTTCGGCGCGTGGCTCCAGCGGGCGTTCGTCGACCGGGTCCTCGGCGTGACGTTCCACAGGATGCGGGTGGACGGGGACCCCGAGCAGGCCGCCCGGGCCTACGCGCGCGTCATGCCCGAAAGACCTTTCGACCTCGTCCTGCTCGGTCTGGGGGTCAACGGGCACCTGGCCTTCAACGACCCCCCGGCCGACTTCGACGACCCGGCGGACACCCGGGTCGTCACCCTGGACGAGGTCTCGCGGCGCCAGCAGGTCGACGAAGGGCACTTCCCTACCGTCGAGGACGTGCCGCAGCGCGCCATCACCGTGACCATCCCGCGGCTGCTGCGAGCGCGGCACATCATCGCGTCGGTGCCGGGCGTGGCGAAGCGGTCCGCGGTGCAGGCGACGCTCACCGCCCCGATCGGACCGGATCATCCCGGTACGGCCCTGCGGACCCACCCGGACGTCGCCCTGTTCCTCGACACCGACTCGGCACCGCAGTGAGCGCGACCAGCCTGGCGCAGACCTACCTCTCGACGGTCACCGACCTCCTGCGCCGGATCGAGGGCACCGAGGCGGAGCACGTCGAGGCGGCCGCGCGCCTGGTGGCGGAGCGGATCGCCGACGACCGTCTGGTCCACGTCTACGGGCCGGGCGGCCACTCGAACCTCGCCACTCAGGAAGTCTTCTTCCGCGCCGGCGGGCTCATGCACGTCAACGCCATCCTCGACGAGGGCACGCTGCTGTCGAACGGCGCCCTGCGGTCGATGGCGGTCGAGCGGCTGCCCGGGTACGGCCGGGTGGTCATCGAGCGGGCCGGCCTCACCGCCGGTGACGTTCTGGTGCTCGTCAACGCCTACGGCATCAACAGCGCGCTCATCGATGCCGCGATGACCGCCCGCGACCTCGGCGTGACCACCGTCGGCGTGTCGTCGCGGGCGCACGCGGAGGGCACGGCGCCCGACCACCCGGCGCGACACCCGAGCGGCCGCAACCTCCACGACCTCGTGGACGTGCACATCGACACCAAGGTGCCGGTGGGCGACGCGGTCGTCGAGGTCCCCGGCGCGAGCGAGCGGACGGCCGCGGTGTCGACGTTCGCCAACGCCTTCGCCATGAACTGGCTGGTCATGACGGTCGTCGAGCAGCTGGCCGTCCGTGGCATCGACCCTCCGATGTGGCGTTCGGGCAACGCTCCCGGCGGGGACGAGGCGAACGCCCGGTTCATCGCCCGGTTCGAGGGCCGGGTCCGCCACCTGTGAGCACCTCGCTGCGGGGCTGGGACCCCACTCGGGAGGCCGTCGTCGAGGTTCGCTGGCGCGGTGACACGATCACCGAGGTGGAGCCGCTCACCGAGCGCACCGCGGTCTCACCCGGTGGCGAGCCGGTCCTGGCCGCCGGGCTGGTCGACCTGCAGGTCAACGGGTTCCGCGGTCTCGACCTCAACGCGCCGGAGGTCTCGGCCGAGACGGTCATCGCGATGACGGAGGCCCTGGCCGGGGTCGGCGTGACCACCTGGGTGCCCACGATCGTGACCACGACGGAGGAGCGCATCCACCACGCTCTCGGCCAGGTGGCCGCCGCCCGCGCGGCCGCCCCCCGGGTCGCGGCAGCGGTGCCGTTCGTGCACGTGGAGGGTCCGTTCATCTCCGACCAGGAGGGAGCTAGGGGCGTGCACGACCCGGCGCTGGTGCGGCCCCTGGACGCCGAGGAGGTGGCTCGGTGGGTGCAGCGCCACGACCTGGTCGGCGTGGTCACCGTCTCGCCGCACGCCGCCGACGCCCCGGAGCAGATCCGCCGGATCCGAAGCCTCGGGGTCGGCGTCTCGCTCGGACACACCCACGCCACCACCGACCAGCTGCGCGCCGCGGTCGACGCCGGCGCGACGCTCGCCACCCACCTCGGCAACGGCATCCCGTCGCAGCTGCCGCGCCACCCGAACGCCCTCTGGACGCTGCTCGCCGAGGACCGGGTCACCGCCGGGGTCATCGCCGACGGACACCACCTGCCCGCCGAGGTGCTCACGGTCATGCTGCGGGCCAAAGGAGTCGACCGGCTGTTCATCGTCTCCGACAGCACCGCCCTCGCCGGCCAACCTCCGGGCCGCTACCGCACCCCGGTCGGCGGGCAGGTCGACGTCGGCGCGGACGGGCGGCTGTCCTTCGTCGGCACGGACCTGCTGGCCGGTGCCGGCGTCGACCTCGCACACGGACTGCGCCACCTCATCGCCGACCTCGGGCTGGACTGGGCCTCCGCGCTCGCTCTGGCCACGTCCACCCCGGCCCGCGTCGTCGCCCAGACCCGCCTCGGCCAGGCGGTACGGCCGGTCGGCACGGTCCAGCCCGGCGGTCGCGCGGACCTCGTGCTGCTGGCGCCGGACGGCCCGGACCGTGGCGCCGTCGAGGCCGTGGTGGCGGGCGGCATACCGGTGAGGGGTCTGGGGTGACCGAACCCGCGCACCGGCTGCGCGCCGGGGCCGCCGCGGTCGCCGTGGACGTGGAGACCGGGACCCCCCTGTCCGGGTACGCGGCCCGGGAGGGCGGTGCGACCGACACCCACGACCCGTGCACCGCTCGGGCTCTGGCGGTCGAGGACACCTGCTGGGTGGCCGTCGACGTCTGTGGCCTGGACGGCGCCACCTGCGCCTCTGTGGCCGAGCGGGTGGGACTGCCGGCCGGGCACGTGGTGGTGACGGCGACGCATACGCACTCGGGGCCGGCCTGTACGCCCGGTCGGTTGGGCGGGGACGACGCCCTCACCCGTGCGCGCGTGGTTGACGCCGCCGTCGCTGCGGCGACGCGCGCGCTCGCCGCCCGACGACCGGTACGCCTGTGGTGGAGCTCGGTGCAGGGCGCCGGCGTGGCCGTCGACCGTCGTGCGCCGTCTCGACGGGTCGACCCGCCGATCGACCTCGTCCGGCTGGTCGGCGAGGACGGCGACGTGGTCGGCTGGCTGGTCACCTACCCCTGTCATCCGGTCGTCCTGGCCGCCGACAACCGCTCGGTCTCCGGCGACTACGTATGGGCGCTACGGGCCGAGCTCGAGGCGCAGGCGCCGGGGTCCGTGGCCGTCTTCCTGCCGGGGACGTGCGGGAACGTCAACAACGGGCATGCCGCCGAGGCGTCCTACACCTCGGCTCCGCTGCCCGGTCGGACGTTCGCCGAGGCCGAGCGGGTCGGCCGGCACCTGGCGCGGACGGCCCTGGCCGCCCCGACCTCCCAGGTCGACGTCGCCGGCGGGGTCGAGGTCCGTCAGGCGACCATCGAGCTGGCGCTGGCCCCGCTCGACACCGAGCCGCCGGCGACGCTGGCCGAGCACTGGACGGCCGAGCTGGCCGGGGCTGAGCCGGGTCGGGCGGCGCTGTTGCGTGCATGGCTCCAGTGGGCGCGCCACCGCTCGGACGGCGAGACCCTGGCCTACCGGGCGGTCGTCACGGCGGTGCGCTGGGGCGGGCTCTGGCTGCTCGGACTTCCGGGCGAGCCGTTCCTGTCCTTCGCCGACGGCCTTCGGCAGCGGGTCGACGGGCCGGTGCTCGTCACCGGTTACACCGGCGACTGCCCGGGCTACCTGCCGGACGCCGAGGCATACCGGCACGGGGGCTACGAGGTCCTCGACGCTCACCGGTACTACGGGATGCCGGCGCCGTTCGCCCGCGGCAGTGCGGAGCGCCTGCTCGAGGCGACCGTGGGACTGGTGTCGACGCCGTGACCGGCCGAGGAGGCGCGAGTGGCCGGGCGGGCGGCGCGCGACCGACCATCACCCTGCTGGCCGCGCAGCTCGGGGTGTCTCCGGCGACGGTGTCGCGAGCGTTTTCGCGTCCGGAGCTGCTCCGGCCCGAGACCGTCGAGCGCGTCCTGGAGGCAGCCCAGGCGGCCGGGTACGTCCCCAACCGGCACGCCCGGGCTCTGTCCACCGGACGGACTGGCGCGGTCGGGATCGTCGTGACCGACATCGCCAACCCTTTCTTCCCGCCGCTGATCCGTCACGTGCAGAACCTCGCACAGGAGCGTGGGCTCAACGTCCTGCTGGCCGACACCGACGAGCAACCCCGACGGGAGGAGGCGGCGGTCGCCCTGCTGTCCCACCAGGTCGAAGGCCTGCTCCTGTGCTCCTCGCGGCTGGCGTCGACCACCCTCCGTCGCCTCGCGCAGCAGCACCGCCTCGTCCTGGTCAACCGCGACGTCTACGACACCGCTCGGGTGCTTCTCGACACCGGTCCGGCGGTGCGGGAGGCCGTCACCCGGCTGGCCGAGCTCGGGCACCGTCGGCTGGCCTACCTCGCCGGCCCGCAGCCACGCTCGTGGTCGAACTCCCAGCGCAGCGCCGCGGTGCACAATCAGGCGGCGGAGCTGGGCCTGGAACTCACCAGTCTCCCCACTGATCACGGCACCTACGAGGACGGGTATGCGCTGGCCGACCGGGTGCGGGTCGCCGGGGCCACCGCCGTGGTTGCCTTCGACGACATCCTCGCCCACGGCGTGATGGGTGGGCTGGCCTCGCTCGGCGTGCAGGTGCCCCGGGACGTCTCGGTCATCGGCTGCGACGACGTTCTCGCGACGACGACCCACCCGCCTCTGTCAACGATCGCCGTCGACCTGCGGGCGGTGGCTGAGGCGTCCATGGCGATGCTTCTGGAGGGTCCCGGCGCTCAGCCCTCCGGGCGCACGCTCCTGCTGGCCCGGCTCGTCCTGCGCGGGACCGTCGGCCCGGCACCCGGGTGAGGACCGTGCTCAGGTGACCTCGTGGTGGAGGGTCTCGGCGGACGGTTCGCCGGCGCGCCGTCGGGCGGCGGCGCGGAGCTCCACGAGGTACATCGCGGCGAGGACCAGCACGCCGCCGAGGACCATCCGCCACGTCGCCGACTCCTGGCCGGCCGCCACGGCGAAGAACGCGGCGAACACCGGCTCCAGCGTCATGACGATCGCCGCCCGGGTCGCGCTCATCCGGGCCTGCGCCCACGTCTGGACCCACAGCGCCAGCACGCCGGCCGCGGTCGCCATGTAGAGCACCGCCATCCATTGGCTGGTACCCGACGGCAGCACGATCCCGCCCGGCAGGGCTGAAACCACGCAGACCACTGCGATGGCGAGCATCTGGACCGCCGCCAGGCCGGTCGCGTGCGAGGGCGTCGACCACCGCCCGAGCCCGATGATGTGCAGCGCGTAGACCGCTGCGCAGGCCAGGGTCAGGGTCTCGCCGAGCCCGAGCGAGAGGCCGCCGCCCAGCGACAGCACACCGAGTCCCACCGTCGCCAGCGCGACCGCCACCCACGTCGACGGGGGTACCCGTTCGCGCAGCAGCAGCGCCGAGAGGACCGGAGTGAGCACGACGTACGTCCCCGTGATGAACCCCGACACCGAGGCATCCGTGTGCGCTAGCCCGATCGTCTGCAGCAGCTGCGCGACGCCGTAGACGACGCCGAGCCCGAGACCGACCACCCACTCGTGGCGGCCCAGCCGCCGGACGTGCGGCCAGAAGATGACCAGCATCAGCACTGCGGCGATGGAGAAGCGCACCGCAAGGAAGTCCGTGGGCGGGACCGTCGCGACGAGGTCGCGGATGAGGAAGAACGTCGAGCCCCACACCGCGGTGAGGAGCACGAGCAGGCCGGTGGCGACGGCCCGCGCCCGGGACGCGGAGAGGGCCACCTCAGACGATGGTCAGGGTGACCGTCGCGCCCTTGCGGACCATCGCGCCCGACGCCGGGTCGGACGCCCGGACGATGTTGAACAGTCCGCCCAGCACGTTGTTGTAGGTCACCTGGAACCCGGCCGCCTTGAGCAGCCGGGTCGCCTCGTCGCGCTGCTTGCCGACCGTCGAGGGGACGGCGACGAGCACCGGCCCCTTCGACACGACGATCGTCACGGTGTCGCCCTTGAACAGGTTTCCGTTCGGCGGCGTCTGGCTGACCACGGACCCGGCGGCCACCGTGTCGCTGTTGACCTGGTCGCCCTCCTTGACCGTCAGCCCGGCGTCGCCGAGCGACTTCTTGGCCTGGTCGGCTGGCTTGCCGGTGAAGTCGGTGACCGCGATCGGCTGCCGGCCCTTGCTCACGGTGACCGCCACCGTGGCGCCGGGCTTGAGGGAGGTGCCGGCTGCCGGGTCCTGCGCGATGACCTTGCCAGCCTCGACCGTCTCGCTGAACTCCTCCTTGCGCTCCCCGATCACGAGGTGCTGCGCCGTCAGGGTGGCGGCGGCGGCGTCGGCGGCGGTGCCGACGAGGCTCGGCGCCGCATACCGTTCCTGGCCCTTGGAGACGGTGAGCCCGACGGTCGAGAGCTTGCGCACCTCGGCTCCCGCACCTGGGTCGGCACTCATGACGGTGCCGGTCGGAGCCGTCTCGTCGAAGGTCTCCGTGACCGACGAGCGCAGGTCGGCCCGCTGGAGGGCGGCCTGCGCATCGGCCTGGGTGAGCCGATCGAGCGTGGGGACGCGAGTCATCGAGCCCGGGCCGTTGGTGAACCACCACGCGGCGCCGCCACCGGCGATCGCCAGGACCAGCAGGACGCTGAGGACGACGGGCCAGACCCGGCGGCGCCGGCCCCCGGTCGACGGGCCGGGAGGGGTAGGCGACGGTGCGGCCTCCGGCGCGGTGCGGGAGACGACAGGGACCACCGATGTCGGCGCGACGTCGCTCCCGAGCCGCGTCGGGACCGCAGCGGCCGCGTCGTGCTCCGGTACGCCGGCCGGGCGGAGGTCGAGCTCGGTGGTCGTCATCAGCGCCCGCGAGCGACGCACCTCGGCGAGGTAGTCGCCCGCGTCGGCCGGTCGCTTGTCGGGGTCGCGCGCCGTGGCGAGGGCGACGAGCTGGTCGAGCTCCGTCGGAACGGTCGGGACCGCCGTCGAGGGCATCGGCACCGAGCCGTGCACGTGCTGGTACGCCACGTGGATCGGGGAGTCACCGTCGAACGCCTTGCGGCCGGTGAGCATCTCGTACAGGACCAGCCCCGCCGCATACACGTCGGAGCGGGCGTCGGCGATGCCGCGCTCGACCTGCTCGGGGGAGAGGTAGGCGACCGTGCCGAGCAGGGTGCCGGAGGCGTTGGTCGTGGTGGCCGCGGTGACCGCGCGGGCGAGGCCGAAGTCGGCGACCTTGACGACGCCGTCCTCGCGCAGGATCACGTTCTCGGGCTTGACGTCGCGGTGGATCAGGCCGGCGTCGTGGGCCGCCGCGATGGCCTGGAGGATCGGGTCGAACAGGTCGAGGGCGGCGCGCGGCGTCAGCGGCCCCTCGGCGGTGAGGACGTCGCGCAGGGTGCGTCCCGGGACGAACTCCATGGCCAGGAACATCGTCGTGGACCCGGTCGAGTCGTCCTCGCCCTGGTCGTAGACGGCCACGACGTTCGGATGGCTGAGCCGGGCCGCCGACCGGGCCTCCCGGCGGAACCGGGACACGAACGTCGCGTCCCGGGCCAGGTTGTCGTGCATGACCTTGACCGCGACCTCCCGGTCGAGGCGCTGGTCGAGAGCGAGGTACACGGTCGCCATCCCGCCGTCGGCGAGGTGCGAGAGCACGCGGTATCGGCCGTCGAGCACTCGCCCGACGACGGACAGCGACGAGTCCGTGACGCTCGACGTCATGCGGTGGAGTCTACGAAGCCGAAGGCCGTGGATCGTGCAGGCGGGGCCGGACCTAGAGTGGTCGCTGTGGTGGAACCTTCGGACGATGTGGACTCCCTGGAGGTGCTGGTCGGCGACTGGACCACGGTTCCGGGCATCGCGGAGCGCTGGGGCGTGTCGCTCGCCCGGGTCCGGCAGCACCTGGCCGACCGGGAGCTGCTCTCGTGGCGCACGGGCGAGCGCCGGGTGGTCAGCGTGCCGGCGAAGTTCCTCGACGAGACGGCGCCGCGGCACGAGCTCAAGGGCACCTTCACCGTGCTGGCCGACGGCGGGATGAACGACGAGGAGATCCTGCGCTGGCTGTTCACGCCGGACGACACGCTGCCGGTCCAGGGCGCGCCGATCGACGCGCTCATCGCCGGCCACAAGACCGAGGTCCGGCGCCGGGCCCAGGTCACGGCGTTCTGAGACCGGTCCTCCAGAACCGGTGAGACAGCTCGCATACGGCGGGATGCTCGCGTTCTGCCTGATCGGGACGCTGCCGCTGAACTGGTTCTTCCACCTCGGCGTGCTGGGGCAGGTTCGCCGGCTGGTGCTGTCGATCGCGCCGGTCTTCCTCGTCTTCGTGGCCTGGGACCTCGCGGCGACGCACGCGGGGCACTGGCGGTTCGACCCGGACCAGACCCTGCCGGTGAGGGTGTGGGGTCTGCCTCTCGAGGAGCTCGGGTTCTTCGTGGTCATCCCGCTGGCGGGCCTGCTGACCTACGAGGCCGTCGGCGTCGTCATCCGGCGGCGCCGGAGGGCGTCGTGACCTACACGGCGGCCGCTGTCCTCGGGATCGCCGCGGCGACCGTCCTGGACCTCTGGGTCCTCCGGACGAGGCTGCTGGCCACCCGGCAGTGGTGGGCGGCATACGCGATCGTCGTCGCCTTCCAGCTCCTGACCAACGGCTGGCTGACCGGCCGCCTGATCGTCACGTACGACCCGGAGGCGATCATCGGGTCCGGAACGGTGCCGTTCCTCGGAGACGGCCGGATCGCGTACGCGCCGGTGGAGGATCTCGGGTTCGGGTACGCCCTGGTGCTCGCGACCTGCGCCCTGTGGGTGTGGTGGGGTCCTCGGCTACCGCGGCGGGAGGGTCCGGGGCAGCCCGAAGGACGGCAGCAGGCCGTTCTCGAACCGGGTCATGGCGCTGACGCGGTCTCCGGAGAGGGTGAGCACGAGGAACCCCGCGGCGTGGCGTAGGCCATCGGGCGCGTGCAGGTAGAGACCGAACGCCGGCTGCCCGTTGGCCCGGGTGGCGACCAGGTCGAACCGCCGACCGTCGCGGAAGATCAGGTCGCAGAACCGCGTGGCGGCCTCGCGTCCCTCGTACTCGTACGGCATCGGCGGCATCGAGACGAACACGTCCTCGGTGAGGAGAGCCACGAGGCCGTCGATGTCGCTCGCCTCGTAGGCGCGCACGAAGGCGCCGACCAGAGCCGCCTCGGCCGGTGAGCCCGTCGCCGGGGCCGGTTCGTGGCCGGCGTCGGCCGTCCGGTGCTGGGCCAGGGTCGCCCGCGCCCGTTTGAGGGCGCTGGTGACCGACTCGACCGTGGAGTCCAGCATCTCGGCCACGTCGCGCGCGGGGAAGCCCAGCACGTCGCGCAGGACCAGGACCGCCAGCTGGCGCGGCGGGAGCAGCTGCAGGGCGGTCACGAACGCCAGCGAGATCGACTCCGACTGCTCGACCCTCGCCTCCGGCCCGGGCGCCTGGTCGGACCGGTCCTCGCCGAGGGCGTCCGGCAACGGCTGGAGCCAGACCACCTCGCCGAGCCGCGTCGGTTCAGGGGGCTGCACTCCGGCCACGTCCCACTCCTTGGCCTGGCGTCGCCCGGCCGAGCGACGTGCGTTGAGACACCGGTTGGTGGCGATCCGGTAGAGCCACGTCCGCACCGAGGCGCGACCCTCGAACCCCGAGATCCCCTGCCAAGCGGCCAGCAGCGTCTCCTGGAGGACGTCCTCGGCGTCCTGGAGGGAGCCGAGCATCCGGTAGCAGTGGACCAGCAGCTCGCGGCGGTGCGGGTCGGTCAGCTGGGCGAAGGCCTCGCTCTCGCCGGCCTGCGCGCGGGAGACCAGATCGGTGGTCATGGTCGTCGCCTCACCTCTCCTGACGTGTCGATGCGTCATGGGTACTGACACCGGTCGGGCCACCGACTGGGCGGACGGCCGACGCCCAGGATGCCGTGGGTCCGGTGTCTATCCCCATGTCAGCACTCGTACGCACAACGGAGGACAGGGCATGGGACGAATCGTGGTCAGCGAGAACATCTCCCTCGACGGGGTGATCCAGGACCCCAATGGTGACGAGGGGCTCGCGTTCGGTGGGTGGTTCCAGCAGATGTCGGCCGAGGACCGGTCGGCGTGGACCGAGATCGAGTTCCAGGAGGCGCTGAACACCGCGGCGTGGCTCGTCGGCCGGGGCACCTATTCCTGGTTCGCCTCGCGCTGGGCCGACCGGCCGGGCGAGTGGGCCGACCGGCTCCGCGTCGTCCCCAAGTACGTCGTCTCGTCGACGATGGACGAGGCCACGGAATGGTCCAACTCCACGGTCCTCAAGGGCGACGTCGTCGAGGCGGTCACGGCCCTGAAGGCGCAGGTGGACGGGGACATCCTCGTCTACTCGAGCCGCCGGCTCGTGCGGACGCTGCTGGACCACGACCTGGTCGACGAGGTACGCCTGATGACCTACCCGTTCGTGCTCGGCGCCGGTGACCGGCTGTTCGGGGAGGCCGAGCAGACCACGGCCCTGCGCCGGGTGGCCGTCCGACCGGTCGGAGAGAGCATCGTCCTGCTCACGTATGCGCCGGCGACCCGCGCTGCCTGACCCGGCTTCAAGCCGCCGAGAGGCCAGCTTCGGCCGCTTTGGAGGCCCCCAAACCGGCCGAAGCTGGCCTCTCGGCGGGCTGGGTCAGGCGGTGCGGGACGTGGTCGCGGCCACGAGAGACCCGAGGACCTCGACGGCCTGGCCGTCCAGGGCCGGCGCCTTGGCCAGCGCGGCCCGCGAACCGGCGGCCAGCTCGGCGATCATCGTCTCGACCTGCTCCACGGCCCCCGTGTCGGCGATCACGCCACGCAGCTGCGACACGCCATCGGCATCGAGGTCGGGCTGCCCGAACAGCTTCTCGAACAGGGCCGCCTGGTCGGAGTCGGCACGATCGAGGGCTAGCGCCACGAGCACGGTCCGCTTGCCCTCGCGCAGGTCGTCGCCAGCCGGCTTGCCCGTCGTGGACGGGTCTCCGAAGACGCCGAGCACGTCGTCCCGCAGCTGGAAGGCCTCGCCCAGTGCCAGTCCGTACTCCGAGAGGTAGGCCATGTCGGTCGCGGCGACGCCGCCGACAGCGGCACCGATGAGGAGTGGGTGCTCGACGGTGTACTTGGCGCTCTTGAAGCGGATCACGTTGCGAGCGCTGTCGATCCGCGCCGTGGTGTCGAGGCGGTCCCACCCACGGGCCGACTCCAGGAGGTCGAGGTACTGGCCGCCCATCAGCTGGGTGCGCATCGTGTCGAAGGTCCGCCGCCCGCGCTCGAGGGCGTCGCTCGGCAGTCCCGACGTCGCATACAGCTCGTCCGACCACTGCAGGCACAGGTCTCCGGCGAGGATCGCCGCCGACTCCCCGAACCGGGTGCTGTCACCGGCCCAGCCGGAGTCGGCGTGCAGGCCCGCGAACGCGCGGTGAGCGGCGGGCATACCCCGGCGGGTGTCGCTGCCGTCCATGACGTCGTCGTGGAGCAGCGCGGCCGCCTGGAAGAACTCCATCGCCGCCGCCAACCGGACGAGAGCGTCGGAGTCCGGGGCCCCGGACGCGCGGTAGCCCCAGTAGAGGAACCCGGCGCGCAGCCGCTTACCGCCGGCGATGAGGCGCTCGACGGCGTCGACGAGGGGGCCGAGCTCGTCACCGACGGGCGTGAGGACGGCTCGCTGCACCCGCATCTCGGCGTCCACGGCCGCCTGGACCCGCGTACGCAGGTCGCAGAGGTCGAGCGGGCTGGTCACGGCAGGTCCTTCCGGCTTCAGATGTCATCCCTGCTTGTCGGCCAGGGTACGGGGCCGAACCGTCCGGCCCGTGATCTGGTCACTCCCGCCCACTCGGGAGAGGCCAACGTACCCTGACCGGTATGCCGGTCAGCACCCGCATGTCGAGGCCCGAACACCTCACCCGGTCGATTCCGGCTGCCCTCGCCGGACCGATGCCGAGTATCAGCTTCGAGTTCTTCCCGCCGCGGGACGACGCCGGCGAGGCGGTGCTGTGGGAGGCGATCCGGCGGATCGAGAAGGTGCACCCGACGTTCGTCTCGGTGACCTACGGCGCGGGTGGCACGACCCGCGACCGGACCATCCGGGTCACCGAGCGGATCGCCCGCGAGACGCTGCTCACGCCACTCGCACACCTCACGGCCGTCGGACACTCGCTGGCGGAGGTTCGGGGTGTCGTGGGGGCCCTGTCGGCGGTGGGCATCCGCAACGTCCTCGCGCTGCGCGGCGACCCCCAGGGCGGCCCGGGCCAGCCGTGGGTGCGGCACCCCGACGGCGTCGACCATGCCGACGAGCTGGTGTCCCTGATCCGGTCGCTCGGCTCGTTCACCGTGGGCGTGGCCGCGTTCCCGGACCAGCATCCCGAGAGCCCGAGCCTCGACTTCGACGCGGAGGTCCTGGTCCGCAAGGCCGACGCCGGAGCCGAGTACGCGATCACCCAGTTCTTCTTCACCCGGGAGGCCTACGTCGGGCTGCGCGACCGGGTCGCGGCCCGAGGGCGGGACATCCCGATCGTTCCGGGGCTCATGCCCGTCACCAACGTCAAGCAGCTCGCGAAGATGACGCAGCTGTCGGGTCAGCCGGTTCCGGCCGCCGTGACGTCCCGGCTGGAGGCCGTGCAGGACGACCCGGTGGCGGTGCGGGAGGTCGGCGTGGACATCACGACGGAGCTCGCTCAGGAGCTGCTGGCGGAGGGGGCGCCGGGCGTCCACTTCATCACCATGAACCGGTCGACGGCGACGCTCCAGGTCTTCGAGAACCTCGGTGTCGCGGCGGCCCAGTAGCCGCCTCAGGAGCCGAAGGCCGCCCGCCAGAACGACCAGAAATGGTCCGGCGGCGCGGGCGACGTCCAGGTCAGGTTGGTCAGCAGGATCGCCGTCGTCCGGGTGGTGGGGTCGTTCCACCAGGACGTTCCCAGCCCGCCGTCCCAGCCGTAGGCGCCGGCGTGCCGGCCGTCGGGCTGGTCGGTCAGGTCCACGCCGAGGCCGAGCCCCCAACCGCCCCCGTCCTCGCCCAGGGGCACGCGACCGGTAGTCATGGCCTCCAGGGTCTCCGGCGCGAGGACCTGCGCTCCGGCTCGCGTGCGGGCGCCGTCGAGCAACATCGTCCCGAACGCCGCCAGGTCGTCCACGGTCGACACCAGCCCGTCGGCGCCGTTGGGGAAGGCGGGCGGTCGGCTCCACTGCCCATCGGCCTCGTCGTACACCGCGAGGTCACCACCGTCCTCACCAGGTGTCCATAGCGGCCCGAACCGCCCCGCCTCGCCGGCCGTCACGCTGAACGCCGTGCTGCGCATGCCCAGTGGCTCCAGGACGCGTTCTCGGAGCAGGTCGGGGAACGTCGAGCCCGAGGCCCGAGCGACCAGCACGCCCAGGACCTCGGCGCCGGTGTTGTAGAGCCACCGCTCGCCCGGCTGGTACATCAGAGGGAACGGCGCGAACGTCGCCATCCACGCATCCGGGGCCGAGTTGGCCTGCGGCGCGGGCGATCCCATGTGGACCCCCGCCTCCGCCAGCGCGTCGAGCACCGGGGTGGGGGCACCGCTGAAGTCATAGCCGAGCCCCAGCCGGAACTCGAGGACGTCCCGCACGAGGATCGGCCGGTTCGCCGGCACGGTATGCGTGAGGTCTCCTTCCGGGTCCACGACCACCCGGCGGTCGGCGAGCTCGGGCAGCCAGCGGTCGACCGGGTCGTCGAGGGACAGCGTGCCGTCGTCGACGAGCGACAGCGCCACGACGGCCGTGACCGGCTTGGTGGTCGACGAGATCCGGAACGCGGTCTCCGGGGTCACCGGGTCGCCGGCGCCTCCGGGGTGGCTGGTCCCCAGCTCGCCTCGGCTCACCTCGCCGTCACGGGAGACCCACCAGGCGAGTCCCGGTACGGCACCGGACTCGACGTACGGCTCCATCACGGCATGGATGCGGTCGGGCATGACAGCTCCTTCGGTCGTTGTCGTGGTCCGACCCGGCGACGACCCGGAACTCATCGCCCCGCTCCCACTGGAGCTTCAGAGGAGGGCGACGACCCGCATACCGGCTAGGGACGTCGCTCGGGTAGTCGCTCGGTGTCGTCCCCGCTGCGGCGACGCGTCGGTTCCTCCCGAGGCGGCGTGAGCCCGTTGCGTTCGCCCCACTCGTCGTAGCGACGACGGAGCCGCTTCAGTCTCCGGAAGACGAACATCAGGAGGAAGGCGCCGGCGATGAGGATGACGGCCGCGATGGCGGCCGCGAGCCACGGGTAGAGGAAGGCCAGAGACACGACCCCGGCGACGGTCACGTCCTCGCCGGAGGACACCAGGACGTTGCTCACCGGCTCGGGCGACGTGTTGACCGCGGCGCGGGTGCCGGCCTTGACCAGGTGCGATGCCAGCGCGGTGAACCCGCCGGTGGCGGCACTGAACGCCGCGGCGAGCGAGGAGTACTCGTGGCCGATGAGGTATCCGAGGGTCGCGCCCACCATCGGACGGATCACCGTGTGGACCGTGTCCCAGACCGAGTCGAGGTAGGGGATTTTATCGGCGAACATCTCCAGCACGAACAGCACCGCGGCCACGATCATCACGTCGGTGCGCCCGAGGACCGCGGGGACCTGGCTGACCTCGAAGAAGCGCTGGGCGATGCCGAGGATGAGGACGACGAGATAGGCGTTGATGCCGCTCGCCCATCCGGTCGTGAAGACCCAGGGCAGGAGCTCCGTGCCCATGCCGTCCCCTCTCGTGGCTCTGCCGAGTTCTACAACGCCGCGGCGACAGACGCCACTCCCCAGTTCGGTAACACTGTCGTATCGACTCGGTGGGTTGGGGTCAGGTGGCCTCGATGGGCTGGCCGCCGGTGATCCGCAGCAGCTCGTCGTAGGTCGTCGCGAAGACGGCGTGCGGGTGCCCGGCCGCGGCCCAGATCGTGTCGTAGCGCGCCAGGGTGACGTCGACGAGGGTGCGGACCGGCTGCAGGTGGCCGACCGGCGCGACCCCGCCGATGACGAAACCGGTCGCGTCGCGGACCATCGCCGCGCTGGCCAGCTCCATGGCGTCCAGCTCGAGCAGGTCGGCCACCTTCGCCGCGTCGACCCGGTGGGCTCCGGAGGCGAGGATGAGCAGCGGCTCAGCGGCGGTGCCCGGATCGGCTGCCTGCGGCGTCGCGGCGAAGACGAGCGAGTTCGCGATCTGGGCGGGGATGACCCCGAGGTAGGCGGCAGCCTGGGCGGCCGTGCGCGCGGCACCGTCGAGGACGACCACCTCGGTGGTGACGCCGACGCCGGCCAGGGCCTCGCGGACACGGGTGACGGCGGGGTGGGCGAGGATCGCGGCGCGGGTCTGCTCGGGCATCTCTGCCGGCGCGGTGGTCATCGCCGGCTCGACCGCCCGTTGCCCGTCATGTCCGAACGGTAATGGCTGGCCGGGCGATGACCGGGGATTTCCACAGCCCACGGACGACGAGACGTGGGTGACGCCGAGGGCTTGACACGGTGTCCGAGGCCGGGGGTACCGTAGGTCCAGTCGAACACCTGTACGAACAGTTCCGAGCGGGGTTCGGCACAGTCCACCCGTGCCCACGTATGCCTGGAAGGGGCGATGTTGTCATGCGCCGATACAGCGACCCCGTCGAGGTCCGGTCGGGTTCGCGTCCCGGGACGGAGCAGGGGACCGCCCCGGGACGCGGTGCGGGGGCGGCGCACGGCACGGTCGAGGTCGCGGGCCCGGAGGCGTTCATCTGGCAGGGCCGGCTCTACGTCGTCCGCCGGGTCCTCGACCACTGGCGGGAGCGTCGGTCCTGGTGGCGCGATGCGCTCGACCCGGTGCCGGGCCAACCGACCGGCATCGACGTCGCCTCGCGCGAGCAGCACGTGTGGCGGGTCGAAGCGAGCCGGGGCCAGTCGTTCGGGACCGGAGTCTTCGACCTCACCAGCGACGGGGCCGAGGGTTCCGACGCCGACTGGCGCCTCGTGCGCGTGGCGGACTGAGGAGTCTCGATGAGTATGCCGATGGGTGCGCCGATGGGTGCGGTCCAGGGGTACCGGGCGCCGCGGACGTCCCGGGCTCCGCTCGCCTCGACCTCCCTCGACCTGCTCGACCGGTCCCGGGCCAGCCTGCTGCAGGCCTGTCGCACCGGGGACGCCGGCGAGCGCTACGTCGAGGCCCATCTCGGGGCACTGCGCGCGGCGGCCGCGCTGCTCGCGGCTCGCAGCATCCCGAACGGCGCGTCCGGTGCTGGGTCGTCCGGTGCTGGGTCGTCCGGTGCTGGGTCGGTCAGGGCGGGGCGCGCCATCCGGGCCAGCACCTCGCGGTCACGGCCCCGCAGCGTCTGGGAGCTGCTGCCGCGCGTCGCGCCCGAGCTCACCGAGTGGTCGGCGTTCTTCGCGGCCTCGGCCCGTCGCCGTGCGGCGGTCGAGCGGGGGAGCCGGATCACCGGCCGGGAGTCCGACGACCTGCTGCGCCAGGCGGAGAACTTCCTCGAGATCATCCAGGACCTCCTCGGACTGCCGAGGGACGCCGCGCTGGCGCCGATCTCCCGCTACGTCGCGCCGGTCTCCCGCTCGGGGGTGGTGTCCGGCGTGGGCCTGGGAGCCGGATCGGCAGCCGGGACGAGGGCGCGACCGGCGGAGGGACCGGCGGGGGGACCGGCGGGGGGACCGGCGGGGGGACCGGCGGTGGAGGCCCGTCGTGGGACGTGACGACCCCGACGGGCCGGGAGCGGAGGCAACGAGCCCCGTGACGAGCCCACCGGCGGGCGCGGCTGGTCCGGCGGCGGGTCCAGCGGCGGCCGCCGCGGCGAGCCCACGGGGGCGGTCGGGCACCGGACGGCGGCTGACGACGGGCGAGACCTTCGTCCATCTCCACGTCGCGTCGGGGTACTCGATGCAGTACGGCGCCTCCACCCCCGCCGCGCTGGTCCAGCGCGCCGTGGCGTGGGGTCAGCCGGCCCTGGCCCTGACCGACCGCGACGGTCTCTACGGTGCGGTCCGGTTCGTCCAGGCGTGCACCGAGGCGGGCATCGACCCGATCCTCGGCGTCGACCTCGCCGTCCACGTCCCGGCGGGTCGCCCGGACCCCGAACGGCCACGACGTCCCGCCCCCCGGCCGGTCAACCCGGCGTCCGGACGCGAGGCGTCGGCGTGGTGGCCGTCGCTGCCGCCGCCGGCCGCCCGACCGACCGGTCGCACCCGGCGCGCCGGGACCCCTGACCTCGCCGTCGGTCCGAGTGGGCAGGCCGGTCCGGGTGGGCAGGGCAGCCCGGGTGGGCAGGGTGGGCCGGGCTCTGGCTCCCGTACCCCGGTGCGGGGCGGGGCGATCGTCGACCCCCGACGGCCACGGGTCACCGTGCTCGCTCGTGGCCGGGGTTCGGGTCTCGACCCCGGCGCCGGATGGGGGCGGCTCTGCCGGCTGGTCACCGCCACCCACCTCAGCGGTGAGCGCGGCGAGCCGGTCGCCACGCCGGAGCTCATCGCCGAGCTGGCCACCGCAGCCGGGGAGCCGAGGGGCCCACGGACGGCGAGTGGTCCCAGCCCGCTCGTCGTCCTCCTCGGTCCCGACTCCGACGTCGGCCGGGCCGTGCTGCACCGGCGGCGCGGCGAGGCCGAGGCCGCGCTGGCCCGATGGCGCGCCCTGCTGCCCCGCGACGCTCTCGCCATCGAGGTGGTCTGCCACGGCGGACCCGAGGGCTCTCCGGCCAGCCTCGGCCACGCCGCCCGGCTCTACGCGCTCGCCCGCGACCACGGGCTGCGTGTCGTCCTCACCGCCGCCGTCCGACACGCCGACCCGCAGGAGGCCGCCGTTGTCGATGTCCTCGACGCCGCTCGGCGGCTGGTCGCCCTCGACGTCCGGCACCTCGACCGGATCACCACGGCCGGCCATCTCAGCCCGACCCCGTCGATGTTCGCCGTCGCCTGCGACGTCCTCGCGGCGTCCGGGCCCGGGCTCCAGGGCGGCAGCGCACTGGCCCGCGACGGCGCTCGCGACCTGCTCCGCTCGACCGTCGCGCTCGCCACGGAGTGCGTCCTCGACCCCACGCTCGACCTCGGCATCGGTGCCGTCCACCTGCCGGAGCAGACCGTCCTCGGCATCGAACCCCAGGTCGACCCGCATACCGTCCTCACCCAGCGCTGCCGGGCCAAGGTCGGGGACGCCTATCCCGACGCGACCGCCGGCGAACGGGAGGCGGTCGAGCGACGCCTCCAGGACGAGCTCGACGTCATCGCCGGACTCGGCTTCCCGACCTACTTCCTCACCGTCGCCACGGTCGTCGACCTCATCAAGGACCTCGGGATCCGCGTTGCCGCACGGGGATCCGGTGCGGGGTCGCTGGTCAACTACCTGCTCGGGATCTCCGGGGTCGACCCGATGCGCTACGGCCTGCTCATGGAGCGGTTCTGCTCGCCGTTGCGGGCCCAGCTGCCCGACATCGACATCGACGTCGAGTCGGCCCGGCGCACCGAGATCTACGAGAAGGTGCTGGCCCGGTTCGGCGGCGAGCGGGTCACCTGCGTGTCGATGATGGACAGCTACCGCGTCCGCCACGCGATCCGCGACGTCGGGGCGGCGCTGGGGATGCCGCCGGGCGAGGTCGACGCGATGGCCAAGGCGTTCCCGCACATCTCGGCTCGCAACGTCCGCGGCGCCATCGCCGACCTGCCCGAGCTGCGGGCCAGCGGCCTCAACGCACCACGCCTCGACCTCATGCTCGACCTCGTCGAACGCCTCGACGGCCTCCCGCGCCACATCGCCCTGCACCCCTGCGGCGTGGTCCTGTCCAACTCGCAGCTGCTCGACCGGACGCCGGTCGAGGCGAGCTGGATCGGGTTCCCCATGAGCCAGTTCGACAAGGACGACGTCGAGGCGCTCGGGCTGCTCAAGCTCGACATCCTCGGCATCCGGATGCAGTCGGCGATGGCCCACGCCGTCGACGAGGTCCGCCGCGTCGACCGCGTGGACATCGACCTCGACGACCACGACGACGTCCCGCTCGACGACGAGACGACGTTCCGGATGATCCGCACGACACACACCCTCGGCTGCTTCCAGATCGAGAGCCCGGGTCAGCGCGAGCTCATCGGCAAGTTCGGGCCGGAGTCGTTCGAGGACCTCATCACCGACATCTCGCTGTTCCGGCCCGGTCCGGTGAAGTCCGACATGATCGTCCCGTTCCTCAACGCGCGGCAGGGCTGGAACGCCCCGGAGTTCCTCCACCCGACGCTCATCCCGGCGCTCAAGGAGACCGAGGGCGTCGTCGTCTTCCACGAGCAGGTCCTCCTCATGGTCGCCGAGACGACCGGCGTCACCCTGGCCGAGGCCGACGAGGTCCGCCGCGCGATGGGGTCCCCGCGCGGGCAGACGGAGGTCGAGAAGTGGTGGCGTCCGGCGGCGCTCGCCCGCGGCTACCCCCAGGACGTGACCGACAAGATCTGGGAGGTGCTCAAGGCGTTCGCGTCGTTCGGGTTCTGCAAGGCGCACGCGGCGGCGTTCGCCCTGCCGACCTACCAGTCGGCGTGGCTCAAGGCTCACCATCCGGCGGCGTTCCTCGCCGGCGTGCTCACCCACGATCCCGGCATGTACCCCAAGCGGCTCATCCTCGACGACGCGCGCAGCCTCGGCATCACCGTGCTCGGCCTCGACGTCAACGCCTCGCAGCAGACCTACGTCATCGAGCGGCTGGACGCCCCGGCCGAGCGATCTGCGCCACCGGACGCCGACCTGCCGGACGGCAGCGCCTACGGCATCCGGATCTCGCTCACCGACGTCAAGGGGATCAGCGAGGCGGAGGTCGCCCGAGTCGTCGCGGGCCAGCCGTTCCACAGCCTCGCCGACTTCTGGAACCGCGCGCACGTGTCTCGGCCGATCACCGAGCGACTGGTCCTCGCGGGTGGGTTCGACACGGTCTACGGCATCGACTCGGTCGGCACCGGCGTCGATCCCGGACACGCCCACCGGCCACGACACCGGGGGGTCCGCGCGGCGCACGCCCCGGAGGGCGGCGGTCGCGGCGCCCGCGGCTACGGCTCGACCGACGACGCCGAGCTCGACGACGGGGCGCACAGCGAAGCGGCCGACGCCGGTAGGCCCGGAAGCGGGGTCGACGACGACGGCTCCGGTACGCCTGACGCCGGTGACGACGGTCCTCACGACGGTCCTCGGGACAGGACTCACGACGGTCCTCGCGACGGGCCGCTCACCATGTTGACCTCGGCGGGTCTGGGGCGTCGCGGCCGGGTGACACGCCGTGACCTGCTGCTCCACGTCGCCGAGCTGGACCGGTGGTCGCGAGCGACAACCCCGTCGGGAAACCGGGTCCGAACCGGGACGGCGGCACCGTCCGCATCCCCGGCTTCGCCGTGGGCCCCGTCGGCAGCGCGCGGGTCGGGGCCGACCACGGCCACAGCGCGGGTGCCGGAACCGGCCGCGTCCGACGTCGCCGCGCTGACCGGGATCGCCGGGCCGGCCTGGGAGTCGGGCGTCAAGGCACCAAACCGGCCGGTCACCCGCGGCCGGCCCGGAGCCCGGTCACCGTGGACCGGGCATCGCCTCGACGCCGCGGACGGGTCACCCCTCAACGCGGTGGATCTTCCCCGTACCGAGGGGGACAACTCACCGCCATCAGGCACCAACGCCGCCAGCGCCGCCGCCAACGCCACCACCGTGGCCACCCGGGCGGCGCTGACCACCTACGGCGGGCTGGACGTCGCCGCCCGGGCCGCGGCCCAGTCCCAGGCCGCGAAACCGGTCGTGCCCGCCTACGCCCAGCCGACCCAGCTGACCCTCGACCTCGGCGACACGCCCCGGCTCGAGAAGGGCACCGGCCTGCCCGAGATGACCGGCCCGGAACGCGTCCGCGCCGAGCTCGACATCCTCGGTCTCGACGCGAGCGCGCACATCGTCGACTTCTACGGGCCGATGCTCGACGCCCTGGGAGTGATCCGGTCGACCGAGATCCTCGGTACTCGCAGCCGCAGCGAGGTCCTCATCGCCGGCGTCAAGGTCGCGACCCAGACACCACCGATCCGCAGCGGCCGGCGGGTCGTGTTCCTCACCCTCGACGACGCGACGGGGCCGATCGACGCGACGTTCTTCGAGGACGCCCAAGGGCCCTACGCGACAACGGTCTTCCACTCGTGGATGCTTCTCGTCCGCGGGATCACCCGCCGGACCGGCCCGCGGGGCATCTCGGTCCGCGCCACCGGGGCGTGGGAGCTGTCAGGGCTGTGGGACGCCTGGACCCGCGGCGGGCTCGAGGCGGTCCTCGCCGCGCTGGAGGTCGAGGACCGCGAGATGGTGGCCCGCAACGACGCCGCCCTCGCCGCCGCCGTGGAGGCCGACGGCCGCGACCTGCCGGTGGCCGCGCGGGTCGGTACCAGCGGTGGCGGTCGCGAACGCGGCGGCGACGCGGCGGACCTCTGGGCCCACAGCGAAGCTGGGGACGTCTACACCGGACTACCCCGGGGTGACCGGGACGACGCCGACTACGCCGCCCGGTTCGAACGGGCGGCCGCGGTGGCTGCGGTCGCCGCCGGGGAGTGGGCCCACACCGAAGCTGGGGAGTCCCGCCACGCGGCGCGAGCCGGGGGGATGGGCGGCGGCGGCTCGTTGCCCCCGGGTCGGGGCGCGGCGCCGGGCACCCGACGGGTCCTCGTCCACGCGTCCGGCTTCAAGCAGTCGCCCTACGCCGACGTCAAGCCGGCCGGTGAGGACAGCCGGGGCGCCCGGGCCCTCGCGACGTCGCAGACCGTGCCCGACGCGGTCCCCGGCCGCTTTCCCAGCGCCCACCCCGGTGCCGACCGGCCCGGGCCCTCGGAGGGTGCCTGGGCCCGCAGCGAGGCGACGGACGACGGGGATGACATAGGCACGTTGGGCACACCGCCGCGCAAGCTCTGGCACGCCAGCCCCGGAAGCTCGGGGCACTAGGGTGAACGAGACCAGTCCGGCTGCCTTGCCGTTGACCAGGACGCCGAACGGACGCCGGAGAGGACCGACGACGTGGCCGACGAGCGACGCGACCGTCCCGAGACGTCCGTCCCCCCGGTCGCCCCTCCATCAGCGTCCTCGGCGTCAGCGGCCTCAGCGGCGTCAGCGGCGTCGCCGTGGACCCGCGTCCGCAACCTGGGCGTCTGGGACGCCGTGGGCGAGCTGGTCCGGCAGCAGGAGGCGGAGCACGGCCGTCCGCTGCGGGTCCTCGACCTCGGTGGCGGTTCAGGAGGCCTGGCCGTCCCGCTCGCCGAGCTCGGCCACGACGTCATCGTCGTCGACCCCAGCCCCAACGCCCTCGCCGCCCTCGACCGCCGCGCCGCCGACTTCGGCGTCGCCCACCGCGTCACCGGACGGCAGGGCGATGCCGACAGCCCGGCGTTCGAGAAGGGCGAGAGCGTCGACCTCGTCTGCTGCCACGGCGTCCTCGAGGTCGTCGACGACCCCGCGGCCGCCCTGGCCGGGATCGCCGCCGTCCTCACCCCCCAGGGTCATCTGTCCCTCCTCGTCGCCGGCCGGCTCGCCGTCGTCCTCGCCAAGGCCCTCGCCGGCGAGATCGGCCAGGCCCGCGAGGCGCTCACCAGCCCGGACGGCCGCTGGGGGAAGGCCGACCCGCTGCCCCGCCGCTTCGATGTCGAGAGCCTGGTCGCTCTCCTCGACGCCGCCGGGTTCACGCCCCTGCAGGTCCACGGCGTCCGCGTCTTCACCGACCTCGTCCCGCCGACGGCGCTCGACAGCGCCGCCGACCGCGCGGCCGTCGCCGAGCTCGAGCGGGCCGCGGCCACCCACCCGCACTACGCCGCGGCGCTCGGCTCCCTCGGCGCCGGCATCCATGTCATCGCCCAGCGGTCCTGAGGACCACCCCACGACCGGCCGGTATGCGTCGTGTCCCCTCCGGCGCCCAGGTCGCTGTCGGTCGCGGACGGGTCCCCGGCTCGGGCGGAGGGGACGATGAGCCGACGCCAGTACGCCGCGCCGCGACGCAGCGGCGAGGGTGAGCCGGACGACACCGGCTGCACCGTGCTCCACGTCGACATGGACGCCTTCTACGCGTCCGCGTCACTCATCGACCGGCCCGACCTGCGCGGCCAGCCGGTCGTCATCGGCGGCGGCGGAAACCGGTCGGTGGTGCTGTCGGCGACCTACGAGGCGCGCCGGTTCGGTGTGACCTCGGCGATGCCCATGGGCAAGGCCCGCCGGCTCTGTCCGCAGGCGATCGTCATCGAGCCGGACTTCACCCGCTACTCCCAGATCTCCGACGCCATCATGGCCACCTTCCACGCCGTGACCGATGTCGTCGAACCGCTGTCGCTCGACGAGGCGTTTCTCGACATCGCGGGGGCGCAGCGTCGGCTCGGCCGTCCGGCGCGGATCGCCCAGTGGGTCCGCGACACCGTGGCCGACGAGCAGGGCATCACCTGCTCGGTGGGCGTCGCCTCGACGAAGTTCGTCGCGAAGCTCGCGTCCAGCCTGGCCAAGCCCGACGGCATGATCGTCGTCCCGCAGGCGGAGGTCCTGGGCTTCCTCCACCAGCTGCCGGTCGGTGCCCTGTGGGGGGTGGGGGAGCGGACCGAGGAGGCCCTCACCCGGCTCGGGCTGCGCACCGTCGCCGACATCGCGCATACCCCGGTCGAGACGTTGCGTCGAGCCCTCGGCGAGGTGGCCGGCGCCCATCTGCACGCGCTGTCGTGGGGTCGCGACGAGCGGATCGTCGTCCGCGAGACGCGGGAGAAGAGCATCGGGTCCGACGAGACCTTCTCCCACGACATCGACGACCCCGTGGTCATCCATCGCGAGCTGCTCCGGCTCAGCGACCGCACCGCGGCGCGGGTGCGGGCCGCGGGGATGATGGGACGCACCGTGACCATCAAGGTCCGGTTCGCCGACTTCACGACGATCACGCGGTCCCGGACGCTGCGTGACCCGACCGACGTGTCTCGCGACATCTACGCGACGGCCCGATCCCTGTTCGACGCGCTGGGGCTCCAGCGAGCCCGGATCCGCCTGGTCGGCGTCCGGATGGAGGGTCTCCTCGAGGGGGAGGGCGCCCCCATCCAGGCGACCCTGGACGAGCCGGTGCACGGCTGGCGCGACGCCGACAAGGCGGTGGACCGCGCCAGCGCACGGTTCGGCGCCGGTGCGGTTCGGCCGGCGGCCCTGGTCCGCGACCGCGGCGACGCGGCGAGGTCACCGGCTGCCGCAGCGGCGCAGGCCCGGGCCGACGTCTCCCGCGCGGTGAAGAAGCGGCATCCCGGGAGCGACGACCGGCCGACATGACGGTCTGCTGACGTTTCGGCCCAGCACCCGGATTCGGGCAGTTGCTCCCCTCGCGCCGACATATCCTTAAGACTTACAGTGACTCTCACGTGACTGATGAGTAGGACGTCGGCGCCGACGGGGTCGTCGTTCGAACTTTTCGCAGCGTCCGTTCGTCCTACCAGGTGACGGTCGTGCAAGGGAGGTTGACCGGTGCCGCTGTCTGAACACGAGCAGAAGGTGCTCCAAGCGATGGAGCAGGCTCTGTATGCCGAGGACCCCCGCTTCGCGACCCACATCACGAACCACGGCCTCCATCCCGGCAAGCGCCGCATCATCGTCGGTGTCCTCGGTGTCGTCGTCGGCCTCGCGCTCGTCCTCCTGGCGGCTTTCAACGCCCTGATCTGGCTCGGCGCCATCGGCTTCGCGCTCATGGTCGCCGGCGGTGCGTGGGCGTTCACTCCGGCCAAGAAGTCCGTCCTCGGCGCGGTTGGCCCGGATGGCACCGTCCGTCGCACGGTGACGGGGGAGACGCGGAAGCCCGGCCCCAAGTCCGGCGGGTTCATGCAGCGCCTCGAGGAGCGCTGGGACAAGCGTCGCCACGACGAGTGGTGACCCGCCGCACCTGACGTTCTGTCCGCACGGCTCGACGACGGTTCGGGCCGTGCTTTTCGTGTCCCGGACCAAATCCGGGTCAGGTCGGGATGCCCAGCCGCCACACGCCGAGCACCCAGAGCGCGACGATGACGAACCCGGCCACCAGCTCGATGCCGATCGACGTCATCACCGCCTTGAGCGCATGCACGGTCGACCTCCAGGCCACCCGAGCGTCGCGCTTCCGGCCGAGCTCCACGAGGAACACCCCGAGCACGAACCCGATCGGGGCCCCGACCAGGGGGATGACGAAGAACCCGACGATGGCGAGGACCACGGCGAGGAACAGCGTCGACGTCTTCACGCCGGCGTCCTTGAGGCGACGCCCGGGGACGAGGTACTGCGTGACCACTCCTGCCGCATACACGACGCCGCAGAGGGCGAAGACCAGCCACGACCAGCGGTTGGGATGGTCGAACGCCCACAGCGCCGTCGCCAGCCAGACCAGGAGGAGCCCCGGCAGGACGGGCACGACGATTCCCACCAGGCCCACCAACATCAGCAGGCCCGTCACGATGACCGTAGTCATCGGACGGGCCTGTTGCCCTGGCGTGCCATCAGGTGACCGATATCCCGCACGCCAGGACTCTACGCAGGATGCTCAGCCGAGCACGTCCTCCGCAGTGAGCCGGTCGGACTCATCCTGGATCTCGCTCGCGTGCGCCTGCAGCTGGGGCAGGTGCTGGCGGCCATGGTGGGCACAGAACAGGAGCTCACCGCCGCTGCTGAGGCGGGCGCGAATGTAGGCCTGGGCACCGCAGCGATCGCAACGATCTGCGGCGCTGAGGCTTGGGGCCAGTGTTGCGTTCACGTCTGCCTTCTCTCTGGGTGTTCGGGGTGACGGCCCGGGGTTCGGGACCGCCCGTCATCTCGCGACGACGTCCCCGTTGACGTCAACCGTGCGTCGCTGGTAGCCACGTCCGGTACTCCGCTTTCAACAGTCAAGCACGGCTCGAACTTCCCGCTGTGTATTCGCCCGCCATCTGACCGACGATGCGCCGAACCGTGATGCTGTTGTGAGGCATTCGTCACACTCGGTGATACCGATGGTCCACTCCGGATGTCAGTACCGGTTCTCCGTCGCCGACCGCCTGTCAGGATGTCCCGCGACCAGGAAGTTCTCAGTCCTCGCTCAGGGAGACTCCGTGCGCCGACGGCTCGCCGTTCTTCTCACCGCGCTGGTGGTGATGGCCCTCGGTGTGGCTGCGGCACCGCCGGCCACCGCCGCGAACCTGCCGCCCGGTGAGTACCTGTGGGCGACGACGGCGACCCAGACCCTCGTCTACGACCGGTCCCAGCTGACGCCGGTTCTGGTGGCGCAGACCACCAACAACCCGACCGGTGGCCTCGCCCGCTCGATAGACCAGTTCGGGGACTGGGTCTTCGTGACAACCACGGGCGGGATCCAGATGTTCGACGCCACCACCGGACAGCCGATCCAGAGCTTCACCGCGGACTCGAACGGCTACCAGCAGGTCGCCGCCGTGCCCTCGCTCGGCGGCACCACGGTCTACGGCCTGCGCACCGGGGGCGCCGTCGTCGACGTCTTCCTCGCAGCGAACCAGTCGCTGGTCACCTCGATCACCCTGCGTGGCCCCGCCACGTACATGTCGTCGTCGCCTCCGGCCGGCGGCGCCTTCGTCGCCCTCGGCGGCATCGTGGACGCCGCGACGGGCGCGTACCTCACGGGCGCCCTCGACACGTCGGACAACTCGGTGGACTACCTCAGCGCCGGCGCTCGACAGGTCGTCAACGGGGCCGTCTGGAGCCCGGACGGCAGCCGGGCCTACCTCACGGTGAGGAACCTGGACTCCGCCACCGGCTCGATCGGCACCCTCGTGCCTCCGCAGGCCTACGCGAACACCGCGACGGCCGTCGGCGTGACACCGCAGCAGCTGGCGATCAGCACCGACGGCAGCCGGCTCTACGCGCCCGCCACCGATGCTGCCGGGCACGCCTCGATCCAGATTCTCGACGCCAGCACCCGGGCGACCGTGGCGATACAGCAGCTCGGGTTGATCACGACGTTCGGCGTTCCCGCGCTCGCCCCCGACGGGAAACTCTATCTACCCCCCGGTACGGGCGGCGTCAGCGATCTCGTCGTGCTGCAGGACACCAAGGGCGGCGAACCCGTCCCCATCTCGATCGGCGCCGGAAACGCCGTCGCGGCCGTCCTCGTCGCGGACCTGCCCTCGGCGGTCCACGCCACCAGCGGCGCGAGCCAGCAGACCTACATCGACCAGCCGTTTGACGCCCCAGTCGTCGTCACCGTCGTCGACTCTGCTGGGACGCCACTGCCCGGGCAGCTGGTGCGGTTCACCAGCCCAGATATCGACGCCGTCCATTTCGTGGGCTGCGCGATCTGCCTGGCCTACACCGGCGCCGACGGCACGGCGATCTCGCCGCCGATCGTCGCCGGGTCGACGCCGGGCCCGGTGAACGTGGTCGCCTCGGTCACCGGCACCCCCGACGTGACCTTCCCGCTCAGCGTGCTCCCGCTGCCGACACCCCCGACGATCACCGCGCTCGCTGCCGGCGACGGGTCGGTCGGTGTCACGTTCACGCCTGGCGACGACCGGGGCATCTCGCCGCCCTCGGGGTTCACGGTCACGGCCACCGACATCACCACACCAGCCAACGGCGGGCAGACCGCGCAGGGCCCAACCAGCCCCATCACCGTCACCGGGCTGACCAACGCGGACACCTACACGTTCAACGTCACCGCGAACACTCCGAAGGGCGATTGGACGTCTGCGCCCTCGCAGCGGATCAACGCCGGCGTCCCGTCCTCGATCACCGGAAGGCCGCCGTCCGGCGTGGTCCAGAAGGGGTACCACTACAGGTTCACCGTCACCGGGGCGCCCACCCCGACGGTCACGCTCCTCGTGGGTTCGCTGCCCGACGGCCTCGCCTTCGACGCCGCCACGGCGACCATCTCGGGCGTACCGACGACGGCGGGCTCGACCTACTTGTTGTTCTTGGCGGACAACGGGGTCGGGACCTCCCAGGACGAGTTCACCCTCGACATCTTGCCGGCGGGGTCCCTGGGAGAGCCGGTGCCGCCGACCCCAACGGTGGCCACGTCGCCGACCTCGTCGGCTCCCGCTGCCGGGTCGGGCTCACCACCGCCCGCTTCCTCGGCCGCAGCGAACCGGCCGCTCGCCGCCACCGGAATGCCGGTGGGCCAGCTGGTCGGCGGCGCGGCCGTGCTCTTCGTGGCCGGCGGCGGGCTGCTCGTGCTCTCCCGACGACGTCGCACTGTCGGCTGAGGCGGCCTCAGCCCGGCAGGATGAGGCACGAGTCGCCGAACTCGTGCCAGGCGTACCCGTGCGCGACCGCGGCGTCGTAGGCGCGCTGCGTCAGGTCGGCGCCGGCGACGGCCTCGACGAGCAGCAGGTGGGACGCCTCAGGGTTGTGCCAGCCGGTGACCAGCCCGTCGACGACCCGCACCGGCCGGTCGGGCCCGATGACCAGCTCGGTCCAGCCGCCCGCCGCCTCGACCAGACCGTCCACGCCGGTGGCCGACTCGATTGCCCGGGTGGCGGTGGTGCCGACGGCCACCACGCGGCCGCCCCGGGATCGGGCGGCGTTGACCAGCGCGGCTGTGTCGGCGGTCACCTCGAAGCGCTCGGGTTGCGGCGCCTCGCCGGCGTCCTGGCTGGAGACGCCGGTATGCAGCAGGACCGGCGCCACGAGGACCCCGGACCGCACCAGGCGCGTCACCAGCCGGTTGGTGAACGGCCGCCCGGCGCTCGGCATCTCGGCGCTGCCCGGGTCGCGTGAGAAGACCGTCTGGTAGTCGCGGAGCGGGTACCGCCGGTCGAGGTACCCGTACGCGATCGGACGCCCCGCACGTCGCACGAGCCCCGCCAGGTCACCGGCGATGTTCGCCCGCCACAGCCGGTTGCCGCTCCCGGTGGGGGACGACCCGAGCGCCGGATAGCCGTCGACCAGCGTCGCCACCACTCCCTCCCCGAGGTGGACCTGCTCGCCGGACCGGCCGTCCAGGACGGGGGAGGCGGCCGAGGGGCCGCTGCGCAGCTCCACGACCCAGGTGTCGCCATCCAGTGGGGTCGCGAGGTGGACGACGAGGTCCCCGTGACGGGGCGACCACGCGTCGACCTCGCCGGCGACGGTCGCCGAGGTGTTGACGACGAGCACGTCCCCGCGGCGGAGGAACCGACCGATGTCGCGGAAGTGCACGTCGTCCAGGCGGTCCGGTCGGGCGACCAGCAGCCGAACCCCGTCCCGCGGGATCCCGCGGGACTCGGGCGGACCGACGGCGGTGGTGTCCTCGGGAGAGGGGAAGTGGGTGGTCGGGGCGACCGGCAGGACGGTCACGCGACCACCTCGCGCGCATACTCGCTCGCCCGGTACCGCCCGCTGGTCGGCGCCGTGTCGAGCAGTCGCAGCAGCGCCGGGACCACCGTCTCCGGCAATGGTCGGTCGCTGATGTCCTCGCCCGGGAACGCCGCCTGATGCATGGCGGTGCGCATGTCGCCGGGGTCGACGGCGTACCACCGCAGCGCCGGCTGCTCCGCGGCGAAGGTGCCGACGAGGTGGTCGAGAGCGGCCTTGCTGGCGCCGTAGGCGCCCCAGCCCTCGTAGTGCTCGACGGCGGCGTCCGACGAGACCGCGAGGACGGTGCCGCGGGCCGCGACGAGGTCCGGCAGCAGCTCCCGGGTGAGGGCCAGCGGCGCCACCACGTTGGTGTCGAGGACGGTCCGGAGGGTATGCGGGTCGAGGTCGGCCAGCGCGGGCTGCGGACTGCCGCCCAGCTCGCTCGCGTTGTGGACCAGCAGGTCCAGGGGGCCGCGGAAGCGGACGGCCGCCGCGAGCTCCGCGCGATGTACCGGGTCGGCGACCGAGCCCGCAACCGCCTCGACGGTGGTGAGGCGGCCGAGCTCCGTCGCCACCTCGGCCAGCCGGTCGGCTCCGCGGGCGTCGAGGACGAGGGTCCAGCCGCGCTCGGCCAACGCGGTAGCCAGCGCGCGGCCCAGTCCGGCCGAGGCGCCGGTGATGAGGGCAGTGGGTGATGTCGTGGTCATGGGCCCATCGTCGAACTTCAAGTGCACTTGAAGTCAAGGGTAGGGTCGACATCATGGCCAAGGACCCGCTCACCGTCGCCGAGGTGGCCCACCGCAGCGGCTTCGCCCCGTCGGCGCTTCGGTTCTATGAGGAGAGGGGCCTCATCGAGGCGTCGCGGACGTCGGGCGGACAGCGCCGCTACGCCCGGGCGGTGCTGCGCCGGCTGGCGTTCGTCCGAGCGGCCAGCAACGTCGGCCTCACCCTGGACGAGATCGCCGCCGAGCTCGACACCCTGCCGCACGGTCGGACCCCGAACGCCGAGGACTGGCGGCGCATCTCCGAGGACTGGCGCGGCCGCCTCGACGAGCGGATCGCCGCCATCGAGGCGCTGCGCGACCGGCTCGACGGGTGCATCGGCTGTGGCTGCCTATCCCTGCGCACGTGCTCGCTCTACAACCCTGAGGACGTCATCGGGACCCGGACCTCAGGGGCCGGCCGGCTGCCCGACCTGCTGCGCCGTCCCTGACTGTGCGCGGCCTACCCGGGTGCGTCGTCGGGGCGGGATAGCCTGCGGGCGAACCAACCGGACCGAAGGACGAGAGTGGCCAGCGCTGCAGCACGACCGAGCACCAACGGGGACTACACCGCACGCCACCTGCAGGTCCTGGAGGGGCTCGAGGCGGTCCGCAAGCGCCCCGGCATGTACATCGGCTCGCGGGACAGCAAGGGCCTCATGCACTGCCTCTGGGAGATCATCGACAATGCGGTCGACGAGGCCCTGGCCGGCGCAGGCAACCGCATCGAGGTGGTCCTCCACGCCGACCACTCCGTCGAGGTCCTGGACCAGGGCCGCGGCATCCCGGTCGACACCGAGCCCCGGACCGGCCTCTCCGGGGTCGAGGTGGTGTTCACCAAGCTGCACGCGGGCGGCAAGTTCGGCGGCACCTCCTACGCGGCGACCGGTGGGCTGCACGGCGTCGGTGCCTCGGTGGTCAACGCCCTGTCCGCCCGCCTGGACGTCGAGGTGGACCGCGGCGGCAAGACCTACGGGATGAGCTTCCGGCGGGGCGAGCCGGGCACCTTCGCCGACCGCCTCGGGCGCAGCCCCGAGGCGACCTTCACCGCATACCAGAGCAAGAGCGCGCTCCCGGTGGTCGGCCGGGCGAAGCGGGGAGTGACCGGGTCGCGGGTCCGGTTCTGGCCCGACCACGAGATCTTCGAGCCTGGCGCCGAGCTCGACCTCGAGCAGCTGACCGCCCGAGCCCGGCAGACGTCGTTCCTCATCCCGGGCCTGGCGCTGGTGATCCGCGACGAGCGCGGACTGCCGGGGACGCCGGGGGCGGAAGGCCCGCACGAGGAGACGTTTGTCCATCAGGGCGGGATCACCGAGTTCGTCGACTTCCTCGCCCCGGACCCGCCGGTCACGCAGGTCTGGCGGCTCCAGGGCTCCGGCACCTTCACCGAGAACGTGCCGGTGCTGGACCCGGCCGGGCACATGTCGATGACCGAGCTGACGCGCGAGTGCGTCGTCGACGTGGCGCTGCGGTGGGGCACGGGCTACGACGCGAAGGTCCTCTCCTTCGTCAACATCATCGCGACGCCCAAGGGCGGCACCCACGTGCAGGGGTTCGACCAGGCGCTGGTCAAGGTGTTCCGCAAGCAGCTCGAGCTCAACGCGCGGCGCCTCAAGGTCGGCAGCGACAAGGTCGAGAAGGAGGACATCCTCGCCGGCCTGACCGCCGTGGTGACGGTCCGGCTGGCCGAGCCGCAGTTCGAGGGCCAGACCAAGGAGGTCCTCGGCACCTCGGCGGTGCGGGCCATCGCGTTGCGCGTCGTCGAGCAGGAGCTCACCGAGCGGATCACCAACCCGCCGCGCGGTATGAAGCAGGAGCCGGCCACCCTGTTGGAGAAGGTCGTCTCCGAGATGAAGTCGCGGATCAGCGCGCGACTCCACAAGGAGACCCAGCGGCGCAAGACCGCGCTCGAGTCCTCGTCTCTCCCAGCCAAGCTCGCCGACTGCCGCACCCACGACGTCGCGCGGTCCGAGCTGTTCATCGTGGAGGGCGACAGCGCCCTGGGCACGGCCAAGCTGGCCCGGTCGTCCGACTACCAGGCGCTGCTGCCGATCCGGGGGAAGATCCTCAACGTCCAGAAGGCGTCGATCGCCGACATGCTCAAGAACGCCGAGTGCGCCGCGATCATCCAGGTCATCGGCGCCGGGTCGGGCCGCACGTTCGACCTCGACGCGGCGCGCTACGGCAAGGTCATCATCATGAGCGACGCCGACGTCGACGGCGCCCACATCCGGACCCTGCTGCTGACGCTGTTCTTCCGCTACATGCGTCCGTTGGTCGACGCCGGTCGGGTGTACGCGGCGATGCCGCCGCTGCACCGGCTCGAGGTCATCAACGCGGGCGGGAAGAAGAACGACTACATCTACACCTACAACGAGGCCGAGATGCGGCGCACCCGCGCCTCGATCGAGAAGCGTGGCAAGAAGATCAAGGAACCGCCGCAGCGCTACAAGGGCCTCGGCGAGATGGACGCCGACCAGCTGGCCGACACGACGATGGACCCACGCCACCGCACGCTGCGACGCGTGACGCTCGGTGAGGCCGAGCAGGCCGAGCGGATCTTCGACCTGCTGATGGGCAACGACGTGGCCCCCCGGAAGGACTTCATCATCGACTCGGCGGCGGCCCTCGACCGCGCTCGCATCGACGCCTGACCGGCTACCGTCGGGGTATGCCTGAGAACACGGACGCAGGCCGGCTGTCGCGCCGGGTGGTGCTGGGGATGACTGCGGCGGTGCCCGCGATGCTGTGGTCGGCCGCGGCGGCAGAGGCCGCTCGCCGGCCTCCGGTCGGCGGCGCCGCCCAAGGAATCACCGTCGGTCGGTACGCCAGTCTCGTCACGGGGCAGCCCGGCCCGGTGCCGAACGGCCTGCGGCTCCACCTGACCTTGGCTCCCGTCGCAGGGGAAGACAACGGCATCTACGAGTTCACCAAGCTGCAGGCCCCGAATGTCGGTGAGCTCCTTGACTTCAACCCGCCGAGCATCACCGTGGGCCCCGCCCCGAAGATCGCGACGCTGGACGTCGGACCGGTCACGGCCGCAGACCTACCGAAGTCCTTCTCGGTGCACTTCTTCTTCGGCTTCTTCGGCAGTGACAGCTACCCCGATCTCAGCGTCATCGCCCCACTGACCCTGGTCCCGCTCAACGTGCTCGACCAGCTCAACACGCATCTGCCTCCGAAACCGCCGAAGCCGCCGAAGCCCCCTAAGCCGCCGCACAGCTTGCCGGGCTGATCGCCGTCACCAGACGAACGGGACCAGGCGCTTGTGGGTTGCGGCGTACTCGCGGTAGGCGGCGCCGACGTCCTGGCTCAGTGCCCGCTCCTCAACGGTGATCCGGTACGCCAGACCGGCCGTGACGGAGGCCACGAGGGCGACGAGCGACAGCCAGTTGGCCACGTAGAGACCTCCGGCCGCCGCGGCGAGGAGCAGGGCCGTGTAGGCCGGGTGCCGCACGAACCGGTACGGCCCGGTCGTCACCACCACCTGGTCGGCGCTGGTCTGGACGGTGAAGGTGAAGTACCGCCCCAGGGTCCAGAACGCCCACTGCCGCAACGCTCTGGCGGCCAGCAGCAGGACCAGGCCGCACCACGCCGCGACCACCTGGTCACCCATGGCGAGGCCCGGGAGCCTCCGCGCTGCGGCGACCGCGAGCCCGATGCCCGCTACTGCCGCCACGCCGATGACCACTCGGCTGCCGCGGTCGCCCTGGCGCGCCTCCGGGCGCGAGTTGAGGCTCTGGCGCAGCTCGAGCACGACCCAGAGGACGCCGCTGAGCCCGGTCAGCCAGACCAGGACGGTCGGGAGCTGGGCCACGGTCCGAGCCTAGGCACGCCGGCTGCGCGTCTGCTGCGAGGGGCGGTCGACCACCCGGCGCGAACCCGCGTTTGGGGGTGTCAGGCGATGGGTCGTCCTGCCCGGGTTGCTTCACGTCGCACGTCATGTCGCGCCTGAGGTCGTGATCCCGACACCGATCGCGACATGACCCGCGACATGAGGCGTCATCTACGGAGGGGCTAGTCGGCGACTGCCGGGGCCGACGCCACGAAGATGCAGAACGGGTGTCCGGCCGGGTCGGCGTAGACGTACAGGGGTTCGTCCTCGTCGTCGGACCGGTCGAGCAGCAGTCGCGCTCCGAGCGCCAACGCGCGGGTGTGCTGGCGCTCGAACGCCTCCCGGGTGGTCACCGTGAGGTCGAGGTGCACCTGTTGCGGCACGCCGGGCTCCGGCCACGTCGAGCGCGGCAGGCCGTCGACCTGCTGGAAGGCGAGCTGGCCCCGGCCCGGGTTGCGCAGGACCAGCCAGTCCCGCCCGCGCTCGTCGTCCTGGGGTGGTGGCGGGGGCTCGTCACCGGGACGGTATGCGAGCCCGAGCAGCTCACGGTAGAACTCGGCCAGGCCTCGGGCGTCGGTGGTGTCGAGGACGGTCTGGCGCAGCAGCAGCGGGTCGTCGGCCATGGGTCCAGGCATACCCGATCCCGACAGGACCAGTGAGTCCGGTCGCCGAGCGGGGCCGGCCTGGATGCGGACTGGCGGCGGGGCATACCCGGGTTGTTTACGATGACGCAGTGGAACAGCCCTCCGGACCCGTCCTGCGCGCCGACGAGGTGTCGTGGGCGGGTGACACGTTGGAGCGGCTGTCGGAGGCGTTCGGGGGCAAGGTCGTGGGCCAGGGGCGGCTGCAGGAGACGCTGCTCATCGGGCTCCTGACCGGAGGCCACATCCTCCTCGAGAGCGTTCCTGGCCTGGCCAAGACCACCGCCGCCTCGACCCTTGCCCACGCGGTCAGCGGGTCGTTCAGCCGGATCCAGTGCACGCCCGACCTGCTGCCCAGCGACATCGTCGGCACCCAGGTCTACGACGCGTCGACCGCCGGCTTCACCACCCACCTCGGCCCGGTGCACGCCAACATCGTCCTGCTGGACGAGATCAACCGGGCCTCGGCCAAGACCCAGAGCGCCATGCTCGAGGCGATGCAGGAGCGGCAGACCTCGATCGGCGGGCAGGCCTACCCGCTGCCGGCGCCGTTCCTCGTCCTCGCGACCCAGAACCCCATCGAGCAGGAGGGCACCTACGTCCTGCCCGAGGCGCAGCTCGACCGGTTCATGCTCAAGGACGTCCTCGACTACCCGACGCTCGAGGAGGAGGCCGAGGTCCTCTACCGGATCGACGCCGGCGTCTTCCGTGAGGACCAGAAGCCCGTGGTCGGCATCGACGACGTCATGCGGCTCCAGGAGCTGACCCGGCGCGTCTACCTCGACCCGGCGATCGTCCGCTACGCCGTCGGTCTGGTCTACGTGACCCGCCACTCGGAGACCTACATCGCCCCAGAGCTCGCCCGCTACGTCGAGTTCGGTGCGAGCCCGCGCGGCAGCATTGCGTTCACCCAGGCGGCCCGGGCCCGGGCCATCCTCGCCGGCCGCGACCACGTCGTCCCGGAGGACATCAAGGCCCTCGCCCACCGCGTCCTGCGCCATCGGGTCGTGCTCGGGTTCGAGGCCATCGCCGACGACACCCGCGTCGAGACGGTCGTCGACGCCCTCGTCGCCACGGTCCGCACGCCGTAAGGACGCCGTCGTGCCCGCCCTGCTGACCCCAGTGAAGAGCAAGCTCTTCATCGTCGCCCACCGGCGTACGTGGGGCCTGCTCGACGGCGAGTACGCGTCAGTGTTCCGGGGCCGGAGCCTGGACTACGACGACCTGCGCGAGTACGTCATCGGCGACGAGGTCCGCGACATCGACTGGAAGGCGACCGCCCGACACGGCAGCCCGCTGGTCAAGCGGTGGATCGCCAGCCGCACCCAGACCGTCCTCTTCGTCGTCGACACCGGCCGGGGCATGGCCGCACAGACCTCCAGCGGCGAGCCCAAGTCCGCCGTGGCCATCACGCTGGTCGGGATGCTCGGATACCTCGCTCTGCGGCACGGCGACCTGGTCGGCCTCGTCGAGGGCGACTCCGAGTCGACGCACGGGTATGCCGCGCAGGGCCGGGAGGGACACCTCGAACGCCTGCTGCGGGTCGTCCAGGCGCACACCACGCTGGCGTCCCCGAAGAGCCGACTGCGCGACCAGCTCGAGTTCGTCGGTACTCACTACCGCCAGCGGATGCTCCTCGTCGTCGTGGCGGACGAGCACGAGCTGGCGGAGGGGGACGTGAACCTCGTCCGGCGCCTCCACGCGCAGCACGAGATCCTCTGGGTCACCGTCGAGGACGCCGACCCGACCGCCGCCGGCCACGGCGATAGCGCGGTCGACGTGGGGGAGGACGTCGTCCTCGCGCCCGAGGTCCGCTTCGACGCCCGCCTGCACGCCGCATACGCCGAGGCGGTGGCGGCCCGCCGGACCGCGCTGGAGTCGACCCTGGAAGGCCTGGGCATCGTCCACTCCCGGGTCGGGTCGACCGACAAGGTGCTGGGGTCGATGTTCCGGATGTTGGAGAGGCAGCGTCGTCGTGGCCGCTGACTTCTACGCACCGATGACCTACTCCCCGGTGTGGCTCTACCTCGGGATCGTCATCCTCATGGCGATCGTCGGGTGGGCCGTCGTGATCTGGGCGCAGACCCGGCCCGGCCGAACGCCCCGCGACCCCGAACCGCCGCCCGGTTGGCGGATGGCGCGGCTCAAGGGCGACTACATCGAGCGCATCAACGAGATCGTCCGGCTGTCCGACGCGGGGGAGATCGACACCCGGCGAGCCCACCAGGAGCTCAGCGTCGCCCTTCGTCAGTTCGTCCACGAGGCGTCCGGGATCAGCGCGCCCACGATGACCCTCTCCGAGCTCGGCCACTCCCGGGACCCCGCCCTCGGACCGGTGACCGAGGTGGTGCGGGGGATCTACCCGGTCGAGTTCGGCCCGGACCGTCACACCTCGGTGTTCCAGGCGGCCGGCTTCGCCCGTCAGGTGGTGGCGGAGTGGACCTGACCTGGCTCGACCCGCTGCTCGCGCCGCTCCTCGGTGGCCAGCTGAGCCAGCCATGGGTCGTCCTGCCCGCCCTCGGCGCGGTCGTCCCTGGTCGCCCTGGTGATCTGGCTGGTCCTGCGCCGTCGCGGTGAACCGGTGCCCGTCGCGGTGGCCAACACCGAACTGCTGCGGACCCTCCCGGAGTACCGCCGTGCCGTCCGTCGCCAGCGGTGGATGGTGGCGGGGGCGATGGCGCTGGTCGGCCTGCTGGCCGTGGCCGCGGTGCTCGGGGCTGCCCGTCCCGTGCAGCGGGTGACGTTCGTCGACCAGAAGGACAACCGCGACATCGTCCTGTGCCTCGACGTGTCCGGCTCGATGATCGATGTCGACGCCGCGGTCGTCTCGACCTTCTTGCAGCTGGCCGAGGGGTTCCGCGGGGAACGCATCTCGATGGTCATCTTCAACAGCTCGGCCGTGCCCGTCTTCCCGCTGACCGACGACTACGACTTCGTCAGCGACCAGCTCCGCCGGGCGCAGCGCTCGCTCACCCTCGTCGACGGCAAGGACCCGTTCTTCGCCGGCACCCTCAACGGCGCGGGCAGCTCCCTGATCGGCGACGGCCTGGCGACCTGCGTCCGCAGCTTCGACCACCCCGAGCTGCAGCGCGCGCGGTCGGTGATCCTCGCCTCCGACAACGAGGCGGCGGGCAAGTCCCTGTTCACCCTGCCCGAGGGCGGTCAGCTGGCCAAGACGGCCGGCATCCAGGTCTACGGGATGAACCCGTCGGACAACCCGTCGTCGAGCGCGGCCGTCGAGATGCGTCAGGTCGTGGAGTCGACGGGCGGGATCTACTTCGCCCTCAACGACGTGAGCGCCGTGCGCCGAACCCTGGAGGCGGTGACCTCCCGGGAGGCCACCCGGATCCCCAGCGCTCCCCGCACCGTCATCCACGACGTCCCGGGCGTCCCGATCGCCCTGGCCGCCTTGGCGATCCTCGGCTTCCTCGGCATCCGGCGGATCCGGTGGCGCCGATGAACACGCTGTCGAGCCTCTCGTTCCTGCCGGTCGCGCCGTTGCCGGTGCTGGTCCTCCTCGCCGCCCTGGGCGTGGCCCTGGTGTGGTGGCCCGCCGGTCCGCGCGAACGCTCCGAGTCGGGGGTCGCCCGCGGTCGGCGAACGGCGATGGTCCTGCTGCTGCTCGTGGCCGCCCTGCGGCCGGCGATCCCGGGCACCGACGTCCGGGTCGACGCCAGTGCGGTCGACGTCTACTTCGTCGTCGACACCACGTCGTCGGTGATGGCCCGCGACTACGCCGACGCCGAACCTCGGATCGACGGGGTGCGCAACGACATCAAGGCGGTGGTCAACCAGCTGACCGGCGCGCGGTTCTCCCTGATGACCTTCGACATCGACACGACGCTGCGACTGCCGCTCACCAGCGACGGTGCTGCGGTGGCCGCGGCCGCGGACACCTTGCGTCCCGAGACCTCGGTCTGGTCCCGGGGGTCGAGCATCACCCTCGCCCGCGACCAGCTCCGGATGGCGCTCGAGCGGGGTCGGGACACTCACCCCGAGCGCGCACGGCTGGTCTTCTACCTCGGCGACGGCGAGCAGACCGCCGCACAGGACCCGCGGCCGTTCGACGTCGACGGTCAGCTCATCAACGGGGGAGCGGTCCTCGGGTACGGCACGGCCGCGGGTGGGCGGATGGCCATCACCGCGGCCTTCGAGACCGGTGACATCGTCGACCCCTCCACCGGTCAGCCGGCCCTGTCCGTCATCGACGAGAAGCAGCTCGCCTCGATCGCCAACCAGCTCGGTGTGCCCTACCTCCACCGCACCACCGCCGACGACGGCTACGGCGTGGTCCAGGCGATCCAGCTCAAGGAGCTGGCGCCGCTGCGGGCCACGGACTCGGCCGAGATCGTCGGGGGCCGGTCCGAGCTCGGCTGGGTGGCCCTGCTCCTCGTCGCGCTCCTCGCGGCTTGGGAGCTGGGCGCCCTGGTCGCGGCGGCCAGCCGGTCGCGTCGACCGGCCCGGCCGGCCGGTGCCCCGGTCGCCGACCTCTCCCCACGAGCCGGTATGCGGCTGGCCGCCCTGCGACCGAGCCGGATCCGCCGACGTGGTGCCGGAGCGAGGGCGTCGGCCGCACCCGGCCCGCCCCTGGACCCGAACCAGCGCCCGGTCGAGACCACGGCCGTCGGCGGCCCGCGATGACGACCATCAGCCCCCTCCGACCGGAGTCCGGTGGACCGGGACGCCGCGACGGCTCGGGCCCGCGGTGGCAGTGGCTCGGCACCGCCCCGGAGACCGACGAGGCTCGGGCCGCGCGCCTGCGGCTGCGCAAGCGCCTGATCGTGTGGTCGCTGCCGTTCGTCGTCCTCCTCGCCCTGGTGGCGGCCAAGCTGCTGACGATGGTCTCGCTGGGGGACGAGGCCCTGCGCTCGTACGCCGCCGGCAACGTGACCGGGACGGAGAACGCGGCCAGCCGCCTCGGCTTCCTCAACGTCATCGAGGCCCACAAGGCGCCCTTCGCCCGCGGCGACGCCCGGGTCCTCGCCGGGGACTACGAGGGCGCCCGCGCGGCGTTCGAGGAGTCGCTCGCCCTCGCACCACCGGACTCCCGCGAGTCCTGCCAGATCCGGGTCAACCTGTCGCTGAGCCTCGAGAAGCTCGGCCAGGCGGCTCAGAACGCCGGACACGCCGACCAGGCCAAGCAGTACTTCGACCGGGTGCAGCAGGTCGTCAACGACGCGCCGCCCGGATGCTTCGACGGCGACGCCCAGGACGAGGAGGGCCAGCAGCTGCGCGACGCCCAGCAGCGGGCGCAGGACCAGAACCAGCAGCAGACCCAACAGGACCCGCAGAACCAGGACCAGCAGCCGAACCAGCCCAGCGACGACAAGCAGCAGCAGCTCGACCAGAAGACGCAGGACAACCTCCAGCAGCGTCAGCAGGGCGACGAGCAGCACGGAGCGGTGACCAAGCCGCCGGTCGACAAGCCCTGGTAGCCGGGCCATTCCGGACCTGCCAGCCGGCTCCCAGCTCGCGGATGGCAGGGTGAGCGTCGTGACCTCCCTCTCCTTCGGCCCGGTGGTGTTCGGCGGCAACGTCTTCGGCTGGACGGTGGGCCGCGACGACGCCTACGCGGTGCTCGACGCGTTCCTCGACGGTGGGGGTCGAGCGATCGACTCGGCCGACTCCTATACGCAGTTCGTCCCCGGCAACGTCGGCGGCGAGTCGGAGTCGCAGATCGGCGACTGGATGGCCGAGCGCGGCTGCCGCGACCGGGTCGAGATCCACACCAAGGTGTCGAGCAAGCGTGACCGGCCCGGCCTCAGCGCCCGCAACATCGTCCTGGCCGCGGAGGACTCGCTGCGCCGTCTTCGGACCGACCACATCGACCTCTACTACGCGCACCGCGACGACCCCGAGACACCCCAGGAGGAGTACGTCGTCGCGTTCGACTCACTGGTCCAGGCCGGAAAGGTTCGGGAGGTCGGCGCCTCGAACTTCAGCTCCTCCCGTCTCCGCGGTGCACTGGACCTCGCCGCCGACCAGGGCCTGACCGGTTTCACCGTCGCGCAGGACCGGTGGAGCCTCGTCGAGCGCGGCATCGAGCGGGAGCTCGTGCCGACCCTCGCGGACCGCGGGCTGGTCGAGCTCCCGTATGCGTCGTTGGCCGCCGGGTTCCTCACCGGCAAGTACCGGCCTGGTCAGGCCGTGGACTCGGCCCGCGCCCAGACCGCCGGTCGCTATCTCGACCAGCCGGGCAGCGCCGGGCTGCTGTCGACGCTCGACGAGGTGGCCGCGGCGCACGACTCGACGGTCACCGCCGTCTCCCTCGCGTGGCTGCGGGCGCAGCCGACGGTCGGCGCTCCGATCGCCAGCGCCCGGACGCCGGAGCAGGTGGCCACCCTGCTCTCCGGCGCCGACCTCCAGCTGTCCGCCGACGAGCTGGACCGCCTCACGGCCGCGTCCCAGCCCTTCGCCGAGTAGAACGGTCCCGGTCAGCGTGCGCGTCAGGGTGCAGCTGGTGTCGCCAGAGCAGCACCAGATGCACTCCGACCCGCACTCTGACGCGGGCCGCCTCACGGGCACCTCCCAGCCGTTCGCGTTCCAGGCGTCCACGACTGGGTGTTGACTGCAACCATGTGTTTCTCCAGCGACCAGCACCCGCCCCTGCCGCCCCGGTCCAGTGACGTGGGAGACCACGGCCCGACCGTCCTGACCTCCGCGGACGGCACTCGGTTCGCCGCCTACGACGCCGTGCCGGTGACTCGTCGAGGGGCCTCGCTCGTCCTGCTGCCCGACATCCGGGGGATGCACCCGTACTACTCGGACCTCGCGATCGCGTTCGCCCAGGCCGGGATCGACACCGTCGCGATCGACCCCTATGCGCGCACGGCCGGGCTCACCGACCGCGGCGAGGACTTCGACTTCCGGCCGCACGCCCAGGCGCTGGACCGCACGACGATGCTCGCCGACGCCCGGGTCGCCAAGGAGCGGCTGGCGGAGCGCAGCGACGACCCGGTGTTCACGCTGGGCTTCTGCAAGTTCGGTGGCGAGTCGTGGGCGCTGTCGGCGACCGACCTCGGCGCCGCCGGCTGCATGGGCTTCTACGGCAGGCCGTCCACGGTCATGGACCTGGTCCCGGCGATGACCGCACCGGTGCTGGTGCTGGCGGCCGGGGCCGATGCGGCGACGACGCCGGAGCAGAACGCGGCGTTCGACGAGGCGCTCACCGACGCCGGTGTCGACCACGTCTTCGTCGAGTACGAGGGCGCACCGCACTCGTTCTTCGACCGCTCGTTCGGCGAGTGGGAGGACGCCTGCTCGGACGCGTGGCGGCAGATGTTGGCCTTCATCGACGCCCGGCGCTAGCCACCCCACGAGGTTCTCCCCACGCTTCGCTCCGATACCTCGCGGGGACCTCGACTAGGAGCCGTCCGCCACCCAGGGGCCCACGCCACCGATCCGCTCCACCCGGTACCGGATCACGTAACCCGGCCGCTGTGGCGCCGGGAAGGTCGTCTCCGGCGACACGTAGACCTTGGCCAGCCGGTCGAGCACGTCCCAGGCCTCGTCGCTCGGTTCGACCGTGGCGCGGGCGTGGACGACGGCGTAGGGGTTGAGGAACACCCCCGGCGTGCGGGGGGCGTCCATCGAGATGACGGTCCGCGGGTCGCGCTCGATGTTGCGCAGCTTGGCTCCGTAGTGGAGGTGGCTGGTGACCAGGTCGTCGCCGTCCAGGCCGACCCAGACCACCGAGACCTGGGGTGAGCCGTCGGCGTTGAGGGTCGTGACGTGGGCCATCGGGCCGGCCTCGATGAGGTCCCGGAGCTCGCGGGGGAGGGTCGTCATACCCCCAGAACACCACGGGACCGGACACTGGTGCCGCCGCGACCGGTCAGACCTCGTGGACGGTGGCCGTCCAGGTACGGGCGAGCTCCGGCGGCTCACCGCACGAGTTGCGCCGGCGGGACCCGTCCACGACCGACAGCTCGACGCGCCAGAGTCGTCCGTCGCGGTGCGCCACCGCCACCTCGAGGGGCCCGCTCGCCTCGGCCGTGAGGGCCTCGAGGTCGGTCTCGCCGATCTCGTCCCGAACCGCGGACTCGCCCACCTGCACACGGGGTAGGTAGGCGCTCCCACCCCGGTCGTGCCACGGTCCGAGCAGCGCGAACGGCAGCTCGCCCAGGTCGGCCGACTCGAGGACCTCGCCCACGGACCCGACGTCGAGACGGCCGAGGGTCCGACCCCAGGGGAGGAGCACGCCGGTGGGCGAGAACCGGTGACCGCCGGTATGCGAGCACTCCCAGATCCGCCCGGGGTACCGCTGGTGCCCGCTCAGGGCCACCGGCCGACCGCGGACGGCGCAGCAGACGTCGTGACGGCCGTTGGTGCAGACGAGGAAGATCGGTTCGCTGCGCCGGAACTGCGGCAGCGCGGCGAGCACGGTCTCGAGGTCTCCCGCGCCGAGGGCCTCGAACGGCAGCCGCAGCAGGTCCTCGGGCGTCTCCACGCGGCCGACGAGGAGAAAGGCTCCCGGCCCACTCCACGCGAGGTAGCAGAGGCGTGGTCCGGTGCGCGGGTCCGCGTGCTCGCCGGGGCGCCGGATCAGGCCGAGCCGACCACCGGCCTGGCGGCAGGCGCGGGTCAGCCCCGCGCCGACGTCGGCGGGAAGGTAGGACTCCGTGGCCGCCGTGCGGCCCCATGGCCCGTTCTGCTCGACGGCGACCCAGAACCGGGCCGGCGCCGCGGTGCCGTAGAGCGACTCGGTCGTGGCGGCGTCCCACTCCACGGAGCACGCGTCGGGGGCACTGCGGCCGTGACCGTGCGAGCCGTCGTGGTGGACCGTCGTCACGACGGGGCGCTCGGCGGACCCGCGATGCGGGCGATGACCGTGCCGGCCGGGGTGCCGGAGCCGTCGCGCCGGCCGTTGGCGGGGGGCAGCTCGACCGCGACCCCGTTGGCGGCCGCTGCCCGGGCGGGGGTCCCGCCGGCCCAGGCCAGGACGAGGGTGTCCTCGCCCTTGAGGAACCGGTGGCAGCGGACCCCGCCGGTGGCGCGACCCTTGGCGGGGTACTCCGCATACGGCGTGACCTTGAGCGCACCGGCCTCGGTGCCGGGCAGGGCGCCGGACGACCCGCTCGACGTCACGACGACCGGGTCGAGCGCCGGGTCGACGACACCGAACCAGACCGCCCGCTGGCCGGGGGTGAGCTTGATGCCGGCCATACCGCCGGCCGGGCGACCCTGGGGGCGTACCTGCGAGGCCGGGAAGTGGAGCAGCTGGGCGTCGCTGGTGATGAAGACGAGGTCCCTGGTGTCGTCGGTGACCTCGGCCGCGCCGACGACGCTGTCGCCGTCCTTGAGGCCGATCAGCTCGAAGTCGTTGCGGGCGGGATAGTCGGTGGTGACGCGCTTGACGACCCCCTGTGAGGTGCCCAGCGCCAGTCCACGCGAGTCGGTGGCCACCGAGGCGATCGTCAGCGGCTCCTCCCCGCGGGGCAGGTCGACGTAGGCCGCCAAGGGCGCCCCTCCGCCCAGGGACGGAGCACCGGCGGTGTCGGGCAGGGCCGGTAGCTCCATGGCCGAGATCCGGATCATCCGGCCCAGGCTGGTGACCAGCCCGACCTCGCCGCGCGCGGTCGTCCGGACCGCCCCGACGATCACGTCGTGCTTGCTCCGGCCGCCCTCGGCCGTGAGCGGCGCATCGGTCAGGGTCCGCGCGAGCAGGCCGGTCGACGAGAGCAGCACCCAGCACGGGTCGTCGGCGACCTCGAGCGGCAGGGCGCCACCGGCGGAGCTGGACACCGGCGTACCCGCCGACTCCAGGAGCATCGTCCGGCGCGGGGTGCCGTGGGCCTTGGCGACGTCGGCCAGCTCGGTGGAGACGTTGCGCAGCAACAGCTTCTCGTCGCCGAGAATCGAGCGCAGCTCCTCGATCTGGCGCTCGAGGTCGGCCTTCTCGTTCTCCAGCTCGATCCGGGAGAACTTGGTCAGTCGCCGCAGCTGGAGGTCGAGGATGTAGGTCGCCTGGACCTCCGACAGGTCGAACACGTCGATCAGCCGCGACCGCGCCGTCGCCGCGTCGTCGGAGCCGCGGATCAGCTGGATGACCTCGTCGATGTCGAGGATCGCCACGAGCAGTCCCTCGACCAGGTGCAGCCGCTCCTCGCGACGGGCCAGCCGGTATGCGGTCCGCCGGCGGACGACGTCGGTGCGGAAGTCGACGTAGACCTTGAGCAGCTCCTTCAGCCCCAGGGTGCGCGGCTGCCCGTCGACGAGCGCCACGTTGTTGATGTTGAAGGACTCCTCCATCGGAGTGAGCCGGTAGAGCTGCTCGAGGACCGCGTCGGGGTTGAAGCCGTTCTTGACCTCGATGACCAGCTGCATACCGTGGGCGCGGTCGGTGAGGTCCTTGACGTCGGCGATCCCGAGGAGCCGCTTGCTCTGGACGTGGTCCTTGATCTTCTCGATGACCTTCTCGGGACCGATGAGGTAGGGCAGCTCGGTCACGATGATCCCCTTGCGGCGGGGGTTCACCGAGTCGACCCGTGCCGTCGCGCGGGTCCGGAAGGCGCCGCGGCCGGTGAGGTAGGCGTCGCGGATGCCGTCGAGGCCGATGATGCGCCCGCCGCCCGGCAGGTCGGGGCCCGGGACGAACTTCATCAGGTCGTCGAGGGAGCATGTCGGGTTCGCGATGAGGTGCCGGGCGGCGCCGATGACCTCGACGAGGTTGTGGGGCGCCATGTTCGTGGCCATGCCGACGGCGATCCCGCTGGCGCCGTTGACGAGGAGGTTGGGGAAGGCGGCCGGGAGCACCTCGGGCTGGGTCTGGGTGTCGTCGTAGTTCGGGATGAAGTCGACGGTGTCCTCGTCGAGCCCCGCGACCATGAGCAGCGCGGCCTGGGCCATCCGGGCCTCGGTGTAGCGCGCCGCCGCCGGGCCGTCGTCGAGGCTGCCGAAGTTGCCGTGACCGTCGATGAGGGGCAGGCGCATGGTGAACGGCTGAGCCATCCGGACCAGGGCGTCGTAGATCGCCTGGTCGCCATGGGGGTGGTACTTGCCCATGACCTCGCCGACGACTCGCTGGCTCTTGACGTGGGCGCGGTCGGGGCGCAGCCCCAGCTCGCTCATCCCGAACAGGATCCGCCGCTGCACCGGCTTCAGCCCGTCGCGCGCGTCCGGGAGCGCGCGGGAGTAGATGACGGAGTACGAGTACTCGAGGAAGGCGTTGCGCATCTCCTCCTCGACGTCGATGTCGATGATGCGCTCCTCGACCGGCTCGTCAGGGTTGGACGAGGGGGAAGGCGTACGCGTGGTGCTGCGCGGCATACGGGCTGGTGCTCCTTGCGTGGGTGGGGCCGTCCCCATCTTGGCCCACCTCGGTCCGGCGGCCCGGCCCGACCCACCGGTATGCGCCGGCGCCAGTCCCCTCGGGCGAGGCTTCGGCCGCGGCGCCCCCTCACTCACAGCCCAATTGCGCTCGTATTGCGGTCAGACGGCCATATCCGGCTCCAGATCAGCACAATTGCGCGGAACTGGTGACGCGGAGCGCTCTGCGCGCCGGGGAGCCGCTCCGAGTCAGCGGTGTTTGCCGAACTGGCCCCAGTGGACGACCTCGGCGGCGCCGCGTTTGCCGCGCTTCAGTGACGGGCTCTTGGGACCAGGTACCTCGTACCCCAGTGCCACGACGCCGATGATCGTGCGCTCACGCGGGATCCCGAACTCCTCGTGCACCTCGTCGTGACACTCCGGCGCCACCCCGAAGAACAGCCCGCCCAACCCGTGGTCGGTGGCCGTGAGCAGCATCAGCAGCGCGGCCATGCCGGTGTCGATGTCCCAGTAGGGCACCGGCCACCGGGACTCGCTCCGGTCGGTCCAGCCCTTGTCCGCCTCGGCGTAGCGCTCGAGATAGGCCTCCCGGTCGGAGCAGCAGATGACGAGCGCCGGCGCCGACTGCATCCCGCGCAGCCAGCTGCTCTCCTCCTCTTCCTCCTCCTTGGACGCGGTCCAGAACCGCTCCCGGTCCTCGGCGGAGGTCAGCACGACGAAGTCCCAGCCCTGGCTGAAGCCGGCGCTGGGCGCCCGGCAGGCGTTCTGCAGCGCGGCCTCCAGCACGTCGGCGGGGACGGGACGCTCGGGGTCGTAGCGGCGAACCATGTGTCGGCGACGGACAACCTCCGAGAACTCCATGGAGCGATGCTGCCAGCCCGCCGCCCGGATGGAACCATGGGCCCATGCCCCGAGACCGCCGCACCGGTGGGAACGCCCCTGGTGGGCGAGGCGTCGACCCGTCCCAGTGGGAGGCCGACGTGGTCCTGCGCGACGGGTCCGTGGGACACGTCCGCCCGATCCGGCCGGACGACGCCGACGGCCTGCGCAGCTTCCACTCGCTGCAGTCGCCGGAGTCCATCTACCTGCGCTTCTTCGCCCCGATCCGCGAGCTGAGCGACCGCGACGTCCACCGGTTCACGCACGTCGACAACGTCGACCGGGTCGCCCTGGTCGTCACCGTCCGCGGCGCGATCATCGGGATCGGCCGCTGGGACCGGATCGAGGGCGGGTCCGCCGAGGTCGCGTTCAACATCTCCGACCACTACCAGGGCAAGGGGATCGGGTCGGTCCTCCTCGAGCACCTCGCAGCGATCGGCCAGGAGCTCGGCATCGAGCAGTTCACCGCCGAGGTCCTCCCGCAGAACCGCCGCATGCTCAACGTCTTCAAGGAGGCCGGGTATGCCGTTCACCACCACTTCGAGGACGGGGTGGTGGAGGTCCAGTTCGACATCCGGCCGACGGAGCAGTCCAACGCCGTGCGGGTGGCCCGGGAGCACCGCGCCGAGTCGGTGAGCATGCACGGCCTGCTCCACCCCGCCTCCATCGCGGTCATCGGCGCGAGCCGGCGCCCGGCCTCGATCGGGCACCGCTTCCTCGCCAACATCCTCGACGGCGGGTATGCCGGGCCGGTTTACGCCGTGAACAACGAGGCGCTCGAGGTGCTCGGTCTGCCCGCCTACAGCCGCGTCGGTGAGATCCCTGGTCCGGTGGACCTGGCCGTAGTGGTCGTGCCCGCGGACAACGTCCTCGACATCGTCGACGAGTGCGCCGCCAAGGGCGTCCGGTACCTCCTGGTGGCCTCGGCCGGGTTCGCCGAGAGCGGCGCGGAGGGCACCGAGCGCCAGGAGCAGCTGCGCCGCCGCGCCCGCGAGAACGGGCTGCGCGTCGTCGGGCCGAACTCGTTCGGGCTGATCAACACCGACCCGGACGTGAGCCTGAACGCGTCACTGGCCCCCCGGATCCCGACCTCCGGCGCGCTCGGCCTGTTCGCCCAGAGCGGCGCGCTGGGCATCGCCGTCCTCGCCTCGGCCGACCGTCGTGGCCTCGGCGTCTCCGACTTCGCGTCCGCCGGCAACCGCGTCGACGTCTCCGGCAACGACCTCATGCAGTACTGGATCGACGACGACAACACCGCCGCCGTCGGCCTCTACCTGGAGTCGATCGGCAACCCGCGCAAGTTCTCCCGGATCGCGCGCGGCCTGGCCCAGCGCAAGCCGGTCATCGCCGTCTCGTCCGGAGTATCCGCGTACGGGGCGCCTCCCGGCCACCGGATCCGGCAGACCCACGTGCCGGCCGGCGCGTTCGGGGCGATGCTCCGACAGGCCGGCGTGATCCGCGTCGAGAACGTCCACCAGCTGTTCGACGTGGCGCAGCTGGTCATCCACCAGCCACTCCCGGCCGGCCAACGGGTGGCCGTGGTCGGCAACTCCGACGCGCTCGGGGCGCTCACCGCCCAGGCGGCGCTCAGCTGGAAGCTCGAGATCACCCACGGACCGGTCTCGCTTCCGTCGGACGCGACGGCCGACCGGTTCGCGCTCGCGCTCCGGGAGGCCTTCGAGGACCCGGACGTCGACAGCGTGCTGACCTGCTTCATCCCGCCGTTGGAGACGGTCGACGAGGAGGTCGTCGCCGCGGTCCGCGACGCGTCCCGCGCCAGCGACAAGACCTGCGTCGCGACCTTCCTCGGCATGTCGGGCGTCCACGAGGCCCTGGAGGTCGAGACTCTCGGCGACGCATACCGGCGAGTCGTGCCCGTCTACGCGATGCCCGAGGACGCGGTCCGGGCCCTGGCCGCCGCAACGCGCTACAGCGAGTGGCGGGCCAAGGATCGCGGCGACCCCGTCGACCCGGTCGACATCGACCGGGCCGCTGCGGTGAAGCTGGTCGAGGAGGTGCTCGCCGACGCGCCCGACGGCCGCGCGCTGACGCGGGCGGAGGCCCACCGGCTGCTCGCCGCATACGGGATCCACGTGTGGGAGTCGCGGCTCGTCGACTCGGCGGACGAGGCGGTCGCGGCTGCGGACGCCCTGGGCTACCCGGTGATCCTCAAGACCACCTCGCCGGTGCTGCGGCACCAGCCCGGCGGTACCGGCCTCCGGCTCGACCTCACCGGTCCGGACGCGGTGCGCGCGGCCGTGGAGTCCGTGCGCTCGCGGCTCGGGCCGATCGCGGAGGGGTCGTTCCTCGTGCAGAAGATGGCTCCGCCCGGCGTCAGCTGCGTCCTGTCCAGCGTGGAAGACCCGCTGTTCGGACCGGTCGTCAGCTTCTCGGTGGCCGGTCCGCCGACCGAGCTGCTCGGCGACATCGCCCACCGCATCCCGCCACTGACCGACGTCGACGTGCAGGACCTGCTCGGCGCGGTTCGGGCCGCTCCGATGCTGAACGGCCACCGTGGTGCCCTGCCGGTCCACCGCGCCGCGCTGGCCGACGTCGTCGCCCGGCTGTCCTGCCTGGCCGACGACCTACCGGAGGTCGACCACGTCCAGCTCAACCCCGTCAACGCCTGGACCGGTGGGGTCGACGTGCTCGACGCGGAGGTCTCGGTCCATCCCGCGATGACCCGTAAGGACGCCGACAAGCGGGTCATGACCTGACTTCCGGTCCAGAGGACAAACCGGTCAGGGGGCCGCGGAGGAGTCGTCGGTATGCGGCGCCGCCGGCGTCTCGTCGTCGGACCGGGCGGCACCGCCGGTACGCCTCTCCAGCTCGAGCCGCAGCAGGGCCACCTCCTCGGCCACCGTCCGGGCGGTCTCCTCCAGCGTGGAGATCTCGATGCTCAGCTGGATGCAGACGACGAGCAGAACGAGGAAGGCGAGGATGAAGACGAGGTTGATCGGCGTCGTCACGCCCGCCAGGGCGGTGAGCCAGCCGGTGATCGACGGGATGAAGGTCAGGACGACGACGCCGACGATGACCGCGAACCACAGGACGCTGTACTTCTCCCGCAGCCGCTGGGTCCGCAACAGCCAGAACAGCGCGATGAGCAGGAGCGCGGCCACGACCAGCGCGAACGGGTAGCCGCTCTGCGACAGGAGCATCAGGCGTCCAGCTCCTCGTAGCGCCGGAACGTGCCGCGCAGCTCCGGCCGGGGCCGAGTGAGCGCCAGCCCGAGCGCGAGGACCGCCCGGCCGAGGAACGCGGCCGAGCGCGCGGGACCGTGCGACGGCTGGCCGCCGGCTCGCGGTCGCATGACGATGCCCACCTCACGGATGACCAGGTGGGTCCGTGCCGCGACGACGAGGGACTCGACGGTGTCGCCGAGGTACTCCGCGGGGTACGAGCGGGCGAACAGGGCGATCGCTCGGGGCCCGCAGGCCTTGAAGCCCGAGGTCGTGTCGGTCAGGCGGGTATGCGCGATGCGGGAGATGGTGCTCGACAACAGGCTCATGGCCCACCGGCGGGGTCCACGGGCCAGGTAGGCGCCGTCGCCGGCGGTCCGCGCGCCGATGACGATGTCGGCGCCGTCGGCCAGCCCAGCGAGGAGGGCGGGGATGTCAGCCGGGTTGTGCTGGCCGTCCGCGTCGACCTGGACCGTCGCCGCATAGCCGTGCCGTCGCGCGTAGCGGTACCCGGTCCGCATGGCCCCCCCGACGCCGAGGTTCACCGGGAGGTGCGCGACGAGCGCGCCGGACGCCTGGGCGACGGCCCCGGTGGCGTCGTCGGAGCCGTCGTCGACGACGAGGATGTCGGCCCGGACACCGGCGTCGTCGAGGGCGGCACGGGTCTCCTCGACGACCGCGGCGAGTGTCGCCTCCTCGTTCCACGCGGGGACGATGACGAGCACCCGCGGCGGTTCGGCGCGGTGTGACGAGGTCACACGGTCGAGGCTATCGGGTGCGGGCACGGCCCCTGGGGACCGTCAGGCCGAAGGTCGGCGGGAGGTTCCCTGGCGCCGAGGTGCAAGGATGCTGATATGGCCAACCCACGCGACACGCGGTCGGCGCCGGTGCTGCCGGCCGACCTCACGGCCGCCATCGAGCGGGCCGGCTACTACCCGGCGCTCGTCGCCGACGTGGTGGAGTCGGCCCTGGGCCCGGACAGCGTGGTCGCGCACCTCGTCCACCAGGAGACGACGTTCGACCAGGACGCGGTCCGTCGGCACATCACCGTCCTCGCGATGACGCCCACCCGACTGGTCATCGCCCACGCCGACGACCACGAGGGCGGGACCGGCCTCGAGGGGGAGGCGAGCCTGCCGGTGGCCACGGCGACCAGCGAGACGGTCCCGCTCACCGCCGTCCGTGGCGTGATGCTGACGCACGTCGTCAGCTCACCGGACACCTATGTGCCCGGCTCCCTGGGCCGCGAGATCACCCTGACCATCGGGTGGGGAGCGGTGGCCCGGATCGACATCGTGCCGGCGACCTGCGGCGACCCCGACTGCGACGCCGACCACGGCTTCGAGGGCACCGTGGCCTCGGACGACATCTCGCTGCGGATCAGTGCCGACGCCGACGGGGACCGCGCCCTGACCGACGCGCTGAGCTTCGCCCGGAGCCTGTCCGGTTCCATCGGCGGACCAGCGCTGTCCTGACCTCCCTCGCGCGCGTGCTGCCGGCGGCTCCGGACTACGTCGCAGGCACCCTGGTCTCGGTCCTGCCGGCCGTGGCGCGCAGCCTCGGGTCGAGCCGGTATGCGACGGCGCCGGCCCTGGGGCTCGCGCCGGTCGAGCGGGCGGTCGTCGTGCTCGTCGACGGTCTGGGGTACGAGCCACTCGTCCGGCGGTCCGGTCATGCCCCGTTCCTGCGGGCCCACCTGGACTCGTCTCTGCGGCTGGACTGCGGGTTCCCCTCGACGACGGCCACGTCGATGGGCTCGTTCGGGACCGGCACGCCGCCGGGCGAGCACGGCCTGGTGGGGTACGAGGTGCTCGACCCCGGCCAGGACCTGGTGTTCAACGAGCTGTCCTGGGAGAACGGCCCCGACCCGTTCCGTTGGCAGCCGACGCCGACGGTGTTCCAGGAGGTGCTGCGCGAAGGGTTCGAGGTGACCCGGATCGGGCCGGGGTTCTTCGACGGGTCCGGACTCACCAACGCAGCCCTGCGTGGGGGCCGGTTCCGGGCGGCGTCCTCGTTGGCCGACCGGGCCAGCGCAGCCGTCCAGGCCGTCGCGACCGCGGCGCCGGCGCTGGTCTACCTCTACTGGGGCGACCTCGACAAGGTCGGACACGTGCAGGGTCCGTCATCGTGGGAGTGGGTCGACGAGCTCGAGTCGTTCGACCGCCACCTGTCCTCGCTGGCGGCACGGGTCCCCGCCGGTACCGCCATCCACGTGACCGCCGACCACGGCATGGTCGACGTGCCCTTCGCGCACCGGGTCGACCTCGCCGTGGAGGGGGACCTGTTGACCGGCGTACGGCATGTCGGCGGCGAGCCTCGTTGCCCCCAGCTGTACCTCGCCCCGCATACCCGTCGGGAGGAGGTCGTGGACCGGTGGCGCGCCCGGCTTGGCGACCGGGCCTGGGTGGGGACCCGGGACGAGGTGGTCGACGCCGGCTGGTTCGGGCCGGTTCGTCCAGACGTGATGGAGCGCATCGGGGACGTCCTCGTCGTCATGCTCGACGACGGTGCCGTCGTCGACTCCGTCCGGATGCGCCCCGAGCTGTTGCGGCTGCGCGGCTTTCACGGCTCGGTGACCGACGAGGAGCGGGCCGTCCCGTTCCTCACGGTCCCCGCCCGGACATCATCGTCACCCCGGCTAAAGTGACCGGCCGTGGCAGAGCTCGTCTTCTTCAACGGCACGATGGACTGCGGAAAGTCGACGCTCGCCCTGCAGATGCACCACAACCACGCCGTCCGAGGTCGCTCCGGGGTCATCTTCACCAAGCTGGACCGCGCCGGCACCGCGGTCCTGTCGTCGAGGCTCGGGCTCTCTACGCCCGCCCGTGAGGTGAGCGACGACCTCGACCTCTGGGAGGAGGTCGTCGGCATGGCCACGGCCGGCGGCCGGGTCGACTACCTCATCTGCGACGAGGCCCAGTTCTACACACCGGCGCAGGTGGAGCAGCTGGCCCGCCTGGTGGACGAGATGGGCCTGGACGTGTTCGCGTTCGGGATCACCGCGGACTTCCGGGCCACCCTCTTCCCCGGTTCGCAGCGGCTCATCGAGCTGGCCGACCGGGTCCAGGAGCTCCAGGTGGAGGCCCTCTGCTGGTGCGGTCGGCGCGCCACCCACAACGCCCGCGTGCTCAACGGCGTCATGGTCGTCGAGGGGGAGCAGGTGGTGGTCGGTGACACCGCGCCGGCCTCGACCGGGCTCGTCGAGTACGAGGTGCTCTGTCGCCGGCACCACATGCGCCGGATGACGTCGCACGCCGCCCGAGCGGCCGCGCTGTCGCCCGAGATGTTGCCCTTCGACCTCGACATCTGTCCGGTCCCGCCGCCCGGCCCGTGACCACGCATCGGGTCGTGTCTCGTCGGGCCGCCGACTTCTCCGCCAACTACTCCCCACGTGGTGACATGTTGACCGACATTTCGGACATCGGCCCGCAATAAGTCCCCACGTGGTGACGTGTCGACGGGGCGCGTCGGGTTCGGTCAGTCGCGCTTGGCGCCGAACATGATGTCGTCCCACGACGGCACCGACGGCCGCTGCTTACGGCGGTTCGCCGACTTGGCCGTGGACGCGGGCTCGTCGGTCGCCGCGTCGAGCGGTTCGTCCCCCGGCTCATCCCGTGGCTCGTCGAGGGGCTCGTCCAGCGGGGGCACCTCGGCACCGGCCGGCTCGAGGGGCGGTTCTGCCTCGGCCACGTCGGCCTCGTCGGCCTCCGCCACGGTCACGTCCTCCGCCACGGTCACGTCCTCCGCCACCGAGCCCTCCACCGCCGCAGGAGCCGGCCCGGCCTCGGGGAGGACCTCCTCGCTGTCCCCGGTGGGCTCGGCCACCACCTCTGCCTCCACTGGGGCCTCGACCGGGGCCTCGGCGATCGGCTCGACCGCCGCCTCGGCCGGGGCCTCGACGGTCGCCTCAACCAGAGGCTCGTCCAGAGGGAGGGCCGGCGTCACCTCTCGCCGGGCCGGTTCGGTCGACGTCGGACGGCGCCGACCGGAGCGGCGACCGACGGTCGTGCGCTGCCGCATCGCCGTCATGAGGTCGACCGGCTCCTCCTCGTGAGCGGCCCGAGCCGCCGCGGCGGCTCGCCGGGTCGAGGCGGCCACCCCGCCCTCGGCCTCGACGTCGTAGACATTGGAGACGCGAGGCGTCGCCGTCGGTAGGGGCCCCATGGCGGCGGGCTCGTCGGCGCTCAACCAGCGCGCCTCGTCGTCGCCCGCCTCGACCGTGCGCAGCACCGGGTTGTAGGCCCATGACGCCTGCCGCTGCCGTCCGCCGGCCGCGAACGTCAGGACCACGGTCCAGACCGACTCGTCGACGCCGCGCCAGGCGTCCCACACGACGTTGGTCTCGGGGTCGACGCCGCGTTCGCGCATCCGCTGGGCGACGCGTCCTTGGAGGGTCGGCACCGGTGCGGCGGTCGACCCCTGGGAGCCACCTCGCGACCGGACGCGGACCAGCCGGGCCTGGTCGGCGACGTGGACGCGCTCGGCGATGATCGGCACCTCGTAGCGTCGGACCTTCTCGACGGACCACCCGGACCGTTCGGCGACCTCCTCGGCCGTCGCTCCCGCCCGGATCAGCGACTGGACCTCGCGGGGACGCATACCGCCCTCGATCTCGATCTGCAGCTGACCCAGCCGCGGCCGATCGTGCCTCGCGGCCGCCCGCAACGGTTCGTCCAGCGCCAGCCGGTAGTGGGTCCCGTCCGCGGCCGTGAGCAACAGGTGCTGGCCGTCCTCCTGGACGCCGATGAGCCGCAGGTCCTGCATCTCGAACTCCTGACCACTCACACCGCCCACCAGGGACCTCCGCCTGCTTCCTGGGGCTCGACTCTGCCATGCGACCGCATGCGGCCGACAGTGCCACGCCGCCGCATGCCGCCCCGTGCCGTCCCGTGGCGCCGCCGAGCAACGTGAGAGCGCGCCGCGTCCGAGTAGCGTGGGCGCCGCCATGCCGACCAACCCCGTCGTCTCGCCGCTGCTGCTGGACCTCGTCGGCGTGTTCGCGTTCGCGCTGTCGGGGGGCCTCGTCGCGGTCCGCAAGCGGCTGGACCTGTTCGGGGTGCTCGTCCTGGCCGGCGCGACCGGCCTCGGCGGCGGAGTTCTCCGCGACCTGCTCATCGGCCTCATCCCGCCCATCGGGATCAGCGACTGGCGACTCGTCGCCACCGCGCTGGCCGCGGGGCTGGTCACCTTCGTCTACCACCCGGGTGTCGAGCGGCTGGGCCGTCTGGTCAAGGTCCTCGACGCCGTCGGACTGGCGCTCTTCGCGGTCGGCGGGGCCCTCCTCGCGCTGGCCCGACCCGGCATCCCCCCGTTGGCGGCGATCATCGTCGGCACCATCACGGCGGTCGGGGGCGGCGCCTTGCGCGACGTCCTCGTCGGTCAGGTGCCCGAAGTTCTGCGACGGGAGCTGTACGCGTTGCCGGCGCTCTTCGGGTCCGCGATCGTCGTCGTCGCCTACGAGGTCAATCTCATCTCGCCGTTCGTCGTCTGGGGGGCCGCCGCGCTGGTGTTCGGCATCCGTATGGTGGCGGTCGTGCTTCACCTCAACGCGCCGCAGCCGTTCCGGCTGGGGGAGCCCCGATGACCTCCGAGGTCCTGGAGCCCTACGACGCGGTTCTCCTGCTGTCGTTCGGCGGACCCGAGGCGCCCGACGAGGTCATGCCGTTCCTGCGCCGCGTCACCGCCGGCCGCGGGATCCCGGACGAGCGCCTCCAGGACGTCGCCCACCACTACGAGCGGTTCGGCGGTCGCAGTCCGATCAACGACCAGAACCGCGCCCTCATCGCCGCTCTGGAGGCCGAGCTCAAGGAGCGCGAGATCGAGGTCCCCGTCCTCTGGGGCAACCGCAACTCTCCGCCCTACCTCCCCGACGCGCTTCGCGACGCCGACACCCGTGGGCTGCACCGGATCGTGGTCGTCACGACCAGCGCCTACTCCTCCTACTCGTCCTGCCGCCAGTACCGCGAGAACCTCGCCGCCGCCTTCGCCGAGGTCCGGGACGACGGGCTGGTCCTCGAGATCGACAAGATCGGGCCGTATGCGTTGCGGACCGGCTTCGTCGGTCCCAACGCCCGTCTCGTCGTCGACGCGCTGAGCGACCTGGCCGACGTCCCCGACGCCGAGCTCGCCCTGCTGTTCGTCACCCACTCGATCCCCGACGCGATGGACGAGACGTCCGGGCCGGGCGACGGCGAGGGCCGGCTGTACCAGGAACAGCACCACGCCCTGGCCCACCAGGTCGTCGAGCAGGTGCGCGACCGCCTCGGGCGTGACGTCACGCCGGAGGTCGTCTACTGCTCCCGGTCCGGCCCTCCCACCCAGCCCTGGCTCGAACCGGACGTCAACGACCGGCTGGAGGAGCTGGCCGCCGAGGGTCGGCGTGTCGTCGTCCTCGCCCCGGTCGGGTTCGTCTCCGACCACATGGAGGTCGTCTACGACCTCGACACCGAGGCCGCCGAGACGGCTGAGCGCCTCGGCCTCCGGCTGGTTCGCGTGCCGACGGTCGGCATCGACATGGACTTCGTCGCCGGCCTCGTCGACCTGCTCGAAGAGCGCGCCGCCGAGGCCCGTGGTGGCCCCGGACCGGCAGGAGCCGGCGTGCGGCCGTCGGTCTGCCCGGCCGGCTGCTGTCCGAACCTTCGCCAGGCGCGACCGGCCCTCTGCGGGAGCGACTGATGGTGCCGATGGTGCCCGCGGGCGCCGACCTGGCCGCACTGGAGGGGCTGGCCACCCGGGTCGCCGTGGCGGCGGGACGCCTCGTGGTCGAGGAGCGCCCGCGCCTGGTCGAGGCGTCGGCCACGAAGTCCTCGCCCACCGACATCGTCACGATCATGGACACCCGGGCGGAGGAGCTCATCCGCGGTCTGCTGCTCGCCGAGCGTCCCGACGACGGTTTCCTCGGCGAGGAGGGGAACGACCATCGCGGCACCTCCGGCATCACCTGGGTCGTCGACCCCATCGACGGCACCGTCAACTACCTCTACGACATCCCCGCGTATGCGGTCTCGGTCGCCGCGGTCGTCGGTGACCCGAAGACGCCGGGGGAGTGGCAGGTCCTGGCGGGGGCGGTCGCCGACCCGGCCCTCCGACGCGTCTTCCGCGCGGCGCTCGGCGCCGGCGCCTACGAGTGCGGTTGGGACCAACCGGCCGGCTCCGCCGGGACGCCGTTGCGTGTGGGCTCGGTCGACGTCCTGTCGGGGGCGTTGGTCGGCACCGGGTTCGGCTACACGCCGAAGCGCCGAACCGAGCAGGGCCAGATCGTGCTGGCGTTGCTGCCCCAGGTCCGCGACATCCGCCGGATCGGTAGTGCCGCCCTCGACCTGTGCTCGGTGGCCTGCGGCCGGCTCGACGCGTTCTACGAGTCCGGGCTGAACCCGTGGGACATGGCCGCGGGATGGCTGATCGTCACGGAGTCGGGCGGCGTGGTCTCCGGACCGCACGGCCGCCCGCCGTCGGCGGTGCTCACCGCAGCCGGCAACGCGCCGGTGCAGGCGCAGCTCCTCGCGGTGCTCGACGGGCTCGGCTGAGCCGAGTCAGGCCGCGGTGAAGTCGAGCGCGTCCAGCTCGGGCAGGGAGACGCCGTGCTCGCGCGCGATTCGGGCGATGTTCTCCAGGTCGGCGCGGTGGACATCGACGGAGAAGTCGTCACCGGACTCCTGCGCCGCGGTGAGGTCATTGACGGCGTCGAGCGCTCGCGCTCGTAGCTGGGCGTGGAACTCGGTCATCCGGCCTCCTTCAGGAGTGCGGCTGGGTGGCTGGGTACTCGTCCTTCGTAGGGTCATGAGCTGATCTCGCAACGTCTGGTGGTGCCCTGCTAGGGGCACCGCAGCCGACTCTACGAGGGACAGGTTACGGGCGTGCTGTCACCAGGTTGAGCGCGGGTGACAAGTGAGGGCCACGTCACCCCCAGCCCGCTCAGAGTCAGCCACACGAAGGGTCAAGGTCGGCCCAAGCCGGGGTCATGAACCGCCCAAATCGGGCCGTCAGCCGTCCACGCGACGAGGTCGACATGCCCGGCATCAGGACAGGAGGTGACATCAGCGCGTTTGTAGGGCACAATCCGCGCGCGGGTTCCGCGCAGCGCCCCGCCGTCGGGCCGGAGCCCGGCGACGAGGGAGGCACACATCCGGGCACAAACGAGAGGGTCGCTGCGTTACATCGGAGCACCACACGCCTGACACCACGGTCGGGTCCGAGAACCCCTCAGCGGGAGCCGTCGACGGCGACGAACCGGCCCGCGACCACTGACCTCCCACCGTTCCCGACGACGAGCACCCGTCACCGACATCACCCCCCTTCGCGCGACGACACCCACGACTGACCCACCACGCACCGCAGGAGCGACACAACCCATGGCGACTGACTACGACGCCCCGCGCAAGACCGACGACGACCTCTCCGAGGACTCGATCGAGGAGCTCAAGGCCCGGCGTGTCGACAAGTCTGCGTCGAGCGTCGACGTAGACGAGACCGAACAGGCCGAGGGCTTCGAGCTGCCCGGCGCCGACCTCTCCGGCGAGGAGCTGTCGGTCCGGGTCATCCCCCGACAGGCCGACGAGTTCACCTGTACCGAGTGCTACTTGGTGCACCACCGCAGCCAGCTGGCGAGCGAGAAGGGCGGCAAGATGGTCTGCCGCGAGTGCGCGGCTTGACCGACACCTCGCGCGGCTCCGTCCGGCCGCTGTCCGAACCACCAGGGCCGATCCCCTCAGCGGGGGTCGGCCCTGACCACGTCACCCTGCCGGTGCGGCGCCTCGACCCCGGGCTGCCGATGCCGGCGTACGCCCATCCGGGCGACGCCGGCGCCGACCTGATGTCCCGGGTGGACGTCACCATCGGCCCAGGCCAGCGGGTCTTGGTGCCGACCGGCCTCGCCCTGGCCCTGCCCGAGGGGTATGCGGGCTTCACCCACCCCCGGTCGGGTCTGGCCGCCCGTCACGGGATCACCATCGTCAACGCCCCCGGGACGATCGACGCCGGCTACCGCGGGGAGATCCTCGTCAATCTCGTCAACCTCGACCCCGGTGAGCCGTTCGAGGTCCGGCGGGGCGACCGCATTGCCCAGCTCGTGGTCCAACGGGTGGCGGAGGTGACCTTCGTGGAGACGGATTCGCTCCCGGACAGCTCGCGGGGGGAGACTGGGCACGGAGCGAGCGGCGGCTTCGGGCCGCGCGAGACCTGAGCGCCGGCATACGCGAGAGCGTTCGGCCGTTGACGACTGTAGAGACTGACGAAGGACGCGAGAACCGTGGCAATCTTCCGCCGAGGGCGCAAGGACGACCCCGCCGACGAGGTCGACGTGGTCGGTGAGGATGACGAGCTCGATCTGGACAGCGAGCTCGACGAGCCCGAGCTGGACGACGAGGTCGTGGACGACGGGTCGGACGACGAGCCGTACAACCGCACGCGCGGCCCCTTCGACGCGTCCGAAGTCGATGACGACGTCGAGCGGATCGACCTCGGGGCCTTGAAGATCGCTCCGGTCGACGGGATGCAGCTGCGGCTCGAGCTGGACCAGGAGCAGCAGTCCGTGGTGAGTGCGCATGCCCTGGTCGGCGACTCCGGCGTCCAGCTCCAGGTGTTCGCAGCGCCCCGGACCATCGGGGTGTGGCAGGACATCCGCACCGAGATCGCCGACAGCATCACCGCCCAGGGCGGCACCGCGGAGGTCGTGACCGGACCCTTCGGGCGCGAGCTCGCCGCGACCATCCCCGGCCCGGGTCCCGACGGGCGGACCCAGATGAACGTCGTCCGCTTCATGGGCGTCGACGGCCCCCGCTGGTTCCTGCGCGCCGTCCTCAGCGGGCCCGCCGCCACCGACGCCGACAAGGCGTCGGACCTCGTCGAGGTCGTCCGCAGCCTGGTCGTCGTCCGCGACGAGGAGGCCCGGCCACCACGCGAGGCCCTCCCACTGCAGGTACCCACCGCCGCGGACGCCGAGCCGGCCCCGGAGCCCGTTGCCGGCGAGAGCGAGCCGGCCGCGCCCTCGCGCAGTGCCGATGACCTGCGACCCTTCGAACGCGGACCAGAGATCACCGAGGTGCGATGACCATGGGTATCGACAGCACGACCCCCATCTCCAACCGGCGCGAGGTGCCGCGCGGCGTGTTCGCCAAGCTGGCCGACCGGCTGACCCGCTCGTCCACCGAGGACGAGGCCGAGGAGCTCCGCGAGGAGACGGACCGGCAGGGTGCCACCCCGATCTGTGACCTCGCGAACCGAGAGCGGGCCGACGTCTGTGGCACGGTGCGCTCGGTGACCCTGCGCCCACGGGCCGACGTCCCCGCGCTGGTCGTCGAGATCTACGACGGGAGCCGGCCCCTCCACCTCGTGTGGCTGGGCCGCCGCGAGATCGCCGGGATCCACGCCGGCGTCCAGCTCAAGGCCAGCGGCCGGGTGTCGTACTACCGCGGCATCCCGACGATGTTCAACCCCTTCTACACGATCGTCCCCAAGAGTGGCTGAGGCACCTCGGATCGGCGGGGCCGCGGCATACGTCACCGTCGAGGAGCTCCTGCGGGCCCGGCTGAGCGCCGCCATCGGCGGCTGGCGAGGCGCCCTGGAGTCCGCTGTCCCGACCATCGCGTTCGTCGTCGTCTGGACCGTCACCCAGGAGGTGCGTCCGGCCGTGCTGGCCGCCGGTGCGGCCCTGGTCGTCCTCGCGGTGCTGCGCCTGCTGCGCCGTGAGACGCTGCGTTTCCTGCTGTATGCGGCGATCGCGGTCGCCGTCGCGGCGTTCTTCGCGCTGCGGTCCGGTCGCGCCGAGGATGCGTTCCTCCCCGGCATGATCCAGACCGCCGCGGTCGGGCTGGTGTTCGCGGTGACCAACCTCATCCGGTGGCCCCTGTTCGGTTTCCTCATCGCGGCCGCGGACCCCGAGCTCTCCGAGGCGACCGAGCGGCTCAAGGCGTCGTCGAAGAAGGGTGCGCCCCAGGACCCGGAGTCAGTGGCCCAGGCCGAGGCCGACGAGGCCGCGGTGAGCGAGCTGCTGACGGGATGGCGCCGTCACGAGGGCGTCGTCCGGGTGGCCAGCCGGGTGGGCTGGGTGATCGTCGTGCTCGACGTCATCCGGTTGGCGGTGATGGTGCCGCTCTACCTCGGTGGCCAGGTGGCGGCCCTCGGCGTCGCGAAGATCGCGCTGGGCTGGCCGGCATACCTGCTGGCCATCCTCGTCATCGGACTCCTGCTGCTGCGGGGCAACACCCCGCTCGACGACCCCGACGCGCGGCCGGCCGAGGCCTAGGGCCCGCTAGCTATCGGTAGTCCTCGTCCCGAGGGGGACGGGTGCCGGGGGAGAGCATCTGCTCCAGGACGTCCTCGTTGTCGGGTGTCGTGATGAACAGCAGCTCGTCGTGCGCCTCGACGGCGTCGTCGCGGCTGGGCGCGATGGGCCGGTCGTCGCGGATGATGCCGACCAGGACGGTGTCGTCGGGCCACTCGATCTCGGCGATCCGCTTGCCGATGTAAGGGCTCTCGCCCGGCATGGTCAGCTCGACCATGGACGCCTTGGCCTGCTGGAACTGGAAGATCCGGACCAGGTCGCCGACGCTCACGGCCTCCTCGACCAGCGCCGTCATGAGCCGCGGCGTCGACACGGCCACGTCGACACCCCACGACTCGTCGAACATCCACTCGTTCTTGGGGTTGTTGACTCGCGCCACGGTGCGGGGCACCCCGAACTCGGTCTTCGACAGCAGCGAGACGACGAGGTTGGCCTTGTCGTCACCCGTCGCCGCCACGACGACGTCGCACTCGTGGACCTTGGCCTCCTCGAGCACCGCGATCTCGCAGGCGTCGGCGAGCAGCCACGCCGCGTCCGGAACGCGGGACGCCTGCACGTCGTCGGCGTCCTTGTCGATGAGCAGCACCTGGTGACCGTTGTGGAGCAGCTCTCGGGCGATGGACCGCCCGACGCTGCCCGCTCCGGTGATGACGACTCGCATAGATGGTCCCTGGTCGAACGGTCAGTGGGGCGGCGGGGGTTGGTCGTAGACCTTCTCGATCCGGCCGAGGTCGTCGATCGCAGCCACGACGTGGATCTGGTCGCCGTCCTGGAACACGGTGTCCGGGCCGGGGATCAGGCCGTCACCCAGCCGGGTCATGAAGGCGATGCGCGATCCGGTGACCGACTCGACCTCGGTCAGGCGGCGACCGACCCACGTCCGCGCCAACGGGACCTGCGCCACGACGACGCGGCCGCTCGGGTCGGTCAGGGCCGGCACCGAGCCCTGGGGCAGCAGCAGCTGGAGCATCTGGTCGGAGGTCCAGCGCACCGTGGCCACCGTGGGGATGCCGAGCCGCTGGTAGACCATCGCGCGGCCGGGGTCGTAGATGCGCGCCGCGACGTGCTCGACGCCGAACGTCTCGCGGGCGACGCGGGCGGCGAGGATGTTGGAGTTGTCACCGCTCGAGACCGCGGCGAACGCATACGCCTCGTCGATCTTCGCCGCCTTCAACGTGTCGCGGTCGAACCCGATCCCGGTGACCGTCATGCCTTCGAAGGAGCTGCCCAGCCGGCGGAACGCGGCGGGCTCGGCGTCGATGATGGCGACGTCGTGACCTCGCTTGCTGAGGCTCTTGGCCAGGGTGGACCCGACACGCCCACAGCCCATGATCACGAAGTGCACGCGTTGAGAATAGGGGACGCGTAGGCGGCCGTTCCTGGTGCGCGCGCCCAGGGTCATACAGTTGCCGCGTGGCGAACTCCGGGCGCGTGGTCAAGCGCCTCGTCCTCGGCCGCGCCATGCGGAGCGACCGGCTCGGGGACACCCTCCTCCCGAAGCGGCTCGCCCTCCCGATCTTCGCCAGCGACGCGCTCTCGTCCGTGGCCTACGCGCCGGACGAGATCTTCCTCATGCTGGGCCTGGCCGGCGGCGCGTTCGTCGTCACCCACTCGTGGCAGATCGCCCTCGCGGTCATCTTCGTCATGGTCGTCGTGGTCGCGTCGTACCGGCAGAACGTGCACGCCTACCCGTCCGGCGGTGGCGACTACGAGGTGGCCACGGTCAACCTCGGCCCCAAGGCCGGTCTCACCGTCGCCAGTGCCCTGCTCGTCGACTACGTCCTCACCGTCGCGGTCTCGGTCTCGTCGGGTGTCCAGAACGCCGCGACGGCCATCCCCTCGCTGCGGGGGCATGAGGTCGAGGTGGCCATCGGGCTCGTCATCTTCCTCACGGCGATGAACCTGCGCGGGGTTCGCGAGTCCGGCAAGGCCTTCGCCGTGCCGGTGTATGCGTTCATCCTCGGCATCATCGGGATGGGTGTCGTCGGGGTCTTCCAGGCCGTCACCGGAGGCCTGGGTCACGCTGAGAGCGCCCAGTTCGAGCTGATCCCCGAACCCGACCACGAGGCCATGGTCGGCATCGCGACCGCGTTCCTGCTGCTGCGCGCGTTCTCGTCCGGCTGTGCCGCTCTGACCGGCGTGGAGGCCATCTCCAACGGCGTGCCGGCGTTCCAGAAGCCGAAGAGCCGCAACGCCGCCACGACCCTGCTGATGATGGGCCTGCTGTCCATCACCATGCTCGGCACCATCATCGGGCTCGGCCGCGCCACGGACATCAAGATCGCCGAGCGGCCGGCCGAGCAGCTCGCCCTCAACGGGCAGCCGGTCGGTCAGGCCTACATCGACCAGAACCCGCAGGACACCGTCCTCGGGCAGCTGGCCCACGCCGTCTTCGGCGGGTTCACCCCGGGGATCATCTACGTGTCGATCACCACCGGGTTGATCCTCATCCTCGCGGCCAACACCGCGTTCAACGGGTTCCCGGTGCTGGGCTCGATCCTCGCCAAGGACGGCTACCTGCCGAGGCAGCTGCATACCCGCGGTGACCGGCTGGCGTTCTCCAACGGCATCCTCATCCTCGCCGCGGCGGCCGCGGCCCTCATCGTGGCCTACCAGGCCACGGTCACCTCCCTGATCCAGCTCTACATCGTCGGGGTCTTCGTCTCGTTCACATTGAGCCAGAGCGGGATGATCCGGCACTGGAACCGGCACCTCCAGGTGGAGACCGACCCCAAGGTCCGGGCCCGGATGATGCGCTCGCGGATCATCAACGCGGTCGGCGCGGCGATGTCGGGGATCGTCCTGCTCGTCGTCCTCATCACCAAGTTCCAGGCCGGTGCGCGCTACGCGATCATCGCCATGGCCGTCCTGTTCGTCCTCATGCTCGGTATCCGTCGCCACTACAGCAAGGTCGCGGAGGAGCTGAAGCTCGACGACGACGAGACGCCGATGCTGCCGAGCCGGGTGCACGCGATCGTCCTCATCTCCAAGCTGCACAAGCCGGCGATGCGGGCCGTGGCCTACGCCCGCGCGACCCGGCCGACCTTCCTCGAGGCGATCACCGTCGACGTCGACCCCGACGACACCGAGACGCTGCGCAACGAGTGGGCGCGCCGGGAGATCCCGGTCCCCCTGAAGGTCCTGTCGTCGCCCTACCGCGAGATCACCCGGCCGATCATCGACTACGTGCACTCGCTGCGGACCGGCAACCCGCGGGACGTCGTCATCGTCTACATCCCCGAGTACGTCCTCGGCCGCTGGTACGAGCAGGTCCTGCACAACCAGAGCGCGCTGCGGCTCAAGGCCCGCCTGCTGTTCACCCCGGGCGTCATGGTCGCGAGCGTCCCGTGGCAGCTGCGCTCGTCGGAGGGCGTGCAGGACGACGACTTCGACGGCCCCGTCGTCGGCTCGGTCCGCCGAGGTCCGCGCTGACCGGCGCCAGCCTGGTCGGCACTGACGCGGTCGTCGAGGTCGGCCCGGTCGCCCACGGCGGACACTGCGTCGCCCGGCTCGATGGCCGCGTGGTGTTCGTGCGGCACGCGCTGCCCGGCGAGCGGGTCCGCGTCCGGATCACGGAGGGCGAGACGGACAGCCGGTTCCTGCGCGGTGACGCGTTCGAGGTCCTGGACGCGTCGCCGGAGCGGGTCGAGCCGCCCTGCCCGTATGCGGGTCCCGGCCGGTGCGGCGGCTGCGACTTCCAGCACGCCGAGCTCGCCTACCAACGGCGGCTCAAGGCCGAGGTGGTGCGGGAGCAGTTCCAGCGGCTGGCCAAGCTGGAGGTGGACGTGGAGGTGGAAGCCCTGGCGGGTGACACCTCGGGGCTGCGGTGGCGGTCGCGGGTCGAGTTCGCCGTCGACGCGGACGGGCGTGCCGGCCTGCGTGAGCACCGGTCCCACGCCATCGTCCCCCTCGCGGACTGCCTCATCGCCGACCAGCGGGTGATCGACAGCGGCGTCCTCGAGACGACCTGGACCGGCTGCACCGGGGTCGACGCGGTCGCCGCGGACCAGCCGGCCGACGCGGTGCTCGTCGCGCTGCCCGAGGGACGGGTGCCCACGGTCGTCCAGCGCGTCGACACCCCCGAGTGGTCGGGGGAGTTCCGCATCGGCGCCCGCGGGTTCTGGCAGGTCCATCCCGGCGCCGCCCCGACGTTCGTCGCGCACGTCCTCGCGTCGCTCCGGCCCGAGCCGGGGGAGCTGGTCCTCGACCTGTATGCCGGTGCCGGGCTCTTCGCGGCGGCCCTGGCCGACGCGGTCGGAGCCACCGGGTCGGTGCTCGCCGTCGAGGGACACCGCCCCGCCGTCGTCGACGGGATGCGCAACACCGCGTCCCAGGCGCACGTCGAGTGGAGGCACGGCCGCGTCGACCGCGTAGTCCATGGCCTGGCGCGTCAGCAGATCCACGCCGACCTCGTCGTCCTCGACCCGCCGCGGACCGGCGCGGGCCGCGACGTGACCCGCGACCTCGCCGCCCTGGGTCCGCGCCGGATCGCCTACGTCGCCTGTGACCCCGCCGCCCTGGCGCGGGACGTCGCCTACCTCGCCGCGGTCGGGTACCGGCTGCAGACCCTGCGCGCCTTCGACGCGTTCCCGATGACCCACCACGTCGAGTGCATCGCGACCCTCGCGCCGGCGTGAGCGCCGACCGAACTCAGATGTTTGCGTGAAATCCGCCGAGGCAGCCGCCAAAGCGACAAACATCTGAGTCCGGTGATCGGGGAGACACCGCGTGGCCGCAGACCGCCGGTATGCGCCCTGCTGCCCGTCGACTTCTCCGCCCTGCTCGGTCCGCACCGCAGGCATAGGCTCGACCCGACGCGAGGTCTCCACTGGCATACCTGGGTGTGGTTAGATATCTTGACGTCAAGATAGTTGGTCAGAGAGGACGCGGGATGGACAGCTCGATCGACACGTTCGGTGCGAAGGGTCGGCTCCAGGTCGGCGAGGCGGACTACGAGATCTACCGGCTGAGCACGGTCGAGGGCAGCGAGAACCTCCCGTACAGCCTCAAGGTCCTGCTGGAGAACCTCCTGCGCACCGAGGACGGCGCCAACATCACCGCCGACCACATCCGCGCCATCGGCTCGTGGGACGAGGACGCCGAGCCGGACACCGAGATCCAGTTCACGCCGGCGCGAGTGATCATGCAGGACTTCACCGGCGTCCCCTGCATCGTCGACCTCGCCACGATGCGCGAGGCGATGGTCGACCTCGGCGGCGACCCGACCAAGATCAACCCGCTGTCGCCCGCCGAGCTGGTCATCGACCACTCGGTCATCACCGACGTGTTCGGCCGCGCCGACGCGTTCGAGCGCAACGTCGAGCTCGAGTACGAGCGGAACCACGAGCGCTACCAGTTCCTGCGCTGGGGCCAGACGGCGTTCGACGACTTCAAGGTCGTGCCCCCGGGCACCGGCATCGTCCACCAGGTCAACATCGAGCACCTCGCCCGGACGGTCATGGTGCGCGACGGCGTGGCCTACCCCGACACCTGCGTCGGCACCGACTCGCACACGACGATGGTCAACGGCCTCGGCGTGCTCGGCTGGGGCGTCGGCGGCATCGAGGCCGAGGCGGCGATGCTCGGCCAGCCGGTGTCGATGCTCATCCCGCGGGTGGTCGGCTTCCGGCTGACCGGCTCGATCCCCGCCGGCGCGACCGCCACCGACGTGGTGCTCACCATCACCGAGACGCTCCGCAAGCACGGTGTCGTCGGCAAGTTCGTGGAGTTCTACGGTGACGGCGTCGCCCAGGTGCCGTTGGCCAACCGCGCCACCATCGGCAACATGAGCCCCGAGTTCGGCTCGACCTGCGCCATCTTCCCGATCGACGACGTCACCCTCGACTACCTGCGCCTCACCGGCCGGTCGGCCGAGCAGGTGGCGCTCGTCGAGGCATACGCCAAGGAGCAGGGCCTCTGGCACGACCCCAGCGTCGAGCCCCGGTTCTCCGAGCGGCTCGAGCTGGACCTGTCGACCGTCGTCCCCTCGATCGCCGGCCCGAAACGTCCGCAGGACCGCATCGCGCTCACCGACGCCAAGGAGGCGTTCCGCAAGGTCCTGCCGACCTACGTCAAGCACGACGAGGGCGACCCCGGTTCGGCGGCGAGCTTCCCCGCCAGCGACCCCACGCCGCAGGGAACCCCCGACGGCACCAACGGTGGCAGCCGGCCGCCGAACGACGGCAACGGCGACTCGCGACCCTCGAAGAAGGTGCCGGTCACCACGGCCGAGGGCACGAGCTTCGAGATCGACCACGGCATCGTCTCGATCGCCTCGATCACCTCGTGCACCAACACCTCGAACCCGTCGGTCATGATGGCCGCGGCCATGCTGGCCAAGAACGCCGTCGACCGCGGCCTGTCGGTAGCCCCGTGGGTCAAGACCTCGATGGCTCCGGGCTCCAAGGTGGTCACGAACTACTACGAGAAGGCCGGCATGTGGCCCTACCTCGAGAAGCTCGGTTACCACCTGGTCGGCTACGGCTGCACCACCTGCATCGGCAACTCCGGCCCGCTCAACGAGGCGATCTCCGCGGCGGTCCAGGACAACGACCTCGCCGTCGTCTCGGTCCTCTCTGGCAACCGGAACTTCGAGGGCCGGATCAACCCGGACGTGAAGATGAACTACCTCGCCTCGCCCCCGCTCGTCATCGCGTATGCGTTGGCCGGGACGATGGACTTCGACTTCGACTCCCAGCCGCTCGGAAAGGACACGGACGGCAACGACGTGTTCCTCCAGGACATCTGGCCGTCGCCGCAGGACGTGGAGTCGACCATCTCCCGGTCCATCGACGAGGAGATGTTCACCCGCGACTACGCCGACGTCTTCGCCGGCGACGAGCGGTGGACGTCGCTTCCGACGCCGGAGGGCGACACGTTCGAGTGGGAGAGCGACTCGACCTACGTCCGCAAGCCCCCGTACTTCGACGGCATGACGATGGAGACGACGCCGGTCGAGGACATCGACGGCGCGCGCGTCCTGGCCGTCCTCGGCGACTCGGTGACGACCGACCACATCAGCCCAGCCGGTTCGATCAAGGCCGACAGCCCGGCCGGGAAGTACCTCGCCGACCACGGCGTCGAGCGCAAGGACTTCAACTCCTACGGCTCGCGACGCGGCAACCACGAGGTGATGATCCGTGGGACGTTCGCCAACATCCGGCTGAGGAACTTGCTCCTCGACGGCGTGGAGGGCGGCTTCACTCGCAACTTCCTCGACGGTGGCGAGCAGTCGACGATCTACGACGCGTCGGCGGCCTACCAGGCCGCCGGAGTGCCGCTGGTCATCCTCGCCGGCAAGGAGTACGGCTCCGGCTCGTCCCGTGACTGGGCCGCCAAGGGCACCCGGCTCCTGGGAGTTCGGGCGGTCATCGCCGAGAGCTACGAGCGGATCCACCGGTCCAACCTCATCGGCATGGGCGTCCTGCCGCTGCAGTTCCCGGCGGGTGAGACCGCCGAGTCGCTGGGGCTCGACGGGACCGAGACGTTCGCCATCTCGGGGATCACGGCGCTCAACGACGGAACCACTCCTCGGACGGTCAAGGTCGTGGCCACCAACGAGAGCTCGGCTCCGGTTGAGTTCGACGCGGTCCTTCGGATCGACACGCCGGGCGAGGCCGACTACTACCGCGCCGGTGGCATCCTCCAGTACGTGCTGAGGTCGCTCGTCACGAGCTGAGCCACTCGAGACCGACCCGTCGGCGGAACAGGTTTACAGTCGGTCTCCGTACATGGTGACTCGTTGACACCGAGGAGACGGCATGCCCAGCTCACTGCACCCGACCCGCCGCACGGTGATGGCCACCGGACTCGGCCTCGCCGCGACGGTCATGCTTCCGCCCATGACCGCGGGCGCCCGCCCCGTGGGCGCAAGCAACCGCCACATCACCTTCACCTCGTGGTGGGGCCCGCAGCTGCTCCGGGGTGAGCAGCAGGGCACCGTGGTCAACGGTGCCGGTATGCGCATCGGCCGCCCCACGGGCATCCGCGCCTACGTGGACCCCTTCGGCAGCGGCGCGTCGGTGACCTACGAGCAGGCGTCTTGGCTCTCACCCACCGTGGCGACGCCGTTCGGGCTCCAGGAGCTCATCGCGTCCTGGAACGTCGAGACGCCCGGTCAGACCTGGGTGGAGATCCTGGTCAGAGGCCACGACGAGACGGGCGCGCTGTCCGGGTGGTACGTCCTGGGCCGCTGGTGCGCCAAGGACCCCGACGACGGCGGCGCGATTCGCCGCACGTCGGTCGACGGGCAGAAGACCCCGCTCGCGACCGTCTACACCGACACCTTCCACGCGTACGACCCGCACCGCCTGCGCGACTACCAGCTCCAGGTCAACCTGCTGCGACCGGCGGGGAGCACCCAGTCCCCGGTGGTCCGCCGGATCGGGGCGATGGCCTCCAACCTGCCCGACGACGAGACCGTGCCGGTCAGTCCGGTGGGCCGGGGAGCCGGTCGCGTTCTCGACGTGCCGCCGTTCTCGCAGGAGCTCCACGTGGGTCACTACCCGCAGTGGGACAACGGCGGTGAGGCCTGGTGCTCGGCGACCTCGACGGCGATGGTGCTGAAGTACTGGCGGACCGGCCCGCGGGGCTCCGACCTGGCGTGGGTGACGCCGCCGCTCGACGCGGAGGTGGACTTCGCGGCGCGCAACGTCTTCGACTACACCTACGACGGAGCCGGCAACTGGCCGTTCAACACCGCGTACGCGGCGGGGTACGGGCTCGAGGCGTACGTCACGCGGCTGCGCAGCTTCACCGAGGCCGAGGAGTTCATCCGTGCGGGCATCCCGCTGATCATCTCGGTGTCGTTCGAGAAGGACGAGCTCGACGGCGCCGGATACGGCACCAATGGTCACCTCATGGTCGTCGCCGGCTTCACCGACTCCGGCGACGTCGTGGTGAACGACCCGGCCTCCCACCTGCTCAAGGACGACGCGCAGGTGCGCACGACGTACCGCCGTGACCAGCTCGAGAACGCCTGGGTCCCTCACTCGGGCGGCACGGTCTACGTCATCCACCCCGAGTGGGGACGGGTGCCGCATGCGCCGTCGGAGGCTAACTGGTAGAGCCAATCACCCTGGTATCAGTGGGGACTGGGCTGTCGGTGCTCGGTTCTAGGGTGTCGTCATGGACGGCAAGGGAAGCGCGGGCCTCAGCGACATCGGTCGCTGGAAGACGCTTCCCGCTGCGATGCCAGCGGGACCCGTCGAGGACCCGAACACGGACGGGCTCGGGCTGCTGGCCGGGCTGAAGGCGGCCGCGGGCTCGCTGGACAAGGCGGTCACGGAAGACGCGTGGGCGGTCGGCGAGTCCGGGCTGGCGATGTCGCTGGCCGTGATCGGGCGGCTGCGGGCTCTCGTGGACCAGGTCGAGGTCGCGGTGACGGCGGAGGTCCTGTCGCGGGGGACCGCCGAGACGTCAGGGCTGTCGGTCGTGGACTGGCTGGTGGACCAGGAGGGCGTCGAAGCCCCACGCCCCGACCCGCGGCGGATGGCATCGGTGGTCTCCGTGGTCACGGCGTGTTCGACCGGCGAGCCGGGCGGCGACGTGATGCGCGCGGCGGTGGCCGCCGGCGCCCTGCCGCTGCGGTCGGCTGCTCGGATCGCCGGCTTCGTGCGCGAGGTCAAGGGCCTGGCCGATCCGGTGACACTCGAGGGCGACGTGGCCATTCTCTGCGCCGCGGCGTCCGACGGACCGGACGGTCGTGGGTTGGGTGACCGGGAGCTCGCCCGAGCCGTGCGGTACGCGACGGCGCTCACCCGGGCGGCGGCGAACGGGCTCGAGCGCGACGAGGAGCGGCTGCGGCAGTCCCGAGCCCTGTGGTCCGGACCGGGCCCTGCCGGGATGACCGCATACCGGCTGCTCCTCGACCCGGAGGGGGCGGCGGTCGTCGACTCCGCGGTCGGCGCGCTGTCACGTCCGTTTCCGGGGCGAGAGGGCGAGCCCGACCTGCGTCCGGCCGCACGACGGCGGGCCGACGCGCTGCTGGAGGTCATCGGCCGAGGCGTGGCGGGCGGGACGACGCTGCCCGGAGGCGCCAAGGCCCACGTGGTCGTGACCATTCCGCTTGCGGACCTCGAGGAGCGGGTGGCGGGGGCGGGACTGACGGCGACCGGAGAGCTGATGTCACCGGCGGCGGTGCGGCGACTGGCTTGCGACGCCCACCTGATCCCTATGGTGCTCGGCGGTCGGGGCGAGGTGCTCGACCTCGGCCGCGCGGCCCGACTGTTCACGCCCGCGCAACGCCGAGCGGTGGCCCACCGGGACCGGCACTGCACCTACCCGGCCTGCACGCGGGACGCGGCCTGGTGCGACGTGCACCACATGCGGTGGTGGAGCCGCGACGGCCCGACCGACGTGGCCAACGCCGCACTGCTCTGCGAGCGACATCACACGCTCGTGCACCAACGGGACCTCGACGGCACTGTCGACGCGAACGGCGTGACCTGGCACCGATAGCTTCCAACAGCTTCGGTGGTCCGGGAGCATGGGCGACGACAGTCAGCACGGGTAGGAGAGACTGGGCGGGTGTCCGCGCACGTCCCACCCGGCTGGCCGCCGGGGGTCCCGCCCGCGCACACCCCCGGTTGGGAGCCGCCGGCGGTCGCGTGGCTGCTGGACAACTGCCCGCCCGACTACCGGCTGTACGGCGGCTGGCGCAAGAACCCGGTGGCCCTCGCGTGGCTGGCGGACCGGCATATCGACGGCCAGATCACGGCGATGCGACAGGCGTACCGCGAGGCCCGCGTCGAGCTCGGACCCCACGTGACCACCGAGGCCCTGACCGAGATCATGGGGAACCTGGAGGCCGAGGGCCTGCGCCTGGTCGCCGCGAAGAGAAGCGCTGCTTTGCTGCTGGAAGCGTTGCAGGGCAAGCACTTCATTCCGCGGCTCTAGTCGCCCGGTCGTCAAGGTGTTGAGCTCGGGGCTCGACCGCGAGACCAGGAAGTGTCCCAGCTCGTTCCACGAGGCCTGGAAGGCAATGATCGTGATGGTGATCAACGCCGGCCGGGCGATCGGGAGGACGACCGACCAGAACGTCCGGAACACACCGGCGCCGTCAAGCCGAGCGGCCTCCTCGAGGCTGACCGGGACGGACAGGAAGAACTGGCGCATGATGAACACCGCGGCGGCGTCGGCCATCAGCGGCACCGGAGCGCGCCGCGAGTCGTCCTTGGCCTGGCGGACCGAGGCGGGGGTGCTCATGACCCGGCTCCCTTCGCGCGCCGGAAGAACCGTCGACGCCCAGGTTCACGTTCCCGCAGGGCCCACGTCTGGAACAGGGTGAGCACGATGATGAGGGCGAAGAGAATGAACGACATCGCCGTCCCCTGGCCCCACTGGCCGTTGTTGATCGACGAGTCGTAGGCGAGGAACGCCGGGGTCAGGGTCGTCTTGTCCGTGGTCGCGGTGAGCCCGGGCGGCTCGTCGACGGTCTGGCGTCCAACATGGGCCATGTCCTCGGCACGGGCGCCCTGACCTCCGACGAGGCCCGACTGGTCGCCGCGTCGGTCACCGGCCCGGAGCTGCTCGATCGCTTCGGGGTGCGCACCCTGGGGTCGGGGAACGGCGGCTTCAACCCCATCGGCTACCACACCGGCTCGATCTGGACCCACGACACGGCGATCGTCGCCCTCGGGCTCGCCGCCGAGGGACTGACCACCGAGGCCGTGGCCGTCGCGTCGACGCTGCTCGCCTCGGCGGAGGCTTTCGACTACCGGTGGCCGGAGCTCTACGCGGGGCAGCCCACCATGGGCCGACCGGCGCCGTACCCCGCATCGTGCCGGCCGCAGGCGTGGTCGGCGGCCGCGGCCGTGGCCCTCGTCTCCGTGGCGCTGGGCCTGCGACCGGACGCGGCCACTCGCACGCTGCACGTGCGTCCGGCCCGGCCCGCCGCATACGGGCCCATGCGGGTGGAGGGTCTGTGGTTCTGTGGCGGCCGAGTCGACCTCGACCTGGCCGCCGACGGCACCCTCACGGTGCTGCAGGCTCCCGCCGGGGTCATGGTGCAGGTGCACGGGTGACCGCCGTCACCTCAGCGGAGTCACAGCCACTCTGAACTACAGTGGACGGGCTCGGCCCGCATCCCCGGAGGACCTACGTGACGCTGCTCGACTCCATCGATGGACCCGACGACGTCAAGGCGCTCGACCCTTCTCGGCTCGACGAGCTGGCCCAGGAGATCCGGGACTTCCTCGTCACGTCGGTCTCCCGTACCGGTGGGCACCTCGGGCCCAACCTCGGCGTCGTCGAGCTCTCCATCGCCCTGCACCGGGTGTTCGACTCGCCGACCGACACCATCGTCTTCGACACCGGACACCAGTCCTACGTCCACAAGCTGCTGACCGGCCGGCACGACTTCGAGCGGCTCCGGATGAAGGGCGGCCTGTCCGGCTACCCCAGCCGCGCCGAGTCCGCCCACGACGTCGTCGAGAACTCGCACGCCTCGACCGCCCTCTCGTGGGCCGACGGCATCGCCAAGGCGCGCCGCCTCAGCGGCCGGCGCGACCGGCATACCGTCGCGGTCATCGGTGACGGAGCCCTCACCGGCGGCATGGCGTGGGAGGCGATCAACAACATCGCCGTCGACAAGGACCTGCCCCTCGTCATCGTCGTCAACGACAACGAGCGGTCGTATGCGCCGACCACCGGCGGGCTCGCGGACCACCTCGCCACCCTGCGGACCACGCGCAAGTACGAGACGGTGCTCGGCTGGGGCCGGGAGACGCTGAACCGCACCCCCGTCGTCGGCGGGAGTGGTCTACGGCGCGCTGCACGGCATGAAGAAGGGCATCAAGGACATGGTCGCGCCTCAAGGCCTCTTCGAGGACCTGGGGCTGAAGTACCTCGGCCCGATCGACGGCCATGACGAGCCGGCGGTCGAGGCCGCCTTGCGCCGGGCGAGGTCGTTCGACGGGCCGGTGCTCGTCCACGTGCTGACGACGAAGGGCAAGGGCTACGACCACGCGCGCAACGACGACGCCGACCGGTTCCACGCCGTCGACCGGATCAACCCCGAGACGGGCCTGCCGCTCCAGGTCAAGGGCCGGATCTGGACCGACGAGTTCAGCGACGCGCTGCTCGGGGTGTCGCGGGAGCGGGACGACGTCGTCGCGATCACCGCGGCCATGCTCATCCCCACGGGCCTCAAGGAGTTCGCCGAGCGGCACCCGGACCGGGTGTTCGACGTGGGGATCGCCGAGCAGCACGCCGTCACCATGGCGTCCGGGCTCGCGTTCGGCGGCCTGCACCCCGTCGTCTGCGTGTACGCGACGTTCCTCAACCGGGCCTTCGACCAGCTGCTCATGGACTGCGCGCTGCACCGGGCCGGCGTCACCTTCGTGCTGGACCGGGCCGGGATCACCGGTAGCGACGGCGCCTCGCACAACGGTATGTGGGACATGTCGATCACCGGGTTGGTGCCCGGGCTGCGGCTGACCGCGCCCCGCGACCCGGACGAGCTGGGCCGCGCGTTGCGCGAGGCGGTCGACGTCCACGACGGCCCGACGGTCATCCGGTTCTCCAAGCAGAACCCGCCGGCGCCGCTCCCCGCGGTCCGCGCCGTGGGATCTGTGGACGTCCTGTCCGAGGCGTCCACCGGAGCCGTGGAGCTGCTGCTGGTGGGACTCGGGGAGATGGCGACCACGGGGATGGCGGTGGCCGAGAAGCTCACGGCGCAGGGCCACTCGGTCCGCGTCGTGGACCCGCGATGGTGCGTACCGGTCTCCGACGACCTGGTCGACCTGGCCCGCTCGGCACGCGCCGTGGCGGTGCTCGAGGACAACCTCGTGGTCGGGGGCGTGGGGTCGCAGGTCACGGCCGCGGTCCGGGACGCGGGGCTCTCGGTTCCCGTTCACCTGCACGGGATCCCGAAGCGGTTCCTGCCGCACGCCTCCCGCGGCGAGGTGCTCGAGGAGATCGGCCTGACTCCCGACGCCATCGCCGACCGGCTGCACGCCGCCCTGGTCTGACGTCAGAAGGAGACAGCGTGACATCGACCGACAACGGGTCGCAGCCCCGAGAGTTCCGGATCGAACGACCCGGCGGCAGCCTCGGCGTCATCGATCTCACTGACGGCAACCCGTCGCAGGACGCACCGGTCGTCATCGCTGTCCACGGGATCACGGCGAACGGTCTGAGCTGGCTGTGTGTCGCGCAGGAGCTGTCCAGCCGACGTGGTCCGGGCAGCGTCCGGTTCCTCGCCCCGGACCTGCGAGGGCGGGCCGACAGCCGGACGATGTCAGGCCCCTACGGTCTCGGTGCGCACGCTGACGACGTGCTGGCCATCGCCGAGAGCCTCGGGACGCGGCCGGTCCTCGTGGGCCACTCCATGGGCGCCTTCGTCACGGCCCTGGCGAGCGCCCGAGCCCCCGAGCGCGTCGCCGGGTCGGTCCTCGTCGACGGCGGCTTCGCCTTCCCGCCGCCGGCCGCGTTCGACATCGACGCTGCCCTGACGGCGGTCCTCGGACCGGCGATGGCCCGCCTCAGTATGCGGTTCGAGAGCCCCGAGGCCTACCTCGACTTCTGGCGCCCGCACCCCGCCCTCGGTCCCGCGCTGAACGGGCCGCGGGCCGCCGAGGTGGAGCGGTATGCGCTGCACGACCTCGTCCGGACCGAGGACGGAGACTGGGTCAGCTCCTGCGTGCTCGACGCCGTCCGCGCGGACGGCGCCGGCGTGCTCGCCGACCCGGAGGCCCACGCGGGTGCGGTCACGGCAGCCGGCGCCGGCGTGCCGACCGAGTTCCTCTGGGCCCCGCGCGGGTTGCAGAACGAGGCGCAGGGCCTCTACGACGAGGGCCGGATCGCCGCCTTGGCGCTGCCGCCGCAGATCCGGGTCACGCCGATCCCGGACGTCAACCACTACACCGCGGCCTTCGACCCCAACGGGGTCACCGCCGTCGTCGACGCGATCGAGCGCCGGCTCGACGCAGACTAGGCCCGGCGGGCGCGGTTCATCGCGCCGTCCAGCCGCCGTCCATCGAGAACGAGGCACCGGTGACCGACGCCGACGCCGGCCCGCACAGGAACAGCGCCAGCTCGGCGACCTCCGCCGGTTCGACCAGCCGCTTGACCGCCATGCCCTCGAGCAGGACCTTCTCGACGACCTCATCCTCGGGGACGCCGTGCGTCTTCGCCTGGTCGGCGATCTGCCTCTCGACCAAGGGAGTTCGCACGTATCCGGGACTGATGCAGTTGCTGGTGACCCCGTGCGGCGCTCCCTCGAGCGCGACGACCTTGGACAGCCCTTCGAGGCCGTGCTTGGCCGTGACGTAGGCGGACTTGTAGGCGCTGGCCCGGTGGCCGTGCGCGCTGGAGACGTTGACCACGCGGCCCCAGCCCTGCGCATACATGCTGGGGAGGCTCTGCCGGACGAGACGGAACGGTGCGTGCAGCATGACGTCGAGGATCAGCTCGAACGTCTCCAGCGGGAACTCCTCGATCGGCGCCACGTGCTGGATGCCGGCGTTGTTGACGAGGATGTCGATGTCGGTCGGCACGTCGGCGATCGCGTCGAGGTCCGAGAGGTCGGCGGCGAGAGTCTCGATCTGGGTGTCGCCGAACTGGCCGGCCAGGGTCTTGAGCCCGGCCTCGTCGCGATCCACCGCGACGACGACCGCCCCGGCCTGGGCGAGCCGGATGGCGATCGCGGCGCCGATGCCGCTGGCCGCTCCGGTCACCAGTGCGCGATGCCCGGTCAGGTCGGTGGCACTGAAGATCGGCGTCGACGAGGGCATGACGGGAGGATAGGACTACGCCGTCGGCGCCGGCTCGCCCAGGGCGCCGAGGACGAGGGCGGCCGTCTCGCCGGGTCGTTCGAGGCTGGGCAGGTGGCCGGCCCAGCTCAGCGCCACCAGGTTCGCGTGGGGGACTCCAGCGGCGACGGTCCGAGCCGCCGTCTGGAGCCAGTCGACGTCGAGCTCGCCGAGGACGACCGTCGTCGGCACCGCGATGCTCGACAGGTCGACCTCGTCGGGCACGAGGGTCGGCGGTTCGGGCCATTCGTCGGCCGGGATCTGGACGTCGAACGCCCGGCGCTGCATCCGGGTCAACAGCCGGTGCGCGTCGGCGTCGGCGTCCGGCCCGAGCCAGGTGTCGACGTTGAGGGCGACCGCCCCGTCGACGTCTCCCGCCTCGATGAGGCGCTCCTCCTCCTCGTCGAAGGCCTCGGACGCCGCCGTCGGAGCGACTCCGCGCAGGCCGGGACAGATCAGGACCAGCTCGGTCACCCGGTCGGGATGCGCCGTGGCCACCTCCAGGGCAACGCGGCCGCCGAAGGAGGCGCCCACGAAGCCGGCGGCAGCGATCCCCTGGTCGTCGAGGAAGCCCACGACCTCGGCCACGTTCGAGAGCGGCCCGGGCGCCAGGAGGGCGTCGCCGTACCCCGGGAGGTCGGGCGCGAGCACCCGGTACCGCTCGGCGAGGACCGGGATCTGCGCCGCCCACATCCGGCGGTCGGCCACGCCGGCGTGGAGGAGGACGACCGGCGGACCGGTCCCGGCAGCGTCGAACGGTAGGGGCACGTGCTCACGCTAGGCGCGCGAACACCATGGCCGCGAGGCCATTTCCGGCGGCGGCCCGGCTGAGCCTCGTTGCTCAGATGTCGCGGAACACCTCGATGGTCGCGCCGAGGGCGTTGAGGCGCTCCGCGAGGTCCTCGTAGCCGCGGTTGATGACGTAGACGTTCCGGAGGACCGAGGTCCCCGGCGCCGCCAGCATGGCCAGCAGGACCACGACGCCCGGCCGCAGCGCGGGCGGGCACATCACCTCGGCCGCGCGCCAGCGGGTCGGCCCCTCGATGAGGACGCGGTGCGGGTCCAGCAGCTGGACCTTGGCGCCCACCTTGGTCAGCTCGGTGAGGTAGATGGCCCGGTTCTCGTAGACCCAGTCGTGGATCAGCGTGGACCCCTCGGCGACCGCTCCGATCAGCGCGAAGAACGGCAGGTTGTCGATGTTGAGGCCCGGGAACGGCATCGGGTGGATCTTGTCGATCGGGGCGTGCAACGGACCGGGCACCGTGGTGAGGTCGACCAACCGGGTCTGGCCGTTGGCCGAGCGGTACTCCTCCGACGTCGCATACTCCATGCCCATGCCCTCGAGGGTCGCGAGCTCGATCTCCATGAACTCGATCGGCACCCGGCGGATGGTGATCTCCGACCCCGTGACGACAGCGGCCGCCAGCAGGCTCATCGCCTCGATCGGGTCCTCCGAGGGCGAGTACTCGACGTCCACGTCGATGACCGTCACGCCGTGGACGGTGAGCGTGGTGGTCCCGATGCCCTCGATCCGGACCCCGAGCCGCTGCAGGAAGAAGCACAGGTCCTGGACCATGTAGTTCGGGCTGGCGTTGCGGATGACCGTCACGCCCTCGTAGCGCGCCGCCGCCATCAGGGCGTTCTCGGTGACCGTGTCACCCCGCTCGGTGAGGACGATCGGTCGGGTCGGACGACGACTCGGGTCGGAGGTGGCCTCGTAGAAGCCGTGGGTCGCCACGACGTCGAGCCCGAAGTGGCGCAGCGAGGAAAGGTGCGGCTCGACGGTGCGGGTACCGAGGTCGCACCCGCCGGCGTAGGGGAGCTGGAACGAAGCGTGGTCGTGCAGCAGCGGCCCGAGGAACATGATGACCGTACGGGTCCGGCGGGCCGCCTCGACGTCGATGCCGGCGAGGTCCAGCTGCGCGGGTGGCGAGATCTCGAGGTCGTTGCTGCCGGGGATCCAGCGGGTGCGGACGCCGAGGGAGTGCAGCACCTCGAGGATCCGGTTGACCTCCTCGATCCGGGCGAGGTTGCGCAGCGTCGTGCGGCCGCGGTTGAGCAGCGAGGCGCAGAGGAGGGCGACGGCCGCGTTCTTGGACGTCTTGACGTCGATGGCCCCGTGCAGCTTCTGGCCGCCCACGATGCGCAGGTGCTGCGGGCCGGAGTGGCCGAGGGAGACGAACTCGGAGTCGAGGCTCTCGCCGATGCGGGCGAGCGTCTCGAGGCTGAGATTCTGTTGACCCTGCTCGATGCGGGCGACCGCGCTCTGGCTGGTCCCGAGCGACCGCGCCAGCTCGGACTGGGTGAGACCCTTGTGTCGGCGCGCGTCGCGGATCAGGGACCCGATCCGCCCAAGGTAGGTGTCGGTGACCGTCATGCGGTCACCATATCTCACATATGAGATACCTTCTCGCGTCGCGCGAAGGCACGAGTCATCCTCGCGGGTCGCGGCGTGCGGATGCCGGTGAGCTCGGTCATGCGATAGCCCAGCGCCGAGACGACGTAGAACAGCACGTCGGCCGCGGCCTTGCCGGCCAGCAGGCCCCAGAGCGGCTCGCCGAGCAGGACGACCGCCGAGACCATGAGCACCGGCCGCCACACGAAGGTGTCCAACAGCTCCGCCACGCCGAACTCCGCGCTGAGCAGCAGGATCGTCCGGGAGGCGACGCGAACGGCATACCGCGGAAGATCGGGGGCCAGGAGCCGGCGTTGCTCGCGGACGACGGTGACGACGAGCACGCCATAGAACCCGACCGTCGCGCCGGCGATGGCGCTGGCCGCGAGGAGGGGAGGCGAGGACGTGAGCCGGGCCGCGACGACGCTGGCGGCGAGCATGGTCGCGAGACAGGCCACCTCGGCCGGTCCGTAGCGACGGATCCAGAAGACCCACCGCTCGGTGTGACGCCCTACCCGTACCCGCCGCTCGCTGCCGCGCATGGTGTCCCCCCTGGGAGGACAGAGCGCGCGAGCACCTCGGCAGATACCCGCCGGGGGTTATCGACGTAGGCGGGACCGCGCCGAGGTCAGGAGTGCTCGGCGCAGGCCCGTGCGACGATCGGCGCGGTGATGGCCACCTGCCACGGCCGGGCCCCGAGGGCCGCGAGCGCCGCGGCGATGCCCGCCTCGCTGAGGTCGGCCGGTGGCGTCCACAGCAGCCGGCGCAGGACGTCCGGCGTGAGCAGGTTCTCGACGGGGACGGCGTGCTCGGCCCCGAACGCGGCGATCCCCTCCCGCGCCTGGGCCAGCCGGGCGGCGGCCACCGGGTCGCGGTCGGGCCATGCCCGCGGCGGCGGGGGACCGGTACCCGACACGGTCAGCGGGGGCAGGGCGCTCTCCGGCAGGCTCTGAGCCCGCTTGATGGCGTCGAGCCAGACCTTGGCGGTGCGTCGGGCCGGTCGCAGCTCGCGGATCTCGTTCAGCTCCGCGACCGTCGTCGGCGCGAGGTTGGCCAGCTCGACGATCACCGTGTCGGGCAGAACCCGGCCGGGTGACGTGTCACGCCGCTCGGCGATGCGGTCCCGGGTCGTCCACAGCTCGCGGACCAAGGCAACGCCGCGCCGCTTGCGTACGCGATGCATCCCCGACGTGCGTCGCCACGGGTCGACCCGGACCGGCGGGCCCTCGAAGTCGAGCAGCGCGTCGAACTCCTCTCGAGCCCACTCGGTCTTGCCCTGGGCCTCGAGGTCCGCGGCGACCGCGTCGCGGAGCTCGACGAGCACCTCGACGTCGAGAGCGGCGTAGCGCAGCCAGGGCTCGGGCAGCGGCCGCGTCGACCAGTCGACGGCGGAGTGCTCCTTGGCCAGCGAGAGGCCGAGGTAGTGCTCGACCGCGGCGCCGAGGCCGACGCGGGGCAAGCCGACCAGTCGCGCCCCCAGCTCGGTGTCGAACAGCGTGACGGGTCGCAGGCCGACCTGCGCGAGACAGGGCAGGTCCTGGGTCGCCGCGTGCAGGACCCACTCCGCGTCGCCGATGCCGTCCGCGACCGGGCCCAGGTCGGGGCAGGCCACCGGGTCGATCAGCCAGGTCCCGGACCCGGCCCGGCGCAGCTGGACGAGGTAGGCCTTCTGGCCGTACCGATGGCCCGACGCGCGCTCAGCGTCGACGGCGACCGGCCCGGTGCCCGCCGCGATCGCTCGTCCGGCCTCCACCAGGCGCCGCTCGTCGACGACGACGTCCGGCACGCCCTCGGCCGGGGTGAGCAGCGGGGTCAGGAGTCGCTCGGGCTCCTCGGCGGCAGCATCCGGTGTCTCGTCGTCGGTATGGCCGGTGCCCGAGCCGGCGGTCACCGTCGCTGCCCGGGCAGCGCGACGACGCCCTCCGGAAGGGGCGGCAGGCCCGCGATCGTGCACAGGAGGTCGGACCACGCCAGCAGGTGAGCGCCGATCTCGCCGCGCGGGGTCCAGGAGGCGCGGACCTCCATCTCGACCGTGGGCTCACGATCGCCGAGCCCGGCGAAGCTCTCCGAGACGACGCGCGTCACCGTGCCGGCCTCGGCGACGTAGCCGAGCTGCCGGGCCTCGAGGGCGTCGACCAGCCAGGACCAGCCGACCGCTCCGAGCATCGGGTCGCTGGCCAGCTCGGGCTCCAGCTCGGCCCGCGCGAAGGTGACCGCGCGCCACTCGCCCTCCCACGGACCGGGCGCGGACGGGTCGTGGAGCAGGACGAACCGGCCCGAGGCCAGCTCGTCGTCGCCCGAGACACTGGAGACGACGTCGGCGGTGAGCGCGACCGCATACGGCGCGATGCGCTGGGGGGCAGGCACCTCCGTGAGCCGGACCTCCGGGCGCAGCCGGGCGTCCCGGAGGGCGCTGACCGCCCGGGCGAACTCAGCAGGCTGCTCGCCCGTCAGTGATCGTCCACGCACCCGACGAGCGTATGTCGGTACCGCTCCCAGGCACAGGCAGGCACGCCGTACGGTGGCGCCCGTGTCCGCGTTGCTCGCCCTCTGCTCGTCCCTGCTCTGGGGCACGAGCGACTTCGTGGCGGGTCTAAAGGCCAAGACGCTGCCCGCGGCCGCCGTGGTCGGCTGGTCGCAGCTGGTCGGCTTCCTGGCCCTGTGTGTGGTCGTCGTCGTCATGGGAAATCCCCTCACGGCGTCCGGGTGGCAGGGCTGGGCGATCGCCGCAGGGGTGGCCGGCGCGGTGGCGCTCTGGGCGTTCTACGGCGCGCTGTCGACCGGGACGATGAGCGTGGTCGCCCCGGTGGCCTCGTTGGGCGCCGCGGTGCCCGTGCTGCTGGGCGTGGCGACCGGGGACACCCCGAGCGTCATCGCGTGGGTCGGCATGGGGGTGGCGGTGCTCGGGACGGTGCTGGCCAGCGGGCCGGAGATCCGGGCCGGCCTGCACGTGCGGCCGGTCCTGCTGGCCTGCGTCGCGGCCGTGGGGTTCGGGACGGTCCTGTTCTGCATGGACCGCGGCGCTCGCGTCTCGCTGGTCTCGACCCTTTGGGGTATGCGGCTGACCAGCCTGGTCCTGTACGCCGCGGTGGCGGCGGTCCGCCGAACCACCGGGGGAGTCGGACGCAAGGACTGGACGACTCTCGTCTTCGTTGGTCTGGCCGACCTCGGCGCCAACGCCTGCTTCGTGGCGGCCTCGACCCAGGGGCTGGTCAGCGTCGCGGCCGTGCTCGGCTCGCTCTACCCAGTGGTGACCATCCTCCTGGCCCGAGCGTTCCTGGCGGAGCGGCTGCGGCTGATCCAGAACGTCGGCGTCGTCCTGGCCCTCGCGGGGGTCGTGGCGATCGCGACCGGCTGACCACATGCGACCATGGCGACCGTGAGCGCTGCCGTCGACCCGAACCCGTCCGACAGCCTCCTGGTCCGCGCGGCACGCCGCCAGCCCGTGGAGCGGACGCCGGTCTGGTTCATGCGGCAGGCCGGGCGCTCGCTCCCCGAGTACCGCGACGCCCGCCAGGGCACGCCGATGCTCGAGGCGTGCCGCACGCCGGACCTCGTCACGGAGATCACCCTCCAGCCGGTGCGCCGGCACGGCGTGGACGCGGCGATCTTCTTCAGCGACATCGTCGTCCCGTTGGCCGCGGTCGGGGTCGACATCGACATCGTCCCGGGCACCGGTCCCGTGGTGGCCAAGCCGGTGCGCAGCCGGGCCGATCTCGACCGGCTCCCGGAGCTCACCGCCGACCAGGTGCCCGACATCACCGAGTCCGTGCGGCGGATCACGCAGGCCCTCGGGGGCACGCCCCTGATCGGTTTCGCCGGCGCACCGTTCACTCTCGCCTCCTACCTGGTCGAGGGTGGCCCCAGCCGCAACCACGAGCACACCAAGGCGCTGATGTACGGCGACCCCGCGCTCTGGGACGACCTCTGCGCGCGGCTGGCCCAGATCTCGGGCGCCTTCCTGCGCGTGCAGGCGCGGGCCGGCGCCAGCGTGGTGCAGCTGTTCGACTCGTGGGTGGGGGCCCTGCCGCTGGCGGACTACGAGCGGTACGTCCGCCCGCACTCCGCGGCGGCCCTGGCCGCGGTGGCCGACCTCGACGTCCCTCGCATCCACTTCGGCGTCGGCACCGGCGAGCTGCTCGGTGCGATGGGGTCGGCCGGCGCCGAGGTGGTGGGGGTCGACTTCCGGGTCTCGCTCACCGAGGCGGTGCGTCGCCTCGGGCCCGGGTATGCGGTGCAGGGCAACCTCGACCCGGCCACGCTGTTCGCGCCCTGGCCGGCGATCGAGCAGCAGGTCCGCCGGATCGTCGAGGAGGGACGAGCGGCGCCCGGCCACGTCTTCAACCTCGGTCACGGCGTGCTGCCCGACACCGACCCGGAGGTGCTGACCCGGGTGGTCGAGCTGGTGCACGAGGTGTCCACGCGCTGACCGAAGGTGGCCGCGCGCCCCCTGCGAACGCGGCCACCCCAGCCTTCCCCGGTGGGTCAGCGGGCTCCGGCAGTCTCGGGTTCCCGCTCGTCCGACCCGGCTCCCTGTTCGGGTGCCGAGGCAGGCCCACCATCCCCGTATTCGGAGCCCTCGCCGGATCCGGATGGGTGCGATGCCGGGGACTTCTCGGCGCCGCCGGGACCGCCCGAGGGGTTGGGGCTCCCGTCGGGACCGGGGCCGCCGTCGGGACCGGGGCCGCCGTCGGGACCGGCGGAGCCGGCGGGAGGGGCCCACGTGGCATACCCGCCCTGGGGCGGACGCTGGGCGGTGCGACGGCGACGCCACCACAGGAGGGGAACGGCGATGATCGCCAGCAGGATGACGAACGGGAGGACGGCCCCCAGCACCGTCAGCACGCCGCTGCTCGCCCCGAGGAACGCCTTCCAGCCGGACTTGAGCCCCCCGAGGAACCCGGTCGTGTCCTCCTCCGCGACGACGACGTTCGCCGCCGTGACGAGGGTCACGCTGACGGTGGACATCGTCACCTTCTTGTCCAGCGCATTGAGCTGCGCCTGGAGGGAGTCGAGATCGGCCTGGCGGCGGGAGATCTCGGTCTCGAGGGCGACGATCTGGTTGAGGTCCGTCGTCTTGGCGAGCAGCGCACGCAGCTGGTCGAGCCCGGCCTTCATCGTCGTGATGCGGGACTGGGTGTCGACGTAGGTCGAGGTCACGTCGCGGGCTGAGGACGACCGCTGCACGGTCGTTCCGAGCTTCCCGAGGTCGTCGAGGACACGGTCCAGCGTGTCGGCGGGCACGGCCAGGGACATCGTCGACCGGCTGCCCTGCTTGTCCACGCCGCCCCCGCTGTCGGGGACGGCGGAGCTGTTCTCCGAGACGACCATGCCACCGGCCGCGATCGCGATCTGTCGGGCCTGCGCCGCCTTGGCCTCGACGTCGTCGACCTGCACCTGGAGGGTGGCGGTACGGACCAGCTTGTCGGCCGCGGCGATGTCGGCCGCGGAAGAGGAAGGGTTGGCGTTCCGGGCGGCGGTGCCGGAGCCCGGAGCAGCTCCCACGGCGGCCCCCTGGCCCGTTGACGACTCGGCCAGCTTCTGGGCGTCGGCGTCCGACGCCGCGTCGGGCACGTCGGCGCCCACCTCGGGGTTGGCCGGGGCGACGGCCGCGGCGCCCGAGCCGCCGGCGGACGACGAGGTGGACCCGGACGCGGAGCAGGCGCCCAGGGCGAGCACGGCGATGAGACCGGCACCCACGGCGGCGACGGGGCGACGATGGCGGGGAAGGGACACGGCATACCTCCTGGCTGGCCGAACGTGATCACCAGTCAGGACACTCGAGAACCCCGGGACCGTTCCATCACGGTTCGGCTGCGACAGTGGACCCATGACCCAAGCCCTCGTCGCCGTCGTCGGCGGCGGCGTCGCCGGACTCTCGGCGGCGTGGGAGCTGTTGCAGCACAACGACATTCGAGTCGTCATCCTCGAGTCGGCCGAAGTCGTCGGCGGCAAGCTGCGTCGAGCCGAGGTCGCCGGCCACGCCGTGGACGTGGGCGCAGAGTCGATGCTGGCGCGGCGACCGGAGGCGACCGGGCTGGTCCGCGAGCTCGGGCTCGGAGCGCGGCTGACGCATCCCGAGCCGGTCCCCGCCGCCGTGTGGAGCCGCGGACATCGCTGGCCGCTACCCGGCGGGACGGTGATGGGCGTGCCCGTCGACCCGGCCGGCGCGGCCGGGGTCCTCACGCCCGAGGAGGTCGACCGGGCAGCCGCCGAACAGGTCGGACCACCGGTGGTCGACGACGTCGCCGTCGGAACCTTCGTCGCGGACCGCGTCGGCCCCGCGGTCGTCGACCGCCTCGTCGAGCCGCTGCTCGCCGGCGTGTATGCGGGCCACGCCAACGCGTTGTCACTCCAGGCGACCGTTCCCGCCCTCTGGGCGGCCGCGACCCACGGCACTCCCGTCGTGGGCGGCCGCGGCGCCGAGGGCGTCGGAGGCCCGGTCTTCGCCGGCTTCCGTGGCGGTCTGGGACTGCTCGCCTCGGACCTCGCCGCGGCCCTCGTCGACCGCGGCGTGCAGATCCGGACGCGCTGCACCGTCCGTGAGCTGGCTCGGCGCCCGCACGGGTGGCGGCTGACCCTCGGTCCGACCATCGACTCCGAGACGCTCGACGTGGACGCGGTCGTGCTCGCGGTTCCGGCCACCCCGGCCGCCCGGCTGCTGCGGCCCGTCTCGCCGAGCGCGGCCGAGTGGCTCGACGCGATCGACTACGCCTCGGTGGCCATCGTGACCGTGGCGCTCCCTCGGAGCGTGGCGGACCGGCTGGTCGGCTCCGGGTTCCTCGTCCCCCCGGTCGAGCCCTTGACCATCAAGGCCGCGACGTTCAGCTCGACGAAGTGGGCCTGGCTCGACGAGCAGGCGGCCGACCACGTCTACCTACGGGCGTCGCTCGGCCGCGCCGGAGAGGTCGCGACCCTGCAGCGCGACGACGACGAGCTCGTCCGGATGGCGCTCGCCGACCTGGGGACGGTGCTGGTGGCCGACCTGCCCGTGCCGGTGGACGCTCACGTGCAGCGGTGGGGTGGCGCCCTGCCGCAGTACGCGGTCGGCCACGTCCCTCGCATCGAGAGCATTCTCGACCGGGTGGCGGCCCTGCCCGGGCTGGCCGTCGCCGGAGCCGCATACGAAGGTGTCGGCATACCGGCCTGCGTCGGGTCGGGCCGCCGGGCCGCCCGCGAGGTGCTCGCTGCGCTGCGCCAGCCACAATGGGCTCATGAGCGACCGTCCCACCCGTAAGCCCGCCCCGTCCGTCGTCCGCGAGATCAACGACTCGATCCGGTACGCGATGTGGTCGGTGTTCGCGTCGGTCCAGCCGCTCGGTGAGGACCGGGAGAAGGTCGCGGCCGAGGCCGCGGCGCTGCTGGCCGACGTCGAGGCCGAGGGGGTCGTCGTCCGCGGCGTCTACGACGTGGCCGGTCTGCGGGCCGACGCCGACCTGATGATCTGGTGGCACGCCGAGACCATCGAGGAGCTCCAGTCGGCCTACCACCGGTTCCTGCGGACCGAGCTCGGCGCCGCCCTCGAACCGGTCTGGTCGGTGGCGGCGCTGCACCGGCCGGCGGAGTTCAACAAGAGCCACGTCCCGGCGTTCCTCGCCGGGGAGGAGCCGCGCGCGTACATCTGCGTGTACCCGTTCGTGCGGTCCTACGACTGGTACCTCATCGACGACGCCGAGCGCCGCGACATGCTGGTCGAGCACGGCCAGATGGCGCGCGGCTACCCCGACGTGCGGGCCAACACCGTGGCGGCGTTCGCGCTCGGGGACTACGAGTGGGTCCTCGCGTTCGAGGCCGACGAGCTGCACCGCATCGTCGACCTCATGCGCGACCTGCGGGCGTCACAGGCGCGCCGGCACGTCCGCGAGGAGGTCCCCTTCTACACCGGAACTCGGGTGTCGGTCGAGGATCTCGTCGCGAACCTGCGCTGAACACCCCACGAAGTTCTTCGCTTCGCTCCGATACTTCGCGGAGATCCCGATAGCGAGCTGACCCAGGAGTCCTAGCGCAGCTGCTCCCGGTCAAGATGCTCGGGCGCGTCGGTCGCCACGGTCTGGGGCTCCAGGCGGAGACTGATCGAGTTGATGCAGTAGCGCTGGTCGGTCGGCGTGCCGTAGCCCTCGCCCTCGAACACGTGCCCCAGGTGCGAGCCGCAGTTCTTGCAGCGCACCTCGGTGCGGACCGAGCCGAAGCTGCGGTCCTCGATGTACTCGACCCGGTCCTCGGCGAGCGGCGCGTAGAACGACGGCCACCCGCAGTGCGAGTCGAACTTGGTGTCACTGCGGAACAGCTCGGCGCCACAGGCGCGGCAGGAGTAGACGCCCTGGGTCTTCGTGTCGGTGTACTCGCCGACGAACGGCCGCTCGGTGCCGGCCTCGCGCAGGACGTGGAACTCGGCCGGCGACAGCTCCGCTCGCCAGTCCTCGTCGGTCTTCGCCACGGGGTATGCGCCGCCCGCCGGGTCGGTCGACGGCAGGGTCTTCTTGCTGAACAGGCTCACGAACGGCTCCTCAAGGTCGGGTGGGCACCCTGGTCAACATCCATGGTGCGCACGTCGTTCCCGGGCCGCCACCCACGGACCGGTCCGTAAGGGACCCGCAACGTCGGGCGTCAGTGCACCTCGACGGGTATCCGGACCGTGCCCCCATCCGTCGCCGTGAGGACGAGCGTGTGCGCGCCGTCGGAGGTGCCGGCCGGCACGACGAGCTTCGCCCGCGCCGAGCCCGACGCGTCGGTCGTGACCGTGCCGACCCGGGTGCCGTCCTCGAGCGTCACCGTGAGGGTGGCGTTGGCCGAGAAGCCGGACAGCCGGAGGGTCGCCTCGTGGCCCGCCTTGAGCCGGGTCGGTGAGATCCGGACGTCGCCCAGCGTGACCGGCACCGGCTTGACCAGCAAGGTCGCGGATGCGGTGGCGCGGTCCGCCGCGGACGCCGTCACGGTGTGCGGTCCGGTCGACGTGCCGACGGGCACGGGCAGCGTGAAGGTCGCCGACCCGGAGGCGTCCGTGTCGACCGTGCCGACGGTGGCGCCGTCGAGGGCGATGGTGAACGTCCGGTTCGGGTACCAGCCGGCCAGCCGGACCGTCACCGGGTTGCCGACGACCACCGACGCCGGGTCCAGCGTCAGGGTGCCCTGCCGGGTGGTCGGCCGGATCCGGACGACCTGCGGGTCGTGGTCCGAGGCCTGGTCGGCGAACTCGGCGTTGTTGTGGACGACCTGGTACTGCACGTCGGTGATCGGTTTGGTGACGAAGATGTGGTCGAGCACCTGGCTGACGCCGTTGAAGACGTAGGTGTAGCGCTCGTTCTCCGGCAGCGTGGTGATGAGGTCGGTCAGCGTCGCCCCGTTGTCGGTGAGCGTCTGGATCGGCGCGGAGAACTGGTAGTCGTTGAAGTCACCGGCCAGCACGACGTTCGCGTTCGCATCGGCCGCGAGGACCTGCTTGACGAAGGCGTTAAGCGACGGTGGCCTGCTGCGTCCGCTGCACCTCGGAGGAGCGGTTCGGTGGCTGGAATCGGCCGTCGGCGCTCTGGTCGCCGCCCTTAGAGTTGAAGTGGTTGGCGACGACGATGACCTTGCGGCCCTGGAACACGAACTCCGCCGCGAGCGGTTTCCGCGAGCTGGTCCAGGCGGCGTTGGTCGGGTCCACCCGGCCGGGGTTGAGGCTGAGCTGCGCGGTGCCGTCGGCACCCGTCGATACCGCAACCGCCGTGGTCGAGTCACCAACGGGTCCCGGAGCCAGGGCGACCCTCGCGGGGTTGTAGAGGAACGCCGACCTGATGTTGCCCCCCGGCTCGCCACCGTCCTGGTCGTTGACCGGGTTGATCTGGATCGACTGGTATGCGGGTCCGCCGGCTTCAGGACGATCTCCGTGGTGAGCTTTGCGAGGGTCGGTCGGCGGCGACCACACCGTCGTTGGTGGCGCCGTTGTTGTCCTGGATCTCCTCGAGAGCGACGATGTCCGGCGGGTGGCAGGTTGGTCACGACACCCTGGCGCCAGCCGGGCGAACTTGGTCCGGCGGGTCGGTCGGGTCGAGGTTCTCGACGTTGTACGTCGCGACGGCCAGCTGGTCGGCGGCCTGCTTGGTCGCCGACGGTGGCCGTGAGGCCGTTGTTGACATAGGTGCCGAGCGTGGTGGCCGCGATGGCGTACCCGCCGAACGGTCGACCAGTCGACCGGACCGGTCGTGGCGCCGGTGAGCTGGTCGCCGACGTTCGCCGCCGGGACCTGGCCGTTGATCGGCATGATCAGCAGCCGCCCGGTCGGCGTCTCGAGCGTAACTCTTGATGTACGTGCCGCCGCGGGGCGTCTCCAGCTCGTGGGGTTTGGTGGTCACGAAGATCTCGCCGAACTGCGGCTGGCCCGGCGCGACGATCCGGACGTCGTTGACCGTGACCAACATCCCCTCGTGGGCCTCCCAGAACTCGAGCGCGAGCGGTCGGGGTTGATCGGGGTGATCGTCTCGATGTTGAACGCCCGGCCCGGTGCTGGGGGGTGCGTAGGTGCCGGGAACGGTGTCCTCGCCGACGACCAGGGGCGCCGGCAGCACGTTCCCCGAGCTGATGGTGGTCACGACGGTCGGGGTGATCTCGGTGATCGAGATGCTCTCGGTGGTGGCTTCCGGCAGCGTGCCTCGGTAGAACTCCGAGACCGGTCCGGTGACGAGGACGGAGTCGCCGACCGCGAACGGTCGGTGCGGCGTGCTGGTGAAGACGAAGATGCCGGACGACGCCGCCGGACGGGCGTCGTCCCGCGTCGGCTGCTGCATCCAGAACCCGCTTCGAGCCGGACCGCCGTGACGATGCCGGGGACTCGCTCGACGGTCGTCTTGTTGAGCGTCGAGAGGAAGCCGCTGCCCTGGATGTCCTGGATGGTCTTCGGGCCGGGCTGGCAGGCGGGATCCGCCGGCGTGGCGGCGCAGTCGACCACCGGCGGGGTCACCGGGCCCAGGGGAGCCTTCGGCGTGGGGGCATCGACCGTGAAGTCGGCGGCGTTGTTTCCGGTGTTGGACGCGGCCGAGCTGCGCTGGTCCGACGTGGTGTTCGACGGTGTCGGCGCAGGACCGGCCCCCGCGAAGTCGGTGGCCGTGCCGTACCCCACGAAGTCCACGACACCAGCCACCGCGTCGCAGTCCGATGAGCACGTGAGGGAGGTCGTGCTGTTCACGAGCGCCACCTTGCCAGCCGTCGCGGACATGGGGATGGTTCCGATCGCGTCCGGTGCGGGCAGCGGCGTCGAGCCCCCGGCGCCGGCGAGCTCTTGGACCAGGTAGAAGGACTGCGGCGGGATGGAGCCGGTGAGATTGGTCTGCTGGTAGCTGACTCCACTGGCCGACGTGTACTGCACCGACCACGTCGACAGGTCGACGGCGGTGTTGCCCTTGTTGTAGAGCTCGATGAAGTCGTTCCGGTACGTCGCGCCACTGTTGCCCCCGCCGCCGTAGACCTCGCTGATGACCACCGGCGAGCTGATGTCGACCGCCTGCGCCGTGGGCGCCGCGGCGACCAGCGCCGCCGTCCCGACGAGGGGGAGGAGCGCCAGCGCGGCCAACCGGCGGGCGGGTGAGGACAGCGATGTCAACGACACAGGGCACTCCGGATCTCGGGGGTGAACGGAGGGAGGCACGCGCGGCAGGGTGACGCCACGAACCGAAGCAACGTAGCCCGCTGCGGCGACGCCACGCGAGGCGCGGCGGGTAAACACCGGGTCAAGAAATCGGGTGGCCGCCGCTCTAGGCTGGCGGCCATGGCGGCCAAGGACGCGACGACGCTGGAGGTCCCCGGTCCGGAGGGCACCCGAGAGGTGCGCATCTCGAGCCCGGGCCGTGAGCTCTGGCCGGGGACCGGCATCACCAAGCTCGAGCTGGCCGAGTACTTCGTCACGGTCGGCCCGTGGTTCATGCCGATCGTCGGCCACCGCCCGATCACCCTGCAGCGGTTCCCGACGGGCATCGATGGCGAGGAGTTCTTCGCCAAGAACCCGCCACGCGGCGTCCCCGACTACGCACAGACCGTCACGCTGACCTACCCGTCGGGCCGGAAGCACCCGCAGCTGGTCCTCAACGAGCTGGCCGTCGCCGTGTGGGCGGTCCAGATGAACACCATCACGCTCCACCCGTGGCCGGTCTCGGTGACCGGGGAGACGGGCGACACCGACAACCCCGACGAGCTGCGCATCGACCTCGACCCGCAACCGGGCCGCGACTTCCACGACTCCGCGGTCGCCGCCCTCGAGCTCAAGGCGGTCCTCGCCGACCTGGGGCTCACCGCATACGCGAAGACCTCCGGCAACCGCGGGGTCCACGTGCACGCCCGGATCGAGCCGACCCACGAGTTCCTCGACGTCCGCCACGGGGTCATCGCCATCGCCCGCGAGCTGGAGCGGCGGCTCCCCGAGCTCGTCACCACCTCGTGGTGGAAGGAGGAGCGCGGCGAGAAGGTGTTCGTCGACTTCAACCAGGCCAACCGCGACCGGACCATCGCGTCGGCGTTCAGCCCGCGTCCCCTGAAGGGCGCGCCGGTGAGTATGCCGGTGGCGTGGGACGACCTCGTCGAGGTCTCCCCGTCGGACTTCACCGTGCGGACCGTGCCGCCGCTGGTGGAGAAGGGGACGGACCCGTGGGCGTCGATGCCCGACTCGGTCGGCAGCATCGAGGGCGCCCTCGCCTGGTGGGAGCGGGATGCCGCGGACGGCCTGCCGGAGCTGAACTTCCCGCCCGACTACCCGAAGATGCCAGGGGAGCCACCCCGGGTGCAGCCCTCGAAGAAGCGCTACGAGGACTCCGAGTACATCCCGGACGAGGGCGGCTACCTGCGGGACAACCCGGAGGAGCCGCCCGGCGGGTGGGACTCGCCGCGACGGAGGCGGCGGTGACCGAGCAGTCCCCTGACCCCGGCGAGCGGGTCGAGCTGACCGGCGAGCAGGTCGAGTTCCTCAACTCGGTGTTCGACCTGGTCCGGGCCGGCGACGCAGCGACCGTCGCCGCCTACGTCGACCGCGGCGTACCGGTCGACCTCACCAACGCCAACGGCGACACCCTGCTGCTGCTCGCCGCGTACCACGAGCACCCGGACCTGGTGCGGGCGCTGCTCGAGCGCGGCGCCGACCCGAACCCGGTCAACGGCCGCGGCCAGACCGCGTTGGTGGCCGCGGTGTTCCGGCAGAACCTCGCGATCGTCGAGGCCCTGCTCGGCGCCGGCGCCGACCCGGCGCTCGGGTCGCCGGACGCCCGAGCCACGGCGGCCTACTTCCAGCTGCCCGTCATGGCCTCCCTGCTCAACCGGTCGTGAGCACCTCGGCCAGGTCGTAGGCCGGCGCGCGGTCGACCTGGTCCAGCCGGCACGACGTCGGCTCGCGGTCCGGGCGCCACCGCAGGAACGTCACTGCGTGCCGGAAGCGGGCGCCCTCCATCTGGTCGAAGGCCACCTCGACGACGCGTTCGGGCCGCACCGGCACGTAGGACACGTCCTTGGCCGACGAGAACCGCGACCGGTCGGTGGCGGCGTCCTTGGGCGTGCCGTCCTCGTCCCGAACCACCAGCGGCTCGAACTCCTCCACGAGGTCCAGGCGCCGCTGCTGGGTGAACGCCGCGATCCCGCCGACGCCCACCATCCGTTCCTCGCCGTCCACCTCGGTGTAGAGGCCGAGGAGCAGCGACCCGACGCCCTGGCCGGACTTGTGCACGCGGTACCCGTAGACGACGGCGTCGGCGGTGCGAGAGTGCTTGATCTTCAACATCGTTCGCTTACCCGGGGCGTATGCCTGCTCCAGCGGCTTGGCCACGACGCCGTCCAGGCCGGCGCCCTCGAACCGCTCGAACCAGTCGCGCGCGACGTCCGCGTCGGTGGTGACCTGGGTGAGGTGGATGGGGTCGCCGTCCTTGAGCTTCGTGAGGGCCTTCTCGAGGCGGTCGCGCCGCTCACGGAACGGCAGGTCCATCAGCGACTCGTCGCCGAGGGCGAGCAGGTCGAAGCAGACCAGCTCGGCCGGCGTCTCCTGCGAGAGCTTGCGGATCCGCGACTCCGCCGGGTGGATGCGCTGCGACAGGTGCTCCCACTGCAGACGCTCCTCGCCCGGGGACCCGCTGCGGACGACGATCTCCGCGTCCACGACGCACTTCTCGGGCAACAGCCGACGGACGTTCTCGACGACCTCCGGGAAGTAGGGGGTGAGTGGACGGCTGCCGCGACTGGCCAGCTCGACCTCGTCGCCGTCCCGCAGGACGAGGCAGCGGAAGCCGTCCCACTTCGGTTCGTAGACCAGGCCGCCGGCGACGCTGTCGGCGGCCGGCACCTCCTTGACGGCCTTGGCGAGCATGGGCGAGACGGGCAGGTCGACAGGCTGCTTCACGTCGGCCAACCTATCGAGGCCTGCCGACCCCGAGGCCTGCCGATCCCGAGGCCTGCCCACACCCCGGCACCCCCTTCCGCCGAGAGGCCAGCTTCGGCCGCTCTGGAGGCGTCCTGAGCGGCCGAAGCTGGCCTCTCGGCGAGGCAGACAGGCTTCGGGTGGGACGTCGGGCGGGGGCGGGACGGCTCACCTGAGACGATGGCGGGCGTGCCACCGACCCGCACCGAGATCTCGACGGCACAGAAGGTGCTGTGGATCACCGGGGCCAGCAGCGCGGCGGTCGTCGGCGCGGCGGTGAGCGGGTCGCTGGCGACGGCGACGTACTTCGCGCGCAAGGTGCTCACGCCCGACAGCCGCCGGCCGGACGACACCGAGATCCTCGCGGTGGAGGCCGACCGGGTCACCCTCGCGGCGAGCCCCGAGACCGTCGTCCCCGGGCGGTACGGCCTCTGGCTCGACGGAGGGGCCGGTCACGCTCGGGTCGGCGACATCCTGGAGCGCTACGGGCACGCCGACACCGTGGTGCGCCGCCTCGTCTCCGTCGACAAGGGCGAGCTACACCCCGGGACGGCCCGCTGGAACTCCTACTACTACTGGGCCGACCCCCTGACGAGCGTGGGGCTGCCCTACCGGGACGTCGCCGTCGAGGGCGAGCTGGGTCCGATGCCGGCGTGGCTCCTCGAGCCGCGGACGCCCAACGGGCAGTGGGCGGTGCTTGTCCACGGTCGCGCGGCGCGACGCGAGGAGTGCCTCCGCGCCCTCCCGGTCCTGCTGCAGCTCGGCTACACCTGCCTCGTCGTCACCTACCGCAACGACCCGGGCGCGCCACCCGCGCCGGACGGTCGGTACAACCTCGGCCTCAGCGAGTGGCGCGATGTCGAGTCGGCGCTGGAGTATGCCGCGGCCGCCGGTGCGTCCGGAGCGGTTCTCGGCGGGTGGTCCATGGGCGGGGCGGTGGTGCTGCAGACCCTCAAGCAGACCGCGATGTCCGACTTCGTCGACCGTGTCTTCCTCGACGCACCGGTCGTGGACTGGGGCGACGTCCTGGCCCACCACGCCCGGCTGCATCACATCCCGCCACCGCTGCGCGACCTCGGCACCCTCGTCATGGGCCGCCGCGCGACCCGGCACCTCGTCGGCGTCCACGACCCGGTCGACGTCGCCCGGACGAACTGGGTAGCGCGGGCCGACGAGATCCGGCACCGGATCCTCATCCAGCACTCGGTGGCCGACGAGTTCGTCCCGGCCGGGCCGTCCCTCGCACTGGCGGCGGCCCGCCCCGACCTGGTGACCCTGGAACCCTGGGACACCGCCCGGCACTGCAAGGAGTGGAACCTCGACCCCGGCCGCTGGGAACGCGTCCTCGCGGACTTCCTCACCCGCTGAGCCTCAGGAGCGGAACCAGCGCCCCATCACGGTCCCGTCCTCCTCCACGACGACCCGGGGGAGGTACCCCGTCACGGTTGCCGCGGGGGAGGTCATCCGTGGACCGTCGCCGCCCACCACGACCGGGGTCAGCGACAGGCATACCTCGTCGAGCACGCCGGCCGCGACCATCGAGGCAGCCAGGTGCGGGCCGCCCTCGGTGAGGATGCGGTCCCACCCGCGGTCGGCGAGCATCGTCACGAGCCGGACGTCGTCGACGGCGTCCTCGCCACAGACGAGGACCTGCTCGTCGCCGAGCACCGCGCGGGCCTCGGCCAGTCCGCGAGATCCGGTATGCGTCGCCATGAGGACGGTCCCGCGGGGTGCGTCACGCAGGCGAGGAGGTACGGCACCGGAGTTCGACACGCATACCAGCGGGAGCGCGTCCGCCAGACCCAGCCCGGACCGCGTTGCCTGCCAGCGGTTCGCCACCGACAGGGCGGTGTAGCCCTCCGACCGGAGGGTGCCGGCGCCGACGACGACGACGTCGCTGACGGCGCGCAGCAGCTCGAACACGACGTGGTCCGCGGCGGTGTTGACCGAGCCGGACCGACCGTCGGGCCCGGTGATCGCCCCGTCGAGACTGGTCGCGAAGTTCGCGCGGACCCACGTGCCCGCTCGCGGCTGCGCGACGTACACCGCTGCGAGCGACGCGTCGTCGAGCGGTCGGCCGAGCTCGAGCCCCGTCACGGCGGGCAGGTCCGCCATGAGGAGGCGCATGCCGGGGATTATGTCGCGCGTCGCCGGGCCCAGGCGGGCAGGATGGCCGCCATGGCGAAGAAGGCGAAGTCCCGCGCGTCCGCGACGATCGAAGAGCTGCTCCGCGTCGGCCCCGGGTTCCGGCTCGCCGACGTCGACTGCGAGAGCACGCCGGGCTTCGACGGCGGGAAGCGCAAGGGCAAGGAGGCCCTCGCCGACCACGCGGCCGAGCTGGGCGAATGGCAGGAGCGGCTCTTCGCCGAGTCCAAGGGCGGTGGGACGCGGTCCCTTCTCCTGGTCGTGCAGGGCATGGACACCTCGGGCAAGGGCGGCGTCATGCGCCACGTGGTCAGCCAGATCGACCCAGAGGGGATCCGGGCGACCGCCTTCAAGGCCCCCAGCGCCGAAGAGCGGAAGCACGACTTCCTCTGGCGGATCCGTAACGCCCTGCCCGGCCCCGGGAAGCTGGGGGTCTTCGACCGCTCCCACTACGAGGACGTGCTCGTGGTGCGCGTCCACGACCTCGTGCCCAAGGCCGAGTGGTCGAAGCGCTACGCGCAGATCAACGCCTTCGAGCGGGAGGTCGTCGCGTCGGGCACCCGCATCGTCAAGGTGATGACGCACATCTCCAAGGACGAGCAGAAGGAGCGGCTGCGCGAACGGCTCGAACGCCCGGACAAGCACTACAAGTACAACCCCGGCGACGTCGACGAGCGGCTGCACTGGGACGACTACATGGAGGCGTACCAGGTGGCGCTCACCCGGACCTCCACCAAGGGCGCGCCGTGGTACGTCGTCCCGGCCAACAAGAAGTGGTACGCCCGGTATGCCGTCCAGCAGCTGCTGCTCGACGCACTCACCGACATGGACCCGACCTGGCCGGTGATGGACTTCGACGTCGCCACCGAACTGAAACGGCTGGACGCCAGCTGATGGACTTCCCCGAACCGACCAACGTCCGCGACGACCGTCGTGAGGTCCTGCTGGAGTACCTCGACTACTACCGGTGGGTGGTCCGGGAGAAGGTCACCGGACTCGACGACACAGCACTCAGAACCAGTCGGCTCGCCTCGGGCTGGACCCCGATCGAGCTGGTCAAGCACCTGCTCAACGTCGAACGTCGTTGGGTCGTCTGGGGATTCGAGGGAGTCGACCTACCCGACCCGTGGGCCGACTCTCGGGACGACCGCTGGTATGCGGGGCCGGACGAGCGCGTCGAGGACCTGCTGGACGCGTTCGACGCCGGCGGACGGCACACCCGGGAGGTGGTGATGTCGCACGACCTCGCCGACCTCGGCGCACCGAGCGACCGATGGGACGATGACCGCCCTCCGCCGCTCGAGCGGGTGCTGCTGCATCTCCTCCAGGAGTACGCCCGGCACGCGGGACACCTGGACATCGTGCGCGAGCTGGCCGACGGGGCGACGGGGAAGTAGCGCGCTCTTCAGCCCGCAAAGGCGAGGTCGACGACCCTCCTGGCCGCCGCTGCCGCGACCGGCAGTGTCCCGAAGACGCGGCCGTCCGCGTCGCCGAGTCGGCTGGCCAGGAAGGTCTCCGCGAGCACTGTGGGGGAGTACTGGACCACCAGCGCCGCCTGCAGCGTCACGGCGAGGTCCTGGACCAGTCGCCGCGCGCCGAGCTGGGCGTCGACCGGGTCCGCGGAGGCGACCTCACGCATCACGCCCAGCGTGCGGTCCACCGCCTGGTCCACCCGCCGGTCCAGCCCGCGCGCCTGGGACAGCTCCGTGTCGAGCGCCTCGACGGCGAGCGGCTCCCGGCCGACGGCGCGGAGGACGTCCAGGGCGTTGACGTTGCCGGAGCCCTCCCAGATCGAGTTGAGCGGCGCCTCGCGGTAGAGCCGGGCCAGCCCGTTCTCTTCGACGTACCCGTTGCCGCCCAGGCATTCCAGCGCCTCCGCGACCATCGGCGGAGTGCGCTTGCAGACCCAGAACTTGGCCGCCGCGACGGCGAGCCGGAGGAAGGCGGAGTCCCCGTCGTCGACGGCGTGGGCCAACCGCATACCGAGCAGGGTCGCCGCCTCGGACTCCACCGCGAGGTCCGTGAGCACCGCCGACATCAGGGGCTGGTCGACGAGGAGGGCCCCGAACGCCGACCGGTGTCGAGCGTGGTGGATGGCCCGAGTGAGGGCGGCGCGCATGGTCGCCGCCGAGCCGAGCACACAGTCGAGGCGGGTCGCGGCGACCATGTCGATGATCGTCCGCACCCCCCGGCCCTCCTCGCCCAACCGGGAGCCCCACGTCGCGTCGAGCTCCACCTCGGCGGACGCGTTGGAGCGGTTGCCGAGCTTGTCCTTGAGCCGCTGGATCGCGAACGGGTTGCGCGTACCGTCGTCGAGCATCCGCGGCACGACGAAGCAGGTGAGGCCGCCGGGAGCCTGGGCGAGCATGAGGAACCCGTCGCTCATCGGCGCCGAGCAGAACCACTTGTGACCGGTCAGCCGGTATGCCGATCCGGGCACCGGACCGTCGGCGGCGACGGCGCGCGTCGTGTTCGCGCGCACGTCGGACCCGCCCTGCTTCTCGGTCATCCCCATGCCGCAGAGCGCGCCCGTCTTGTCCGCGACAGGACGCAGCTCCGGCTCGTAGTCGCGGGAGGCGAGCCGAGGAACCCACAGCGCGGCGAGGTCCGGGTCGTGGCGAAGAGCCGGCGCCGCCGCATACGTCATCGACACCGGGCAGCCGTGCCCGGCCTCCACCTGGCTCCAGACCACGAACCCGACCGCTCGCCGCAGGTGTGCGCCGGACCCGGACGGCCGCGTCCACGGCTCGGCGGTGAGCCCGTTGGCCACAGCGGTGCCGAGCAAGGAGTGGTACGCCGGGTGGTAGTCGACCTGATCGGCGCGTTCGCCGGTCGGCCGGTGGGTCCGCAGCCGCGGCGTGTGGCGGTCGGCGTCGTCGGCCCACGCCTGCGCGGTGGGCGACCCGGCGAGGGCGCCCAGCTCGTGCAGGGATGTCGCGTCGGCCGGGTCACCCCAACGAGCCATGGCGTCGACGAGGACGTGGTCGCGGCCGAAGACGTCGTACCCGGCGAGCGACGGCACCTGGTTGGTCACGTCGTGCGTCGCCACCCGCCGATGGTAACCAGTCACAATCGTCACAACCGTCACCCGTGTCACGGCCGCGATCCGTCGACGGTCGACGCTAGCGTGGTCGCCGATGACGCTGAAGGCCCGGATCCGCCGTGAGCTCGACAAGGTCCACGGCGCCACGACGACCGCGCGGCTGGTGCTCGAGACCACCCGCGCGTGTCTGCGCTACCGCGTCACCGGGCTGGCCTCCGAGGCGGCCTTCTTCATGCTGCTCTCGCTGCCGCCTCTCGTCCTCGCGCTCTTCGGCGGGGTCGGCTATGTCGGGCAGCTGGTCGGCCGCGCCGCCGTTGACCAGGTGACCAGCTCGATCCGGGAGTATGCGGCGCAGTTCCTCACCGAGGCGAGCATCACGCAAGTCCTTCTGCCGACGGTCGACGACGTGTTCCGGGGCGGCCGGTTCGAGCTGGTGTCGCTGGGCTTCCTGCTCGCGCTGTGGTCCGGTTCGCGGGCCCTCAACGTGTTCGTCGACACCATCTCGATCATGTACGGGCAGAGCGGCGTTCGCGGCATCGTCCGCACCCGCGCCCTGTCCTTCTCGCTCTACCTGACCGCGCTGGTGTTCGGGGTCGTCATCATCCCGCTGGTGCTGCTGGGCCCGACCCTCATCGACGGCTGGCTGCCCGAGCGGGTGCGGTTTCTCGGGTCGCTCTACTGGCCGGTGGTGGTCGTCGCCACGGTGGCCGCGCTGACGACGCTGTTCCACGTCGCCACGCCCCACAAGGCGCGCTGGTGGCGGGAGTCACCGGGTGCCGTGCTGGCGCTGGTGATCTGGGTGCTCGCCTCGTTCGTGGTCCGCGGGACCGTCGGTCTGTCGCTCGACGGCACGTCGATCTACGGGCCGCTGTCGGCGCCGATCGTGGTCCTCATCTGGCTGTATGCCATGGCCATCGCCGTCCTGATCGGAGCCGGTCTCAACGCCGCGACCCGAGTGCTCTGGCCCGTGGAGGTGCGGGTGTCGCCGACCACCCGCCTCGTCGAATGGGCCCGCACGGAGATGGAGCGACGGCGCTCCTACGGGGAGGGTGAGGGCGACGTCCTGCTCGACGACCTCATGGCGACGGAGCAGCAGTATCTGGACCTGGCGTGGCCGTCGGAGCCTCGGGCGACGGAGCGCCGCAAGGCATCCTGAGGAGGCCGTTGCCATGCCTACCCCGGGTTTGGGAATCGCCTGGCAGTTCCGCTACTGTCTACCTGCACCGAGCGGGGAAGTTACACCGCTGGTGTTCGCGCGGACGTAGCTCAGTTGGTAGAGCGCAACCTTGCCAAGGTTGAGGTCGCCGGTTCGAGCCCGGTCGTCCGCTCGGAGGCATCGAGATTGACCTGCCTTCGCGGTGGAGTGGCCGAGAGGCGAGGCAGCGGCCTGCAAAGCCGCGTACACGGGTTCAAATCCCGTCTCCACCTCGATCCACCGGAACACACCGTCGGCCTCACGAGGCCGGGCTCGGGCGATTGGCGCAGTGGTAGCGCGCTTCCTTGACACGGAAGAGGTCACTGGTTCAAACCCAGTATCGCCCACCAAGAACAGGCCTCGCGGGAGCTGGTCCGGCACCGGGCGAAGCTGGTCGGCGATCCGGTCGGGGTGTAAGTGCGAGGTCCACGCGGTGCTGGCCAAGTGCGGCATCCAGGTGCTGATGTCCGACCTGTTCGCCGATCCTGGGATTGGCGCTGCTGGAACGCCTCGACGCGCCGGCCCCGTACCTGGCCCGGGTGGGGTCGCTGCGCCGGCTGATCGACGACCTGGACGTGGAGATCGACCTGTTCGCCCGGCTGATCCGGGGCCGGCTGGTCGCCGACCCCGGTTACCGGGCCGTACAAACGATCCCGGGGATCGGCCCGGTCTGGCGGCGGTGTTCGTGGCCGAGATCGGTGACGTGCACCGGTTCCCCGGCCCGGCCCAGCTGGCCTCGTGGGCGGGGTTGACCCCGAAGCACCGTGAGTCCGACACTCACGTGCATCGGGGCCGGATCACCAAGCAGGGCTCACGGCTGGTGCGGTGGGCGGCGATCGAATCGGTGCAGGCCCTCGGCCCGGGTACCGGCGCCGGGCGGCTCAAACGTCGGGTCGGGGACCGGCGTGGTCGCAACATCGGCAAGACCGCCGCCGCCCGCCAGCAGCTCGGGTACGTGTACTACGCCCTGCGGGACGGGCAAGTCCGGGCCCTGACCCAGCGTCCACGGGTCGCGGCGTGACCGCGGCCCACTACAGCACCTGGCCCGGGGCTGGTCGTGCAGGTCATGACCCCCGTCCGCGGCGCGGTCGCCTTCTGATTGACCACCCCAGCCAGGCCCTCAAACCCGCGTACCTCGTCATGCCGCCCACGCCGCGGCGAAGGGATGACTAGCGCACCCTGCGCGCCCACCTCACGCACCCAACCCTGACGAGACGTAGCACCACCAGCACGGCCAAGAACGGACATCTCCAGCGCTTGAGAACGCCGGCAGCGGCTCAACATCGTCGACGGGCTGGGGTCGGGCCTCAAGGCAAGCCGCTCACGCGGTCGAGCTCCGCTCGAACCTTGACCCCAGACCCGAACCCGTAGCCCCGGGCGATGCCGGAAAAGCGACTCCGACAGGGGCTTGACACGGCCCCGCTCCTACAGGGATGACCTGCGGAAACGTCCCTGGGATACTGGAAACGTGGGGAATCGGGTGCTGCGAGTATGCGCTGAGGCGGTGCCAAAGGTAGGTGGCCGCGCCTGCGGGCAACTGCCTCCCGCGCAGCCGCACCAGTTCGGCCCGGGTCACTTGTTGACAGACCCTCCTTAAGCCGGGGGTGAACGACGGCCTAGCCCCACCGGCGTAGGCACGACTCGCTGAGCGCCAGGTCTTGGGCGACGTGGGCAATCGACTGCTCCCGCTGTTGTCAAGGCGTTCCTCGACGCACTGCCGAACGAGACACGTCGGGCCGACGCCAAGGTGCGAGGTGCTCGGCGAGGCACCGGTGAGCCACCGGTGCTCTGGGGGCCGAGCATCGTCGGCTTCGGTACCTGGCATTACGGCTATGAGGGCGGACGCGAGGGAAGCATGCCCCTCGCGGGGTTCTCACCGTGGAAGGCCCATCTGGTGGTCAATCTCATGAACGGGTTCAAGGCGCGTGACCACCAGCTGATGGCCAAACTCGGCACCTACAAGACCGGTGTGAGCAAGCTCTACATCAAGACGCTGGCCGACATCGATCTGAACGTTCTACGCGACCTGGTCGAGCGGTCGATGCGCATCTCGCGCGATGCCGATCGCGCCGCCCGGCTCATGCGGCCCCACTAGCGCAGCGGCGCCGGTGCGCCCACGATTAGGCCGCCGGAATCTTCACCGTTGTCCCCAGATGGACACTTTGCGGGCCGCAGAAGAAGGGGGCGTTCGAGCGGGCGCCCCTGGGTGCAGGGGCGGCTTCCCAGGGGCGCCCGCAGTCCGCGAGGGTACCCGCGGCGGGCGTCCTACAGAACGTTTCCCCGCGGCTTCACAGAGTTCAGGGCCCGCAGACTCCCGCTAAGAGACGCTCCGCTCGTGCTTGCCCCAATTTGCTTGCGCCTGCTGATCCGATCCTGCGATGCTTTACGGCAGACGCCCGACGACCGCCGCCCCAGAACGACCGCGGACCGCCACTCAAAGGCCTGGCCCCGACCATTCCCGCCGGGGGCCGGGAATCGAGTGCGGTCGGCCTTTCCCCCCATAGGCCAGACCCGCTCGGGTACGGACCCCGACCCACCGCTTAGGGGCAAGCGGGTCGGGGTCCGTAGACCGGCCCTGCACGGTGCGCGGATCCGACAGCGCCCCGATCGCGGCAGCGACCGGAGCGCTGGGTTCCGAGCTAGGTACCCCCCCGTACCTCCGGACCACTACGAAAACTAGCCCTGGTGAGGTCACGGAGGGAGCGGCCGTTCGAACCCCCCAGAGCTCATGTGTTTGGCCAGGAACCGCCAACTGTACGAGGAGTCGGGCTCGGTCCTGCCGAACATCTGAACCCTGGAGCGTGGCCAACGCTGCCCGTCGGTCGGGCCGCGGCAGCCGCGGGTAGCGTGCCGTAGATGGGCCACCCTGCAGTTCGGGCCATGCTCACCGACGATCGAGCCCCCACCTGTCGTCGGGTTCCTCGAGGCTTCACTCGTCGAGTTCCTCGAGGCGTGAGGAACGAGGACTCGAACCTGGTCTGGCGGGTGCGGACCGGCCACCTCATCCACCTGCTGGAAGGCGCCCTAGCCAGCATCGAGGCGTTGGAGACGCTGCTCAGCGACACAGACGGGTCGGGCTTGAACACGGACCTGACGAAACCGCTCGGGTCCGCGGACGGTCGCGCCGCCTCGCTGACGGGTGGAGCCGAGGCGGTCAGCCACCGCGAGAAACCCGTGGGTCGGCGGGGCTGGATCCCCGGCGACGGAAGGAGACGCCGACGTGAGCCGCGATGGCTCCCAAGCATGCTTGCCTAGCGCAAAAGGTCCGCACGTCGACTTCCCCCAAAAACGAGCCCGCGCCTGAGCGACTGCCCGGTACTCCGCGTCCCACCTCCGGCTGCCCTGCGGGCCGGCAGACCCTGCTGCTCCGCGCTTCCCGGGCCGAGAAGTAGCGCCAAATGCGCCCAACCAAAGAGCTATCAGTGACGGATCCGGTCCGTAGCGTCGCGCCCGCACGCGGCGGGAGGAAACACCTCAGAGATCGTCCGACTCGC
>CAVWQU010000010.1:0-41165 GCA_963757225.1 uncultured Actinomycetota bacterium
CGATCCAGTCCTACCCCCGCTCCAGCAGACCGTTCCGGTTGGGGTCGACCGGCCCCCACCGGAACACTGGCCCCCTCGCATCGCGAGGGGGCCAGTGCCGCTTGGGGTCAGAGCGCAGCGGACCTCGGGGTCAGCCGGCTGCCGGCGGGAACCGGGAAGGGGAAGCCGAGGTTCGCCAGCCGGCCGCGGACCTGGTTCTGCGCCTGGCAGTCCTCGGTGCACGTGGTCGGCGGGTTGGCCACCTCGGTGGCGTCCTCACCGGTGACGAAGCCCATCCGCCCGCCGCTGGCCACGTCCCAGATCGAGACGCCACCACAGTGCCGAACGCTCGGAGTGAGCGGCGCCGCGGTGTTGCACTCCGGCTGGGCCACGCGAGTCGCCACCTGGGCGCTGTCCCTAGCGACGAACCGCGGCGACAGGTCGTTGGCGATGTTGACCCGGGCGGTGACCGCCACGCAGAACTGCCCGGGCGGACCGGTCGTCACGCTGGTGCAGCCGGAACCGAGGAACTGACCGATCCGGGCCCGGAAGTTCGGGTTGTCGAAGTAGAACGGCGTCAAACCTGGGGTCGTCGAGGACGCCAGCGTGTGGGTGACCCGGGTCGCGGTGCCGTCCGAGCGCTCGGGCTCCATCTGGAAGATGCCACCCTGCGCGCAGTCCTTGGCCTGGATCTTCATCGAGACACCGGTACCGGTCCGTCCCAGCTCGAGGTTCTCCTCCTTGAGCTCGATCGAGATCCCGCTGCTCAGCGTCAGCCCGCGGTGGTCCGGGACCTTGCTGGCGAACACCGGCGTGAACCGTCCACCGGTGATGTCGAGCTCGTTCGCGGCGCCGGTGAACGCCTGGTTGAGCACCGCGAAGTCGCTGCTGCGGACGTCGAACTGCGTGTAGCGGCCGCGGACGGCGAACGCGTCGCCGAACTGTGCCGCCGGGATGGTGGTGCGGATGCGGTCCTTGCCGACGCTCGCGACGGTGGCGCCGGTGGTGAGGTTCACCAACCGGTAGCCGCCGTTGACGCAGCCCTTCGACGAGGCCGCCTGAGCCGTGGTCGTGGTGCCCACCAGGGCGGCGGCGACGAGGGCGGCGGACATGAGCCCGACCCTGACGACGCGAGATGTGCTGGTCATGATGTCCTCTTTCTGCCGGGCGATCTTCCCTGCCGGCATCACCGTTGCGGCGTCGTGGTGCAGGCCGCCATTGGCCTTTGGTCGTAGGACCGTTCAGCCGCGAGCGCTTCCGACCGCCAGTCCGGCCCACCCGGGCCAGAGCGTCTCCGGCGGCACCGCCGCTGCCAGCAACGACAGCGCCTGGTCTGCCGACGCGCGCACCGACGCGTCGTCACCGGTGAGGGCCGTACCGACGTCGGCGAGCGCACCGGCATACCCGGGTTCGAGAGCGTCGAGGAGCACCTTGCCGACCCCGAAGACGTCCATCGACGCAGAGATCGGGCGGCACGCCTCCATCTCCGGCGCGGACCAGCCGAGCGTGCCGACGGGGTGCCCGGCGGGCTGCCGGCGGCCGAGCGGCCGGGCCGAGCCGAGGTCGATGAGCACCGGCCGCCCGTCGCGGATGACGACGTTCTCCGGCTTGACGTCGAGATGTGCGAGCCCCACCGCGTGCAGGGCCCGCACCGCCGACAACAGGACCGCGCACAGAGCCGCGGCGGGCACCGGCTCGAGCGCCCCCGACTCGGCCAGCTCCTCGTCCAACGGCGCTCCGTCGACGTGCTCCATGACGACGTGGGGCAGTGCCGCGTCGGTGCCGTCCTCGTAGAGCGCGGGAAGGGCCGGGTGGCGCGCCGAGGACAGCGCCGTCGCCTCACGACCGAGGGCCGCTCGCGCCCGTGGGTGGGCGACCTGGTGCGGCCGGGGGAGCTTGACCACAACCGGGTGCCACCGCGCGACCGACCAGCCGAGCCAGGTCTCGCAGCGGTGGCCGACCCCGAGCCGGTCCCAGGCCAGAACGCCCGCCACGAGGGGCTGGCCTTCCGCGATGCGCCAGACCGGGAGGCCGTCATCATCCAGGGGCAACGGCTCGGCCAGGGTGTCGAGCATGGTCATGGGAACCTCCGATCGGTATGCGGGTGAGACGTTTTGGGTCCCGGACCGCCAAACGCGGTCCGGGACCCATGGCGACGCGTCAGTCGCGGGTGCGCGTCCGGGTGCGAGTCCGGGTACGGCTGCGGCCGTGGTGGGACTGCGGGCGCAGGCCCTGGATCCGAGGCGTGGTGGTCATGGCGTTCACCTCCTTCCGACGGTGAAGAGGGATGGGTCGTCCGCGGTGGCACCGAGGTGCACGACGCGGTCGGCGATACCCGCGAGGAGCGGGTCGTGGGTGACGACGAGGGTGGCGCGGTGGGCGGCGGCCTGCTGGATCGCCTCGACCACCCGGCGGGCGGCGTCGAGGTCGAGGGAGGACGTCGGCTCGTCGAGGAGCAGCACCGGGGCGTCGCGGACGACGGCCCGGGCGATGGCCACGCGACGCCGTTGGCCGCCGGACAGCCGGCTGGCGCCTTCGCCGACGCGGGTGTCGTAGCCGAGCGGCAGCCCGGCGGCGAACTCGTCGACGCCGGCGACGCCGCCGGCGCGGATGACCCCGGCCCGCGTCGCGTCGCGGGAGCCAAAGGCGATGTTCTCGGCGACGGTGGCGTCGAGCAGCCACGGGTCCTGCGGCACATAGGCGATCGCGCGGCGCAGCTCGCTGAGCCGGAGGTCGCGCACGTCCACGCCCCCGACGGCGACCCGACCCTCGTCGACGTCCCAGAGTCGGAGCAGGAGGGCGAGCGCCGTGCTCTTGCCCACCCCGCTGGGACCGAACAGGCAGACGATCTCGCCGCGTCGGACCTCGAGGTCGAACCCGTCGAGCACCGGGGCCGCCGGGTCGTACCCGAACCGCACGCCGTCCAGCCGGAGGCCGTCGACGACCGCGGGCAGCGGCTGCGGGTCGGCCGGTTCGGCCACCACGGCCGAGGAGGAGAGCACCTCGTCGACCCGGTCGGCGCTGACCGACGCCTTGGCCAGCACGACGCTGAGCCGGGTGAGGCCGCGGACCGGCGCATACAGCTCGGCGAGGTAGGCGAGCACGACGAGGAGGTGCCCGGTGGACTGCAGGCCGGAACGGACCTGGAGACCGCCGACGACCAGCACGATCCCGGCGCCGGCCGCCAGCACGACCGAGCTGCGCGGCGCCCACCGTGCCTCGGTGTCGACGGCGGCAACCTCCCGGTCCAGCACGTCGCGGTTGCGCTCCGCGAACGAGCGGGTGGCCTGGTCGGTCCGTCCGAAGGCCTGGACCGCGGCGACGTGACGGACCAGCTCGGTCGTCGTCCCGGTCAGCCGTCCGGCGGCGGACCGGGCGTCACGCTGGGCGTTTCGGACGGCCCGCCGTTGACGCGCCGACAGGACCGCGAGCACCGGCACGACCGCGAGGCCGAGCAGGGCCAGGTGCGGGTCGACTGCGAACAGCAGTGCCAGAACCGCAACGACGGCAAGGAGATCCGGCACCAACGTGACCGTCGCCGCGACGACCGCGTCGAGGATCCGGCCGACGTCGCTGGTGAGGCGCGAGACCAGCTCGCCGGTGTGTCGCTCGAAATGCCAGCGCAGCGACAGAGTGACCGCCTGCGCGAAGACCGCGCCGCGCAGCCGTGCCCCGATCCGCTGCGCCGCCCGCTCCCCTTCGCGGTCGGCGAGCCGGTCCGCATACGCGGAGACAGCGGTGACGAGGACGCTCGCGGCCCCGGCGAGGACGAGCAGCTGCTCGCCGGGGACGTCCGGGAGCCACTCGGGCCCTGGGAGGCCGTCGATGGCCACGTCGATGGCGATGGCGAGCGGCCAGGGCCGTGCGAGGTCGGCCGCGATCCGCAGCAACGACAACAGCCCCGAACCGGTCAGGGCGCCGACCTCGGCCCGAACCGGTGTGGCGACGACCCGCCAGAGGGAGCTGTTCATGCCGCTCAGCCTTCGTCGCCGCGAGGGCAGAGCGCCATCGGACCTTGGTGCTACGACGGATGTCCGACCCGTCGGCCCTGCGTCGATCCTCGTGCGGCGGTTAGCCTTCCCGGCATGACAGCGCCCGCGCGTGTGTGGGGACAGCGGCAGAAGCCGGTGTCCGTCGCCGGGCTGGTGGCGCGGTTCACGGTGGCCGGTGTCGTCATCACCGCGGTGCTCCTCGTCGTCATCGCGCTGCAGGCGCGACAGGCCGGCACTGAGCAGGCCGTCGAGTCGGCGCGCGAGGTCACCTGGGTCACCGCCCGCGGCATCGTCGAACCCCGCCTCACGCCGGAGCTGCTGGCCGGGGACCCGACGGCGGTCGCGGCGTTCGACGACGCCATGCACCAGTACGTGCTGCAGGGCTCCCTGGTCCGGGTGAAGCTCTGGAACGCGACCGGCACGATCGTCTACTCCGACGAGCCGCGCCTGATCGGCCAGACCTTCCCGCTCGGCCCCGAGGAGCAGGAGGCGCTGCAGGACCAGTCCACCGACTCCGAGATCAGTGACCTCTCGCGCCCGGAGAACGAGTTCGAGCGACCCTACGAGCAGCTGCTCGAGGTCTACGTCGGCGTCAAGTCGGCAGAGGGCACCCCGGTCCTCTTCGAGGCGTACTTCCGCTACGACGGCGTCGTGTCCGCCGGCCAGGACACCTGGCGGCGGTTCGCACCGGCGGCGCTGGCGGCCCTGATCCTCCTGCAGATGGTGCAGGTACCGCTGGCCTGGTCGATGGCCCGCCGGCTCCAGCGCCAGCAGCAGGAACGGTCCCGGCTGCTCGACCACGCGACCCACGCGTCGGACGCGGAACGGCGCCGGATTGCGGCCGACCTCCACGACGGCGTGGTCCAGGACCTGACCGGGCTGATGTACACGCTGGACGCCGCTCGCCTCGGTTCGCCCGACGCCGCCCGCGACGCGGTGCTGGTCCGGACCGCGGCGACCCAGCTGCGGACGACGACTGGTGACCTGCGCTCGCTGCTCGTCGACATCTACCCTCCGAGCCTCGCCGAGGAGGGACTGCCGGCGTCGCTGGCCGAGCTCGCCTCCGGGGTCGAGCGTGGCGGCATGACCGTCGAGCTCGACGTCGACAACGCGGTGGACGTGCCGCCCGAACCGGCGGCGCTGCTGTTCCGGTCGGCCCAGGAGGTGCTCCGCAACGTCGTCTCCCACAGTGGGGCCAGCCGCGTCGAGGTGTATGCCGGTGTCGAGGACGACGTCGCCCGTCTCGTGGTCGACGACGACGGTCGCGGGTTCGCGGCCGACGATCTGTCCGAGCGCGTGGGCGCGGGCCACGTTGGGCTGCGGTCGCTCGGCGACCTCGTGTCGGAGGCCGGCGGCGAGCTGACCATCCGCTCGGCGCCTGGCCAGGGGACGCGGGCGGAGATCACGGTGCCGGTCCGATGAGTGACGCCGACGCCGGTATGCCCGGTGCCCGTACGCCACCCGCCGCCGGGATCCGGGTGCTCATCGTCGACGACCACGCCGTGGTCCGCGGTGGGCTACGCGCGCTGCTCGGGACGACGAACGACATCGAGGTGGTCGGCGAGGCGCCGAACGGCGAGGAGGCGGTGCGCCAGGCGGCCGAGCTCGCTCCGGATGTGGTGCTCATGGACCTGTCGATGCCGGGGACCGACGGGGTCACGGCGACCCGGCGGATCGTCGCGCAGAGTCCCGACGTCCATGTCGTCGTGCTCACCTCGTTCAGCGAGCAGCGCTGGATCACCGACGCGCTCGAAGCCGGAGCCGACGGCTACCTGCTCAAGCAGAGCGAGCCGGAAGTCATCATCGACGGGATCCGCGAGGTCGTCCGCGGCGGAGCACCGTTGGACCCCAAGGCGGCTCGCGTCCTGCTGACCAGCCGGCGGACCGCGTCACCGGCGGCCGTCTCGCCGCTGACCGACCGTGAGGCCGAGGTGCTCGACATGGTCACGCAGGGGCACCCCAACAAGGTCATCGCCCGGCGGCTCGGCATCAGCGAGCGCACCGTCAAGGCCCACCTGACCAGCATCTTCGCCCGGCTCGGCGTCGCCGACCGCACGCAGGCCGCGCTCTGGGCCGAGCGCCACCAGGCCCAGGGTGATAGAGCGGCGCCGAGGTACTAGGACCATCGGACAGGTGGTCTTCGGCGCCTCGGCGGCGGAGGATCGTCACGTGCAGAACCACGAGCCGGACGTCCGCGGGCGGACCGTCGTCTGGTCGGCCGGGTCCCTCAACGGGCCGGCCGACGGTCGGCGGTGGCGCCGCACGCTCGGCAACGCCGGGCTGCTCGGCGGGGTCGGCCTCGCGGTGAGCGGCCTGCTCATCGGCGTCGCCACCTGGTCGGTGGTCACGCCGGTCGACGCCCAGGCGCCACAGCAGCTCTGGGTCACCCCGCCCCAGGTGGCCCGCGGCGTCCCGGTCGCGGACGCCACCACCGCCACGCCGTCCGACTCCCCCTCCGAGAACACCGCGACGGCGATCCCCACCGTGTCGCCCACCTCCGACGACCACGGCGGCCGTCGTGACGACACCTCCTCGGGCGTCGCCGGGTCGTCGGGCTCAGGTTCGTCCGGGTCGGCGACCTCCGGCTCGACACCGTCGACGGTCGGGACCAGCGGAAGAGGTTCAGGATCCTCGGGTTCCGGGTCGTCCGGTTCTGGCGGCTCGGGCTCCGACGACTCGTCCGGGTCTGGCCGGTCGGGCCCAGAAGACTCCGGCTCGTCCGGCGGCTCGGGTCACTCGGGCAAGGGCTAGCCGGACGCCCAACGCTTTCTCAGGGCGAACGCCGCGTTCTTGGGTGTGCGGTCGCGGGTGAAGACGCCCTTCTTGTTGCCGTCCACGCGCATGATGCCGGGGGTGGTGGCGAAGTCGGCGAAGTTCCAGACGTGTTCGCCGACGACGGCGTCGATGGAGTCGAAGACGCGGTGGTTCATGTCGAGGTAGTCGACCTGGTACTCCTCGCTCCACGGTTGCGGTGTGAGCGAGTGCAGACCGGGCATGGTGTCGGCGCCGTACTCGGTGATGATGATCGGCTTGTTCTCGCCGGCCCAGCCTTCGAGCTCCTTGCGCCACGCCACCTCCGCGCCGGCGAGGTCACCGGTGTTGACGTACCAGCCGTAGTAGCGGTTCAGCATGAGCACATCCCCGAACTGCGAGACGCGGCACGTGCCATACGGCGCGAGCATGACGTTGACGAACCCGACCGGCCGGCTGGGGTCGGCGTCGCGGGCCACCTGGAACAGCGGCTCGAAGTAGGCCTCGGCCCCCTCGGTGTCGGACTCCGGCTCGTTCGCGATCGACCACAGAACGACGCTCGGGTGGTTCTTGTCGCGGGCGACGAGCTCGCGGATCGCCTGGGCGTGGACCTCGCGGGTGGCGTCGTTGATCGTCTCGGGCGAGAAGGTCGTGTACCCCTGCCCACCGAAGATCCCACCGCCGAGGCCCATGTTCAGACCGACCGCTGCCACCTCGTCGATGAGCAGGAACCCCTGCTGGTCCGCGTAGTCGAGGACCTCCTCGGAGTACGGGTAGTGCGACGTCCGGAACGAGTTCGCCCCGATCCAGCTCATCAGCTCGAAGTCGTGGACGAGATGCGCGTCGCTGTGCCCCTTGCCGATGACGCCGACGTCCTCGTGCTTGCCGAAACCCTTGAAGTACACCGGTTCCCCGTTGACCAGGAACTCCGCGCCCCGCACCTCGACCGTCCGCACACCGACCGGCTGGTGGTACGAGTCGACCACTTGGCTCCCGTCGACGAGCTGGACCTCGAGGTCATAGAGGTAGCCGTCGCCCGGCGCCCAGCGGTGCACGTCCGGCACGGTGAGCACCCCCGACGCCCCCGAACCAGATGCCACCTCAGCTCCCGAGGCATCCCGAAGGACGACCCGCACCTCCAGGCCCTCAGCCCCGACGGCGACGGTCTCGTAGGCGACGGTGCCAGTGGCGCCGTGGAGTCCGGTCACGACGGTGACGTCGTCGATGTGGGCCACCGGGGTGGCCAACAGCCAGACCGACCGGTGTAGCCCCGCGTAGTTGAAGAAGTCGTGCCAGTACAGCTGCTTCTTTCCCGTCGGCGAGTCCTCGATGACGCCCGGCGGGATGCTCTGGAACGACAGCGTGTTGTTCACGCATACCGTCACCCGCACCTCGTCACCCGCCACGACGTCAGCCGAGACGTCAGCCGCGAACGGCGTGTAGCCGCCCTCGTGCGCGACGACCTCGGTGGACCCGACCCACACCGTCGCCCGGTGCGTGGCCGACTCGAAGTGGAGGACGATCCGCTGGCCGTCCCACCCCCGCGGCACCCGGACGACGCGCTGGTACCAGACGTCCCCGAAGTAGTCGCGAACCGATGCGTCGGCGGCAATGTCGTTGAAACTGGCGGGAACCGGCATCACGCGAGCGCCGCGCAGCGATCCGGCGAACCACTCCTCCGAACGCCCGACGCCGTCCGGGTCGAGGGCGAACGCCCAGCGCCCGTCCAGGCGCTTCGTCTCACGGGTGGCGGTGTCCTGGGGTCGCAACATGACTGGTCCTTCGAGTGATCGGTAGGGATGGTCAGGCCGACGAGGCCCGGCGCGGAACGGCCTCGACCGGGGATGCCCGGGTGGCCGCCCACTCATTGAGCCAGCCACCGCGCGGCGACCTCTAACGGTTGCCATGAGTTGCCGCAGGGCAACACATGGCAACTCGTTGGCGGCGTCGGGGTGCGTGCCCTTCACTGAGGCCACGGCACTAGTTGAATCATCAACGACAAGGAAGTCACCAGCCATGGCCACCATCCAGCACAGCGTCCCGGCGACGCCGACCATCGCGGGCGAGCGCCTGCCCAAGCGGTCCATCGTCGGCTACGGGCTCGGCGACTTCGCCAACAACCTCGCGTTCACCCTCGGCACGACGTTCCTGCTCTACTACTACACCGACGTCGCGGGCATGTCCGCTGCGGCGGTCGCGACGATGTTCTTCGTCGTGCGGCTGTGGGACGCCGTGACCGACATCTTCGCCGGGCGCCTCGTCGACCGGACCATGACGCGGCTGGGCAAGTTCCGCCCCTTCATCCTCTTCGGCGGGGTGCCGCTGCTGTTCCTCAGCGCGCTGACCTTCCACGTGCCGGCCGAGTTCGACGCGGGGACCAAGCTCCTGTACGCCTACCTGACCTACGCGATCCTCGGGCTGTCCTACTCGCTGGTGAACATCCCCTACGGCTCGCTCGCCTCGGCGATGACCCAGTCGGTCCACCAGCGGGCCAAGCTCGTCGCCTCGCGGTTCTTCGGCAGCGCCATCGGCGGCATCGTGCTCACCTACCTCATCGCGCCGAAGATCTCCGACCTCCGCGGCGCGAAGACGACGCTCAGCTCGGAGGCGTACCGCGCCGAAGTTCAGTCGATCTTCACCCAGACCACGCTGCTCTTCGTCCTCATCGGCTCGATCGCCTACGGCCTCACCGTCTACTGGTGTCGCGAGCAGGTCGTCCGGACCCAGCCTCGAGTGTCGGCCCGCGAGACCTGGGACACGATCCGCCACAACAAGCCACTCGGGTACCTCTGCGCGGCGAGCTTCTTCTACCTCATCGGCCTCTTCGCGGTCGGCGGCGCCTCGGCCTTCTACGCCCAGTACGTCCTCGGTGACATCAAGTGGCTGGGCCCGATCACGTTGGTCAACACCGGGATCTCGATCGTCTGCGCGCCGTTCATCCCCAAGCTCGTCGACAAGCTCGGCAAGAAGACGATCTTCCAGTACTGCGGGCTGTTCACCGTCGTCGGCGGCCTGGCCCTGTTCTTCCTGCCCACCGGCGTCGTCGCTCCGGCCCTGATCTTCCTCGGCATCAAGGGAATCGGCTCCGCTCTCATCAACACGGTGATGTTCGGCCTCGAGGCCGACACCGTCGAGTACGGCGAGTGGAAGTCCGGCCAGCGCTCCGAGGGTGCGACGTATGCGGTGTTCTCCTTCACCCGGAAGATCACCCAGTCCATCGGCGGCTCGCTCGGTGCGGCGGCCCTCGCGGTCGGTGGCTACCTGTCGGCCACCCAGGCGGTGCCCAACCCGGTCCAGCCCGAGTCCGCGATCCTCGCCATCAAGGCCACCATGGGCCTCATCCCCGCCCTCGCCGCGGCGATCGCCATGCTGATCTTCTGGAAGTACCCGCTGTCGGACCAGCGGTTCCGCGAGATCCGCGACGAGACCGAAGCCCGCAAGGCGGCGCAGGGTCACCTCATCGCCCCGGACGGACACGTCCTCGACTGAGCCCGGGCACGATGGCCGGCCCCCTCCCCGAGCGCGAGGGGGCCAGTCGTGTCTAGGCCAACCGGTCGTAGGCGTCGGCGTCGACTGCATGGTGCAGCGGCTCGCCGCGGAGGACCCGGGCCACCTCGCGAACCGCGGAGGCGCCCATCCGCTCCAGCTCGTTGCCGGCCGACCCGGCGACGTGCGGCGTGAGCGTGACGTTGGGCAGGGTCCAGAGCGGTGAGTCGGGCGCCGGCGGCTCGGGCCAGGTGACGTCGAGGACCGCGTCAATGCGCCCGGTCTGCAGCTCACGGACCAGCGCCGGCTCATCGACCAGGGCGCCGCGGGCGGTGTTGACGAACGTCGCCCCGTCGGGAAGGGCCGCCAGCTCGGCCGCTCCGATCATCCCCTCGGTGCTCGGCAACCACGGTGCGTGCAACGAGACGACGCGACTCGTGCGCATGAGCTCATCCAGGCTCATCAACGTCACGCCGAGGGTGGCCGCCTCGTCACGGGACAGCGTCGGGTCGTGGAGCGCCACGCTCAGGTCGAAGGGAGCGAGCAGCTCGATCACCCGCCGACCGATGGTCGAGGCGCCGATGATGCCGACCCGGGTCCGATACGTGCCGTACCCCTCCAGCAGGTCGTGCACGTCGACCCCGCCTCGCACCGCCCAGTAGCGGTCCCGCGCCCGCAACACACCCTTGGCCGACAACAGGATCATCGCCAGCGTGTACTCGGCCACGGGCAGCGCGTTGGCCCACGCTTGCGAGGAGACGACGACACCGCGCGCATACACCTCCCGCGTGACGACCGGGCGGACCGAGCCGGCGGTGTGGACGACCGCACGCAGCCTCGGCGCAGCCGCCAGGACCTCCGCGTCGACGAGGTCCGAGCCCCAGCCCGTCACCAGCACCTGAGCCTCGGCCAGCAGCCCGCGGGTGTCACCCGCGAGCAGGTCGTCGGGTGTCGGCGCGACGGCGACCGGCGCCAGTGCCCGCAGCTCGTCGAGCAGTGACGACGGGAGGATGCGGGACCGCAGGGACTCGGGAATGGCGAGGAGGATCATGGCGATGTCAGGATGCCCTGTGCCTGACGCCCTGGTCGTGAGCGGGGCCGGACCCTACGTCGATCCGTGGCACGACTTCGCCGCCACCTCGGCGCGGCTGGCCGCCCTCGTCGAGGCGCTCGGCTTCCGCGTCGTCGTGACGGGCGACGTCGAGGATGCGCTCGCCGACCCGGGCGACGTAGGCCTGCTCGTCGTCAACATCGGCAACCCCGACGAGCCTCGGCCGACCGAACGGATGGACGCGGCCGCCGCCGGGCTGGCGCGGCATCTCGCTCGGGGAGGCGGGCTGCTCGGCGTGCACTCCTCGTCGACCTCACTGACCGGTATGCGTGAGTGGCCGGAGATCCTCGGCGGCCGGTGGGTGCGCGGCCGCACCATGCACCCCCCGCTCGACGAGTGCACGATCTCCCTCACCGGCGTCGAGCATCCGGTCACCGCCGGGCTGCGCGACTTCACCGTCGTCGACGAGCGGTACAGCCACCTCGAGACCCAGCCGGACGTGATCGTCCTCTGCGAGCACCGGTTCGAGGACGTCACGCACCCGTTGGTCTGGGTGCGGGAAGCCGGCCCGGGTCGGGTGATCTACGACGGGCTCGGTCACGACGTCGGCTCGTACGACGCTCCCGGTCACCGCGCACTGCTGGTGCGCGCGGTCGAGTGGCTGACCGCCGCCCGCTGAGCCCTCGGCCGAATTCGTTACCGGATCGTGGCTTTCGCCGCCAAGACACTCCGCAGGCCCACGAGCAGCGGAAACACAGGGGTGTAATTCCGACCGTACGGACCTGGGGCTGAAACCGCTGTGGTCCGTGTTCTTCCTGTGACGTGTGGGCCCTAGCCTCGGCCCATCCGTCGGGCATGGGGAGGAGGCGTCATGCGGCCACCACGTCGCCGTGTCGCCGTCCTCGCGCGCCCGCTCGTCGCGACCGCCTGCGGTCTCGCCCTCGTCACGACCGTGGCCACCTCGGCGGCGGCCGACCGCGACCCGACGCCCTCCGCCGAGCAGGTGGCCGCCGCGCAGTCGGCGGTGACCACCACCCAGGCCACGGCCCAGGGCCTCGACGCCCGGCTCGCGAGCGCTCGCGACGCGGTTGTCACCGCTCGGACCGAGGCCGCCGAGTCCGACATGGCCAGCCACGGCGCCGACGCGCTGCTCGCGCAGGCGAGCCAGGAGGCGAGCACCGCCCGGCAGGCGGCCGACACCGCCCGCCAGAAGGCCGACGACGCGAGCTTCATGCTGTCCTTGCTGGCGGCCGAGGCGTACCAACAGGGCGGCGGCATGGTGCAGCTCGACGCCCTGCTCAGCGCCGACGGCCCGCAGGGCGCCATCGACCGCGCCGCCGGACTCGAAGCCGTGGCCGCCGAGCGCGTCCACGCGGCCACCGAGGCGGACTCGGCCCGCCTCCTCGCCGACACCCTGGGTCTGGCGGCCACCGAGGCCGAGCAACGCCGGAACGACACGGCTGCGCAGGCCCGGGCGGCGGCGGCCGACGCCCAGCAGCAGGCGGCGCAGCTCACCGCCCGGCTCGCCGCGCTCCAGGCGGAGTCCACCCAGCTGGTCGCCCAGCTGGCGACCCTGCGCCAGACGAGCGCCGCGCTGGAGCAGGCGCGTCAGGACGGGTTGGCGGCGGAGGAGCAGGCCCGGCGCGACGAGGAGGCGCGGCAGGCCGGCATACGGGCTGCGGCGGAGGCCGCTCGCCAGGAGGCCGAACGCCTGGCCGCCCAACAGGCGAAGGCCGAGGCGGACGAGCGCGCCGCCACCAGTGCTCGCCAGGCCGCCGCCGCTGCGGCCGCGGCTCGGGCAGCGGCGGCCGCCAAGGCCGCGGCTCAGCCGAAGCCGGTGACCAAACCGGCCCCGCGACCGCCGACCACTCCGGTCACGCCGCCGGCCTCGGGCAAGCCGCCGCTCAACCTCGCCATGGCCGACATGTGGGACCGCATCGCCTGGTGCGAGTCCGGTCAGCGCTGGCACCTCAACCTCGGCAGCGGCTACTACGGCGGGCTGCAGTTCAACATGGATGCGTGGCGTATCGCCGCCGGCTACGACTTCGCCCCTCGGCCGGACCTGGCCTCCCGCGAGGAGCAGATCACCGCGGCGAACCGGCTCTACGCGATGCTCGGGCTCAAACCCTGGACCTGCCGCACGGCGGCCTGACCGCCGCAGACCCAAGCTCCACCGTGGTCCGACGTGCCGGGACCCGCCGTGGCGCATACGGTCGACGCCTGATGCCCACACCCTCCCTGACCAACGAGACCTGGACCACCACCCGCCACCACGTCGTCCACGCCTACGTCGCGGACCCGACCGCCGAGGAGGAGGCGTCCGCCGCCGTCGTGATCCTGCCCGGCCTCGGCCTCCCGCAGTACACGTTCCCCACGGCGGCAGCCCTGGCGCGTCGAGGGCTTCGCACCACCGTGCTCGACCTGCCGGGCTTCACCGCCACCGGACGCCACGGGTCCCGCCCCGACGTGCACGACATCGGCCGGGTGGCGGCCGAGTGGGTCGAGGCCCAGGCCATCACCGGTCCGGTGGTCGTGCTCGGCCATTCGACCGGGTCGCAGGCCGCGCTGGCGGCCGCCTTGCGGCTGCAGGAGACCCACGCCCGGCTCGGACTGGTCATGGCCGGGCCGACCTTCACCCCCCGCCAGCGGCGGCTCGGCGCGCTGGGCGCCGCCACGCTCACCGCCTACCGCCGCGACTCCCCTGCCGAGCTGATGGTGGTGCCCACCGCCGTCCGGGAGCTGACCGGCGTCTGGTCGGTGCTGCGGTCGGGGATGCGGGACACCCCGGACGCGCGGCTCCGACGGCTCCGCGTGCCCCTGATCCTCACCGCCGGCGAGGCCGACACGTATGCGCCGCGGGAGTGGCTCGACCGGCTCGCCCTTGCCGCGGGGTCCACGAACGTCGGCGTCCGCTCGCTCCCGGGCTCGCACAACAACCCGTTCACGCACCCGGAGGAGCTGGCCGACGTCGTCCTCGAGGCCGTCGAGGACTCAGTCGACTCGGTCGACCCGGTGACGTAGGCCGCGCGTCAGCTGGAGGCGCGCACTCCGAACACCTGATGGATGCGCGCCTGGTAGAAGGTGCAGTCCGGGTCGTCGACGGCGGCCTGGACTGCCGCCCGCATCGCGTCCAGCTCGTCCGCGGACGCTGCGCCGGCCTCCAGCGTGGAGGCCCGCATCGAGTCGACCAGCGTGACGAGGAAGCCCTTCTCCTCCGGGGTGCCCAGGACGTTGACCATGCTGGTCGCCTGGACATCGACGAGTCCGGCTGCGCGGAACAACGCCGGAAGGCGCGGCCCGATGGTGGGGTCGCCTCCGTGGGCCCGGACGGTCGCGCCGTAGATGCGGCGCAGGTCCGCCAACGCCGGGGTCGGTGGGTCGGACCGCAGGGTGTCGGTGAAGACGTCCTCGACCGCGACGATGCCTCCGGGGCGGACCGCGGCCCTCATCTCGCGCAGTGCGGCCACCGGTTCGGTGAGGTAGCACAGGACCAAGCGGCCGTAGGCGAGGTCGAAGCGGTCGCGGTACGGCAGCGCGTACGCGTCGGCCCGTTCGAAGAGGACGTTCGTCACTCCGCGCTCCCTCGCCGAGTCCGCGGCGTGGCGCACCGTCGTCTCGTCGATGTCGACCCCCGTCACCGCACCGGTCGGCGCCACGAGCGCGGCCAAGGTGGTGGTCACCTGGCCACCACCACTGCCGACGTCGAGGGCGTTCCAGCCGGCGGCGACGCCGATCTCCGCGAAGAGGCGCGCGGTCGCTGCGGACATGACCTGCGCCAGCACGGCGAGGCGGTGCTCCTCGGCCGCGCTCCCCTGCATCGCGTAGGCGCTGACGGACGTCCGATCCTCGGCCATGCCTCAGTGTGCCGCCGGGGGACAGTGTTCGGGCAGGGGATCCGCCCGCGACAGCTTCTAAGCCCCTGCTCAACTGTGATCCGCGGCGAACTCCCCTGCCCTCGCTCCATCCCACTAGAGCCGGACCCCGCGGTACCCCGGTGTTGCACGTCGCGTAGTCTCATGCAACACATGGAGACGACGCTCGCGCAGGACATCGGATGGCTGCTGGCCAATGCCCGGCAGTACTCCGGTGTCGACGGCGTGGAGTCGGCCGCCGGTTTCGCCCGCGCCGACGGGTTCGAGCCGGTGCACCGTTCCGCGGTGGTGCGGTGGGAGCACGGGCAGGTCCCGATCACGCACGACATCGTCCGCCGCTACGAGACGGTTCTCGGCCTGCCGTACGGCCGGCTGCTCTCCGCGGTGGAGTACCTCGCTCAGCTGGACGACCGCCGCAGCCGCGTCCCCTTCCTCATGGCGCCGTGGTCGGCGGACGACCGGGACACGGCCCAGATGCTGTTCGACCGGGCCCTCGACGGCGAGCCGCTCACCGGACGGGACTGGGACCGGCTGACCGGCTTCTTGCACGGCCGTGACGAGTGGCTGATCCGCACGGTCGACTGGGAGGCCCTCATCACGCGGCTGTCCACCGAGGTCTCGGTGCACGTCGGCCTCGAGTTCACCCTGCGCGACCAGTCGCTCATGCGGTTGGCGGCCAACCCCCGCAGCGCGCCGGCCATCACCGCGATGGCCCGGCGCACGCTGTACGACCCGTCGACCCAGGTCTATGCGGACATCGTCGGGCTGCTGCAGCACTCGGCCGACCGCGACGGGACCACCCTCCTGATCGAGTACCTCGACAAACCCACGGCCGAATCAGGGCTCTGGGTATGCCTGTTCACGACGGCCACCCAGGTGCTCCGGGGCCGCCTTTCTCGGCAACAGACCCTCAAGGTCGCGCAGATCGCGCTGCGGCTGCTTCGGGACGAGACCCACTCGGTCCGCATCCACCGCGAGGCCGCGAACCTGCTGCGACAGATCGACCCACCGACGCGAAGCCAGATCCGTAACGCGCTGAGCGCGGAGTCGCGCAAGCGCATCGCCCACATCGTGGCCGAGGGCAGCGCCGTGGCGGACCGTGAGGTGGACGAACTCACCCGGCGGCTCGAGATCTCGCTGCGCCGCACGATAGGCATGACCAGGTGGACGCCGACCCTCGACCGCCTCGTGCGGACCACCGCGACGACGACCCATGACGAGGAGCGCGGGCGGGCCCTGGCCGTCCTCATGCTGACGCCCCAAGGGCCGGCCGTGGCGTCGGCCTACGCCACCCAGCTCTCCGAGGCGTGGCTCGCCCAGGAGTCGACGCTCGTCGACGATGCCCTCGGCGCCTTGTCCTGGGTGGTCCAGCCGGCGCAGGCCGAGGAGCTCGTCGAGCTGGCCTTCCAGACCTCCACCGACCCCGTCACCACACTCACGGCCGCCGGCGCGGCCGCCAATGCCCGGGTCACCCGCCGAACCGCGTCTCGCCTCACGGCGCGGACCAGTGCGCTGGCCGCGGAACAGCTACGCCGACCGCACCCGGACCCCAGGAGCATGGCGCGCGCGCACGCCTACCTCCTCGGCATGTGGGGTCAGACCCGTCGGCTCGAGGACCTGGCCGGCCAGGCCGCCCTCGACGGCGCGAGCCCCGAGTGGCGGATGTCGTTCCGGTGGTGGCTCGAGCTGCCGCGGTGGGCCCGGCCCGACGCGCTACCCCGCTGAGGCGAGGAACTGCGCGAACCCGGTCGCCGGCTGCCCGGTCAGCGTCTCGATGTCGGCACTGACCGGCTCGAGCTCACCGGCGCGGATCGCCGTGTAGGTCGACACCCAGGCGTCCACCTGCCAGTCCGGCGCTCCGTAGTGCGCGCGCGACTCGTAGGCCTGCGGCACGGTCTCGTCGAGGTACGAGACCGACCGCCGCAGTCCGGCGGTCATCAGCGTGGCGACCTCGTCGAGGGTGAGCGCCTCGGGTCCTGTGAGGTCGTAGGTGCGGTCGGCGTGGGCCTGGGGATCGAGCAGCACCGTGGTGGCGACGCGAGCGACGTCGGCCCGGGCCACGAACGCGGCACGACCCTGACCGGCCGGACCTCGCAGGATGCCGTCGTCGCCGACGAAGAAGGGCAGCAGGTCCTGGTAGAAGTTGTCGCGCAGGAAGGTATGCGTCATTCCCGCCTCGCGGATGAGCTGCTCGGTCGCGAAGTGGTCGCGCCCCAGGGTGAACGTGCAGGTCGGCGAGGCGCCGACGAACGAGGTGTAGACCACGTGCTGAACGCCGGCGGCGGCCGCGGCGTCGACGACGTTGCGGTGCTGGGCGAGCCGGTGGGCGTCCTCGGCGGCCGAGACGAACAACAGCGTCCTGACGCCGGACAGCGCTGTCTCGCAACCGTTCCGGTCCGAGTAGTCGAACGTCTCGACGGTCGAGTCGGGCAGCGCGGGCGCCTTGCTCGGCGTCCGGACCAGGAGCCGCAGCGGGATGCCGGCATCCGCGAGGGCGCGGCTCACCATCCCGCCGATCCCGCCGGTGACTCCCGTGACGGCGACCGACGCGTTCGGCACCATCACGCCCGCTCGACCGGCGGCGCGTCGCGCAGCTGGCAGATCAGGGTGCACGAGCAGATGCGCCGGCCCTCGTCGTCGGTGATCGCGATCGCGACGCTGGCCGTGGTCCGGCCCGCCTGGATGAGAGTGCCGGTCGCGGTGACGGTGCCGGACGAGGCGGGTCGATGGTGGATCGCGTTGATGGTCATCCCGACCGCGGCCCGGCCCTCGCCCGCATACAGGACCGCCATCATCGACCCGACGGACTCGGCGAGGACGACCGAGGCGCCGCCGTGCAGAATTCCATAGGGCTGCGTGTTCCCCTCGACGGGCATCGTCGCCACGACGCGCTCGTGGTTCGCCTCGGTGAACAGGATGCCCATCTTCGCGGCGAGGGCTCCGCCGTTGGCGTTGAGCTCCTCGACGGTGAGCCACGGCGTCCGGGTTTCGGTGTCGGCCATGCGCTCACTGTGCCACGCGGGCCGACACCGTCCCCCGGCGGCTCAGACCGATCGTTGGTACGCGCCGAAGGCCCGGGTGGCGAGCCACGACATGACGACGGCGAGCACGACCAATGCCCCACCACGCCAGGCGATCACGCCCCAGTCGGGTGTCGCGGACAGGGCCTCGCGGCTGACCAGCACCGCCCAGTCGAGCGGGTTGTAGCGCGCGACGGTCTGGATCCAGTCCGGCATGAGGCTGGGGTCCATGATCGCCGACGAGAGGAACGTCAACGGCAGGCTCAGCAGCTGGCTTATCCCGATGAGCGTCTCCTGCTGACGGGTCAGCAGCGCCAAGGCGTTCGACAGCGCCGCGAAGACGACGGTGAGCAGCACGGCCGCGACCATGGTCAGCACGATGCCGACCGCCGGTGACCCGAACCGGGCGCCCGCCGCATACGCCACGACCAGCACGACAGCGGTCTGGGCGACCGAGACGACGCCTTGGTAGATCACCGTCCCGTTGATGAGCGCGCCGCGACGGACCGGCGACGCGAGCATCCGGTCCATCACGCCGAGACCCATGTCCTCGATGAACGTCGTGCCCGCCCACGCGGCCGAGAACAGCGCGGTCATCATGACGACCCCTGGCGTGAGGAACGCGATGAACGACTGACTCTCGCTCGTGAAGCCGGGGATCTCGATGACCTTGGAGAACAGCTGCCCGAACAGCAGCAGCCAGATCATCGGCTGGATCAGCGTGATGAGCAGGTATGCGGGTTGCCGCATCAGGCTGGTCAGCGACCGGCGCGTCAGCAGGGCGGTGTGCGAGATCAAGGCGGTCATCGGTCGGCTCCTTTGTCGAACGTGCGGCCGGCGTAGTGGAGGTAGACGTCGTCGAGACTCGGCCGGGCGACCGTCGCGGACTGAACCTCGACCCCGGCCTGTTCCAGTGCGGCCAGGACTCCGGGGATGACACCGGCGGCGGACCGGGTTCGGGCGCGGACGACCCGACCTTCGTGGGTGACGTCGTCGAGATCGTCGAGGTGCGAAAGCCGTTCAGCGGCAATGGTTCCGGCGGCGTGGTCAGCGACCTCCACGACGACGCCGTCACCGTTGAGCCGGCTCTTGAGCTCGTCCGGGGTGCCCTCCGCGACCACGTGACCGTGGTCCACGATGGCCAGCCGGTCGGCGAGATGGTCGGCCTCGTCGAGGTAGTGCGTCGTGAGCAGGACGGTGAGCTGCTCGACCGCGGCGAGGCGGGCGATCTCGTCCCACAGCTGAGTGCGCGCCTCGGGGTCGAGGCCGGTCGTCGGCTCGTCGAGGAACAGCACGGTGGGCCGGGCGACCAGGCCCACGGCGACGTCGAGCTTGCGGAGCATGCCGCCGCTGTAGGTCTTGGTGAGCCGGTCGGCCGCGTCGCCGAGCCCGAACCGGTCGAGCAGCTCGGTAGCCCTGGCGCGGGCCTCCTGGCGGGACATCCCGTGGATCCGAGCCGCGAGCAGGATGCTCTCCCGGCCGGTCATCATCGGGGCGGAGCTCGACTTCTGCGAGATGAGGCCGATGGCCCTCCGGACCGCGTCAGGGTCCTTCGTGACGTCATGACCGGCGACGACGGCGCGGCCGGTGTCGGGCTTGGCGAGGGTGGAGAGGATCTTCACCGTCGTCGACTTGCCGGCGCCGTTCGGTCCGAGCAGGCCGAAGACCTCTCCCTGGCGGACGGTCATGGACAGGCCGTCGAGGGCCTGGACGGGAGGCTTGCCACGACCCGTCGCATACGTCTTGACGAGGTCGGTGGCCTCGATGGCGAGATGCGTTGATGTGGTTGGTGGTTCGGGGTTCCGTATCGCGGTCGACCCCAGTGGGTTGGGCATGGTGACTCCTTGGAGCGGGAGTCGACCGGTGGGCTGCCGTAGGCTGCCAGGTGCATCCGAAAGCGGCTGGTGGCTCGTCCACCGGTTGACTCGAGGTGATGGCTTGGTCGGACCCACCGCAGGCGTTGCCGCGCCGGCGGATGGGTCTGGCTAGGTCTGGCTAGTTCGCCGTGACGGTCGGCAGGTCGGCCAGGGCTCGTCCCTCCTCCCCCAGGTACCGGATGGGGTCCGCGAAGATCTCCTCCGCGGCGAGGCCGTCGGCCAGCAGGTCGTGGAGGCGCGCCCAGGTGGTCACGCCCGGCAGCTCCCCGGACCGGATGTCGTGGACGAGCTGCTCGACGAACCGCAGCTCCGCCTCCAGCATGGCAATCCGCAGCAGCCCCTCGACGAGAAAGATGTCAGGGACGCCCTGTTCGCGGACGACGTCGATCGTCGTGCGTTCCGAGCGGAGCTCGATGGTGAGCCGCCCCGCTCGTTCCTCGAGGAGTCGGGCGACCTCGCCGGGACGCAGTCCACCCATGAGCGACAAGGCGGCTTCGAGCGAGGTGAACTCGCGGGTCGGCACGGCCAGCAGCTCGCTGAGCCAGTCCTCGAACTCGGTGTAGCCGGCGGGGGTGATGGCGTAGACGGTTCGCTCGGGCCGGCGGCCGTCGCGGATCGTCTCCTTGGGCTCGATGAGGCCGTGCTTCTGGAGCGAGTCGACCACGGAGTAGAGCGAGCCGTAGTTGAGCTTGATGCTCTTCTCCTTGCCCCGGGTGCGCAGGGTCGTGGAGATCTCGTACGGGTGCATCGGCCGCTCGGCCAGGCAGCCGAGGACGGCCAGGGCGAGCGGGTTGTTGACCCGACGACGTGTCATGACGCTTCTCCGATCCGAATACTCGGACTGGAGTATGTCGCGTCTTTGGGACGAAGTCAAGCTATATCGCGTTCCGCCTCGGACGACAGGTTTCCGCGCCGCACGCCCCGCCCACACCGGACTTGGCGCTGCGTCAAGCCACCTGACTCACCGTGCACACCGAGGCAAGTCGGTCGATGCTGCGTCAAGCCGAGCGTCACTCACAGCCGCACACCTCCCGGCCAAACGGACGAGGGGCTATTGAGTGAGCCCCATGGAGGGAGCCGTGATCTCGACGTTGTTGGTCTGCGTGTAGGTCGACTGCATCGCCGAGGGGTTGCCGCTGAAGTCCACGTCGCCGACCACGATCAGCGAGTCGTCGAAGATGCCCGCACCGTTGCCCCGCCAGTCCAACGTGCCGCTCTTCGCATACACGGTGCCGGTGTTGGCGTTGGTCCCGTTGCCCCGCCAACCCAGCGTCGCCGTGTTGTTCCGGTCCGAGACGATGGAAAGGCCCTTGGTCGGTCCAGACGTCGGAGCGGTGATGCGCAGAGACGCCTGCCCCGTCATCAGGATGTCGCCGCCGCTCTCACCCGAGTTGCAGGCGCGGGGGGTGGTCCCGGTCGCGCACGTGAAGTACAACGTCACGCCGAGGGCGGTGATGGCGGTCTGGCCCGAGGCGTGGTTCGGGCCGATGACCACGTAGAGCCCGGGCGACAGTGTGCAGTTGCTCGTGGGCTGGAGATCCTTGTAGATGCCCGGACCTGCCGAACAGGCGCTCCCGGACTTGAAGGTCAATGCGCTGTAGTCCGGCATCGCCATCGCCGCCAGGGGGTCCGGGATGTTCGGCTGGTTCAGCAGAGGCGCCGGGGAGAAGTCCCCCTTGCCGACGTCGGAGTTGTGCACGCTGATCGTGCCGCCCGTCACGGTGATACTGCCGTTGTTCTTGGAGTCCAGCGCTCCGTTGAACACGACGTTCGCTCCCGAGACGACGATGTCGCCGTTCTGGATGTCGTGGTTGCCGGGCCCGATGACGCAGAGGCCGCACGGCCCGAGCGCCGAGCCGGTCACCCCGACGACCGCGACCGCCTGGACGTTGACGCTCTGGCTCCCGAAAACACCACCGAGCGGCGTCACCACCGGGCGGAACGGCACGAGCACCCGGACCTGCGTCGCCGGACTGGCATTGAAGGAGATACATGGCGTATCAACGGTCAGCCATCCGATTGGCTTGCCCGCATCCGTGCACGCCGCCCACTGCGAGTCCGTGGTGCCGAAGTTCTTGGCGGCGAGGAGCTTCGCCGCGGCATTCGCGGCAACGTTGGAGCTGGACACCGTCAAGGCGTTGCCCGCCGCCAGCGCGGCGGCGTCGGCGGCGTTCTGCGCCTGGCGGCGAGTGTCCCGGGCGAGGCCGAGCTCGACGACGATCGAGGCCAGCCCGATGAGGACGACCGACATGAGGAGGACCGTGATGATCGCGGCGGCTCCGGTGTCGCGCCGTGTTCTCAGGCTCATCACGGCGTCGCCGTCGCGTTGCACCAAGTCCAACTGTCACCGGATGGGTCGACGTCGGTGAGGTAGTTGATTGGAGTCGGTGGTGAGGCCTTCTCGATAGACATGACGGTCTTCGACCGGATGATGCCGCTGGCCGGCAACGGCACGAACTTCGTGAAGCTGCTGGCCTTGACGGCAACGCAGACCACGACGAGGTCCCCCTTGGCCCACGTTCCGACCTGCGCACCGTCAGAAGCGCGAGCAGGAAATACCCGGGCCGATGCGACGCCTCCGCTGGTGACCGACATCTGCTTTGCACCGCAGGCCGCGGACGCCATGCTGGTGCCCGGACCGCATCCGGGAAAGTCGCTCTGGACTGCCGCCTTGCGGGCTGCTTCGCGGACACCCTGGCGGACCGAGATGGAGTCGTTGAACCAGAGCCCGTAGTCGATGATGCCCAAGAGGAGGGCCATGAGCAGCGGGAGGACGAGCGCGAACTCGACCACCGCCGCGCCTCGGTCGCGTCCGTCGCGCCGAGGTTGCCGGAAACAACCCACGTAAACCCTCCCCCGAGTGTCGAGAGCCAGCCTCGTGGCATCGGATCGCGAAGTCCATCGCCCGAACGGGCCAGTCAGGCCCCAACGAGGAGGTGGCTTGCCACGCTTTGTCGGGGTTCGACCGAGCCGCACGCCGATGCCAGAGTGGAACCGCCACCCACGACGACGTCAGGAGAGCTCGTGCCCGTCACCATCACCGAGGTCCGCTCGACCGAACGGTTCGTGGGTACGGCCGAGGAACCGCGCCAGGTGCTGCACGTGACGATCGACCGGGGTATGCGTGACGGCGAGGTCCGGCTGACGGTCACCGGCGCCGAGCCCGCGGGTTCGGTCATCGCCTCCGGGATCCACGGCGACCTCATGGTGCCGGCGGGTGACCGCGCCGTCCGCGTGGACGTCCCGCTCGACCTGCCCGAGCGCTCGGGGGTCGGCGACGAGCTGGCGGTCCGGGTCACCGCCAGGAACGAGGTCGGCGAGGAGGCCGACGCATACGGCACGGTCGTCGTCGCGGAACCCGGCTGGACGATGGTCATGGTCTCGCACTTCCACTACGACCCGGTCTGGTGGAACACCCAGGCGTCCTACACGACCGACTGGGACTTCGTCGGACCCGACTGGTCGACCCGGCCGGCGTTCGTCGACAACGGTTTCGCTCTCGTCGAGGCGCACCTCAAGCTGGCGGTGCGCGACCCGGACTATCACGTCGTGCTGGCCGAGCTGGACTACCTGAAGCCCTACTTCGACACCCACCCGGAGCAGCGAGCGGTCCTGCGACGCCTCATGGCCGAGGGACGCGTCGAGCTGGTGGGCGGGACCTACAACGAGCCGAACACCAACCTCACCAGCAGCGAGACGACGATCCGGAACGTCGTCTACGGCATCGGCTTCCAGCGCGACATCCTCGGCGGCGACCCCCGGACCGCCTGGCAGCTGGACGCCTTCGGGCACGATCCGCAGTTCCCCGGCCTGGCCGCCAAGGCCGGGCTCACCGGGAGCGCGTGGGCGCGTGGACCGCACCACCAGTGGGGCCCGCTCCGGCAGCACTGGGACCAGGACCGGACCGGCGACATCACGGTCATGCAGTTCGAGAGCGAGTTCGAGTGGATCTCGCCCAGTGGCGACAGCGTGCTGACGCACTACATGCCGGACCACTACGGACCGGGGTGGGAGCTCCAGCACGCGCCGTCGGTCGAGGCCGCCGGCGACATCGCCTACCACCTCTTCCAGGTCCTGAAACCCGTTGCGGCGACACGCAACACGCTGCTGCCGGTCGGCGGCGACTACTGTCCGCCGAACAACTGGGTGACCGAGCTGCACCGCTGGTGGAACGAGCACTACGTGTGGCCGAGGTTCGTCTGCGGGACCACGCGGATGTTCATGGACCGCGTCCACGACGGCCTCGCCGAGCAGCACCGCACCCCGTCGCCGCAGAGCCGCGACATGAACCCCGTCTATACCGGCAAGGACGTGTCTTACATCGACACGAAGCAGGCGCAGCGGGCCGCCGAGACCGCGGCCACCGACGCGGAGAAGCTGGCGACGTTCGCCGTCCTCCTCGGCGAGGGCCGGTACCCGGAGGCGGCGCTCGACAAGGTGTGGCGGCAGCTGGCCTTCGGTGCCCACCACGACGCGATCACCGGCTCCGAGGCCGACCAGGTCTACATCGACCTGCTCACCGGCTGGCGCGAGGCCTACGACCTGGCGGCCGGCGCCCGCGACGCCGCGGCTGACGCGATCGTCGGCCGCATCGACACGACGGGTGAGGGCCGGCCGGTGGTCGTCTTCAACACCGTGGGGTTCGACCGCACCGACCTGGTGCGTGCGGAGGTCGCGACGACCGACGGCGTCCGCCTCGTCGACGACGCCGGCATCGACGTCCCTTTCGTCGTCGAGGCACCGGGCGTGGTGCGGTTCGTGGCCCACAACGTGCCGTCGATGGGCTGGCGGACCTACCGGGTCGTCGACAACGGCGGCGCCGCGACGCCGTGGACCGACGTCCCGACCGACGGCGGCCCGGTGACCGCCGAGAGCGACGCCTACCGGGTCACCGCCGACCCGGCCCGCGGCGGAACCCTCACCTCGGTCGTCGACCGGCGACGGGACCGCGAGCTGCTCACCGGACCGGGGAACGAGCTCCGCGTCTACGAGGAGTACGCGGCGCACCCCCGCTTCAGTGAGGGTCCCTGGCACCTCCTGCCGAACGGCCGCTCGGTCCGTTCCGCCGACTCTGAGGCGCGAGTGGCGTTGCAGGAGAGCCCGATCGGCCGTCGACTGGTCACGCGCGGCGTGGTCGACGGGATCGAGTACGAGCAGGTCACGACGCTCGTCGACGGGCTCGACCGCGTCGAGCTGACGACCCGGTTCCTCGACCACGCGGTGTCGGACCGTCTGGTGCGGGTCCGGTTCCCGGTCGACCAGCCGGGTGGGCTGCCGATCAGCGAGGTGGCCTCGGGCGTGGTCGGCCGGGGCTTCGGTCTGATCGACGCGGACACCGCCGTGGCGCCCTGGACGCTCGACAACCCCGCCAACACCTGGTTCGGGATCGGCACGACGTTGGGGATCGACGTCGTCGACGGCTCCGGCGAGCGCGTCGGCACCCGCGCCGTCGCCGTCGCCGAGGTGGTGGTTCCCGACGACGCCGACCCGGCCGAGGCCCGGGACCTCGTGGTCGCCCTCGTCCGCCGCGGCGTCACGGCGACGACGTCGAAGGCTTCGGGTTCCCGGTACGGCGACCTCGGCGTGGACTCCAACCTCCCGGATATGCGGCTCGTCCTGGCCGAGCGGCCGAACACGGTGCTGGACGAGGTGGAGGCCCGGATCGGGGCGCTTCCGGACGACGACCTCGTCATCGTCCCTGCCTCTCGCCCGCTGACCGAGACGTGGGTCCCGAACGCCGACCTGCGGGACGTCGACGCGCTGCCGGTCGTCGTCGTCCGCGACGTGGCAGCCGCTGTCGAGGCGGTGAACGCCGGTCGGCTGACCGCTCGGCTCGCGAGCGACCGCGGCCTCGACCCGCATGCCGAGGGCACCGTGGCCCTGCTGACCTACGGGCTGCCCGGGTTCGCCGTCGACCCGGAGGGCGGTCTCAATCTCTCGCTGCTGCGCTCGTGCACCGGCTGGCCGTCCGGGGTGTGGATCGACCCGCCGAAGCGGACGACGCCGGACGGCTCGGCGTTCCAGCTGCAGCACTGGACGCACGAGTTCCACTACGCCCTGGTGAGCGACGCCGGGGACTGGCGTGACGCATACCTCCCGGCTCGAGGGCAGGCGTTCAGCACTCCGTTCCTGGCGGTGGCCGCGGAACCGTCCCCCGGCGACCTGTCCTCGACCCAGTCGCTGCTCACGGTCGAGCCGGCGCGAGACGTGCTTGTGCAGACGGTCAAGGCCGCCGGGAACCCGGTGGCGTTCGGCGCTCACGACGCGGCGGACCCGCGGCACAGCGTGACCGTCCGGCTGGTGGAGGCGACGGGCACGTCGCGACGGGCCACCGTGCGGCTCCCGGTCACCCCCGTGCGGTCCGCGGCCCGGGCCGACCTGCTGGAGGTGCCGCGTCAGCCGCTCGAGGTCGAGGACGGGGTGGTCATGGTCGACCTGGCCGGTCAGCAGATCGAGACGGTCGTCGGCACGGTGGCCGCCGCCGACGAGCGGTCCAGGGCGGTGCTCGGCGCGGACCGCGAGGTGGCGCAGCCGGTGTACAGCCGGTACTGGCTGCACAACCGGGGACCGGCTCCGATGGGCTTCCTGCCGGTCTCCGTCGCGGTGACCCCGACCGTCGTCCGGTGCGCGGTCGGCGGGCGCGTCGAGGTCAGCTGGGTCGTCGCGAACCAGTACGCCTCGAGCCCGGTGGCGGTCGCCAGCCGGCTCGACCTCCCGGACGGATGGGCCGCCACGTTGCAGGAGGCGCCGGCGGTCCTCTCCCCGAGCGGGTACGCCCGGTTCCGGTCCTGGGTCGAGGTGCCGGAGGGGACGACACCGGGCCAGTACGCGGTCGCCGCTCAGGTCTCGCCGGACGACGGCGAGCTGGCGGGAGGCGGCGCGGTCGAGGTCGTCGAGGACGTCGTCACGGTGTTCGTCGGCGACTCGGCGGCCCTGGACGAGACGCTCGGATTCGGCCGGCCCACGACCGCCGACCTGGCTCGCAACGTCCAGCTCGGTGCGACGGCCGACGACACCGCTCGGCCGACCGGGCTCGACGTCGAGGTCGACACGACGTCGGTCGTCGTGGCACCCGGGGGTTCGGCGACGGTAACCCTGATGGTGCGGAACCGGACCCGCTCACCGATCCGCGGCGAGGTCCAGGTGGCGTCGCCGTGGGGCACCTGGTCCTGGGTGGCCGACGCGACCCGCGGCTTCGCCGTGGCCGGTGGCGGCTCGTCGACGATCGAGATCCCGGTGACGCCGCCGGTCGACACCCCAGCCGGTCACGCCTGGCTGATGGCCAAGGTGATGTGGTTCGGCCGCGCCCAGTATGCGGAGACGGTCCGGGTGGAGGTCCGCGGATGAGCGCCGCCGCCTGGGTCGACGGCGAGCCCATCGACGCCGCCGACATCGATGCGCGGGTCAACCGGCTCCGCGCGCGGGACCGGGCCCGGTCGCTGCCCGCCGCCGACTCACGTGAGGGCCGACAGCTGCGCCGGTGGGTCGCCCAGGTCGCGGTCGTGGAGCGCCTCTGCGAGCACGTCCTCGCCGAGTCGTGCTCCGAACCGCACGGAGTTCCGGCGCCTGACACCACGAACGACCCGTGGACCGGCGCCCCGACCCGCGCCGATGCCGCAGCCCTCGGCTCGATCGTCGCTGCCGCGTGGACCAACAACCCGGCCGTCGCGACGGCAGCCACCCTGCTCACGGCCGATGTCGCCCTGTCATCGGAGCAACGACGCCGGGCGACCGCCCTCGCGGCGACCGATGACGGCGGGGCCGCCTGGTCTCTCGACGAGCTCGCGGCGTCGGCCCGGCTGGAGACGTTCGCCCGGTGGCTGGCCCGCGCCACCCACGAACGCGTCCGCCTGGGCGAGGGGTACGAGCACCCGGGGGACGCCTCGCAGCCGGACAACCGGCACGAGCACTGAGCCGGCGGGCTCGCCGCATACCCCTGCGAGCCAGGAGGTCGGTCAGTCCTGCCGCGCCCGGCTGTGCCTCTCCTGCTCGGCGCGGGCGTCCTCGTCCTGGCGGTTCTCGGCGTCCTCCAGCGAGGCCAGCTCGGGCAGCAGCTCGTGGCGGTGCGTGAAGGTGTCGATGATCGACAGCGCCGCCGCCGCCAGCGGGATCCCGATCAGCGCTCCGACGGGCCCGAACAGCGCCGCGCCGGCGATCACCGACCCGAGCGCGACCGCTGGATGGACGTCCATGGTCCGCCGGCTGATGCGCGGGGTGAAGACGTAGTTCTCGAGCTGCTGGTAGACGGTGGCGAAGATCACGATCCACAACGCATTGATGGGCTTGTCGGAGACCAGGGTGAACAGGGCCGGCAGGGCCACGCCGATGTAGGTACCGATGGTCGGGATGAACTGCCCGACGATGCCGGCGAGCACGCCCAGTGGCAGCCAGTACGGCACCCCGATGATCGCGAAGAACACCGCGTGGAAGAACGCCGACAGGGCCGCGAGCGCGACCTTGCTGACGACGTAGCCGCCGGTCTTCTCGACCGAGATCTCCCAGACGGTGACGAAGTAGCGCTGGTAGGCCGGCGGAAGCCAGGACCCGATGGTCTGGCGCAGCCGCGGGCTGTCGGCCGAGAAGTAGTAGGCGAAGACGAGGATCGTCAGCGTGTCGAAGATCCCGGCGAACACCGAGCCGAAGATCCCGAGCAGGCCGCCGCCGTACTGGCCCACCCACTCCCCGATCTTTTCCGGGGTGATCTGGATCGACGCGGCGATGTTGTTCAGGTCGAACGAGGTGTGGAACGTGGCGTTGACCCAGTTGATCACCGAGGTCAGGGTGTTGGGCAGCGAGCTGGCCAGGTCCGACAGCTGGGAGACGAACACGCCACCGAACAACGCCGTCAGGCCGAGGATCACGATCAGGCCGAGGATGAGGACGATCCCCGTAGCCAGGCCCCGCCGCACCCCCCGCCGCACCATCCATAGCACCGGCGGCTCCATCGCGATGGAGAACAGCCACGCGAGCAGCAGGATGAAGAGGAAGGTCCCCAGCGCCTGGAACGCCCAGATGCCGATCGACAGGACGATGAAGAAGCCGATCACCATCAGCGTGGTGCGCCTGGCACTCGCGGGCGTGATGGAGATCCACGTGGCCTGGCCGTGGGCCGGCTCCACCGGAGCCGGTCGGCGCGGCTGCGTCGTCTCGGTGACCATGGGTGGATCGGGCTCCACGGGCGTGGACGTCACGGCGTCCGGCGTGGAACCGTCGGCCGCGCCCGAGGTCGGAGTCTGCCCGCGCAGCAGGGAGCGTCGACCGAACCGCTCACTCACTCCCACGCGCGAAGCCTACGGCCCCGCCACAGTCACCGCTCAGCCCGCGTCCAGAAGGCGGCTGACCTCGCTCTCGCGATAGCGCCGGTGACCACCCAGGGTCCGGATGGCGGTGAGCTTGCCCGCCTGTGCCCACCGGGTGACCGTCTTCGGGTCGACCCGGAACAACGCCGCCACCTCGGCAGGCGTCAGCAATCTTTCGTGCTCGAACGATCCCATTACTCAAACTCACATTCCCGATAGTGGTTGAAACCCCCGTTGCGGACGTGCCCCCTCAGGCTGGTCCACTGTTCAACAGCCCCGACGGTACCTTGGGCTTCGACCGAACAGGGGGGTTTTACGCAGGTCCGCCCAAATCCCCCGAATAGGGTCGCATCGGGGTCATCCCCGCGCACGTTGATCGAAGCGGAGTCACCACCATGACGGATCCGTTCACCCACGAGCAGGTCGCCTTCTGCCACGACCCGGCCACCGGGCTGCGGGCGATCATCGCCCTGTACTCGACGGCCCTCGGGCCTGGCCTCGGTGGGACGCGGTTCTTCCCGTATGCGTCGCCGGACGCCGCGCTCGCCGACGTCCTCGACCTCTCCCGCGGGATGGCCTACAAGAACTCGGTCGCCGGTCTCGACCACGGGGGCGGCAAGGCCGTCATCATCGGGGACCCTCTCCGCGACAAGACCCCGGAGCTGCTGCGCGCATACGGGCGCTTCGTGGAGAGCCTCGGTGGCCGCTACGTCACCGCCTCCGACGTCGGCACCTACGTCGCCGACATGGACGTGGTGTCGGAGACGACCCGGTTCGCTACCGGACGGTCCGAGGCGCACGGTGGGGCGGGCGACTCCTCGGTTCTGACCGCATACGGGGTGTTCCAAGGTATGCGCGCGGCCGCCGAGCACCGGTGGGGGACGCCATCCCTAGCGGGCCGGCGGGTCGGCATCTCCGGCGTGGGGAAGGTCGGGCGCCGGCTGGTCGAGCTGGTCGAGGCGGACGGCGCATCGGCGGTGATCTGCGACGTGAGTGCGGACGCGGTCGCGTCGGTCGTGGCCGAGCACCCGTCGGTGGAGGTGGCGGCCGATCGGGCGGAACTCATCGGGACGGCGCTGGACGTGTTCTCGCCGAACGCCATGGGCCGGGCACTGGACGTCGACACCATCGAGCGGGCTTCAGGCAGAGATCGTGTGCGGGGCGGCCAACAACCAGCTCGCGGTCGAGGGTCCGGGCGGCTCGGCCGACCGGCTGGAGAAGCGCGGGATCCTCTACGCCCCGGACTTCGTGGTCAACAGCGGTGGGGTGATCCAGGTGGCCGACGAGCTGCAGGGGTTCGACTTCGAGCGGGCCCGAGCCCGGACGGCCCGGATCTACGACACGACGCTGGCCGTGCTGCGGGACGCTGCGGCCTGGGGCGTGACCACCTCGGAGGCGGCGAACCGGCTCGCGGAGGAGCGGATCGCCGCCGCGACGCCGGGCGGCGTGTGGCTGCCCGCGGGCCGGTAGGTGGAACGTCTCACGCTGAGGTAGCGTTATCCCCACGAAGATCACGATTCCCGGGGCCGCTCCGCAAAGGTCGATGACCGTCTTTCGCCATCGACACGAGTGATGCCGCCCCGGCAGACGCATGAGGGGGTCACGCCATGGGGCGCGGCCGGGCGAAGGCCAAGCAGACCAAGGTCGCTCGGGAGCTGAAGTACTTCTCTCCCGACACGGACCTCAGCGCGCTTGAGCGAGAACTTCACGGGTCAACCACGCGGTACGAGCCGGAGACGGACGCCGTCGAGGACGACGATGACGGCTACGGCGAGTACGGGAAGTGGGCCGCCGGAGAGCGCTAGCGCTCTCCGATCGTGACTCCCCTCAGGCGTCCGGGTGCTCGCCGAGCACCTGGACCGCTCCTCCGTCGACGCCCTTGGCACCGCTGACGAGCTCCGAGGTCGTGGTGGCTCGGTCGATGGTGGTCACCTCGCCGAGTACCCAGGCGGGTATCCCGGTGGCCGCTGCGTGCGCAACAGCGCGGTCGGCCTGGTCGGCGGGCAGGACCACGAGGAAGCCGACGCCCTGGTTCAGGGTGCGTTCGAGGTCGGTCCGGGGGACCCGGCCCAGGCGCTGAACGGTCCCGAAGACGGGTGGCGGGGTCCAGGTGGACCGGTTCGACGGTCGCCACGGTGCCCGGAGGCAGGACCCGCGCGAGGTTGGCGGCCAGTCCGCCGCCGGTGACGTGGCTGAGGGCGTGGACGTGCAGGTCGGGTTGCCGGATGAGGCCGAGGACGGGCCGGGTGTAGAGCCGGGTCGGTTCGAGGAGCTCCTCGCCGAGCGTCCGCCCGAACTCGTCGACGTGGCGGTCGAGGTTCCAGCCGGCCGCCGCGATGACCCGGCGGACGAGGGAGTACCCGTTCGAGTGCAGGCCGCTGGACGCGAGCGCGACGACGACGTCTCCGGGGACGACACGATGCGGGCCGAGGAGGTCGGCGTACTCGACGACGCCGGTCGCGGCGCCGGCGACGTCGTACTCGCCGGGTTCGAGCAGGCCCGGGTGCTCCGCGGTCTCGCCGCCGATGAGGGCGGTGTTGGTCTCGGCGCACGCGTCGGCGATGCCGCTGACGATCTCGGCGATGCGCTCCGGGACGACCTTGCCGGTGGCGATGTAGTCGGTCATGAACAGCGGTTCGGCGCCGCAGACGACGATGTCGTCGACGACCATGCCGACGAGGTCGAAGCCGATGGTGTCGTGCTTGTCGAGGGCCTGGGCGATGGCGACCTTGGTTCCCACGCCGTCGGTGGAGGTCGCGAGGACCGGGCGGGTCATCCGGGTCAGGCGGGTCGCGTCGAAGAGGCCCGCGAAGCCGCCGAGCCCGCCGAGCACCTCCGGGCGCTGAGCGCGGCGGATCGAGTCCTTCATCAGCTCGACGGCCTTGTCGCCCGCCTCGACGTCGACCCCGGCCTCGGCGTATGTCACCACGCGCACCACTCTAGTTTTTCCGGTGGAGGTATATCCGAGCGCTCTACCGCTCGCTCGACTCTCCACTCACGCGGCCCGGCCACGACCGCCACCCAGGACGCGGTGTGCCTCGCAGACCTGGTCCATGAAGAGACGTTCGAAGACTCGAAGCCCGATCAGGTCGATGCGCAGGACCGTGTCGCCTCGGATCGCGACCGCGTTGGCGCGCAGGTTGTCGTCCGAGACGCTCAGGCCCTGGGTGTGCTGTGAACCGTCGATCTCGACGACCAGCTTCAGGTCGTCCCACCGCACATCGAGGTAGACCTTGCCGCGCGGACCTCGGCGCACGACCTGGCGGCTGGGTTCAGGGAGGCCACGCTCGCGGCACAACCGTGCGAAGTCCAGCTCGCCCAGCGAGTGTGCGCCGTCGGCGAGGTCAGCCACGACGCGCCGGATGAACGCCCTGCGGCGTCGTCCGTTGACCCGCCGGGACGCGAGCTGGAGGGCCTCGGGGGACACGATCCGCTGCTGAACGGCCACGCAGAGGAACAACGCCGCCTGTCGGTCGGACGCCGCCCAATGTGCGGCCCGGAGGGCGGCCACGGCCGGGCGTATGCGAGGCACGCCGGTCGTGGTGACATCGCGCCGATCCCAGCCCCTGACCTGATGGATGCGGACGCCGCGCACCGGAAGGGGCCGGCTGGCATGGCGGACCGAGAGGTGGATCTCAGGCGAGCTGACGTGGCGGGCGCCTGCGGCGATGAGCGCGGAGACCCCGTCCAGCGCAGCGATCTCCGGGCCCGCTTCGATCACCGCCCGCCACCACCGAGCCAGCTCGGACAGCTCGACCGGTGTGAACGCATACCGTCTGCCGCCCGAGAACGCGCCACCGGCCCGCCGCCACCATGTCGCGGACCGCGAACCGGTCCAAGCCGAGCGCCGCGAGCTCGCGCCGGCTGATGACGCCGTCCCGGTCCGTGGCCAGCTCATGCGCGCGCGCCAGCCGAGCGGCGGAGCGTCGTCGAGGACTCACCCAAGAACGATGGACTCTCCGATGCGGTCGAAACGGGTCCGCGACGGCCCTGTGGACAACCGGTGGAGGGTGCTGAGAGCGCTAGGACGCTCGGATATACCTCCACCCGGAAGATGAAGACAAAGCAGGGGTCAGGGGTTGATGGCCAGGAGGTCGATGCTCGAGTCGTGGCCCGACCGGACGGTGATCGGCAGCGTCTCCAGCACGTGCTTGCCGATCCGGCCGTCCTCGGGCAGCTCGATCGGGTAGCTGCCGGTGAAGCAGGCCGTGCACAGGTTGCTGGCCGGCTGGGCCGTCGAGGCGATCATGCCCTCCTCGGAGATGTACCCGAGCGAGTCGGCCCCGATCGACGCCCGGATCTCCTCCACGCCGAGCCCGGTCGCGATGAGCTCGGCGCGCGTCGCGAAGTCGATCCCGTAGAAGCACGGCCAGCGCACCGGCGGCGACGAGATCCGCACGTGCACCTCGAGGGCACCGGCCTCCCGCAGCATCCGGATCTGGGCGCGCTGGGTGTTGCCGCGGACGATCGAGTCGTCGACGACCACCAGCTTCTTGCCGCGGATCGTGTGTTCGAGGGCGTTGAGCTTCAGCCGGATGCCCAGCTGCCGCAACGTCTGTGACGGCTGGATGAAGGTCCGGCCGACGTAGGCGTTCTTGACGAACCCCTGCCCGTAGGGGATGCCGGACTCCTGCGAGTACCCCACCGCCGCGGGCACCCCGGACTCGGGCACCCCGATGACCAGGTCGGCCTCGACCGGGTGCTCGCGGGCCAGCTGGCGACCCATCTCGACCCGCGCCTCGTGGACCACGCGACCGCTGATGACCGCGTCGGGCCGCGCGAGGTAGACGTACTCGAACACGCACCCCTTGGGCTGCGCCGGCGCGAACCGGTGCGAGCGCAACCCGTGCTGGTCGATCGCCACCAGCTCGCCCGGCTCGATCTCCCGCACCACCGACGCCCCGATGGTCTGCAGCGCCGCCGTCTCGGAGGCGACCACCCAGCCGCGCTCCAGCCGGCCGAGGGCCAGGGGGCGTACCCCGTGGGCGTCGCGGGCCGCATACAGCGTGTTCTCGTCCATGAAGACGAAGCAGAAGGCGCCCTTGAGCAGCGGCAGGACCTCGAGGGCCGCCGTCTCGATCGGCCGGTCGGGGTCGGCCGCGAGCAGCGTCGTCACCAGCGCCGTGTCGGAGGTGTTGCCGCGGCCGAGCTCGCCGCGCTTGCCGGCGGAGACGCCGAGCTGCTCCGTGACGAGGTCGCGCAGCTCCATCGTGTTGATGAGATTTCCGTTGTGCGCCAACGCAACCGAGGTGTCGCCGGTCCCGCCGAGGGTCGGCTGGGCGTTCTCCCACGTGGAGCCGCCGGTCGTGGAGTACCGCGTGTGCCCCACCGCGATGTGGCCCCGCAGCGAGGACAGGGCCGACTCGTCGAAGACCTGGCTGACGAGGCCCATGTCCTTGTAGACGAGGATCTTGTCGCCGTCGGCCGTCGCGATCCCGGCGGACTCCTGGCCGCGGTGCTGCAGGGCGTACAGCCCGAAGTAGGTGAGCTTGGCGACGTCCTCCCCCGGTGCCCAGACCCCGAACACGCCGCAGGCGTCCTGGGGGCCCTTGTCGGAGGGGTTCAGCGGGTTCAGGTCGTGCGAGAGTCGTCCGTCTCCGCGAGGCACGCCTCAGTCTCCCACAGCGGCCGGCGCCGACCGCTCAGGGACGGCGCTCCAGCAGCACCGCCAGCAGCCCCGCGAGCAGCGCGCCGAGGCCGGCGAAGATCACGCCGAAGAAGGCGATCTGCGAACCGGTCGAGTAGTCCGCGGCCGGCTCCCCCACCAGGGAGACGATCGCGCCCACGACGAGCCCGACGACCGCTCCGGTCACGATGAAGCGGAGGTAGTTGGGCGTACGCGGTGGTGCCGGCCTCACTCGGCCAGCGTAGGCCACCGCATCCTGGACCACGCCGTCCACTCCGGGTCCTCGGGCCGGTCGTCGGTCCCGGCCAGCTCCTCGGCCGACGGCGCCTCGAACCTGCCCGCGTACTCGTCCATCGCCGCGCGCTCGATCCGGAACGAGGTCGGGTCGGCCCGCGCCGACAGCCGCTGCCACTGTTGCTCCGGCTCGACCGGCAGGTAGTGCAGCCGCGTCGTCGCGCCGACGTCCGCGGCGAGATGCCGGAGGCCGGTGCGCTCGTCGCGGCTCCACACGCCGAAGTCCAGGACCACGTCGACGCCCAGGGCGAGCCCCCGCAGCGCCACCCGGATGAGCAGGCCCTCGACGTCGTCCCGCTTCCCGCCCGCCTCGGGCTCCCCGAACAGCGGCACCATCCACTCGTCCGGCGTGAGCCGCAGCGCGGGCAGCTCGGCCTCCAGGGCCCGCGCCAGCGTGGTCTTGCCGGCTCCGGGCAGTCCCACCACGACGTGCAGGGTCGGCACGTCAGATGCCGGCCATCGGCAGGTATGCCGACAGGTCGGCCCGCAGGCCGGACGCCCGTATGCGGCCGCTGGCCTGCGCGTCGGCCCAGGCCTCGGTGCCGGTCACCAGCCCCAGCCAGGTCGGCGCGTCGGTCTCGACGACGTTGGGCGGCGTGCCGCGCTTGTGGGTCGGTCCTTCGACGCACTGCACCGCGCCGTGCGGCGGGACGCGAACCTCGACCGACCGACCGGGATGCCGCGCCGCGAGCTCCTCCAGGGCATAGCGGACCGCCGTCGCGACGACCGCCCGCGGCACCGTCGACAGGTCGGGTGCGGACCCGCATACCTCGAGTGCGTCGTGCCCCGCAGCCGCATCCACCCGGCGGCGGGCCGGCACTAGCGCAGCCCCGGAATCACCTGGGTGGCCACGATCTCCAGCGTCGACTCCTGTCCCTGGTAAGGCGACTCGGGTCGGGGCCAGTGACCGATGACGTCGGTGAAGCCCAGCTCGGCGGCACTGCGGACGCGAGCCTCGAAGGTCTCGGGGTCGGTCAGCGAGTACGACGGGGCCGAGTCGAGGTTGAGGTACCGGGGGTATGCCGCGGCGTCGCGGCCGGCCGCTGCGAGCGCCTCCTCCAGCACCGCCACCGACTCGCCGACCCCCTCGAACCAGGCGTCCACGCTCGCCGCGTCGCGCGGCCCGGTCGTCATCCAGCCGTCGCCGTGCCGCGCCGCGAACCGCACGGACCGCGGCCCGTTCGCCGCCACGAGCAACGGCACGTGGCGAACCCGCGGAAGCGTGCGCATGTCCTGGGTCGAGAACCATCGGCCCTCGCTGCTGACGTGGTCCTCCCCGCGCAGCCGCAGCAGCAGCCGGGTGAACTCCTGGAACCGGTCGACCCGCTCCCGCGGCGAGAGCCCGGGGTCGCCGAGGATCCCCGAGTCCAGGTCTCCCCCGTTGCCGATGCCGAGGAGGAACCGGCCGCCCGAGACGTCGTCGAGCGACTGGACGTCGCGCCAGAACACGGCCGGGTGGCGGTAGTTCGGCGAGCTGACGAAGGTCCCGAGCCCGATCCCGGAGGTCACCAGCGCCGCGGCCGTCAGCGTCGGCGTCGTGCCGTACCACGGCGAGTCCGGCAGGCCGGCCCACACGAGATGGTCGTAGGTCCAGGCGTGGTCGAAGCCGAGCTCCTCCGCGAGTCGCCACTGATGAGCGGCCTCCGACCACGGCCGCTCCGGGAGAATCGCCAGTCCGAACCGCACCGTGCCACGCTACTCGGATGCCCGACGACCTCTGGACCGCCGAGCGCGTCGTGGCGGCCTCCAACGACTGGGTCTGGGTCCCGGACGAGGCGACGTCGACCAGGACCGACGAGTTCGTCGTCGTCCACCCGCCGCCGTACCTGCCGCTCGCCACCATGGTGTGGGTGCTGGGGTCGTCACGCCGGGCCGAGGAGCTCGCCGACGACATCGAGACCGCTGCCCGCGACCTGGGGTCGACCACGGTGGGCTGGCGGCTGACCGACTTCACGGTCCCCCGCGAGCTCGAGGCCGTCGTCGCCGCGCGCGGCGGATCGACGATGGAGCGGATGGACGTCCTCGCGTTCCCGATCGGGTCGGAGCTGCCCGACTTCGGCACCCCGCCGGACGTCCAGGTCCGCCGGGTGAGCGATCGGGAGACGGTCGCCGACATGCTCGAGGTCACCGCGGACGGCTTCGGGCAGCGTGACGTGGCCCCCGAGCGGCACGTGGCCGCCCTGAACGAGGCCCGGCGCGGTCTCGAGGACGACTCGGTGGGAATGCTCGTCGCCTACGTGGACGGTCGCCCGGCGGGCACCGGTGGGTGGACGCTCGCGGGACCCGTGTGCCGGCTCTGGGGAGGCGCGACGCATACCCGCTCCCGCCGCCGCGGCGCCTACCGGGCTGTGCTGGCGGAGCGGCTGAGGATCACGCAGCGATCGCGGGGCGACGCTGGGCCTGACCCACGGGGTCGTGGACACCTCCTCGCCGATCCTCATGGGCCTGGGCTTCGCGCGCTACGGCGAGGAGCGCATCGTCGAGCAGCCGCTCACGTGACCGAGCCGCGGATCCGCCTGGACCGCGACTCCTTCGGTGGGGTGACCGTGGTGGTCGACGGGACGCAGCAGTCCTACGTGCAGCCGGACGACCCCTCCTTGTTGGTGTTCGAGTACGTCCAGCACTTCGCCCTCGTCGTCGACACGCTCCCGCCGGGTCCGTTGGCGGTCACCCACGTCGGGGGCGCCGGCCTCACGTTGCCCCGCTACGTCGAGGCGTCCCGGCCGGGCTCGACCCAGGTCGTGCTCGAACCGGACGTCGCGCTCACCGAGGTAGTGCGACGCGAGCTGCCGCTGCCGCGTCGGCACCGGATCCGGGTCCGGCCCGTGGACGGCGCGACCGGTATGCGGGCGCTCGCCGACGGCAGGGCCGACGTCGTCGTCGTCGACGCGTACGCGCACGGCCGCATCCCCGCGGACCTCACGACGGTGGCCTTCCTCACCGACGTGCGCCGGGTGCTGCGGCCGGACGGGGTCCTGCTGCTCAACGTCGCCGACGAGCCGAGGCGTCGCTTCCTCGGGCGCGTGCTGGCCACCCTCCCCGAAGCGGGGTATGCGGACCGGCTGGTGCTCGCGACGTCCGAGGTGCTGCGGGGTCGTCGGTTCGGCAACTCCGTGGTGGTGGCGAGCGAGGCTCCCCTGGACGTGGCCGCGATCCGTCGCCGGGTGTCGACGATGCCGTTCCCCGCCGGCGTCCGGCACGGCGTTGAGGTGGACCGGATGGTGTCCGGTGCGCGCCCGCTGACCGAGGACGACAGCGAGCGGTCGCCGGCAGCGCCGGACGTCGGGAGCTGGCGCCTGCGCTGACCCGCCGGGTCAGGCCTCGGTGGTGAGGTACTGGATCACCGCGAGGACCCGTCGGTGGTCGTCGGCACTCGGCGTCAGGCCCAGGACGTCGTAGATCCGGGAGGCATGGTGGACCACGGCCTTCTCGGTGATGACCAGCTCCCGCGCGATCGAGGCGTTGCTGCGGCCCACGGCCATGAGCCCGAGGACGTCCCGCTGACGAGGGGTGAGCCGCTCCAGGCCGGCCCGACCCGAGTCGGCCGGGTCCATGAAGCGGGCGACCACCTCGGGGTCCAGGACCGTGCCGCCCGCGCAGATCCGCAACAGGTCGCCCCGGAAGGTCCGGATGTCGGAGATCCGCTGTTTGAGGAGGTACCCGACGCCGCCGCCGCGCTGGCGCACCAGCTCGAGCGCATACCGGCGTTGCACGAACTGCGACAGGACGAGGACCGCGGTGGTCGGCTGGGTACGCCGGATCTCCAGGGCGGCGACCAGCCCCTCGTCGGTGAAGGTGGGCGGCATCCGGATGTCGGTCACCACGAGGTCCGGCTTCTCGGTGCGGGTGATCTCCAGCAGGGCGGTACCGTCCTCGGCGGTCCCGGCGATCTCGAAGCCGGCGGACTCGACGACGAACACCAGTCCCTCGCGCAGGAGGGCCTGGTCCTCCGCGATCACGGCGCGCACGGGACCTCCGCCACGATCCTCGTGCCCTGGGCCGGTGGGCTGTCGATGAGCAGCCGGCCGCCCAGTCCGTCGATACGGTCGGCGAGCCCACGCAGCCCTGCTCCGCCGGTGGCGACGGCACCGCCGATCCCGTTGTCCGAGACCTCGATCCGCAGAGTCCCGTCCACGCGGTCGAGGCCGACGGACATGCGACCGGCGCCGGAGTGCTTGAGGGCGTTGGCCAGCCCCTCGGCGACGACGAAGTAGGCGGCGCTCTTGACGGTGTCCGGCAGGCCGGCGTCACTGCCCTCCAGGAGGAGGTCGGTCGGCAGGGGGGTGAGCGCGACGAGGTCCTCGGTCGCGGCGTACAGACCGCGTTCGACGAGGAGCGCGGGCATGAGGCCGTGGACCAGCCGACGGAGCTCGCCGGCGGCGGAGTCCAGCTCGCGGCGCAGCTGGGTCGCGCGCCGCACCACCTCGGGCGACGCGCCGTCGACCTCGGTCAGCAGACCGGCGCGAAGAGCGAGGAGGACCAGCTGCGACTGCAGCCCGTCGTGGAGGTCCTGCGCGATCCGCCGGCGCTCGTCGTCACCGGTCTCGATGATGCGGGCTCGGGACTGTTCCAGCTCGCGCGAGCGGACCATGAGCTCGGCCGTGAGGCGCTCGCGCTCGAGGGCCAGGGCCGCGACCTGGCCGGCGCTCTCCACGTACCCGGGGTCGGCGATCAGCGTGGCGTCGTAGACGATCCACGCCACCGGCCGCGGGCCGATGGTCACCGCCGCCGCCCGTCGGCGGGGTCCCGGGTTCTCGATGTCGAAGGATCGACCGGACACATCGACCGGGCGCCCGTCGGCCACCGCGTAGATCACCTGCAGGGACGGGTCGCCCAGGGTCTGGGCGAGCGCGAGGTCGACGCTGGACCGCCCGACCTCCTCCGCGCCGAGCCGGACGGCCAGTGCTTCGATCTCGCCCGCCGGCGCGAAGCCCCCGCGTTGGATGCTCCACGTGAACGCCAGCGGGATGCCGGCGAGGAGGGCGATCTGGAGGATGGTGACGAACTCGGAGCTCAGGTTGACGGTGCTGTGCATGATGCTGCTGACGGGTACGCAGAGGATCGCGACGATGCCGTATGCGTCGAGGGGCGCGAGTACGCGACGCTGACGTGGAGTGGCCTCACGGAGCCGACCGACGAGGACGACGGTCGTGGCCACCATGACGAGGGCGCCGCACAGCGACTGCACCGTCTGCCCGATCGCCACCAGGTCGGGACGATCCGCGACCGCCAGCGGGTCGCCCGGCACCGGCCCGTCGGATGCGAACAGGTACAGGGGCGCCTGCAGGACGAGGCACACCGCGTACGCCGCGACGACGATCACCAATGACGACCGGGTCTGCAGCCGGCCCGAGGGGAACGCCAGGAGCAGGTGCACGATCATGCCCAGCGGGAGGGTCGCGAACACGATGCCCACCGCGACGAGCGCGGGCGTGGCCACGTTGCCGAACGCCGACAGCAGGATGGCGATCGCTCCCACCACGATGATCGGGCCGAGTCGGTTGTGAGGGCGTCGGCGCCAGCTCAGCAGGCCGATGACGAGGTACTCCACCGCGACGACCGGCATGAGCATGAGACTCCACAGCGGCTCGTTGCCACTGTCGATGGTGAGCACGACCTGGACCACCACGAGGAGCAGGACAGCGACACCCAGCATGACCAGGGCCAGGTCCAGTGAGCGAGATCGCCAGACGCGCCCGGTGGCCATCGCCACAGCATGCCCGAGGCGGCCGGCACCCGAGCCCCCCGAAGGCGCTCGCGACGTCAACTGGGGACCTAGGTCCAGGCGAGGGGGGCGCCCAGCCGCACGGAGTTCGTCTGGAAGCGGGTCAGGGGCCGAGGACGGCGGGCAGCGTGCCGCTATGCCGGTCGCGCAGGGCGACGAGGTCCACCTCGAAGAGGCGATTCACCACCAAGCC
>CAVWQU010000011.1:0-101014 GCA_963757225.1 uncultured Actinomycetota bacterium
CGAGGAACCCGACGAACGCCTCGCGGAAGGTGAACAGGGAGGCGTCGACGAGGTACTGCCACAGCGGCGCGGCGTCGCCGGTGCGCTGCGGCTCACCGAACCGGCGCAGGATGTCGAGGAAGGGGGGCAGGGTCGTGTCGTCGGTGGGGACGGGCAGCGGTCGCGAGGTGCCCGGCCAGACGTCGCCGGTGGCCGCCCCCATGCGCCTTGTAGCCGGTCCAGATCAGCCCGACCGCGGCCACGGCGGCGGCTACGAGGGCGACCCGCCCGAGCGCTCGTCGAACGGCGGATCCGCCCGCCCCCGGTCGCGCCGACACCGCCGCCACGGTCACGTCTTGGCCCTGACCCGTTCCGCGACCGCCGGGACCACGTGCTGCCCATAGGCCCGCAGCGTCTCGTCCTGAGCGTCGTGCTGCAGGTAGATGGCGAACTGGCTGACGCCGAGCGCGCGCAGGGCGTCGAGCTTGGCAAGGTGTTCGTCGAGGGTGCCGATGACGCAGAACCGGTCGACGATCTCGTCGGGGACGAAGGAGGTATGCGTGTTGCCGGCCCGGCCGTGCTCGTTGTAGTCGTAGCCCTCCCGGCCCCGGATGTAGTCGGTGAGCGCCGCCGGGACGCCGGCCCCATCGCCGCCGTAGCGGGCGACGATGTCGGCCACGTGGTTGCCGACCATCCCGCCGAACCAGCGGCACTGGTCGTAGGCGTGGGCGCGGCTCGCCTCACTGCCGTCGGTGACGTAGGCAGGGGCGGCGACGCAGATGGCCACGTCGTCGGGGTCGCGGCCGGCGTCAGCCGCCGCCTGGCGAACCGCGGCGATGCTCCACTCGGCGATCGACAGGTCGGCCAGCTGGAGGATGAACCCGTCGGCGACCTCGCCGGTGAGTGCGAGAACGCGGGGCCCGTAGGCGGCGACCCACACGTCGAGGGTCGAGCGGTGGCTCCAGGGGAACCGCAGGCGGCTGCCCTTGTAGTCGACCTCCTCACCGTTGGCGAGGCCGCGGATCACGGCGATCGACTCGCGCAGCTCGGCGACGGTGCTCGGTCGGCCGTTGGTCACGCGGACCGCGGAGTCGCCGCGGCCGATCCCGCAGATGGTGCGGTTGCCGTACATCTCGTTCAGCGTCGCGTAGGTCGACGCGGTGACGGTCCAGTCTCGGGTGGCCGGGTTGGTGACCATCGGCCCGACGACGATCTTGCGGGTGGCCGCGAGGATGGCGCTGTAGATGACGTAGGGCTCCTCCCACAGCAGGTGGGAGTCGAAGGTCCACGCGTGGGAGAAGCCGTAGTTCTCCGCCTGGCGGCAGAGCTCGACGACGCGGGACGCCGGAGGGTTGCACTGCAGGACGACGCCGAGATCCATCGGTCGCTCGCTTCTGGCCGGGGACCTAGTGGAGGTACTGCGAGAGTCCGCGCTTGAGGTACTTCCCGTGGCCCTTGCCGCCCCGGAACGCCCCCTCGCTGACGACGACCGAACCGCGGGACATGACGACGTCGACGTGCCCGTCGATCTCGAACCCCTCCCACGCGGAGTGGTCCATGTTCATGTGGTGGGTCTTCTCGTACCCGATGCTCGTGTGGCCCTGCGGGTCGTAGACGACGATGTCGGCGTCCGCGCCCGGCTCGATGACGCCCTTGCGGCCGTAGAGACCGAACATCCGGGCCGGGGTGGTCGAGCACAGCTCCACCCAGCGCTCCAGGGTGATCTCGCCCATGACGACGCCCTGGTAGAGCAGGTCGAGGCGGTGCTCGACGGACCCGATCCCGTTGGGGATCTTGGAGAAGTCGCCGATGCCGAGCTCCTTCTGCTCCTTCATGCAGAAGGGGCAGTGGTCGGTGCTGACCACGCTGAGGTCCCCCGTCCGCAGGTAGCGCCACAGCTCGTCCTGGTGGCCCTCCGCGCGGGACCGCAGCGGGGTGCTGCATACCCACTTCGCACCCTCGAACCCCGGTGCCCCGAGCTGCTCCTCGAGGGAGAGGTAGAGGTACTGCGGGCAGGTCTCGCCGAAGACGTTGTAGCCCTGGTCGCGCGCCTCCGCGAGGGTGGCGACCGCCTGCTTCGCACTCATGTGCACGATGTAGAGCGGGGCGCCGGTCAGGCGGGCCAGCATGATCGCGCGGTGGGTGGCCTCCTCCTCGGTCTCCCACGGCCGGGTGAGCCCGTGGTTGATCGGGTCGGTCTCACCACGGGCCAGCGCCTGGGCGACGAGGACGTCGATGGCCATGCCGTTCTCGGCGTGCATCATGATGAGCGCGCCGTTCTCGCGCGCCTGCTGCATGGCCCGCAGGATCTGGCCGTCGTCGGAGTAGAAGACGCCGGGGTAGGCCATGAACAGCTTGACGCTGGTGATCCCGTCGGCGACCAGCTCGTCCATCGCCTTGAGGGAGTCGTCGTCGACGCCACCGAGGATCTGGTGGAACCCGTAGTCGATCGCACAGTTGCCGGCAGCCTTCTCGTGCCACGCGGCGAGTCCGTCCTGGACGCGCTCTCCGGTGCGCTGGACGGCGAAGTCGATGATCGTCGTCGTCCCGCCCCACGCCGCCGCGGTCGTGCCGGTCTCGAAGGTGTCCGAGGCGTTGGTCCCGCCGAACGGGAGCTCCATGTGGGTATGGCCGTCGACCCCGCCGGGGATCACGTACTTACCGGTCGCGTCGATCACGGTGTCGACGGTGCTCGCGAGGTCGCTGCCGAGGGCGGTGTTGCCAGGGGCCACGATCGCGGCGATGGTCTCGCCGTCGACCAGGACGTCGGCCTTGACCTGACCGGTTGCGGAGACGATCGTGCCCCCGCTGATCAGCGTGGTCATGCCGGGGCCCCCGCGAAGTATCGGAGCGAAGCGGAGAACTTCGTGGGGTGGCTCACGGGCGGACCAGGTCCTCGTAGGCGTCGGGGCGCCGGTCGCGGTAGAACGCCCAGCGCTCGCGGACCGTCTGGATGAGGTCGAGGTCGAGGTCGCGGACGATGAGCTCCGGCTTGTGCGCGTCGCCCTTGTCGCCGACGTAGTTGCCCTCGGGGTCGACGAAGTAGGACTGGCCGTAGAAGTCGTCGTCGCCGAGGTCCTCGATGCCGACCCGGTTGATGGCGCCGACGTAGTACTCGTTGGCCACGGCGGCGGCCGGCTGCTCGATCGACCAGAGGTACTCGCTCAGGCCGCGGCTGGTGGCACTGGGGTTGAAGACGATCTGGGCGCCGTTGAGGCCGAGCGCGCGCCAGCCCTCGGGGAAGTGGCGGTCGTAGCAGATGTAGACGCCGACCTTGCCGACCGCGGTGTCGAAGACGGGGTACCCACCGTTGCCCGGCCGGAAGTAGAACTTCTCCCAGAACCCGCCGACGTGCGGGATGTGCTGCTTGCGGTACTTGCCGAGGTAGCTGCCGTCGGCGTCGATCACCGCGGCGGTGTTGTAGAGGAACGGCTCCTCGCGCTCGTAGACCGGCAGGACGATGACGAGCTTCAGCTCCTTGGCCAGGGCCTGGAACCGTTCGGTCGTCGGACCCGGGACGGCCTCCGCATACTCGTAGAACTGCGAGTCCTGCACCTGACAGAAGTACGGGCCGTAGAACAGCTCCTGGAAGCAGATGACCTGCGCGCCGTCGGCCGCCGCCTCGCGCGCATACTCCTCGTGCTTGTCGATCATCGAGTCCTTGTCGCCGGTCCAGGTGGTCTGGACCAACGCTGCGCGCACCACGGTCATCGAGACTCCTCCCCTTCAGGAAACCGCCAGCCTAGAGCGGCGTGGTTCCGCGCGATACGCCTTGACGAACAAAGTCGTTACGGTCTGATGTCCTGACCTACCGGTTGCGTATGCGTGCCGTCAGTCGGTGGGTCGAGCGCCGGTCCGACCACGGACTCCGTCGCGGACTCCGTGCCACGCCTCGCGCGCGCGAGGACCACGGCCCGGGTCGAGGACGAGCACCTTGCCGAGGTGCCCGACGACACCGGCGACCTGCCCGGCGGCCCAGCGAGGATGGCGGCGGCCGTGTTTGCCGACCAACCGAATCCGGTTGCGGGTCAGGAAGTAGTAGCGGAACGGGGCCGAGCGGGTCAGCGTGACGGTGCGGCCGGCCAGGTTGACCTCGTCGGTGTCGCCGAGGTGGTGGCTGAGGGTGAGTCCTGCGGCGACGACCAGCGCGAGGCCGTCGTCGAGGCAGCGCAGGGCGTAGTCGTCGTCGACGCCGTCGATGAAGAGGTCCTCGTCGAAGTCGCCGACGCGACGAAGAGTCGTGACCGGAATCAGCTGACCGGACTGGATCGGCGGCCGACCCGCCCTCTGGTCCGGAAGGCCGGTGACGTGCTCGGGAGCCACGAGGCCGACTCGCAGCCCGGTCCGCTCGGCACCGGCCCAGGTGTCGAGCAGGTCAGCCACGAAGTCGTCGGCGATCTGGGAGTCCTGGTCCACCGTGAGGATCGCGCCCGTGCCCTCGCTGGCGAGCGCGGCACGGACACCGGTGTTGAGCGCTGCGGCGATGCCGCGGTTGGCGTCGTGCTGGAGGACCTGCACACCTCGCTGCGCGACCTCGTCGAGGAGCTGCTGGCCGCTGGGGCTGCCGTCGTCGACGACGATGACAGCGGCCACCTGAGGCGTCAGGCTCTCCACGAGGTCGAGGAGGTTCGGGCCGGGCGCGTATGCGGGGACCACGGCGACGACGAGCGGTGGGTCGTCGTCCGGAATCGGTCACGCCGGCACCGCTTCGACGACGCCGTCGTCCAGGCCCAGCCAGTCGGCCATCGACGCGAGGTTGCGCAGCAGGGCCGGGTGCGCCTCGGGCGGGGCGCCGGGCTGCCAGGTGACCTGGTTGAGCCGGAGCACCCCGGCCGCGCGGTCGGCCTTCAGGTCGACCCGGGCGACGAGAGAGTCGCCGTAGAGGAACGGGAGCACGTAGTAGCCGTGAACCCGCTGGTCCTGCGGGGTGTAGATCTCGATGCGGTAGCGCAGGTCGTAGAGCGCCTCGGTGCGCTCGCGCTGCCAGACCAGGGAGTCGAAGGGACTGAGCAACGCCTCGGCGTGAACCCGCCGGGGCACTCGGGCCTCGGCGTGCAGCCAGGCCGGCTTGCCCCAGCCGGCGATGCTGACGGGTTCGAGCTCGCCGGTCTCGACGAGGCGGGCGATGGCCGGACGGACCTGGACGGACTTCAGCCGGAAGTAGTCGCGCAGGCAGAGCTCGGTCCCGACGCCGTGCGCTCGGGCGGCGAGCCGGACCAGCTCGAGGACGGCGTCCTCCTCGGGCGGCCGACTGCTGGGGTCGAGCCAGAGGTCGCGGACCCGGGCCGGCGCGACGGTGGCCAGCGACGCGTACCGGCGTTCGAACTGGCTGGTCCGGCCGGCCGAGCTGACCTGGCCCGCGCGGAAGAGCAGCTCGAGCGAGGTCTTGACCGCCGACCAGTTCCACCCCCAGTGGTCGCGGTTGCGGGGTGCGTCATGAGCCAGCGCAGCCTCCGCCTCGCGCGAGGTCATCGGCCCGCGCCGCTCGACCTCGTCGAGCACGGCGTCGACGAGGCCGGGGAAGTCCCGCACGACGGTCTCAGCGCCGCCCCACGCCTCCTGTTCGGCGCGGCGCATCCGGAAGTCCAGCAGCGGCCAGGTCGTCGGCGGCACCAGGCTGGCCATGTGGGCCCAGGACTCGACCAGCCGCCGCGGGGCGCGGCTGCACGCGCGGTCGACGAGGTCCCGGTCGTAGGGACCGAGCCGGGCGAGGAAGGGGAGGTAGTGACTGCGCGAGACGACGTTGACGCTGTCGATCTGAACGACCTGGACGCGGTCGATGACCCGCTGGACGTGCCGCATGGTGGCGGCCCACGGCTCGGGTTGGGGGTCGGCGAACCCCTGGGCGGCCAGGGCGATGCGACGCGCCTGCGCCATCGTCAGCGTCCGCCCGGGCATGGGACCGAGCCTAGAAGGTAGGTCTGACGCTCAGGCTGAGACGGTCACGCCTGCCGTGGGTCGATGATGTTCTGCCGCACTGCGTACATCGCCGCCTCCATGCGGGTATGCAGCTGGAGCTTCTCGAGGATGTTGCGGACGTGGTTCTTGACCGTGTTCTCGGAGATGAACAGCTGCTGGCCGATGTCGCGGTTGCCCAGGCCTCGCGCGACGAGGCGGAGCACCTCCACCTCGCGGGCGGTGAGCTTCGGGGCGTGCGGGTTGGGCGCCTCCTCCTCCCGCCGGCTGATCTGGGCGAACTCGGCCAGGAGCTTGGAGGCCATCGAGGGCGAGATGAGCGAGTGGCCGGTGTGGACGGCGCGGATACCGTCGGCGATGTCCTCGCCAGGGATGTCCTTGAGGAGGTAGCCGTTCGCACCGGCTCGGATCGCCTCGAAGAGATCGGTCTCCTCGTCGCTGATGGTCAGCATGACGATGCGGCTGGACGGAACGGACTCCTTGATGGCCAGGCAGGCCTCGATGCCGGTCTGCTTGGGCATCCGGACATCCATCAACACGACATCGGGCAGCAGCTCCTCGGCGCGGCGGAGCGCCTCGATCCCGTCGCCCGCCTCGCCCACCACCTCGATCCCGTCCTCCGCCTGGAGAACCATCTCGAGGCCTCGGCGGAAGAGGACGTGGTCGTCGGCGACCAGCACCCGGATCGGCTCGGCGGCCTCCGAGGTGTCCACGCGCGTCATCGGTCCGGGGTGCGCCTCGGCAACCGGCCCACCCCCGTTATCCCCACTGCCCATGTCCGGCATCATTGCACGCCCTCCACGCCGTGGCCCGGCCCCGATCGTCGTTCCTCCGCGGGCCGCGCCGAGGCGGTTCCGGCGGCCCCTCGGATCACCCGCCGGCCGACCCGACCGACGTTGTCGACGGGTCGTCCGCGGCGGTGAGGATTCCTTGGTCGATGCTCGACGGGTCGGACTCGTCGACCTTGAGATGGATCACGCCGTAGGACCACCCGCGACGGCGGTAGACCACGCTCGGCTGACCGGTGTCGGAGTCGTGGAACAGGTAGAAGTCGTGTCCGACCAGCTCCATCTGGTTGAGCGCGTCTTCGAGGGTCATCGGAGCGCTGGCGTGGACCTTCTCGCGGACCTCGATCGGCGAGTCGCCCATGGCGCCGAAGTCGCCGTTCGGCGACGCTGTGGGGGTCGTCGCGGCCTCACCCGACGTCGGGTCGGGAGCGCCCTCGGGGCCTCCGTCGGACAGACGGCCGGTGGCCCGCGCGACCGACTCCGGCACCCGCCGTCCGGTCCGGGAGACTCGGCGCCGGTCAGCAGCGCGACGAAGGCGTTCGAACAGCTTGTCCAAGGCGATGTCCAGCGCAGCGTAGAGGTCGTCGGTGCACGCCTCGGCCCGGATCACGGGACCCCGGGCGTGACAGGTGATCTCGACGGCGTCGCAGTTGCGCACCGCTTTCTCGTGGGTGACGACGACATCGATCCGCGACACGCGGGGTAGCAGCTGGGGCACCTTGGAGAGCTTCTCCTCGAGGTGCGTCCGGAATCGCTCCGTGATCTGGGTGTGACGCCCGGTCACGACGATCTCCACGTCGTTGTCCACGTCGTTCTCCTCGCTGTGGGGGATGGTTCGCCTCGGGCCTGGCAGGCCCTCGTTACCGATGGCCCACCTCCTATCCGCGACAACGCCGGAGTCCTGCCACGACGGTAACCCTTCCGGCCGTTCGGCGGAACCGGTGGGTCACGGCCGTCGGGACGACGCGCAGTCGGCCCGCTCCTCGGTCACGCTCGAGGCCGTGTGCGTCGCTGAGTCGCCGCCACGGTCGCCGCCCCGACGACCAGTCCTCCTTTCGCCCGTACCACCCGCGAGGCTTCGGCCAGGGTCGCGCCCGTGGTGACCACGTCGTCGACGACCACGACCATCCGGCCGTGCAGCTGCGCGGCGCCACCGGCCCGGACCGCGTAGGCACCCGCGAGGTTGACGGCGCGCTCGTGATGCCCCAACGTCGCCTGGTCCGCCAGCCGGCGCAACGGCCGCAGCACCGCGAGGACCGGAGGCACCCCCGGGACCTGGGCGGCCGCCGCCGCGACGAGGTCGCCGACGGGATCGTCTCCGCGCCGGCGCACGGCCGCCCGGGAGGAGGGCATGGGAACCACGACGACCGGTCGCCCGGCGGCCGCGACCGCGAGCGGCTCGGCGAGCAGCTCGGCCAGGAGGGGCCGCAGGTCGCGTCGCTCGTCGTCCTTGTAGGCGGACACGAGCTGGCGCAGCACGCCGGCATACGGGCCGCGGCTCGTCACCGGCGGCAGGTGGATCGGCACGGGGTCGGGCATCGAGCGACGAGGCCGCTCGAAGAGGCCGGCGCGCAGGTCACGGTCACAGGCCACGCAGACCGGACCGGATGGCTCGTGGCAGGCGGCACAAAGGCTCGGCAGCGCCAGGTCGAGCAGGGCGTCGGCCATCGCACGGCCGTTCATGGCGACGCTCCGCACGATGCCGGTGGTGAGGGTCTTGGCGGTGGTCATGCCCTCCACCCTGAGCCCCTGGGCGGGAGCGTGTCCGAGCCGGTTCCGGACCTGTGGATGGTGGGACCAACCGGACGCAGGATGTGCACGATGGTCCGTTCGGACCATTTTCGGGTGGTTCTCCGCCAATCCGCCGACCAGGTCGGCACCGATGCCCAAGCATGTGCGCGGGGGTCCGGGCGGGGACCCACTCATGACGAAGGGACTACGGTCGATGGGCTCTGGTCGCGTGCTCTCGACGGGTACGCGCCTGCGGGTCGCGGTCGTCGTCATCGTCCTGCTCGTCAACGCCGTGCACGGCACCTCACTGAGCGTGCTTCCCTGGGCGCTGCTCGTGCTGGCCGCGGACGTCATGACCGGGGCCGCCCTGTCTTTCGCACCGCTGCGGCCGCACGACCGGCGGGTCCTCGGACTCACCCTCACCCTGGCGGGCGCGGCGATTGCCGGCCTGTCCCTGACGGCCGGCGCTGGTGGTCTGCTGCTCGTCATCATCCCGTTGTTCCGAGCCGGCGAGGAGTGGGGACGTACGGCGTTTGCGGCGTGCATTCCGGTGTTCCTCGTGCCAGCCGTTGCCGGCTGGGCAGTGGCGGCTCCGACCACGATGGATCTGCAGCCTTCGTCACTCGTCTTGTGGATGGCGCTCACGGTCTGCCTCGGCGCGCTCGCAGCCTGGTCAGCACACATTGCCCCGCAGCTTTCGAAGGACGACGCCCTCGCCAGCGAGGCCGCGTGGCTCCTGACTCGGCTCGAAGGGCTGGCCACCGAGATGCGGGCCGGCTTCGATCCGGCCACGTCCGCGGAACACGTGCTGGACGCCCTACCGAGCGCGGGGACGCGATCGCGCTCTGGTGTGCTGATCGGAGCGCCCACCGACCGCCCGGTACCCCTCGCCCTTCGCGGGTCGCTCCGCGTGCCCTGGCCGGACCCCCGTGACGACAAGGGCGTCATCGGCGACGCCTGGCACCGTGGCCGCGCCGGCGTGGCCGTCCTCGACGACGGGCGGGTCCAGGTGGCCATTCCCCTTCGGGACGCGCGCGAGCGTCAGTACGGCGTCGTCGTCAGTGACGGCATGGGTGTCACCGTGCCACCGGCAGACCTGCTCACGGCGACCTCCGCGGTCGCCCGCCAGCACCAGGGCCTCATCGCCGTCGCCCTCGCCTTCGGCGGCCTGCGGGAGCGAGCGGGGATCGAGGAGCGCGAACGGCTGGCCCGTCAGATCCACGACGGAATCGCGCAGGAGCTGGTCGCCCTCGGCTTCCGGGTGGACCGCCTCAAGCGCCTCCCCGATGACGCGCTGCGACCCGAGATCGTCCAGCTGCGCACCGAGGTGACCCGGATCCTCGGCGACGTCCGGTCGCACATCGGTGACCTCCGACTCACCGTCCGGCCCGAGGGCGGACTGGGTGCGGCCATCACCTCGCAGCTGCAGGTCTTCGGCGCCGCGACCGGGGCCGTCGTGACGCTCCGGCTGTCGGAGTCGTCGTTCCGCCTTCCCGCTCATGTGGAGACCGGTCTCTACCGGATCTTCCTCGACTTCATCGCCGATGCTCGACGGGCCGCCCAGACCGAGGAGATCGAGGTCGAGGTGTCCTTGCGGACGCAAGCGCCGGACGCCCGCATGGTCCTGCGCCAATCCGGAACCACCCGGCTCACCGAATCCGACCTGTCCCCCCATCTACCGGCATCGCTCGGGGCCGTGGTCACGGTCACGGGGTCGGCGTCCGGCACCGAGATCTCCGTCCACCTCACCGCCGTCCCCGATGCGTCGGCGGTGCTCGTTGAAAGGATCCCCCAACCGTCATGAACGGCCTGAAGGACGCTCCGATGTCCACCACTCCCGGTTCCACCGCTCGCCTGCCCGCGGTCACGGTTCTCCTCGTCGACGACCACCCGCTCGTCCGTGACGGGGTCGCCCACCTCCTGACCGACGGCGGGCTCAACGTCGTCGGTCAGGCGTCCAGCCTCGCGGAGGGTATGCGTCTCGCCGATGCGGTCCGTGCCGACGTGATGGTGGTCGACGTGTCCCTGGGCGACGGGTCCGGGCTGGATCTCGTCACCGCGGTACGCGCCAAGCGTCCGACGATGGGCATCGTCGTGCTGACGATGCACAACGACGACGAGACGCTGCTGGCCGCCCTCGATGCCGGCGCGTCCTCGCTGGTTTTGAAGACCTCCTCGTCGGAGGAGGTGCTCGCCATGGTGCGCCGGGCCGCCGCGGCCCCCGACTCGTTCACCGCCGTCGGCCTGGCCGACGCCCTGCGTCGCCGCTCGACGCAGGTCAGACCCAACCTCACGACGCGTGAGATGGAGGTCCTCGAGCGCCTCGCGGTCGGAGACTCGGTGGCGGGGATGGCGAAGCGCCTCTACATGAGCGAGTCCACCGTCAAGACGCACATCGCGAAGCTCTACTCCAAGCTGGGGGCGCACAACCGGGCGAGCGCCGTCATGGCCGCGATCAAGCTGGGATTCGTGAAGTCGCAGGCCTAAGGACGCCAACGACACAGCAAAGAGGGCCGGTACGCGGGTTGGACCCGCGTACCGGCCCTCTTGCTTGTCCGCTTGTCCCCGTCTGAGTCGGACGGGCCGGGCGTCAGAAGCTGGCGAACATCCCCATGATGCGGATCATTCCGGGGCCGATGACGACGACCATCAGCGCAGGAAAGATGCAGAAGAGCATGGGGAACAGGATCTTGACCGGAACCTTCTGAGCCTTCTCCTCGGCGCGCTGACGACGCACGAGGCGCATCTCCTTGGCCTGCTCGCGCAGCACGTTGGCAACGGGAAGCCCCAGCCGGTCGGCCTGGACGATGGCGCTGACGAAGGTCCTGACCTCCGGCGGGGTGGTGCGCTCTCCCATCCCTGGAACGCCTGCCCGCGGGTGTTGCCGATCTGGATCTCCGACAGCACCCGGGCGAACTCGCCCGCGATCGGACCCTCGACCGACCGGGCGACCTGGAGCAGGGCGCCGTCGAAGCTCTGACCGGCTTCCATACACACCGTGAGCATGTCCAGCGCATCGGCGAGCCCGGTCCGCAGCTGGTCCTGACGCTTCAGCCCGGCGTTGTAGACCAGCAGGTCCGGCAGAAAGAGCCCCGCAGCACCGGCGATCGACGGCAATGAGCAGGCCCCGTAAGCGAGAACCCACCAAGCAGCAGGCCCAGCACACGCGAAGCAGCAGCATGGTGATGCCCTTGGCGCCCAGGACCCGTTCGACCGGCCAGTCCGGGCGGGTTGCCGGCCACGTCGAGCATCCGGGACAGCCGCTCGGAGGTCCCCTTCGGCGAGAAGGCCAGACCGAGTCGGCGAGAACGGTCGAGGGCCGGCGCCAGCAGCCGGTCCGTGCCGGCAGCTCGCTCTTGCCGACCTCGCTGTGGGTGATCTGGCGCTCGATGATCGCCAGGCTCCGGGCGACGCCCTGCGGCTCACCCGACGCCGATCACCAGACTGCCGACGACGACCAGGATGGCCAGGAAGATGAGTACGGTTCCGGCGATGAGCAGTGTCTGCGCGGTCATCAGACCTCCACCTCGACAACTTTGCGCATCCAGAACACGCCGATGACCATGAAGAATCAACGCCATGACGGACATGGCGATGCCAAGAGCAGGCTTGTCCAGAGCAACGAGACGTACTCGGGGTTGACATTGAGCATCCAGAAGAAGATGACAATCGGGAGAGCAATGAGGATCCCCGCAGACAGGCGACCCTCGGCGGACAGCGCGCGCACGTGGCGGAACAGCGACTCGCGTTCACGCAGCGTCGTGGCAGTTGTGCGCAAGGTCTCCGCCAAGTTGCCGCCGAACTTGCGCTGAATCTCGATGGCCATCGCTGCCCATCGCATGTTCTTGCTGTCCATGCGGTCAGCCATCCGCTCGAGCGCGTCCTCGATGTCGGATCCGATCCGGGTCTCCGCCATGGCCCGGGAGAACTCCTTGGCCGCCGGCTGGGCGACGTCGTGGGCGACCGCGTCGAGGGCCTGCGGCAGGGAGAACCCGGTGGAGAGGCTGCTCGCCACGAGGGTCAGCACGTCGGGCAGCTGACGCTCGAACTTGCGCGCTCGGCGTCCTGGCGAGGTGACGCAAGACGAAGGGCGGAACGATCAGGCCAACGACGATCCCCAGCAGCGCGCCGAGGAGGGCCAGGAGGCCGTCGCCGTGGATGAAGCAGGATGCCCAGCAACATGCCGACGACGAGCGAGATCACCCGCAGGACTGCCCACTCGCCCGCGCGCCAGGGCAGGTCGGCCCGTTGCAGCAGCCGGACGGTCTTCGGGGTCGACTCGCGACCCTCGACGACACGATCACCCAGCTGGACCAGCTGTTCGGCGATGCCACTGACATTGGTGGTGCGCACGTTCTCGACCGCACGGCGCGCGGGCTGGGTGACGTACTGCTCGATCGACTCGACCCGCTCGCGGCGCTTGGACTTGAAGGCGGGTGACAGGAGAGCGGACACCAGCAGGAGCAGCCCGACGAAGAGCAGCAGGGCGGCGATGGCCACCGGCATCGGCAGGCCCACGAGAGTGCGCGCTGGACAGGCTGCCCATCAGCGATGTGTCTGGCGGGGCCGGCAGCGTCGGCTGGGGGGACGCCCGCTGTCGAGCCACCACCCGGCACCGGCGCGGCCGTTGTGGCCGTGGGAGTCGGCGTACTGGGAGGCTCTCCGAAGGCGACTGTGGCGACGGCCGAGAACGGTTTGCCGTTCGCCGTGCCGCGTAGCGAGACGTGCTTGCTTCCTGAGACTCCCTGCGGCTGCGCTGACCACGAGACCTGGCTGTCGAGAGCCTTCGCCGCAGAGGAGAAGGCGTTGGCCACCCCGGCGCTGTTCTCGAAGAGCAGTGACGGAGCCTTGGCCGGCGGCGGCGAGATACCCGAGCGCCAGGTTGTCGGTGTAGCTCGTCTTGAAGGCGATGACCTGGGTCCGGATACCGGACGCCTTCAGCTTCTGCTCCGCAGCGGGGCCTTCATCGTGCTGATGGTGTCCTTGCCGTCGCTGAGGATGAGGATGCTCCGGTCCCCGGCGGCGCCGAGCGTGTCGATGGCCAGGTTCAGGCCGTCGTAGAGCGCGGTGTCTCCGGCCGACTTGAGACCGTCCACCGCCGCCTGGACGGCGCGCATGGTCGGTGGTCGGGGCCACGTCGAGGTTGGGCTTGTCGGCGAACGACACGACGCCAACCTTGACGTCCTTGGGCACGCTCTGGAGGAACTGGACAACGGACGCCCGGACGGTCGCCATGCCCGTGTCCTTCATCGACCCGCTGCGGTCGATGAGCAGGATGGTGGAACGCTCCACCGACGACGCCGACTGCGCCTTGGCGGGGTAGTCCTTACCGTCGACCGTCATGATCAAGGACCCGGTATCGACAACGGCTGGGGCGTTGTCGAAGGGCTGCACCGTGAGCACGCCGTTGACGGCGCCGTCTGCGCCCCGGGTGAGAGAGCTCAGCGACGCTTCCCCGTCCGCGTACGCCACTCCGGCTCCGAGGATCCCGAGGATCATGGCGAGCAGCCCGGCCAGGGCCAGGCGCGTGCGGTACCGGGTCATCCAAGCCCTCTGACGAACATGCTCGAGGGCAGGTCGATGCCTTGGTCGTGCAGGGCCTCGGTGAACTTGGGTCGAAGGCCGGTGCTGATCGAGCCCGCCGCGGAAGCGGCCGGTCTCGTCGCGACCGGCGGCGTAGTCGAAGGTGAACAGATCCTGGAGGGTGATGACGTCGCCCTCCATGCCCTCGACCTCGCTGATCGCGACGATCCGCCGGCTGCCGTCCCGCATCCGGGCCTGCTGGACGATGAGGTCGATCGCGCTGGCCACCTGGTCGCGGATAGCCCGGACCGGCAGCTCGACGCCGGCCATGAGCACCATCGTCTCGAGACGAGACAGGCTGTCGCGCGGGCTGTTGGCGTGGACGGTGGTGATGGAGCCGTCGTGACCCGTGTTCATCGCCTGGAGCATGTCCAGGGCGGCACCGTCACGAACCTCGCCGACGACGATCCGGTCGGGGCGCATGCGCAGGGCGTTCTTCACCAGGTCACGGATGGCGACCTGCCCGCGGCCCTCGATGTTGGAGGGACGCGCCTCGAGGCGGAGCACGTGCTTCTGGTTGAGCTGGAGCTCGGCAGCGTCCTCGATGGTGATGATCCGCTCGTCCTGGCGGGATGTAGCCCGACAGGACGTTGAGGGTCGTCGTCTTTCCCGAGCCGGTGCCACCGGAGATGATGATGTTGCGGCGACCGCGCACGCACGCGTCGAGAAGGTCTCGGACCTGCGGCGAGAAGGTGCCGAAGGCCAGCAGGTCGCGGTCGGTGAAGGGGTCCGGCGAGAACTTCCGGATGGTCAGCATCGAGCCGTCGAGGGCGATCGGCGGGATGACGGCGTTGACCCGAGAGCCGTCGGGAAGTCGCGCGTCGACGAGTGGGCTGGCCTCGTCGATGCGGCGGCCGACCCGGCCGACGATCTTGTCGATGGTGCGCCGCAGGTGGGCGTCCGAGACGAAGGCCGCCTGCACCGGGAAGATCTTGCCCGCCCGCTCGACGAAGATGCTCGACGGCCCGTTGACCATGATCTCGGTGATCTCCGGGTCGCGGAGCAGGGGCTCGATGGGCCCGTGGCCGAGGATCTCGTCCGAGACCTCCTGCGAGATCCGGGTGCGGTCCGACGAGCGAGAGAGGGGTCTGCTCGGCGTCGATGATCGACTGAAGGGTCTGCCGGACGCGGCCTTCGAGATCGGCCGCCGGCAGGTTCGGGTCGTAGAGCTTCGGCCCGAGCTGGTCGATCATCGCCTGATGGACCCGCGCCTTGACCTCGGCGAACGGGTCGACGATGGCCGGGACGACGTGCAGCTGACCGTTCGCGACGGTGGTGCTGATCGGCTGTTGCGCGCGACGGACGCTGTCCAGTCGTTCGGAAAGGCTCATCGCCGGTTCCCTCTGCTCAGGACGCGGAAGCTCGCGCGTGTCTCGCGCCGCACACCGGTGTCGGCGACGGGACGGATGTACTGGTCGACGAGCTGACGGAGGGCCACGCTGACGGGGTGCTTCGGCTCATCGAGAAGAATCGCGACGCCGCGATTCACCGAAGCCGGTACGTCGACGCTGCTCGGCACCATGACGGCGATGTCCTGCTTGATCGACGTGACCACGTCCTCCGGCCGCAGGCCGACCTTGGCGTCAGAACGGTTGAGGACGACCACTCGCGACTCCGGCGGGCTGCCCAGCAGGTCCAGGGTGTCCAGAGTCAGGCGAAGGTTCTTCAGGGCGGGGATGTCCAGCGTTGCCAGCAGGACGATCTGGTCGCTGATGTCGAAGGCCGCGAGAACGTGCTCGGTGAAGGCGGGAGGGGTGTCGATGATGACGAAGTCGTACGCGCGCTTCGCCACGCGGAGCACCTCGGCGACCGTCGGACCGAGAATGCGGTCGGCCTCACCCGGCTCGGCAGGGGCGCAGACCGCATCCAACCCGCTGGCAGGGTGCTTGGTGACCACCGAGGCAAGACCCTGCTCGTCGAGGTGACCGGACATGGCCACGACGTCGGTCATCGTCCGCTCGGGCAGGAGCTGCAGGCTGATGGCGACGTCGCCGAACGCCAGGTCGAGATCGACGAGCAGGGTTCGGCTACCGGTTGCAGCCAGGTGAGCGCCGAGATTCGTCGAGAACGTCGTCTTGCCCACCCCGCCCTTGGCCGAGAAGACCGTGACGATGCGCCCGTCCCGGGCCCCAGGCTGGCCCGAGCCTCCGACCAGCCTCAGCGACAGTTCGCGGCTGTGGCGGCAGGCATCGGCGATGGCGGTCAGGTCGTCGGCGGGGACGACCTCCCGAATACCGGCGCGAAGGGCCTGCGCCAGCAGGGTCACGTCCAGTCGACGCCGCAGCAGGATGATGCCCACCTCGGGGCGGTCCACCCGCGTGATCTCGGAGAGGTCGCACGCGTGCTCGACGTCCACGTCGGGGCCGATGATGACCAGGCGTTCGGACGGGTCGGCCGTGAGGAGTCGTGAGGCCATGGACGCGCTCTCGACCTGGTGTAGGGACTCACCGACGGCCATGGAGTAGCGCTCGACGGTACGAGGGTCGTTGTGCCAGATGATCGCCATGTCAGTCCTCGTGGTCCGGCCCTCAGCGGTTGAAGACGTTGGTTGCCGTGACAATCAGCGCGGGTCGATGCTGAAGTCCGAGCCCCTCAGGCCGGCGTAGAGGGGGAACTGGGCCGTCGGCAGTGTTGATGGCTTGAACCAGCCGAGGGGCCTGATCCGGCGAAAGAGCGAGGGTCACCAGAGGCGCTGTTTGCCCAGTGCCGCCGTCGCCTCTCCGCCTGGCTGTGCTGGTGTGAGTGCCGTTGATCCGACAGCGATGACCAACACGTCGTCGAACAGGACATGGGTGCTGACGTCACCGGCACCACCGCCCCCGGCTGTTGCGGAGCCGGATCCAACCGTGTTGTAGAGGACGATGTGGGAGCCGGGTGCGATGAACGTGCCGACCCGTGCTGGGTCTTGCAGGGCCACCGCAACGGCGACCTGGCCGTTTGGCACGCGAATTGCCTGGTTGCCCTGCGGAGTTGTGCCGAAGCGGGCGCTCTGGATGTACTCCCCCGGGGCGATCTCGCTCAGCGCCAGCAGGTTCTTGTTGTCGTCCGTGACGGCGGTCAGGCTGCCGGCCGGAACCGACTTCGCCGGAAGGGTGGTCTCGACGATGAGGCCTCCCGCAACGGCGTCATTGAGCGTCGTCCCGGCCGGCACCGCCTGCGCCGAGACGAAGACGGAACGGGGTTGTGCTGACGCGACCGCCCGCTGATCGGCGCCATTGGCGTACAGCACTACGGCAACGACGCCGACGATCGCCAGCAGAACAGCGGCGGTGATGGCGATTATCCGACGACCCACTTGTTACAACCTGCCCTGTCTGGCTTTTGGGTGCCCGCTTCTGATGCGGACACAGCGACGAAGTCTCGCCGTCGCTAAGCGATGAGACGCGATGTCCCACGGTTGTTCGGCAAGACTTGACGGCGTGGCGGCCGCATTCCCCCGAAGGTGACCGCCACGGATCAAGTCAGCCCTTAGAACGGAAGGACGGACTGGAAGAGGGCCATTACCTGCTGGCCCACGGTAGCCACGATCAAGGCGATCACACCTGCGACCAAGGCAACGAGCAAGCCGTACTCGACCGCAGTGGCACCGCGGTCGCGCCTGCCCCGAGTCCTGCAACGCATGTGACTCTCTAATCTTGACTAGTTGGAAGATCTAGCCGCTAAGAATTGGCTAGATGTTGTCATTCACGGTTTGGAAGGCCGTGCTGATCCTGGTGCCAAGCGTCGCGACGACGACGACGATCACCGCGGCGATCAGTGCGACCAGGAGGCCGTACTCCACGGCGGTGGCGCCCCGGTCCCTGGTGGCAACTCGGGTACGCAGGCTGACAAGAAGACGTGTCATCTTGAGTGGTTCCAATCCATAGCTGTGTGTGTTGGGGGCGTCGCAAACCGCGACGCGGGTGTCCCCCGACCGCCTCAGACATCGTCCGGGCCATGGACTCTTGGCGCCATAGCCCGTCCGAGTCATCACGGGTCCGAGAAGGCTGGGCAGCTCCGCCTGGACCTGCCCAGCCAAGCGCGGATCAGATGTTGGTGTTGACCGTGTTGAACGCGGTGCTGATCCTGGTGCCAAGGGTCGCGACGACGACGACGATGACGGCAGCGATCAGGGCAACGAGGAGGCCGTACTCGACGGCGGTGGCGCCCTTGTCCCGCGTGGCGATGCGAACCTGGAGCTTGGTGAGTGCCTTGAGCATGTCGTGCCTTTCAGGGGCTTGGAGATGAAGAGACAGGCACTACCGCCTGCTGAGGAGAACTCTGCCGAGCAGACGGGGTGCAGCACATCGCCCGAGGCGTCAACCTCGGAGTGACGTTCGGTCACCGGGGGGTCGTCCGTTCGGTCTAGCCAGATCTGACTAGTTGGACGGGTTTACGTCCCGCCGACCACGATCTCGGTCACGTTCTCCTGCTGGGCCCAGGCGTTACCGGCCCTCAGGTAGGCCGCCTGAGGGGTCATCACGATGAGGCCGCGTACGCCACCGCGCGAGGTGAGGCTGGTCGCCTCCGGCAGCTCCTTGATGAGCGTCTGGTCGAGCTCCAGCTGCGCGACGCGGCGCAGCCCGACGCCCTGTCCGAGGTCCACCTTGAACGGCCGCAGTGGCGCTCCGTCCTTCTCACGGGCCAGCACGGCCATGCTCATCTGGTCGAGCCACACGACGTCGACGAACTGCGTGAGGGGCTCGCCCTGGCGGTACGGGTCGGCCAGCGACGTGGCCAGCCCGGCCTCGTTCCGGACGACTCCTGCGACGTCCAGGCGGTAGTCGGTGTCGTTGGGCAGCTTGGACGCGACCGCGACACGTGTCGCGTCAGGTGTGACGGCGAGGCTGACAACCTGTCGCCCGCTCAGCCAGGTCGCCTTCACCTCGCTCGGGTTGCCCGACAGCGTCGAGGCGTCGAAGGTCCAGATCTTCGCGGTGCCAGCGGCCTGGCCCGCGATCCAGAGGCGACCGTCCGACGCATACATCGGGTTGGTGAGGGCCGTCCCGAAGGACGGTGGCGTCGCCGCATTACCGCCCCGCCACCGCGCCAGCTCCGCGCGACTCGCCGAGACGCCGGCGATGTCATTCCCGTCGCTGGAGATCGCCAGGTCGACATAGCTCTCGGCGACCTTGGGCAGACCCGCGACACTCTTCGAGCCGTTGGCCGCCGGTGGCGGGCTGCTCTCGTCGAGGAGCTGGGGGTTGATCCGCTCCAGCGTGTCCTTGGAGCGCAGCAGCCCGACCGTCGCGGGATCGGTGGGGGCGACCGTGAACCCGAGGTCGGACAGCGAGGACACCGCGGTGGGCAGCGACGAGACCGGGATCTTGCCGATCCCCTGCACCTCGATGCTCACCGCCACCACGCCCGGCGCCTGCGTCAGCGTCGCGAGGAACTGCGCCCACATCGGACGTCGCCGGGCCGGGTCGATGGTCTGCGCGCTGTTGGTCAGGGTCACCGTCGCAACGCCGGTCGGGTCGACCTGGACCGCGTCGACCGCGAGGCGGGTGCCCTGCGGGATGGCGGTGTCAACGACGCCGGTCAGGTACGCCGGGACGGCCGCCAGCTGGGCGCGAGCGAGCGCGGTCGCCAGGCGGGGTCCGACCGGGAACCACCGGACGTCGGGGACCAGCTCCTTGCGCGCCGTCAGCACGTAGTTCACCTCGTACGGGGCAAACACCCGGTCGAAGTCGTCGGTGTTGAGCCAGAGCCCGAAACCCTCGTCCGGGAGCTTGATCCGCCACTCGCCGTCGACCTTGGTCATCCCGAACACCGTCGAGGCCTTCGTGCCCTGCGGCAGCTCCCGGTAATGGCCGGTCTCGTCGATCGTCGCGACCGCCGTGATGGTCAGCCGGACCTGGTCCGACGGGAGCGGGTCGATGGTCAAGGGTGTTCTGGAGTCGAACACCGTCGTGGTGAGGGCGATCGGTCGCCACAGGTCGACGGATCCGGGCGCGAGGTAGGAGCGGCCGACGACCTGCTGGTCGTCGCCGGTCTCCTGGAACGCCGCGCCGGACCGGATGAAGTCGCGGGCGATGGCGTCCTGGCGAGGACCCCACCGCGGGCGGGTCGACGACGATCCGCGCTCGCGGGAGCGACGTTGTCACCGACGCGGCGCCCGTCGAGCACCTCGCTCGAACGCGGGATGCCGCAGGCCGCCAGCGTCGCGCCGCACAGCAACGCGACCAGCCCGACGCGGACTCGGTATGCGACTCGGCCGGCGGTCATGAGGTCCCTCGAGCGCCGGCCGAGGTGGTGCGCGCGGCGGCCTCCGCCGCGGCGGCCTGGGCGGCTGCCGTGGGGTCGGACGCTGCTCGCACGCGACGCAGGATCGCGGTCTCCGGTTCACCATTGGAGGGGCCGGTAGGCATACCGGACTGCGACGGTCGGCCGGTCAGCACGTCGCCGATCAACGGGTTGAGCGGCAGGGGCGAGGACTCCAGCGTCGTCTCCGCCAAGCGCGGCAGGGTCAGCCGGAAGCAGGAGCCCTCTCCAGGAGCCCCCCAGGCCTGCAGCCAGCCGTTGTGGAGCCTCGCGTCCTCGAGCGAGATCGCCAGCCCCAGGCCGGTACCGCCCGTCGTGCGAGCCCGGGCGGGATCCGCTCGCCAGAACCGGTTGAAGACCATCGCGGCCTCCCCGGGCCGCAGGCCGATGCCGTGGTCGCGCACCGAGACCGCCACCGCATGGTCGTCCTTGGCCACGCGGACGACGATCGGACGAGCCTCTCCGTGCTCGATGCCGTTGACGAGGAGGTTGCGGAGGATCCGCTCGACACGGCGGCTGTCGATCTCGGCCTCGCAGGGCTCGTCCGGCTGCTCGACGTTGACCTGGACCCCTTTGCGTTCGGCCAGGGTCGACGTCGACTCGATGACCCGCGCCACGGTGGCTCGGATGTCGGTCGGCTCGACATCGAGGACCGCCGCTCCGGCGTCGAACCGGCTGATCTCGAGCAGGTCGGACAGGAGCGCCTCGAAGCGGTCCAGCTCGTTGTGCAGCAGCTCCGCCGACCGGGACACCGCCGGGTCGAAGTCCGACCGCGAGTCATGGATGAGGTCCCCCGCCATCCGGATCGTCGTCAGCGGCGTCCGCAGCTCGTGGGACACGTCGGAGACGAACCGCTGCTGGAACCTCGACAGGTTCTCCATCTGCGCGATCTGCTGCTGGATGCTCGCGGCCATCTCGTTGAACGACGTGGCCAGCGTGGCGATGTCGTCCTCCCCCTTGACGGTCATCCGCTCCCCGAACGCACCGGCGGCGAACCGCTGCGCGACGTCCGCGGCGCGGCGCACCGGCGTGACGACGAGGCGCGTGACGACGTAGGCGATGCCACCGAGCAGCAGCATGAGGGCGACGCCGCCGAGAAGCAGGAACCGGCCGACCAGCGCGAGCGTGTCGCGTTCGCGGGTCATGGGGTAGACGAAGTAAAGGCCGTAGGCACCGGCGCGAGGAACGGCGACCTGCTGCCCGATGACCCAGGCGGGCACCGGTCCGGCCTCCCCGGTCAGGGTGACGGGGACGATCTGCATCTGTTGGACGGTCGGGTTCTCGGCGACCTTCTTGCGCAGCTCGTCGGGGATCGCGTCGGCGTCCACCTCACCCGACCGGATCGGCGGCAGGACATCGCCCTGCGTCGTGTTGTTGGTGCCGCGGATGAGGACGACGTAGCGGCTGCGCTCGGTGCCGGCCGCGTCCTGGACGAAGTTGCGAGCCGACTCGAGGAGCGCGTCGGTGGTGAGGACCTTGTCGGTGCCGTCGAACTGCTGCTGCGTGCCGCTGGCGAGCAGGACGACCTCGGCCGACGCGGTGACGCGGCGGTCCTCGGCCAGGCCGTTCGCGACGCGCTGGTAGAGGTAGGAGCCGACCCCAGCGAGGACGATGGTCCCCAGGATCATCGTCACGGCGACGACGCGGAACTGCAGGGACCGGCGCCAGCGATGCCGCAGCCATCCGGCGCCGCGGCCGAGGCCGCGCCCGGACCGGTTGAGGGTGCGACGAACGGCCGCGTCCGCGGCGGCCAAAGTGCCGACGGGCGCCTCCGGCGAACGTTCCGCGGGTGAGGGGGCGCTCATGGCGGGCTCATCTGCGGGTCAGGACGGGCCGGCCTTGTAGCCGACGCCCCGGACCGTCACGACGATCTCGGGGTGCTCAGGGTCCTTCTCGACCTTGCTGCGCAGCCGCTGGACGTGGACGTTGACGAGGCGGGTGTCACCGGCGTGGCGGTAACCCCAGACCTGCTCGAGCAGGACCTCCCGGGTGAAGACCTGCCACGGCTTGCGGGCCAGGGCCACGAGGAGGTCGAACTCCAGCGGGGTGAGCGACAGGGCGCTCCCGCTGCGCTTGACCGAGTGGCCCGCGACGTCGATCTGCAGATCGCCGATCTCCAGCTTCTCCGGCTCGGGCTCGTCGCCGCGGCGCAGGCGGGCGCGGACCCGGGCGATCAGCTCCTGGGGCTTGAACGGCTTCATGATGTAGTCGTCGGCGCCGGACTCCAGCCCGACGACGACGTCGACCGTGTCGGTCCGAGCGGTGAGCATGACGATCGGCACGCCGGACTCGGCGCGGATGCGGCGGCATACCTCCATGCCGTCGAGCCCGGGCAGCATGACGTCGAGGAGCACCAGGTCGGGTCGGTAGTCGCGGAACGCCTGGACGGCAGCCGAGCCGTCCGCGACGTGCGACACGTCGAGGCCCTCCTGGCGCAGGACGATGCTCAGCATCTCCGCGAGCGCCAGGTCGTCGTCGACGACGAGTACGCGTCCCTTCACGCCCGTTGTCCCTCCCCTTCGTGACCTGATCGTCACTTTGGATCATCGCACACGCGAGTACACGGTCCAGCCCGCGACGGACCGTTCGGGAGCGAACCGAGGGTCCCTCGACACCGGGCCGTCCGCCGGTCCCCCCGTGCGGACGACGACCACCTCTGAAGCGTTCAGGAGGGCCTGCGAGTTCCCGGTGGGCGTGCCGGAGACGAAGTCGAGGTAGGCGGCCTGGTCGGTCTGGTCGAAGGCGTCGATGGGGTTGCTGAGCCAGATCCGCACGCCCTCGGCCGCCAGGGACTCGACGAGCGGCTCGTCGGCGAGGACCACCCGGCCCTGGGCCACGGCCTTGACCGAGGCGATGAGGTCGGGGTTGCCGGCCGGGTTGAGCGCGTCGAGGCGACTCCACAGAAGGGCGGTGCACCCGAGGAGCACGACCACGCCGGCGACGGCCGGGATGGTTCGTGACGACCGCGCCGGTTCGGGGCGTTTGCGGCGGGTGAGCCGAACCGCCGCGGGAGCGGCACAGATCATGAGTAGCCATACGCCGTGACGGGCGGAGGAGATGGTGCCGACGAGCAGACCCAGGATGGCCACGACCTCCCACAGTGGAGGCCGCGACCACAGCGCCAGCACGACGAGCGCGATCCCAGCGAGGATGAGCAGGAGGTCGAAAAGGTTGGTCGGGTTCGGTCGAGCCCACAGCTCAGTGCCTCGACGGGCGGCTTCGTTGCCGAGAACGCCGGCGTAGTAGCGGACCGTTCCGAAGGCGGCGGGGTTCACGCCGACGGCCAGGAGGCTCGCCAGCCCGACGGCGACCGTCTCGACCGGCCGGTGGCGGAGTCGCGAGAACAGCAGGTATGCGCCGGTGACGGAGACGCCGAGCAGCACCGCGCCGTGGAGGTTGCCCCAGACCGCGATGACCAGGACGACCCACCAGATATGTCGCGAGCGTCGTCGATGGTCGGCCCGCAGTAGACAGAGGAGGAGCGGGAAGAGGGCCAACGAGAAGAGCTGCATCTTCACGGAGGCGTAGGCCGGCAGGGCTCCGAGCACGACCAGGGCCAGCGAGATGGCGGTGGCTCCGTCGCCGGCCCCGGCACGCCGCGCTCCGACGGCAAGGAGCAGCAGAGCCGCCACGTCGAGTGACGAGCTGGGCCACCACGATGCCCACCGGACCGGGGGTGGCGAGTCCGGTGAGGGCCAGCTCACCGAGCACCGGCACGTTCGGCCAGCCGCTGCTGGACGCCGCGGCGAACGGGATGCCATCGGGGATCGAGCCCCGACTCACGATGTCCCGACCCAGGGCGACGGCCCAGTAGGTGTCGGCCCCGATGGACGCGAAGCGCGCACAGACGAGGATCGCGGCGACCACGGCGACGACGCTCCAGCGTCCGAGGGATCCCCGCGGCGCCGACTCGACTCGCGCCTCCGAGATCATGGCCCGGATGCTAACGATGCCCCACCCCGCGCACCTTGCCGCGACCCGAGGCCAGAAGGAGAAGGCCGACGGCTCCGACCAGGACGTACGTCACGCTCACCACGACCTGCCAGACGTCGTAGCGGAGCTCGACGAGAGCGCCGGCCGGAAGGAACCACATGGGGGCGACGTAGAAGACCAATCCCAGCAGCCACGCGACGACGTACCTTCGGTGACCCGCCGCGTACATGATGCCGATGACGACCCAGACCCAGTGGTGCGTCCACGAGATGGGAGACGCGAGCAGGCCGGCCGCCGCCAGGGCGAGCACGGCACCGACGTCGTCACCCGCGGCCACCCGCATCCGACAGACCCACGCACCGACGACGAGGGCGGCGACCGCCAGCAGTGCCCACAACAGGACGGGGGGATCGGGCAGGCCCAGAACGCGGATGAGCCCCGCGCGGAGCGACTGGTTGGCCGACTGGACCTGGAAGTCTCCGAAGCTGGTCAACGCGAGGGCGCGCCCCGACCAGTAGGTCACGGAGGCATCGGGTGCGACCACCCAGCCGAGCAGCACCGTCACGACGAAGCCCGCCAGTGACTGAGCAGCCGCGCGGTAGTCCCGCTTGACCAGGAAGTAGATGACGAAGACCGCGGGTGTGAGCTTGACGCCCGCGGCAATGCCGATCAGCAGACCACGAGCGCGACGTGGCATGACGAAGAGATCGACCACGACGACCGCCATGAGGACCAGGTTGATCTGCCCGAGTACCAACGTCCGTGTGACCGGTTCCAGAACGACTGCGGCGACGAGGAGCAGCGCGGTTGCCGACCTGCTCAACCGCAGCTCGCGGGCGATCACCGCGACGACAAGGACGAGCGCGACGATCGACAACAAGGTGAGCAACCAACCGGCCGCGCCCTCGAGAACCGCAAGAGGAACGAACGTGATAGCGGCGAACGGCGGGTAGGTGAACAACAGCCCGTGAGCGCTCACCGCATACAGATCCCGGTGGTCCGTCACCGCGCGCGCACCCGCGATGTAGACGTCCAGGTCCCAGAGGGGCCACGAACGCGTGGCCATGACGCGGATGCCGACGGCGATGGCGACGATGACGACCGTCGCGATCATCGCCAACGACCATCCGGAAGCTACAGCGGAACGCCGCGAGGGCTCTCGTCCAGTGTCGCTGCCGGACGGATGCAGCGTCGTCCCCACCTGGCCGACCCTATTGGCGTCTCGGCCGGGCCCGGCCCGATCCGCAGGTATCGCGGCCGTTCGGACGATGGCTGTCGGTGTGCCGCCCTCCGAGGGGGCGGCACACCGACGGACGCTCAGTAGCGGTAGAGCTCGGGCTTGTAGGGCCCGGCGACGTCGACGCCGAGGTACTCGGCCTGGTCCTTGGTCAGCTCGGTCAGCCGAACGCCCAGAGCGTCGAGGTGCAGTCGGGCGACCTTCTCGTCGAGGTGCTTGGGCAGCGTGTAGACCGAGGTCTGGTACTCGCCCGGCTTCGTGAACAGCTCGATCTGGGCGATGGTCTGGTTCGAGAACGAGTTGCTCATGACGAAGCTCGGGTGGCCGGTGGCGTTGCCGAGGTTCATCAGACGGCCCTCGGACAGCACGATGATCGAGTGGCCGTCGGCAAAGGTCCACTCGTGGACCTGCGGCTTGATCTCCGTCTTCGTGACGCCGGAGACCTTGGCCAGGCCGGCCATGTCGATCTCGTTGTCGAAGTGACCGATGTTGGCCACGATCGCCTTGTTCTTCATGCGCTGCATCTGCTCGGCGGTGATGACGTCGAAGCAGCCCGTGCAGGTGATGAAGATGTCTGCCGTCTCGACGACGTCGTCGAGGCGAGCGACCTGGAAGCCCTCCATCGCGGCCTGGAGCGCGCAGATGGGGTCGACCTCGGTGACGATGACGCGAGCGCCCTGGCCGGCGAGCGACTGGGCGCAGCCCTTGCCGACGTCCCCGAAGCCCATGACCACGGCGACCTTGCCGCCGATGAGGACGTCGGTCGCGCGGTTCAGCCCGTCGATCAGCGAGTGACGGCAGCCGTACTTGTTGTCGAACTTGCTCTTGGTGACCGAGTCGTTGACGTTGATCGCCGGGAAGAGCAGGTCCCCGGTCTCGGCGAGCTGGTAGAGACGGTGGACGCCGGTGGTGGTCTCCTCGGTCACGCCGCGGATGCCCTTCGAGACGGTCGTCCACTTCGTCGGGTCGGTCTTGAGGGTCTCGCGGACGAGCTCCTTGAACACACCGAACTCCTCCGAGTCCTCCTCGGTGGTGGACGGGACCTGGCCCGCGGCCTCCCACTCGGTGCCCTTGTGGACGAGCATCGTCGCGTCGCCGCCGTCGTCGAGGATCATGTTGGGACCCTCGCCGCCGGGCCAGGTGAGGATCTGGTCGGTGCACCACCAGTACTCCGGCAGGGTCTCGCCCTTCCAGGCGAAGACCGGGACGCCCTGCAGGTCGTCCAGCGTCCCGTGCGGGCCGACGACCACCGCGGCGGCGGCCTCGTCCTGGGTGGAGTAGATGTTGCAGGAGGCCCAGCGGACCTCGGCACCGAGAGCGGTGAGCGTCTCGATGAGGACTGCCGTCTGCACGGTCATGTGGAGCGAGCCGGCGATGCGGGCGCCCTTGAGCGGCTGCGCGGCGCCGTACTCCTCGCGCAGGGCCATGAGGCCGGGCATCTCGTGCTCGGCGAGTCGGAGCTGGTGGCGGCCGGCCTCGGCGAGGCCCAGGTCGGCAACCTTGTAGTCAAAGGACATGGTGGATCGATTCCTTATCCAAGAAGGGTGTGCGGACCCGGCGTAGCCCATCTGGGCGCAATCATCGTGCGGGCATCACCCACGCCGGCGGTATGCCAGTGTACGCGCGGGGCCCCCGGGCCGGAACTCGTCAGCCCTGGTAGCCCTCGACGGTCCGCGCGTCCCTGACCTGGGCGGTGTCGGGGTCCTGCCCGAACTCCTGCTTGGCCTGCCGCTGACGGAGCAGGTCCCAGCACTGGTCCAGCTCGACCTCCACGTCACGTAGGCGGGCATGCTCGTCGGCCGCCGAGATCTCGTGGGAGGACAGCTTGTCCCGGAGGGTGTGCTCCTCCTGGACCAGGTCGGAGATGCGCTGCCGAATGCTGCCGTCGCTCATGGCGCCAGCGTAGGCGGAGCGGAGCCTCGTCCGTTCGGGCAGGATCCGGCCCGTAGGCCGATGCGACGGCGTCCCCGGCACAGGTCGGCCCATAATTCGCCCATGCGTTCTCCGGAGGACGTTGCGAACGCAACCACCCCAGATGAGGGCGGAGCTCCCGCTCGCCAGTCCCCCACTCCGGTGGCGGCTGGCGAGCGGCATGGCGGTTGGGGGCGCCGAGCGGTCGGCCCAGTCCTCGCGGCCAGCATCTCTACCGCGGTCATGGCGTGGGGGTTGAGGCTCTGGGACTGGCGCCCGGGGATCCCTCTGGGCCTCGACGGCGACAACGCGTCCACAGCCCTATGGGTTCGAACGATCAGCGATTTCGGAATCTACGCCGAGAACCTCGACGTGGGAGCGCCGTTCGGTTTCAACCGAGGTTGGTATCCCACCGCGGACGACGTCCACTACGTCCTTCTCTGGTTGCTGGGCCTGGCCACCGAGTCACCGTTCACCACGGTTGCCCTCTACTTCTTTGTCGGATTCCCGCTAGCCAGCCTGACGATGTACTGGCTCGCCCGTACTGAGTCCCTCTCGGTTCCGTCGTCGGTGATGGTGGCGGTCCTCTTCGCCGTCCTCCCCGGCCACTTCTTCCAGTACCCGCACCTCTTCCTGGCCGCCTACTGGAGCCTCCCGCTGTCGATGTGGCTCGTACTCCGAGTCCTTCGAGGGTCGTCCGTCTGGCGACAGAGAGGGCAACCAGCGTCTGGTCATGGCACGTCGATGGCGCCCAGACTCTTCGCGGCGCGAACCCTGGCCATCGTCATGGTGAGTGCACTGAGCGGCGTCTACTACGCGGCGTTCACGCTGATCCTGCTGGCCTGCGCCATTGCCTTCCGGGCGATCGCGGGATATGACCGTAGGCGCCTCTACGCAGGGCTCGGTCTGATGGCAGCCCTTGGCGGCGTGACCGTACTGAGCCTCGTACATCAGTATCTAGCCACCCGTAGCGACGTCCGCACGAGCGACGTCGGCACCGCCCGGTCTCCCGCAGAGGGATACGCCCTGGGTGGCACGGTCATCGATTTGTTCATGCCCTCCCTTCATCACCGCATCGAGCCCCTGGCCACCTTGACCGCAACGTACGAACGCCTGACCGACTCCACTTTCGAGCCGGCTTCGATCGGCCTGATCTCTGTGGCAGGCCTCGTCGCGATGGCCGTCTTCGTCATCAGGCGATTGCTTCGACGCACGCGGCTGAGCCTCGAGAACCCTTTGGCGGTCTACGCCGTGCTGACGCTCACGGCCCTCGCCTTCTACACGCGCGGCGGCCTGGGGGCGATGTTCTCTCTCTACGTCACGCCACAGATCCGCACCTGGACCCGCTTCAACGTGGTGATCGCGCTCTTCGGTCTGTTGGCCGTGGGATGGGTTGTGGACTGGCTGGTGCGCCGCCGTCCCCATATCAGCGTGCCCCTGGTGGCGTTCATCGTCCTCGTGGTGGGGGTCGCCGACCAGACGAACCCCGACGCGGCTCCGGCTTACCACGATCAGGCGAGGGCGGTGACAACTCTCAGCGAGTTCGACCGGGCGCTCCAACGCGACCTCCCCGTTGGATGCATGGTCTTCCAGCTTCCGGTCGTTCCGTTCCCAGAGCAGCCCGCGGTGTATGACCTCAAGGACTACGACCTCCTTCTGCCGTACCTCTCGTCTCACGGCCTGCGATGGAGCTTCGGCGCGATGAAGGGGACCGACCGCGCAGACTGGCAGCTGGCGCTGCCGCCCAGCTCTGATCCCCAATTCGTCGAACGCGTCGCCGCCGCCGGATTCTGCGCCGTCGTCGTGGACGAGGCCGGGTACCCCCACGAGAAGTCCCCGAGTCAAGCCCTCCGCACCGCTTTGGGAGCACCACTTGCGACGTCCTCGGATGGCAGGCTGAATGCCTTCGACCTGCGATCGGCTCGCACCTCTCTCCAGGAGCAGCGGGGTGCGGACGCAGTCGCCGACCTCGGACAGCGAGTGCTCCATCCCCTCAGCGTCGTCGCGTACTCGGCGAATCCGGACGCAAGCCTGGAGCACCTCCCCATCGTCGACGGCGTCTCCTTCAAGGTCGGCAACATGACCGATCGCGCCGTGCCGGTCACGCTGTCGTTCCGAGTCACGGCCGAAGCGGTGGACCCCGCCACTCCGTTCGGCGTGTCAGAGCCGCCGCAGCCCGAACGCCGTCTAAGCGTCGACATCTCGGACGGAGGTCAAACGACCTACGACGTGCCGGTTGGTCAGAGTCGCGACCTCTCCATCACCTTCACAGCGCCGGTCGGCGCCACCTCGCTGCGCGTGTCCGTGGTGAATGGGCCGACGTCCCTCCCCATGACGGCGACTGCCGATCTGCCTCGCGTGACTCTGTCTCATGTGACCGTCGACTCTTCGGACGACACTCTCACGGGAGCGAGCATCCGGCAATCTCCCTAGGGCTCCGCTGTGGTGGCGATTGGCGGCCCTGTACAGATGGGCGGCACGCCAGCCGCCGTCTCTGTCGGATGGCCCACGGACATCTGGCCGATGGCGACGAACAGCGTGATGGCGACTGACAGCATGATTGCTTGACGCGCCGATGGGCGACGTCCCAGCGATACGGTCGCAGCGATGGCGACCATGACCTGAGGCAGGGCGAACCTCGCCTCTGGTGTGGAGCCAGCCATTGCCAAGCTCGTCGCCGCGACAACCACTAGTCCGCCGCCGATCACGTAACGAGCTGACCGCCCGCTTTCGCGCCAGGCGAGGACGAGGGCCCATAGACCGTAAACCAACACGACCGTCGTGCCGACGCCGGTGAGCCAGTTGAGCCACGTACTGTCATAGAAAGGCAGAGACCACGGCCACTGGAGAGCTCCCGCTTGCTTCTGGACTATGAGCACGACTGTTTCCAGCGGATTGGACAGAAGGATGTCGATCGTAGAACGCGGGCTTGGGCCGCTGGAGGTCGCGGCCGCCATGACGTCATTGCACGACCACCATCTAGGGGTCGAAGAAAGTGGACTCGTGTCATAGCGAATCACGAAAGGAGCCGTCTTCGCCTGAATGTCGGTGATAGCTCCGGCACCGGAGGGTGCAAGCGCGAGCACACCCTTGCTGAGGTTGAAGATTACCTGCGGGACGAACGCGAGTGCACACCCAGCCAAGATCCACAACACTCGGGCTCGAACCCGCGTGATAACTAACGGAATCAGGCCGAGAAGCACAATCAGGTAGATCGGGCGGAGAGCGACGGCCAAGCCGATTGATAACCCGGCCAGTAGCAACGCTGTCCGCCTAGTCGATCGCAAGGCATAAAAGGCGAGTAGGCAGAAGGCGCACGCCCAGAAGTCCATCATCGGGACAACGGCGAATCGTGAGAGCAGCCCCGTGACAAGCAATGTCGATGCCCAGACCGCCCCCTGCGTGACGCTAGACGAACGGCGCGCGAAAAGTCGGGGCAGTACTCCAACACCCATCAGCGCCAGGACTAACCCGTTCTGGATGGCGACGGCGGCGAGAGTCCAGCCATCCCCGATGAGGCTCACCGCAACAGCCGAAGGGGCGTAGATGAGCGTCGTCAATATCCCGCGCATGTTCAATGCACCAGCGGCTTCGAAGTCACCGCCACCCACGAGCGCGACGGCCCCGCGCCAGTAGTCGCCCGCATCGTAGGCGAAGGGTTGCGCCGGCTGTAGCAAGCAGACGAGCACCACGAATGCCACGGCCGCCGCACTCATCACCGGGGACACCGGAAGCGCCAGCCAGCGTTGGACGCCGATCAGCCGTCCTGGCTGAGTCTTCGTCAGGGCGGGCGAAGTCACCCCTCGGCCCGGACGAGCCGCAGAAACTCGTCGTAGTCGCGGATGTAGTCCTCTGGGTCGTAGGGCTTCGACGCGAATACCGCGAGGACGGCATCCGGCGAGTAGTTGTACTGGGTGCCCCACGTCATGGACGGCATGTAGAGGCCGTCCGCCGGGGAGCTCAGCACGGTGGTTCGCCGGGACGTTCCGTCGTCGACGAGACAGGTCACCGAGCCGTTCAGACAGATGAGGAACTGCTCGCACTCACGGTGAGCGTGTTGGCCGCGGATGTCCGGTGATGGCACCGCGTACACGACGAAGAACCGCTGAGGGACGAACGGAAGCGAGTCCGCGAACTCGAGCGCCATCAGGCTGCCGCGCAGGTCGGAGGCCTGGGTCAGCACCTTCTCAGATCCAGGCCCCTCGTGACTCTGGACGGCTGGGTCGAGAGGGTCGGGATGGACGTCCTCCTTCCCCTTGTCGTCGACATAGCCGACGATGCGCGCGGGGTTGCCGACGACGATGGCGTTCGCGGGTACGTCACGGGTGACCACAGCGCCCGCTCCGACCATCGCCTCTCGTCCGATGACGATGCCCGGCAGGATCACCGCACCGGCGCCGATCGACGCCTTCGCCCGAACGATGGTCGTACTGAACTCGTCCGGGTACTGCCTGCTGCGGGGGAAACGGTCGTTCGTGAACGTCGCGTTCGGGCCGACGAACACGTCGTCCTCGAGGCGGATGCCGTCCCAGAGCTGAACGCCTGACTTGATGGTTACACGGTCACCCACGATGACGTCGTTCTCGATGAAGACGTGATCGCAGACGTTGACGTCCTCGCCGATCACGGCACCGGGCAGGATGTGACTGAAGGCCCAGATGCGGGTGCGATCTCCGACCGACTCGGACTCACAGATTCCACCGGTGTGGACGGACGGCCCCGCAACCACGGTCACGGCCCGAAGGTCTCGTGCGCCGCGACGACGGCGATGGGACGGCGTTTGCTGTTCTCGTACGTTCGGTAGACGTAGGAACCGACGACCCCCAACCCGAACAGGAGCAGGAAGGTCGACAGCAGAACGGTGAGCATCAGTGGGGTGTACCCCGGCTCAGGGATGCGCCCGGCCAGCCAGGCGGTGCCGACGACCAGCCCCCCGATGATCGTGAGGGCAGCCCCGACGGCGCCGACGACGGTCAGGAACCGGATCGGGATGTCCGTGAACGAGAAGACGCTGTCGGTCATGTACTGAACCTTCTTGCGGAAGGTCCACGAGCTGCGGCCGGCCGGCCGTTCGAGTCGTTCGTAAGGAATCTCCAGCCTCCGGAAGCCCACCCAGTAGAGCAGTCCGATGAGACTCGAGTGCGACTCCGTCATGCTGACGAGCTGGTCGACGACCTCACGCCGAACGGCGAAGACATCCACCCCACCCGGTGGGATGTCCGGGATGACCAGCTTGCGGTACGCCTTCCAGTAGACCCCGGACATCAGCGCCGATCCCGACGGGTCGTTCCGAGCCTCCCGCCGACCCACGACGACGTCCGCATGGTCACGGGTCAACGCGTCGAAGAACGAGATCATCAGCTCAGGAGGCTCCTGCAAGTCGGCGGCCATGACCCCGACGTACTGGCCGCGGGCGTGCGCCAGTCCGGTCCGGATGGCGAGAAACGCCCCGAAGTTGCGCGAATGCTCAACCAGCCGAGACGGCAGCGGCGACCGGGTGAGGCGTTTGCGCAGCGTCTCCGTCGACTCGTCCGGTGAGCCGTCAACGACGAAGACGGCCTCCATCGTGCTCGGAAGCTGGAGGGAGATCGCCTCGAGTCGGTCGACGAGCAGGTCGAGCGTCTCGACGTTTCGGTAGACAGGGATCACGACCGAGTAGAGCGGAACCTCGGTCTTCTCGCCGGCCACGCCGACGAGGTGGTGATCAGTAGGCACGAAGGGCATCGCAGATCCGCTCCACTTCGTGGTCGGTCAGTTCAGGAAAGCAGGGAAGAGTGACGATCCGTCGACAGAGACGCTCCGTCGTCTCCAGAGCGATCGCCGACCCCTCGGGCACCATCCGGGCCAGAGCTGGCTGTCGGTAGTCGGGCACTGGATAGTGGACCGCGGTACCGATCCCGCGAACGCCGAGGTAGCCGCGAAGGTCGTTCGGGTCATCCGCCTCCACGACGGCCAGATGGCCCACATGGCTGGGGCCTCGCGCTGGTAGAACTCGCAGGCGATCGGACGCGGCGATCTCATACGCCGTGATGATCTCGCGCCGCCGGGCGTTCCACCCCGCGAGGTCCGGGAGCCGCATGCGCAGCACTGCCGCCTGGATCTCGTCCAGCCGGGAGTTACGGCCACCCTCCTCGGTGACGACGTACTTGCCGGTCCACCCATACTGACGCAACTGTCGCAATCGAATGGCGACAGCCTCGTCGTTCGTGGCGACCGCGCCGCCGTCGCCGAGCGCCCCGAGGTTCTTGGTGGGATAGAAGCTGAATGCGGCAGCGCCGCCGAATGAGCCCGCCCCTCGCCCGTTCAGCTCCGCGCCGATCGCCTGGGCACAGTCCTCGACGACAACGGCGCCCCATGAGTCGGCGATCGACAGGCACTCCTCCACGGGCGCCATCCGTCCGTAGAGATGCGTGACGACGACCACGGCGACGTCATCGCTCATCACTGTCCGAAGAGCGTCAGGATCGAGACAGTGGGTGTTCGCGTCGACATCGCAGTACCTGACACGCAGTCCCGCACGCATCGCGGCGACTGACGCATACCCCCCCGCGTTGGCGGCCGTCACCACGACTGACCGCCCTGTCGGCGCCGCGGCACGGAACGCGAGCTCGAGGGCGTCCGTCCCATTGGCAACGCCGACGACGTCATTCACGCGGAGAACTGCGGCCAGTTCCTCCTCGAAGGACTGATGCTGCGGCCCGTGCACGAGCCGGCCGCTGGCCACGACATCGGCGAACACCTTTGCCAGTCGATCCGCCTGGTCGGTGAGGGCGGGACGCAGGTCGTTGACGAGGATCTCACCACGCTCGACTGGTTGCTCGACCACACACTCACTCTCATCTCTCCGGGCAGGACTGTCCCGATCGACGCCCCAGAGTCGCCCCAACGGTAGATCGCGCCGATCGGCCGGGCAACTCCCCCGAGCGGATGCTCGTGGGTCCACCGTTCGACCGATGTCGGGCTACCAGATCCGCCCTGCGTCAGGCGTTCGCAGCGCCGCGGTCCCAGACGGGACGCTCGGTGTCCCCTCGGTCGAGGTCCGGCTCGATGTACATCAGGAGGGTCAAGGTCGGAACCGCCTGACGAGCGGCGAGCTCGGCTCGGTTGATCGCGTCCGCGATCTCATCGGCGGTGTCCGTGGTGGTCACCGCAACCTTTGCGGCAACCAGAAGCTCCTCCGGACCGATGTGGAGGGTGCGCATGTGGATGATTCGGTCGACGCCGTCCGAACCGGCGATGGCCGACTCGATCGCTTGGACGCTCTCAGGGCTGCCTGCCTCGCCGAGGAGGAGCGACTTCATCTCGACCGACAGGGTGATCGCGACCGCCACCAGGAGGGTCCCGATGAGGGCGGTCCCTACGGCGTCCCAGATTCCGTTGTGAGTAAGCAGCGTCAGACCCACGCCGAACAGCGCGAAGACCAGGCCGATCAACGCCGCGAAGTCCTCGAGGAGGACGACCGGGAGCTCGGGAGCCTTGGCCCTGCGGATGAACTCGCTCCAGGACTTGCGTCCCCGTACGTGGTTCGACTCGTGAATCGCCGTGCGGAACGAGTAGCTCTCCAGCCCGATGGACACCACCAGGACGACGAGCGGAACCCACCACCAGCGTCCTTCGATCGGCTCCGGGTGCTGGAACTTGTGGTACGCCTCGTAGAGCGCGAACAGACCCCCGACGGAGAACAGCACGATCGAGACCACGAACGCCCAGAAGTAGCGCTCCCGGCCGTACCCGAAGGGATGCAGCGGCGTGGCCTGCTTGCGGGCGCGACGTCCTCCGAGGAGAAGGAGGGCTTGGTTGCCCGAGTCGGCCACCGAGTGGACGGACTCCGCCAGCATCGAGCTGGACCCCGTCAGCAGGAACGCGACGAACTTGGTGACGGCGATGCCGAGGTTCGCGGCGAGCGCCGCGACGATCGCCCTGGTTCCGCCCTCAGTCGACACCCGAGCAGCGTAGTGGCTGACCGGTTCCAGGCAGAGGTCACGGCCACCTCCTCCGTTCGGTCACTGGTGGACGATTCCGACCTGCGTCGGCGAAAAGTCCGGCACACTCCGCAGGTGTCCGAGCAGCAACGCGACCGCGAGCTGGTCATGCCCGCCGCCGACACACAGACCGACGACGGGGCGCCCGACCGGACCCCGCGCTTGGTGCTCGTGGTCCCTCTCGTCGTCCTCGGCGCCCTGCCACTCATCCTGCTGAAGTTCGGCACCGGCCCGGTCGCCGACCCGGACACCTTGTGGCACATCGTCGCCGGCCGGGATCTCTGGTCGACGTGGCAGTTCGCCGGTCCTGACCGGCTGGCGGAGTTCACCCGGCTGCCCTTCGTCTATCACCAATGGCTGCCGGAGCTTCTGATGGCGGGGGCGAACGCGGTCGCCGGACTCGCCGGTGTGGCGTGGCTGTTCAACGCCATGTTGCTCGGTTTCGTCGTGGCCCTGTACGCGCTCTGCCGGGGACAGGGCGGGATTCTCGCCGCGCTGCTCGGCACCGTTGCCGGCTGGATCGGGGCCGGAGGCAGCCTGAGCCCGAGGCCGCAGGTGTTCGGGTTCATCCTCCTCGCGGTGTCGTTGGCCGCGTGGCTGCGCACGGAGCGAGACGGCCGGATCCGCTGGTGGCTCGTTCCCCTGACCTGGCTCTGGGCCAGCGTCCACGGCACGTGGCTGTACGCGGTCGGGCTAACCGTGTTGTTCGGTGTCGGCATGGCGTTGGACAACAAGGTCGGCCGCCGGTTCCTGCTCCGGGGTGGGGGTCTGGTCGTGTCTCTGGTCGCGGTGGCCACGCTCACGCCGGTCGGCCCTCAGCTGCTCTTGACGCCTCTGGCCATCTCGCGGATCAGCCCGTTCATCAACGAGTGGAAGCCCACATCGATAACGGATCCCGATGCCATAGCCACGCTGGCCATGGCCCTCCTGGTGGCGGGAGCATGGTTTCGCGGACGACAGCGAGTGAGGTGGACGCGGATACTGCTGTGGCTTGCGGGGGTGGCGAGCGCTCTCCTGTACGCGCGAACCACCGCTGTCGGAGCCATCCTGCTAGCGCCGTTGCTGGCCGAGGTTCTGCAGCACTGGCTGCCGACTAGGTTCGTTCCACGCAGGTGGGAGTTCCGCACTCTTGCCACGGCGACGCTGATGAGCTTGCTCCTTGCCGCCGTGATGGTCCCGGGAACGGCCCACTCTCCGGCGGGCGTTCCGACGACTTTCGATCCGACCCTGAAGGCCCTGCCGCCGGGCACCGTGGTCTGGAATGTCGATGCTCTGGGCGGGTGGCTTCTCTACGCCTACCCGAACGTCGAGCCCACCATGGATACCCGCGCGGAGGTCTACGGGCCGGACTACCTGGGCAGCTACGTGCACGCGATGGGCGCGAATCCCGGTTGGCAGGAAACCGTGGCTGCGACCGGAGCTAAGTACGCAGCCCTTCCCATCGACAGCCCCCTGGCCGACGGCCTGCAGCGCCAGCTCGGGTGGCGTGTCGTCGCAACGGAACAGCCGTTTGTCATGCTTCGCTCACCGTGATTGGGTCGCGCCGGTAGACCAGCCACCTCGCCAATCGGTGCGCTATGGTCCGGCATGCCGAGAGTCGCCGGAAATCTGAAATGGCGGCCAATCCGCCAAAGCCTGAACCTCGTCGCGCCGGCTGTTGCCGCTCAGGTCGACCGCGTGCCGACCGCCTCCGTCGCCGCCATCGACTCCGCGTTGGCCGACACGGTGGTGTTCTGTGAGGCCTACGACGTTGCTCCCGGGAAGTCGGCCAACTGCGTCGTCGTCGCCGGTCGTCGCGGCGGGGAGGCGCGCTACGCGGCGGTCATGGTCCTCGCGACGATGCGGGCCGACGTCAACGGCGTGATTCGCAAGGAGCTGGACGTTCGGAAGTGTTCGTTCGCGCCGATGGACGAGGCCGTTGCTCTCACCGGCATGGAGTACGGCGGGATCACGCCCATCGGCCTGCCCGCCGACTGGTCGATCCTCGTCGATGACGCCGTCCTTGCGGCGGGTGACGTCGTCGTCGGGAGCGGTCTGCGTCGTTCGAAGATCCTGCTGCCCGCCGCCGAGCTCCTCGGTCTGCCGAACGCCCGCCAGCTCAGGCTGGCCGTCTGACCGTCATTCCCCCGTGAAGTCGCGGAGGTCCGCGACGTGCGGGGAGAGGCCGGGGTCCATGCCCAGCCCGAGCGCCAGGTAAACGGCGGCGAAGTCGGTGAGGGCGACATGCCCGGCCAGCCGCTCGAGCGGGTGTCCCGGGTCGGTGGAGTGCTCGCTGACCCGGACCCCTGCGTCGCGGGCGGTTCGGGCCACGGCGTCCGCAAGGGCTCGGGTGGAGTCGTCCACGACCTCGGCGCCGTCGTCGCGCAGCAGCAGCAGCCGCAGTTTGGGGGACGGGGCGCCGTCGAGGAAGGGGTCGGCGAAGATGTCGGCGTCACGCGGCATACCGGCTGACGCACCCGCGTCCGTGTAGGGGCCGTCGAAGCACGACACGACCTGGGACGCCGCATCGGGCAGCTCCCCCCAGGTCGCGGGGATGCGGGCCGTCCGGGCCAGCATCGCCGCGGCTCGGCAGGCGGCGACGCCCGTGAGTGGACCGTCGCCCAGGACGACAGGGACGCCCTCCGCCAGCTCGCAGGCCAAGGTCTTCGCGGGGTTGACGAATGCTTCCGAGCTGGGCCGGAACACCCCTGCCTGCTCGTCGAGCCGGTCCGCGACCCGGGCCATCACGTCCGGGCCCGCGTCGACCATGCCGAGCGCATGAGCGCCGAGGAGGACCGGCGTGAGCATCGCCCAGAGGGCCGTCCGCGACGACATCGACCCCACGGGGACGGAGATGTGGATCCCTCGCGACCGCGCGGCAACGTCCGCCAGCGGGGAGTCCGCCGCCCCGATGGTCAGCAGCGCCGCGCCTCGACGACCCGCCTCGGCGGCCAGGGCCACCGGGCCTTCGGCGTGGCCCGACTGCGAGACCGCCACGACGAGGTCCATCGAGCCGACCCAACCGGGCAGTGGCAGGTTCCGCCGGATCTGGACCGGAACCGGCGAGTGCGGTTCGGCCAGCAGCTCGAGGACGTCGGCGATCACCGCCGAGCCACCCAGCGCAGCAACGAGCACGGACCGGGGCCGCTCGCCGCCGGTCAGGCGCTCGAACCGTGCCTCGGACGCGAGGTCGACCGCGTGCCGGACCTGGGCCCCCGCCGTCGCGAGGGCGCGCAGGGTCTGCCGGGAGTCCAGCGCGTCGAGGGCCTGCTGGTCGTCGAGGACGCTCTCGTCGATGTACGGCATGTCCGCTGGGGCCTTCGCCGGGAGTCAGTCGCGGGTGGACCGGGCCTCGTCGGCGAGCAGGACGGGGACCCCGTCGTCGATCCGGTATGCGCGACCGCACGAGTCGTTCGTGCACTGGAGCTCCGGGTGCTCGGGACCGACACCGTCCGCGAGCTCGCCGTGGCATACCGGGCAGCGCAGGATCTCGCGCAGCCAGGGTTCGATCTTCGGCGTCGTCTCCGTCATCAGTCCTGACCCTCCGTCGTCGCCCGGATGCACCCGAGCACCTCGTCGCGTACGCCTGTCATCGTGTCACGGTCGGCGGCCTCGACGTTGAGCCGCAGCAGGGGCTCGGTGTTGGACGCCCGCACGTTGAACCACCACATCGGCTTGCCCTGGTAGGTCACCGTCAGGCCGTCCAGCTCGTCGACCTCGACCGGCCCGTGGGCGGCCGCCCAGTCGCTGACGCGAGCCGTGGCGGCCGGCACGTCGTCGACCCGCGAGTTGATCTCCCCGGAGGCGACGTAGCGCTCGTAGTCGGCACCCAGCTCGCTCAGCGGGACGGTCGCCTCACCGAGCGCGGCCAGCACGTGCAGGGCCGCCAGCATGCCGGTGTCGGCATACCAGAAGTCGCGGAAGTAGTAGTGCGCCGAGTGCTCGCCGCCGAAGACCGCCTTCGCGCGTGGCCATCTCGGCCTTGATGAACGAGTGGCCGACGCGGGTGCGGACCGGCCGTGCGCCCGCCTCGGCGATCATCTCGGGCACGGCGCGGGAGGTGATGACGTTGTGCACGATGCGGATGTCGGCCGCCGCGGTTCCCGTCGCCCGCTCCTTGGCGATTTCCCGAGTCGCGACGAGCGCCGTGATGGCGCTGGGGCTCACCGGCTCACCGCGTTCGTCGATGACGAAACAGCGGTCGGCGTCGCCGTCGAAGGCGAGCCCGACGTCGGCGCCGTGCTCGACGACGGCCTTCTGCAGGTCGCGCAGGTTCTCCGGCTCCAACGGGTTGGCCTCGTGGTTCGGGAACGTGCCGTCGAGCTCGAAGTACAGGGGCACGATCTCGAGGGGTAGCGGGTCGAGGCCGGCGGCGGAGCCGAGGACGGCGGGGACGGTGTACCCCCCCATCCCGTTGCCCGCGTCGACGACGACCTTGAGCCGCCGGTTCCGGCTCAGGTCGACGAGCGACCTCAGGAACGCCGCATAGTCGGCCAAGGTGTCGCGTTCGGTGATGGTGCCGGCCGCGACCGCGGGCGCGGGGACACCTCCGGGTCGGTCGATGCTCCACTGCGCAAGGTCGCGGATCTCGGTCAGTCCGCTGTCCTGGCCGACCGGGCGCGCGCCGGACCGGCACAGCTTGATCCCGTTGTACTGCGCGGGGTTGTGGCTCGCGGTGAACATCGCGCCCGGCCGGTCAAGGGCGCCGCTGGCGTAGTAGAGGCCGTCGGTGGAGCACAGGCCGATGAGGGTCACGTCAATGCCGTGCAGGGCCACACCTTCGGCGAAGGACCGGCTCAGCGACGGTGAGCTGGGCCGCATGTCGTGTCCGACGACCACGCCGCTCGCGCCGTCCGGTCGGACGACGACCTGGGCGAACGCCGCTCCGATGGCATGGGCGACGCCTTCGTCGAGCTGCTCCGGGACCACCCCCCGGACGTCGTAGGCCTTGATGAAGTCAGCCAGTCGAACCCGCACGGCTCCGAGCCTAGGTGTTACGAGGGAATGGGCTAGCCAGCCGGGAGGACCTCGGTGGGGCCGAAGCCAGGGGTGGTGTCGGTCGGGTCCTGCAATGGCAGGCTGCCGATGAGGGCGTGGGTGAACCACCCGGACAGGCAGCGCCCGCTCCCGCCGCCCGGACAGTTGATCGGGCCGTTGTTGGGGTTGTTCGACCCCGTATCGTCGCTGCCGCTCAACTTCCATCCACTGAGATAGAACGCAGCGTATCCCGCGATGTGGTAGTACGTCGCCGCGTTTCCGTGTGCACTGGTCGTACAGTTGCTCGAACTGGTGATGGTCGTATATTTCACATCGGAAACGCAGTCGAAAATGGGAACGTAAACCGTCTTTCCCGTGGTCTGCCCCCAGTAAGGCGCAGGATCGCATTTCTTGTTGTTTCCCGGGTCGCCGGACACCCAGCTGTCGACGATGTCGGCCGCGCAGCTGGCCGCCGTGGCTTGGCTCAGCCACGCGAAACCACCGGGAGCGGTGTGACCATTCCACGTGGGGCAGGTAACCGTGTCGTTCTTGGCGGTGATGACGTACTTCTGTGCACTGCCCGCCGGCCAGCCGACCGGGTTTGCGGTCGTTCCCCCATAGCCCGGTGCGGGACCAGATGGGGCATTCTGGAATGTCCCGGGCACGGGCGGAACGAGGAGGGGATCCGCACCGACCGCTGCCTTCCAGTCGCAGTAGGACATGGTGATAGGGAGCACGCCGGTCATGGCGCCGAAACCGGGAGTGCCCAGCGCGGCTCGGGCGCACGCTTGAACGTTGGCGCCGGTGAACCCCATCGTTTGAGCCAAGAACGGCATGAGCAGGTGGTTGGTGCCGGAGGTCTGCAGGTGAGCTTCAACGTAGGGAAGCGCGGCTGACGCCGTCGGAAGACCAGGACAGTCGATGAACTGGCCCGTCGACCCGTTGCAGATGGGCGTTGGGCTGGGCGCCTTGAAGTTCTTGAAACATACGCCGGCGGTATAGCCGGGGCCCGGATTTGGCCCGGAGCTCTCATCACCCAGTGCCGTCCTCGGTCCGTTGCCGGACACGAGCTCCGTCATTGCCTGCGTGCTTCCGGCGTAGGCGCTGGTGCAGTTCGTCATCCCTTTCGCGCACGCACCGGCGAGGGCGAGGGCGACCGCATCTGCCCCATTCTGAACGTGGCGTCGCTGTGCGTAGGTCGCACCGACATCGATGGACAAAGCAGCAGCCCCCAGGAGCACTCCCATACCCGCGACCAACATCACGATGATCGCGATCGCTCCTCGGTCGCGGTGGCCTCGAGCCAGAGAGATGACCCTCAGCCGACGCATTGCATGACTCCGACCGCTTGCATCTGCGTCGGTGTGGGGAAGGTCGTGCTACCGAACATATGGGACATGGCGGAGATCCCGGTGACCCAGGTGAATGGCGTCGTCACGGTGAGCCGCACGTTGACGGCTCCCGAAGCGGCACAGGTCGTGGCACCGGCGATGACAGACCCAGAAGCGTTCAGGATCGCTACCGACGTCGTCACCGTCAGGCCCGGAGCCGCCTGCTGCACCCGCGTCGAAAGGCTCGAGGTCGACGACATCGCGACCAGTCGTGCTCCCTCACGCGCTGCTTGACTCAGCTGGATCTGGGTATTGAATGCGCGACCGAAGTCAACGAGACCGAAAATCACGAAGATCAGAATGGGGACTACCAGCGCAAACTCCACAACCGCCGCGCCTCGGTCCCGCTTCGGGATACCGAACGCGGACGCTCGGCGAGCAGCCCCCAGCACAGCACGTCGACCCATCGGGGCGCGCCCTCCGACTTCTCGACCCCCGAGAGTGGATGTTGCGATCAGCCTAGGTCGAGTTGGTCCTCCGGGAAGGTGGTGATGACGAAAACCATCCGTACGGACTAGACGACCTTCCAGGCGTGCTCAGGAGTCGCGCAGGACGCGGAGATGCCCGCGTCGTCCGACCTCGACCGCCCCGGTAGCCGCTTCACGCCGCAGCTGGTCCGGGCGCTCCGGCGCGACCGCCGGCCGGGGCCGCCCGGCCTCGCGTACGGCGTTGGCGAGCGCGAGGAGGTCGTCCGTGGTGGGCGGCGGAGTCGCATACTCGCCGTTCAGCCGGACGACCTCCCACCCGCGCGGGGCCGTGAGCCCCTCTGCGTGCCGGGAGCAGAGGTCGTAGGTGTGCGGCTCCGCGTAGGTGGCCAACGGACCGAGGACCGCCGTGGACTCGCGGTAGACGTAGGTGAGGGTCGCGACGGCCGGGCCGGAACACCCGGTCTTCGAGCACTGTCGCGACATCCCCACGCCCGGACTCTATGGCGGTGACCGGTCGCCACGACGGCGGCGCGCCGTCCTGCCGACGGGCCGCTGACTAGCATGGAGACGTGGTGTGGAGCGACCTCGAGGGGTACCGGTCGGCGAAGCGCCGAAGCCGGCGCCGCGACCGCCGCGGACGCGGTCCGCGAGGACCACTGGCCTGGCCGGCTGTGCCCGCGATGGCGAGCCGCGCCGAGAAGTTCGACGACCTGGTCATCGACGCCGCCACCCGGCTCGAGGAGACGTGGGGAAACCCCTTTCCGCCCGTCGAGTTCGGCGTGGAGGACGTACCGCCCTCGGACCCGGCCCCCTGGGAGCACTCCGAAGTGCCGTTGGGCCGGCTGTTCGGTGCCGAAGGCCGCGAACCGGCGCGGATCGTCATCTACCGGCGCCCGGTGGAGACGCGGACCCAGGGTCAGCGCGAGCTCGCGCTGCTCATCTCCGACGTCGTCACGGAGCAGGTCGCGGCTCTCCTCGGGGTGACGCCGGAGCAGCTGGACCCGCATTACGCGGACGACGACCCAGACGACTGAACAGGCTCAACCCATGATCGCGATGTCGAGGTCGTAGGCCAGCACGAGGGCGTGAGCGAGCTGGCTTCTTGGCGCACGCCTCAGTCCACGGGTGACGTATGCGTTCCCGCCCAGCTCACGACGTCGTCGAGATCGTCGGCGGCACCTTCCTTGCCCAGGATCTCCGCGTCATGCTCGGTGAGCTGACGACGCGTCTCCCGCTCGAGGGCAGAGGTCACCAGCTCTGCCCGACTCGGAGCCCTTCCCGTCGCCACGGTGCGATCGAGGAACGCGACGACCTCGTCGGGTAGTCGCGCCGCGATCTGCGCACTCATGGCGTCCATGGTGCCAAAGCAATTCCCGGAACGGATGCCGGATCGATCAGCCGGGGATCTGGTGTACCGGAACCTGGTTCACCGACACCTGGGCCGGCGGGACGGGGACGAGCGCGAACAACGGGTCGGCGCCGGCCGGGGCCAGGCTGAGCGAGAGTCCCACCCGGACGGTGCCTTCGGTGGTTCGGACCCACACCTGTCGAGCCCCGGAGACGTCGACCGACGCGATGCTGTCGGCGGCGAGGGAGAACGGGCGGACGTCGACCGCGCCGGACTCGGCGACGACGTAGATGGTGGCGGTCGCGGTGCCGCCGGTCGCCACGAGCATCGCCGAGGCGGTCGCGCCGGCGGGAAGGGGGGCGCCGGCGACCACAGGTACCGGGTCGGTGGACGTCGTCCAGCCGAAGTCGGACTGGCCGGTGGCCTTGGGTCGGCGCTCGGCCATCACCCCGGCGACGACGGGGTGGTCGGCGCGCACCTGGATCGCGTAGGCGCCGGCCGGCACGGCGCTGAGGTCGACCTCGCGGACCGCACCGCCCGGGACTCGGACCACGCCGTCGTCGGACAGGGCGACCGGGCCGTCCTTGGTCAGCGCTCGGGCCTGGACGACGGTCTCCTCCGTGCCGGGAACGGCGACCCGCAGCCGGGCCGGACCGTCGAGGTAGACCGCCGGGACCACCTGCTCGTTGGAGGGGTCCGCAGCCGGTGCCGCGTCGTCGGCGCCGCGTCCGGTGGCGCCGTCGACCCAGCTGTCCTCGACGATCCCGGTCAGGACGCCGCCGGAGGCGACGACGTGGACCACGGGCGTGGCCTCGGGACCGACCAGGGCGTCGACGAGCAGGCTGGTGCGGCCGCGCGGGGGCACGGCGACGTTGCGGCCGTTGGCCGAGGGCAGCGTGCCCGACGACCCGAGGACCGTCACGTCGGCGGTCACCGTGTTGGCGCCGGGGTTGGTGAGGACGACCCGCTCGCGCCGCGTGCTGCCGCCGCCGCCGGCGACGAGCCACAGCTCAGCACGTGGTGCCTGGCACGCCGTCGCGACGGCGGCCCGGTCGTCGCCATCGGCGATGACCGTGCTCTGGAGGGCCGCCAGGCCGCCGGCGAGCGCCCCGCTGCCGACGACCTGTCCCACCGAGGCACCGGTGAGCGCGCCCTGGACGATGGTGCCGCGGACATCGGTGGTGCCGACCGGGGCGCCGGCCGGGTTGGCGGTCACGGTGAGCGTGCCGGAGCTACCGGCGACCTCGACCCCCTGAAGCACTTGGGCTGGAGGGCTGGCCGCGAAGGCCGTGGTCGTCCCTGCGACCGCCGGGACGCCGGTGAGCCCCTCGCTCTCGGGACCGGGGCAGGACAGGACGGCGGACGCCACCGGAGCAACGCTGGCCGTGGCCGCAGCCGAGGTCGGGACCTCGGGGGCCAGGCTGGTGGTCCAGGGCACCTGCATCGCCGCATACGTGAGACCGACGCCGGCGACGACCGCCGCTCCGGCGCGGACGAGACCCCAGATCGCCGGGCTCACACGAGCCTCCGGGAGCGTCGGGAGCCGAACGGGATGGCGAGGAACACCATGGCGGCCAGCAGGGCGAGCTGGGCGAGGAACCAGCGCTGGTGCGACGGGGGCAGGTCGGCCTCGAGCCGGCCAGCGGCCGAGGGCAGCAGGTAGGTCGGCGTGCCGGTCGAGGACACGGCCGCGAGGGTCTGCCCGTCGAAGGTCACCACCGCGTGCTGGGCCCACTCCGGGGCCTCGGCGAAGACCACCTGACGCCCCGAACCGGCGACCGACAGGTCCTGCGAGACCGCCCCGTGCGGACCGTCGACCGGGACGACCTGCAGGGGCCGGCCCTCGGCGTTGTCGAGGCGTACGCGGGAGGGGGCGACCGGAACGTCCGGGGCGGCCGCCGACGGTCGTGCGACCACGCGCCACAAGGTCTGGTCGGTGGTGGAACCCAGTCGGGTGAGGCCGGCAGCGGAGTCGAGGGTGCGGGCCAGCGGGTCGTCGGCGGTCGCCCGGACGGAGACGAACCCGACGCCGAGGTCGGCGAGCGCATCACCGACACCACCCGGGATGACCCCACCCGAGGCGATGGTCCCGAGCAGAGGCGCGAGTCCGGGGTCGGTGACGTTGTCGGGGCGCTCGACGTCGCGCATCAGCTCGCCCGGCTCGTTGCCGACGACGGCGAAGTCCAGCCGGTCCGCACTCGGCGTCAGGACGACGAGGCGGTTGGCGTCGGGCCCGTTGGCCTGCTCGACAGCCACCGCCGGATAGGTCTCGGAGCCGAGCTGCAGCGCGCCCGCTCCGGCCCACGCGGTGAGAGCCGCCGCGACCGCGAGCCCGCCGGCCAGGACGGCCGCCACCCCGCCCGCCACGAACCGGCGCCAGCCGAATCGGCGCTCGCCCAGCATGTGGGCCAGCCCGTGCCAGCCGACCAGCAGGATGCCCAGCACGGCGACGACGTAGAGCTCGAGGCCGACCCCCGCCCAGAGCGTGGCGAGGGTCGGCTGGCCGTCGTCGCCGATGGCCTGCCCCACCTCGACCCGCTCGAACAGGTATGCCAGCGCCAGGCCGACCAGGGCAGTCACCGTCAGGGCCGTGAGCGCGACACTGCGCGGCCGGCCCCCGCTGCGTCGAGCGAGGGCCACGACCGCCACCACGAGGACGGGAACGAAGAGGAGTCCGACCAGCACCTCACCACCGTCGGGCTGAGCCAGGGCCAGCTGCCACGCCGGCGGCGAGTCCGGACCGACATCGAGCAGGCCGGCACCGGCCAGGAGCAGCCGCGGTTCGTCGACGAACTGCAGCACCCACGGACCGAGCAGCGCGACCGGGACGACCGCGAGCACCAAGGCCCTCAGCCGGCGGGCCACCCCGGGCGCGAGGACGACCGCGACGAGCGCGGCGACGACGCCGACCGCGAGCAGCACCGGCACGAACGCGCCCATGACACCGGCCGCCAGTGCGGCGGCGAACGTCGCCGTCCACGTCCCGTCGCGCTTCAGCGCCGACGCGAACCCGGCGACGACGAGCGGCAGCAGGATGTGGGCGATGACGACCGACACGCGGCCCTGCGTGAGCGCCGCGGTGAGCACGCCGCTGGTCCCCCAGGCGAGGGCGACGAGCCCGCGACCCCACCGGGCGCGAGTGGCGACGCGAGCGGCCAGGTAGGCGGTCAGCGCCGACAGCGGCATCGCGGCGAGAATCAGCCACGACATCGTCACGCCGGCGGGGGTCCGTCCGTCGGAGACGTAGGGCACCCACTGGACGAGCCACGTCAGCGCGGCGAGGACGCCCATCGACGGGGAGACGTCGAGCGCGTTGCCGAACCCGGCCCCGTGCCAGGAGTCGCGGTAGAGGTGCCAGAGACCGTCGGCGTTGGTCGCCACGCCGTAGAGCTCGCCGCCGGCCAGACCTGGCCCGCGCGCGTCGAGCACGCCCTGGGTGAGCGCCGTCCGGAAGGTGACCGCCGACAGGGCGGCGCAGACGAGGACCGCCAGGAACCCGGGATGCGTCGCGATCCGCTGCGGGAGCGAGGGTGGCAGCCCGGTGAGGGACTCCGCCTCCTCCGCGACCGGACCGGGTTCCGCCGACGCGACGTCGCCGGCCGGGGCCTGCTCGGTGCCGGTGCGGTCCGGCGTGACGGCGTCCTGCACCCGGTCCCACGTGGCCCCGAGCGCCGCACCGGAGCCGATGAACAGCCCGGTCAGGTGACGGCGCCGGACCGTCGTGGCACGCCGGAACCGCCAGCGCGCCGCGGTGCTCGCGAACGGGTGGCCGAGCGCGCCGATGTCGGAGAGCTCGGCCCAGGCGTGCTGCGGCCGCTTGAGCAGCAGCAGCCCCAGCGCCGAGAGCACTCCGCCGACGAGGAGCCACAGGGCGAGGACGGGTACCGCAAACGGTGAGCATCGGGTCAGGGCGACGCGCCGGGCGCCGCGACGTTCGGCCAGCCGGGTCGCCAGCGGGCCGGCCCGGCGCTCGGCCGCGGACCGGGTCCGCCGGACGACCGCACTCGGGACGACGACGACCCGGTGACCCGAGAGCTGCGCGCGCCAGCCCAGGTCGAGATCGGCGCCCGCCGCGGCGAACGTCGGCTCGAACCCGTCGAGCTCGGCGTAGACCTGCCGGCGCACGAACATCCCCGCCGTGCCGACGGCGAGGACGTCGGTGCGCGTGTCGTACTGGCCCTGGTCGGCGTCCCCGAACGCCGGCGCGTCGACGCGGCGACCGGCCCGGGTGACCTGGCGACCGAGCTCGACGAGCAGCCGCGGGTTCTCCCAGCGCACCACCTTGGGCCCGGCGATGCCCACGCTGGGCGACCGGCGGACCGCCTCGACCAGCCGCGCCAGCGCCGTCGGCTGGGGCGCGACGGTGTCCTCGAGGACCCAGACCCACTCGGGCCCGGTCCGGACCACCGACCGACTCAGTGCGGCCGGCTGCTCGGCGGGTTCGGGAGACTCGGTAGGCGGCGGTGCTGGGTCCGCCTCCGGCTCGCCCTGGTCGGCGGTGGCCTCCGCGGCTTCGGGCTCCGGTTCGGCGGCCTCAGGCTCGGCGGCGGACTCAACGCGGTCGGACTCAGCGGCGTCGGAGTCAGTGGCTTTGGGCTCACCGGTCTCGGACTCACCGGCTTCGGGCTCAACCGGATCGGGCTCGGCTTGGTCAGGTGCGGGCTCAGCTCGTTCGGGCTCGGCGGACTCGATCGGAGCGACCGTGGCCGCGGACGCGTCCGGAACGGACTCCCCCGGTGCGTTCCGGCGGTCCACCTCGGCGAGCGCGGCATCGACGGCCACGCCCAGCTCGACCGGCGCCGGCGAGCCGATGACGACCAGCTCGGGAACCATCGTGACCAGCCCGTCGTGCGCCTCCACCAGCGCCGTGACGGTCGCGAGCAGCGGGGTACCGTCGACCGGCTCGTCGGCGACCACGACGACCAGCCGCTCCGGGGGACGGGTCTGGGCGGCGACGGCGTCGAGGACCTCCGGGAGCCGGCCGACCCGGGTCGCGGCGCCGGCAGGCGTACCGGAGTCGGCGTCATCTCCGCTCGTCGGCCGCCCGAGGGAGTCGCCCCGGACGAGGAGAACCGCCGTCACTCGTGGCGCCGCGGCCGCGCGGTGCGCGGACGCGGTGGCGTCAGGAGTCTCCGGGTGCACAGCGTGGGGCGGCGCGAGCGTCGTCGTCACGAGGCGGGGTACGTCGGGGGCACGCGCTAGACAGCGCGTTTCTTCAGCTTGCGACGCTCCCGCTCGGACAGCCCGCCCCAGATGCCGAAGCGCTCGTCGTGCTGCAACGCATACTCCAGGCACTCGGCCCGCACCTCGCAGCCGATGCAGACCTTCTTCGCCTCCCGGGTCGAGCCCCCCTTCTCCGGGAAGAACGCCTCCGGGTCCGTCTGGGCGCAGAGCGAGCGCTCCTGCCAGGACAGCTCCGTCTCGTCCTCGATCTCGACGGTGTTCAACATGACCAACTGCACCTCGTGCATGGCGCCCTCCTCGACCCTTGCCCGTACACGATGTTGCTCATCCCCCGCTCTCGGGCGCTGGCCGCGGATCCCCTGGTGAAGGCGGTGGTGCGGGTCGACCGTGACGAAGGACAGTGATGAAATTACACGCGTGTCATTGGTCATAAGTCAAGCCGGATTCTGATATTTACCCGAATTCCCCCGGATTGGTCCTGTGCGGACCCGGTGACCGGCGGTGGGGCCGCCCTGACAGACTCTCGGGCATGCACATCACCGCCCTCGCCGGCGGGGTCGGGGGCGCGCGGTTCCTGCGTGGCCTGCTCGCCCATCTCGAGCGCACCCCCGAGCTCCAGGGCTCCGACGTGACGGTCATCGGCAACACCGGTGACGACATCACGCTCTTCGGGCTGCGCGTCTGTCCCGACCTCGACACGGTGCTCTACACGCTGGGCGGCGGGGTCAACGAGGCCCAGGGCTGGGGCCGCGCCGACGAGACGCACCACGTCCAGGGCGAGCTCGCCGCCTACGGGGTGACCCCGCAGTGGTTCGGGCTCGGCGACCAGGACTTCGGTACGCACGTGGCTCGTTCCCTCTGGCTCGGCCAGGGCCTCACCCTGTCGCAGGTGACCGCGCGTCTGGCCGACCGCTGGGGGCTGCCGGCGCGCGGCGTGACCCTGCTCCCGATGACCGACACCCCCGTCGAGACCCACGTCGTGCTGGATGACGGGGACGGCGAGCGCGCGGTCCACTTCCAGGAATGGTGGGTCCGGCTGCGGGCGGCGGTACCCGCTCGCCGGTTCGTCGTGGCCGGCATGGACGGGGCCGTTGCCGCGCCAGGTGTGCTCGAGGCGATCCGGACGGCCGACCTCGTCGTCCTGCCACCGAGCAACCCGGTGGTCTCGATCGGCATCATCCTGGGCGTCCCCGGTGTCCGCGACGCGTTGCGTGGCTCGCGAGCGCCGGTGGTCGGGGTGTCGCCACTGATCTCGGGGCGCCCGGTCCGCGGACACGCCGATGCGTGCCTCGAGGCGATCGGCGTGGCGTCGACCACGCAGGCCGTGGCGGGGCTCTACGAAGACTTCCTCGACGGTTGGCTGGTCGCCGAGGAGGACGCCGGTGTCGTCACGGCCGGCCGGCTCGCGGTGGAGGCCCGGCCGCTCCTGATGTCGAGCGTGGAGGCGGCCGCGGACATCGCCGGTGCCGCCGTCGACCTGGGTATGCGCCTGGCCGGAGTCCGTGCCTGAGGGCGTCTGGGTCGTCCCGGTCACCGGTATGCCCGAGGTGCGCCCGGGGGACGACCTCGCTGCGCTGGTCGTGTCGGGAGCTCGTTCGGGCGGACTGACGGTCACCGAGGGCGACGTGTTCGTCGTCTCCAGCAAGGTCGCCTCGAAGGCCCTCGGGCTCGTGGGCTCCGACCGAGATGCGGCGGTGGCGGCGGGGACGGTTCGCGTCGTCGCCGAGCGCACGATGGAGGACGGCCGGGTCACCCGCGTGGTCGAGGCCACGGCCGGACCCGTGATGGCGGCCGCCGGGGTCGACGCGTCGAACACCGGCGGTCTCGACGGGGTCCTGCTGCTACCGGACGACCCGGACGAGGTATGCGCCGTGCTCCTCTCCGCCTTGCAGGCGGCCTTCGGGGTGCAGCGGCTCGGGGTGGTGCTGAGCGACACCAGCGGCCGCCCGTGGCGGTTCGGTCAGGTGGACTTCGCGCTCGGTGCGGCCGGCCTGCGGGTCGTCGACGACCTTCGGGGCGGCGTCGACGCCGACGGGCGAGGGCTCGTCGTGACCGCTCGGGCGGTCGCCGATGAGGTGGCGTCCGCGGCGGACCTCGTCAAGGGCAAGGCGGACGCGGTCCCGGTGGCCGTGGTGCGGGGCGTCGGGGAGTTCGTGACCGGTTCGGTCGAGCGCGACGGCGGGCGGTCCTTGGTGCGGACCGGTCCTGAGGACTGGTTCGCCACGGGCCAGGCGGAGGCGGTCCGGTCGGCGCTCGGGGTAGTGCCGGGGTCCGCGCTGGCGGAGCGGGTCGGGATCGCGGGCCTGGCCGCCGAGGAGCCGCTGCTCCGCGTCGGGCGCGCCGTCGCCGTGGCCCTGTCGGACGAGTCGCTCGACGACGGGGTCGGGGTCGATGTCGGGACGGATGCGGTCCTGGTGACCGGCGGCGACCCGGTCGACCGGGGGATGCTGGCCGCCCGGATCCGGGTGGCGTTGTGGGGCGAGGGGTTCGCGACGTCGGTCGACGCGGCGTCCGGGCGTGCTGCCGACGCGGTGACGGTTCGGGTCCGGCTGCGTTAGCGGACGTGCGCCTCGGGCGCAGCTAACCCGGGTGGCCATCCGGTCCGGATGGCCGGTGCTTGCTCGCGCCTGAGCCTAGGCGGAGCCGAGCCCATTGCGCGGCAGGCTGTTCGATGGTTCTCCACGACAATACGGCGATGGCGCATGCCGCCAGCGCGCCGCCGAGCGTGACCCACCAGGAAAACCCGGAGCTGTGCAACGCCTCGGTGACGGGGTAGTGCCAGATGTAGATGCCATAGGACACCACACCGGTGAGCGCCAAGGGACGCCACGACAAGTGCGTCGAGTTGGTCTGAGCAGCCCAGCCCACGACCCCACATGCCGAGAGCGCTGCTGGGAGCATCGTCCACGTGGTGGGAGTCGACGGGACGAGCGCGCTGGCCAGGAGGATGGAGCCGCCAGTCGCCGCGACCCAGCCGGCCACGTGAATGCGCTGGATCAGGAGAGCGAGCGCACATCCGAGCAGCAAGGCGTTCCACCGCGATCACCGCAAGTCCACGCACTCCGTCGAGAGCGGGTCTGCGGCCAAGCCGGTAGCCATCTGGGCCGGCTTTTTTGAGCGCATCCACCGTCGGGCTGATCGGTCGCACCCGTCCCTCTAGCGGGGTCGGCTCGTGGATGACGACCGGGTCGCCGTCCAATCCAAGCGACCCGCGATGTTGTTCAACCGTCACCCCTCGCAGGGTAGGAAGTCGACGGATGCTCCGCTCGATCCATCGTCAGAGTTGTCCGAACGTTTGATACGTCGTACCCGAACGGTGGGCACCGGCTCCCGATGGGTACGCAAGGCGTTGGCCAGTCAGCGGAGTCAGCGCGGGAGGTGGGTCCGCGGGGCCATCCGCGGGCCGCGGCGGGGCCGCCGGTAGCCGCTCAGCTCGAGCAGCCGCTGCACCCGGTAGCGGTGGCCCGCGTAGGGCTCGAGCAGCTCGGCGAGGACGTCGTCACCGTGCGACTCCCCCAGCAGCGCCCAGGTGATGTCCTTCGCCACGTGGTAGTCACCGAAGCTCACTGCGTCGGCGTCCCCGAGCGCGCGCTGGGCCACCTCGGCCGACGTCCAGCCACCGATCCCGGGTAGCGCCTGCATCCGCGCTCGGGCCGCCGTCGGCGCCATGTCCACCGTCTGCTCCAGCCGCCCCGCCGCCCGGACCGCCCCGACCAGGGTCCGCGACCGTCCCGGGTCGACCGACGCCTTGAGGAACTGCCACGACGGGATCGCTGCCCAGCCGGCCGGCGAGGGCTGGACGAGCAACCCGACCGATGCATACGGGCCGGGAGCCGGCTCCCCGAACCGACGGACCAGCTGCCGGAAACCCGCGAACGCCTCCTTGCCGGTCACCTTCTGCTCGATGACCACCGGCGCGAGCGACTCGACGACCAGCCGCGACCGCGGGACCCGCCATCCGGCGAAGCGGCGCGCGGCCTGCGCGACGAGGTCGTGATGCGCGACGAACCCGGACGCGTCGTCGTGCTCCCCCAACAGCTCCGGTATGCCGTCGAGCGCCCAGTCCGCACCGGGCCCCCAGGCGCGAGCCACCACCTCGGCGTCGGCCGGCCGGGTCTGGAGCTCCAGCGTCGCCAGCCCCTCCGGGGTGCGCAGTCCGCGCACCACCGAACCGCCGCGCCCGCGCAGGAACGTGGGATCCCCGCCCCCGTGACGCAGCGTGGACAGGATCACGGACACCGTGATGGGGCGTTCGGAACGCCAGAGACGCCCCTGTTGCGGCCAGTCGACGACCCCCGCCGCGGTCGGCGCAACCGGCTCCGTCGTCACCGCCACAGTGTCGCCCACGCCGCCGACGCTCGGCCGCCGCCCCGGGTATCGGTGGGAGCACGACGGCCTGGAACGTACACTTGACCCGGCTCGTTGTCGGCTCGTTGCGGGTGCGTGCCACCCCGCCGACCGACCGACCCCTCCCCGTCCGTAGTCTCTGGCGCCGCGCCGTTCCGGCCGCCAGCGCTCCGCCCCGAAGGACACCGTGGCCAGGAAACCCCCGACCAGCCCGCCCTCGAAGGACTCTGCCGCCCAGACGTCGTCCGGCCGCCCGCAGCGGACCGACCAGTCGGCGCGCAAGGCGCGGATCGCTCAGGTCCAGAAGGCGCAGAAGAGCCGGGAGCGGCGCACCGTCCTGATGATCATCGCCGCCTGCGCGGTCCTGGTCCTCCTGCTCGGCGGTGTCATCACCTACGGCATCCTCGACGCTCGCAAGAACCAGCCGGAGAACCTCATCGTCGGCCTCGGGACCCCGGCGGCCTCCGCGTCGTGCGACGCGGTGACCACCGACGCCGCGAGCGGCAACTCCGACCACGTCGGCCCCGGGACCAACCGCACCGACGTGACGAAGGTGGACTACGCGACGGTCCCGCCGACCAGCGGCTCGCACTTCGTGCAACCCGTGCTGGACGGTCGCCAGTTCTACTCGAGCGCCGACACCCCGCGCGTCGAGACGCTGGTGCACAACCTCGAGCACGGCTACACGGTGCTCTGGTACCTGCCGAGCGAGGAGTCGGCTCGCTCGGCACAGCTCCAGGAGCTGGCCAGCCTCGGCAACAAGCTCGCCCCGTCCCAGGCCAAGTTCATCGTGGCACCGTGGAACGAGGCCTACGGCCAGTTCCCGAGCGGGAAGAAGTTCGCCCTGAGCCACTGGTCCGCCACCACCGACTCGACCGGCAAGGTCACGACGCAGGCCGGCCACCGCCAGCTCTGCGGCGACCTGTCCGGTGAGGCGGTCAAGAACTTCGTGACGCAGTTCCCGAAGACCGACGCCCCGGAGCCACTGGGCGCCTGACCCAGAGCCCTACGGCTCGCCGGGCACCGTCTCACCGGGCACGGTCTCGCCGGCGGCCGGCTCGTCGGTCGGGTGCTCGCGCTCCTCGCGCGAGGTGACCAGGTGGTGCCGACGCGCATACGCCCAGCCCCCCGCGGCGGCGAGCACGTCGACCAGGGTGACGACGAACCGGGAGACCAGCGCGACCGCCGTCCCCGCCGACACCGGCATGGCCGACGCGAGAACCAGCGTCAGCAGCCCCTCCCGGGCCCCCAACCCGGCGGGCAGGATGATCGTCACCATCGACAGCGCGCCGGACAGGGCGAAGCCGGTCAGGGCCGCCACGGTGAGGGTGCCGCTCGGCTCCGCGCCGACGGCGTTCGCCAGCACGAGGATGTGTGCCCCGAAGCAGAGCCAGGCCACGCAGAACACGACGACCGAGATGAGGATCGCGCGGCCGGACAGCTTCTTCTCCAACGGCTCCTGGCGCATCACCCGCAGGCCGCGGCCGATGATCCGGTCGAGGATCGGCGGCCAGCAGAGCACGGCGAGCAGGGGTATGCCGAGCGCGACCCAGGCGATCGCCCTGCTGTCGGGCTGCTGGAGCAGCAACGGGATCGACGGCGACCCGACGATGAGGCCGGTCAGCACCGAGAGCCCGATGGTGACGAGGCTCGCAACGCCCGTCCGGCGGCGAGGCACGTGGAGGTGCGAGGCCATGTCGGCCTGCACCAGGACGGTCCACACCGACCCCGGCAGGTACTTGCCCAGCTGCCCCACGAACCAGACCCCCGAGGCCGGCGCGAGATGGAGCGGCGAGCCGAGGTCGGCCAGCACGACGCGCCAGCCCAGCATCGTCAGCCACGTCCCGACCGCAGCCGGGACGAACGACAGCAACAGGGCACCGAGGCTGACCCGCTGCAGGTCCTGGCTGATCTGGGTCCAGTTGCGCGCGACGCCCCACACCAGCGCCACCACGACCGCCACGGCGACGACGATGCGGACGACCATGATCGTCCGTGCACGCCTCACCCGCTGAGCATCCTCGGGTCCGGCCGGTTCACCGGCGGCGCAGCGTGAGCCGCACCAGCCCGTAGGCCGCACCGGGGATGCGTCCCGGCGTGGCGTCGGCGGCGACCCCGGCCGCCCGCATCCGCCAGCCCACGTCGCCGTCGAGGTCGCCGACGAGGACGTAGCCCTGCTCGTGCGCCCGCGCCACCACCGCCCGGACGTCGGCCGGGCCGAGGGCGTCCCCGTCCCCCGCTCGACCCAGGGGGAGGGTGACCACGAACAGCCCGCCGGGCCGCAGCGCCCAGGCCGCCTGGCTCAGGGCCTCGTCGATGTCCGTGGCGTCGCAGCCGCCGGGGTGAACTCGAGCCACGACGTCGATCGACCCCATGTCGACGTCGAGCAGGTCGTACCCACCTCCGAGCACCGTCAGCCCGAGGTCGACGGGGGCGAAGCCACAGGCGCGCGCCCACCGTCCGAGCGGGGACGCCGACCCGGACTCGTCGACGACCAGCGCCGCCCGCCGGCCCTCCTCGCCCGCACCGGGCGCCCAGTCGGCCACCCGCACCACGGCCGCGAGAGCGCCGAGCGCGGCCCACGCCGCGATGCCGTCGCGGGCGTTCGGCAGCCCGAGGGCCCTGGCCGCCGCCTTGGCCTCGTCGGCCTGCCAGCCGTCCTCGAGGACGTCGGTCGGCCGTAGCCAGACGGGCAGGTCGCCGCGCGACAGCTCCACGCGGGGGGCGCGCGTGGCGACCATCCGGCGCGCGGTCACCCAGGCTCGGGAGGCCAGGCGCGTCGCGAGGTTCGCCGACTCGGCCGGGGCAGGTTCGGGCGCGTCGAGCGCGGCCACGTCGGTACCGGCGAGCGCCTCGATCGCGCCGACGTAGGTCGCCCAGGGCGCGCTCAGGTCGGGAGCCGGGCTGGCCTCGCCCTCAGGAGCCAGGAGCACCGGTATGCGACGCAGCCCGAGAGCCGACGCCAGGTCCGGCTGCTCCGCCGCATACACCCGAGCGGCACCGAGCCGGGTGGCGAGGGGCGCCTCCTCGCGGTGATGGAGGAGAACCCCGTCGACGCGGCCGAGGAAGGTGGCGAGCAGGTTCCGGCCGGCGGTGCCCGGGCGGGTCGTGAGCAGGCTGTCGCAGAGCACCACGCCACGCGGTGCGCCGTCGACGACGCCCGGCTGGGGGCGACGGACGCCGGCGCCCTGGAGCAGGGCGAGGTGCAGCGGGATCATCGCGGCGCCGGTGTGGACGATGACCACCGCGTCGTACCCGCGCAGGCGCCGACCGGTGCGCAGCCACGTGTCCGGCCGGTTCCACGCGAGCGAGCGGACGGTGCGGGGGAACGGCTCCCCGGCGACGGCGACCCGCTGAGCGGGCGACCACGACACCAGCGTGACGTCGTGCCCCGCCCGGCTCAGCTGGTGCGCCAGGGCGACCGTGTGCGGCGCCATCCGGCCGGCGCCCTCGTGGGTCGGCCCGACCAGGGCGACCCGGAGGAAGGCCGACTGCGCCTCACGCGAACCTGGTGCTTCCGACGTCCCTACGACACGGCCCAGCATGGTTCGGAGCGTAGCCCGGAGGGGTCGCGGGCTCGCGACGCCACTCGGCGCGCCGCCCGCTAGGGTCGCCGGGTGCCGACCCCCGCCGAGGTGCTCGCCAGCATGCTGACCTCCGATCCGGGTCGTCCGCGGCTCACCTGCTACGACGACGCCCCCGGACCGACCCACGGCGAGCGCATCGAGCTGTCCGCCAAGGTCCTCGCCAACTGGGTGTCCAAGGCGGGAAACCTGCTCCAGGACGACCTCGACGGCGCGCCGGCGACCACGGTCGGCCTCGACCTACCGGCCCACTGGCGGGCGTTCTACTGGGCGCTGGCCGCTTGGTCGGTCGGCGCCACCGTCGTGGTCGGGAACGGCGCCGACACCTGCGACGTGGTCGTGACCACCGACCACCAGACGGCCGCACAGGTCGCCGAGAACGCCGGCCTCCCGGTGCTCGTCAGCCTCCCCATGCTCTCGGCCGCCGACCTCGACGCACCCCGCGACGTCGTGGACGAGGCCCGTGAGCTGCCCAACTACGGCGACGCGTTCGCCGCCAACGAGGACCCGAACCCCGACGACCCCGCGCTCGTCGACCGCGACGACGCGCGGACGTTCCGGGACGTGGTGGTGGCCCAGCCGGACTGGGGCCCCGGCCCCCGCGTCCGCGTGCCGGACGACCTGCACCGGGCGCTCCTGGCGGCGCTCTCCGCCTGGGCCGCTGACGGGTCGGTCGTGCTCGTCCGTCAGCCCGACGGGGACCAGTCCAGAAGGCTGGGTCCCGAGAACATCACCGTCGACGTCAGCTGAGCTCGACCCGCAGCTCGGGCTCGGTCTTCTCCCGGACCTCGGCCTCGGTGACGCCCGGGGCCAGCTCGCGCAGCACCAGCCCGTCCTCGGTCACGTCGATGACCGCCAGGTCGGTGATGATCCGCTGGACGACGCCGCGTCCGGTGAACGGCAGCGAGCACTCCTTGACGATCTTGTATGACCCGTCCCGGGCCACGTGCTCCATGAGCACGATGACGTACTTCGCGCCGTGGACGAGGTCCATCGCGCCGCCCATCCCCTTGACCATCTTCCCGGGGATCATCCAGTTGGCGATGTCGCCGGCCTCGGACACCTGCATGGCCCCGAGGATCGCCGCGTCGACCTTGCCGCCACGGATCATCCCGAACGACGTCGCCGAGTCGAAGTACGACGCCCCGCGTCGCACGGTGACGGTCTCCTTGCCGGCGTTGATGAGGTCGGCGTCCTCGGAGCCGTCGACGGGGTAGGCGCCGACGCCGAGGATGCCGTTCTCCGACTGGAGCACGATCTCGACGTCGTCCGGGACGTAGTTCGGAACCAGGGTCGGCAGCCCGATGCCGAGGTTCACGTAGGAGCCGTCGCTCAGCTCGCGGGCCGCGCGGGCGGCCATCTCCTCACGGGTCAGCGGCACGTCAGGCCTCCCTCACGGTGCGTCGTTCGATCCGCTTGTCCGCCGCCTGCTCCGCGTCGAGCGGCAGGACCCGCTGTACGTAGATCCCCGGCAGGTGCACCTGGTCCGGGTCCAGCTCCCCGGGTTCGACGAGCTCCTCGACCTCGGCGACGGTGACCCGGCCGGCCATGGCGGCGAGCGGGTTGAAGTTGCGGGCGGACTTGTTGAAGACGAGGTTCCCGTGCCGGTCGCCCCGCCACGCCCGCACCAGGCCGAAGTCCGCGACGATCGCCGGTTCGAGGACGAACTGCTTCGTCTGCCCCATCCACTCGATCTCGCGCACCTCCTTGGGCGGTGACGCGACCGCGATCGAGCCGTCTGCCGCATACCGCCACGGCAGCCCGCCCTCGGCGATCTGCGTACCGACTCCGGTCGCCGTGAAGAACGCGGGTATGCCGGAGCCTCCGGCCCGCAGCCGCTCCGCGAGGGTCCCCTGCGGGGTCAGCTCGACCTCGAGCTCACCCGTGAGGTACTGACGCGCGAACTCCTTGTTCTCGCCCACGTAGGACGCGATCATGCGTCGGATCCGCTTGTCGCGCAGCAGGATCCCGAGGCCCCAGTCGTCGACGCCGCAGTTGTTCGAGACCGCCTCGAGGTTGTTGATGCCCGCGTCGTGGATCGCACCGATGAGCACGCTGGGGATGCCGCAGAGCCCGAAACCACCGACCGACAGCGTCATCCCGTCGGCGATGCCCTCGATGGCCGCGGCCGGGCTGGAGACCACCTTGTCCATGCGCCGGACTCTAGTTCACCCCACCGGGTTCACCGGCCCGGCCCTACGCATACCGGGTATGCCTGCGGCCGGGGCACATCCGCGGATTCGGCCTCGAACCGGGCTGCGTGAGACCATGGATCGCTATGCCCCCCGGAGACGACGCGCGCGCCGTCGACGAACGCCCCGCGGGTTACGTCGTCGACACGAGGAGCCCGTTCCGCCGCCGTTCCTCCCGTCGCGGCCCCCTTCCGCCGCTGAAGCCCAGCGGGAAGCCGGCCGGGAACTCCGGCGGCGGAGCCCCGCCGCGGTCACCGGGACGCGCACCCGCGGCGACCGCGCCGCCGCGTCCGCGCCGTACCGGGCGGAACGTCCTCATCACCGTCCTCGTCGTCGTGATCCTCTGGGTGCTGTTCCTCGTCTGGGTCCCGATCAACGCCTGGAACAGCGTGACCCGGGTCGACAACAACCCGTCCGGCGACCGCCCGGTCGACAACGGCGGCTGGAACTACCTGCTGGTCGGGTCGGACAGCCGCGAGGGGCTCACCCCGGAGCAGCAGCAGGCGCTCAACGGCGGCGGCTCCGCAGAGGGGAAGCGCACCGACTCGATCATCCTCGTGCACGTCCCCGGCAACGGCGGCAAGGCCGCGATGATCTCGCTCCCCCGTGACTCCTACGTCCCGATCCCCGGGCACGGCAGCAACAAGATCAACGCGGCGTATGCGTTCGGTGGCGCCAAGCTGCTGACCCAGACCGTCGAGCAGGTGACCGGCGTGCACGTGGACGGCTACCTCGAGATCGGGTTCGCCGGGTTCGCCGGGGTGGTCGACAGCCTCGGCGGCGTCGACGTCTGCGTCCCCTTCGACATGAAGGACCAGGATGCCGCGATCGACCTGAAGCAGGGCTGCCAGACCCTCGACGGGCCGACCGCGCTCGGCTACGTCCGCGCCCGCAAGTCCGACCCGCGCGGCGACATCGGCCGGGCCGAGCGGCAACGGCAGTTCCTCGGCGCGCTGCTGAAGAAGGCGGCGACCCCGTCGACCGTGCTGATCCCCTGGCGCTACAAGGCGTTCGCGGACTCCGCGGCGACCGGGCTGGAGGTCGGCCAGACGACGTCGTTCAGCGACGCCGTGAAGATGCTCCAGGCGCTGCGCGGGGTGGACAGCGGCGAGACCCTCTCGCTGGTCGTCCCGATCGAGTCCGCCGCCCTGCAGACCCCCAACGCGGGGGTCGCCGTCAAGTGGAACACCGCTCAGGCCAAGGCCCTGTTCAACGCCATCCAGCAGGACCAGGCGCTCACGACCCCGCCCGCCGGAACCGTCCCGGGCTGAGCCTCGAGGTCTCACCCGCCGTGGGTGACCCGGACGACGCCGCCGCACGGCACGGTGGTCCCATGAGTCCGACCTCGGAGTCCAGGGAAGTAGTCGCCGGCTGGGGAACCACGTTCGCGGGCGCGATGATGATGATCGTCGGCCTCTTCCAGTTCTTCCAGGGGCTGGTCGCCGTGATCAACGGCAACCAGTTCTTCATCACGACACCGAACTACGTGTTCCAGTTCAACGCCACGACCTGGGGCTGGATCCACCTCATCTTCGGTCTCGTCATCGCCGCCGCGGGCCTGTTCATCTTCACCGGGAACATCGTGGCCCGCAGCGTCGGGATGCTGCTCGCCGGACTGCAGGCGGTGGTCAACTTCATGTGGCTGCCGTACTACCCACTGTGGAGCATCATCATCATCGCCATCGACGTCTTCATCATCTGGTCCCTGGCGACGCTCCGGATGGACCACCCGTTCTGAGTCGCGTCAGCTCGAGCTCAGCGTTGAGCGCTACTTCAGGAGCTGGCGGGCCATCACCAAGCGCTGGATCTGGTTGGTGCCCTCGTAGATCTGGGTGATCTTCGCGTCACGCATCATCCGCTCCAGCGGGAAGTCCTTGACGTACCCCGCGCCACCCAGTAGCTGCACCGCGTCGGTGGTGATCTGCATGGCCACGTCGGAGGCGTAGCACTTGGCCGCCGCCCCGAAGAACGGCAGGTCCTTGTCGCCGCGCTCGGACTTGGCCGCCGCCACGTAGACCATCTGCCGGGCGGCCTCGAGGGTCATCGCCATGTCGGCGAGCATGAACTGGATGCCCTGGAACTCGGCGATCGCCTTGCCGAACTGACGGCGCTCCTTGACGTAGTCGACCGCGGCGTCGAGGGCGCCCTGCGCGATCCCGACGGCCTGTGCACCGATGGTGACCCGGGTGTGGTCCAGGGTCCGCAGCGCGATCTTCAGCCCGTCTCCCACCTCGCCGACCAGCCGGTCGCCGGGGATCCGGCAGTTCTCGAAGTGCAGCTCGCGGGTCGGCGAGCCCTTGATGCCGAGCTTGCGCTCCTTCTCGCCGAACGTGAACCCGGGGTCCGACTTCTCGACCACGAACGCCGAGACGTTGGCCCCCCGCCGCCCGTCGGGGTCGGTCACCGCGAGGACCGTGTAGTACTCCGAGACGCCCGCGTTGGTGATCCACGACTTCTGCCCCGTGATGACCCAGTCGTCGCCGTCCGGCCGCGCCCGCGTCTTCATCGCGGCGGTATCGGACCCGGCCTCCCGCTCGGACAGGCCGTAGGAGAACCCCGCCTCGCCGCGCGCGAGGGGCGGCAGGTAGCGGGCCTTGACCTCCGCGGACCCCGCGAGGATGACCGGCATGGAGCCGAGCTTGTTCACCGCCGGGATGAGCGACGACGAGGCGCAGACCCGCGCCACCTCCTCGATGACGATGCAGGTCGCGAGCGCGTCGGCGCCGACGCCGTCGTACTCCTCGGGCACGTGCGGTGCGAAGAAGTCGCTGGCGACAAGGGCGTCATGCGCCTCCTGCGGGTAGCGGGACTGCTCGTCGACCTCCGCCGCATACGGCGCGATCTTGTCCTCGGCGATCGCGCGGACCGCCTCGCGGACCGCCTCGTGCTCCTCGGACAGCTGGTACAGGTCGAACGATGACGTGCTCACCGGCCCAGGTTACCGCCGGGTATGCGCGTCGCCGACGCCCGCGGTCAGGCGGCCGCCACGCTCGGCAGGCGTGGGTCGACGCCGGTCAGCCGGACCGCCAGGTCCCAGAGGGCGCGCTGCGTGTCGAGGTCGCGCGAGGCGGCCGACGACCCGACGATCCGGGGCGGGCCGGTCTGCTCCATGAACCCCGAGGGTCCGACGTAGCTGCCGCCGGGCAGGTCCGGCGCCGTCGCGGCGTACAGGGTCGGCAGGGCCCCGCCGGCGGCGTCCTGCACCAGCCCGGCCTTGAGCATCCAGCGCTGGCTGGTGAGCGCGGCCGTGCCGAGGTTGGCCTGGAGGTTGGTCGCCGCATACCCGGGGTGCGCGGCGATGGACCGGAGTGAGGACCCGGCGAGGAGCAGCCGCCGCTGGAGCTCGTAGGCGAACATGAGGTCGGCGAGCTTGCTCTGCCCGTAGGCGGTCCATCGCTGGTAGCGACGCCGCTCGAAGCCCGGGTCGGCCAGGTCGATCCGGCCCATCCGGTGCACCCCGGAGGAGAGCGTGACCACCCGGTCGGCGACCTGCGGCAGCAGGAGCCCGGTCAGGGCGAACGGCCCGAGGAAGTTCGTGCCGTACTGGCTCTCGAACCCGTCCACGGTCCGGGCGAACGGGACCGCCATGATCCCCGCGTTGTTGACGAGGACGTCGATCGGCCCGTCCCACGCCTCGGCGAAGGCATGCACGGATGCCAGCGAGCCGAGGTCCAGCTCACGCACCTCCGTGTCGCCGCCGACAACGGCCCGGGCCGCCTCGGCCTTGGCCAGGTTGCGACAGGCCATGACCACGCGAGCGCCCTTGCGGGACAACGCCTTCGCCGCCTCCAGACCGATGCCCGAGTTGGCCCCCGTCACCACGAACACCCGCCCGGACTGGTCCGGCATGTCCGCGAGCTGCCAGACCATCAGGACCCCCGGAGCTCCGGGATGACCGCGGACTCGAACAGCTCCATCCCCGAGGTGTCGTAGGCGGCCTCCCGGAAGTTGGTGATGGCGTAGGTCATCCCGAGCCTCTCGAGGCCCCGAAGCGTCTCGACGATCTGCTCAGGGGTCCCGACCGCGGGGCCGGAGCGGAAGTTCTGGGCCTGCGCCCGGACCGACGCCTCCGACAGGCCGGCCTTGCGGTAGGAGTCCTCGATCCACGCCAGCCGGTCCTGGACGTCCTTCTCGGTCTCGCCGATGACGACGTTGTAGTTGCCGCTGCGCACGATCGAGCCGTAGTCGCGTCCGACGTCCTTGCAGTGCTGCTCGAGGATCGCGCTCTTGGCGGCGAACCCCTCGGGCGAGCCGTCGAAGTTCGTGTAGTCGGCGTACTCCGCGGCGATCCGCAGCGTCACCTTCTCGCCACCACCCGCGATCCACATCGGGATCCCGTTGGCCGCCGACCCAGGCAGGGTCGTGCCCTGGAGTGGCCGCGGCTGACCGATCGCGCCGTCCACCGTGTAGTACTTCCCGGTGTGGGTCGCGATGCCCTTGGTCCACATCTGACGGAAGATCTCGACGCCATCGCGCAGCCGGCCGAGGCGCTCACCCGCGGGTGGGAACCCGTAGCCGTAGGCGCGCCACTCATGCTCGTACCAGCCACCGCCGATGCCCATCTCGACCCGGCCACCCGAGATGACGTCGATGGTCGCCGCGACCTTCGCGAGGTAGGCGGGGTTGCGGTAGGACATGCACGTGCACATCTGGCCGAGCCGCACCCGGCTGGTGGAGGCGGCGAACGCGGCCATCAGCGTCCACGCCTCGTGCGTCGCCTCCTCGGACGGCTCCGGTGTCGTGTGGAAGTGGTCGTAGACCCAGATCGACTCCCAGTCGGGGTTGTCGTCCGCGCGCTTCGCCAGGCGATGCATGGTCTCCCACTGCTGTTCGGGGGCGATGCCGACCAGGTCGAACCGCCAGCCCTGAGGGACAAAGGTGCCGAATCTCATGTTCGGCATCATGTCACCGGCGGCTGCTGACCGCCCTGGGGGGCGACTCCCAGCCGCCGGTGCTTGGATCGAGTCGTGACGAAGTACGACAACGACCCCATCGTCATCCGCGACCTGCTGCACACCCGGGCGACCTGGGCGGTGGTGGGCCTCTCCACCAACCGAGCGCGGACCGCATACTCGATCGCCCAGTTCCTCAAGGTCGAGCTCGGTATGCGCATCGTCCCCGTCCACCCGCGGGCCGAGACGGTCTTCGGGTCCGAGGGGTACGCGTCATTGGCCGACATACCCGACGGCACGCGCGTCCACGTCGTGGACTGCTTCGTGAACTCCTCCAAGGTCGGCGCCGTCGTGGACGACGCCATCGCCGCGAAGGACCGCCTCGGCATCGCGGCGGTCTGGCTCCAGCTCGGTGTCGTGGACGAGAAGGCCGCGGCCCGCGCCCGCGATGCGGGACTGGCCGTCGTCATGGACACCTGCCCGCGGATCGAGTACCCGCGCCTCCAGCCGGGCGACGGCGCGGGAGCGGTGGCCGGCTAGCGCTCCGCGTTGCGGTCGCGCAGGGCGCGGCCCTTGGCCAGCGCGGTCTCGCGCAGCTCGACCTGGAGCTCGACCATGGCCGCCCGGACCCGCGCGGCCTCGGACCCCTCACCCGCACCGAGGATGCGGGCCGCCAACAGTCCGGCGTTGCGCGCGCCACCGATCGACACCGTCGCCACCGGGACCCCGGCCGGCATCTGGACGATCGACAGCAGCGAGTCCATCCCGTCGAGGTGCGCGAGGGGAACCGGTACCCCGATGACCGGCAGCGGGGTGAGCGCGGCGAGCATGCCCGGGAGGTGAGCCGCGCCGCCCGCGCCCGCGATGATCACGCGAAGACCGCGCTCGGCCGCGGAACGGCCGTAGTCGACCATCTCCTCGGGCATCCGGTGCGCGGAGACGACGTCCGCCTCGTAGGGAATCTCCAGCTCCTGCAACGCGATCGCGGCCTTCTCCATGACCGGCCAGTCGCTGTCGCTGCCCATGACGATGCCGACGACGGGACTCTCACTCATCGATGGCTCCTGCGATGTAGTCGGCGGCGTGGGTGGCGCGGGCCCGTGCGTCGGTCAGCGACCGGGCGGACACGTTGACGTGGCCGATCTTGCGGCCGGGCCGGACCGCCTTGCCGTAGAGGTGGACCTTGACCCCCGGGTCGCGGGCCAGGACGTGACGGTAGGCGCTGTAGAGCTCGTCGTGCTCCCCACCGAGGACGTTGGCCATCACCGTCCACGGCGCCCGGGTCGACGGGTCGCCGAGGGGCAGGTCGAGCACCGCCCGCAGGTGCTGCTCGAACTGGCCCGTGACCGCGCCGTCCATCGACCAGTGGCCGCTGTTGTGCGGTCGCATGGCCAGCTCGTTGACGAGGTATGCGGGTGCGCCGCCATCGGAGTCGGGCACCTCGAACATCTCGACCGCGAGCACCCCGGTGACGCCGAGCTCCCCGGCGATCCGGAGCCCGGTGGCGGTGGCCTCGGCGGCCAGGGCCGGGTCGATCTCCGGGGCCGGGGCCAGCACCTCGGTGCAGATGCCGTCGGTCTGGACGGTCTCGACCACCGGCCATGCGGCGGCCTGTCCGGAGGGGCTCCGCGCGACCAGGACCGCGAGCTCGCGGCGGAAGCCGACCCGCTCCTCCAGGAGCACGCCGTCGGCCAGCGGCCCGGGCTCGCCGACCGCGGCGAGCCAGTCGGCGAGGTCGCCGGCGGCCTGCACGACCCGCACACCCTTGCCGTCGTACCCCCCACGCGGAGTCTTGGCCACGATCGGCCACCCGACCGTCGTCCCGAACGCCTCGACGTCGGCCGTGGACCGCGCCCGCGACCATCGCGGGCACGGCACCCCGAGCGCCGCGAGCCGCTCCCGCATGGCCAGCTTGTCCTGGGCGAAGACCAGGGCGGCCGGCGACGGATGCATCGGCACGCCCTGCGCCGCCAGGGCGGCCAGCACGTCGGCAGGCACGTGCTCGTGGTCGAAGGTGACCACGTCACAGCCGCGGGCGAACGCGCATACCGTCTCGACGTCGGTGTGCGCGCCGACCGGGGCGGAGGGCACCACGAGCGCGGCTGCGGCGTCGGGAGCCTCGGCGAGGACGCTCAGCTGGACGCCGAGCTCGACGGCCGGGCCCTGCATCATCCGGGCCAGCTGGCCGCCACCGATCACGCCGACCACCGGGAACCCGCCCGGTGTCCGCCGCGGCGCGTCGGGTGGGTCGGGGCGGGCGCTCACGGCAGGCGAGCCTATCCGTGGCGCGACGTCAGGGTCCGGACGGCGTCGTCTGGGAGGAGCTGACGGATTCGGTCTGTACCATTCACGCCGTGACGGACTCCCCCAGGCCCGACCTCATGGAGCGGCTGAACGGACTCGTCAGCATCTTCTGGCGCGAGGCGGCCAAGTTCGGCGTCATCGGCGCCGTCGCCTTCGTCATCGACTTCGTCGGGTTCAACCTGCTGTTCTACGGCCCGCTGGAGGGCCGGCTGGCCACCTCGAAGATCATCTCCGGGGTCGCCGCCACGCTGTTCGCGTGGGTTGGCAACCGGATGTGGACCTTCCGGCACCGGCGCAACCGGCCGGCCCACCACGAGGCGATGCTGTTCTTCCTCGTCAACGGCGTGGGCCTGGTCATCTCGACGCTGTACCTCAACGCCACCCACGACCTGCTGCACATGGACTCCCGGCTGGCGGTCAACGTCAACACGATCATCGGCATCGGGTTGGCGACGGTGTTCCGGTTCTGGGCCTACCGCCAGTTCGTCTTCGCCGGTGAGCATCCGGGCGACCCGGAGGCCGAGGCCGCCGAGCTGGCCGCCGGTCAGGCCCGGACGCCGGACGAGGGTCAGCGGCTCCCCTGACCCCTCCCGCACCGAGCCCGGCAGGGTTCGGGCACCTTGCGGACGGCGCGGGCAGGGTCGACCGTACGCGCGTGGTGACGACCGTGCCCGACCCTCAGCCCGCCCGTCGGGCGGACCGCTGGACCACCGCATCGATGCGCCGGTGCAGCATCGGGATGGCGTCCAGATCGGGCCACGTCACCCGCACGAATCCGTAGTCCAGCTCGCGGACGTGGTCCTCGCGGACCTTCTCCGCCGCGACGACGTCCGCCGGCTGAGCGCCCAGCAGGAACGGTGACCGCCGCCCGTACTTGACGAAGCCGTCGAACTCCACGGCCACGCGGTGCTCGGCGAGCAGGAAGTCGACGACCGCGACGAAGGAGCCGTCCACGATCCGGAACTGGGGCACCGTGTCGTAGCCCATGAGGCGCAGGGCCCAGCGCAGCCGGGTCTCCCCGGGCGACTCGGCGCGGGAGTCTGCATACCGCAGCGCGGAGCGAACGCCGATGGTGCGAGGCCCGACGACCCGGTGTCCGGCCTCGGTGAGATGTCGGCCGTCGAGCAGGGTGCGGTGCAGCGCGGCGTCGGCGGCGATCAGGGCGGCCATGGGGCCGTTCTCGAGCCCGGTCTGGACTACGGCGGTCGCCACGTCGATCACGCCCTCGTGCATCGACGCACCGAGGACGCGCCCGTGCACCGTCAGCCCGGCCCGGCGTCGAGACAGGGTGTCGTCGACGCGCGTCAGGTGAACCTGACGGAGGTCCGCCGCGAAGACGGGCAGGTCGTGGAGCACGAGGGCGCTGTGATGGCTCGCGGATGCCCGTCCGCCGACCGCCCGGACGGCGGCCCGCGCCCGCGCCGCGTGCAGGACCCGCCGACGCTCCCACGGCGTGACGTCGTCGGTCGACTCGAGCGGCAGGGAGTACCAGCCGCGCCCGAGATGGACCAGTCGCTCGACCTTCACCAGCGCGGTGAGGTCCCGCTTCGTGAGTCCGGCCGCCAGCGCGTCGCCGGTGCTGACCAGCCCGTGCCGGTCGGCCACCGCCTCCCAGGAGTCCACGCCCGTCATGCCGTCCAGCGTGCGGGCCACGCTGTGGCGGGACCACCCCGGTCGGCCGGCGGTGGAATGTGTGACGAGCGGAGCGCGCCCTGTGGACATCGTCGGGCAGGTTCGTCACCGCACGCGTACGTCCGAACCTGCCCGCACGGTGACGAACGTGGCCGAACCCCGGCGGCTCAGTGCCCGTCGGCCTCCGAGAGGAACAGCGCGAACCGGGCCGGCTGGGCCGACACCAGGTCGAGCCGGCCGCCGTTCGACTCGGCGAGGTCCCGGGCCAGGGCCAGCCCGAGCCCGGTGCTCTGCCCGCGGCCGCTGCTGACCGACCGCTCGAAGATGTGCGGGGCGATCGCGGCGGGGACGCCGTCGCCCTGGTCGCTGACCTCGACGACGACCGAGGGGCCGCTGCGTCGGGCCTGCATCTCCACGGTGCCGCGCCCGTGGACCAGTGAGTTCTCCAGCAGCGTGCTGAGGACCTGGCTCAGCGCGACCGGCGTGGACTTGACGACCAGACCGCGCTCCCCGTGGACGCGCACGCTGCGCCGGGCCTGCTCGAAGGCCGGCTGCCACTCGCGCTGCAGGGCGGCGATCACCGAGTCGAGGCTCACCTCGGGCCTCGGCGCGTCGTTGCTGCGGCGGCTGCGCATGAGCAGGTCGTCGACGACGCGGGTCAGCCGTTCGACCTGCTCCATCGCGATGCCCGCCTCCTCGTGGACGACCTCGACGTCGTCGGACACCGAGATCTCCTCGAGCCGCATGAGCAACGCCGTCAGCGGCGTCCGCAGCTGGTGCGAGGCGTCGGACGCGAACTCACGCTCGGCGGCCAGCGACTTCGTCACCCCCTGGGCGCTGCGGGTGAGCACCACCGAGACCCGGTCGACCTCGGGGATGTCCGAGCGGATCGGGTCCAGCTTGGTGGTGCCCTCGCCGAGCCTCTCGGCCGCCTCCGCGAGCCGGGTCAGCGGCTCGGTCAGGCGCAGGGACATGCGTTGGACGAGGGCGAGCGTCACCGCGACGATGAGCAGCGCCACGACCACCACCCCCCCGAGCAGCTGCAGGCTCCGGTCCACCGCGGTCTCGGTGAACCAGGACTGCACCGCCGCGGGTCGCTGCGTGATGAGCCACACCCCCAGCACCGAGAGCGGCAGCAGGACGACGAGCATCGCGGCGATGACCGCGTACGCCGTCGTCCGCACCAGCTGGCGGCGCATCCGGGGTCAGTCCTCCGGACGCTCGAACCGGAACCCGACGCCACGGACGGTCGAGATGTAGCGCGGCTGGGTCGCGTCGTCGCCCAGCTTCCGGCGGAGCACGCTGATGTGCATGTCGAGGGTCTTGGTCGACCCGAACCAGGCGGTCTCCCAGATCTCGCGCATCAGCTGCTCGCGCGAGACGACCTTGCCCTGCTCGCGCACGAGCACCCTCAGCAGGTCGAACTCCTTGGCCGTCAGCTGCAGCTCCTGGTCCTGGAACCACGCGCGGCGGCCGTCCGGGTCGATCCGCAGCTGCTCGGTGGACGGAGAGGTCTCGGCGGGGTTCCGCCGCAGCAGCGCCCGCACGCGGGCGAGCAGCTCGGCCAGCCGGAACGGCTTGGTGACGTAGTCGTCGGCGCCGGCGTCGAGCCCGACCACGGTGTCCACCTCGTCGGCGCGGGCCGTGAGGATCAGGACCGGCACCGTCTTGCCCATCGCCCGGATCCGCCGGCACACCTCGAGACCGTCGATGTAGGGCAGCCCGAGGTCCAGCACGACGAGGTCCGGGTTGTCGCGGGCACCCTCCAGGGCGGTGCGCCCGTCGGCCCGGACGTCGACGTCGTACCCCTCGCGACGGAGCGCTCGAGCGAGCGGCTCGGAGATGGCGGGGTCGTCCTCCGCCAGAAGTACGCGCGTCACGGCCTCGATGTTAGGGGATGGGCGCCGTTCACCGGCCCGGCCACTGCGGGGGCCGTCGTTCGGCGAAGGCCGCCACCCCCTCCGCCCGGTCGGCGCTGAAGGCCGTGGCCCGCCAGCAGGCGTCCTCGACCTCGAGCCCGCTGGCCAGGTCGACGTCGGCGCCGAGCCGCATGGCCCGCTTCGCCTGCCGCAGCCCCACCGGCGAGTTCGCCGCCACCTGGCGGGCCAGCGTCAGCGCGCGCTCACGCGCCGAACCGGCCGGGACCACCTCGTCGACGCACCCCAGGGCGAGGGCCTCGGCGGCCGGCAGGCGACGGGCGGTGAACACCAGGGACGCCGCGCGCGACCACCCGACCCGGCGGGTGAGCAGCTGGGTGCCGCCGCCGCCGGGGATGACTCCGACCGAGACCTCGGGCAGCCCGACCGTCGCCGTGTCACCGGCGACGATGAGGTCGCAGGAGAGCGCCAGCTCGTACCCGCCGCCGAGCGCGTACCCCTCGACGGCGGCGATGGCCGGGACGGGCAGGTCGAGGACCCCCCGGTATGCGCTGCGGGCCACCGGTCGTTGCTGGACCAGGTCGGCGTCGGTGAACCCGTTGCGCTCCTTGAGGTCGGCGCCGACGCAGAACGCGCGCTCCTGGCTGGACCGGAGCACGACGCACCGGACCGCGGGGTCCGCGGCGACCCGAGTGGTGGCTGCGGCGATGGCGACCGCCATGGCCGTCGAGACGGCGTTGAGCGCGTCGGGGCGGTCGAGGACGATCTCGACGACGTGGCCGTCGGCGTCGGCCTCGATACGGACCAGCGAAGCAGAGTCGGTCACGGTCGATCCTCTCGGTCGGGGCTCGCGACGACCGGGCGTCGAGCCGACTCGGCCCGGGCCAGGAGGAAGGGCTCCACCTTCCCCACGCCTCGCAGGGTCCGCGGGCGCAGCGCCGTCAGAGCGAACCCGGACACGTCGTGCAGTGACTCCGCCACGACGTCGTCGACGAGGACGCTGCCCGGGTGGGCGATCGCGGTCAGCCGGGAGGCGCGGTTGACGGTGTTGCCGAACACGTCGCCCAGCTTGGGCATCACCCGGCCGGCCGCGAGACCGACCCGCACGGCGGGCAGCAGCTCGTCGGAGGCGATGGCCTCGACGAGGTCGATGGCCGTCGCCGCGGCAGGAGCGGCGTGGCGGTTGGAGAAGAGGATCTCGTCGCCGACCGTCTTGACGATGCGACCCCCGTGCGCCGCGACGACGTCGGAGCTGAGCATCTCGAAGCGTTTGACGATCTCGGACAGCTCGCGCTCGGTGGACCGCCGGACCAGGGTGCTGAACGCGACGAGGTCGGCGAACCCGATGTGCCGGTAGATGCCCTCCTCCGTCGTCTCCGGCTCGGCGTCGGTGAGCAGACGCGAGACGGCGTCGGCCAGGTGCCGGCGCCAGGCGTACACGAGCAGGGGTTCGAGCTCGTCGGCCATGCTGACGAGGTAGGCGGCGGTGGCCTGGGCCGTGGCGGTCGCGGAGTGGTCGGCGGACAGGTCCCCCGCGGCGGCGCGCTCGGCCTCCAGCGACTCCGCGACGAGCTGCACCTGCCAGGACGCCAGCCGGTCGGCCGTCCGCGCGAAGGCCCGGGTCAGCTGCAGGGCGGTGGCCTCGTCGAGATCGCCGCGCCGGACGAGCCCGGCGACGATCCCGAGGGCGTCGACGTCCGCCTCGGTGAACAGCCGCTCCTCGTTGTTGACCAGTGGGAACCCCAGGGCCTGCCAGAACCGGCGGGCGCTGTTCAGGCTGACGTGCGCACCGCGGCTGACGTCGCGACGGCTGAGGTCGAGCGGGCGGGCCAGCAGGGCGGCCGTGACGTCCTCGAGGTCCTGCCCGGTCACGACCGGTTCGGTCCGGCCTCCGTCGGCCGGCGGCGTCTCGCCCATGCGGCCATCATGCCGCGCGGGCTCGCCGAATCACCCCGCCGATCGGACGTGGGTGACGTCGCCGGCCGACCAGGCCTGACGCCCCTCAGCGGCGTCGACGACCAGGCGACCCTCGTCGTCGACCGCCACGGCGGTCCCGAGCAGGTCGGGGCGCTCCGGTCGGCTCACCGTGACCGGCCGCCCGATGGTGGTGCACCGTCCGCGGTAGGCCGCCCGACCGGAGGCGGGGTCCGGACCGGTCGCCGCCGCATACCAGTGGGCCAGCCGGGAGAGGTATGCCGACACGAGCCGGCTGCGGTCGACCTCCGCCGCGCCGGCCAGCGTCAGCGAGGTCGCCGTGTCGACGGGGAGCTGCTCCCTGGTCTGGTCGACGTTGACGCCGGCTCCGACGACGACGAACGGGTCACCGAGGCCGGTGACCACCTCACAGAGCACGCCGCAGACCTTGCGGTCGTCGTCGCCCGGAAGGAGGACGTCGTTCGGCCACTTGAGGTCCGCGGCGAGGGCGGTCTCGGCCGTGATGGCCTCGGCCACGGCGAGGCCGGCGAGGAGGGGAAGCCAGCCCTGCGCCCCGGCCGGGAGGGGGACCGTCGCCGAGATCGCGACCGAGGTGCCGGGCGGCGCCTCCCACGACCTGGTCAGCCGGCCGCGGCCGCTGCTCTGGTGGTCGGCGACGACGACCCGCCACGGCTGGCCGACCATCGCGGCCCGGGCGTTCGTCGAGGCGATCGTCGCGTGGTGCTCCACGTCCTGCCAGGGCGAGCCCGGCGTGAGCAACGCCGCACGCAGGACCTCGCCGTCGAGTGATCCGGCCACGACCGGCAAGGCTATATTCCGCAGCATGCCCAGCGACGTCGAGTCCGACCTCTCCACGACCGCGGGCAAGCTGGCCGACCTCAAGCGCCGGGTGGCCGAGGTCGCCCACGCCGGGTCGGAGCGGGCCGTCGAGAAGCAGCACGCCCGCGGCAAGAAGACCGCCCGCGAGCGCCTCGAGATGCTCCTCGACGAGGGCACGTTCATCGAGATGGACAAGTACGCGCGGCACCGCAGCACCGCGTTCGGCCAGGAGAACAACCGGCCGTACGGCGACGGCGTGGTCACGGGGTACGGCCAGGTCGACGGTCGGCAGGTCGCGGTCTTCGCGCAGGACTTCACCGTTTTCGGCGGCTCCCTCGGCCAGGTCTTCGGCGAGAAGATCGTCAAGGTCATGGACTTCGCCATGAAGATCGGCTGTCCGGTCATCGGGCTCAACGACTCGGGTGGCGCGCGGATCCAGGAGGGCGTCGTCAGCCTCGGCCTCTACGGCGAGATCTTCCGTCGCAACGTCCACGCCAGCGGCGTCGTCCCGCAGATCTCGCTGATCATGGGGCCCTGCGCCGGCGGCGCGGTCTACTCCCCCGCCATCACCGACTTCACCGTGATGGTCGACCAGACGTCGCACATGTTCATCACCGGGCCGGACGTGATCAAGACCGTCACCGGCGAGGACGTCGCCATGGAGGACCTCGGGGGCGCACGGACCCACAACACCAAGTCCGGTGTCGCGCACTACATGGGCACCGACGAGCAGGACGCGATCGACTACGTCAAGGCCCTGCTGTCGTACCTCCCCTCCAACAACCTCGAGGAGCCGCCCGCGTACGAGGGCGGTGGCTCGCTCGACGTCACCGACGAGGACCGCTGGCTCGACACCTGCATCCCCGACAGCCCGAACCAGCCGTACGACATGCACGACGTGATCCGGCACGTCGTCGACGACGAGGAGTTCCTCGAGGTCCAGCCGATCTTCGCGCCCAACATCATCATCGGGTTCGCGCGGGTCGACGGCATGCCGATCGGCGTCGTCGCCAACCAGCCGATGCAGTTCGCCGGCTGCCTCGACATCGACGCGTCCGAGAAGGCCGCGCGGTTCGTCCGGACCTGCGACGCGTTCAACCTCCCGGTGCTCACCTTCGTCGACGTGCCGGGGTTCCTGCCGGGCACCGACCAGGAGTGGGACGGGATCATCCGTCGCGGGGCCAAGCTCATCTACGCGTATGCGGAGGCAACCGTCCCGCTCGTCACGGTCATCACCCGCAAGGCCTACGGCGGCGCGTACGACGTCATGGGGTCCAAGCACCTCGGTGCCGACATCAACCTCGCCTGGCCGACGGCGCAGATCGCGGTGATGGGGGCGCAGGGAGCGGTGAACATCCTGTACCGCAAGGAGATCGCCGCCGCCCAGAGCGACGGGCGCGACGTGGACGAGGTACGGGCGGCGTTCGTCCAGGACTACGAGCAGCAGTTGGCCAACCCCTACATCGCGGCCGAGCGCGGCTACGTCGACACGGTCATCTCCCCGTCCAACACCCGGATGAACGTGACCCGGGCGCTGCGCGCGCTCAAGACCAAACGCGAGACGCTCCCGCCCAAGAAGCACGGGAACATCCCGCTGTGACACTCGGAAGGTCCACTAGAGTGACCGCCAGTCATCCGCATCGTGCGGGGAAACCCGAGCGCCGAGGAGATCGCCGCGCTCGTGGCCGTCCTGGCGGCAGTCGGCGGCGCGAGCGGTGCCGACGAGGCTCCACCGGCGCACCGCTGGGCGTCGCCGGCCGCCCGGCTCCGGTCACCCGCATACGGGACCCGCACCGGGGGTTGGCGAGCCTCGGCCCTGCCCCGCTGACGCCGGAGGGTTGTGGCCCCTCCCAGGGCCACAACCCTCCGATCTGACTGTCTTGGTTCAGGTCCGCGGCACCCGCAGGCGGTCCCACGTGGTCCGCCCGGGGATCCCGTCGGCGTCGGACCCGCTGAACCCGCACGCGCGTTGCCACATGGCGTACGAGCGCACGTCACCGGTGCCCCAGACGTCCTTGTCGGTCTGCGTCTCGTACCCGTTGCAGCCCTCGGCCATCAGCCGGTCGTGCATCGCCGCGATGATCGGGCTGCGCCGCCCCATGACGAAGAACGACGCTCCGGGGAAGGTCACGAAGCCGACGCGCACTCCCATCGAGCCACCCGCATACGACGGGCGTCCGTAGCCGGCGATCCAGTTGGCGTAGCGCACGTGCCGGTCGCAGACGTCGCTGTAGTTGCCCTCGATCGTGTAGATGCCCGCCGCGTCCGCCCCGGTGACGACCCCGACGTGGTCGATGTTGCTCTTGACGTCGCTGCCGCCCCAGTCGAAGAAGACGATGTCGCCCCGCTGGATGCCCGCGATGTCGACGTGCCAGGCGCCCTGCTGGCGGAACTTCGCGGCGTGCGCCGTCGTCAGGGCGTAGTCGCCGCCGAAGGTCACCGCCTGCTCGTTACCCGAGTGCCACGCCCAGTAGGTGATGGCGGCGTCGCACCAGGGGAAGTTGCCGCCGAAGGCGGGGCCGTTGCGCTGGCGGTACCAGTCCTGGATGTAGTTGGGCTCGGGCAGCCCGAGGGACATCTCGGCCGCGTGGATCATGTCCTCGACCCCGCTCATGACGACCTCCCCTCCACGTCGGCCCGTCGCGTGGGCTGGTCCAGCGCCGCGTCCGGGTTGCGGCCGTAGACGCCGGAGCTGTCGGGCGGCCCGAACTCGCGTGCGAGGATCGCCGCCTCGTCGCGAGCTCGGTACTCGAAGGACGGCTCGGTCAGCGCGGCCGCCTGTTCCGCCTGGCTGTCGGCGTTGTTGGGCGGGGGAAGTGCGTCATCGGACATGGTGGTGCTCCCTTCCGTGATGGCGGCGGCAGGCACAAGCCCCCCTCGTGGTGCCGCCACCCTCCAGATGCGCGGTTCGCCCCTCAGATCCCGCAGCGCCGGCCCGGCTAGGTTGGCGCGCATGCCGCGCGTCGTCGTCCTGCATCCTGGCGAGATGGGCTCCGCGATCGGCGCGGCCCTGGTCGAGACCGGCGTGGACGTCGGGTGGCTCTCCGTGGGTCGCGGGGCGTCCACCCGCCGCCGGGCCGAGGCCGCCGGGCTGGTCGAGGCGGCCGACCTCCAGGGCTGCGATGTCGTGCTGTCGGTATGCCCGCCGGCAGCGGCCGTCGAGGTCGCGGGGTCGGTGGCGGGCTTCGACGGTCTCTACGTCGACGCCAACGCGATCAGCCCCGCGACCGCCGAGGCGGTGGCCGCCGTCGTGGAGGCCGGCGGAGCCACCTACGTCGACGGCGGGATCATCGGGCCACCACCGCACGAGCCGGGCACCACCCGGCTCTACCTCTCCGGCGAACAGGCGGGCGAGGTCGCCCGCCTGTTCCTCGACGCCCGCCTCGAGCCCGTGGTGGTCGAGGCGGGGCGGTTCGCCGCGTCGGCGACGAAGATGGCGTACGCCGCCTGGACCAAGGTCAGCGCGGCCCTGCTGCTGTCGGCGCACGAGGCGGCGGAGCGCCTCGACGTCGACGACGTCCTGCGCGCCGAGTGGGAGGTCTCGCAGCCCGAGCTGGCCGAACGCCTGGTGTCGGCCCAGCGGTCGGCGACCGCCAAGGGCTGGCGGTGGGAGGCGGAGATGCGCGAGATCGCCGCGACGTTCGCGGCGGTGGGGCTGCCGTCGGGCTTCGGTGAGTCCGCGGCGGAGGTGTTCGGCGGCTTCCCCCGTCCGGGCGGCTCCGACACCCCTCGCTAGGTTGGCCCTCATGCCTGGAGTGAACGCCGAGTTCCTCGCCCTGCCCCTGACCACCCTGGCCGACGCCGCCCTGTCCCGCGCGCGCGAGCTCGGGGCCGAGTACGCCGCCCTGCGGGTCGTCTCGACCCGCGGCCAGTACCTCGCCCTGCAGGACCTCGACCTCGAGACGTCGATCACCTCCGACGACACCGGGCTCGCGGTGCGGGTCGTCCACGATGGCTGCTGGGGGTTCGCTGCCGGCATCGTGCTGTCGCCCGAGGAGGCCGCGCACCTCGCGGAGCGGGCGGTCGCGGTGGCTCGCGCGAGCCGGCCGGTCTCGACCGAGCGGGTCGTCCTCGCGGACGAGCCGGCCTACCCGGACTGCCAGTGGTCATCGCCCTACGCGATCGACCCGTTCGACGTCCCGGACTCCGAGAAGGTCGCGACGCTCCTCGACCTCACCGAGCAGCTGAAGGCCGGGGACGGGGTGGCCCATACCCGCACCAGCTTCCAGGCGGTGCGGGAGAACGCCTTCTACGCCGACCTCGCCGGGACCTCCACGACCCAGACCCGGGTCCGCATCGAGCCCGAGCTCACGGCGACGGCGGTCGACCGCTCGACCGGCTCGTTCGAGACGATGCGGACGCTGGCGCCCCCGGCGGCCGCCGGGTGGGAGTACGTCACCAGCGCCGACACCGACCTCGCCGGCGAGATCGCCCAGATCCCGGAGCTGCTCGCCGCCAAGATCAAGGCGCCGTCGGTCCGGGCCGGCGACTACGACCTCGTCATCGACGGGTCCAACCTCTTCCTGACCATCCACGAGTCGATCGGGCACGCCACCGAGCTCGACCGGGTCCTCGGCTACGAGGCGGCCTACGCGGGCACCTCCTTCGCGACCTTCGACAAGCTCGGCACCTTCCAGTACGGCTCCCCCGTCATGAACGTCACCGGCGACCGCGACACCGACTGGGGCCTGGCCAGCGTCGGCTGGGACGACGAGGGCGTCGCCGGGCAGCACTGGGACATCGTCAAGGACGGGATCCTCGTCGGGTACCAGACCGACCGAGCAATGGCCGCGCTCAAGGACCTCGGCCGCAGCAACGGCGCGGCGTATGCGGACAGCGCCCGGCACGTGCCGCTCCAGCGGATGGTCAACGTCAGTCTCCAGCCCGACCCGGAGGGCGGGACGCTGGACGACCTCGTCGCTCAGGTCGAGAACGGCATCTACATCGTCGGCGACAAGTCGTGGTCGATCGACATGCAGCGCTACAACTTCCAGTTCACCGGACAGCGCTTCTTCGCGATCGAGAACGGCCGCGTCTCGGGGCAGCTGCGCGACGTCGCCTACCAGGCCACCACCACCGACTTCTGGCGGTCGATGGAGGCGGTCGGGGGTCCGTCGACCTTCTACCGCGGCGGCGCGCTCAACTGCGGGAAGGCCCAGCCGGGCCAGGTGTCCCCGGCCAGCCACGGCACACCGGCCGCCCTCTTCCGCGGGGTGCGCATCCTCAACACGGTGCAGGAGGGAGGACGCTGATGACTCGCCTCGACTCACCCCAGGACGTCGTCGAGGCCGCCCTCGCGGCCGCCACCACCGACGGCACCGTCGTCATCGTCACCGACCGCTCCGAGGCGAACCTGCGCTGGGCCAACAGCTCCCTGACGACCAACGGCGAGATGTCGTCCCGGTCGGTCACCGTCATCGCGACGCACGGGTCGACCGGGGGCACCAGTGCCGGCGTGGTCGGACGGACGGTGACCGACGCCCAGGCGGTCCGCGAGCTCGTCGCCGAGGCGGAGGCCGGCGCCCGAGCGGCGGAGCCGGCCCCGGACGCCGCACCGCTCGTGACGCCGGACCAGGCGGGCGTGGGCAGCGACTTCGCCCTCGAACCCGAGACGACGAGCGTCGGCGCCTTCGCCCGCGTGGCCGCGGACCTCGGCGACGCCTTCGCCGCGGGCGGAACGGCCCGCCAGCACTTCGGGTTCGCCGAGCAGGTGGTCGACTCGGTCTACCTCGGCACGTCGACCGGGCTGCGGCTGCGGCACGTCCAGCCCACGGGTCGCCTGGAGATGAACGCGAAGAACGCCGACTGGTCGGCCTCGAGCTATCTCGCCTTCAGCCTGCGCGACCCGGTCGAGGCCGACGTCGTCGCGGCGGACGCCGAGCTGACCCGGCGGCTCGGCTGGGCGGGGCGGCGGCTCGACCTGCCGGCCGGCCGCTACGAGACGATCCTGCCGCCCACCGCGCTCGCCGACCTGCTCGTCGAGGCCTACTGGGAGTCGGGTGCCCGCGCCGCGGACGAGGGGCGGTCCGCATACTCCGGCAAGCTCGGCGAGCGCCTGTCGCGGCTGCCGCTCGAGCTGTTCAGCGACCCCACCCGCCCGGGCATCGAGTGCGCGCCGTTCGTCGTGGCCGCCGCCTCCACGTCGGACGTGTCGGTCTTCGACAACGGGCTGCCGCTGCCGCGCCAGGACATGCTCGCCAAGGGTGAGCTGGTCTCCCTCACCGGCACCCGCGCGTATGCGTCGTCGCACGAGACGCCGGTCCGGCTGGAGTCGGACAACCTGGTGCTCGAGGCGCCGGGCGCGTCCGGGAGTCTCGACGACCTGGTGGCGACGACGCGGCGGGGGCTGCTGCTCTCGACGATGTGGTACATCCGGGTGGTCGACCCGCAGACCCTGCTGCTGACCGGGCTCACCCGCGACGGGGTCTACCTCGTCGAGGACGGCGAAGTCGTGGGCGCGGTCAACAACTTCCGGTGGAACGAGTCGCCGCTGGACGTCCTCGACCGGATCACCGAGGCCGGGGCGACGGAGCGCTGCTACCCGCGCGAGTGGGGCGACTACTTCACCCGGACGGCGATGCCACCGGTCCGGGTGTCCGACTTCAACATGAGCAGCGTCAGCGCCGCCCAGTAGGTCACGCTCGATGTCGCTGGCACCGAACGACGCTCCGCCGGCGCCCCCCGCGGGCTGAGCTCGCCGGTGACGGGCCCCCGCAACGGAGCCCGCCGCGTGGCTGTTCCAGGCTTCCCTCGGAGCCCGTGGAGAACCTACGGTCGGTTGTCGTGGACCGTCTTGAGCTGCCGGGTCGCCTGGCGACGCGGTTCGACGTCGTGGCGTTGTCCGGCGACGACGTCGACGAGGTGTTCGCTCTCGTCACGGCCGACCGGGTGGCCGTCCTCGGAACCTCGCGGGTGGCGCGGGAGATGGTGCGGCTCAGGCTGACCTCCCCCTTCCCGTCCACGCACATCGGAGTACGCACCCGCGGTCGCCTCGTGCAGGTCTGGGACGCCGTCCAGTACCCGGGTGAGCCGGGACCGTTCGCCGACGTCTACACGTATCCGGGACTGGTCCCTTCGTCGGACGAGGAGGCCTTGGAGGCGGCCGGCTGGAGACACCTGGTCCGGTGGTCGACCGGCGCGGTCGACGATCCGGTCACGGCTCAGCTCCGAACGGCCCGTCCCACGCTCGACCTGGCCGGTCGCGATCGCCTGAGCCGACTCGGCTTCGTCGAGGATCGGGTGCTGTGGGTGATGGAGGCGGCCACTGAGGCCGAACGGGGGCTCGACCGGACACCGCCGGCGGGGCTGGCGATCCACGCCGGCGCCGACCCCCGAGCGGTCCACGAGATCTTCATGACCGGGTTCGCCGGGACCTATGGGTTCGTCGAGCTCTCCTATGACGACTTCGTCGCCAGTCGTGGCGGGATGCCGGGCTACGACCCGTCACTGTGGTTCCTCGCCACGGTCGACGGACGTCCGATCGGGGCCATGACGGTCACCCGGGCCGCGCCGGAGCGCAGCGCCATGCACGTCAGCGAGCTGGCCGTGCTTCCCGGGCACCGCTGCCGGGGCGTCGCCACCGCTCTTCTCCATGCCGCCTTCGAGGCGACGCGTCGCGACGGTATGCGGCTGCTCTACCTCTTCGCGGACAGCGAGAGCGAGGACGACGCCCCGACCCTGTATGCGTCGGTCGGCTTCGAGACCGTGCAGGCGACCACCCAGCTGGTCCGCCCCCTCCTCGGGGGCTGACCTCGGAGCCCACCAAACACGGATGCCGGTCGTCGGAACCGAGGTATACGTTCACGGGCGTGACTTCCGACCCCGCCGCCACGAGCACTCTCGCGCGACCCCGCACCGACGCCGACCGCGTCGCGGACGACTACTTCGACGCCGCCGTACGGCTGAGCCCGATCATGGCGACCAACGCCGGCATCCCGGGCCACGAGGAGGACCTCGACGACGTCTCGCCCGCCGGCCACGCCGCCTTCTCGGCGTTGCGGCAGCGAACGCTGGCCGCCCTCACCGGTGTCGAACCGGTGGACGACGTCGACCGCGTCACGATCTCCGCGCTGCGTAACCGCCTGGAGCTGGACGAGGAGATCCACGGTGCCGGCCTCGACGAGATGTCGCTCAACGTCATCGCCTCCCCACTGCAGGACTTGCGCGACGTCTTCGACCTCATGCCGCAGGACACCGAAACCCACTGGACGACGTTCGCCACGCGGATGACCAAGCTGCCGACGGCCCTGGGTCAGTACCAGGAGTCGCTGCTCGCCGCTCGTGACAAGGGACGCGTGGCCCCGCGCCGCCAGGTCACCGAGGGGATCCAGCAGTGCGCCGACCTCTCCGCCGACGACGGGTACTTCGCCACGCTGGTGGCGGGCGCGAAGGTCGACGGGCAGCCCCTGACCGGCGAGACGAAGGAGGCCCTGGCGGCCGCGGCGGCTCAGGCCGCCAACGCATACCGGAGCATGGGCGAGTTCCTGCGCCGCGAGCTGCTCGACGCCGCGCCCGAGGAGGACGCCTGCGGGATCGAGCGCTACCGGCTGATGTCGCGCTACTTCGTCGGCGCGACGGTCGACCTCGAGGAGACCTACCAGTGGGGCATCGAGGAGTGCGCCCGCCTCGACGAGCAGATGCGCGAGGTCGCCGAGCGGATCCGACCGGGCGCCACGGTCAAGGAGGCCATCGCCGCGCTCGAGGCCGACCCGGCATACCAGCTGGAGGGCAAGCCGGCCCTCAAGGCGTGGATGCAGACCAAGGCCGACGAGGCGATCGCCCAGCTGGCCGACGTCCACTTCGACATCCCGGGGCCGATGCGCACCGTCGAGTGCATGATCGCGCCGACCGAGCAGGGCGGGATCTACTACACGCCGCCCAGCGACGACTTCAGCCGCCCGGGCCGGATGTGGTGGTCGGTCCCCAAGGGCATCACCACGTTCGGCACGTGGAAGGAGCTCACCACCGTCTACCACGAGGGCGTCCCCGGGCATCACCTCCAGTGCGCCCAGGCCGTGCTTCGGTCCGAGGTGCTCAACAAGTGGCGCCGGCTCGACCTGTGGATCTCCGGTCACGGCGAGGGCTGGGCCCTGTATGCCGAGCGGCTGATGGCCGAGCTCGGCTACATGGAGGACCCCGGTCACCGGATGGGCTGGCTGGACGGCCAGTCGCTGCGGGCGGCCCGCGTCGTCATCGACATCGGCGTGCACTGCGGGTTCGACGCGCCCGAGGAGGTCGGGGGCGGCGCCTGGACCTACGACAAGGCCTGGCAGTTCCTCACCAGCCACGCCAACCAGGGGGAGGCGTGGCTGCGGTTCGAGCTGAACCGCTACCTCGGCTGGCCGGGTCAGGCGCCGTCCTACAAGATCGGCGAGCGCCTGTGGCTGTCGCTGCGCGAGGAGGTGCGTGAGCGGGAGGGCGAGGCGTTCGACCTCAAGGTCTTCCACCGCAAGGCGCTCGACCTCGGCGGCGTTCCGCTCGACACCCTCCGTGCGGCCGTCCTCGACGAGCTGTGATGGTGTCCTGAATCCGCTCGAACGGAGGGAAGTTGCCGCTACGAGGGCAACTTCCTTCCGTTCGAGCCGGTCCGGACACCGGACGGAGCCAGTCTCCGACACCCATCTCCGGGCCCACTCGCTCTAAGGTCGAAAGGCCACGTTCCTCGCGAAGTGGGTGACGCGGCATACCGGAGTGTCACTCGAAGGGGCGTGACGATGGCGACCGAGCAGCAGGCGAACCTCAGGGCGGACGAGCGTCCGGACCCGACACTGGCGGCGGCGTCGCGCCGGGCGGCGAAGCGGCTGATCTGGTTCCTCGGGGTGCTGTACTTCATCAACTACCTCGACCGGACCAACATCTCGTTCGCCGGGCCGAACGGGATGAACCAGGACCTGGGCCTCACCCAGACGATGTTCGGGCTGGCGTCGGGGGTCTTCTTCATCGGGTACCTGCTGCTCGAGGTGCCGAGCAACATGGCGCTGCACCGGTTCGGCGCCCGTCGGTGGATCGCTCGGATCATGGTCAGCTGGGGCATCGTCGCGACGTTCATGACGTGGGTGCCGAACGAGCAGTGGCTCTATACCCTGCGGTTCCTGCTCGGCGTCGCCGAGGCCGGCTTCTTCCCGGGGGTCATCCTCTTCCTCACGTACTGGTTCCCCCAGAAGGACCGCACCCGGATCGTCGCGCTCTTCATGCTCGCGATCCCGCTCTCGTCGGCCATCGGCGCCCCGGTGTCGTCCTGGATCATCAGCACGGGTCACGGCCTGTTCGGGCTCGAGGGCTGGCGGACGATGTTCCTCTTCGAGGGCATTCCGGCCGTCATCTTCGGCGTGATCTGCTGGTTCTACCTCACCGACCGGCCGCGCGACGCGCAGTGGATGCCGGACGACGAGCGGCACGCCCTGGTCACGGCCATGGATGCCGACGAGGAGGCCAAGGCGGCCCGCTACGAGGTGTCGGTCCGGGAGTCGCTGACCCGGCCCCGGGTCTGGGCTCTCGCGTTCGTCTACTTCGGCGGTGTCTACGGGCTGTATGCGCTGGGGTTCTTCCTGCCGACGATCATCAAGGGGTTCGAGACGCAGTACAACGTCTCCTACGGGATCGTCGAGCGCGGGTTCATCAACGCGATCCCCTACGTCCTCGGGGCGGTCGCGATGTACCTGTGGTCGCGGCACGGCGACCGGACCCGCGAGCGGGTCTGGCACGTCGCGCTGCCGCTCATCGTCGGCGGCGTCGCCATCCCGGTGACCCTCTACCTCGGCAGCCCGGTCGCGGCGATGGTCGCCGTGAGCATCTGCGCCGTCGGCATCATGGCCTTCCTGCCGTGCTTCTGGGCGCTGCCCACGACGTTCCTGTCCGGGGTGGCGGCCGCCAGCGGGATCGCGCTCATCAACTCGGTGGGTAACCTCTCGGGGTTTGCCGCGCCCTACATCACCGGCTGGCTGGCCGACTTCACGGGACAGCAGAAGGCCGGCCTGTGGGTCGTCGGCGGAACCATGGTGGCCGCGGCCATCGTCACCCTCGTCCTTCGCGCGGCACCTGAGCCCACCGCCACCGAGGCCGGCTGACAGAATCGGCGGGTGCCGATCGCCCTGACCCTGCTGGCCATCGTGGCGGTGGTGATCGGGGTGTCCGCGCTCGCCCGCCACTACAACGCGTCGGCCCCCCTGGTCCTCACCGCCGTCGGGATCCTCATCTCGTTCGTGCCCATGGCGCCGGACGTGCAGGTCGGACCGGAGCTGATCCTCCTCGGCATTCTGCCGCCCCTGCTGTATGCGGCGGCGATCCGCACCTCGCTCGTCGACCTCGGGGCGAACAAGAACGTCATCGGGCTCCTCTCGGTCGGTCTGGTCATCTTCACCGCGGCCGGGGTCGCACTGGTGACCTGGTGGTTGATGGGCATCCCGATCGCCGCCGCGATCGCCCTCGGCGCGGTCGTCGCTCCACCGGACGCGGTGGCGGCGACGGCGGTCGCCCGCCGGATCGGCCTGCCGCGACGCATCGTGACCATCCTCGAGGGCGAGTCGCTGTTCAACGACGCGACGGCGATCACCATCCTCCGCACCGCGATCGTCGCCATCGGCGGCTCCGTGACCGCCCTCGACGTCGGGGTCGAGTTCCTCCGCGAGTCGATCGGCGGCATCCTCGTCGGGCTGGCCGTGGCGTGGATCCTCGCCCGGATCCGCAGCCGGGTGACCGACACGAGCACCGATACGGCGATCTCGTTCATGGCGCCGTGGCTCGCCTACCTGCCCGCGGAGCTGATCCACGCCTCGGGCGTCCTGGCCGTCGTCATCGCCGGCGTCCTGCTGGGCCACAAGGCGCCGTTGATCCAGACCGCCCCGTCCCGGCTGGCCGAGCGGATCAACTGGACGACGATCCAGTACCTGCTCGAGAACGCGGTCTTCCTGGTCATCGGCCTCCAGACGCACACCATCGTCGAGGGCGTCGTCAACTCGTCGCTCGGCCTGCCCCGCGCGATCCTCGTCGCCGTCGCCGTCTTCCTCACCGTCGTCGTGCTCCGACCCATCTGGATCCTCTCGTTCGGCGTCGTCCTGCAGCTGACGCCCGGGCTCGCTCGACCAGATGCGTTCTGGCGCAACGGAACGGTGCTGTCCTGGGCGGGTATGCGTGGGGTGGTCACGCTGGCGGCCGTGCTGCTGCTCCCGGAGGACACGCCCTACGTCGAGGTGCTGAGGTTCGTCGCCCTCGCGGTGGTGGTCGGCACGCTCCTCATCCAGGGGCTGACGCTGCCGGCGCTGGCCAAAGCGCTCGACGTCCACGGCCCCGACCCGCGGGAGGACGCCCTGCAGTCGGCGTCGGTCCTCGAGCACGCCGTGACCAAGGGCAACGAGGAGCTCGAGCGCCTCACCGACGACAACACGCCGCCGCAGATCGTCGACCAGCTCCGCGCCGTCGGGCAGCGCCGGACGCACCTCGCCTGGGAACGGCTCGGCGAGACCCGCGACGACCAGCCGAGCCCCAACGAGGCATACCGTCGCCTGCGCCGCAAGATGCTCAAGGCCGAGCGCCAGGAGGTGCTCCGGATCCGCGACACCGGCTCGGTCGACCACGACGTCCTCGAGGAGGTCATGCAGACCCTCGACCTCGAGGAGTCGATGCTCACCATTGCCGACGACCGGAACCAGCGCTACGACAACCGGCTCATCCTCACGCCGGAGTCCCAACGCGGCGATTGCGAGCACCTTCAGGACGCACCGCAGAAGACACGGCCCCGGACGCCGGAGGGCTGCGAGGACTGTCTGCGCGAGGGCCTGGTGTGGGTGAACCTGCGGATGTGCCTGGACTGCGGGAAGGTCGGCTGCTGCGACTCGTCGATCGGCAACCACGCGACCAAGCACTTCCAGAAGGAGGAGCATCCGGTGATGCGCAGCTTCGAACCCGGCGAGGCCTGGCGCTGGTGCTACGTCGACGAGATCCTCGGCTGACCGCGGCCCGGCCCTGGTGTCCCCGCCGCGCTTTTCCCTTCGGCTCGACGCCGCGTCGAGCCGAAGGGAGGGGCACCGCACCGGGGTCGCGGATCCCCCTAGAGTCGGCGCCATGGCGACGATCCGCGTACACCTCGTTCTGGCGAGCGCCTCTCCGGCCCGTCGAGCGACGCTGCGGTCGGCCGGCATCGAGCCGACGGTCATCGTCAGCGAGGTGGACGAGGACGCCGTCCTGGCCGACGCCATCGCCCGCTACGGTGCGCTGGAGGGCGCCGACATCGCCCTGCTGCTCGCCCGCGCCAAGTGCGAGGCGGTCGCCGCCGAGCTCACGACCAGCGCCCTGGTCCTCGGCTGCGACTCCGTGCTGGAGCTCGACGGCGAGGTCCACGGAAAACCGCGCGACGCGGCTGAGGCGACCGACCGCTGGCGTCGGATGCGCGGCGGGTCCGGCGTCCTGCATACCGGGCACTGGCTTCGCGACGAGCGGCCCAGTGACGCCGGCGGGACCAACGCCACCCTGGGCGCGACCGCGTCGACCACCGTCCACTTCGCCGAACTGACCGACGCCGAGATCGACGCCTACGTCGCCACCGGTGAGCCGCTGCGCGTCGCCGGCGCCTTCACCATCGACGGGCTCGGCGGTGCGTTCGTCACGGGCATCGAGGGTGACCACCACAACGTCGTCGGCCTGTCCCTACCGCTGCTGCGCGACCTGCTGACGGAGGTCGGCGTCGGCTGGTTCGACCTCGCGAGCGCCCCCATGCATTAGGGGAAGTAGATCGGCCCGTCGAGGTGGCTGACGATGAGGTAGTTCTGGATCCACCAGACCTGCTGCCCGAGGCCGAGCAGCGCGACCCCGACGAGCCCCCAGACCTCCCAGCGCCGCCACCACTTCAGCCGCAGGAACCACGCGATGAACAGCGTGAACGGGAAGGCCAGCAGCGCGTAGCGCAACCGGGACGGGCCGGTGTTGGTCACCAGCAGCTGGTATGCGGGGTAGGCACCGGCCCAGCCCCACAGCTCGGGACCCCACCGCCATGACCGCTTGGTCAGCATGAACCAGCCGAAGCCGAGGACGATCGCGATGCCGCCGACGATCCCCCACCAGCCGTAGGCGAAGTCGAGGTAGTTCCACCAGGTCGACAGCTTGATGTCGGTGCCGATCTTCCACGCCTGCATCGTGTCGGCGTAGCCCGCGGGGTTGCGCGTCACCGCTCCGATGATCGCGGGCCAGAGGAACGTGAGGGCGCCGGCCTCGACGATCAGCAGGCCGAGCATGACCTTGTCGCGCATCCGGAACTCGTCACGCTCCGTCCGCCAGCGAACGAAGCCGTGGGCCAGCAGCACCGGCACCATGGCGATGACGACGTTGCGCGTCAGGGCCAGGAAGACCAGCGCGACGACCGTCCACCAGTAGCGCCGGGCCCGAATGAGCATGAGGTTGACGACGACCAGCAGCAGCGCGAGCGACTCGGTGTAGGTCGCCTGCAGGATCGGTGCGCTGATGAACGTGCACACACCGACGACGGCGACGATGGCCTCCCACCGTCCGACGGCACGGTCGACGAGGCGGAAGAGCAGGTACATCGCCACGGCACCGATGAGCATCGCGGTGATGCCACCGACGACGTAGAAGTTGCCACCGGTGACCCGCATCAACGCCCCGACGACCAAGGGGTACAACGGGAAGAACGCCCACGCGTTCATGTCGACGTGACCGAGGTCGTCCAACGGCAGCGGGTTCGGGTATCCCACGTCGGCGATCTGCTGGTACCACTGGCCGTCCCAGTTGGCCATCACCACCCAGTAGCCCGGCGCCGTGTCGGTCGGGTACATGATCCGCAGGATCCCGTTGGGCGCGGGCAGCGCGATCTGCGACCGCTGGCAGATCAGGACGACGATGACGGTGAAGACCCGGCTCGCCGCGAAGACCGCCAGCGGGAACCAGACCTCGAAGCGGCGCCACCACGGGGTCGCTGTCGCGGCGGTGGCGACGGGCCGTTGCTCGTCGGGTTCCCGTTCCGGTTCGGGAGTGTCCTCGCGCTCGCGCGTCAGCACACTGGTCAGGGCGCACCTCGGGAGTCGCTCGGTTCGGGCTCGGACGGCACGGGTATGCCGGGAATGTCGCCACCCAGCGTAGGTCAGCCGGCCGGGACCGGCCTGTCGGCGTCCACGGCGGTCCGGTAACAAATCGGTCGTCTGCGGGTGCGCACCGTCAGGCGGAGGCCTCCACCCACAGCCGCCGGCAGAGCCGGGTCAGGACGTCCCGGAGCGTGTCGTCGTCGAGGCCGGTGAGCCGTCGCAGGACGGGGCCGAGGTCCTGGGCCAGCCAGTACCCCGCCTCCTGGTCCGGTGTCGGGTGCTCGCCGTGCAGCAGGCGCAGGCCGCGGTGGGACAGCGCCTCGAGGCGTCGAGCGATGGCCAGGTCCCGCCGTAGGGCCGGGTCGCCGAGGTTCACCGTCCCGAGACTCCGGTGGGCGGCGATGACCTGGTCGACGAAGCCGGTCGTCATCAGCTCGCCCCGGTCGACTCCGCCCGGCAGCTCCTCGGCCGCGTCGAGGAGCCGGTCCAGGGCGTCGGCCATCGGGGTGAGCAGCGCCTCGAGGATGTCGGCCTTGGTGCGGAAGTAGTAGTAGACGTTGGCCTTGGTCACCCCCATCTCGTCGGCGATGGCCTGCAGCGACGTCGCGTCGTAGCCCTGCCGGACGAAGAGGGTCCGAGCCGCGGCCAGGGCGGCCTGCCGGGTCGCCTCGGCCTGGTCGGCGCGGGAAGGGCTCATGACGTCGTATGCTATTCGTTAGCCGATCGGCTAACAAACAGGGAGCAGGCATGAACGACACCGTGCTGGTCACCGGCGGGACCGGGTTCGTCGGGGCGTGGTGCGTCGCCCAGCTGCTGGAGCGGGGGCATCGCGTGCGCACCACCGTGCGCGACCTGGCCGCCGAGCCACGGGTCCGCTCGGTGATGCGCGCGGCGGTGAGCCCCGACGAGACGGCCGACTCCGACGAGATCGCCGACCGGGACCGCCGCCTCGAGGTCGTGGCGGCCGACCTCGGCGTGGACGACGGCTGGGCCGACGCAACCGCCGGAGTCGATGTCGTACTGCACGTGGCCTCCCCCATGGCGGCGACCCGGCAGGAGGACGAGGTGGTGCGACCGGCGGTGGAGGGCGTCGTGCGGGTGCTGCGTGCGGCGCGAGACGCCGGGGTGCGCCGCGTGGTCTACACGTCGAGCTGCGGCGCGGTCTACTACGGCCATCCGGCCCAGGTCGAGCCGTTCGACGAGAGCAGCTGGACGGACACCTCATCACGCGAGATGAGCGCCTACGTGCGGTCCAAGGCCCTGGCCGAGCGGGCGGCGTGGGACTTCGTCGCCGCCAAGGGCGACGGCCTGGAGCTGACCACGGTCAACCCCACGGGGATCTTCGGACCGACCCTGGACCCGGCCCAGCTCTCCTCGCTCAGGCTGGTCCAGCGGCTGCTCGACGGGTCGCCGCCCGCCTGCCCGGACCTCTGGTTCGGGATCGTCGACGTCCGCGACGTGGCCGACCTGCACCTACGGGCCATGACCGACCCGCAGGCGTCCGGCGAGCGGTTCATCGCCAGCAGCGGACCGCCGGTGTCGATGCTCGACATCGCCCGGCTGCTCAGGGAGCGGCTCGGCGAGGATGCCCGACGCGTCCCGACCCGGCGACTGCCGGACTGGGTGGTTCGGGCCGCCGGCCGGTTCGACGCCGAGGTGCACGACCTCGTGCCGCTGCTCGGTCAGCGCCGCAGCGCCTCGGGCGCCAAGGCCGCGCGGCTCCTGGGCTGGTCGGCGCGACCGTGGGCCGACACCGTGACCGCGTCGGCCGAGAGCCTGCTCAGACCGGCGGGATCGAGCGTCGCCGCTCGCTGAACGACCGGTCACGTCGCGCGGCGTAGCGCAGCCGGTGCAGCAGCTCGGCGCGCAGCTCGTCGGCCTCGACGACCCCGTCCAGCACGAGGTCGGCGGCCAGCCGCTCGAGGTCGACGTCCTCCTCGTACTCGCGGCGCTTCTCGGCGACGAACGCGTCCCGGGCCTCCGCGCCCTGGCTGCGCTCGACCTCGGCGATCTGGTTGGCGTAGACGGCGTTGACCGCCGCCTCCGGACCCATCACGGCGATCCGGGCCGTGGGGAGCGCGAGCGTGGCGTCCGGGGCGAACCCGGGCCCGCCCATCGCATACAGGCCGGCGCCGTAGGCCTTGCGGACGACGACGCAGAACTGCGGCACGGTGGCCGACGCCACGGCGGACACCATCTTGGCGCCGTGCCGGATGATCCCGCCGCGCTCGACCTCCGTGCCGATCATGAAGCCCGGGACGTCGGCGAGGTAGACCAGCGGGATCGAGAACGCGTCGCACAGCCAGATGAACCGGGACGCCTTGTCGGCGCTGTCCGAGAAGAGCACCCCGCCCTTGACGGCGGAGTTGTTGGCGACGAACCCGACCGTCTCGCCGCCCATCCGGCCGAACCCGACGACGAGCTCGGCGGCGAACAGCGGCTTGATCTCGAAGAACGACCCGTCGTCGACGAGCCCGTCGATGACGTCGTGGACGTCGAACGGCACCGACTCCCGCTCGGGCACGACCTCGCGGGTGAGCGGCGTGGCCGGCTCCTCCGGGTCGTAGACCGGCGGCGACTCCCGCCAGCTCCCCGGGACGTAGGAAAAGTAGAGCTTGGCCAGCTCGATGGCCTCGACGTCGTCCTGGGCCAGCAGGTCGCCGCAGCCGGAGACGGTGCAGTGCATCCGCGCTCCGCCCATCTCCTCGAGCGAGACGCGCTCTCCGACAACCATCTCCGCCATGCGGGGGCTGCCGAGGTACATCGAGGCGTTGCCCTCGACCATGATGACGATGTCGGTGAAGGCCGGGATGTAGGCGCCGCCCGCGGCACTGGGCCCGAACAGGCAGCAGATCTGCGGGACCCGGCCCGAGAGCGCGACCTGGTTGTGGAAGATGTGCCCCGCCCCGCGGCGGCCGGGGAACATCTCGACCTGGTCGGTGATCCGCGCGCCCGCGGAGTCGACGAACCAGAAGACCGGGAGCTCCTCGCGCAGCGCCGACTCGGTGGCCCGGACGATCTTCTCGACGGTGCGGGCACCCCATGAGCCGGCCTTGACCGTCGGGTCGTTGGCGACGACGATCGCCGGCCGGCCGTCGACGGTCCCGCGACCGGTCACGACGCCGTCCGCGGGCAGCCCCGACGCGGTGGCGTTGGCATACCGGCCGTCCTCGACGAAGGAGCCCTCGTCGAAGAGCAGCCCGATCCGATCTCGGACGTAGATCTTGTTCTGGCTGTCGAGCTTGGCTCGGGCCTTGTCGGTGATCTTGCCGGAGGTCTCGTATGCCTCGTGCAGCCGGGCGCGGACGTCGGTCACCCGGGCGTCGGGCTCGTAGACCGGCGGTGGGGTCATGCGGGCAGGCCCAACCCGCGCGCGATCACCATGCGCTGCACCTCGGACGTGCCCTCGCCGATCTCGAGGATCTTGGCGTCGCGGTAGAACCGCGCGACGGGGTACTCCTCCATGAAGCCGTTGCCGCCGAAGACCTGGGTGGCGATGCGGGTGGCGGTCACGGCCGCCTCGGTCGAGTAGAGCTTGGCCACCGCGGCGGCCTGCTTGACCTCCTTGACCGAGCGTCGGCCGGCGTTGAGCTCGTCCTTGAGCCAGGCCGCCTTGTAGGTGAGCGTCCGGGCGGCCTCGACCGCGACGGCGAGGTCGGCGATCGGGAAGGCGACGCCCTGGTTGACCCCGATGGGACGGCCGAAGGCCTCGCGGGTCTTGGCGTAGTCGGTGGCCAGCTCGAGGCAGGCCTGGGCGCAGCCGACGGCGAGCGCGCTGATGGCGATGCGGCCGTCGTCGAGGGTCTTGAGGAACTGGCGCAGGCCCTGGCCCTCCTCGCCGAGGAGGTTCTCGGCGGGAACGCGCACGTTGTCGAAGGTGAGGCCGTGGGTGTCGGAGGCGTGCCACCCGAGCTTGTGGTAGCCCGGGTCGACGGTGAAGCCGGGCGTGCCGGCGGGCACGAGGATCGCGCTGACCTGCGGCGAGCCGTCGGCGTTGGTGCCGGTGCGCGCGGTCACGGTGACGACGGAGGTGAGGTCGCTGCCGGAGTTGGTGATGAACGCCTTGGCGCCGTTGACGACCCATTGGTCGCCGTCGCGGGTGGCGCGGGTGCGGGTGGCGCCGGCGTCGGAGCCGCCGCCCGGCTCGGTCAGCCCGAACGCTGCCAGTGCCCGCCCGGCGACGAGGTCGGGAAGGAACCGCTCCTTCTGCTCCTCGCTGCCGAAGCTGAGGATCGGGTTGATGCCGAGACCGACCCCAGCGCTGAGGGTGATGCCGACCGACTGGTCGACGCGGCCGAGCTCCTCGATCGCCACGACGAGCGACATGAAGTCGCCGTCGGCGCCGCCGTACTCCTCCGGGACGACGAGACCGAAGAGCCCAAGGTCGCCCATCTTCGGCACGAGGTGAGCTGGGAAGTGGGCGTCGCGGTCCCACTGCGCGATGTGCGGCGCAACCTCGGCCTCGGCGAACTCGCGCACGACCGCGCGGAAGTCCTCGTGCTCCTTGCTCAGCTCGAACATCGTTGGTGGCCCTTCTCGTCAAAGATTCCGCCAGCCGGTGTGTGCTTGACGTTTACGTAAAGGTAAAGCAGAATCGCGGACGTGGCAAGTCGGGAGAACGAGCAGGAGAGCTGGACGATCGCGCAGATGGCCGACGAGTTCGGCGTCACGCACCGCACCGTCCGGCACTACGAGGACCTGGGGCTGCTCTCCCCCGAGCGGCGCGGCCTCAACCGCGTCTACCACCGCCGCGACCGCACCCGGCTGAACCTCATCCTGCGCGGCAAGCGGCTCGGCTTCCCGCTGGAGGAGATCCGCACGATCATCGACCTCTACGACGCGCCCCGGGGGCGGGCCTCCCAGCTCGAGTACGTCCTGGGCCAGATCGACGAGCGGCGGGCCGACCTCGAGCAGCGCCGCCGCGACCTCGACGACGCCCTCAAAGAGCTGGACGCCTTCGAGGACTCCTGCCGGGCCGATCTGACCCGACTGCAGTGAGCCGGCCCGTGGCCCGCGGGCCAATGGACTGGAACGAGTCCGTTTTGTTCCCGCGCTTTCGGTGGTTTCGGCCGTTCGTTCCTGCCCATCCGCCCGTCTGTCGATGCCAGCTGGACTACTTGACCCACATCTGGTCGAGGATCGGACCGGAGGCGGGTCGGAGCAGGAGGTTGCCCACCTCTGGCGAGACGACGACGACGCCGATCTGCGAGTCCGTGGGAATCATCGCCGCCGCGTCGACGAGCATCCGATCGACGTCGCCCCAGGTGGCGAGCGCGCCGATCGGGTCCCTGAGGGTCAGGCTCCCTGCCCGCGCCGCGGTCGCCTCGACGTCCGGGCTGCAGTAGCGGTTGAACTTGGCCTTCTCGCAGGTGCCGACGACGGAGTAGAACGTCTCCGGCGACGGATAGTCCGCTATCCATCCGAGCGGCACCGAGATCTGCGCGGTGTCGAAGTACTTGTCCTCCGAACCGCCCACATCGTCGGGGATGTCGCGGACGTCGACCCGGTAACCGAGATCCGCGAGTACCGAGGCGGTGTAGTTTGCGATCCCCGCGGTGACCCACACAGGCCTCGTGCTCACCGTGATGGCCATTCCGGCCGTGCCGGACTCGGCGACCAGCTGTCTCGCTCTGGCCAGGTCACGGCCCCTGGTACGGACCGCCGGCCGGACCGGACTGGTGCGGGCAGTACGGCCGGTAGCCGGGGAAGGACGCCGGCAGCAGCTGGCACGTGACGTTGGCGCTGACGATCTCGGCGATGCGCTGGCGGTCCAGGGCGAAGCTCAGCGCCTGACGGACCCTCAGGTCGTTGAACGGTGGCCTCGTGACGTTGGGGAAGACGTACTGGACCTGGACCTCGTCGTAGGTCCGAGCCAGGCCAGGACGGCTGGTCACCGAGACCGGTAGCTGCTCGTTCACGTACGAGCCGTGTGCCAAGCCGGCGAGGACGTCCGCGACCCCGGCGCTCTCGTTGACGTACGGGACGGTAGGCTGATGACGTCCGGGTAGCCCTGGGGCTGGGCGGCTGCGGACCACTGCTGCGAAGTACGGGTTCCGCGTCAGGGTGACGGACCCGTGGTCGACCGCCGCGACCTGGTACGGCCCCGTGCTCGGCACCACAGCCGCGGGTCCAGGACCCTCGGGGAGCCGACGGGCCGGGGATAGATGTAATAGGTCAGCTTGTCGAGGAACACGGGGTCTGGTTCGGTGAGGTGGATGGTGAGCCGTCCGTTCCCGTCGTCCGGCACTCGACCCCAGCATGCAGATCGCACGCCTGCGGATCGGGTGTCATGCAGAGTGTCGCTCCGATGATCGTCCTTGAAGCAGCTGCCCGACGTCCGGTGTCGGGGCGCAGCGCGCGCTCGAAACCCCGGACGAAGTCGGACGGTTGCACGATCGCTCCGGTCGAGTAGCGGATGCCGGGCCGGATGGTCGAAGACGTACGTCCGTCCGCCGTCGGAAGGCTCGGGAACATTCGCCGCCAGGTCCGGCACCACCGTCGAGGGAACTGCGGCCGCCGGTGAGCGGCTGCGTCACCAACCCGTCATAGGCGACCCGGATCAGGTTGACGTACATCGGGATGGTCTCGGACGCCGGATCCAGCACGTCGATGTCGAGGCCCGGGCCGGTCCAGACGAGGGTGCCGCCCACGTGCTCGCCGCTGGCGTACGCGCCCGCCGCCGCCCACATCTCGCCGCCCACGACGGCGAGGGCCACCGGCGCGCCGCCGAGGGCCTCATCGTGAACGGCGTTGGTGTCGATGTCGATCCGGGAGATCGACCGCTGAAATGGTTCGTCACCCAGACCTGGCCTCGTGCACGACCAACGAGGACGGGCCGTCGGCGACGTCGATCCGCTGCACCTGCCCGAGTCGACCGGGGCACCTTTGAGACCGACTGGTCGAGTACTCGTTGGCCACCCAGATGTCGGTCGCCGTGACTGCGAGCGAAGCCGGTCCGGCGTCGGCCCTGACGTCCGACGCGGCGGGCTGACCCGTGCGCGTGTCGATCTTGCTGACGGTGCCGGACCGGCCGTTGGCGACCCACAGGGTCGAATCGTCCAGGGCGAGCGCGTCGGGCCCGTCCCCGACCGGGATCGCGGGGTCGGCCTTCTCCGTCTCCGGGTTCACCGCTGGACGGTGTTGTCGGAGCTGTTGGCCACCCAGACTCCGCCCGGTCCGGCCAGCACCGCCGCCGGTCCGATGCCGACGGGGAACTTTCTCCACGACGGACCCGGTGGGCATGTGGATGCGGGTCAGGACCTTCTCGTCGAACCCGGCCACCCAGAGGTCGTCGCCGCTCGCGGCCAAGGCCTGAGGCGAGCCACCGACGTCGCTCACGGTCTGCAGGACCTTGTGCGTGGCGGGGTCGATCTTCACCACGGCGTTGGCGTCGTCCAGCGCCGCCCAAACGGCGCCGCCGCCGCTGGTCAGCGCGGACGGTGCGCTGTGGAGCATGACGGCGTCGCCCTTCAGCCCGTAGGCGTCGACCGGCCCGACGCTGTTGGGCGGCAAGCGGAGTGAGACCGCGTCGCATGAGGAAGGTCGTGCCCACCAGGGCCACGGCCGCCACGAGCACGATGGCTGTGACCGCCGCCCAGCCTCGACGGCTGAGTCCGCGACGCCACCGCGACCGGGATGGGCTGCCGCCGGCCGCCGCGGCCGGTTCGGGTGCCGGGGAGGTCGCTACTGTCCCGTCCGGAGCCTCCGGGAGGACAAGGTCCAGGCCCGGGTCCTGCTGGAGCACGCGCTGGTGAAGGGACTCCACCTCGGCCGACGGCTGGATCCCGAGCTCGTCGTCGAGGGTCTGCCGCAGCGTCCGGTATGCGGTCAGCGCGTCCGCCTGTCGTCCGGCCCGGTAGAGCGCGAGCATCCGGACGGCGGCGAGGTGCTCGCGCAGCGGGTACCTCGCGACGAGGTCGTCGAGGGTGCCGAGTACGTCGTGACCGAGCGCCATCTCCGCCTCGACCCAGAGTTCGGTGGCCGCTCCTCGTTGCTCGTCCAGACGAGCAGCCACCGGCGCCACGAACCCGTCCATCGACGCCAGGTCGGACAGCGCGTCCCCGCGCCACAACCCGAGCGCCGTCTTCAGCTGCTCGGCGGCCGACGCCGGGTCGGTCGCGACCGACGAACGAGCGGTGGCCACCAGTTCCTCGAAGCGCAGGGCGTCGATCGTCACGGCAGCGACCTCGAGGCGATAGCCACCCGGCACCGTGCTGATGACGCCCGATGCCGCCCCCTTGACCCGCGTGGGCTCGAGGGCATCGCGGAGATGGAACACGTAGGTCTGCAGCGTGGCCTGGACACCAGCCGGAGGACGGCCGTCCCACACGACATCCGCGATGCGATCCGAAGAAACGGCACGCCCGGGCTCGAGTAGCAAGCAGGCGAGGACAGATCGCTGCCGCTGGCCGCCGAGCGCGACCTGGTGGTCGCCGAGCCAGGCCTCGAGGGGGCCGAGAATCCGGAGCTCGAGGGCGGGCGGGAACTCCTCGTGACCCGCGTTCCCGTGTTGATCCACGCCGCACCGCCCGTATCGGCTCCGTCCGGAGGATACCGCTGCGGTGCCTCCGGAAACGGCGTTATCGCAGGCCAGGACCCCGCAGCGCGGTCTTGGGTCCGCCTTGGAACCCACGGTCCAAGCCGGGTTCAAGCCATCTCCGAGGGCGCTGTCGTGGGCTGTCCTCATCGCTCGACGGCCAACGTCGGGCTCCGGCAAAGGAGCAGCCATGTTCGCCATCTCACGTCACCCGCGGCGACTCGCCGCCGCCCTTCTCACCATCGTCGCCTGGGTCACCGCGTCGGTCGTCGTCTCCGCCACGGCCGCCCTGGCCAAGGTGGGGCCGGACAACGAGGGCATCGTGACCCAGACCCGCACCGTCACGGTCACCGAAGTGGACTGGAGCCAGCTGGCCATCACCGCCGTCGCGGCCGCCGCGATCGGTGTCGCCGCCACCCTGGCGATCCAGCTCGTCGTCCACCGCAGCCATCAGCACTCGATGGCTCACGCCTGACGGGCGAGGAGGCCACCATGTTGTCAGGGGTCTTGCGGCGCACCGATCCCCAGAGTGGCGCCGTCGCAGCAGTGACCGGGTCGCCAAGGCGGAGGCCTAGCCTTCGCCGAGCGACCCTGGTCACGGCGGCACTTACCGCACTCACCCTCGGTCTCGTCGCCGCACCGGCGTCCGCCGACCCACGAGTCGAGCACTCCAGCGCCACTGTTGCGCTGACATGGCAACAGATCGCCCTCCGCACGGTGTACGCGCCCCCGGCGACTCCTATCCCTTCGAGCACGCTCTATTTCGGCTTCACCTCACTGGCCATGGACGCCGCGGTCAGCCGGGCTCGCGCACCGGGCGTCTCCGCCTCAGCGGCGGCTGCCGTGGCGGCCCATGACGTCCTCGTCGCATACTTCCCGGCGTCGACTGCCCAACTCGACGACGACCTTGCGGCCACGCTGTCGACCATCTCCGGCGGTCGGGCCAAGCGCACCGGAATCGAGGTCGGCCGGGCCGCCGCTGCCGCCCTGGTAGCCAGTCGACAGGGGGACGGCCGCAACGCCGCAATCGTTTACTCCCGCAATCCGGCCCCGGGCGTCTGGCAGCCTCCACCCACAGGGATGGCAGTCCCATGGCTGGGCTTCGTCAGACCGCTGGTGCTCCGAACCCGGATCACCGTCGACGGCCCCGATCCGATCGGCAGCGCGGCATATGCGGCCGATTTCGACGAGGTGAAGCGGCTGGGTTCGGCAACGTCGACCGAGCGTACGGCCGCGCAGACCGCAACGGCCAAGTTCTTCAGCGCCAACGCGGTCCTGCAGCTACGCCAGGCGTTGCTGGATCACCTGGAGCGCAACCCGTTGTCGCTGGCGCGGACCACCCGGCTGTTCGCCGCGCTCGACGCCGCCACCGCAGACGCGCTCATCCAGGGTTGGCGGCTCAAGTACGACATCGGCTTCTGGCGGCCCTTCCAGGCCATCCCGGCCGCCGATTCCGACGGGAACGATGCGACGACGGCCGATCCCACCTGGGCGCCCCTACTGCCAACTCCGCCGTACCCGGACTACCTGAGCGGGCATGCGCTCATCGTCTCCGCCTTCACGGCGACCGTGGGCCCGGTACTCGGGGATGACGTCGCACTGCGGATCCCTTCGCTGGTGACCGGCGTCGAACCCCGGACCTACCCGAGCCTGTCGGCCATCGAGGCCGATGCCTTGCCGGCCCGGATCTGGCTCGGGTTCCACTTTCGGGACGCCATGGAGGACGGCTATCGCCTGGGTCACCTCACGGGGAAGGCCGTCAGGTGGCAGCTGCTCCACTGAGCACACGTCCGGCCACCGCCAACGATCGCCGGACAGCCGCTGACGAGCTGCGGCCGGTGCGTTGACGACGAGCCGACCCCGAAGGATCCGAGCGCCCGGGATGTGCACCCCGGGCGCTCGGTCACGTGCGGCGCCCGATCGTGTGGCCCTGGTATGGATTTCGGTGCGCTTCAGAGCACGAACCGGTCAACTCGTGTACGGCTTGTCGGGCCAGTAGGCCCACTCCTCGAAGTGCGCCACCCGGCCGTCGTCGGCGAACCTCAGCAACCACAGGTCGCGGTACTCCTGGGTGACCGGCTCTCCGTACCGCACCAGGACCCGTACCACCGCGTCCGAGTCTTCGACCGCCACCGGCTCGGCCGACATGGTGAACACCCCGCCGTCCTCGTCCTCGTCGACCCAGAAGTCTCGGATCGCCGCGCGACCGACCAACGCCGGCGCATACGGGCTGCGCAGGTACCGCGCTCCCTCGGTGAACAGCCGGTCCACCGCGGAGAGGTCCTCGGCCCGCCAGCCCTTCTCGTAGGCGGCGACCCAGGACATCACGTCGTCGCGGGTCACGACGGGCCGCCACCAGCGAGGTCGGAGGGGTCGCGGACGATCGTCTTGCGCGCCCGCAGCGCCCGGTTCGCGAACCACGTGACCGCCCAGAGCACGATGCCGAGCGCGAGGAGGTACCCGGCCAGGACGTACTGCGAGCCGGCCCGCCCCGAGAACGGCGTCACGAGGAACGCGCACGCCAGCGCGCCGATCACCGGCAGCACGGTCGGCGTGCGGAAGTGGTGGGGGCTGACCTCCGGCTCCTCGTCGTTGAGCGGGTTGCCGTCGAGGTCGGTGCGGATCCGGTCCTTGTCGACGTCGCGACGTCGCAGCACCAGCACGCAGATGTTGACGATCGTGAAGACTCCGAGCAGCAGCAGCGCGGTGGTCCCGCCGAGCACCGCCACGGCATCGCTGCTGGCCTGGCTCACGTAGACGATGACCGCGAGCGAGAGGGCGGTCGTGAAGATGATCGCCGCATACGGCGTCCGGCGGGTGCGGTGCACCTTGCCGAGGAACGGCGGCAGCACGGCCTGCCGGGCCATGCCGTAGAGCAGGCGGCTGGCCATGAGCATGTTGATGAGGGCCGAGTTGGCCACCGCGAACAGCGAGATGAACGGCAGGATCTGCTCGACCGGTATGCCCGGGGCCGCGGTCTCGACGACGGTCACCAGCGGGGTGTCGCTGTCCGCCAGCACGCCGACGGGAACCAGGGCCACCGAGCAGAGGGCGATGAGGACGTAGATCAGGCCGGTGACCGAGATGCCGGTGATCATCATCTTCGGGAAGATGCGTACGGGGTCCTTGGTCTCCTCGGCCATGTTGACCGAGTCCTCGAAGCCGACCATCGCGAAGAACGCCAGCGAGGTCGCCGCCGTCACCGCGAAGAACGCGCTCTTGTCGCTGGGCGAGTCGAAGACCACGGTCCGCGATAAGTCGCCCTGGCCACCGAAGATCGCCCAGAAGCCGACGAGGATGACGAGGAGCAGGCCGGAGAGCTCGACCATGGTGAGCACGATGTTGGCCTTGACGCTCTCGCCGACCCCTCGCAAGTTGACCAGCGCGATGAGGAGCATGAACGCCAGCGCGATCCCGAGGATCAGGAACGTGTTCTTGTCGTCGAGCTTGAACCCCTTGGCGAAGTTCGAGGCGAACGCCCGTGACGCGGTCGACGCCGAGGTGATCCCGGAGCACATCACCGTGAACGCGATGATGAAGGTGAGGAAGTGGATCCCGAACGCCTTGTGCGCATACAGGGCTGCCCCGGCCGCCTGCGGGTACTTGGTCACGAGCTCGAGGTAGGAGAACGCCGTGATCATCGCCACGACGAACGCGACGATGAACGGGGCCCATGCCGCTCCCCCGACCTCGGCGGCCACGTCGCCGGTCAGGGCGTAGACCCCGGTGCCGAGGATGTCGCCCACGATGAAGAGCAGGAGCAGCTTCGGCCCCATGACTCGTTTGAGCTCGGTGCGGTCCTCGCCCTCGGCCGGAGGCGCCTGTGTCGTCTCTGACATTTTCCTGATCCTTCCCTGGGTGCCACCGATCCTGTCGCACGACCGGCTCGAAGGCCACCGGGGCGCGCGTGACACGATGGGATCGTGAGTGACGGCAAGGACTTCTCGCAGTACGCGTCTCCCGAGCGGCTCGTCTCGACGGACTGGCTGGCGGAGCAGATCGCCGAGGGTCGGGTGGGTCGACCGGACGGTGTGGTCGTGGTCGAGTCCGACGAGGACGTGCTCCTCTACGACTCCGGCCACATCCCCGGCGCGGTCAAGATCGACTGGCATCTCGACCTCAACGACCCGGTGACGCGTGACTACGTCGACGGCGAGGTCTTCGCGAAGGTTATGAGCCGCAACGGAATCGGTCGAGACACGACGATCGTCATCTACGGCGACAAGAGCAACTGGTGGGCCGCCTACGCCCTGTGGGTCTTCACCCTGTTCCGGCACGAGGACATCCGGCTGCTCGATGGCGGCCGCGCCAAATGGGTGGCCGAGGGCCGCGAGCTCACCCGCGAGGTGCCCTCCCCGTCCCCGACCGAGTACCCCATCGTCGACCGCGACGACCACCGCATCCGCGCCTTCAAGGACGACGTCATGGCCCACCTCGGCCGGCCGCTGGTCGACGTGCGGTCGCCCGGCGAGTACTCGGGCGAGCTCCTGCACATGCCCGACTACCCGCAGGAGGGTGCCCTCCGTGGCGGCCACATCCCCGGCGCGAAGTCGGTGCCGTGGGCGCGGGCGGCCAACGAGGACGGCACGTTCAAGTCCCGGCAGGAGCTCGAGGCCATCTACGTCGGCGAGCAGGGTCTCGACGCCGACGACGACGTCGTGGCCTACTGCCGCATCGGCGAGCGGTCGTCGCATACCTGGTTCGTCCTGACGCACCTGCTGGGGTTCGAGCGCGTGCGCAACTACGACGGCTCGTGGACGGAGTGGGGCAACTCGGTGCGCGCCCCCATCGAGCGATGACCGAGACGCGCACCCCGCTGCCGCCGGCGCTGGAAGAGATCGCCGAGGACTTCTCCGTGGCCTCGTCGCCGGAGAAGCTGCAGCTGCTGCTGGAGTTCAGCGACGAGCTGCCGGAGCTGCCCGAACGCTACGTGGGTCACGACGAGCTGCTGGAGCGCGTCGACGAGTGCCAGTCCCCGCTGTTCCTCGTCGTCGAGGTGTCGGATGACGACGCCCGATCGGTGCACCTGTTCTTCCACGCGCCGGCCGAGTCGCCGACGACCCGAGGGTTCGCCGGGATCCTCCACGAGGGTCTCGACGGACTGCCCGCGGCCGACGTCCTCGCGGTCCCGGACGACGCGCCCTACCGGTTCGGGCTCGGCGAGGCCGTGTCGCCACTGCGGCTGCGCGGCATGGTGGCGATGCTGAGCCGGATCAAGCGCCAGGTGCGGATCCGCACCGCGGCCTGACTGTCCGGA
>CAVWQU010000012.1:0-193205 GCA_963757225.1 uncultured Actinomycetota bacterium
CGGGTGCGCGGCATGACCCAGGACGACTCCCACTCCTATGTCACGGTCGAGGGCGCCGAGGCCGAGGTCAAGCACCTGCTGAACTTCGTGCTCAGCCTGCTGCGCGACTTCGGCCTGGACGACTACTACCTCGAGCTGTCGACCAAGGACGACAGCAAGGACAAGTTCATCGGCACCGACGAGCAGTGGGAGGTCGCCACTGCCGTCCTCGAGCGCGCTGCCCGCGAGACCGGGCTGGAGCTGGTCCCCGACCCGGGTGGGGCCGCCTTCTACGGGCCCAAGATCTCGGTCCAGGCCCGCGACGCCATCGGCCGGACCTGGCAGATGTCGACCGTCCAGTACGACTTCAACCAGCCCGAAGGGTTCCAGCTCGAGTACCAGGCGGCCGACGGCTCACGGCAGCGCCCGGTGATGATCCACTCGGCCAAGTTCGGCTCGATCGAGCGGTTCATGGCCGTCCTGGTCGAGCACTACGCCGGGGCGTTCCCGGTGTGGCTCTCGCCGGTGCAGGTCGCGGGCATCCCGGTCGCCGAGGAGTATGCGCCGTACCTTCAGGACGTGCTGAACCAGCTGCGGGACAAGGGAGTTCGCGTCGAGCTGGACGAGTCCGACGACCGGTTCCCCAAGAAGATCCGCAACGCCAGCAAGTCCAAGGTGCCCTACGTGCTCATCGCGGGGGAGGACGACCGGGCGGCCGGCGCCGTCTCGTTCCGCTACCGCGACGGGTCGCAGCGCAACGGGGTTCGCATCGACGAGGCGATCGCCGAGATCACCGCCGCCATCGCCGCCCGCGAGCAGGTCGTGACCGCGCCCACGTCTTGACGATCTCTCGCACCGCCGGGCCTCCCGCAGGGGGTCCGGCGGTGACCGGTCATCGTGTGGGGTTCCATACCCCCGGGGGTCGACAACCCCACACGATCAGCCCTCGTTGACCGGCGGCGCCCAGCCCGGCCGGGGGATGAGGCAGAACGGGTGGCCCGACGGGTCGGCCCACACCGAGCCGTCCGGCGACACGAGGCGTCGAGCCCCGAGGGCTTCGACCTGCTCCTCGGCCGCCGCGATGTCGTCGACCATGACGTCGTGGTGGATCTGCTGCGGCCGCGTCGGGTCACCCCACACCGGCGACCGGTGGTCGGGAGCGAGCTGGAACGCCATCCCCGAGTGGTCCTCGTGCGGCGCGACGACGACGAAGTCCTCCGACGCATACGTGATGGGCTGGCCGAGGACCGCCGACCAGAACCGCGCGAGCCCCATCGGGTCCGGGGTGTCGTAGATGACGTGGTGGAGTCGCCCGACCGGGTTCACGAGGCTGCGTGCTCTCGACCACGGCGGACCACGGGCACGACCACGGGCACCACCACGACGGTCAGCGGCCGGACCCGCGTCCTGGGCGAGCTCTTCACGACAACGGTCATCGGGACCAGTCTGCCCGACGTCCTCGACGCCTCTGGCAGGGTGAGCCCATGAGCGAGGTGACGCAGCACGCTCCGGGCCAGATCGTCGTGGCGACGCGCAACGCGATCTCGGAGGCCATCGCGACGATCGCCGAGATCGCCGGGCGGGAGGTCGTGGTGATGGGCGACGACGACCCCGAGGGGACGCCACGCGAGCGCCTCGCGGCGAACCCACCGACCCCGCGCGACGCGGTCGTGATCTGCGACCATGACGCGCCCGACGCCTACGGCCTCCTCCGCGACGCCGTCGCGGGGCCCGCGGGCTACGTCGCCATGATGGCCAGCCGGGCCCGCACGGCGGACGTCCTCGCGATGCTGCGTGACGAGGGAGCCGGCGCAGCGACGATGGAGCGCGTGCACCTCCCGGCCGGCCTCAACCTCGGCGGCAAGACACCCGGAGAGATCGCGCTGTCGGTGGTCGCGGAGATCCAGGCCTGGAGCAACGGCCGCACCGGCCGTCCGATGCGCGAGGGCGAGTCGCCGTGACCCCCGGCGCCGAGAACGCCGGCGACTTCGCCGGGGAGCCGGACGGGTTCCAGCGGCTCTGGACGCCACACCGGATGGTCTACGTGGGCGGCGACAAGCCGAGCGACGAGGCCGGCGAGGGCTGCCCGTTCTGTGCCGCACCGAAGCGCAGCGACGCCGAGGGCCTCATCGTGCACCGGGGCGACCTCTGTTTCGTCGTGCTCAACCTGTTCCCCTACAACCCGGGGCACGTGCTCGTCTGCCCCTACCGACACGTCTCCCTGTACGTCGACCTCACCGATGAGGAGACCGCCGAGTTCACCGCCCTGACCAAGCAGGCGCTGCGAGCGCTCGAGAAGGCGAGTGCCCCGATGGGCTTCAACCTCGGGATGAACCAGGGCGCCGTCGCCGGGGCCGGGGTGGCCGCCCACCTGCACCAGCACGTGGTCCCGCGCTGGGGTGGCGACTCGAACTTCCTGCCGGTGGTGGCCCGCACCAAGGCCCTCCCGATGCTGCTGGAGGACGTCCGGACCCGTCTTGTGGAGGCCTGGCCGCAGAGTTGACCCCCGGACAGCGGATAGGCTGGACGGCACCATGCTCAACCGACTTCTGCGCGAGACCTGGACCAAGGTCATGACGCCGATCGCGAGGCTGTTCCTCCGCCTGGGCATCAGCCCGGACGTGGTGACGGTGGTCGGCACGGTCGGCGTATGCGTCGGAGCGCTCGCCTTCTACCCCCGGGGGCAGCTCCTCGTCGGCACGCTGGTCATCACCCTGTTCATCTTCAGCGACAACGTCGACGGGGTCATGGCCCGGATGTCCGGACGGCAGGGCCCGTGGGGTGCCTACCTCGACTCGACCCTCGACCGTATCGGCGACGCCGCGATCTTCGGCGGCCTGGTGCTCTACTTCGCCGGCGTCCACGAGAACCTCGTCGCTGCCGGCCTGGCCCTGGCCTGCCTCATCCTCGGCTTCGTCGTCAGCTACTCCAAGGCCCGCGCCGAGGGCCTCGGGATGACCGCCAACGTCGGCATCGCCGAACGGGCCGACCGCCTGCTCGCCGTGCTGCTGGCGACGTTCCTCGTCGGCGTCGGCGTGCCGGTCGTGCTGCTCGTCGTCGTGCTCGGACTGCTCTCCGTCGCCAGCCTCATCACCGTGGTGCAGCGGATGGTGGCCGTGCGTCGCCAGGCGCTCGCCCGGACGCCCGACCAGCACACCCCGGGCGTGTCGACGCCGTGAGCCGGCCGTGACCACCTCCCGCACCGGCGGGCTGCGCGCCCTCGTGCCCGGGGGGCTGCTGGGCTTCGTCGACGAGACGTCCAGCCGGGTCGCATCCACGGGGCAGACCCTGGGGCTGCGAGCGGGGTTCGCGGCCGTGCGCGCCCTGCCGGCGCCTGCCGCATACCGGCTCTTCGACCTCATCGCGGACCTGTCGACGCGCCGGGGAGGCAAGGGGGTCGACCGGCTCCGGTCGAACTACGCCCGTGTCCGTCCCGAGCTGGGCGACCGCGACCTCGACGCCCTGGTCAAGGCGGGGATGCGCTCCTACCTGCGCTACTACTGCAACGCCTTCCGCCTGTCCGGGCGCTCCCAGGAGGAGCTCGCGGCGGCCGTTCGCATGGAGGGGGACGAGCCGGTGCGGGAGGCCCTGGCGGCCGGCACCGGGTGCGTCGCCTTCCTCGGCCACCTCGGCGACTGGGACAGCGGCGGTGCATGGTCCTCCGGGCACCTCGCTCCGGTCACGACAGTCGCCGAGCGGCTGGAGCCGGAGGAGGTGTTCCGCGACTTCCTCGAGTTCCGGGAGTCGCTCGGCATGACGATCATCCCGCTCACCGGAGCCGGCGACCCGTTCGTCGCGCTGAAGCAGGCCATCGGCCGGGGCGAGTTCGTCGCCCTCCTCGCCGACCGGGACCTCACCCGTAACGGCGTCGAGGTCGACCTCTGCGGACACCGGGCCCGGATGGCCAAGGGGCCGGCGGTGCTGTCGGTGATGACCAAGGCCCCGCTGTTCACGGCCACCGTCTGGTTCGAGGACGCCCCGGCGCTGCCGTCGGGCAAGCGGGTCGTCATCCAGATGACGCCGGTCGCGACCCCGGAGGAGGGGTCGACCCGCGACAAGGTCCAGGTGATGGTCCAGGCCTGTGCCGACCTCCTCGGCGACGCGATCGTCCGGCACACCGAGGACTGGCACATGCTCCAGCGGATCTTCGTCGACGACCTCGACGACCGCACTGCCCCCGAGCCGTCGACGTCGGCGGTGACCCCGTGAGGCTCGGGATCGTCTGCCCCTACTCCTTCGATATGCCCGGGGGAGTCCAGTACCACGTGCGCGACCTGGCCGAGGTGTTCCTCGCGCAGGGTCACGACGTGAGCGTGCTCGCCCCGGCGAACGACCGCACGCCCCTTCCGCCCTACGTCGTCTCGGCCGGTCGCGCGATCCCGGTGAAGTACAACGGGTCGACCGCCCGCCTCAACATCGGCCCGATGGCGGCCGCGCGGGTGTCCCGCTGGGTGGAGAGCGGCGACTTCGACCTCGTCCACCTGCACGAGCCGATCACGCCGAGCGTCTCCGTACTCGCCCTGTGGGCGGCGGAGGGGCCGATCGTGGCGACGTTCCACACCTCGATGATCCGCTCGCGGTACTACCAGGCCGCATACCCGATCGTCCGTCCCAGCCTCGAGAAGATCACCGCCCGGATCGCCGTCTCCGAGGACGCCCGCCGGACGGTCACGACCCACCTCGGTGGCGATGCGGTCGTCATCCCCAACGGGGTGTTCGTGCACCGGTTCGACCGCGCCGAGGCCCGCGCCGACTGGGTCGGCACCCAGCAGCGTCCGACCATCGCGTTCCTCGGGCGGATGGAGGAACCGCGGAAGGGTATGCCGGTGCTCGCGGCGGCGTTGCCGGAGGTCCTCTCGGCCGTGCCCGGGCTACGGGTCCTGGTGGCCGGACCGGGCGACGCCAAGGAGGTCGCCTCGGGGCTGTCGCCCGAGGTGGTCGCGGCGTGCGAGTTCCTCGGTCCGGTCAGCGACGAGGACAAGGCCCGGCTGCTGAAGTCGGTCGACCTCTACGTCGCCCCCAACACCGGGGGAGAGAGCTTCGGGATCATCCTCATCGAGGCGATGAGCGCGGGGGCTCCCGTGCTGGCCAGCGACCTGCCCGCGTTCGTGCGGGTGCTCGACGGCGGTTCGGCCGGGGCGACCTTCGTCAACGAGGACCCGAAGGACCTGGCGCGCCGGCTGCTCGAGCTGCTCCGCGACGGTCCCGCACGGGAGGCCCTCGCAGCACGAGGCCGGAAGCGGGCCGACGTCTTCGACTGGTCCGTGGTCGCCGCCGATGTCATGGCGGTCTACGAGACGGTCACCGACGGCGCCGCGCGGGTCCGACCGGCCGCCGACAGCACCTCGCGGTGGACCCGGTTGCTGCGCTCGGGCCGCGCGCCGCTCGGATGAGGGCCCACCTCTCGTGAGCACCCTGGAGTGGGTGACGATCGTCGTCGTCATCGTCCTCGTCCTGGGCTGGTACCTGTCCTACAGCGCTGCCCGCCTCGACCGGCTGCACGCCCGGGTCGAGTCCACGTCGGCCGCCCTGGACGCCCAGCTGGTCCGCCGGGCCGAGGCGACGCTGGAGGTCGCGAACGCCGGACACCTGGACGCCGCCTCGGGGCTGATCCTCGCGTCGGCCGCGGCGGAGTCGCTGGCCACCGTCGAGGGCGATCCCGATCGCGAGGCGGTCGAGTCCGACCTCACCGACGCCCTGCACGCCGCCCTGAGCCCGATCACCATCGACGCGTTGCGCGCCGTCGACGAGCCGACGTCAGAGTCGCTGACGCGGATCGCCGACGCGGGAGTACGCGTCCAGATGGCCCGCCGGTTCCACAACGACGCGGTCATCGACGTGCGGCGCGTTCGGCGCAAGACCGTAGTCCGGGTGTTCCGGCTGGCCGGCCACGCCGAGCTCCCGGCGACGATCGAGTTCGACGACGAGCTCCCGGCCGGCCTCCGCGGCTGACCCGCGCCGGCGTCGTCCAAGATCTCCGCACGTGGTGAGTTGTCGACGCCCGAAGTCGGACATGTCGGTTTTTTTCTCACCACGTGCGGAGATGTTGACGCCGGAGAAGGTCGGTCGAGGCGGCGGTCTGAGGGCCGGTCGGGCCGCCGTACGATTGGCGGTGTGAGCGAGGCAGACGTGGAGACCCAGAACGGCACCGTGACCGGGACCAACCGGGTCAAGCGAGGCATGGCCGAGATGCTGAAGGGCGGCGTCATCATGGACGTCGTCACCGCCGACCAGGCCAAGATCGCCGAGGACGCCGGAGCGGTGGCGGTCATGGCCCTCGAGCGCGTCCCCGCCGACATCCGGGCCCAGGGCGGCGTCTCGCGGATGAGCGACCCCGACATGATCGACGGGATCATCGCCGCCGTGTCGATCCCGGTCATGGCCAAGGCCCGCATCGGCCACTTCGTCGAGGCGCAGGTCCTCCAGAGTCTCGGCGTCGACTACATCGACGAGTCGGAGGTCCTCACCCCTGCCGACTACGCGAACCACATCGACAAGTGGGCGTTCGACGTGCCGTTCGTCTGTGGCGCCACCAACCTCGGCGAGGCGCTGCGGCGGATCACCGAGGGGGCGGCGATGATCCGCTCCAAGGGCGAGGCCGGCACCGGCGACGTGTCCAACGCGACGACCCACATGCGTCAGATCCGCGGCGAGATCCGCCGGCTCACGAGCCTCGCAGAGGACGAGCTCTACGTGGCCGCCAAGGAGCTCCAGGCGCCCTACGAGCTGGTCAAGGAGGTCGCCCGGCTCGGCAAGCTCCCGGTGGTCCTCTTCACCGCCGGAGGCATCGCGACGCCCGCCGACGCGGCCATGATGATGCAGCTCGGCGCCGAGGGCGTGTTCGTGGGGTCCGGGATCTTCAAGTCCGGCAACCCCGCCCAGCGCGCGGAGGCCATCGTCAAGGCGACGACGTTCTTCGACGACGCCGACATGGTCGCCAAGGTCTCGCGCGGGCTCGGCGAGGCCATGGTCGGCATCAACGTCGAGGAGATCCCGCAGCCGCACCGGCTGGCCGAGCGCGGCTGGTGACCTGACCGGTCAGGTCACCTCACGTCACCTCCACGAGTTCGACGCTGCGCAGCACCCCTGCCGACACCTGAATCACCGCCAGCGTCCCGTGCGGCTGGCTCCGGCGATCCGTCGGCGACCCCGGGTTGAGGATGCGGAACCCGTCCTCGGCGACGTCCATCGGGATGTGCGAGTGCCCGAACACCACGAGGTCGCACCCCGGGAAGCTCGTCCGCAGCCGTCGCATACGGCCGGTCCTTGGCCCACTGTCGTGGATCATCCCGACCCGCAGACCGCCGACGTCCAGCTCCAGCGTCTCGGGGGCGCCCCACGCCGCGACGTCCGGCCCGTCGTTGTTCCCGAGTACCGCGTGCACCGGGGCGTATGCGGCGAGCTCCTCCAGCACCGCTGCGGTGCAGACGTCGCCGGCGTGGAGGACCAGGTCGGCCCCGCGCAGCTGGTCGGCGACGGCGGGCGGGCATCGCTTCCACCGCCGCGGAGCGTGCGTGTCGGAGAGGACGACGACCCGGACGACGTCAGCCGTGCGCCTCGGCATGGTGCTCCGCCAGCAGGTCGGTGCCCCAGTCGCGACGCAGGTCGCGCCAGACCGTGTGAGCGTGGTTCGCGCCGTCCTGGGTGTTGTCGTACTCGATGAGGAGCGTCTCGCCCCGGACGGCGTAGTAGTGCCGCTCGCCCGGCGTGCTCGACCCGGCCCACGCGAAGGTCACCGCCCCCAGACCGGCGTCGACCACCGACCGCCACGCCTCCTCGGCGACCCGGTCCGGCGCACGCCCGAGGTACCACCGCACCAGCGCCTCGAGCCGCTGGGCCTGGGACCGGTCCAACGCGTCGTAGCTCACCCCGGACGGGACCACGCTCGCGTCGGCCACGGGGTCGTGCCGGGTCGCGATGTCGTCCGGCGCGTCCGGCGACACCACGGCCACCTCACGCTGTGAGACGTCTAGTGCGCCGAGCAGCTCTCGGCCCAGCTGCTCCTCCTCGCGAAGGACCTGCAGGCCGGTATGCGGTCCGCTGCGGACGACCGCCGGGTTCGCCCCGAGGAACGACGGTGTGATCGCCACCGTGTCGCCGACGACCGTCGCGTGAAGACCGACGTGATGCCCGCCGAGGTGCCACGCCCAGACCTCGTCGTCGGGGTCGCCGAGGACGCGGACCCAGTACCGGTCGGAACCGCGCCGCTCCCAGCCGCCCTTCCCGGCCGACCGCTCCACCTCGCGGAGCGTGTCGTCGAGAGTCATCACCCGGCGGGTGCGGTCGGCTCCCATGGCGCTGAGCGTGACGCCGAGCAGGTCGTCGAGGCTCCCACGCGCGGCGTCGCCCAGATCACCCACCGCGACCCCCGGACGCGGTCCGGGCAGGTAGGTCCAGACCTTCCGGTCGTCGACGCCGAACGGGGCGAGGGCCGCGTGTCGGCCGGCCGTGTCGAGCCCGTCGAGGAACTCTCGCGCCGCGGCCCGCAGGTCCGCCGTCGACTCGCTCACCACTCGACCGTAGCGGAACGCAGATCGAGCTCCCGGGCGAGGAAGCGCGCATACTCCTCGGCGGCCGCGACCACCCGCGGGTCGTCGGCCTCGAGGTCCATCATCGAGACCTCGACGGTGACCGAGTCCGGCCGCAGCGTCCGCCGCCAGGCACCCGCGATGACCCCGTCGATGACGACGGCCCGGTTCCACGGCAGCGTCCAGTAGGCGTGGTCGGGGTGCGCGAGCGCGCTGCGGTCCTTGTAGGCCATGCCGTACTCGTCGTAGTCCGGCATGAGGAAGCTCCTCGTCCCGGACGCCGGTGCTGCGTCCTCGACCAGCAGGTGGGTGTGACCGTCCGCGTCGATCCTGGTCACGTCGTCCCCGAGGATCCCCAGGGCCCGCTTCACCTGCGCGACGGTGAGACCGCTCCACGTGGTGAGGTCGGGGATCGTGGCCGGCCCTCGGGTCCGGAGGTACCGCACGACGAACTCGGCCAGCGCGTCGTCATCCGACCGCTCCGGCGCCGGCGGCACCCGTTCGTCGACGAGCGCATACGTGTCGTGGTTCCCGCGCCGTGGACCGCTGACGACGACGCCCTCGAGCTCGGCGTACATCATCAGGTAGGCCATCTGGAACCCCTTCTCCTCCGCCCATCCCGCCGGCAGCGCCGCCCGAATCTCGTTCCGCGTCAGGTGCTTTCCGCCTGAGAGCAGCTCGCGAACGAACTCCGCGAACCGTTCCAGCCGGGCCGGGTGGAGCTCGAGGCTGCGGTACATGAACGCGTTGGCCTGATGGACCCGTCTGGCGGTCACCTGCAGGACCAGCCGGAGGTCCTGGGCGGCGACGAAGTGCCAGGTCGGGCGCAGGGCGTGCAGGCGGAGGATCCGGCCGTCGTCACAGGCCTTCTCGACGGTGTCGTCCGAGCCGCCGTCGGCCAGTCGCAGCCCGATCGCCCACCGGGCCATCGCATACTCCTGCGCCTGCATCGCGACCAGGGTGGACACGACCTCGGCGGGGTCGGTGAGCCTCGACCCGACCAGCAGCTGGTGCGCGAGCCGCAGCCGACGGAGGTCGGCGAGGGCCAGCGCCGTCGTCACGTGACCGTCGCCCGGGCGCGGAACTCGTCGCGCGCATACTCCTGGCGGTCGACGACGTCGGCGAGGGCGACCGCCGCCCGGGCGGCATCGAGGTGTGAGACGTAGAGCGGCGCGAACCCGAGTCGCACCAGGTCCGGCTCGCGGAAGTCGCCGACCACGCCGCGAGCCATGAGGGCCTGGACCACGGCGTAGGCCTCGGGGTGCCGCACCGCGACCTGGGACCCGCGACGGTCGTCCTCGCGCGGCGTGACGACGGCGCCGCCGTGGCCCAAGCCGTCGAGGCACTCGACGAAGAACCCCGTCAGGGACAGCGACCGCGCGCGGACGTCCGCGACCAGGAGCCCGTCGTATGCCGACAGCGCCGCCTCCAGCGCCAGGATGCTCAGCATCGGGCCGGTACCGACCCGAGCGCGGGTGATCCCGCCCGCCGGGTCGAAGGTGCCCTCCATCGAGAACGGCCGGGCGTGCCCGTGCCAGCCGGTGATCGGGCTCTCGAACGTGTCCTGGTGCTCGCGCCGGACGTAGACGAACGCCGGCGCGCCGGGGCCTCCATTGAGGTATTTGTAGCCGCAGCCCACCGCGAGGTCGGCGCCGTCGTCGTCCAGTCGCACGTCGACCACGCCCGCGGAGTGGCAGAGGTCCCAACACGCCAGGGCACCGACCTCGTGGGCCGCTCGGGTCAGCTCAGGCAGGTCCCAGAGCTCCCCGGTGCGGTAGTCGACCGAGGAGTACGAGACGAGGGCGACGTCGGGGCCGACCTGGCCCAGCCGGGTCGCCACCTGCGCCGGAGGGACCCGCTCGACGGTGAGGCCGGCCAGGCGGGCGGCCCCGTCGAGGACGTAGAGGTCGGTGGGGAACGAGTCGGGGTCGGTCAGCACCACGCGCCGCTGCGGGCGCATCCGGGCGGCCGCGACGAAGACCTTGAAGAGATTCACCGACGTCGAGTCGGAGACCACCGTCTGCCCGGGGGCGGCGCCGACGAGCCGCCCGATCCGGTCACCGACGCGCTCCGGGGCCCCCCACCAGTCGGACTCGTTCCACGACCGGATCAGCCGGTCGCCCCACTGCCGTTCCGCCACGTCGGCGAGGGCCGCGGGGACGGCCCGGGGCAGGGCGCCGAGCGAGTTGCCGTCGAGGTAGACCAGGTGGTCCGGCACGGCGAACAGCTCCGGCCGGAAGGCGCCGGCGTGCTCGGCGTCGAGATCATCGGCGCGCGTGGCCAGGTCGTCGGGGACGTCCACCCTCGGACGCTATCGGACCCCGGCGACGCCACCCGCCACCCGCGGCTCGCCGCTCCCCTCGCCGCGGCTCGCCGATCGCCGACAACTGCGCACGTGGTGGCGTCTTTACCGACATATCGGTCAACGCCCGTCGATTCCTCACCACGTGGGGAGAAACTGCCGGGGGCGGGGACGGGGCTCGGGTGGTCCCGCGGCACCCGACGACGCCTCGACGCGTGCCGGGCGATAGCGTCGCCGGTCGTGTCGCCGTCCGCCCTCTCCATCGGCGTGCTCGCCGTCCAGGGGGACGTCCGCGAGCACGTGCGGGTCCTCACGGCCCTGGGCGCCCACGCCTTCGGCGTGCGTCGTCCGACCGAGCTCACCGACCTGGACGGCCTGGTCATTCCCGGTGGCGAGTCGACGACCATGGACAAGCTGGTACGCGCGTTCGACCTGTTCGACCCGCTGCGCGCGCTGATCGCCGGCGGGCTGCCGGTCTACGGCTCGTGCGCCGGGATGATCATGCTGGCCGACCGGATCGCCGAGGGCCGACCGGACCAGCAGACCCTCGGCGGTCTCGACGTCACCGTCCGCCGGAACGCGTTCGGGCGGCAGGTCGACTCGTTCGAGGAGGACATCGAGTTCGCCGGGCTCGAGGGCGGACCGGTGCGAGCCGTCTTCATCCGGGCGCCGTGGGTCGAGGACGCGGGGGACGGTGTCGACGTGCTGGCCCGCGCCGCCGGTAGGATCGTCGCCGTTCGTCAGGGTGCCCTGCTCGCCACCTCCTTCCACCCGGAGGTCACCGGCGACACGCGGGTCCACGAGCTCTTCGTCGGGATGTGTAGTCGGGATGTGTAGCTGAGATGTGTGAGGACGGGCAATGAGCGGCCACTCCAAGTGGGCGACCACCAAACACCAGAAGGCGGCCAAGGACGCCAAGCGCAGCAAGGTGTTCGCCAAGCTGATCAAGAACATCGAGGTGGCCGCGCGCACCGGCGGTGGTGACGTCGCCGGCAACCCGACCCTCTACGACGCGGTCCAGAAGGCCAAGAAGACCTCGGTCCCCAACGACAACATCGACCGCGCCATCAAGCGCGGCTCGGGGGCCGAGGCCGGGGCGTCCGACTGGCAGACCATCACCTACGAGGGGTATGCGCCCGGTGGCGTCGCGGTGCTCATCGAGTGCCTCACCGACAACCGCAACCGGGCTGCGGCCGAGGTGCGCACCGCCCTCACCCGCAACGGCGGCCAGCTGGCCGACCCGGGCAGCGTGGCCTACGTCTTCGACCGTCGCGGCGTCGTCATCGTCCCGAAGGGCAACGGCCTGACCGAGGACGACCTGCTCGAGGTGGTCCTCGACGCCGGCGCCGAGGAGGTCAACGACAACGGCGACACCTTCGAGATCGTCTCGGACGCCTCCGACTTCGTCGCGATCCGCACGGCCGTCCAGGCCGCCGGGATCGACTACGAGTCGGCCGAAGCCTCCTGGGTCCCGAACCTGCAGGTGCCGCTGGACGTCGACGGCGCCCGGAAGATGATCCGCGTCATCGACGCCCTCGAGGACAGCGACGACGTCCAGGACGTCTACGCCAACGGCGACATCCCCGACGACGTTCTCGCCCAGCTCGACGAGTCCGATGACTGAGGCGTGACGCCCGGCGCGTTGCTCCCGGCTCCGCGGCGCCCGCCCCGGTAGCGTCGTCCCGAACACGTGTTCGGTCGGCGGCGGCGGCAAGGGAGGGTATGCGGGTGATGCGCGTCCTCGGAGTCGATCCCGGGCTGACCCGCTGTGGCATCGGAGTGGTCGAGGGTGCCCCCGGCCGCCAGCTGCGGATGGTCGACGTCGACGTCTTCCGCACCGCCGCCACCCTGCCCACGCCGGAGCGGCTGCTGTCGCTGCAGGCCGACATCGACGCCTGGGTCCGGCGCTACCACCCGGACGCGGTCGCCATCGAGCGGGTCTTCGCCGACGTCAACGTCGCGAGCGTCATGGGCACCGCCCAGGCCTCGGCGGTGGCGATGCTCGCCGCCGCGTCCCGTGGCATCCCCGTGCACCTGCATACCCCGACCGAGGTCAAGGCCGCCGTGACCGGCAGCGGCCGCGCCGACAAGGCGCAGGTGACCGCGATGGTCACCCGCCTGCTGCGGCTCCCCGAGGCCCCGAAGCCCGCCGACGCCGCCGACGCGCTGGCCCTCGCGATCTGCCACATCTGGCGCGGGGGCGCCCAGGCCCGGCTCGACGCGGCCGTCGCCGCCCGGACGGCCACCCGATGATCGCGTCGGTCCGCGGCACCGTTCTGCGGGCCGGCCTCGACTCGGTGGTCGTCGAGGTGGGCGGGGTCGGCATGCTCGTCCACACGACGCCGCGCACGGCCGCCGGTATGCGCGCCGGCCAGACGGCCGCCCTGGCCACCGCGCTGGTGGTCCGGGAGGAGTCCCTCACCCTCTACGGGTTCGCCGACGAGGACGAGCGGCAGGTGTTCGAGACCGTCCAGACGGTGACCGGGTTCGGGCCGCGACTGGCGCTGGCCATGCTCGCGGTGCACAGCCCCGACGCGGTGCGCGGGGCGATCACCACCGGGGACCTCGTGGCGCTCACCAAGGTGCCCGGGATCGGCCGGAAGGGAGCCGAGCGCATCGTCCTCGAGCTGCGCGACAAGATCGGCCTGCCCTCGGCGTCGGTCTCGGTCGGTGACCGTCCCGCGTCGGCCGCCTGGCAGGGCCAAGTGCGGGAGGCGCTCGTCGGGCTCGGCTGGACCGTCCGACAGGCCGACGACGCCGTCGAGGCGGTCACCCCGCAGGCGGTCGACGGGGCCAGCGTGTCCGCGCTGCTGAAGGCGGCGCTGCAGGAGCTCGGCCGATGAGCCCGACCAGCGACTGGGACGACCGGGAGACGGAGGACGACGGCTCGTTCGAGGCCACCGCCCGGGTCGTCGACGCCCGACCCGACGAGCGCGACCGGCAGGTCGAGGTGGCGCTACGGCCGCGCCGGCTGGCCGACTTCCCCGGCCAGACCCGGGTGCGGGAGCAGCTGTCACTCGTCCTCGAGGCGGCCAAGCGACGCGGCACCCCGCCGGACCACGTGCTGCTGTCCGGCCCGCCGGGGCTCGGGAAGACCACGCTCGCGATGATCGTCGCCACCGAGCTGGAGCAGCCGATCCGGGTCACCTCGGGTCCGGCCATCCAGCACGCCGGCGACCTCGCCTCGATCCTCTCGTCGCTGGCCGAGGGTGAGGTGCTGTTCCTCGACGAGATCCACCGGATGTCGCGGCCGGCCGAGGAGATGCTCTACCTCGCGATGGAGGACTTCCGGGTCGACGTCGTCGTCGGGAAGGGTCCTGGAGCGACCGCTATCCCGCTGGAGCTGCCGCCGTTCACCGTGGTGGGCGCTACCACCCGGGCGGGCCTGCTCCCGGCGCCGTTGCGCGACCGGTTCGGGTTCACCGGACACCTCGACTTCTACTCGACCGACGAGCTCACCGTGATCCTGCGGCGCAGCGCCCGGCTGCTCGAGGTGGAGGCCGACGAGGCCGGCATCGCCGAGATCTCGACGCGCTCCCGCGGCACACCTCGCATCGCCAACCGACTGCTCCGACGGGTCCGCGACTGGGCTCAGGTGCACGGCCAGGGGGTGGCCGACCTGGACGCCGCGCGCGTGGCGCTGGCCATGTTCGACGTCGACGAGCGCGGCCTGGACCGGCTCGACCGCGCCGTGCTCGAGTCGCTGTGCCGCCGGTTCGGCGGGGGACCGGTCGGCCTGACCACGCTCGCCGTCGCCGTGGGGGAGGAGGCCGACACCGTGGAGACGGTGGCCGAGCCGTTCCTGGTGCGGGAGGGGTTCATGGTCCGCACGCCACGCGGACGGGCGGCCACGCCGCTGGCCTGGGAGCACCTCGGTCTGGCGCCGCCCCGGTCGGCGGTGCGCCCCGGGGCCACCACGAGCGGCCGGTTCGGTGGCCAGGAATCGCTGCTACCGCTCGACGAGCCGGGCCGCTTCGGCGGCTGACCCCGGACCTGTCGGCTTCCAACCCGCAGTTGTTGCCAGTTTCAGGGCCTCGACGTCGCCGAAACTTGCCACAACTGCGGGTTGGAAGCGGGAAACGGTCGGGGAGGGCGACGCGCGGGCATACTGGTGACTTTGGTGGCCCCCGGTCTCCTGACCTAGACTCTCGCGGGCGCTCCCGGTCCGTACTCATCCGTAACTCATCCGTACTGATCCGTACTGATCCGAATCGCCTGCGCCACCGCGGCACTCTCGCGGCCCCGGAGACGTTCTGGGGAGCGGTGACCGCCACCGCAGGATCCCTCCTGAACAGGGACCACCCGAACGACACGAAGGACGATGGGGCATGAGTGAAGGGCTGGCGACACTGTTGCTGCCGGCGATGGTCATCGTCCTCATCGCCTTCATGTTCTGGAGCCAGCGGCGCCGGCAGAACGCGATCGCCACGCTGCAGGACAGCCTGAACGTCGGTGACGACGTCTGCACGACCTCCGGGCTGTTCGGACGGATCACAGCGCTCGACGAGATCATGGCGACGCTGGAGATCGCTCCCGGGACCGTCGTCCGGTTCGACCGGCGCGCGATCGCGACGAAGGTCGACACCAGCGGCCGGCCGATCACCGGGTCCGGCCGGACCCCGATGGCGCCCTCCGACTCGCCCCGCACCGACCCCGAGAAGTAGCCCGTGGCTCTGAACCCCCGTACGCGCGGCCCGCGCCGCACCATCGCGGCCCTGGCGGTCGTCCTGATCGTCCTGTTCGGCGGCATCGCCGCGGCCGCCACCTGGGCCTCCGCCCAGTGGACGCCGAAGCTGGGCCTCGACCTCGAGGGCGGCACGGAGATGACCCTCGAACCGGTCCTCGCCGACCCCACCCAGCAGGTCAACCAAGGGCAGCTGGAGAAGGCCCGCGACATCATCTCCCAGCGCGTCGACTCCTACGGCGTGGCCGAGGCCGAGGTGACCACCCAGGGCGGCCGCAACATCGTCGTGTCAATCCCGGGCACCCCCGACGCCACCACCCTCGACGCGATCCGCAAGCCCTCGCAGCTGCGGTTCCGGGCCGTGCTCGCCGCCGACGCCGGCTCGCCGCAGGCCACGAGCACCTCGACCGGCACCGAGACCAGCGGCACCGGCACGCCGTCGTCCACCGCGACGACCCCCGGTCCGGCCTTCACCCTGGACACACCCCCGACGAGCGCGGCCACGTCGGCGAACCGGGCCATCCCGCAGGCCCTGATGGCCGACCCGACGCCCGCGCCGACCAGCGCGACCGACGGCTCCACGGCGCCGGCCACGCCGACGGCGACCCCCACCGACGCCAGCGACACGGCCTGGATCACGCCGGAGATCCTCGACCAGTTCACCAAGCTCGACTGCTCCAAGCCCGAGGCGGTCAACGCGGTCACCGACGACCCGACCAAGCCGCTCGTCACCTGCTCCGAGGACAAGGCCGCCAAGTACATCCTCGGCCCCGTCGAGGTGGATGGCACCGACATCGCCGACGCGTCGGCCGGCTACCAGACCTCCCAGAACGGCCAGCCGACCAACGTCGTCGAGGTCATGCTGAAGTTCACCGGCGACGGTGCCAAGAAGTTCGGCGACGTCACCACCCGGCTCATCGGTCTGCAGGGCGTCCGCAACCAGTTCGCGATCGTGCTCGACAAGCAGGTGATCTCGGCCCCGACCACGCAGGCCGCCATCACCAACGGCCAGGCCAGCATCACCGGCAACTTCACCATCGAGTCGGCCCGCGCCCTGGCCAACCAGCTGAAGTTCGGCGCGCTCCCGATGTCGTTCACGCTTCAGACGCAGGACGACATCAGCCCGACCCTCGGCAGTGAGCAGCTCAAGCTCGGCCTGCTCGCCGGCCTCATCGGCATGCTGCTGGTCGTCATCTACTCGCTCTTCCAGTACCGCCTGCTCGGCCTCGTGACCGTCGCGTCCCTGGTGGTCGCCGCCGTCCTCACCTACGGCGTGCTGACCTTCCTCGGCTGGGCCTACAACTTCCGGCTCACCATGGCCGGCGTGACCGGCGTGATCGTCGCCATCGGCGTCACGGCGGACTCGTTCATCGTCTACTTCGAACGAATCAGGGACGAGGTCCGAGAGGGCCGGCCACTTGTCGCCGCGGTCGAGGCCGGCTGGGCCCGCGCCCGACGCACGATCCTGGCCGCGGACGCGGTCAACTTCCTCGCCGCCGCGGTGCTCTACTTCCTCGCCGCCAGCAACGTTCGAGGGTTCGCCTTCACCCTGGGGGTGACCACCCTCATCGACCTCGGCGTCGTCTTCCTCTTCACCCACCCGGTCGTGGCGATGCTGGCGCATACCAAGTTCTTCGGCGGCGGCCACAAGTGGTCCGGCCTCGACCCCGAGCGGCTGGGGGCCAAGGTCCGCTACGTCGGCCGCGGCCGGTTCTCCGGGCCGCGACCCAGCTCCACGGCCAAGACCCCCGCGACGGTCTCGATGACCCCGCGGCCCCCGAGCGCGTCGCCCCAGCAGGGGAAGGCCTGACATGCCCAACTTCGCCGCCATCGGCAACGACCTCTACACCGGCAAGCGGTCGATCGACTTCATCGGCCGCCAGAAGACCTGGTATGCGATCTCGGGCGTCCTCATCGTCCTGGCCCTCTTCGGGATCTTCGCTCGCGGGCTCAACTTCGGCATCGAGTTCCGGGGTGGCTCGGAGTACCGCATCTCCGGAGTCAGCAACACCAGCAGCTACGAGGAGAAGGCGCAGGCGGCCGTCGCCCAGGCGGGGATCTCCGGCAACGTCGTGTCCACCGTCATCGGTGGCAACACCGTTCGGGTCCAGACCGAGGCGGCCGGTGACAAGAACGACCCGGCCAAGGCCGCCCTCGCTCAGACGTTCGGGGTCGGCGTCGGCAACGTCAGCGCCTCCCTGATCGGCCCGTCGTGGGGCCAGTCGGTGAGCCAGAAGGCGATCCAGGCGCTGATCGTCTTCCTCATCCTCGTGGCGCTCGTCATGGCGGTCTACTTCCGCACCTGGAAGATGGCCGTGGCCGGCCTGGTCGCCCTGCTCCACGACCTCGTCATCACCGTCGGCATCTACGCCCTGTTCGGGTTCGAGATCACGCCGTCGTCGATGATCGGGTTCCTCACGATCCTCGGGTACTCGCTCTACGACACGGTCGTCGTCTTCGACAAGGTCCGGGAGAACACCGCCGAGGCGTTCCTCACCCGCCGGGTCACCTACACCCAGGCCGCGAACCTCGCCGTGAACCAGACCCTGGTCCGGTCGATCAACACGACCATCGTGGCGCTGCTGCCGATCGCCGCGATCCTCGTCGTCGGCTTCACGCTGCTGGGCCCGGGCACCCTGCTCGACCTCAGCCTGGCGCTGTTCGTCGGCATCGCCGTCGGCGCATACTCGTCGATCTTCATCGCCACGCCGCTGCTGGTGGACCTGCGCCGGAACGAGACGGCGGTCAAGGAGCTCGACAAGGCCGCGTTGCGGTTCCAGTCCCGCGAGCGGGTGCCGGCCGACACGTCCGGCCGGGGCGCCGCCGTCGACCTGGCCGACGAGCCGGAGGACGCGGCCCCCAACGGGACTGTCGACCGCCCGGTCGACGACGGCGACGTCTCGGACACCCGCGTCGCCGCGTCGCGCGAGGTCCACAAGTGGGCCAGCAGCAGCGGTCCTCGCAACCAGCCTCGTCGCACGCCCAAGTCGAAGCGCTGACGATGGCCGACGGGTCGACCAGGGACCTCGTCCTCAGCCGGATCCGCGACATCCCCGACTTCCCGCAGGCGGGAGTCATGTTCAGGGACTTCACGCCCCTGCTCAGGGACGGCGACGCCTTCGCCGCCGTCGTGCACGACATCGCGGGCCGGTATGCCGGAGCGGTCGACGTCGTCGTCGGCATCGAGGCCCGCGGGTTCATCCTCGGGGCGGCGGTCGCCCACCATCTCGGCATCGGGTTCGTGCCGGTACGCAAGTCGGGCAAGCTTCCCGGACCCTCGCTGAGCGAGGAGTACACGCTCGAGTACGGCTCCGCGGTCCTCGAGGTCCACGAGGGTGCCCTGCAGCCCGGCGAGCGGGTGCTGGTCGTCGACGACGTCCTGGCCACCGGCGGGACGATCGCCGCCACCTGCCGCCTCGTCGAACGGGCCGGAGCCACGGTCACCGGGATCGACGTGGTGCTCGAGCTGACCTTTCTCGGCGGCCGCGACCGGGTCGGCGACCGCCCGCTGTACGCCATCGCGCCGCTCTGACCGACTCGTGGTCGCTCGAGGGGAGCGGGCGGGCATCGCCGTCCCGACTACACTCTCGTCATGAGCGAGGAGGTCCGCTCCGACGTGCCGTCGAGCGCATCCACGACGTCGCCCCTGGCGACGCCGGCTCGTATGCGCGCACGCTTCGCTCGGTTCGGGGGGCCGCGCACCGGCAACCCGGTCCTCGAGCCCATCCTCCAGACCGTCCGGACGACGCACCCGAAGGCCGACGTCGCGGTCATCGAGAAGGCCTACGTCGTCGCCGAAGAGGCCCACCGGGGCCAGCTGCGCAAGTCGGGCGACGCCTACATCACCCACCCGCTGGCGGTGACGACGATCCTCGCCGAGCTCGGGATGACGCCGGCCACGCTGGCCGCCGCGCTCCTGCACGACACGGTGGAGGACACCGCCTACACGATGCCCCAGCTGCGGCGCGACTTCGGCGAGGAGATCGCCGGGCTCGTCGACGGCGTGACCAAGCTGGACAGGCTGACCTACGGCGAGGCCGCACAGGCCGAGACGGTCCGCAAGATGATCGTCGCGATGGCCCGCGACATCCGGGTCCTCGTCATCAAGCTGGCCGACCGGCTCCACAACGCCCGGACCTGGCGCTACGTCTCCAAGGAGTCGGCCCAGCGCAAGGCCCACGAGACCCTCGAGATCTACGCGCCCCTGGCCCACCGGCTCGGCATGAACACCATCAAGTGGGAGCTCGAGGACCTCTCCTTCGCGACCCTCTACCCGAAGGTCTACGACGAGATCGTCCGCCTCGTCGCCGAGCGCGCGCCGGCGCGGGAGGAGTACCTCGCCGGCGTCCGGTCGCAGGTCGGCGACGACCTGCGCAGCGCCAAGATCAAGGCCACCGTCACCGGTCGGCCCAAGCACTACTACTCCGTCTACCAGAAGATGATCGTCCGCGGCCGCGACTTCGAGGACATCTACGACCTCGTCGCCGTCCGCGTCCTCGTCGAGACGGTCCGTGACTGCTATGCGGCGCTCGGCGCGCTGCACGCGCGGTGGAACCCGGTGCCCGGCCGGTTCAAGGACTACATCGCGATGCCGAAGTTCAACATGTACCAGTCGCTGCACACCACGGTGATCGGGCCCGAGGGCAACGCGGTCGAGATCCAGATCCGCACGCATACGATGCACCGCCGGGCGGAGTACGGCGTCGCCGCGCACTGGAAGTACAAGGAGGACACCAAGAACGCGTCGCCGTTGAACTCCGGCGACAGCGGCGAGATGGTGTGGCTCCGCCAGCTGGTCGACTGGCAGCGGGAGACCGAGGACCCGAGCGAGTTCCTCGACTCGCTGCGGTTCGAGATGAACGTGGGAGAGGTCTACGTCTTCACGCCCAAGGGCGAGGTCGTCTCCCTGCCGGCCGGGGCCACTCCGGTCGACTTCGCGTATGCGGTGCACACCGAGGTCGGACACCACACCATCGGCGGCCGGGTCAACGGCCGACTGGTCCCGCTCGAGTCGACGCTGGAGAACGGCGACGTCGTCGAGGTGCTGACCTCCAAGGCCGACGGAGCCGGCCCGTCGCGCGACTGGCTCCAGTTCGTCAAGAGCGCGCGGGCCCGCAACAAGATCCGCCAGTGGTTCTCCAAGGAGCGTCGTGAGGAGGCCATCGAACGCGGCAAGGAGGCGGTCGCCAAGGCGATGCGCCAGCAGAAGCTCCCGCTGCAACGGCTCATGTCGGTCGAGGGGCTCGCGGGTGTCGCCGCCGATCTGCGCTACCAGGACATCGACGGCCTGTATGCGGCGGTGGGGGAGGGCCACATCTCCGCGGTCCACGTCGTCAACCGGATCGTCCAGTCGCTCGGCGGCGAGGATGGGGCCAGCGAGGACCTCGCCGAGGCGACGGTCCCCACCCGGACCCGTTCGCGGCGGGCCGGCGACCCTGGTGTCGTCGTGGTCGGGGCGGACGACGTGCTCGTCAAGCTCGCCAAGTGCTGCACCCCCGTCCCGGGCGACCCGATCCTCGGTTTCGTGACCCGCGGCAACGGGGTCTCGGTGCACCGACGTGACTGCACCAACGCCGAGTCCCTGCTGCGACAGAAGGACCGGCTGCTCGATGTCGAGTGGGCGCCGAGCGCGTCCAGCGTGTTCCTCGTCCAGCTCCAGGTCGAGGCGCTGGACCGCAACCGGCTGCTCAGCGACGTCACGCGGGTCCTGTCGGACCAGCACGTCAACATCCTGTCGGCCTCGGTCCAGACGTCACGCGACCGGCTGGCCCTGTCCCGGTTCACCTTCGAGATGGGCGAGCCGTCGCACCTCGACCACGTCATCCGTGCCGTCCGCCGGATCGACGGCGTCTTCGACGTCTACCGGATCACCGGCGGCAAGACCCAGCACGCCCCGGTCTGAGTCACGGCCGGACGGACGCGTCCGCGGCCCGCTCGTACCTCGCGGCGACCCTCCGCACCGCCGCCACGAGCTCGGGCGCGTTCTCGACCTCGAAGTCGGCGTCGAGGAACCCCAGGTAGAGCGCGAGCAGGTCGGGGGAGTCGGAGCCGGGTTCGAACCGGCACCGGTCGTCGCCGAGCGCCTCGACCCGGACCGGCATCGGCATCCGGCGGCGCACGTGGTCCGCCGGGGCGTGGACGACGACCGTCGCGCGGTAGCGCCAATGCGCCTCCTTGACCCCGCGCTCGACGTAGGCGGCGATGTCGGCGTCAGCGGGAAGGGACCGCGGCGGGAAGCGGGGTCCGGTCGGGGTCCGCGGCGAGACCCGGTCCACGCGGAAGATCCGCCAGTCGGCCCTGTCGAGGTCCCAGGCGAAGAGGTACCAGCGCCGACGGTCGTTGACCAGCCGGTAGGGCTCGACGGTGCGCCGGGTGGACTCGGCGTTGTGGGCCCGATAGTCGAAGCGGAGGCGTTCGTGGTCGCGACACGCGAGCGAGAGGATGGTGAGCACGTCCGGGTCGACGCGGGGCCCGCGGAACGCGACGGACACCGTCGACGACTCGACGGCGGCCACGCGGTGCCGCAGCCGGGACGGCAGCACCTGGTGCAGCTTGGCCAGGGCTCGCAGCGAGCTCTCCTCGATGCCGGCCACCGAACCGTTGGCCGCCGTACGGAGGCCGACGGCCACCGCCACGGCCTCGTCGTCGTCGAGAAGCAGCGGTGGGAGCACGCCCTCCGACCCCAGGCGGTACCCACCGGCGACACCGGGGCGGGCCTCGAGGGGGTAGCCCAGCTCGCGGAGGCGTGACACGTCGTTGCGCACCGTCCTGGTCGTGACGCCGAGGCGATCCGCCAGCTCACCGCTGGTCCAGTCCCGACGGCCCTGGAGGAGGGACAGCAGTCGGAGCAGCCGGGCCGGAGTGGTCGTCGTCACGATGTCGACTCTCTGCTCAATCGCGGAACGTTACGTTCCTCTATTGTTCCTACCGTTTCTCGTATCCACCAGGGCCGGCGGGCCCGCATACGAGGAGAGAGCAACGATGAGCGACGAGATCAGACCGTTCCGGATCGAGATTCCCCAGTCCGATATCGACGACCTGCACGCGCGTCTGGCCGCGGCTCGGTGGCCGGACGAGCTCCCCGGCGTCGGTCGCGCGCGGGGGATCCCGCTGGCGGAGCTGCGCGAGCTGGCCGACTACTGGCGCGACGGGTTCGACTGGCGGGCGCAGGAGGCTCGGCTCAACGCCTACCCGCAGTTCACGACCGAGGTCGACGGCCAGACGATCCACTTCCTGCACGTCCGGTCCGGTCGGCCCGATGCGCTGACCCTGGTGTTGACCCACGGCTTCCCGAGCTCGGTCGCCGAGTTCGAGGGCGTCATCGAGCGGCTCACCCGGCCGGCGAGCGGGCCCGCGTTCGACCTCGTGATCCCGTCGCTCCCGGGGTATGCGTTCTCGACGCCGTTGGCCTCGACCGGCTGGAGCATGGCCCGGACCGCCCGGGCCTGGGTCGAGCTGATGCGGCGGCTGGGGATCGAGCGCTACGGCGTGCACGGCGGCGACATCGGCGGGGGTGTCTCCGGCAACGTCGCGAGCCTGGATCCGGAGCACGTCGTGGGCGTGCACGTGGTGACCGACCCGTTGACCGCCGCCAACGTGGCGACCTTCATGCCCGGCCTGGTCGACCGGCTCAGCGACGACGACCCGGTGGACCGGCTCATCACGGAGCGGATGGCGGCGTTCCAGAACGACGGGTCCGGCTACCTCGCGATCCAGAACACCCGGCCGCAGACGATCGGCTACGGCCTCGTCGACTCACCCGTCCTTCAGCTGGCGTGGATCGCCGAGAAGGTCCACGACTGGACCGACCTGCCGGTCGACCGCGACCAGCTGCTCACCACGGTCAGCCTCTACTGGTTCACCCGGTCGGGCGCCAGCGCGGCGCACACGCTCTACGAGCAGGCGCACTCGTCGGACTGGGGTGGACCGGTCACCGTGCCTCAGGGGTTCGCGGTGTTCGGTGCGGACGAGACGGTACGCAAGCTGGTCCCGGCACCGGAGGGCGCGCACTGGAGCGAGTTCGCCCACGGGCTGCACTTCCCGGCGATGGAGACGCCGGCCGACGTGGCCGCCGACCTGCAGGCGTTCTTCGGCCCGCTCGCCTGACCAGCTCGCGCCTTCCCTATCACGCCGCCGAGAGGCCAACTTCGGTCGCTCTGGCTACCTCCAGAGCGACCGAAGTTGGCCTCTCGGCGAGCTGGCGCGGTGTGGATCCAAGGTGGCGGCGGGTCAGGAGCCGAACTCGTCCAGTCCCCGACGGGCCTGGGCGAGGAGGGCCTCGCGCGCCTCCAGCGCCTCACGGGCTCGGGTGACGCGCTTCGCGTCGCCCGACGCTTCGGCCTTCGCGAGGTCGTCGCGCAGCTTCTGCATCGCCGACTCGAGCTGGTCGGCCAGGCTCTGGGCCCGCGCGGCGGCCTCGGGGTTGCTCGACGCCCACCGCTTCTCCTCGGCGTCGCGGACCGCCTGCTCGACGCGCCGCATCCCCTTCTCGGTGCGCTCGAGGTCGGCCCGCGGCACCTTGCCGGCCCGGTCCCACCGGTCCTGAACGCTGCGCAGCGCCGCCTTGGCGGCCTCGAGGTCGGTCACCGGGAGGATCTGGTCGGCCTCGGTGAGGAGACGCTCCTTGACCTCGAGGTTGGCCTTGAACTCCTCTTCCTCCTTGGCGACGACGGCGTCCTTGGCGGCGAAGAACGCGTCCTGCGCGGCCTTGAACCGCTCCCACAACGCGTCGTCGTCCTGACGTCCGGCGCGTCCCGCCCGGCGCCACTCGTCCATGAGCCGCTTGAAGGCACCCGCGGTCGGGGTCCAGTCCTTGCTCGTCGCCAGCCGCTCCGCCTCGGCGACGAGCCGTTCCTTGGAGACCTTGGCCGCGGCCTGTTGAGTGTCGAGCTGCGCGAAGTGGATCCGGCGCGCTCGGTCGAACCCGTTGCGGGCCGCCGAGAACCGTTGCCACAGCGCCGTCTCCGTCGAACGGTCGAGACGCGGACCGGAACGCTGGTGCGCCTTCCACTCGTCCAGGAGCTCTCGCATACGGGCTCCGCTGTTCTTCCACTGGATCGACGCCTCAGGCTGAGCGGCGATGCGCTCGGCCTCGACGACGAGACCCTCGCGGTAGGCGCGCCCCTCCTCGCGGGCGGCCGCCCGTTGCTCGGCGTCGGCGGCCCTCCGGGACTCGACCATGGTCGCGATCTGGGCCACCCGCTCACGGAGCACCTCGAGGTCACCGACCGCACTGGGCTCATGGCACTGCTCGGCGAGCTTGGCGTAGCCCTCCTGGGCGTCCTTGGCCGAGATGTCGGTCTGGGTGACGCGCTGGAGCAGCAGGTCGGCGGCGGCCAGCAGCTCGTCGTACTTGCGCCCGAAGTAGGCCAGCGCCTCGGAGGGCGACGCTCCGGGGTAGGACCCGACCGGCCGTTCGCCGTCGCCGTCCTTGACGTAGACGACGCCGTCCTCGGCCACCCGGCCGTAGCCGGCGTGGCGGTCGGGCTCGGCATGCCGGTTCGCGAACATCGCCGGAGTCGGCACCGGACCCGCCGGTGCCGGTCGGGGGGTCGGCACCGGCGCGGGCGCCGGCTGCTCGGTGGCGGAACGCTCGGGCTCGCTTGGCTCAGGTTCGGTGACCGCAGGCTCGGTGACCGCGGGCTCGCTGGCCTCAGGCTCAGGCTCGCTGGCCTCAGGCTCAGCATCGCTGGCCTCAGGCTCAGGCTCGGGCTCGGTGACCGCGGGCGCCGGCTCGCTTGGCTCAGGCTCGGTGACTTCGGGCTCGGTGACCTCGGGCTCGGTGACCTCGGGCTCGGGCTGGCCTCGGGCTCGACCACAAGCTCAGGTTCCGTGGCCGCAAGCTCAGGCTCGGAAGTCGCAAGCTCGGGCTCAGTGGCCTCGGCGTTCTCGGGCTGCGGGGGGTCGGGACGGGTGTTCTCGTCGGTCATCGGCATCAGGCCTTCGGCTGCACGTCGACGCTGAGGATGCTGATGGGGGCGAGCGGGGAGGTCTGGTCGCTCGGGTTGATCCCGGCGGCCGCGATCTTGTCGACGATGTCCATGCCCGCCGTGACGGTGCCGAAGATCGTGTACCCGTTGCCGTCGCCGCTCTTCGGCAGCGTGGTGTCCTTGTAGACGATGAAGAACTGGTCGCGGTTGCTGTTCGGGTCACCCGACTGGCGCGCCAGCGCCACCGTGCCGCGCGGGTAGACGTCGTTGGCGGGGACGTTCTCGACGCCGTAGTGGTAGCCGGGACCAGCCCCTGACCCCGTACCGGTCGGGTCACCGCACTGCAGCACCCAGATGCCCTGCGCGTCACCGGTGAGCCGGTGGCACGGGCTGTCGTTGAAGTAGTTCTGCTTCGCCAGGAACGAGAACGAGGAGACCGCCTGCGGGGCGGCCGTGCCGTTGAGCTCCATGGTGATGTCACCACAGGTGGTCTTCATCGTCGCGACGACCGTCTTCCCCTGCGCCGAGGCGAGGTCCGGCTGGCCGGTGACGGTCTTGGCGCCCGGTGCCGCCGGGGGAGTCGTGCAGCCGGCCAGGACCGTCGGAGAGACCGTCGGTGTCGCGGAGGTCGTCGCGTCGGACGTCGGCTCGGTGGTGGCGGTCGCGGACGTGTCGGGCGTCGCCGGCGTGTCCGAGCGGTTGGTCAGGAAGTTGGCCAGCCAGACGAATCCGCCGACCACGACGAGGACGCCCACTACGGCCAGGACGGCCTGCCTATCGCGCACGGACTGTGCCCTTCTCTCGGCGAGCTTCTTCTCGCGCTTCTCCCAGCGCCGACGCTCCCGGGCCCGGTCCTGCTCCTTCGTCAACAGCACCCTCCAGGTCGTCGACCGCTCCCTGAGCAAGCCGGCGTCGGCATGAACAGTGGGTCAGTCTAGGCAACCTCGCAGGTCACCAAGTACGGGTCGGGTCACGATGGCGTGACGATGGGGTTCCGCGCGCTCCCGTTAGGCTCCCCGGGTGCTGACGATCGCCTTCCCCGCGGCGGCCTTCGCGACCAACTGCTACATCCTCGCGACCGGTCCCGGGCAGGAGTGCCTCGTCGTCGACCCCGGGATCGGGGTCGAGGATCGTGTCGCCGAGGTATGCCGGGAGAACGGGCTCCGCCCAGCGGCTGTCCTGCTCACCCACGGACACCTCGACCACGTGTATGCGGTCACCCCCGTCTGTGCCGGTGACACCGCGGCGAGCCTGCCCGCATACATCCACGGTGACGACCGGTACCGCCTCAAGGACCCCCTCGCGTCGATGGACCCCGGGATCCTCGCGATGCTGGAGCAGGAGTTCGGGCGCCGCGCGACGTGGGCCGAGCCGTCGAACGTCGTCGAGCTCGACGGCGGGTCGACCCTGACCGTCGCGGGACTGGAGATCGCCGTAGCCCATGCTCCGGGGCATACGGAAGGGTCCGTCGTCTTCACCGTCCCGGACCTGCCGTCGCAGCTCGGCTCCTCCTCGGGGCTGTCCGCGACGTGCCTGAGCGGGGACGTCCTGTTCGCCGGATCGATCGGGCGGACCGACCTGGCCGGTGGATCCGGGGACGCGATGACACGGTCGCTGCGGGACGTGGTCCTGCCGATGGCCGACGACACCTTGGTCCTGCCCGGTCACGGTCCCTCGACGACGATCGGCCGCGAGCGGGACACCAACCCCTATTTGCAAGGATTGACGGTGTGAGCGCCCCCAGTGGCCGGGTGACCCCGATCAGCGGGTTCCCGGAGTACCTGCCCGCCGACCGCATCGTCGAGCAGCGGTTCCTCGACGTGATACGAGAGACGTTCGAGCTGCACGGGTTCTCGTCGATCGAGACGCGGTCGATCGAGCCCGTCGAACGGCTCAGCGCGCAGGGTGAGGACGCCGATAAGGAGATCTACGGCGTGTCGCGGTTGGGTGCCTCGCCCGACGACGACGACGCTCGGTGGGGGCTGCACTTCGACCTGACCGTTCCGTTCGCACGGTACGTCGTGGAGAACGCGGGCCGGCTGTCGTTCCCGTTCCGGCGCTACCAGATCCAGAAGGCGTGGCGGGGGGAGCGGCCGCAGGAGGGCCGTTACCGCGAGTTCACCCAGGCCGACATCGACGTCGTGGACGCCGGTTCGCTGGCGCCGCACTTCGAGGCGGAGATGCCACTGGTCGTCGCCGACGTGTTCTCGCGGTTCCCGGTGGGGGACTTCGTGATCCAGGTGAACAACCGGAAGATCCCCGAGGGCTTCTACCTCGCGATCGGGCTGACCGACGTGGTCGGGACGCTGCGGATCGTCGACAAGCTCGACAAGGTCGGGCCGGAGAAGGTCGCGGCGATGCTGGAGGAGGCCGGAGCGTCGTCGGAGCAGGCGGCGGCCTGTCTGGCGCTGGCCGGGATCCGTTCGGCTGACCTAGGTTTCGTGGCGGCCGTGCGCGACCTGGGCGTCTCGCACCCGGTCCTCGACGAGGGCCTCGACGCCCTGTCGGCGGTCATGGAAACGGCGATGGAGTACGCGCCGGGCCGGGTCGTCGCGGATCTGCGGATCGCGCGAGGCCTGGACTACTACACGGGGACGGTCTACGAGACGGCGTTGGTCGGGTACGAGTCGTGGGGCGCGGTCTGCTCCGGTGGTCGGTACGACGCGCTGGCCTCCGACGGAAGGACGACCTACCCGGGCGTCGGGATCTCGATCGGCGTCTCCCGGATCCTCGGGCTCCTGCTCGGCAAAGGCCTCGTGCGAGCGTCTCGGTCGACACCCTCGGCGGTGCTCGTGGCGGTCACCTCGGAGGAGTCGCGGGCCCGGTCGGTTGCGGTCGCCGGCTCCCTACGGGCGCGGGGGATCCCATGTGAGGTCGCGCCGCGAGCGGACAAGTTCGGCAAGCAGATCCGGTATGCGGAGCGGCGGGGCATCCCGTACGTCTGGTTCCCCGGTGCCTCCCAGGAGACCGACGGCGACGAGATCAAGGACATCCGGTCGGGGGACCAGGTCGCGGCCGACGCGACGACGTGGGAGTGCCCGCCCGAGGACCTCCACCCGACCGTGGAACGCGTCGGCTGACTGACGCTGGCCGCCGACCTTCGACGCAACATCCGCGCAATTGCGCTGAGGTGGCGGCCGATCCCAGCTTTCGGACACCAGGCGCCCGCAATTGCGCTGAGGTGGCGGCCCTCCGGACCGACCGAAGCCGCCCCCCTTCGCATCCAACCTGGCGTTGTACCCAGTTTCCGAGGGCGTGACCGCTCGAAACTCGGCACAACGTCGGGTTGGAAAGCGGAAAGCCCGGAGTCAGGCCAGGCGGGGGACCCGCGGCGACGTCTCGCCGCCGTCGACGGACACGCCGCAGGACTTCAGCTCCAGCGCCGCCAGCTGGTGGACCACGACCGGGTCCCCGTCCCGGAACCGCCTCGCCAGGTTCGGCCCCAGCGGCGCGAGACGCCGCAACGGCTGACGGGTCAACGCCCGCAGCGCGAACAGCTCCATCGACCCCTCCGTCCCCACCAGCCGGGAGGCCGCGGTCGCCCGTCGCACGAACCGGATCCGGACGATCGCCCACACCAGCACGGCCAGCACGATCGGCGTCACGGCGACGACGATCCCGACGGTCCGCGCCACCGTGTCCACCGTCGACGCGACCGACGTCCCGACGTCGGCCAGTCGCTGCCCGGACCCCGACAGGGCCTCGAACGGCGACTTCAGCCCGTCGCCCACCAGCGGGATGCCGCCGACGGTCTGAGCCGCCCCGGACATGTTGTCCCGGAACGAGTCACCGGCCGACGTCAGCCCGTCCGCGGGACCTCGCAGCGTGGAGATCCCGTCGTGGACCGCCTTGCCGAGCCACACGCATACCGCGACGAAGCACAGCAGGAAGACGTCGGCGACGATCTGGACGGTCCGGCGGCCGGAGGAGTCGGCGTACCACTTCATGGCGTCACGGTAGGGCGACCGGCCCCGTCTCACCTGGTGGACTATGGTCGGCCGGGTGAAGGTGGGCATCCCGCGGGAGATCAAGAACAACGAGTTCCGGGTGGCCATCACCCCGTCCGGCGTCCACGAGCTGGTCCGCCACGAGCACGACGTGTTCGTCGAGCACGACGCCGGCGTCGGGTCGAGCATCACCGACGACGACTACGTCGCGGCCGGTGCCAAGATCCTCCCGAGCGCCGACGACGTCTGGGCCGAGGGCGATCTGGTCCTCAAGGTCAAGGAGCCGATCGAGCCGGAGTACCACCGGATGCGCGAGGGCCAGGTCCTGTTCACCTACCTCCACCTCGCCGCCGACAAGGCCCTCACCTCCGAACTGGCGCGGCGCAAGGTCACCGCCATCGCCTACGAGACCGTCGAGCTGCCCGACCACTCGCTACCGCTGCTCGCCCCGATGTCGGAGGTCGCCGGCCGCCTCGCCCCACAGGTGGGCGCGCACACCCTGATGCGGGCCCAGGGCGGCCGTGGGGTGCTCATGGGCGGCGTCAGCGGCGTGTATGCGGCGAAGGTCGTCGTCATCGGCGCCGGGGTCTCCGGCATGAACGCCGCCGCCATCGCCCTCGGTATGCAGGCCGAGGTGCTCCTGCTCGACAAGGACATCAGCAAGCTGCGCTACGCCGACGCGATCTACCAGGGCCACTGCCAGACGGTGGCCTCGAACGCCTTCGAGGTCGAGCGCGCGATCAGCGACGCCGACCTCGTCATCGGCGCCGTGCTCGTGCCGGGCGCCAAGGCACCGACCCTGGTCAGCAACGAGCAGGTGGCGCGGATGAAGCCCGGCTCGGTCCTCGTCGACATCTCCATCGACCAGGGCGGCTGCTTCGAGGACTCGCACCCGACCACGCACGCCGACCCCACCTACCGCGTGCACCAGTCGGTCTTCTACTGCGTCGCGAACATGCCCGGAGCCGTTCCGCACACGAGCACCTACGCCCTCACCAACGTGACCCTCCCGTATGCGGTCGAGCTCGCCGACCACGGGTGGCGCGACGCACTGAAGCGCGACCACCCGCTCGCTCTCGGGCTCAACACCCACGACGGGGCGGTCACCTACGGACCCGTCGCCCAGGCGCATGCTCTCGACGCGGTCGCGTTGGACAAGGTGCTCACCTGACCCCGCTGGACCGCAGCATCCAGGGCTGGCTGGACCACCTGCAGGTCGAACGCGGGGCGTCGGCCAACACCCTGAGCTCCTACCGGCGCGACCTCGCCCGCTACCGCGAGTTCCTCGCCGGCCGCGGCGTCACCACCGCCGGGCAGGTCACCGAGCGCGACGTCACCGAGTTCCTCGCGTCGCTGCGCGAGGGCAACGAGGAGCGTCCGCCACTCGCTGCCTCGTCGGCCGCCCGCACGCTCGTCGCGGTACGCGGCTTTCACCGGTTCCTCGCCCTGGAGGGCGAGGTCACCGCCGACCCCGCGAACGCCGTGCCGCCGCCGCGGCCGCCGAGCCGGCTCCCCAAGGCGATCCCGGTCGAGCACGTCGAACGCCTCCTCGAGGCCGCGAGCGTGGGCGACACCCCGGTCTCGCTGCGCGACCGCGCCCTGTTCGAGGTGCTCTACGGCGCGGGCGCGCGGATCTCCGAGGCGGTCGGCGTCGACGTCGACGACCTCGACCTCGGCGGGGTGGACGAACCGGCGTCGGTCCGCCTCCTCGGCAAGGGCGACAAGCAGCGGATGGTCCCGCTGGGCCGGTATGCGGTCGCGGCGCTCGATGCGTACCTCGTCCGCGCGCGCCCGCTCCTGGCCATGACCGGTCGCGGCACGCCCGCCCTGTTCCTCAACCAGCGCGGGGCCCGGCTGTCCCGGCAGAGCGCCTGGGGCGCCCTGCAGCAGGCGGCCACCCGGGCCGACCTCGGCGGCCACGTCTCGCCGCATACGCTCCGGCACTCGTTCGCCACGCATCTGCTCGACGGGGGCGCCGACGTGCGGGTCGTGCAGGAGCTGCTGGGCCACGCCTCGGTGACGACGACGCAGATCTACACGCTGGTCAGTCCGCAACGCCTGCGAGAGGTCTATGCCGGGGCTCACCCGAGGGCGCGCTGATAGGGTCCCACAAGCGTTTTCAGCACGATGTTGTTGAGCTTCAGACTGGGAGAGGCACCGGTGACCGCAGAAGCGAACCCGCAGGTGTCGACGTATGCAACCGCTGAGCCCCACCCCCGCGAGGACCCTCTGCCCGGCACCGAGAAGGCGGGCGTCGGCGCGCTCGGCCCGACCAACCGCCCCATGCCGGAGTTCCCCGACCCGCCGCCGCTGACCAGCCACGGGCCCGCCCGGGTCATCGCCATGTGCAACCAGAAGGGCGGCGTCGGCAAGACGACGACGACGATCAACCTCGGCGCCGCGCTGGCCGAGGTCGGCCGCAAGGTCCTGCTCGTCGACTTCGACCCGCAGGGCGCCCTGTCGGTCGGGCTGGGGATCCGCACCAACGAGCTCGACGTGACGATCTACAACCTGCTCGTCGAACGCGGTCATGACATCCGCGACATCATCCAGCCGACCCGCACCGAGAACCTCGACCTCGTCCCGGCCAACATCGACCTGTCCGCCGCCGAGGTCCAGCTGGTCGGCGAGGTCGCGCGGGAGCAGATCCTCAGCCGGGCCCTCCGCCCGGTCATCGACGACTACGACGTCATCCTCATCGACTGCCAGCCGTCGCTCGGCCTGCTCACGGTCAACGCGCTGACCGCCGCGCACGGCGTGATCATCCCGCTCGAGTGCGAGTTCTTCGCCATGCGCGGGGTCGCCCTGCTCGTCGAGACCATCGACAAGATCACCGACCGGCTCAACCCGCGGCTCCAGGTCGACGGCATCCTCGCGACGATGTACGACAGCCGCACCCTGCACAGCCGCGAGGTGGTGCGCTCGGTCGTCGACCACTTCGGCGACCAGGTGTTCCACACCGTCATCAGCCGGACGGTGAAGTTCCCCGACGCGTCGCTCGCGGCCGAGCCGATCACCACGTATGCGACGCAGCACGCGGCCGCCACCGCCTACCGCCAGCTCGCTCGCGAGCTGATCGCCCGCGGTGGGGCGGCCTGACGCCTTCGCATGACCAGGCCTTGACCGTGACCGAGACGTCACGTCATGAGCCCACCGGTGACGTGGTCACCCCGGGTGGGGTCCTGACGCGGCGTGCTGCCGTCACCCCGTTCGAGGTGCACCTGGACAACTTCGAGGGCCCCTTCGACCTGCTGCTCGGCCTCATCTCGAAGCACAAGCTCGACATCACCGAGATCGCCCTCGCGTCGGTCACCGACGAGTTCATCGCGCACATCCGGCGCGCCCAGGAAGCCGACACCGACTGGGACCTGGGACAGGCGTCGGAGTTCCTGCTGGTCGCGGCGACGCTGCTCGACATCAAGGCCGCCCGGCTCCTGCCCCAGGCCGGCGCGACCGACGACGACGACTTCGCCCTCATCGAGGCACGCGACCTGCTCTTCGCGCGGCTCCTGCAGTACCGCGCGTTCAAGGACATCGCCCGGGCGTTCGCCGACCAGATGGCGACGGCCGGGAAGATGACGGCGAGACAGGCCGGGCTGGAACCCCAGTTCGCGGCGCTGCTCCCCGAGCTGGTCATGGGGATCACGCCGGAGCAGCTGGCCATGGTCGCCGCCCGGGCGCTTACGCCCAAGGCGCCACCGACGGTCGGCCTCGAGCACCTCCACGTCGCCCAGGTCAGTGTCCGCGAGCAGGCCGCCCTGATCGTCGACCGCCTTCGTCGTGACCGAGTGTCGACCTTCCGCGACCTGGTGGCCGACGCGGACGAGACGATCGTCATCGTCGCCCGGTTCCTGGCCCTGCTCGAGCTGTTCAAGGAGGGGGCCATCGCGTTCGAGCAGCCGGAGGCGCTGGGGGCACTGACGGTCCGGTGGACGGGCAGCGACGCCGGCGAGGTGGACGTGAGCGAAGAGTTCGACGAGACAGAGGACAGCAGTGAGCCTGGAGACGCAGACCGTGAGTGACGACGTGGACGCCGAGGAGGCCGAGCACTCGGGCTTCGACGTCGCCAGCGTGCCCGGCGGCGCGAAGTCGGCGATCGAGGCGGTCCTCATGGTCGTCGACGAGCCGGTGTCGGCCACCTCGCTCGCGTCGGCGATCGAGGTGACGGTCGACGAGGTCAACGCCGCCCTCAACGAGCTCGAGCAGGAGTATGCGGCCGCACAACGCGGCTTCACCCTGCGCAGCATCGGGGGCGGCTGGCGGGTCTACAGCCGGCCCGACTACGCCCCCGTGGTCGAGAAGTTCCTCCTCGACGGACAGCAGGCCCGGCTGACCCAGGCCGCGCTCGAGACGCTGGCCGTGATCGCCTACCGCCAGCCGGTCAGCCGCGGCCGGGTGAGCGCGATCCGCGGGGTCAACGTCGACGGCGTGATCCGTACGCTGCTGACGCGCGGTCTCATCGAGGAGCTGGACGAGGCCGGCGAGGGCGGTTCCATCCTCTACGGCACGACGTCCTACTTCATGGAGCGGATGGGTCTGGGCTCGCTGGACGAGCTGCCGGCCATCGCACCGTTCCTGCCTGAGGTCGACGCCCTGGACGACCTCGCCGAACGGGGACGCGGATGACCCCGCCGAGCGGACGCAAGCCCGGCTCGGGATCCGGCTCGGGTTCGAGCTCCGGCGGACGGGGCAACCGGCGCGGCAAGAGCACCGGTCCGACCAAGGGCAGCGGACCGCGGTTCGCCGGTTCGACCAAGCCGAGCCAGCCGACGCGGCTGCCGCGACAGAAGGACCAGCCCACGGTCGACGTCCACGACCCCGACGGCGTCCGCCTCCAGAAGCTGCTGGCCGCCGCCGGTGTCGGGTCGCGACGGACCTGTGAGGGACTGATCACCGCCGGTCGAGTCATGGTCGACGACCAGGTGGTCACCGAGCTCGGCGTGCGGATCGACCCGGCCCGCCAGGTCGTCCACGTCGACGGCATCCGCATCAATCTCGACGAGTCGCGCGTCTACCTCGCGTTCAACAAGCCGCTCGGCGTCGTCTCGACGATGAACGACGACCTCGGCCGGGTCAGCCTCGCCGACTACGTCGGCAACCGGAACGAGCGGCTGTTCCACGTCGGCCGGCTGGACGCCGACACCGAGGGCCTGCTGCTCCTGACCAACGACGGCGACCTCGCGAACCGGCTCCAGCACCCCTCGTACGGCGTGGCGAAGACCTACATCGCCCGCATCGCCGGCCCCGTGCCGCGCGACATCGGGCGGCGGCTGCGTGACGGCGTCGAGCTCGAGGACGGGCCGGCCAAGGTCGACTCGTTCAAGGTCGTCGACAGCCAGCCGGGGAAGGCGATGGTCGAGGTCGTCCTCCACGAGGGCCGCAAACACATCGTCCGCCGGATGCTGGAGGCGGTCGGTCACCCGGTCGAGACGCTGGTCCGCGTCCAGGTCGGGCCGATTCGGCTGGGCGACCTCAAGTCCGGCCGGACCCGCCGCCTCACGCCGGACGAGGTCGGCCAGCTCTACTCATCCGCCGGGATGTGACGACGTCGTGAGCGTCCACGTCCGGGTCGTCGGGACCGGGCTCATCGGCACCAGCCTGGGAATTGCCCTGTGCCGGGCCGGGTTCCGGGTCACCCTCTCCGATCCGTCGCCGACCGCCGCCCGGCTGGCTCGCGACCTTGGCGCCGGCGAGCTGGCCGACGCGACCACCGACGACCCCGACCTCGTCGTCGTGGCGGCGCCTCCCGACGTGGCTGCGGACGTCGTCGTCGAGTCGCTGCGTCGCTGGCCGGAGGCCGTGGTCACCGACGTCGCCTCGGTGAAGGGCTCGGTGGCCCAGGCGGTCCGCGACGGCGGGGGGGACCTCACCCGCTACGTCGGGTCCCACCCCATGGCCGGACGTGAGCGCTCAGGCGCCGGAGCGGCCCGCGGCGACCTGTTCGACGGTCGAGCCTGGGTGGTCGTCCCGACCGAGACCAGCCGGCCGGACGCCGTCGACCTGGTCCGGCAGGCGGCCGTCGCGGCCGGGTCCGCGGTCAGTGTCATGGGCGCCGCCGACCACGACGCGGCGGTCGCCGTCGTGTCCCACGTCCCGCAGGTGGCCGCCAGCCTGGTCGCCGGGCGCCTGCGCGACGTCTCCGAACCCGCGGTGGCGCTGGCCGGCCAGGGGCTGCGCGACGTGACCCGCATCGCGGGCAGTGACCCTCGCCTCTGGACCCAGATCCTCGCGGGGAACGCGGCCGCCGTCCGCGACGTGTTGCACGCCCTGCGCGACGACCTCGACGAGGTCATCGACGCCCTCGACCAGCTCGCCGAGGGTGACAGCCGTGGCGCCCTGGAGGTGGTGAACCGTGCCGTCGGGCACGGAAACGTCGGCGTGGCGCGCATACCCGGCAAGCACGGCGCGGCGCCCACCGCATACGAGACCGTTGTCGTCGTCGTGCCGGACACCCCCGGAGCGCTCGGCCGGCTCTTCACCGAGATGGGCGAGGCCGGCGTCAACCTCGAGGACCTGCACCTGGAGCACGGTCTCGGGCAGCCGTTCGGGCTGGCCGAGGTGGCGGTCGTTCCCGGCGCTGTGCAGAAGCTGCTGGCCGCCCTCGAAGCCCGGGGCTGGCGCGTCCATGACTAGGCCGCCCACTAGGCTGACGCCTCGATGAGCACCTCCACCGACGCCTGCGGCGACATTGTCGTCGCGATCGACGGGCCGTCGGGCTCGGGAAAGTCGACCGTCGCGCGAGCCGTGGCCGAGGACCTCGGGGTGGGCTACCTCGACACCGGCGCGATGTACCGCGCGCTCGCCTGGTGGTGCCTCCACGAGGGGGTGGACCTGGCCGACCGGGCCGCGGTGGCCGAGACCATGGCGACGCTGCCCCTCGAGGTCGGCACCGACCCCACGGACCCCTGGGTGCGGGTCGGCGGCCACGACGTGACGGCGGCGATCCGCGAGACCCGGATCTCGTCGGTCGTCTCCGCCGTCGCGACCAACCTCGACGTGAGGGCGAGTATGCGACTGCGCCAGCGCGCGATCATCGCGGAGTCGCTGGAGCGTAGCGGCGGGTGCGTGGCCGAGGGCCGCGACATCACCACGGTGGTGGCGCCGGACGCCGACGTGCGCGTCCTGCTGACGGCGAGCGAGGACGCGCGGCTGGCTCGGCGGACCCTGGAGATCCACGGCGGTACCGACGCGGACAGCCTGGCCGCCACCCGCGACCAGATCGTCCGGCGCGACCGGGACGACTCGACGGTGTCCCAGTTCGTCACCGCCGCGGACGGCGTCGTCACCGTCGACACCTCGGCGCTGGACCTGCACGAGGCGATCGCCGCCGTGCTGGCGGTGGTCCGGGAGCACGCTCCGGCCTGAAACAATGGTGGGTCCGCCCATCCGCACCACAGGCATACCGATCGAGGCTTCACGTGTCCAACCCAGGGACCGACGCAGGGTCCAACCCCACCACCCCCGACGTCTCCGAGCTGGAGCCTGACGAGGGCATGGAGCGCGTCCTGCGCGCCGGCCTGGAGGACTTCGACCTCAGCGACGAGGACCGCGCGCTTCTCGAGGCGTCCGGTGAGGGCGGCCTCGTCCCGCTCGCCGAGGGGCCGCAGCCGGTGGTGGCCGTCGTGGGCCGCCCGAACGTCGGCAAGTCCACCCTGGTCAACCGGATCCTCGGCCGCCGGGAGGCCGTCGTGGAGGACACGCCGGGCGTCACCCGCGACCGGGTGGCCTACGACGCGGAGTGGACCGGCCGCCGGTTCACCCTCGTCGACACCGGCGGTTGGGAGGTCGGCGCGACCGGCATCCACCTGCGCGTGGCCGAGCAGGCCGAGGTGGCCGTCGACCTGGCCGACGTCGTCGTCTTCGTCGTCGACTCGACGGTCGGCGCGACGGACACCGACGAGGCCGTGGTCCGGCTGCTGCGTCGGTCCGGCAAGCCGGTCGTCCTCGTCGCCAACAAGGTCGACGACCAGCGGTTCGAGGCGGACGCCACCGCCCTCTGGAACCTCGGTCTCGGCCAGCCGTGGCCGGTCTCGGCGCTGCACGGGCGGGGGAGCGGCGACCTGCTCGACGCGATCCTCGAGGTGCTGCCGAGGGTGTCGGCGGTCGGCGGGGCCTACGAGCGCGGCGGCCCGCGCCGGGTAGCGCTGCTCGGCCGGCCGAACGTCGGCAAGTCCTCCCTGCTGAACAAGCTGGCCGGCTCCGAACGGGTGGTCGTCGACTCCGTGGCGGGGACGACGCGCGACCCTGTCGACGAGCTGGTCGAGCTGGGCGGGAAGACGTGGCGGTTCGTCGACACCGCCGGCATCCGGCGGCGGGTGCACCAGACACGCGGCGCCGACTTCTACGCGTCGCTGCGCACCCAGACGGCCCTGGAGAAGGCCGAGGTCGCGGTCGTGCTCATCGACGCCGAGGCGCCGATCGCCGAGCAGGACATCCGGGTCATCCAGCAGGTCGTGGACACCGGCCGGGCCCTCGTCGTGGCCTACAACAAGTGGGACCTCCTCGACGAGGAGCGCCGCTACTACCTCGAGCGCGAGATCGAGCGGGACCTGGTGCAGATCCAGTGGGCCCCGCGGGTGAACCTGTCCGCGGAGACCGGACGCCACCTCGACCGGCTCGTCCCGGCGCTGGAACTGGCGCTGGCGTCCTGGGAGACCCGCGTCCCCACCGGCCGGCTCAACGCGTTCCTCGGCGAGATCGTCGCCGGGCACCCGCACCCGGTCCGTGGCGGCAAGCAGCCGCGCATCCTCTTCGCGACGCAGGCGGCGACCCAGCCGCCGCGGTTCGTCGTCTTCGCGTCGGGGTTCATCGAGGCGGGGTACCGCCGGTTCCTCGAGCGTCGGTTGCGTGAGGAGTTCGGGTTCGAGGGGACGCCGATCGAGGTGTCGGTGCGGGTGCGGGAGAAGCGCCGCCGCAAGTAGGTTCGGGGGCTTACGTGCCGCTGACGCGGTAGTGGTGGCCCATCTGGATCTCCTCGACGACCGCCTCGACCCAGTGGGACGGCTGCGGCCAGTGCCCGCGCGAGGTGAGCTCCATCCGGAGCCGCTCCTCGATGGCTCCCCGGTCGGTGCCCAGGTCGGCGGCCAGCACGGTGTCGCACGCCTCCTGGATCTCGTGGGAGACGTCGCGGTGGTGTTCGAAGCTCTCGCGGTCGGCGTCGGCGTCCGGGTCGTCGGTCACAGCACCCTCCTGGTCGATGAGCCTCCCAGCGTCCTCCTGCCCGGTCGGCCGCGCCACTGCGTGCACGGTCGAGTGCTGGCGCGATTTCGGGCGCCTGTATGCCGTGCGCTAGCCTTTCGTTCGCTCTCCAGGAGGGGAGCCACGGCCTCGCGGAGGCCAGCCACGGGCTGTGGCGCAGCTTGGTAGCGCACTTGACTGGGGGTCAAGGGGTCGCAGGTTCAAATCCTGTCAGCCCGACCATAAGAACGGCTTTCGTTGCGCGGTGGAAAGTCCCCCTCTGAGGGGTAGGAACCACCGCGGTGACGGTATCGGCCGGCTCAGGGGGTTCGGATACCCGGTCGAGTCACCGATCCGGTCGTGCGAGCAGCCACAACGGTTACCCGACCGAGTACCTGACCCCCACCGACCCCCATCGCACCGTCACACCGTCCTCGAGCGGACCGCGGCTGAACGCGCCCGGTCCGCTAGCGCGGCGCGGTCAGCGCGGTCCCAGTCCCGTGCGACCGTCGAGCAGCTCGCGCGCGATGTCGAGGTGGCCGGCGTGACGTGCGGTCTCCTCGATGAGGTGGAGGACCACCTCGCGGACGTCGTGGAGCTCGGTCGGCAGGCCCGGCTCGTCGAGGCCTGGCGGCCGGGCGTCGAGGGCCAGGGCGGCGACGACGACGTCGGTCATGGCGCACTGCCGGCGGTAGCGCGTCACGGCGTCGGCCAGCGACGGCCCCGGCGGCGCGGGACGGGCGTCCGGGGTCACCGAACCGGACAGCACGCTCTGCGACCAGAACCACTCGGCGTCCGCGAGATGCCAGACCAGGCCGGCGGGGGTCCAGCCGCTGGGCACGACAGACGTCTGAGCCAACCCCGGGTCGAGGTCGGCCACGACCGCCACGACACTGTCCCGCTGGAACTGCAGCCACCGCAGCAGCACGGCCCGGTCCGCCTCGACCGGCGCCGAGACCGTAACCGACGACGTCACGACCGCAGCTCCGGCCGGTAGGCGGGAATCAGCTCGGCCCACCGCGCCCTCCAGTCACCGGCGGCCCGCCCCTCGAGGTGGGCGCGAAGGTCCTCCAGGTGCGCCTGCCAGCCCGCGCCGTGGTCGGGCGCCTCGTCCCAGGGCAGTCCGCGGTCCTCGACCACCAGCCGCGTACCGTGCTCCTCCGCCGTGAGCACCGCCTCCAGCTGTGTCTCCTCCGGGTCGCCCGGATACATCGTCAGCAGCAGGCGGTGCGGCGCGTCGCATACCTCGATGCGACCCGGACCCTCCCAGCTGCTCGTGAACACCGCGTGGATGGTGCCCCCGACCCGTAGGTCACCCTCGACCCGGGCGATCCAGCGGGCCAGCCGTTCCGGCTCGGTCACCGCCCGCCACAGGTCGTCGATGTCGGTGGCGTAGACGTCCTCGACGTGGACGGTCCCGGTGTCGCCGACGCGGCGCACCTCTCCGAGCAACCCGGTGGTCATGAGCTCCCTTTCCGTTGTCGTGTGCCCCGCGCCACCTCGGTGTGCAGGGCGTTCATCCGCTGCTCCCAGACCCGTTGCCGGTGCAGCAGCCACTCGCTGACCGGTTCCAGGGCCGCCGGGCGAAGGCGGTAGATCCGGCGCTGGCCGTCAGCGCGGACCTCCACGAGCCCCGCCTCCCTGAGCACCGAGAGATGCCGGGAGACGCCCGGCTGGCTGACCGGGACCAACGCTCCGAGCTCGCCCGCGGTCGCCTCCCGGGTGGTCAGCGCCTCCACCATGACCCGGCGGTGCGGGTCGGCCAGCGCGTGGAGCACAGCGTCCATGAGCCCATCATTACCCAATCAGTTATATAACACAACGGGTATGCCGCGGACGGCCACAGCGCGTGGGACGATCAGGGAGATGGCCAGCATCCCCGCCGACGAACAGCGGCTCAAGGACCTCGCGGTCCTGCGCCGGGTCAAGGACCGGATCGACCGCGAGTACGCCCGGCCGCTGGACGTCGACGCCCTCGCCCGGGGCGCGAACATGTCGTCGGGCCACCTCAGCCGGCAGTTCAAGCAGGCCTACGGGGAGGCTCCCTACGGCTACCTCATGACCCGTCGCATCGAGCGCGCCATGGCCTTGCTGCGACGCGGTGACCTCAACGTCACCGAGGTCTGCTTCGCCGTCGGCTGCTCGTCCCTGGGCACCTTCAGCACCCGCTTCACCGAGCTGGTCGGTGTGCCGCCGAGTGTCTACCGCGACCAGCAGGCCGAGGCGACGCTGGGGTTGGCGCCGTGCGTGGCCAAGCAGGTGACCAAACCGGTCAGGAATCGAGAAGCGCAGCCGGTCGAGCCGCACCTAGCGTGACGGTCATGCAGATCACCATCCACGCGAGCTTCCTCCCGCATACCGACCCGGACGCGTCGATCGCCTTCTACCGCGACACGCTCGGCTTCGAAGTCCGCGGCGACGTCGGCCACCAGGGCATGCGCTGGATCACGGTCGGCCCGGTCGGGCAACCCGAGACGTCGATCGTGCTGCACCCGCCGGGCGTCGCCCCGGGCATCACCGACGAGGAACGCCGCACGATCCTCGAGCTGATGGCCAAGGGCAGCTACTTCGGGGTCAACCTGGCCAGCGCCGACCTCGACGAGACGTTCGCCGCGCTCGAGTCCAGCGGCGCTGAGGTGGTCCAAGAGCCCACCGACCAGCCCTACGGCGTGCGCGACTGCGCCTTCCGTGACCCGGCCGGAAACATGCTCCGCATCCAGCAGACCCGCGACTAGCGCTTCGCATGCGGACCACCGTCGCTGTCACGTTCGGCGCGGTCGATCCGTCAACCCCTCGACGACGCGGTCCGCAACCGGCGAACCGCACACCCCTGAAGGAGACGAACATGAGCCCCACGATCCGCAGCCTGGTGGTCCCGGTGTCGGACATCGACGCCGCCAAGGCCGTCTACACCGCCCTCTACGGCGCCCCGCACACCGACACCCCGTACTACGTCGGGTTCAACGCCGACGGCTTCGAGGTCAGCCTCACCCCGAACGAGGAGACCGGCGGCCCGGTGGCCTACACCGACGTCGACGACCTCGACGGAGCCCGCGAGGCCCTGCTGGCGGCCGGCGCGACCGAGCAGTCCGCCCCTCGCCAGGTCGCCCCGGGTGCCCGCGTCTGCGTGCTCGCCGACCCGAACGGCAACCCGATCGGCCTCCGCGGCGCCTAGTCCCACGGATCCGGGGCCCCGGCCTACCGTGGTGCTCATGCGACTCGAGCCGCTCTGCGCGTTCGACCTGCAGTACACCAGCGACGTCCACCTCGTCCGGCCCCACGGCAACGGGGCGGAGGTGGTCTTCAACAACGCGGTATGCGTCGGCGAGGGGGTCATCAGCGCGGAGACGCTGACGATGCACCTCGAGGTCTTCCAGTGCCTCAGTGAGATCTGACGACCGATGACCCCTCGTGTGGACGACGCTCCGGCGCGGTTCGGCGCTGCGCGGGTCGCGCGGTTGGCGACGACGAACGCCGACGGGTCGCCGCACCTCGTCCCGGTGGTCTTCGCGCTGGTCGGCGAGACCGTGTGGACCGCCGTCGATGGGAAGCCGAAGTCGACCACCGCGCTGCGCCGACTCGACAACGTCCGGGCCCAACCCGCCGTGAGCCTGCTCGTCGACCACTACGCCGACGACTGGGCGACGCTGTGGTGGGTGCGCGTCGACGGGGTCGCGACGGTGCAAGACGTCGACGGGTCGCCGGACGGGCTGGAGGCCTTGAGCGCGAAGTACCCCCAGTACCAGGAGAGCCCGCCACCGGGTCCGGTCCTGCGGGTCGACGTCACCCGGTGGGTGTCGTGGTCCGCGCGCTGACCGCGCCCACGTCGAGCCGGTGCCGGTGCACGGCGAACGCGACCAGCGTCCCGAGGACGAGCGCCACGAGGACGACCTGCTCGGCAACCGCGCCGGGACCGTGCTCGGCGGCGTTGGCCAGCCCGACCCAGACGTAGACGAGAACCGCACCTACGCCGAGCCCGCCCGCAGGGAACCGCCATCGGAGCACGGCACCCCCGAGAGCCGCCAGCGCCACCACCATGACGGTGCAGGCGAACCACGCCGGGCCCGCCTCGTGGCCCAGATGGAAGACCGACAGGCCGACGAAGGCCGCGACGAGCCCGGCCAGCCCGGCCCGGGAGACCGGGGACGCTGCGCGCGGGTTGTCGTCGGAGCCGGCCCGACGCATACCGAACGCCGCGGCGACGGCCGCCAGGGCGACGCATACGGACACCACGAGCTGGGCCGTGCTGGGACGGAAGGTCGTCGCCGCCATCGACCCTGCGCAGAGCAACGCACCGGTCACCAGGTAGAGCGCGGCCAGGCCCGCGACGCGTGTGGGGCCCAGCCACGGTCCCCGCTCCGGGAACACCCCCTCGGCCACGGCGATCGGCGTCGCGATGCTCCACACCACGTGCAGGGTCAGCACGAAGATGGTCCAGGGCAGGCCGATGCCGAGAGCCGGCAGGTAGCCGAAGGAGAGCTTGTGCAGGCCGAGGTAGTCCGGGTTGAACAGGGACTGGGTGAGCAGCCCCTCCTCGACGACGCCGAACGCGAACGCCAGCAACAGCATCGTCGGCCAGCCTCTTCCGCTGCGCCGGGCCAGCTCGCGGATCACCACCGCGGCCGAGCCGTAGTAGGCGACGTAGAGCACCAGCTCGGCGAGCTGACCCGCCGGCGAGCCACCGGAGAGGTACTGGTCCCCGAGGAGGAACTCCGCCGTGACCGCCGACCCGACGGCCAGCACCGCATACCTCGCGAAGGCTCCGCTCATACCGGCGACGCTAGGTCGGCGGGACCAGCCGTCCCGGGGCCGAATGTCACGGGTGGACCCACACACGTGTCACGGCACGCCTCCCTGGGCCGGAGCGGGTTGTCGGGCACAGTGGGACGCGTGACGACCGGAACCGGCCAGGAGGTCCCCTTGAGCAGCACGTGGCCTGAGCGCTCATCGACCGAGGACCCGGCCCCTCGTGGTGCCGAGGACCCCAACCGCACGACGGCCCTGCGGCCGTTCGGGGTGAGCCCGACGAGCGAGAGCGAGTGGGAGGACACCGAGGAGACCCCCCCGCCCAAGGTGCGGCACGTCGTCGACCGACCGGACGGTGCCCTCGGGCTGTTCGTCCTGCGGGTCGTGGTCGCCGCCATCTTCGCGATCCGGGGGCTCCAGAAGGTCCAGCACCTCGACGTCACGCGCGCGCAGTTCGAGCAGATCGGTATCCCCTACGCCGACACCTTGGCCTTCGTCGTGGGCGTGTGCGAGGTGGCCATCGCCGTCGCGCTGATCTTCGGGATCGCGATGCGGGTCGTCGGCATCGGTATCGCCATCATCGCGACGGGCGCCCTGGTCTACGTCAAGTGGCGCGCCGGCGCCATCTTCACCGACGGCCAGCCCGGGTTCGCGGGCGAGCTGGAGCTGCTGCTCGCCGCCGTAGGGGTCATGTTCGCCGGGGTTGGTGGCGGTGGCTGGACGGTCGACCGCCGGTTCCGGCGACGCTGAGGGTCTGGCCCCTCGCGCCCGATTAGGCTTCCGGGCGTGAGCGAGGGGGAGCGGACACCGGAGGCGGTGAGCGACCGCGTCCTCACCATTCCCAACGTCCTCTCCGCTCTGCGCCTGGTCGGCGTCCCGGTGTTCCTGTGGCTGCTGTTCACCCACCAGGACATCTGGGCGTTCGTCGTGCTCCTGCTGTCCGGTGTGACCGACTACCTGGACGGGAAGATCGCCCGACGCTTCAACCTCGTCTCCCGGGTGGGGCAGCTGCTCGACCCGCTGGCCGACCGGCTCTATGTGCTCACCACGTTGGTGGCCCTGACGATCCGCGACATCATCCCGCTCTGGCTGCTGGTGGTCCTCGTCGCCCGGGACCTGTTCATGGGTGTGGTCATCCTCCTGCTCAAGCGGGTCGGGCAGACCGGTCTGCCGGTCCACTTCGTCGGGAAGGCCGCGACCTTCAACCTGCTCTACGCGTTCCCGATCCTCCTGCTCAGCTCCGTGGACGGCGTCGTCGGCGACGTCGCCCAGCCGCTCGGGTGGGCGTTCGCCTGGTGGGGCGTCGGGCTCTACCTGCTCGCCGCCGTCCTGTACGCGGTCCAGGCCGCTGCCGTGATCCGCGCGAGGTCCGCCGCGGCGCCGACGACGCCGGAGTCAACGTGACGACGCCGCCGCCACCGTCCGACCCGGGTACGCCCGAGGCCGGCTTCCACAGTGACGGGCGGCGCCCCGCCGGCGGGTCGATGTCCCTGCTCCAGCAGCTGATGGACCGACCGCTGGACCCGTCGTACGAGGCGGCCGCCGCTCGGCGCAAGGCCGAGGGACTCCCGCCCAGCACCTCGCTGCGCAGTCCGTGGCTGCTGGTCGCCGCGATCGTCATCGGGTTCCTGTTCGTGGCCGCGGCGTTCGCCCTGCGCCCGGCGGGCACGACCGCATCCCGCGACAAGGAGCAGCTCATCGAGCAGATCGAGGCGCGCCAGGCCCGCGGCGACGAGCTGACGTCGGAGGTGAGCAAGCTCGGCCAGCAGATCCAGGACGCCCAGTCGGCCGCCCTGGCCAGCCAGGCCTCCCAGCTGTCCGACGAGCTGGCCCGGCTTCGGCTGCTCACCGGGGAGGTCGCGGTCACCGGCCCCGGCCTGGTCCTGACGGTCGACGACGCCCCGGACGTCCGCGCCAAGGCGGCCAGCGGCGACCCACGCGACGCGGGCGGCTTCCCCCAGGGCCGGGTGACGTCGTTCGACCTGCAGATCCTCTGCAACGGGCTCTGGCAGGCGGGCGCGGAGGCGATGTCGATCAACGGCCAGCGGCTGACCTCGAGATCCTCGATCCGGTTCGCGGGAGATGCGATCCTGGTCGACTTCCGCCCCCTCAGCCCGCCCTACGTCGTCACCGTCATCGGGGACGGGCGCGAGCTGCAGACCGGGTTCGCGAGCTCGGCGTCGGGCGCCTACCTGAAGTCCCTCGGCGACAACTACTCGATCCCGTCCACGGTCTCGACCCAGTCGCGGGTAGACATCCCCCGCAGCCCCTCGCTGCCCCTGACGTTCGCGGTCCCCGTCTCGCCGGCCACCGCCACGCCGTCGCCCTCGTCCGCTCCGGCGGGCGCCCCGATCCCCAGCACGGAGGGTTCCCGCTCATGATCCCCGCCATCGGCCTGCTCGTCGGCGTTCTCGTCGGCCTGCTGCTGCACCCTGCGGTGCCGGTGTGGCTGCAGCCCTACCTGCCGATCGCCGTCATCGCCGCCCTGGATGCCGTGTTCGGTGGCGTCCGCGCCGTTCTCGACGGGATCTTCGTCGACCGCGTGTTCGTCATCTCGTTCTTGTCCAACGTCCTCGTGGCCGCGTTCATCGTGTTCCTCGGCGACCAGCTCGGGGTCGGCACCCAGCTGTCCACCGGGGTGGTCGTCGTCCTCGGCGTCCGGATCTTCTCCAACGTGGCGTCGATCCGCCGCCATCTGTTCAAGGCCTGAGCGATGGCCGACGAGCAACCGACGGTCCCCAACCCGCCCGCGAGCCCAGCACGGGGGTCGTCGTCGTGGCGCCGGCTCGCCCGGGCCGGAGCGCCCCGCAGCACGAAGGCGCAGGCCCTCGGAGCGGTGCTGGCCCTGGCCCTGGGGTTCGCGATCGCCACCCAGATCCAGCAGACCCAGGACTCGGGCCTCGACAGCATGCGCCAGGACGACCTCGTCCGGGTCCTCGACGACGTCAGCCAGCGCTCGACGCGCCTCGACCAGCAGGTCCGCGAGCTGCAGTCGCAGCGCGACGCCCTCACCAGCGGTGCCAACACGAGCCAGGCGGCGATCGACCAGGCCACCAAGCAGCTGCAGTCGCTCCGGATGCTCGCCGGCACGTCCCCGGCCCAGGGGCCGGGGATCAAGGTCACCATCGCCGACCCCACCCAGAAGGTCACCGCGGCGATGCTGCTCGACCTGCTCCAGGAGCTGCGCGACGCCGGGGCCGAGGTCGTCCAGTACGGCGCGAACCGGGTCGTCGCGAGCTCGTGGTTCGCGTCCTCCGGTGGCCAGCTCCAGGTCGACGGGCAACCGCTGGCCCGGCCGTTCACGGTGCTGGCCATCGGCGACAAGGCGACCATGGCCTCGGCGCTCAACATCCCTGGCGGCATCGTCGAGACGCTCCGGCGCGCCGATGCGACCGCCAGCATCGAGCAGCTCGACACGGTGCGGATCGATGCGTTGCAGTCGCCGCGGACCCCTCGTTACGCTCAGCCCGTCCCTGAGTCGGGTACGCCGTCGGCCACGCCGAACAGCAGCCCGAGCACGTCGACCAAGTGACCCGAGAGCGAGCACGATGAGCGAGCTGGAGTACCCCGAGAACCTGCGCTACACCGCCGACCACGAGTGGGTCGAGGAGCGGGACGGTGGCACCCTGCGGATCGGGATCACGTCCTACGCACAGAACGCGCTCGGCGACGTCGTCTACGTCTCATTGCCGTCGGTGGGCGACACGCTGACCTCGGGCGAGACCTGCGGTGAGGTCGAGTCGACCAAGTCGGTCAGTGACCTCTACGCCCCGCTCTCCGGCGAGGTCACGGCGGTCAACTCCGCCCTGGACGGGTCGCCCGAGCTGGTCAACACCGCGCCCTACACCGACGGCTGGATGTACGAGCTGCGGCCCGCCGACACCGAGGGCGTGAGCGGGCTGCTGGACGTCGCCGCATACCGTGAGGGGCTGGGCTGAGCACCACCCGGCACGGCTTGACCCCCGGCCCGCCCGGGCACGAGACTCGCCTCACGACGGGGTCGAACCGCCGTCGAGAGGGGGAGGGGGATCCACTAGGGTTCTGCGCACCGGCAGTGACGAAGGAGATGCGGCCATGACGGACCACGAGCCCGAGCCCAGCCCCGCTGAGACTCCGGACACGACCTCGAAGACGACCCCGCCGAGCAGCCGGCAGGGCGACTCGACCACGATGCGGTTCCAGGGCGTCGGAACCGGACATGAGAACGTCGAGGTCGACGGCCGCGGCCTGTCCGCCGAAGACCAGGCCACCATCGACGCCCTCCGGCCCGGCACGGGGCTGCTCATCGTCCTGCGGGGGCCCAACACCGGCGCCCGGTTCCTCCTCGACGACGCCGAGGTGACGACCGGCCGGCACCCGGACAGCGACATCTTCCTCGACGACGTCACCGTCTCTCGGAAGCACGCGGTCTTCGCCCAGGAGAACGACGGGTATGCGGTCCGCGACGTCGGGTCCCTCAACGGCACCTACGTCAACCGTGAGCTCGTCGACCACGCCGCCCTGCGCACTGGCGACGAGGTCCAGATCGGCAAGTTCCGCCTCGTGTTCTACGCGGGCCAGCGCCAGTAGTGCCGTCCTCCGACGCCGGGAGGGGGCCCGGCGCGGGCCCCTCAGGGGCGCCGGACGAGGGCGGCGGGCGAGGTCCGTCCGACACGACGCCGGCGTCGCGCACGATCGGCGGTGTGCTCGCCGCGCTGACGCCGGACTTCCCGGACCTCACCATCTCCAAGATCCGGTTCCTCGAGGCCGAGGGGTTGGTGACGCCATACCGGACCGGCTCGGGGTACCGCACCTACTCCGACCGTGATGTCGAGCGGCTGCGCTACGTGCTCTCGGCCCAGCGTGACCGGTTCTGGCCGTTGAAGGTGATCCGGGACGCCCTCGACGCGATGGACCGCGGCCTGACGCCGGGGGAGCCGGACTCCCCGGACGCCCGGCCGCGCGTGCCGGAGCGCGAGACGGACCGCGATATCCCGACCGCCGAGGCTCTCGCGGCTCCACCGACGCTGCGCCTCACCGCGCGCGAGCTGCGAGAGGCGGCGGGCCTGGACCGCCCCACCCTCGAGGCGTTGGAGACCTACGGCCTGGTTCGGGCGGACGCCAGCGGCCACTTCGACGACGACGCCCTCGCCGTCGCGCGGACGGCGGCCGCCCTTGCGGCGTACGGCGTCGAGCCCCGCCACCTGCGCCCGTTCCGCACCGCGGCCGACCGCGAGATCGGCCTGGTCCAGCAGATCGTGCGTCCGGGGCGGTCGGCTGCCGGCCGTCCCGCGCGCGGCAACGGCGAGGCGCCCGAGGACCCGACGCCGGACGTGCTGCGCCTCTGTATCGCGCTCCACACCGCACTGGTCCGGACCGGCATCCGAGAACGCTGAGCCCCCACTGACGAACCGCCGCTCGGCGAAGTAACGTGGGGCGCGTGAAGCCCGTCGACGTCCTCGGGGTGCGGGTGGAGATGCCCACCAACCAGCCGATCGTGCTGCTGCGCGAGCGGAACGGGGAACGCTACCTGCCGATCTGGATCGGCGCGGCGGAGGCGACCGCAATCGCCTACGCCCAGCAGGGGGTCGAACCGCCGCGGCCGCTCACCCACGACCTGCTCAAGGAGGTCATCGAGACGCTCGGCCACACCGTGACCCAGGTCCGCATCGTGGAGCTACGTGACAAGGTGTTCTACGCGATCCTCGTCATCGACGGGTCGACGGAGATCAGTGCCCGGCCGTCCGACGCGATCGCCCTGGCCCTGCGCACGCAGACGGAGATCGTCGTGGCGGAGTCGGTCCTCGACGAGGCCGGCGTGGCGCTCACGCCCGAGGAGGACGACGAGGTCGAGAAGTTCCGCGAGTTCCTCGACCAGGTGTCCGCCGAGGACTTCGAGAACCCGCACGTGGACCCGGGAGACGAAGGCTCTCCGCGATAGACCTCAGGGTCGACTAGAGGTTGAGGCTTGGCGGATCCACGCGACACGCCGACACGCTCGGCCTCGACCGGTGATTGACCCCGGGTCTCGAACGGCCTACCGTCGGGAGGTCGGCGCCGAAACACCGCGGTGTAACTACACCGTGGGCGGCCCGACGAGAAGGCGAGAACCGCCCGACTAACGCTCAGGAGGACGCCGTGGTCGTCACGGGAGACGCGCAGGAGCGCCGGACGCACGTCCCGGCGTCCGCCCAGGGCCTGCTCTTCGACGACGACCTCCCCGACCTGAGCGAGGACATCGGCTACCGCGGTCCCACCGCGTGCCGGGCGGCCGGCATCACCTACCGCCAGCTCGACTACTGGGCCCGCACCGGCCTGGTCGAGCCCTCGGTCCGCAGCGCGACGGGTTCCGGCACCCAGCGGCTCTACGGGTTCCGCGACATCCTCGTGCTCAAGGTGGTCAAGCGGCTGCTCGACACCGGCGTCTCCCTCCAGCAGATCCGGGTGGCCATCCAGGCGCTGCGCGAGCGCGGTGTCGAGGACCTCGCCCAGATCACCCTCATGAGCGACGGTGCGACGGTCTACGAGTGCACCTCGGCCGACGAGGTCATCGACCTGCTGCAGGGCGGCCAAGGCGTCTTCGGCATCGCCGTCGGCCGGGTCTGGCGCGAGGTCGAGGGATCACTCGCGGCCCTCCCGAGCGAGCGTCCCGAGGACGAGGTCCCCGCGGCCCACCCGGACGACGAGCTCAGCGCCCGGCGCGCCCAGCGCATCTCCTGACCGACGCCTCTGCGCCCCGCCCCCTCGTGGGGTGATCGTGGTCGATCGTCGACCCCCTGGGGTCCTAGGAATCGACCACGATCCCGACCAACGGCCGCGCCGACTCCAGCGCGCCCACTCGTGACAACCTGCGCACGTGGGCAGGTATTTTCGGACATTTCGGAATTCGCCCGCCGGGATCTCCCCACGTGCGCAGTTGTTGGCGCTCGGCGGTGGTGCGGGGCTGACCGGCATACGTCGGCTGGTAGATTCGACCCTGCCGCGAACAACCCACCGGGAGAGTCCCCGGGGCGGTCTCTCCACGGCCCATCGGCACGACGGGCCGTCGACGGACCACCACTGGGGCGCCGAAGGGGCAACACCCCGGAACCTCTCAGGCGCCAGGACCGTGTGGGTGAGGCAACTCTGGAGCCACGGTGACGTCGGCGACAGAGGGGGTTACCGTGCTGTGACCGCAGGGACCTCCAGGAGCCTTCCACGTGACCCAGACCGCCGCGTCAGCCACCGCGTACGAGACGACCGCCACCAACGGACCTGACGACGGCCCGGACTCCCGGGTCCACATCGACACCAGCCACCCGGCGCCGTTCGTCGAGCGTCACATCGGCCCGTCCTCGGACGACGTCGCGGCGATGCTCGAGGTCGTCGGACTGCCCTCGCTCGACGCCCTCGTCGACGTCGCCGTGCCCGGCGCCATCCGCTCGCAACGTGCGCTGCGCCTCGACGCCGCCCCGTCCGAGAGCGCGGTGGTCCGCGAGCTGCGCGGTCTGGCCAGCCTCAACACGGTGATGCGCTCGATGATCGGACTGGGCTACTACGGCACCATCACCCCGCCCGTGGTCCAGCGCAACGTCCTGGAGAACCCCGCCTGGTACACCGCCTACACCCCGTACCAGCCGGAGATCTCCCAGGGCCGCCTCGAGGCCCTGATCAACTTCCAGACCGTCGTCAGCGACCTGACCGCCCTCCCGGTGTCCGGCGCCTCCCTCCTCGACGAGTCCACCGCGGTGGCCGAGGCCATGACGCTGATGCGCCGCAGCGCCAAGAGCCCGGCCGACGCGGTCCTGCTGGTCGACCGGCACACCCTGCCGCAGTCGATCGCCGTCACCCAGACCCGCGCCCTCCCGCTGGGCATCGAGGTCGCGGTCGCCGATCTCGCCCACATCGACGGTGTCGACGCCCTCCGGGCGGCCGCCGGCGGCAAGGACGTCTTCGGGGTCGTGGTGCAGTACCCGGGCGCCGACGGTGAGCTGCGCGACTTCCGCGACCTGGCCGTGGCAGCGCACGAGCACGGTGCGCTCGTCACCGCCGCCGCCGACCTCCTGGCTCTCACCCTGATCACACCGCCGGGGGAGTGGGGCGCCGACATCGCCGTCGGCACCACGCAGCGGTTCGGGGTCCCGATGGCCTTCGGCGGCCCCCACGCCGGCTACATGTCGGTCCGGACCGGCCTCGAGCGTCAGATGCCCGGCCGCCTCGTCGGTGTCTCGGTCGACGCGCAGGGCTACCCCGCATACCGGCTCGCGCTGCAGACCCGCGAACAACACATCCGGCGCGAGAAGGCGACCTCCAACATCTGTACGGCGCAGGTTCTCCTCGCGGTGATGGCCAGCATGTATGCGGTCTGGCACGGCCCCGCCGGACTCGCCGCGATCGCCCGCCGGTCGCACGGGTATGCGCGCGCGCTGGCCGACGGTCTCCGCGAGGGCGGGATCGATGTCGCGACCGACGCGTTCTTCGACACCGTGACGGTCCGGGTCCCGGGCCGGGCCGACGACGTGCTCCGCGAGGCGGTGGCCCGTGGAGTCAACCTGCGCCGGGTGGACGACGACACCCTGTCGATGAGCACCGACGAGACCACGACGGGCGAGGACCTCCTCGCGGTCTGGGGCGCGTTCGGGGTGGCCGGCGGCGAGCCGGCTCCTTCCGAGGTCGACCCGACGTGGTGGGCCGGCGCGGTCCGGACCTCCGACTACCTCACCCACCCGGTGTTCTCCAGCCACCACAGCGAGACGGCGATGCTGCGCTACCTGCGCCGGCTCGCCGACCGCGACTTCGCGCTCGACCGCGGGATGATCCCGCTCGGCTCCTGCACGATGAAGCTCAACGCGACCACCGAGATGGTCGCGGTCACCTGGCCGGAGTTCGCCAACCTGCACCCGTTCGCCCCGACCAGCCAGACCGAGGGCATTCGCAGCCTCGTGGCCGACCTCTCGGCGTGGCTCTGCGAGATCACCGGCTACGACGCGGTGTCACTGCAGCCCAACGCGGGGTCGCAGGGCGAGCTGGCCGGGCTGCTGGCCATCCACGCCTACCACCAGGCCAACGGCGAGACGAACCGCCGGGTATGCCTCATCCCCGCCAGTGCCCACGGCACCAATGCGGCGTCGGCGGTCATGGCCGGTCTCAAGGTCGTCGTCGTGGGCACCGACGCGGCGAGCGGGAACGTCGACATGGACGACCTGAGGGCCAAGGTCGAGCAGCACCGAGACAACCTCGCGGCGGTCATGGTGACCTACCCCTCGACCCATGGCGTCTACGAGGACACCATCGTCGAGCTCTGCGGGCTCGTTCACGACGCCGGCGGGCAGGTCTACGTCGACGGCGCCAACCTCAACGCCCTCATGGGGCTGGCCCAGCCGGGCAAGTTCGGCGCCGACGTGTCCCACCTGAACCTGCACAAGACCTTCTGCATCCCGCACGGCGGCGGCGGTCCCGGCGTCGGTCCGGTCGGCGTGCGGGCCCATCTGGCGCCCTACCTGCCGAACCATCCGCTGGCTCCGGAGGCCGGCCCGGCCACCGGCGTCGGGCCGATCTCTGGCGCGCCGTACGGGTCGGCGGGCATCCTGCCCATCTCGTGGGCCTACGTGCGGCTCATGGGCGGCGTCGGCCTGACCCGGGCCACCGAGGTGGCCGTCCTCAACGCGAACTACATCGCGGCCCGGCTGCGCGACCACTACCCGGTGCTCTACTCGGGGCACCAGGGCATCGTCGCCCACGAGTGCATCCTCGACGTCCGCGGCATCACCCGCGACACCGGCGTCACCGTCGACGACATCGCGAAGCGCCTCATCGACTACGGGTTCCACGCGCCGACGATGTCGTTCCCGGTGGCCGGGACCCTCATGGTCGAGCCCACCGAGAGCGAGGACAAGGGCGAGATCGACCGGTTCTGCGACGCGATGATCGCCATCCGCGAGGAGATCGACGCGGTGGGCCGGGGCGACGTCGCGGTGGCCGACTCGGTGCTGCGCCAGGCGCCGCATACCTCGCGGTCGCTGGCGGAGGAGTGGGAGCACCCCTACGACCGCGTCACCGCTGCCTTCCCCGTCGGGGTGCACGCCCCCGACAAGTACTGGCCGCCGGTCGCCCGCATCGACGGCGCCTACGGCGACCGGCACCTGGTCTGCAGCTGCCCGCCGCCGGAGGCCTTCGAGGACTGACCCGGGGCCCTTCCGGCGCACCGGAGTCAGATGTTTGTCGGTTTCGCAGCGTGGACGCTGGAAAACCGACAACCTTCTGAGTTCGGTCGCAGGGCGGGAGCGGGCCGTCGCACCCGTATCAGCGCCCTCCTCGTCCTCTCCTCATGGTCACACGCCCGGAGAACCCGGGCGGCCACCCCGAGGAGACCCCGTGACCCGGACCGGCACCTTTGCCTTCCTCGTCCACCCGCGTGCCAACCTGTCCGAGGACATGGCGCGGGTGGCGAGGCCCCTGGGCCTCCTGCCCGAGCGGCTCTACGACGTCGCGCTGCGCCGACTCCCGGTGCCGCCGATGACGATGGCCACGATCCACGTCGCCGGCCGCCACGTCGGCCACGTCGTGCTCGTGCCGTTCGGCGCCCGCCACATGCTGGCCCAGCCGGTGGAGGCCCGGGACCGCGTCGGTCGCGCGGTCGACCACGCCGTCGGCCTGGGGGCGTCCGTCGTCGGCCTCGGCGCGCTGACCGCCCCGGTCACCGCCGGCGGCGTCTCGCTGCGCAGCCGCTCCGACATCGCCGTCACCAACGGCAACGCCTTCACCGCGGCCATCGTCCACGACCAGGTCCGCGAGCTGCTGCAGCGTTCACCCGCCGGCCGCGTCGCCGTCGTCGGAGCCACCGGCAGCGTCGGCACGACCGTGGCCAAGATGGTCGCCCGCAACCGCGACGCCGACGACCTGCTCCTCGTCGCCCGGAACGAGCGCCGGCTGGAATCGTTGCGCTGCAACCTTTCTGGGCGTGGCGTCGCCGTCCGCTCGGCCACCGACCTGCACGCGGTCCGCTCCGCTGACGTCGTCGTGCTCCTCACCGCTGCGGCCGGTTCCGTCCTCGAGTCCGAGCACCTGGCCGAGGGCGCCGTGGTCCTCGACGCGACCCAGCCGCGCAACACCTCGACCGAGCTCGCCCGCGACCGCCGCGACGTCCGGATCCTCGACGGCGGCATCGTGTCGATCCCGTCCCTGGAGGTCCGGGGCGGCAACGTCGGACTGCCCAACGGTCGCGCGTATGCCTGCTTCGCCGAGACCGCGCTCCTCGCCCTGAGCGGTCACCAGGGTCACTTCTCCATCGGGATCCCCGACCTCGACCAGGTCGACGAGATCCGTTCCCTCGCCCGCGAGCACGCGCACCTCGGCTTCACCGTGGCGGCGCCGACGTCGTTCGGCGTGCCGGTCCGGGCAGGGTGGCCGGCGGTCGAGTCGCTCGAGGCCGCCGAGGCCGTCGCGTGAACGTCCGTCAGCGGGTCGTCTTCATCGGCGGCGGGTACGCGACCCTTCACGCATACCAGGCCCTGGCCCGTCGTCGTCGCCGCGAGATCCGGCGGGGCCAGGTCGAGCTCGTCGTGATCAGTGCCGACGACCACCACAGCTTCCACGGCTTCACCGGTGAGGTCCTCGCGGGCGTTCTGCCGTTCGCCGTCACCCGCGCCTCGTTGCGCGACGCGATGCCCCGTGCGGCCGTCATCCCCGGCATGGTCACGCAGGTCGACCGCGACCGGCAGCTGGTCACGTACGTCCGGGTCGGCGCCGCCGGAAGTGGGCAGGTCGAGTCGCTCCGCTACGACGAGCTGGTCGTCGCCCCGGGCGGCCGCGAGCCCGTGCAGGACGTCCCGGGCATGAGCGAGCACGGCTTCACCCTGCGCAGCCCCGGCGACATGCGCCGGCTGCTCGGCCGCCTCGTCGTCCTCGAGCACCCGTCGGCCGGCCGCGAGCCCGCCGACCTCGTCGTCGTCGGCGGTGGCTTCGCCGGCGTCGAGCTCGCCGCCGCCCTCGCCGCGCGGCCCACCACGGTCCGCGGTCGCCGCGTCCACCTCGTGCACTCCGGTGCAGCCGTGCTGCCGCAGCTGCGCGACCAGCAGCCGTCCCTGGCCCGGCGCGCCGAGGGCGAGCTCGAGCGCCTCGGCGTCGTCGTGCACTGCGGAGTCCGGGTCGTCGCCGTCGGCCGCCACCATGTCGTCCTGTCCGACGGTCGCCGGCTGCCCGCCTCCCTCGTCCTGTCGACCACGGGCCAGCGCGCCGTCCAGCTCCCGGGGCTCGAGGAGCTCCCGACCGACGACAACGGCCGGCTGCTGACGACGCCGGACCTTGCCGTCGCCCCGGGGATCTGGGCCGCGGGCGACGCCGCACGCGTCAACCACCCGCGGACCCGCACGCCCGTCCCGGCCAACGCCCTCTGGGCCATCAAGGCCGGCGACCACCTCGGCCGCAACCTCGCCCGCAGCGTCGTAGGCCATCGCACCACGCCGTTCCGCTACCTCGGCCTCGGCCAGGCCGCGTCGTTCGGCGTGGGTCACGGCGTCGCCGAGCTCTACGGCCTGCCGCTCACCGGCTGGGTCGCCTGGGTGACCCGCCTGGCCTTCTTCATCCGGTTCATGCCCTCGCACGCCAACGCCGTCGAGGCGCTCGCGTTCCTCGTGTCTCGACGGTCCGCGCTCCCGTCGGTGGCGGGGTTCGCGACCGGCCCGACGCCCATCAGCACCCCCACACGGCACACCGCCGTGTCGACGTCCCGGCGCAACGGAGCGGTCCGCGCGGTGCGCCCGCCGGCCGTGTCGTCGACGGTCGACGAGCGCGCGAAGGTCGCCTGACGGCGCGACGGCCACCGACCGCCAGTGGGCAGGCTGTCCGCTCGAGCGGCGAACGGAGCCCGGACTCAGCAGAATGGGGGCGTGACGGGTTCGGAGCCGGTGATCCTCGACGGCGGGATGTCGAACGCCCTGGAGGAGCTCGGCCACGACCTCTCCGACCCGTTGTGGACCGCCCGCGTGCTCCGGGACGCTCCGGAGGCGGTCGCCGAGGTGCACCGCCGCTACTACCGGGCGGGCGCCACGGTCGCGACGACGGCCAGCTACCAGGCGAGCGTCCCGGGCTTCGTGGACCAGGGCTTGATGCCCCTCGAGGCGTCCGCGCTCCTGCTCCGCAGCGTGGAGCTGGCCCGTGAGGTGCGAGACGAGCTGGCCGTCGACGGGGTCGACCGGTGGGTCGCCGCGTCCATCGGGCCCTTCGGCGCGGTCCGCGCGGACGGCTCGGAGTACCGCGGCCGCTACGGGGTCTCCGCCGGCCGGCTGCGCGACTTCCACGGGCCGCGCCTCGAGCTGCTGGCCTCGGCCGGCCCCGACCTGATCGCCGTCGAGACCATCCCCGATATCGACGAGGCCGAGGTGCTGGCCGACCTGCTCTACGACATCGACCTGCCCACCTGGTTCTCGTTCTCGGGCCGCGACGGTCGGACGGCCGCGGGCCAGCCGCTGGCCGACGCCTTCGCCACGGCCGCCGCGCCGACGACCGTGGTGGCCGTCGGGGTCAACTGCTGTCCGGCCGACGAGGTCCTGGACGCGGTCCGGCTCGCGGTCGAGGCCGGCGGGAAGAAGGCGGTCGCCTACCCGAACGGCGGCGGGGAGTGGGACCCGCAGACGAGGACCTGGACCGGTACGCCCGGCGTGGATCCCGACCTGGCGCGGTCGTGGGCCGACGCGGGAGCGGCCTACCTCGGCGGTTGCTGCCGGGTCGGCCCGGCGGACATCGAACGACTCGTCGCGGCGCTCGACGCGTAGGGCGCCGACCGCCCGCCGCATACCGGCGCTGACAACTCCGCACGTGATGACTTTTCGGCGGACATTTCGGACTTCGGCTGCCACAGGTCATCACGTGCGGAGTTGTCGGCGGGCGGGGGCGCGTGCGCCGTCAGGGAGGGAACGACCTCGGGGCTGACTCAGGCAGCGGGGTTGTCGAGGCCGAGGACGGTCACGCTCGACCCGGTCGAGGTCTTGTCGACGCGGACCTGGGCGGGGACCCGTGACCGCAGGTCGCTCACGTGGCTCACCACGCCCACGCACCGCCCGCCGTCGCGGAGGCCGTCGAGGACCGCCATGACCTGTTCGAGACTCTCGTCGTCCAGGGTGCCGAACCCCTCGTCGATGAACAGCGTGTTGAGGTCGAAGCCCCCCGCCTCTTCCCGCACCGCGTCGGCGAGACCCAGCGCCAAAGCCAACGAGGCCATGAACGACTCACCGCCGGACAGCGAGGCGGTGTCGCGGACCTGGCCGGTCCACTGGTCGCGCACCACCAGCCCCAGCCCACTTCGCCGGCCACCCGACGCCAGGTCGTCGGAGTGCGCGAGCTGGTAGCGCCCGTCGCCCATCACCCGCAGCCGCTCGTTGGCCAGTGCGGCCACCTTCTCGAGCCGCGCCGCGAGGACGAAGGCGGTCAGCCGCATCCGCAGGGTGTTCTGGCCGCCGATGCCCGTCGCCGTGTCGGCCAGCTCGCCGACCTGTGCGGAGCGCGTCGCGAGCGGTCCGATCGCGGCTACCCGGGCCAGCACCGACTCCCGGACCTGCCCGAAGCGTCCGCACCGCGGCCTCGGCTCCCGTCTGCGCGTGCTGAGCACGTCGCAACGCCGTCCGCGCGGCGTCCGCGGTCGCGGTGGCCGCCACGACGTCGACCACCGGCTCGGCCAAGGCCGCCGCCACCTCGGGATCGGCCAGTGTCGCCTCCGCCGCGGCCCGGCGCTGCTCCAGGTCGCGCAGGCGGTGCCGTAGGCCGACGAGGTCCTCGCTACGCAGTGCCGCGGCGATGGCGGCCTCCACCGAGTCGAACCTGTTGAGCGTCAAGGCTTCTCGTGCCGCCGTCTCGGCGGCAGAGGCCTCGCTCTCGGCCTGCGCCGCGGACGTCAACGCGTCACGGACCTCCACCGCCGCGAGACGCACTCGCTCGTGCTCGGCCACGGCCACCTCGACCGACGCGGCCCCGCAGGGGCACATCCGCTGGTGCTCGTCGAGGAGGGCCGCCCGGTCAGCGGTCTGCTGGTCGACCCGCTCGTGCACCTCCGCCGCCGTGCCCACGGCCGTTGCCGCGGTGCGTTCCAGGTCCTCGACGGCGACGGCGTGCGACGTGTGGACGGTATGCGCAGCGGTCAGGCGTGCGTCGACGTCACCGAGGAGCTCGACCTGGGTCGAGGCCCGCTCGAACCGGGACCGGGCGGCGGCCAGTCCCGCGGCCAGTGCCTCGACGTCGCCAGCTGCCACCTGGGGATGGCGTTCCAGCGCGTTCGCCAGGTCGGCCGTCCGCGTCGCGACGAGCTGCTCCGCCGCCGCCAGGTCGGTCTGGACGGCGGCCGCGATCAATCGCGAGGCCTGCCACTGCTCTTCGGCGCGTTCGACCACCTCGGCGGAGGTGTCGGCCGCGCCCGGCACCGCTGGTGACGGGTGCGCGCGGGAGCCGCAGACCCCGCACGGCTCGCCGTCCACGAGGCGCCCGGCCAGCTCGGCGGCCATCCCGTCGACCCGGGCCTGCTGCGCCACGAGGGCGGCCTCCCGTGCGTCCTGCTCCGCCTCCCGCAGGGTCAGGGCGCGTTCTCGCAGCGTCGTGCACTTGGCCCGCGCCACCGAGAGGTCGGCGGCGAGGCGGTGCACCTCCGCCCAGGCCACGGCGTCGGTCGACGCGACCGTCCTCGCGGCCGTGGCGACCTGTCCGGCCCGCACGTCCGCCTCGGCCTGCTCGACCGCCGTGGCGGCGCGGGTCAGCGCCTCGCGCTGCTTCCCCAGGGCGGTGCGGGCGGCCGCCGCCGACCGCCCGAGCTCGCCCAGCCGGAGTCGCTCGGTCGCCAGCCGCCGCTCGATCGCCGCTGCCTCCTCCAGGGCGATGCCGTGCTCGTCGAGGGTTGCCAGCCAGCCCGCCGCGGTCGCCGGGGTCCACTCCGAGGCTCCGAACCGAGCAAGCGGTGCCGTCGCCGCGACGACGCGGGCGGCCGCGGCGTCCACTCGGGAGCGGGCACGGGCCAGCGCGCGAAGGTCCCCGGACACGGCCTCGGCGCGCGTCGCACGCTCCACGGTCGCGCTCAAGGCCGACCACCGCTCCGGGTCGGCCTCGAACGCCGCCATGGTCTGTCGCGCGAGCCCCCCGCGCCGCTGACGGTCGGCCACCGCGGTCGCGCGCACCGCCGCCGCCTGAGCGGCCGCCGCCTGGCTCTCCGCGTCGCCGGACGCCGCCAGGCAGGTCACCGCGTAGCGGTCGAGCCGCTCGCGCACCTCGTCCACCAGGGCGGGGAGCGACTCGGGCGGAACCGAGCCCCAGTCGACCCCGTCGCCCAGCACCTCGGCGGGTACCCCGCCCAGGACGTCCTCGGCGCGGGCCAGGTCGGTGGCGAGCCGCTGCAGCTCCTCGGCCAGCGTGACCGCCAGCTCGCGCCGCCGGTCGACCAGCCACGTCTCGACGCCGGCGTAGGTCGAGATGTCGAAGAGCTTCTCCAGCAGGGTTCGTCGCTCGTCGGCGGTGGCCCGCAGGAACGCGGCGAACTCGCCCTGCGGCAGCAGCACGACCTTGCTGAACTGGGCCAGACCCATGCCGAGGACCTCGGTGACGATGTCACCGACCTCGTCGGCCCGAGTCGTGACCCCACGCCAGCGGGCACCGGAGTGCTCCTCGAGGACGACGGACGCCGGGGCCTTGGTGAACCCGTCGCCGCGCTTCTTGGGGCGCAGGAACTCGGGGGAGCGCGTCACCCGGAACCGTCGCGGACCCACCCCGAACTCCAGCCGCACGACCGGGACGGCGTCACGCCCGGCGTGGTCGCTGCGCAGCGCGCGGCCGCCAGGACGTGCGCCGGGCACCCCCGCATACAGGGCGAAGCACACGGCATCGAGCAGGCTGGTCTTGCCGGCTCCGGTGGGTCCGTGGATGAGGAACAGTCCGTTGACGCCGACCGCGTCGAAGTCGACCGAGACCGTGCCCGCGAACGGCCCGAACGCCGTCACCTCGAGTCGGTGCAGCCTCACGCGACTCCCGTCCGGGGCGCGAACAGCTCGTTGCCCAGACCCGGCAGCATCGCCCCGAGCTCGTCCAGCCGCGCGGCCCGCTCGACGCGCGACGCCTCGACGGCCTCGGCGAACAGGCCACGCTCCGCGGCGGACGCCGGGTACCCACCGCGGACGTGAGCGAGGAAGTCGCAGCACACGTCGAGGTCGTCGGCCCGGCGACCGAGCGCTGCCGCATACGAGCTGATCGACACCGCTCCGCCCCGTGGCTCGAACGCGAGCACCAGCGTGTGCGGGAAGCGCTGCCGCAGCCGGTCCATCGCCCCCAGCGGTCGTACCGGGTCGGTGAGCGTCACCTGGCAGTAGGCCCACTCCGCGCCCGCCAGCGCCGGGTCGACGAGGAGGTCGTCGAGGTCGCCCCGCAGGACGCGCAGCGGGCGCTCGACCGGGGCGGTCACCAGCTCGGACGACACCAGTCCGCTCTCGTCGACCTCGACCAGCCACGAGCCCTTGGTATGCGTGTGCTCGCCGAACGACATCGCGTAGGGGGAGCCGGAGTAGCGGATCCGCTCCGTCACGGCCTGCGCCCCGTGCAGGTGTCCCAGCGCGACGTAGTCCGCTCCGTCGAAGACGCTGGGCGGGACCGCGCTGACACCGCCGACCGAGATGTCGCGCTCGGAGTCCGACGAGACGCCCCCGGTGACGAAGGCGTGGGCCATGACCACCGACGGCCCGGGACGGGTCCGGCGATCGGCCGTCACCTGCTCCATCGCCGCCCGCAGAACGCCGGCGTGGGTCCGGTCCTTCGCGCCGAGAGAGTCGGCCGAGGTGGACGGCTCGAGGTAGGGCAGGGCGTAGACCGCTGTCCCATCCACGACCACCGGCGAACCGACGGCCGCCACGGAGGTGCGGATGTGCAACCCCGCACGGGACAGCAGCCGGGCGGCGAACCCGAGCCGGATCGCCGAGTCGTGGTTGCCCGATGACAGCACCACCTGCGCGCCGGCGTCGATGATGCGGGTCACGGCCTCCGAGAGCAGCTCGACGGTCGCCGGGCTGGGCAGCGCGCGGTCGTAGACGTCGCCGCTGACGAGGACCGCGTCAACGCGCTCCGCGCGGACCATCTCGACGAGGTGGTCGAGATAGCCAGACTGGGCGGGCAGCATCCCCACACCATGGAACGCGCGTCCCAGGTGCCAGTCGGAGGTGTGGATCAGCCGCACACATCCGAGGCTAGGGCGGGCAGGGGACACGGACCGGAACCGACGCGCAGTCGACGACGACACCCGCCGGGTGCGTAAAGGTTTTCGCCATTCGGCTCGTGGAGGTGGCGGATCGCCGCCACACTCGAAGCGCCTCGTGAGGCAGTTCGCGAGGGCTCGTTCCTAGACCAGGGGGAAGGACCTCACCATGAAGAAACTCGTAGGACTCGTCGTCACGGCGGTGGTCGCCGGCGTCATGCTCGTGTCCGGGGCCGGCTCTGCGCAGGCGGCGACGCCCAGCGGTCCCGAGATCCTCTGGACCGGACCGGTCGCGGTCTCCCAGAGCGCCGACACGGTGACGGTCAAGGGGCGCTACCGCTGTACCGCTCCGGTGGACCAGATGCACCTCTGGGTGTCGGTGAAGCAGGGCGGCCCGGACCCGACCGCTGAGGGCAGCAGCTCGACGGTCGACGCCTGGTACGACACCAACATCTCCCAGGACGTCGCGGTGACCTGCGACGGCCGCTGGCGGACGGCGCGCGTGGAGCTGGGTCGCTGGGACACCGACTTCACCGGCCGGCCGCTGGGCTACCTGGAGAACGGGTCGGCGTGGCTGCAGTTCTGCCTCGTGCAGGGCACCGACGAGGCCACGGCCATCGTCGCCTCGGACAGCCGCTGGGTGAAGGTCCACGGCGTTCGCTGACGGCACCCAGCCTGAACAACGGTCGGCGCGGGTCCTACGGACTCGCGTCGACCGTTCGTCAAACGACGACCGGGTCGAGGTACGCGTGGACGAGCGGGACCACGGCTGCGCCCTCGCCGGACGCCGCCGCCACGCGCTTCATCGACGCCTGCCGGATGTCGCCGACGGCGAAGACCCCGGGCATCGTCGTGGCGAGCGCGGCCGGTGGTAGCTCGTCCTGCCAGAGGTCCGGCGGCACGTCGCGCCCGGTGAGGACGAAGTCCTTGTCGTCACGGGCCACGCCGTCCGGAAGCCACTCGCTGCACGGGTCCGCCCCGAGCAGCAGCATCAGCCCGCTCGCCTCGACCCGCTCCTCGTGGCCGTCCTCGCGGTTGCGGAGTGTCAGCCACTCGAGCCAGCGCTCGCCGCCACCGTCGACGACCTCGGTGCCGGGCCGGACGCTGATCACGGGGTTGGCCTCGACCTCGCGCACGAGGTAGGAGGACATCGTCGACAGCAGGGACTCGCGCCGGATCACCATCGTCACCGACTTGGCGAACCGCGCCAGGTGGACCGCCGCCTGCCCGGCCGAGTTGCCACCGCCGACGACGTAGACCTCTCGGTCACGCAGGTCACGCGCGACGCTGGTCGCGGCACCGTAGTTGACGCCGCGGCCGACGAACTCCTCGATGGCGTCGACGCCGATGCGCCGGTAGGAGGCGCCCGTGGCGATGACGACGGCACGCCCCCGTACGCAGTCCCCACCCTCCAGGCGGAGGGTATGCGGCGCGTCGCCCTCACCCGGCTCCAGCGCCTCGACGGGCAGACCGACGAAGAACCGGGCTCCGAACCGCAGCGCCTGCATACGCGCGCGCTGGGCGAGCCGCATACCGGAGATGCCGCGGGGGAAGCCCAGGTAGTTGCGGATCATCGAGCTGGTCCCCGCCTGGCCGCCGATCGCCTCGGACTCGATGACGACCGTGTCCAGGCCCTCGGAGGCGCCGTAGACCGCCGCCGCGAGACCCGCGGGCCCGGAGCCGACGACGACGAGGTCGGCCACGAAGTCGGGGTCGAGGTCGGTGACCGAGCCGTACATCTTCGCCGCCATCTGCGCGAGCGAGGGGTTGCTGAGGATCTCGTCGGGGTCGATGGTGTCGGAGTCGGCGCCCTTCTTGGACGGCGTCCGGACCAGCGGGAACGCCGCGTCCGGGCCCATGACCGCGAGGACCTCCCGACCCAGCTCGGAGTCGACGTGGTAGCGCCGGTGCGGGATGCCCATCCGCTGCAGGTAGTCGACGATCCGCGCGACCTCGGGCATCTTCATCGGGGCGACGATCTGCACACCGTCGACCTCGATGTTGTTCGTCGTCCAGCTCCAGTCCGAGAGCATCTCGACGATGGCGGCGTGGAACTCCTCGTCACGCGGTGCGCTGGGGATCCCCAGCCAGGTGTCCAGCCGACCCTCGGCGAGCAAACCGCGTAAGGCGGGGAGACTCGCGCCGTACGTCGCGGGCGAGAGCAGGACGATCCGCCGCGACGTGGCGTCGATCTGGTGGACCCGATCGAGCAGCTCGACCCCGTCGCCGTCGGTGAGCGCCATCTCCGTTGCCACCAGGGCGATTCCGTGGTTGTCCTGCCGGAGCTCGCCCGCAGCCAGGAGCAGCTCCTCGGTCGTCTCGAAGATCTGGATGTCGTAGTCGTGCCCGTAGCGCGCCCGGAACGTCTCGTCGACGGTCTCCCGTTGCTCGCTGCAGGTGCCGACGAGGATCGCCGGGATCCCCTCGAATCGGTGGTCGCCCATGCCTACCAACCTAGTTCGTCGGTCAAGCGAGGACGAAAGGCTTCCGGCCGTCGACCGATCCGTCGTGGACGGACGTCGCGGAGCGGCGGGCCTCGGGCATACATTGCGCTGCATGGGAACCGAGGTCAGCGCCGCGAGCTTCTCCCGCGAACAACGCCAGAAGTACCGCGAGAAGGTTCGTCTGAGTCTCGACGTGTTCGAGCAGATGCTGCAGCACGCGAAGTTCGACGCCGACCGTGAGATGACCGGGATGGAGATCGAGCTCAACCTGGTCGACAAGGAGTACGAGCCCAAGCTCGACAACGCGACGGTTCTGGAAGCCATCGAGAACGCGGACTACCAGACCGAGCTGGCGCGCTACAACATCGAGTTCAACGTGGCCCCGACGACCCTCGAGGGCACCACCGCCCTGTCCCTGGAGGACGACCTGAGGGCGTCGCTCAACGAGGCCGAGCGCAAGGCCAACGAGGTCGGTGCGCACATCCTCATGATCGGGATCCTCCCGACCGTGATGCCCGAGCACTTCGAGGGCGACTGGATGAGCGCGAACACGCGCTACCAGGCCCTCAACGACGCCGTGCTCGCCGCGCGCGGGGAGGACATCTACCTCGACATCGAGGGGTCGTCGGGGGAGAGGCTCGACCGGTATGCGGACTCGCTCGCTCCCGAGTCGGCCTGCACCTCGATGCAGCTGCACCTGCAGGTCGACCCGTCCAACTTCGCGAACTACTGGAACGCCGCACAGGTGCTGGCCGGGCCCCAGCTCGGCGTCGGAGCCAACAGCCCGTACTTCTTCGGCCAGCAGCTGTGGCACGAGACGCGGATCGAGCTGTTCAGCCAGGCCGCCGACACCCGGGCGGTGGAGCTGAAGAACCAGGGCGTCCGGCCCCGGGTCTTCTTCGGCGAGCGCTGGGTGACCTCGATCTTCGACCTGTTCGAGGAGAACGTCCGCTACTTCCCGGCCCTGCTGCCGGAGCTGTCCGACGAGGACCCCCAAGCGGTCCTCGAGTCCGGGGGAGTGCCGGCGCTGGCCGAGCTGAAGCTGCACAACGGGACCGTCTACCGGTGGAACCGGCCGATCTACGACACCCACGGCAACCGCCCGCACCTGCGCGTCGAGAACCGCGTCCTCCCGGCCGGCCCGAGCATCATCGACGTGATGGCCAACGCGGTCTTCTACTACGGGGCGCTGCGGATGCTGACCCAGGAGGACCGGCCGGTCTGGACCCGGATGTCGTTCGTCGCCGCCGAGGACAACTTCTTCAGTGGGGCGCGCGACGGTATCGAGTCGCGGCTCTACTGGCCGGGTCGCGGCGAGATCCCGGTGACCGAGCTCGTGCTGCGCCACCTGCTGCCGCTGGCCCACGAGGGGCTGACCCAGTGGGGCGTGGCGCCGGAGGTTCGCGACCGCTACCTGTCGGTCATCGAGGGTCGCTGCCTCAGTGGCCGCAACGGAGCGTCGTGGCAGATCGACACGACGCGACGCCTGGAGGAGCGAGGCCTCACCCGCCACGAGGCGCTACGGCAGATGCTCGTGGCCTACGCCGAGAACATGCACGCCAACGCCCCGGTCCACACCTGGCCCGTCCCGTAGGCCTCCTGCTGCTCGTATAACTAGGTGTGAGTCGGTTCCTAACCTAGAGTTATGGAATGACCATCACCGACGAGCTCGTGTCCAACGCCGAGCGGTATGCCGCCTCGTTCACCCTGGGCGACTTGCCCCTCCCGCCCGCCAAGGGCGTCGCGGTCGTCGCGTGCATGGACGCCCGGCTCAACGTCTACGGGCTGCTCGGCCTGCACGAGGGCGACGCCCACGTGATCCGCAACGCCGGGGGAGTCGTGACCCCCGACGAGCTCCGGTCCCTGGCGATCAGCCAGCGGCTGCTCGGCACCACCGAGATCATCCTCATCCACCACACCGACTGCGGGATGCTCACCTTCACCGACGAGGAGTTCCGCACCCAGATCCACGCGGACACCGGCATCCGGCCCACCTGGGCCGCCGAGGCGTTCGTCGACCTCGACGAGGACGTCCGCCAGAACATCGCCCGGATCAAGGCCGACCCGTTCATCCCGGTCAAGGACGCGATCCGCGGGTTCGTCTACGACGTGACGGACGGCAGCCTGCGCGAGGTGGTCTGATCCCCGACAGTGGTGCGGCGGCGCTCGGTTTTCCGAGCGCCGCCGCACCATTGTGGCGCCGGTGTCGGGAGCGGGGCATACGCTAGGCCTCTGTCCACCTTGACGCCCTTGACGTCAGACGCCTTGACCGAGAGTCCGACCGATGACCGACCACGTCGCCCCCATCACCGAGAAGAACGCCGTCACCATCGGCGAGCTGATGGACCGCGTCGAGCTCCAGCTGGCCGACCGCGCCGACGAGCTGGCCCGACAGGGTCGAAGCCTCCGCTCGCTCGGCACCCTCGACGACCTCGCCGCCCGGATGGTCGCCGCACTCCCGAGCGTCCACCCCTGGGACACCGCGATCGGGCCGTTCTACGACACGGCCGGGCTGATGCTCTGGCTCGGCGTGACCCGCCAGGCGCTGGCCGACCGTGAACGCCGCGGCACGCTGCTGGCCTGCCGCACCTCCGACGGCCACCTCCTCTACCCGGTGCTCCAGTTCGGCAAAAACGGACAGGTCCGGCCGGGGGTCGTCGACGCGGTAGGGATCCTCAAACGGGCCGGTGCCGACGGCTGGGCCATCGGTGCCTGGCTCACCACGCCGAGCGCGGCGTTCGACGGCGAGAGCGCGGTCGATCACCTCGTGTTCCACCGCTCGTCCAAGGAGGCCGTCGACCGGGTTCGCGCCGTCGCCACCGCCGACGCCGGCGGGTGGTCGCGATGACCCGGGAGGTGGTCGCCCAGCGGCCGCCGTCGGTCCCGCTCGACGGGTTTCCCACCCGGAGGCTCACCCCCGGCGACCCCCTCCTGCGGGCCCACACCGCCGCCTACGGGCCCTGGTGGTTCGGGAGCGACGGTGGCGGCCGGTTCGACCTGCCCGCACCGCGCGGGACCTGCTACCTCGCGAGCTCGGCCATGGTGGCGGTCCGCGAGCGACTCGGCACCGTGCTCGGCGGGCAGCCGGTCGTCCCCGCCTCCCTGCTCGACGACGTCGTCGTCTCCGCCCTCCACCTGCCGCAGGAGCGCGACGTCGCCGATGTCGAGTCGCGGGCGGCCACGCGGTTCGGCGTCACCCGCGAGCTCGAGACGATGGTCCCGTATGCGGTGCCGCAGGCCTGGGCGCGGGCGTTCGACGCCACCGGGATCGGGGGAGTGGCCTACGGTCCGCGGTTCACCACCGGGGACGCAGTGTCCTACGGGTTGTTCGGCCCGGCCGGCGCTGCGGACTGGCCGGTCGATCCCGAACCCGTTGCCGCCACTGCCGTTCCGGGCGCGCCGGTGGCCGTGGAAGCGCCGCGCCGGTGGGACCTCACGGTGGTGCGGCCGCCCCGGACCCGCACACGGTGAGCGTCAGACCTTCGGAGAGGGCTGGTTCCAGGTCCGGATCGCCGGCTGCTCACGCTCCCACTCCAGGATGCTGATCGACCCGGCGTCGAGGAGCAGCTTGGCGCCCATCCGCACCTCCTGACGGAGGAACACGGTGGCGAGGATCCGCAGGTAGTGGCCGTGCGCGACCAGCGCGACGTTGCTGTCCTGCAGGGTGGGCATGATGTCCCACAGCACCGACGCGGCTCGCGCGGCCACCGACTCGACGGTCTCCCCGGGGGTGTCACCCGGGACCACCCCGTTCTCGAACACCGTCCACATGTAGCCGACCTTGGTGCGGATCTCCTTGGTGGTCAGTCCTTCGTACCCGCCGTAGTCCCACTCCTTCAGGCGGGGGTCGATGTCGTAGTCGGTCAGGCCGGCGAGCTCGGCGGTGCGCCGGGCCCGCTGCAACGGGGACACGAGGACCTTCGCGAAGGTCCAGCCCGAGAGCAGGGTGGCAACCCGGCGCGCGGCCTCCTCGCCCTCCGGCAGCAGCGGAAGGTCGGTCAACCCGGTGTGCTGGCCGGACTTCGACCACTCCGTCTCACCATGACGCAGGAGGACGAGATGGCCTTGGGGCTCGGGCGGCTGGGAGGGCACGCTGGTCACGTCGCCACTGTAGAGGTGCCCCTCTGGCAGGGTGGGTACATGGACCTCGCCTATCGGATCGTCAACGTCTTCACCGTTGGCGACGACCCGTTCTCGGGCAACCCGCTGGCCGTGTTCGAGGACGCGGCGGACGTCAGCGACGACCAGATGCAGGCCATCGCGCGCCAGCTCAACCTCTCCGAGACCACGTTCGTCACCGGTCCCGGCGACGAGGGAGTCGACGCCGACGTGCGCATCTTCACGCCCGAGTACGAGCTGCCGTTCGCCGGCCACCCGACCCTCGGGACCGCATACGTCGTCTCGTCGTTGTCCTCCGGACGTGAGAACGTCGTGCTCGGTATGCCGGCCGGCCGGGTTCCCGTGTCCTTCAACGGTTCTCGGTGGGTACTGACCACGGCGGCCGCGCCGACCACGCGGGCCGTCGGGGTCGCGCCGGCCGACCTCGCCGCGATGATCGGCGTGGACGCCGAGGACGTGGGGGACGGCCCGCTGTGGGTCGACACCGGCGTCGAGCAGCTGATCCTGCCGTTGCGCTCGGTCGAGGCCGTGCGCCGCGCCCACGTCGACGCCCGGCTGCTGCGTCAGTACGGCGAGTCGAACCGTGGGGAGGCGCTGGTCTACCTCTGGGCGCCGACGGGGGACGAGACGGTCGAGGCACGGCTCTTCTTCACCCAGGGGGCCGGCGCGATCGAGGACCCGGCGACCGGTTCGGCCTGCGCGAACCTCGGCGGCTGGTGGCACGCCCGGGGTGAGCGCGGGATCCGCCGCGTCGTGCGGCAGGGCGACGCCGTCCACCGGCCGTCGGAGCTGCACCTCGAGGTGGACGCCGACGGCGGCATCCACGTCGGCGGCACCGTCCACGAGCTCGGCGCCGGAGTCCTCGTCCTCTAGGCCGAACCCCCGGCGCCCTTCGCACTTCCGCCCGGACACCCCGCTCGGCTTGACGCAGCGTCCAGCGGCCCGACGCACCGTGTAGGCCGAGTCAAGTCCCTTGACTCAGCGTCAAGCCGAGCGGGGAGGGTCAGCCGGTGGAGCGGCGGACCAGCTCGAAGCAGACGACGGCCGCCGCCGCGGAGACGTTGAGCGACTCGACCCCGCCGGACATCGGGATCGACACCCACGACCGCACGCGGTCGGCGACCTCCGCTCCGACCCCGGCCGTCTCGGAACCGAGGACGAAGCAGACGTGCTCCGGCCACTCCGCCTCGAACAGCGTCGCCGGACCGTCGGCCGCCAGCCCCACGAGGTGGAACCCCGCGGCGGACAACAGGTCCGCCGCCTCACCAGCCGTGCCGACCTTGAGGATCGGCGCCCGGAACGCCACCCCGGCCGACGCCTTGACGACCATCGGGTCGATCGACGCGACCCCGCGCCGCGGGACGACGACGCCGTCGACGCCGGCCGCTGTCGCCGTGCGCAGGATCATGCCGACATTCGCCGGCGTCGTGATCCCGTCGAGGAGGAGCACTCGGCGAAGGGTCACGTCGTCGAGCGCGTCTGCGAGCGGTCGCATCCGCGGCGCCACGACGTCGGCGAACACCCCCTGGTCCTGCCGACCGTTGCCGGCCAGCTTCTTGACCCGGTCGGCCGACGCCCGCTCCAGCGGGACGCCCCGATCGCGGGCCAGCCCGATGATCTCGCCGATCCCGTGTCCCTTGACGCCTTGGGCCAGGACGACCTTGTCGACGACCAGGCTCGGGTCGTCGAGGACCTCGATGACCGGGTTCCGGCCGTAGACCGTGACGAACCTGTCCTTCGGTGACCCCGGACTCCGTCCGGTGTCACCGTGGCTCCACTTCGGTGACCCCGGACTCCGTCCCGTGTCACCGTGGCTCCACTTCGGTGACCCCGGACTCCGTCCGTGTCACCGTGGCTCCACTTCGGCGAGACCAAGGACGCCTACGCCTCGAGCCGCTCGAAGGTCAGCGAGTACGGATGACCGGTGGCCCGCTCGGGCATACCGAGGATCATCGTCACCAGCTCCCGCGGCTTGGGGAAGTCGTCCGGCAGGACGTCGTTGTAGGCGTGGTGCGCCTCCAGCGAGGCGACGGCCGGCTCGAGATGATCGCCGACCTCCACGTAGTGGGTCGCCACCGGGGAGGCGCCGACGAGGACGGTCTTGATGCCGGCCCACGGCTCGACGCCTTCCTCCTCGAGATCGGTGAAGATCCACCGGTTGCCACAGTCGCGGACCGCGTCGAGGGTTGCGAGCCCCACCGCCCGGTGGTCGGACTGGCTCAGCCGGTTCATGAACCGCACGTCGTGACCCTGTGAGACGACGCAGTCGGGCTTCCGCAGACGCATGACCCGGCACAGCTCACGGCGGAGCGGCACGCCGTACTCGATGACGCCGTCGCGGAAGTCGAGGAAGTCGACGATCTCGACCCCGACGGCCTCGGCCGCCGCGATCTCCTCAGCCTCACGGGCCGGACCGGCCTCGTCGGGGTGCATCGTGTCGATGCCCGCCTCACCGCGGGAGGCCAGGAGATAGGTGACCGTCTTCCCGGCCTTGACCCACTTGTCGACCGCCGCCGAGAGGCCGTACTCGATGTCGTCGGGATGCGCGACCACGCACATCACCGACTGGAAGGTCGACTCGTCCAAGGGCTCCAGCTGGGGCGCCATCCCCGGGGGCGTACTCATGCCGGAACCTTAGTGCCCGCTGCCGCCCCGGCCGCGGCGTTCAGACCAACGCCCGCCAGAACGTCGTCAGCCGCCCGTCGTCGCCGAGCAGGTGCACCGCCAACGACGGCGGCCCGTCGAGCCAGATGTGGTCCTCCGGCTCCTGGTCGAGGGTGACGCTCGAGACGACCCCGCCACCGACGAGCGCCGGACGTCCGGCGAACGTCGTCACGCACATCGTGTGGTTGTGGCCCACCAGCACCGCCGCGACATGCGGGTGGCCGGCCAGGACGGCCTCCAGTGCCGGACCGTTCCGCAGCTGGATCTCGTCGGCCCGGCCGATCCCGACCGTGGTCGGCGGGTGGTGGAAGCAGACGAACGTCGGGCGCGTCGAGGTGGCCAGCCGCTCGTCGAGCCACGCCAGCGTCGACGTCGCGAGCTCGCCGTGGTCGACCCGCATCCCGCCGATGGCCGGGACCAGCGAGTCGAGCATGAGGAACCGGTATGCGCCGACGTCCAGCTCTTGGTCCAAAGGCCCTTCCCGGTCCCCGCCCAGGAGACCTCGCGCGAAGGGGCCGCGGACATCGTGGTTGCCCGTCCCGACCAGCAGCGGGCCGTCCCAGGCCGAGAGCAGGTCCCGCGCCGTCGCATACTCGTCCGGGGATCCGTGGTCGGCGACGTCGCCGGTGACGATCAGGACGTCAGGGGCGGGCCTCATCGAGCAGACGTGGCCGATCACCTGCCTCGCCCGGGCGACGGACTCCGGCCGGCCGCCGATGTGGAGGTCGCTGATGTGGGCAACGGTGAGCACGAGCGCAGACTAGAGGGGCCGGCGGCAGGCGCGAGAATGGTCGGGGAATGGCGGCCGGAGTGGTCGTGTTCAAGTGGTTGAATCATCAATCACATAGGAGGCGGGTCATGCAGTTCGGGATCTTCACGGTCGGGGACGTCACCGCGGACCCCACGACGGGCCGGACACCGACCGAGCACGAGCGGATCAAGGGAACCATCGCCATCGCGAAGAAGGCCGAGGAGGTCGGGCTCGACGTCTTCGCGACGGGGGAGCACCACAACCCGCCCTTCGTCCCGTCCGCACCGACCACGACCCTGGCCTACATCGCCGCCCAGACCGAGCGGCTGATCCTCTCGACCGCGACCACGCTCATCACGACGACCGACCCGGTGCGCATCGCGGAGGACTACGCGACGCTGCAGCACCTGTCCGACGGTCGCAACGACCTCATGCTCGGCCGCGGCAACACCGGCCCGGTGTACCCCTGGTTCGGCAAGGACATCCGCCAGGGCATCCCCCTCGCCATCGAGAACTACGCCTTGCTGCACCGCCTGTGGCGGGAGGACGTCGTCGACTGGCAGGGCAAGTTCCGCACGCCGCTGCAGGGCTTCACCGCGACGCCCCGGCCGCTGGACGGTGTGCCGCCGTTCGTCTGGCACGGCTCGATCCGCAGTCCCGAGATCGCCGAGCAGGCCGCGTACTACGGCGACGGGTATTTCGCCAACCACATCTTCTGGCCGGCGTCGCATACCGAGCAGATGGTGGGCTTCTACCGGAAGCGGTTCGAGCACTACGGCCACGGCACGGCCGAGCAGGCGATCGTCGGCCTCGGCGGCCAGGTGTTCATGCGGAAGAACAGCCAGGACGCCGTCCGCGAGTTCCGGCCCTACTTCGACAACGCGCCGGTCTACGGGCACGGCCCGTCGATGGAGGACTTCACCCGCGAGACGCCGCTGACCGTCGGCTCGCCGCAGCAAGTCATCGAGCGGACGCTCGGCTTCCGCGACTACGTCGGCGACTACCAGCGCCAGCTGTTCCTCATGGACCACGCGGGCCTGCCGCTGAAGACCGTCCTCGAGCAGCTCGACATCCTCGGCGAGGAGGTCGTCCCCGTGCTGCGCCGCGAGTTCGCCGCGCTGCGCGCCCCGGGCGTACCCGACGCGCCGACGCACGCCAGCCTGGTCGCCGCTCGCGACGCCGAGCCGGCCGCCGCCGAGGCCCAGGAGGTCTCGTGACGACCCGCACCATCGTCGTGGTCAGTGGCGGGCTGAGCGTCCCGTCGTCCTCGCGGCTGCTGGCCGACCGCCTGGCCACCGCGACCGAGCGGGCCCTCGCGGAGCGTGGGGACGACGCGGTCGTCGAGACCGTCGAGCTGCGCGAGCACGCCCACGCCATCACCGACCATCTGCTCACCGGGTTCGCCACCGGCGACCTGCGCGGCGTCCTCGACGCCGTGCGGGGCGCCGACGGGGTGATCCTCGTGACGCCGGTGTTCAGCGCGTCCTACAGCGGCCTGTTCAAGTCGTTCCTCGACATCCTCGAACCCGGTTCGCTCCAGGCCAAGCCGGTCCTCATCGGGGCCACCGGCGGCACGGCGCGGCACTCGCTCGCCCTCGAGTACGCGGTCCGTCCGCTCATGTCGTACGCCCGGGCGACGGTCGCGCCGACGGCGGTCTACGCCGCGTCCAGCGACTGGGCCGACGGGGACGCACAGTCGGGGCTCGCCGCCCGGATCGACCTGGCCGGTTCGGAGCTGGCCGACCTCGTGGTCGGCGCGCCGCCGGTCGTCGTGACCGACCCGTTCGACGAGGTCACCCCGTTCGAGCGGCTGCTCTCCGGCGACGCCTGACCCGTCCCCCGCCCCCGTTTCCTCGCGCCGAGAGGCCAGCTTCGGCCGCTCAGACCGGGTCCAGAGCGGCCGAAGCTGGCCTCTCGGCCGCCTGAGACGGGGTCGTGCGGCCGGGACCGAGAGTCGGGCTAGACCTCGTCCGCCGGTGTCAGCTCGTCGGCCAACCGGTCGACGAGCGTGACGAACGCCGTCGCGATCTGGGCCGCCTGGTCCTCGGTGATCGACGCGAGTGACAGCCGGACGTCCCACGGGTCGCCCTGGAAGCTCGGCCCGGTCTGCACGACCACGCCGGAATCGGCCGCCAGGCGTAGCGCCATCTCCTCGGGGGCCACCGTGCCGCGGATCCGTTCGACCAGCGTCTCGCCGTGCCGGGCCCGGGCTACCTTCATGACGTCGACCATCCCGTAGTAGTGGCTGTCCTGGCCACCGGGGGAGGGAACGCCGAGGCCGGCGTGCAGCGCGTCCAGGCGGCCTCGCAGCTTGGCCCGAACGCCCTCGACGTAGTGCGCGCCCTCCGGCATGAGGAAGGCCAGCTCGAACAGCGTCATCTGCACCTGGTCCGGTGTGGCCAGCCCCGCGATGTTGTGCAGGGCGACCAGGCGGCTGTCGGCCAACAGCCGTTGGATGAACGGCATCGCCTCGACGTCGTCGGAGGCCGCCTGGTAGCGCGCCCGCATCCGCTCCTTGGCATCGGCCGGCTTGGCGGCGAGGATCTCGTCGGCGACCGAGTTGCGGTGCACGGCAACGAAACCCAACCGGTTGCCGGTCGCCGCATACCCTTTGGAGAAAGAGTGCAGCAGGATGACGTTGCGCGGGATGACCGCGGTGACACCATGGAAGCCCTCGACGAACGTCGCGTAGGCGGTGTCGTTGACGACGAGCAGGTCGGGCCGGTCGGTCTCGATGATCTGGCGCAGCTCGTCCAGGCGTTCCGGCCGGACCGCCCGGCTGTCGGGGTTGCCGGGGTTGATGAGGAAGAAGACCTTGATGCGCGGGTCGCGCAGGACCTCGAGCGCGCCCTCGTCGAAGCGGTACGGCTGGTGGGCCGCCGCCTTGATCTCGACGACGTCGAACCCGATCCGCTCCAGGACGGGGATCTGGAGGTACGGGGTGTAGGTCGGGGTGGCGACCGCGACGGCATCACCCGGGCCGACGATCCCGTTCACCTGGAGCGTCGTGAAGATGTAGGTCATGGCCGCCGCGCCACCCTCGGTGGCGAACACGTCGAACCGATGGTCGTCGTCGAGGGGGGATCCGGTGAACCCCACGACGTAGCGCTCCGCCACCCGCTCCAGGTGCGGCTGCATCCGGTTCGGCGAGGGATACCCGAACCCGAGCACCGAACGCACCAGCTCGTGCACCCAGGCGTCGGCGTCGAACCCGAGCTCGGCGACGGCGAACTCGACGGCGCTGCGGAGGAACGCGGCACCCGTGCCGGTGCGGACGTCGCCGGCGAGGTCGGCGAGCAGTCGGTCGTGGATCCCGGCGACCGGGCGGCATCTCTCCCCACACGTCGGTGGAGCTGCAGGCCTCGGCCTCCCGGGTCGCGAAGAGGCCGAGCCGGAAGAACGCCGCCCGCGGCTCGGTGACGGTCCAGTTCGGCTGTCCCCGGCCGGCGTCGATCACCGGCTTGCCCGATTCCCTTGCGGCCGCTGCGATTCGCGACTGGAGCGCGAACGCGTCCGCGACCGGCTCACCACCCACGGCCACTGGAGCCTCCCTCTGTCGTTCCGCTGCGGGGCCGACGCTACCGCGACCTCCCGGCGCTACGCGGGACCCAGGAGCGTGAAGTCCGCGAAGTCGAAGCCAGGGACGACGACGCAGCTGACGAGCACCGCCTCGTCGCCGAGCAGCCGGGCCGCCTGCCAGTGGCTCGGCGGGACCAGTAGCTGCGGTGTCTCGCCGCCCGCCACGTCGGGACCAAGCCGGTGCGCGGACACGGCGGACGGCTCGTCGCCGTCGCCGCCCAGGCTCAGCTCCACGGCGGACCCCCGGTGGTGGAACCACAGCTCGGCCGACCGGACGCGGTGCCAGGCGGACTCCTCGCCCGGCAGCAGCAGGAAGTAGATCGCGGTTCCGAGAGCACGGGGAGCGGGGTAGCCGGCGAGCTCGACCGTCGTCCCGCTGCGCCACGTCTCGGCGAACCAGCCACCCTCCGGGTGCGGCTGCAGGCCCAGACCGGTCGCCCAGTCCGGCAGGACGCCACTCATGCCGGTACCGGTTCGGCGCGAGAGGTGGCCGCGAGGTCGGTCCACAACCGCTCCAACGGTGAGGTATGCGTGTGCGCACCGAGGTGCCGCACCACGGTTCCCTCGCCGTCGAGCTCCAGCCGGTGCGCTCGCTCGGGCGTGACCCCGCCGGCCCGTCGCCCGAGCACGGTGACCGAGTCGAGCACCCGGTGATGACCCACGACCCCCACCCGCGGGCATGCGCCGTCGAGGGCGAGATCTTCGACGAGCAGTGGCCGACCCGATGCGGTGGCGCGGAGTCGTTGGCGGACGAGGCCCCCGGCCTCGCGGACGCGCCCGAGGACCAGCACCTCCCGCAGCACCGCGGCGCCCGACCCGTGCAGGAGGACGTCGACGTCGCGGTCGACCACGGCGCCGGTCGCGACGACGAACGGCTCGGCGCGCCAGACCAGCTCGCCGCCGTCGTCGACCTCGACACCGACGCCCCACCGCGCCGATCCGCCGCGCATGTCGAAGGCCACCGTCCCCGCGGGCTCGACGACCTCCAGGCGGACGCCCGGGCCGACCCGCATACCGACCACTACGTCGTCGCCGGCGACCAGCAGGGCCCCCTCGGCGAGCACCGCGACCCGAGCACTGTCGACCCTGGCGTCCAGGACGCGCACGCCGAGATGCCCTCGCCCGCGTGGGCCGTCCGTCCGCACCACGACGCGGACCCGGCCTCCGGCGGGGTCGCGGCACACCTCGAGTCGAGTACGGCTCACAACCGTGGGCTCGGTCCGTGGTGGTACGCGTGCGGGTGGCCGTGCCCGTGCGCGGCCATCGGGCCGGGGTCCTGGGGCACCAGCGTGCCGCCGCGGAACTCGGCCAGTCGGGCCTCGACCCAGGCGAGCAGCCGAGCCACCGAATCGGGATCGGTTCGCGACAGGCCGAGCACCGGGCGCCCGTCCCGCGCCTCCCCGCCCTGTCGCACCATGAGGTCGGCGTCCACCCCCACGTAGGGCGCGAGGTCCGTCTTGTTCACGACGAGGAGGTCGGCCCGTGAGATGCCCGGACCGCCCTTGCGGACCACATCGCCGCCGCCGGCCACGTCAAGGACGAAGATCTGGGCGTCGACGAGGGCGGGCGAGAAGGTCGCGGTGAGGTTGTCGCCGCCGGACTCGACGAGAACGAGGTCCACCGGGTCGAAGTCGGCCTCGAGGTCCTCGATGGCCAGCAGGTTCGCGGTGATGTCGTCGCGGATCGCGGTGTGCGGGCAGGCACCGGTCTCCACGCCGCGAATCCGTTCGGGCGCAAGGACGCCCGCGCCCCGCAGCATCCGCGCGTCCTCGTCGGTGTAGATGTCGTTGGTGATCACCGCGACCGACATCCGCGGACCGAGCTCACGACAGAGCAGCGCGATGAGCGACGTCTTGCCGGTCCCCACCGGCCCACAGACGCCGAGACGCAACGAGCGTTCAGGCACGGAACAGCCTCCGTTCGGCGGTCGCGTGGGACTCGGCCCACGCCTCGAGGAGCGGCGCCGACCAGGCGGGGATCTCGTCCGGATCGGACAGAGTCGCGACCCGGTCCACGACGGCGTCGACGGCCGGGGCCAGGTCCAGCAGCCGGGCGGTCGCGTCCACCGGGTCACCCGGCAGCAGCTTGAGGGATGCGGCGAGGACCGACTGCAGGTCGTCGTAGGCGACGAGCCGGGCGACCCCGGTGGCGGACAGCCCGGTGGCGGCGGCGACCAGCCCGAGGACTCGTGGGCGTGGGGGAGCGGGGGCCGCAACGAGCTCGCCGAGAGCCGGCGCGCCCGACCAGAGGCGCAGCGCCAGCCGGCGGTAGGCCCGCCCGAGCGTTCTGGACGCCTCGCGCAGCGCCGGGCTGGGTGTCCTTGCCGCCCAGGCGAGCTCGACGTCCTCGGTGGGCCGACCGTCGACGGCGCGTGACCGGCATACCACCGCTGTCGCCGCCTCGGTGAGCGTCACGGTCTCGAGCCGCGTCGCGCAGTAGGCCTCCAGGTCGTCCGGGTCGAGTCCTCCCAGGAGAGCCGGCTCGAGGCCGCCGGACTGGGTGTGGCCCGACGTGGGGAGGCGGGCGTCGGCCAGCAGCATGAGCAGCAGCTCCGGGTGGACCGCCGTCCTGAGCATCAGAACATCGAGTAGAGCTGGGCGAGCGGGAGCCGCTCGGCGGGGGAGGGGAGGACCAGCTCGCCGTCGACCTCGATCTGGAACGTCTCCGGGTCGATCTCGATGTCCGGGCAGACGTCGTTGTTGACCATCTGTGCCTTGCCGACGTCGCGGGTCGGCTTGACGGCGAGCAGGCGGCGCCGCAGCCCGAGCCGCTCGCCGAGCCCGTCCTCGATGGCGGCGGGCGCCACGAAGGTCACCGAGTGGTCGGCGCCGCGGCCCTCGAACAGGGTGGGGCGCATCAGCACCGGTTGCGGCGTGGGGATCGACGCGTTCGGGTCGCCGAGCGCGGCCCAGACGATGGTCCCGCCCTTGATGACGACGTCCGGCCGGACGCCGAAGAACCGCGGGTCCCACAGCACGAGATCGGCGAGCTTGCCCGGCTCCACCGAGCCGATCTCGTCGTCGAGGCCGTGGGCGATGGCCGGGTTGATCGTGTACTTCGCGACGTAGCGCCGGGCCCGCTCGTTGTCCGCCGGCAGGCTGTCGCCGAGCGACCCGCGGCGGGCCTTCATGACGTGGGCGACCTGCCAGGTGCGCGTGATGACCTCGCCGATCCGGCCCATCGCCTGCGCGTCGGACGACGTGATCGAGATGGCGCCCATGTCGTGCAGCACGTCCTCGGCGGCGATCGTCGTCTCGCGGATCCGGGACTCGGCGAAGGCGAGGTCCTCCGGCACCGTCGGGTTGAGGTGGTGGCAGACGATGAGCATGTCGAGGTGCTCGGCGACGGTGTTGACGGTATGCGGCAGCGTCGGGTTCGTGGAGCCCGGGATGATGTGCGGCTGGCCGCAGACCTTCATGATGTCCGGCGCGTGGCCGCCGCCGGCGCCCTCCGCGTGAAACGCGTGGATCGAGCGGCCGTCGATGGCCCGCAGCGTCGACTCCAGGTAGCCCGCCTCGTTGAGGCTGTCGGAGTGCAGCGTGACCTGCACGCCCATCTCCTCGGCCGACCGCAGAGCCGCGTCGATCGCCGCCGGGGTGGAGCCCCAGTCCTCGTGGAGCTTGTAGGCGGCCGCGCCGGCGACGGCCTGCTCGCGCAGCGACTCCTGGCTCACGGTGTTGCCCTTGCCCATGAGGAACACGTTGACCGGCAAGGCATCGAGGCCGCGCAGCACGCTGGCCAGGTGCCACGCCCCGGGCGTCACGGTCGTCGCCTTGCTGCCCTCCGAGGGGCCGGTCCCGCCGCCGCCGATGGTGGTGATGCCGGTCGAGAGGGCCTCGACGATCTGGGACGCCGACAGGATGTGCACGTGGCTGTCGACGCCACCGGCCGTGAGGATCCGTCCCTCGCCGGAGATCACGTCCGTGGAGGCGCCGATCACCATGTCCGGGTGGACGCCGTCGGCGATCTCCGGGTTGCCGGCCCGGCCCAGTGCCACGATCCGGCCGTCCCGGATACCCACGTCGGTCTTGACCACACCCCAGTGGTCGAGGACGACGACGTTGGTGACCACGGTGTCGAGCGCGCCCTCGGCACGGGTGCGAGGGGACTGGAGCATCGACTCACGGATCGACTTGCCCCCGCCGAAGACCGCCTCGTCGCCGCCGATGGTGCGGTCCTCCTCGACCTGCACCCAGAGGTCGGTGTCGCCGAGGCGGACCTGGTCGCCGACCGTGGGGCCGTAGAGCGCCGCATACCGTTCCCGGTCAAGGTCAACCATCGAGCCGCACCTCGTCCTCGGTCTTGATCTGGAGGCCGGGCACCCGGCGGTCCCCGCGCAACGCCACCGCCGCGACCTGGCGCGAGGCGCCCGGTTCGAAGCGCTGCGACGTCCCCGAGGGGATGTCGAGGCGGAACCCGTGGGCGGCCGCGCGGTCGAACTCGAGGGCCGTGTTGGCGTCGGGCAGGTGCAGGTGCGAGCCGATCTGGACCGGACGGTCGCCGGCGTTGACGATGACGAGCTCGATGCGCTCGTCGTCGCGGCGGTCGGCGTTGAGGGTGATGGTGCCGGGGGCGATCCGCATCGCCCCGGGGCCGCTCGTGCGTGCCGACATCGGGGCCTCCTCAGGCGATCGGCTGGTGGAGGGTGACGAGCTTGCGCCCGTCCGGGAAGGTCGCCTCGACCTGCACCTCGACGAGCATGTCGACGACGTCGGGCATGACCTGGTCGCGGCTGAGGACGGCGCGACCGGACTCCATCAGCTCGGCCACGCCGGCGCCCTCGCGCGCGCGTTCGATGACCCAGGTGCTCAGCAGGGCGACGGCCTCGGGGTAGTTGAGGCGCACGCCGCGGTCGAGACGGTCCCGGGCGACCATGCCCGCTACGGAGAGGAGGAGCTTCTCGGTGTCTGACGGTGAGAGGTGCATCCGACCGCCTTCGTGGGTAGGCGGGACAGGGACGAACCGGTCAGCGCATAGGGATCAGCGATGACCGGTGAGCCGCCACGTTGCGGGGAACAGACCGGCGGCGGCCGCAACCTTGATCGCGTCGCCGATGAGGAAGGGAACCACACCCAGCGCCAGAGCGCGCGGCAGGGAGACGTTCGCCACCGCCATCAGCCACGGCACGCCGACCGCGTAGATGACGAGGTTGCCGATCACCATCACGCCGGCGGTACGCGCGACGCTGCGCGTCGCGCCGCCCTCGGCGAGCCGTCCGACGACGGCGGCGGCAGCGACGAACCCGATGACGTAGCCGAACGACGCCCCGCCCCACCCGGAGGTGTGGTTCGAGAACACCGGCGCCCCGAGGACGCCGGCCACCAGGTAGAGCGACATCGCCAGCACGCCGCGGACCGTCCCGAGCGCCGCACCGGTGAGGAGCACCGCGAAGGTCTGCAGCGTCAGGGGGACCGGCGTGAACGGCAGCGGGATGGAGACCTGCGCGGAGAGCGCCGTGAACGCGGCGCCGCCGACGACGAGGAGCGCATCACGGGCGATGCCGCCGGGGATGACGTCACCGAGGACGCGCGGAGCGGGGAGGCTCATCGACATGGGGGTGACGCTAGCGGATGCCCCTCGGTCACTGCCCGAGGAGGTCGCCGAGGTCGTAGGTGACTGGTCGCTCGAACTGGTCCCACGTGCACGACCGCGGGTCGCGATCGGGGCGCCAGCGGACGAACTGGCCGGTATGCCGGAGCCGCCCGCCTTCGAGGTAGTCGTACTTCGTCTCGACGACGAGCTCCGGCCGCAGCGGGACGAAGGAGAGGTCCTTGCCCGCGTTCCACCGGCTGCCCCAGGCGCGGCGCTGAGCGGGCGTGGCGTCGGCGTACTGCTCGTGGCCGGCCCAGCTCCACGGGTGACCCTCGAACGTCGTGACGTAGGGCGCCAGCTCGTCCAGCAGCGCCCGGCGGCGGGCCATCGGGAACGCGCCGATGACCCCGATCGAGGCGAGCGACCCGTCGTCGCCGTAGATGCCGAGCATGAGCGACCCGACGGCGTCCTGGGACGACGTGTGCAGTCGGTACCCGGCGACGACGCAGTCGGCGGTGCGGACGTGCTTGACCTTGGTCATCACCCGCTTGTCCGGCTGGTAGGTCAGGTCCGGCGACTTGGCGATGAGTCCGTCGAGGCCAGCGCCTTCCAGCTCGTCGAACCACCGTTGGGCGAGCGCCTCGTCGTCGGTCATGGGGGTGAGGTGGACCGGCGGACTGGCGTCCGAGAGCGCGTCCTCCAGACGACGGCGCCGCTCGGCGAAGGGCTGGCCGGTGAGGTCGGCGTCCCCGTCCGCCAGCAGGTCGAACACCACGAAGCTGGCCGGGGTCTGCTCGGCCAGCAGCCGGACCCGGCTCGCGGCCGGGTGCAGCCGCAGCTGTAGCGCCTCGAAGTCCAGGGCCCCGCGCTCCGGGTCCACCAGGACGATCTCGCCGTCGACGACGCAGCGCTCGGGCAGGTTCGTGCGGACCGCTTCGACGACCTCGGGGAAGTAGCGCGTCATCGGCCGCTCGTTGCGGCTCCCGATCTCGACCTCGTCGCCGTCGCGGAAGACGACCGAGCGGAACCCGTCCCACTTCGGCTCGTACAGCTGCCCTGGCGGTATGCCGCTGCCGACCTTGGCCAGCATCGGCTTGACCGGCGGCATGACAGGCAGGTGCACCCCACCATTCTGGTGGTCTCGGAATGGGCTGGAGCGGTCGGGATTCCGCCCGTTCCCGCCCGGACCCGGCCGGTCAGCGCGGGGGAACGGTCGAGGCGACACCGTCGACGGTCACCTGCAGCGGCTTCGTCTCGTCGATGCCCGGTGGCACGTCGACCACACTGGTCGTCGGTCCGAAGTCCATCGTGCACGGCCCGTCGCTCGAGGGGGCGGTCACGATGGTGAGCTGGTTGCTCCCCGTGGCGGTGACGCTGGTCGGGAGCCTGGGGCAGGAACCGCTGCCGAACGTGACGACGTACAGCCGGCCGGCTCCGGACCATCCGACGATGCTCTGGCCCGAGCTGTCGGTCGGCGTGACGGTCGCCGGGAGGCCCTTGCTGTGACTCACGGTCGGCGTGGACCCGGTCGCCGAGCCGATCGGTGCGGAGCTCGGTGCGCCGCCGCCCGGTGTGCCGGAGGTGCCGCAGGCGGCCAGCGTGCCGACCAGGAGGAGCGCTGCGACGGCGGGCCGACGGGGGAGGGGTCGTCGAGACCGTGGGGCACCGCGACCACCGGCGACCACGGCCGGGGGCGGCACCGGTGTCGGACGATCGGTCACACCGATGAGTTTCCTCTGCCCCGACGGTCAACACCGGAGAACGCCACCGGAACGCTGGGAGGAAACGGATATGGGCACGGTCGGATCATCCGCAACGATGTCGCTGGACGGCTACATCGCCTTCGACGACAACACGATCGGGGCGCTCTTCGACTGGTACGACGCCGGCGAGGTGGAGGTGACCACGGCCACGCCGGACCTCACCTTCCGCCTCACACCGCAGAGCGCGGAGTTCTGGCGCAGCTCCATGGGGGCGGCCGGCGCGTTGGTCGTGGGCCGCACGCTGTTCGACTTCACCGACGGCTGGGGCGGCCGCCATCCGATCGACCTGCCGGTCGTCGTGGTGACCCACTCCGTGCCCACCGACTGGGTGGCTGCGCACCCGGACGCCCCGTTCACCTTCGTCACCGAGGGTGGGGTCCGGGCCGCCGTCGCCGCCGCCCAGGCGCTGGCCGGCGACAAGAACGTCGACGTGGCCGCCGGGACGATCGCCCGTCAGGCGCTCGAGCTGGGCCTGCTCGACGAGATCTCGGTCGACATCGCGCCGGTCGTGATGGGCCGCGGCAAGCCGTACTTCGGCGACCTGGGCGTCGACCCCGTGCTGCTCGAGGACCCAACCACGGTCATCCAGGGCGCGCGCGTGCTGCACCTCGTGTACCCGGTCCGCCACTGACGGGCACGGGTGTCGGTCGTCGCCCCTACGTTGAGCCGATGTCGACCTTCGCTGACCGTCCGCATACCGCCCTCATGGTCATCGACGTGCAGAACGGCGTCGTGGCCCGCTCGATCAACCGCGACGCCACCGTCTCGACCATCGCGGCCCTCGTCGACCGCGCCCGCGCCGAGAAGGTGCCGGTGGTCTGGGTGCAGCACTCCGACGACGAGGCGCTGACCCAGGGGAGTGAGGCCTGGCAGTACGTCCCGGAGCTGCGGCGGCGCGAGGACGAGGCGCTGGTCCCCAAGCGCTACGGCGACGCCTTCGAGGCCACCGACCTCGAGTCGGTCCTTGCCGAACGCGGCGTCGGGCGCGTGGTCGTCACCGGCACGCAGACCGACGAGTGCATTCGCGCCACCCTGCACGGTGCCTTCGTCCGCGGCTACGACACGACCCTGGTGAGCGACGCGCATACGACCGAGGACCTCAGCGAGTGGGGCGCGCCGCCCCCGGACAAGGTCGTCGACCACACCAACCTTTACTGGCAGTATCAGGCCGGGCCCGGCCGGACCGCGGAGGTCGTGGCGGCCGCGGATCTGCAGTTCTGACCGAAGGCTGTCCCTGACGTTCGCGATGCGGGATGCTCGTCTCACACCACGTGGTCTCACGATCGGAGCAGGGCGATGACGGACACCACGCAACCGGTCAGTCTCGAGCTTGCAGAGCAGGTTCGACGACTGACGGAGGAGAACGAACGGCTGCGGGCGAGAGTCGCCGTCGAGGAGTCGGGGCCGCCCCGCGAGCCCCGCGAACCCCGGCGGGTCTGGCGCGGCGTGGTCGTCGTCATCCTCATGGCGCTCGCCACGATCCTGGCACCGGCAGCCGTCATCGCCGGCTGGGCCAGGGTGCAGCTGACGTCGGCCGACGCGTTCGTCGACACCTTCGCCCCGCTCGCTGACGACCCGAACGTGCAGGCTCTGGTCACCGACCAGGCGGTCGCCGCGATCAACAACGCCGTGGACATCCCCGGCCTCACCAACGACGTGTTCACCGGCATCGACCAGATCGGCCTGCCGCCGCGGGCCGCAGCAGCCCTGAAGCTACTCCAGACCCCTGCCACGCAAGGAATCCAGTCGTTCATCCAGGACTCGGTCTCCAACGTCGTGACGTCGGCCGCCTTCCGCGACCTGATACGGCAGGGCCTACGCACGGCGCACGACTCCCTGGTGGCGCTCCAGGGCGACCTGGCCGGTCCCGACCGCGCCGTGACCGTCAGCGGGACGGGGGAGATCGGCGTGCAGCTCAAGCCGATCATCGCCGCGGTCAAGGCTCGCCTGGTCGCCCGCGGGGTCGCCTTGGCCTCGAACATCCCCGAGATCGACAAGACCATCGTCGTCGCCAAGACCGATGCGGTGCCGACGATCCGCACCGTGTATGCGTCGTTGGTCACGGCCGGGACGTGGCTGCCCTTCGTCGTGCTGGCGCTCTTCGCGGGGGCGGTCCTCACCGCCGCGCGTCACCGTCGGACGCTGGTGGCTGCTGCGGTCTGTCTGGCGGCGGCCATGGTCGTCACGGCGGCGGCATTGGGCGGCGGCCGGATCCTGTTCACCAACGCGGTGTCGTCGGACCTCTTCCCGGCTGCCGCCGCCGACGCCATCTATACGCAGTCGCTGACCCTGCTGCGCAGCGCCGTCCTCGCCGTCGGCGCCCTCGCAGTCTTCGTGGCGGCGGTCGCCTGGTTCGCCGGGCCGGAGGATCCCGCGCGGCGACTACGGGGGGCGCTGGTCGACGCGACCGCGGCGGCGCGGGACGGGGCCGAAGCCCGTGGCGTCACCACCGGCCGGTTCGGCGAGTGGGTCGGCGCCTACGCCCGGCCCATCCGCGTCGTCATCGCCGTCGCGGCGGCCGTGGTGATCCTGCTGCTGCGTCCGTTGTCGTTCTCCGATGTGGCCTGGACAGCGGTCGGCGCCCTGGTGGCGTTGTTGCTCCTCCTGCTCCTGGGACGTCCCCCGCTGAGTCAGCCGGTCCGCGGGGGAGACGCCCTCGGGGCGGTGCAGCACTGACGGACCCGGCTGCCGGTGCCTATCGGTGCCTATCGGTGCCTATTGGTGCCGGTGGAGACGTCGAGTGCGGATCAGTGCCACCAGACCTCCATCAAGAGGTTCGTCGACTTCTCGACCACCCAGGGGGACCCGATCGGCCGGGCGGTCACGGTGAAGGTGACAGAAGCGTCGCCGGCCCCGGTGTGGACCCAGCCCGAGACCAGACCCGTGGAGGAGACGGTCAACCCCGCCGGCAGTCCGGTCGCCGTGACGCTGACCGTCTCACCGTTGACGTACTCGATCGGCAGCTGCCATTGGTAGTAGGTGGCCCATTGACCGTCCGCCATCTCGCGGGCGGGAAGGGTCACCGTCCAGGGAGCGACGACCATGTCGATGACGACGGTGGTCGAGATCGGCGCGAAGTAGGGCGGCGTGCCGAACGGCATGCCCTTCGCGGTGTACGTGACGCGGAAGGTGCCCGCGTCGTACGTGGTTCCCGTGATCAGACCGGTCGGCGACAGGGACAGCCCGCTCGGGAGACCCGTGGCGCTGACCTCGACGATCTTCCCCGACGGGTAGTCGAGAGGGAGCTGCGTCGACACCGGAATGCCCTGCGCGACGGCGGCCGGTGCACCGATCTGGACCGCGGTGGAGACGATCACCTCACGGGACGACGATCCGGTGACGATGTCGCCGTCGGTGGAGAGCCCGGTCATCGAGACCACCAGCGAGAAGTGTCCTGGCACCGTCGTGGTCCCCGACACCCGGATCGTGTTGTCCGGGTTGACCTGAGCGACGATCCCGGGCGGGAGCTTGGTGTGGTCGATCGTGACCGAGACGATGCGCCCGCCTCGGTAGACCATGAGCACCTCGCCCGAGTACGCCTTACCGACCTCGACGAGCGGTAGGAACCCCTGAAGGGCGGGAGCGCTGGTGACCTCTGCCGGCACGGCCTGGGACGCCGCGTGGGCCGGGCCGGCGGTCGCTACGGCGACTCCCGATCCCAGAAGGGCACCGAGGAGGGCAACGGCGGTCGTGGAGCGGCGGAGGCGGGTCTTGGTGAGCATTCGGTTCTCGGTGATCCTTCGAGTTCATCCAGGTGGTCGCCGCGGTTTGCGCGGCACGGTCACCATCGTCTCCGCCGGGCCCCGACGTGCTGGTCAACCGACCGGGCCACCGGGCGGCCGACGCCGGTGTCGCCCGATCGACGGACGCCCGGGTCGCGGGGGACGAGCCGTGCCGGTGCTACTTCGCAAAGTTGACATAATGTCGATTATCGGCGTTTCCTGGGATGAGTTGCGGTAGAGGCAATGACTCCTCCTACCCGTCCTTCAGCTAAGCCACAGGTCAAGGACTGAAGAAGGCTTCCGGAACCCGAGGTGCACGAACATGACGTGACGCCGCTGGTCTGGCGGCCGACATCGACCATGCGGCGGCCGGACGTCCGTAGCTGACGGCTAGAGCATCGTCCACGGCGTCGAAGTTCAGCTCAGCCAGGGTGACAACCCTGGTCGCGACGAGTCCAAGGACAGCGGTGCCGTCGTCTGTCATGGTCAGCGGCCGCAATCCGCGGCAGGAGAGCCGGCGAGGGTCCGCTCATAAGGGGACACGCCGGTCACCTGGCAGACCCGCCGATCGGCGGACCAAAACGAGCCCCGCTATCACGGGACAGTAGCCATGATGCGCGTATGAACACCAGGTTTGCCGCAGCCAACACTCCCTTTTCGCCGAGTGTGCCGTGGACGCCAGGTTGCTGATTCGTCGTCATCAATGTCCGCTTGGCCGATCCGGGCCCGGTTGACCTCACCCCACCCCTTCCGTGAAGATGCACGGCGCCTGCCTACAGAGGAGATTAATATGGTCGCAGCGATGAGATCGAAGAAACACAAATCACCCTCACCAATATGGATCGTTGCTGCACTTTGTTCTTCCGCATTCCTGGTAGGTGCTTCTTCTCTTGCGGAGGCTGCCGAAGCTGACGCGAGCCCGTTGCCTCAAGGCACGGTGGCCGCTTCGGCCTCGGCATCCCCAAGCACCGTTGTCACGGCGCGCGCACCGGCCACTCACGCCGCGGTGGACAACACCACGTTCGCGGCAGCACTGCGCGGTTCGGTCACCAACAAGGTCGCCGGGGCAGTTGATGGCGCGGTCAAGGCCCCGCAGGGTGACGTCACGGAAGATTTTACGGTTTTCAACGCCACCAACCAGAGCCTCACCCTCAGCTTTGGCCACTGTAATCCTGATCCGGCGCTAGGCGTTTGTCCTTGGGACAGCCAGTACACCACGCCTGGGGATCGACTGATGTACCCAGGTAACCAGCAGTGGCTCGATGTTGTCTACTACCCAACGGTGGATGATGTTGGGACGATCTATCTCAACGGTGCGGATGGGTCGAGCATTTCCTTCGACGTGAAGGTTGACATGTGGGGCATTCCGTCCGCCTCACTGAATCCCGGGGCAGTCGGCTTGACGGCCGACGTCTGGATAGTCAAGAATCCTGCCCATTGGATTCCTGTGATGAATGTCAAGCCGGCCTGAATACATTCCTAAACGTCGGTCCACGCAACGGGCGGCGGCCGGACGCGAACCTCAACGACAACCGGACCTCCCCCACCGTGTGGGTGCAGTAGGGGCTCATCGACCTACCGCGTCGCCAACCGCCCATCGGGCGGTCTCGGCGACGACCGGGTCGTCGTCGTCGACCCACGGGCGGGCGACGTCGGCCGCGGTCGCGCCGAGCACCGCGGGGGCCGCGTGGATCGCGCACGCTCTCAGCCACGGGTCGCCCCACAGCGACTGAGGATCCGTGGCCAGGTCGGTGACCCACTCCCCCGCCGACCACCGGGGGACCGTGGTGCCGTCGGAGGCGGCTTTGACGTCTCCGCCGCTGGGATGCGGGTCGAGCAGCGCCACGATGCGCTCACCGGTCTCGCGTCCGGCCAGCACCTCGAGAAGCTCGATCGCCAGGGCACGGTCGTGCGGACCCGGGTCGTCGAGCGACGCCACGACCCGGTCGACGCTGCGGCGGCCGTAGTGCATGGCGAGCTGGTCGGCCAAGGTTCGCGCCGAGTGCTCGACATCCTCGACCAGGGCCCTGCGCAGTGTCGCGAGGCCGGGATCGTCACCGAGCGCGGCCAGCGCCGCCCTCGACCGCGACACCCGGGTGGCGTGCGCCGCCACCTCCACCCGCAGGTCGGGTAGCCCGGCGGGTGCGGCCGGCACGGAGTCCCTCATGATCCCCAGCGCCCACGTGAGCCGGTCGCGAGCGGGCCCCGGCGCCTCGTGCACCAACCGGTCGACCGTGACCGGCGCCAGCGCCGCCGCGTGTCGCTCGAGAGCGTCGGCCAGCGCCGCACTCGGCGGTGAGGCGGTGACCGCGTCGAGGAGGTAGGGCACGAAGAAGGGATCGGGTGCGGCGGCACATCCGGACAGGGCCGCCTCGTGCACCACCGGGTCGGGGTCGCCCAGGGCGGCGACCCACAGGTCGTAGGCCTCGTCCGCCGACTCCCCTCCCGCCTCGATCAGCTCGCAGACGGCGGCCAGCCGTGCGTACGGGTCGGGGGACGTCAGCAGGCCGGCGACCTCTATCGCCGGCAGCCGGCGCCGGCCGTTCACCGCGGAGAGTCCGACCATCACGTCGCGGGTGTCCGAGCTGGCGAGCAGCCCGCGCACCACGTCGTCGTCGGAGTCGAGGAGGTCGAGCGGCTCCCAGGGCCGGGCGGTGACGAGCGCGAGAACCCCCTCGCGATACCTCCGGTAGGCGAGCACCGCGACGACCAGCCAGGCGATGGCCAGGACCAGCGTCACGGCGACGACGACGCGGACCCCGAGGTCGATGAAGCGGAAGACGAGCAGCAGGACGCCGACGAACCCCACCGCGAGCGGGGCCCCCGCCGCCTCGATGACCGTCTGAGCCCGCAGCCGGCTCGTCGGGTCGAGCGCCTGGTACGCCGTGTTCATGGCGGCCCGGGTCATCCCGTCGATGAGGGCGATGTGGGCGACCTGCTGCGCGCATACCGCGACGAAGAACGCGGTCGCCCCCTCCCCGGCTGTCACCCCCACGACGGTGCTCACCAGAAGCAGGATGACAAGGCCGAGCGGATTGGCGGCGAGGCCCCCTCGCTCTCCGTAGCGGACCAGCACGCGCCCGGCCACGAGGAAGACGAAGACCAGCGCGACGACGTTGATCAGCGTGCCGAACAGGCCCTGGAACCGCGCCAGCTCGCTGGGATCGGGGAAGTGATAGGCGGCGCGCTCCCACACCACGTAGTCGAGCAGCTGCGTGACGGCCGCGGCCAGCAGCTGGTAGCCGAAGACCATGACGAACAGCCTCTGGCGCCGGGGCGGCCGCTCCGGGGGCCGGGTGGTCGAGATCTGGGGCTCGGCCGGCGGACGCTGCCCCAGCTCCGTCGGGAACCGCCGGCCGGTGGCGACAGCCGTCCACAGGTATGCGGCGCCGATGACGACGTCGACCAGCAACAGGTCGACCGGCCCGCCCAGTGGCCCGATCAGCACGGTGGTCGCCAGCCCACCGACGACGAAGCCGAGGGAGAACCCGGCCACGATGCGGGCGAAGGACTGTTTCATCGTGCGGACGTCCAGCAGGCGCCCGGCCTGGGTGCCGACGAGGACGAACCCGACGGGGATCGCCAGCGGGAACAGACCCACCAGCACCGCCGACACCCACGCCTGGTGCGCGAACCGGAGCAGGACCCAGCTGACCGCGACGATCAGGACGAAGGCGCCGATGCACCACGTGGCCACCGCGACGAGCGAGAGCCGAGCCTGCAGAGCGCGGATCACTCTCGACACGACGACGCCGAGCACGGCGACGGCGATGTACACGAACGGAAGCTCGGCGGCGCCGTAGCGGTCGAGGAACAGGGCACTGGCCGGCACGATGAGGAACGTGACCGAGAGGCCGAGCAGACCGGCCTGCGCGGCAAGGAGGAGGACCCGGTTCCTCACCCGGGTGGATGACGCGTGCGCAGGCGGCGTACCAGCTCGGCGATGACCCCCGCCGCGATCTCCGGGCGGGTACGCAGCGCCTCGTCGAAGTCGACCTTGCGCAGCCGGAAGGCGTGCACGTCGGTCAGGGCGACCGCCGTGACCACCCGCGGCTCCGACGCGAGCACGGCGAGCTCGCCCACCACGTCACCCGGGCCGAGCTCCGAGACCCGGTCGAACTGGGTGACCTGCACCGACCCGTCGATCAGCACGAACAGCCAGTCCTCGACGGCGCCCTCGACCGTCAGCGTCGCGCCCCCCGGGAACGTCTCCTCCTCGAGGGTCCGGGCCAGTCCCGCGAGCACCCGGTCGGGGGTCCGCTCGAACAGCGACACCCGTTTGAGCAGGGCGACGCGCTCGATGGTGAGCAACATGGCGACGACCCTAGCCCGGGCCTGGCGCTGCGCCGGCGTCGTCGACGCTCGACCTACCAGGTCGGGTCGGGCATAGTGCTGGCATGTCCGGGACGGCGGTAGCCGACGACGAGCTGCCCCGCCGCCGGGTCGTGCGCGACCCGGTCCACGACTACGTCGAGATCCCTGGTGAGCTGGAGCCGCTGGTGGCGTCGGCCGCCGTCCAACGGCTGCGGAACATCTCGCAGAACGCCCGCGCGAACCGGCGGTACCCGTCGCTGACCGGCTCGCGCTACGAACACGCGCTGGGCACGATGCAGCTCGCGGTGGCCGCCTGGCAGAGCGCCTGGCGCACCGCCGACGACGACCTCCGCACCGCCTTCGCCCGCGATGTCATCACCGACGTCCGGGCGGCTCCCGACCTGGACCCGTGCACAGCCCACTGGGTCACCGGCGAGGCGGTCGAGGAAACCCCGATGTGGGAGGACTTCGCGCGCGTGGTCGGGCTGGCGGTCGCCGCAGTGGGTCTGCTGCACGACGTCGGCCACCCACCGTTCTCCCATGTGCTCGAGCGCTTCTACCAGGAGCGGATCGGGCCGATCATGGGCGCCGAAGCGACCAGTGACCAGGCCGAGTACGCCGCGCTCACCGGGCAGGCCCAGTTCCACGAGTGGGCGGGACTGCGGATCGTCGACCGTCTTCCCGACAGCTGCTTCCGGCACCTCCCACGGCAGCTCATCCGGCTCATCCTGGCCGACCGCGTGGGCGACGACTGGACCGACTGCCTCCACGGCATCATCGACGGCCAGTTCGACGTCGACCGGCTCGACTACCTGATGCGCGACGGACTCCGGGCCGGCACCGAGCTCGGCAGCATCGACTGGCGCCGGCTGGTGGACAGCCTCGAGCTGCACCAGGTGTCCGACGGCTGGCGGATCGGCTTGGGCGCCGGCGGGATCTCGGCCTTCGAGACCATGCTCGTCCAGCGCGCCCAGCACTACCGCTGGGTCATCCACCATCCCGCCGCCGTGGCGGCCGACGCGGCCCTGACCCGCTGCGCCGAGGGCGTGTTCGACCTGACCGTCTCGCCCCCGCCGGCCGAGGGGTCCGACGCCGCCGCTCTCGTCGAGCTGACATCGGTGCTGCCGAACCTCGACTACGTCGACTCGGCCGCGAGCTTCGACCTCCCCGCGTCGGTATGCCGCGACGACGTCGACCTGCTGGCCTGGCTCCGCGCCGCTCGCGGGCCGCTGACCTCGCTGGCGCAGGCGTCCGCTCCCGACCTCCGGGCGCGGGCGCGCCGGCTGCTGCGCCTGCATGACGTCGGCGACAGCTTCGCCCTCGAACCGGTCGCCGCCTGGCGCAACTACCACGAGTTCCTCGCGCGAGCCGAGCAGAACCCCGACGCCGTGGCCGCCCTCGTCGACCAGGCACCGCCACCGAGGTCACCCGCGTTCCTGGTCAGCGCCGCCAGCCGCGAAGCCGCCGCCCTGATGCTCACCGAGCCGCCGGCCCGCCTGAACGGAGCCCTGGATGAGCTGCTCGGCGATGACGACCACGTCGGCGCCCGGATCGTCGAGGCATGGCTGTCCACCATCCGCCCGCGCGTCGAGGGGCTCGGCGAGGGGTTCTGGCTGGTGGCGCCCGTGGGGTTCCTCGCCGTGCGCGACGAGTTCGCCACGATATGGCGGGGCGACGTCGAGTCCCCGCTGAGCGCCGTCAGCCCGTTTCCCTTGGCGCTCACCGCGATCGAGGTGATGCGTCCGCACTGTTACGCGTACTTCGTGCCCTTCGACACGTCGCCGGCGCACCCCGGGGCGCAGGCCCAACGAGCGGTCGGAGACGTGTTCTTCCAGGCCCTCGCCTCCGGCCCCACTCCCGTCATGCCCTCGACCGATCCCGGTCTCGCCGCGCGTTGAGAACCGCCGTGAGCTGTTGCTCGGTCTGGTCCGCCAGCCTCTCGAACACGAGCTTCATCGCGGGTCCGGCGAGGGCCGCGACGCCGTGCATGTCGAGGTCGGCGCGGTAGGTGATCTCGCTCCCCTCCCCCGACGGGAGCACGGAGATGGTGTCGGTCGAGGTGGCGCCCTTGTTGCGGCCCACGAAGACCAGACCGCGGTCGCTCAGCTCGGTCAGCTCGTACTCGAGCTCCGTCGTGAACCCGGCGACCTTCGAGACGTTGTGCCACGTCGTGCCGACCTGGACCGGCCCGGTCCCGTTCTGGGCGCACGACTGGGTCCCGGGGTCCCACTCCGTCGCGTTGGCGAAGTCCTTGAGGTAGGTGATGACCTCGGTCGGCGGAGGGGTGACGGCGAAGGTGCGTTGGACGCTCGGCATCCCCCATCCTCACCCGAGGTCCGGACCGGCGCAGCGCGGGACGGGTCAACCCCACCAGAACGTGGCGGCGATGACGCCGTAGAGAGCGAGCAGCCCGGCGCCCTCGATCCACGTGGACTTGCCGTCGAAGGTGATGAAGGCACTGAGCAGCACTGCGATGGCCACCGAGACCACGAGCAGCGGCGCGAAGACCAGGGTCAGGGAGGCGAACCCGAACACCGACGACAGGATCACCAGCAGCGGCGCGAGCACCAGCGCGATCTGCAGCGGCGAGTTGATGACGACGGCGAACGCATACTCGGACCGGTTCTTGGCGGCCAGCTGGACCCCGACGACGTTCTCGATGGCGTTGCCGGCGATGGCGACCACGACCAGCCCGGCGAACGCCTGGGAGATCCCGATCGCGTTCATCGCCGGCGTCAGGGCCGTGACGAACCAGTCCGACACGAACGCCGCGGCCACGGCGCTCACGGCGAGCATCCCCACCGCGAGGGACAGCCTCCACCGCGGCGGCTCGGCCTCGTCGGCGCCTCCGGGACGGCCCGGGTCGTCACCACGACGCAGGGACGCGCGCAGGGTGAGGATGAACAGCAGCAGCAGGAAGACCGAGGCGATCACCGAGAGGGTCGTCTCGTGCTCCGCCGCCGGCGCGTGGATGAGGTGCGCCACCGACGGCATCACCATCGCCGCCACCGAGACCAGCAGCATCACGGTGATCCCCCGGGCCCGCGCGCTGTCGAGGGTCTGGGTGCCGTGCTTCAGACCACCGACGACGAACGACAGGCCGAGCACGAGAAGCAGGTTCGCGAGGATCGAGCCGATGAGGGCGGCCTGGACGACCGCCACCAGGCCCGCCTTGAGCGCGAACAGCGAGATGAACAGCTCGGGGAGGTTTCCGAGCGCGGACTGCAACACGCCGGTGGCTCCGGGACCGAACCGGTCTCCCATCTGTTCCACGGACCGGCCCACGAGAGCGGCGAGCACCGCGACGGCCGCAGCCGCCGACGCAAAAGCCAGGACCGCATTTGCGCCGAGGTAGTGCGTCACCGCCGCGAGACCCGTGAAGGCCGCCGACAGCCCGATGACCACCCAGTCGCCGCGGGACAGCCGGTTGCCGCCAGGGGTCGCGGTTCGTTGGGGTTGCTCGGTATGCGCCGCGGCAGCGGGTTCGTCCACGCCCCGCATCGTGCCAGCCGGTCCGCCGTCTGTCCCGTCGTCGGGGCGGCGGCGGTCAAATGGCGACGAGCGGCGGGCGAGGTGGTCACAATGGACGACGTGCTCGTCGAGCGTGATCCCTTCCTGGCCCCACTGCTCGAGTGGGTGCCCGACGCGGGGTCCACCGCCGGGCGGCTCGTGCTGCTCGGCGGCGAGGCGGGTGTGGGAAAGAGCTCGCTGATCGCGTTGCTGGCCACCAGGATCGGGCCGGAGGTCACGGTCCGGCGTGGGTACTGCGACAACGTCGCGACGGCCGCCCCACTCGGTCCCGTCATCGACGCGCTGCCCGAGCTCACCGCCTCGATCGAAGCAGCCACGGGCGCGACGCGGACGCGGCTGTTCCGTGAGGTGCGCGCGCGGCTCGCCGACCGGCCGACGCTGCTGATCCTCGAGGACGTGCACTGGGCCGACGAGGCGACGCTCGAGCTGGTCCGCTTCGTCGGGCGGCGGCTGGAGGGTATTCCGTTGCTGGTGCTCGCGACGTTCCGCGACGACGAGGTCGGTCCCGGCGACCCGCTCACCCGGCTGCTCGGCGACCTCGCGACCATCCCCTACGTCGACCGTATGCACCTGCCCACGCTCACCGCCGACGCGGTCGCGAGGCTCGTCGCCCAGGCCGGCTCCCCGCTCGACGCGAACGCCCTGTACCGGCGGACCGGCGGAAACCCCTTCTTCGTCACCGAGGTGCTGGCCGGCGGCGCGACCGACGTCCCGTCGACCGTCCGCGACGCCGTGCTGGCCCGCCTGGCGGCGCTCTCGCCGCCCGCACGAGACGTCCTGGGCGCCGCCGCGGTCCTCGGACCCGGCGCGTCCCTCGGGCTGGTCGGCGAGGTCGCCGGTCAGCCGGCAGAGGCGGTGGACGAGTGCGTCGATCACGGGATGCTCGTCGCCGACCAGGGTGGTAACGGGTTCTCCTTCCGGCACGAGATCGCCCGCGAGACCGTCGAGGCGAGCCTCTCGGCCGGTACGCGCACCCGCCGGCACGCCGCCGCCCTGGCTGCCCTGATCCGGCTGGGTGGCGCCGACGACCACCGGCTGGCTCACCACGCGGCCGGCTCCGGGCAGCAGGAGGACGCCGTGCGCTACTCCGAGGCGGCCGCCGCGGACTCCGGGCGCCTCGGCGCGCACCGGGAGGCCGCCCGCGAGTACCGGCTCGCGCTGGACTTCCCCGAGGTCCTCGACCGGCAGCAGACCGCGGGCCTCTACGACCGCCTCTCGTACGAGTGCTACCTCACCAACGAGCCCAACGCAGCTCTCGAGGCACGCCGTCGGGCACTTGAGCTTCACGCGCAGGCGGACCCGACGTCGGCGGCGGTCGGCGCGGCGCAGCGCTGGATGTCGCGGCTCTTCTGGTTCCTGGGTCGCGGTGCCGAGGCCGACCGGTACGCCGACCTGGCGGTGGCGACCCTCGAACCGCTCGGAACAGGACACGAGCTGGCCATGGCGTTGAGCAACAAGGCGCAGCTGGCCATGCTCGCGGGTCGCGTTCCCGAGACCCTCGACTGGGGCGGGCGGGCGGTCGAGCTGGCGCGGTCCATCGGCGACCGAGACGTCGAGAGCCACGCGTTGAACAACATCGGTACGGCGCTGCTCTTCGGCTCCGACCCGCTCGAAGGCATCGCCCGGCTGCACCAGAGCCTCGACATCGCCGTGACCGATGACCTCCACGAGCACGCCGCTCGCGCGTACACGAACCTCGGAGCCGGTCAGGTCCGCAACCGGGCGTTCGCCGGGGCCGACCTCGACCTGCGCGCCGGGATCGCCTACTGCTCCGAACGCGACCTTGACGCCTGGGGCCTGTACATGGTCGCGTGGCTGGCGGTCTCGATGCTCGAGCAGGGCCGGTATGCAGCAGCGGCGCAGCTCGCCGAGGAAGTGAGCCGGAACCCGAACACCCCGCCGGTCAGCCGCATACCCGCACTGGTCGTGGCCGGGACCGTCGCGCTCCGGCGCGGCGACCGGGGCCTCGCCGACGAGCGGCTCGACGAGGCCCGCGACCTCGCCGCCTCCACCGGCGAGGTTCAGCGGATCATGCCGGTCGCGGTGGCGCGCGCAGAGGCCGCCTGGAGCGCCGACGACCTCGACGCGGCCGCCCGTGAGCTCGCCCCGCTCGACGCGTTCGCCCGCGACCTGTTCACGGACTGGGAGCTCGGCGAGGCGGACTGGTGGCGCCGGACCGTGGGGATCCACGTTCCCGCTCGGACCAGTGTCCCCGAGCCCTTCGCGCGGATGGCCGACGGCAACTGGCTCGCGGCAGCAGCGGTCTGGGAGCGGATCGGCTGCCCGTGGTGGCGGGGCGTCTGCTTGTCGCACACCGAGTCCGTCGACGACGCTCGGGCGGGCATCGAGCTGCTCGCCGCGACCGGAGCCGTCGACACCCGCACCGCCCTGATGCGCGGTCGTCGGCGGGCCGGTCAGATGACCCCCCGCGGCCCACGCGAGCAGACCCGAGCCAACCCCGCCGGTCTGACGGCCCGAGAGCTCGAGGTGCTCGTGCTGCTCGCCGACGGCCTCACCAATGCCCAGCTGGCCGACCGCCTCTTCCTCTCCACGAAGACCGTCGACCATCACGTCTCCTCGGTGCTTCGCAAGCTCGGCGAGCCGAACCGGGCTGCGGCGGCCGCCGCCGCGCGACAGCGAGGGCTCCTCCCCAACATGGGGAACGCTCCCGATGTGCGCCCCTGACCCGCTGACGTTCCCTTGAGGCAGGCCGGTAGCCGGCTCACCAACGATCAAGGAGAACGACGATGGCGCTGTACATGGACATCCACACGATGGACGGACCGGTCGGGATGGGCGACGTGGCGAAAGCCCACGCCGCCGACCTGCAGACCCAGGAGAAGTACGGCGTGAAGTACCTGCGCTACTGGGTCAGTGAGGCGGACAGCAAGATCTTCTGCCTCGTCGACGCGCCGGACATCGACGCGGCCAACACCGTCCACCGCGAGGCGCACGGCCTCGTCGCGGACGAGATCTTCCCGGTGTCCGAGGGCGCCTGACCCTCGGTCCGACCACGCCCCCTCGGGCTCCCCACGCATACCTGCGTGGGGAGCTCGACGTTCGCCCGGCGACCCCTGCTCGTATGCCACGCTCGGCACATGACCGACGACGTCGCCGTCACCGCTCCCTCGCCCGCCGGTCGGGACACCCGGGAGCAGCGGGCCTGGTACTTCTACGACTGGGCCAACTCCGCCTACGTGACGACCACGGCGACCGTCCTCATGGCGCCGTACCTCACCTCGGTCGCCACCGCGGCCGCCTGCCCGAACCTCCCGGACGGCGAACGGTGCACGGCGACCCTCAGCCTGATGGGGATCCCGATCTCCCCCGGATCCCTGTTCGCCTACACCGCCACGGTCTCGACCCTCGTCTCGGTCCTCGTCCTCATCGTCGTGGGGGGCATCGCCGACCGTAGCCGCCGACCCACCCGGATGCTGGCCGGGTTCGCATGGCTCGGCGCCGTGGCCGCGGCCGCGATGTTCTTCGTCGCCGGCACCAACTGGCAGCTGGGCGTCCTGCTGCTGATCATCGCCAACCTCGCCCTGGGTTCGTCCCTCGTCATCTACGACTCGCTGCTGATCCGCATCGCGTCACCCGACGACCGTGACCGCGTCTCGTCCAAGGGCTGGGGCTTCGGCTACCTCGGCGGCGGGATCCTGCTGGCGCTGAACTTCGGGCTCGACCTGTTCCACACCAGCCTCGGCCTGGACCGGGAGCTGTCGACGCGGATCTCGCTGCTGTCGGCCGGTCTGTGGTGGGGGCTGTTCACCCTCATCCCGGTCCTCGGCCTGCGCCACGTCGGCGGCACGCTCGCACCGCCCGTCGAGCGGTCCCGCGGCGTCGTCGGCGGCAGCTTCGCCCAGCTGCTCGACACCTTCAAGGAGCTGCGGCTGTTCCCGCAGACGCTGCTGTTCCTGCTGGCCTACCTGTTCTTCAACGACGGCATCCAGACCGTCATCGGCAACTCCAGCCTCTACGGCATCGAGGAGCTGCAGTTCTCCCAGTCGACCGTGCTCGGCGTCTTCCTGTTCGTCCAGTTCGTGGCGTTCGGAGGGACTGCGCTGTTCGGCCGGGTGGCCGCCCGGATCGGCGCCTGGCGGACCGTCCTGGTCTGCCTGGCCATCTGGACGCTGATCGTCGTCGTCGCCTTCTTCGTGCCCGCCAAGAGCCTGGTGCTGTTCGTCGCGCTCGCGCTGTTCATCGGCCTGGTCCTCGGTGGCAGCCAGGCGCTGTCCCGGTCCCTCTACAGCCAGCTCATCCCCCGCGGCCGGGAGGCCGAGTTCTTCAGCCTCTACCAGGCCATGGAGCGAGGCACGAGCTGGTTCGGGACGCTGACCTTCGGGCTGGTCTACCAGTTCACCCACTCGTACCGCTGGGCCATCGCGGCCCTCGTCGTGTTCTTCGTCGTCGGTGGGCTGCTGCTCTCCCGGGTCCGGATGCGGGAGGGCATCGAGGCCGCCGGGAACGAGGTTCCCGCCGTCATCTGAGGCCGGGCCGGGAGGAACTGAACCACCCGCGTCCACCCGTCGTCTCCCTCCTTGTGATTCCCATCACAAACGGGTATCGGTTCACTGAACGAAGGTCGATACCGGAACAACGCATCCGGGCACGTCGTTGGAACCGAATGAGTCGCAGGTAAGCACGGGACAAGCGCCGCGCGACGTGATCTTCGGAGGGATATCGAGATGGCTGACCGTACGTTACGCGGCACGCGGCTGAGCACCTTCAGCTTCGAGTCGGAGACCAACGTCGTTCCGAGTGAACGACGCATTACGACCTACGTGTGTCCGCAGGGGCACCGGATCGAGCTGCCGTTCAGCGTCGAGGCCGATGTGCCCGCCGTCTGGGAGTGCCGCTGCGGCAACGAGGCCAAGCTCCTCGACGGCCCGGAGGTGACCCCCAAGGAGACCAAGCACGTGAGGACCCACTGGGACATGCTCCTGGAGCGTCGCTCCATCCCCGAGCTCGAGGAGCTGCTCGAGGAGCGGCTCAGCCTGCTGCGCGAGTCGCGCGGCGAGAAGCCGACGAGCAAGCGCACCGCCTGACGCATAGGCGCGAGAAAGGCCCCGTCCAGTGGACGGGGCCTTTCCCATTCGGGCCGGTATGCGTCAGCTGCGGGCGGGCGCCGGCTGCGGCTCAGGGGCGGTGGCCGGCAGGGGGCGCCTCGGCCGCAGTCGCTCCATGCCGAAGTAGACGAGGCCGCCGATCGCGACGCCGAAGAACCATCCGTAGGTGCCCCACCAGGCCGGCAGGACCGACCCGACGTGCGGGAGGACGCTGGAGAACAGCCCGCCGACCGCGGTCGCGACGAGCGCGTTGAGGTTCCAGCCGCCGGTGAACCGGTAGGCGCCCTTCTCGACGAAGAGCTGCGGCACGTCGACCTGCTGCCGGGCGATGAGGTAGTAGTCGACGAGGATGACGCCGAGCAGCGGGCCCATGACGGCACCGATCGCGTTGACGAACCCGGCGACGTCGCCCTCCCAGGGAGCGAAGGGGTAGAGCACCAGGGCGATGAGTGCCGCGATGAGCCCGCCGCGCTTGAAGCTGATCTTGCTGGGGAACACGTTGGAGAAGTCGAAGGCCGGCGAGACGAAGTTCGCCACGACGTTGATGCCCAGCGTGGCCACCGCGAAGGTCAGCGCGGCGAGCAGGGCCAGGTAGAAGCTGTCGAACTTGGCCGAGATCTGCTCGGGGTGCAGCAGCACCTCGTGGTAGACGTTGAACGCCGCGACGGTGGTGACCCCGGCGACGAGGGAGAAGAGGATGAGGTTGACCGGCAGGCCCCAGAGGTTGCCCTTGCGCACGGTCTCCTTGTCCTTGGCGAACCGGGAGAAGTCGCAGAAGTTCAGGTACAGCGCGGCGAAGTAGGTCACCCAGGTCGCGGCCGCCGCGGCCAGCGCGGTGAAGGATCCGGGCAGCCCGATGACGCCGGCGTCCTTGGTCTTGTCGAGGATCACGTCGTCGGGGATCTGGTGCTGGAACGAGAAGCCACCGGCCTTGACACACAGGTAGATCGCGAGGAGCAGCATCATCACCCAGACCGCCGGGCCGGCCCAGTCCTGGAAACGGCGAACCGTCTCCATGCCGTTCTGGATGATCAGCAGCTGCAGCGCCCAGATGACCACGAAGCAGATCACCTCGAGCGTCGAGTGGTTGAGCAGGTGGCTGGTCTGGTGGAACTGCAGGATCCCGTCGTTGCGGGTCAGCAGGGCGACGACGGCGCCCGAGGCGGCCGCGGTCTGCGCGCCGTACCAGAAGCAGGCGACGACGGCCCGGATCAGGGCGGGCAGGTTCGCACCCCAGACCCCGAACGAGGAGCGCGCGAGCACCGGGTACGGCACGCCGGTCTTGACGCCGGCGTAGCCGACCAGGTTCATGATCGCGAAGATGACCAGCGACCCGACGCCGATGGCGATGAGGAACGGGACGAAACCGCCGCAGAGCAGGAAGAGGCTCGCGGCGAGGTAGTAGCCGAACAGGCTGTGCACGTCCGACGTCCAGACGTTGAAGATGCTGAACACTCCCCACCGGCGGTCCTTGGCCGGGGCGAGGTCCTCGTTGTAGAGCCGCGGCGACGCGTTCGGGATGTCGCTCGACAGGCCGGTCAGGTCAGAGGCAGGGGCGGGACTCGAGGCTGACATGCGGTCCTCCTGGGCATATTCCGCACTTCGGAATTGAGATTCCACATGTTGGCAGAATGGACGGCCAACTCCCAGGACCTGGACAGATATATCTCAGCGACCCAGCGGGGCTCGCGCCCCGAGATCTAGAGGATCTCGCCCTCGATGACGTCGTCGGAGGCCGCGCTGCGGGTGGCCGGGCCCGGCCCGCGGCGGGCATCCTGGGGCGGGAACCCCCCCGGCGCATACACACCAGCCAGCAGGCGGCGAGCGACGACCGCCTCCAGGACCCGGCGCGCGACCGGGCGGGTGAACGGCAGCACGAGGAAGAAGCCGACGATGTCGGTGATGAAGCCGGGCGCGAGGAGCAGCACCCCCCCGACCATGACCAGGGCCGCGTCGGCCAGCTGGCGCGACGGCATCCGTCCGGTGGTGAGGGCCTCCTGCAGCGACGCCCAGGCGCGGGCGCCTTCGTGCCGGACGATCCAGGCTCCGAACACCGACTCCGCGAGGAGCAGGAGGAACGTCGGCCAGCCGCCGATGGCCCGGCCGACGGCGATGATGACGACGACCTCGAGCAGGGGGACGACCAGCAGGAGCACGACCAACAGCCACCCCCACCGGCCCCGTCGGGTGCGCGGAGTGCCGGCGCCGCTCCCCTGGCTCACAGTCGGTGCCATGCGGCCTCCTCCCGACGGGTCCGAGCGGTCTGGGCGCGCCCTCGCAGGCGGTCCACCCGATGGGTCACCGACCACTTCGTGACGTTGAGCATGGCCTCCTGGATGATGTGGCCGCTCATCTTGGACTCGCCGATGACCCGCTCGACGAACTCGATCGGCACCTCGACGACGGTCAGCCCGGCCTTGACCGCGCGCCAGGTCATGTCGACCTGGAACCCGTAGCCCTGCGACTCCACCAAGTGGAGGTCCATCCGGCGCAGGGCCGAGGCGCGGTAGACGCGGTACCCACCGGTCGCGTCGTGCACCGACATCCCCAGCATGACCCGGACGTAGACGTTGCCCCCCACGCTGAGGACCCGGCGGGACATCGGCCAGTTGACGACGCTGCCGCCGCGAACCCAGCGAGAGCCGATGACGAGGTCGGACTGCTCGGCGGCCTCCAGCAGGGTCGGGAGCTGCTCGGGCTGGTGCGAGCCGTCCGCGTCCATCTCGACCGCAGCGTCGTACCCGCGCTCCAGGGCCAAGGCGAACCCGGCCAGGTATGCGGCGCCGAGCCCCTTCTTGCCGGCGCGGTGCAGGACGTGGACCTGGGGGTCGCTGCCGGCGAGGTCGTCGGCCACCGCGCCCGTGCCGTCGGGCGAGTTGTCGTCGAGGACGAGGATGTCGACCGCCGGCACCGCGGCGCGCACGCGCGCGACGATGCGTGGCAGGTTCTCGCGCTCGTTGTAGGTCGGGATGAGCACGACGACACGCTCCAGCGGTGGCCGGCTCTCGGGGTCGGTGGTCATCCTCGGTGCGGTTCTCTCTCGGCGGGGTTCTCTGCGGGGGTCTCGGCGGGGTTCTCGTTGAGGGTCTGGGTCGGAGTCTCGGTCCGTGTGCGGGGCGTCGGCTCGGCGGCCGGCCTACGGCGCAACCCGATCAGGAGGACGACCACGAACGCAAGTCCCGCCGCATACTCCGGCCAGGGCCCCACCATCGTCGCGACCGTCCGGACGCTGCGCAGCGGAAGCTGGCCGGACAGGACCGTTCTGGTGAACAACGTGCTCGGCTGATGCACGGTTCCGTCCGGGGTGATGAGGGCGCTCACCCCCACGGTCGACACGTGGACCACCGACCGCCCGTGCTCCATGGCGCGGATCCGGGAGATGGCCAGCTGCTGGACCGACTCGTCGGTGTAGCCGAACGTCGCGTTGTTGGTCTGGACCAGCAGCAGATTGGCGCCGAGGTCGACGTTGGCCCGGACGAGGTCGTCGTAGGCCACCTCGAAGCAGATCGTCGGGCCGGCCACCACCTCGCCCCCGCTCGCGGCGGGCACCCGGAACAGGACCGGGCCGGTACCGGCGGCGAAGTCCGCGCGCACCAGGTCGACCTTGTCGCTGAAGAGGCGGAAGAAGTCCCGGTTCGGGATGTACTCGGCGAACGGAACGGGGTGCTGCTTGACGTAGGTCTGGGTGATGCCCTTGCCTGGCTCGTAGAGCAGCGCGACGTTGGAGATGTCGGGGGCCGGCTGCTCGAGCAGGGTGCCGACGACGAGGGGGGCGCCGAGGGCGTCGACGGCCCGGGTGATCTCGTCCTGGGCGTCGGAGTTCCGGGTGGGGTCGATGTCGGACGCGTTCTCGGGCCAGACGACGAGATCGGGCTTCGGGCGGGTCCCGGCCGCGACCTCGGCGGCCGCCTCCTCGGTGGCGGAGGCGTGGTTGTCGAGGACCTGGCGGCGTTCGGCGTTGAACTCGAGGCCGGGTCGAGGGACATTGCCCTGGACGGCCATGACGCTGGCCGGGGCGCCGTCGGTCGGCAGCGGCACGGCGAAGCCGGCCACCGACACCACGACCGCCCCCGCCAGCGCCAGCAGGGCCCGCATCCGGCGGGGACCGTGACCGACCCCTCGGCTGAGCCGCGGACCGAGCTCCCACACGAGCGCGGCCAGCAGCCCGCCGGCCAGCGCCACGGCGAACGTCACCGCCGGGGCGCCCCCGACCGCGGCGAGCCGGCCGAACGGCGAGTCGGCCTGGCTGAAGGCCAGCCGGACCCAGGGGAACCCGCCGTAGGGGATGCGGTCGCGCAGGGCCTCCTGAACCACCCAGGCGAGGCCCACGACGACCGGTCGCACCCGGGGGACGGCGCCGCGGCCCTGGAGGAACGCCGTGGCCGCTCCCAGCAGCGCGACGAAGAGTGCCTGGCATGCCGCGAGGCCGACCCACGGGACGACGCCGACGACGATGCCGGCCCAGCTGAGCGAGTACCCGAAGAAGAGCAGACCCGTCGCCAGCCCGAGCAGGAACCCGGTGCGAACGCGGGCGCCGCAGGTCGCGAGGGCGAGCAGGGCCACCCCGACCGGGGCGAGCACCCAGACGTCGTGGCCAGGGAACGCCGCACACAGCGCGACCCCGGCGAGCAGGGCGAACGCCAGACGGAGCACGAGCGACACGCGGCAACCGTAACCGCGGCGGCTCCACGCGGTACGCGGGCCGGCTCCAGGTGTGCCCAGACCGTGACGGTCCGGCTCCCGTGATGCCCTGTGAAGACGACAGGGACGGTGACGGCCCGTGCCGCCGTTGGGACCAGCACCGCGCCGGCGGGATGTCGGTCGGATGCTGTTGTCTACTAGGCGGGACGGGCCGTCACAGTGTCCACCAGTCAGCGATGCGGGCCCAGTTCATGGCCCTTTCGGCGAGCCTGGCATGGTCGGCGGCTGCGCGCGCAAGCCGCCGAAGAACCCCCTTCCGAACTACTCCCCGAGCCTCGCGGCTGACCGTCCAGGTGAACCACCGGGCCATAAGTTACTCAGGCCCCACCGACTGTCAACCCGCCGTTCACCTGCGCAAACGCGCATTCGTGCAGGTCAGAGCGACATCGCCGACAACGCCGAATCATGTTCATTTGCAGACTTCTTCGGCGATGTCGGCGTGTCGCGCCACGACACGCCGACACGGTTCAGCCGGCGTCTCACACACCGGGAAGCACCTCTCGCGCCAACGTGTCGTACAGCTCCCGCGACCGCTCGGGGTCCTTGAGGTGACCGTCCGTGGCGATGAACTCGTCGACGCCGGCCGCCGCGTAGCGCCCGAACGTGTCGCGCAGCCGCTCGACCGAGCCGCCGACGGCCCGGGCCCCGTCCTCGGGGGCCGGGTCGCGCCCGAGGATGACGAGCGCCTGGGTCGAGCGGCGCAGGGTGGCCGGGTCGCGGCCGATCGCCTCGCAGGCCTGGGTGATGATCGCGTTCTTGGCGGCGAACGTCTCCGGCGTGCCCCAGACGTTCCACTCGTCGGCCTGCCGGGCGACGATCCCCGGCATGACCTTCTCCCCTGCCCCACCAATGAGCAGCGGCATCGGGCCGACCGGCTTCGGCTCCATGCCGGCGTCCCGGAGTTGGTAGTGCTCGCCGTCGAACGTCGCGACCCGCTCGTCGCGGAGCGCCCGGATCACCTCGCACGCCTCCTCGAAACGGCGCAGCCGCGCCCCCGTGGTGAGCAAGTCGATGCCGTACTGCGCGTGCTCGTTCTCCTGCCACCCGGCGCCGAGGCCCAGGACGAACCGGCCCTCGCTGATCACGTCGATCGTGGCGGCCTGGTTGGCCAGTACCGCGGGGTGGCGGTAGAGGTTGCCCGCGACGAGCGAGCCCAACCGGACTCGCGGCACCACGGCGGCCAGGGCGGCGAGGAGGGAGAACCCCTCCAGGACGTGGCCGCCACCCTGCGGCTCGTTGTCCATGAAGTGGTCCATGACCCAGATGCCGTGGTAGCCCAGCGACTCGACGTGGAGGGACAGGTCCCGGACGACCGGCCAGGGGTGGCCCGCGCTCGGCCAGGCGCTCAGCTGCATACCCGCATCCTGCCGTGCGGCCATGACGGGCTCGAGAGGCCTCCCGCGGGGCTATGGGACGACGCAGGTGCCGCGGGCCGTGGTGGCGACGATCGGCGGGTCCAGGACCTCGGCGGCGGACGGCTGGTCGGCCGAGCCGGCGCCGCGGGCGACGACCCGGACCTCGAACTCCATCTCCCGGCTCCGGCGCCCGACGCGCACCAGCCGGCCCTCGATCTCGATGACGTCGCCGGCCCGGACCGGCGCACGGAACTGCACGTCCGCATACGAGGCGAACAGTCCCTCGTCGCCGTCGGTGCGGATGCACATCTCGGTGGCGACGTCGCCGAAGGCGGCCAGCGAGTAGGCGCCGTCGACGAGGTTTCCGGCGTAGTGGGCGTGGCTGTAGGGCACGTAGCGCCGGTGTGTCACAACGGTCCCGACCTGGGCAGGCATCAGTGCACCAGCTCGTGGACGAGGTAGGACGCGACCTCACCGGGGGTGGTGCCCCGACCGAAGATCCGGTCGACGCCGAGCGTCGACTCGGCGCCCTCCTCGAACCGGGGGCCGCCGACGACGAGCAGGGGGACCTGGCCGGACGGGTACGCCTCGCGGAACGCGGCGGACATCGCCGACGTGTTGTGGATGTGCGCGTCCTTCTGGGTCACCACCTGGCTGACGAGCACGGCGTCGGCGCGCTCGGCCCGCGCCTGGGCGACCAGCTCCGGGACGAGGACCTGGGCGCCGAGGTTGACCACCCGGATCTCGCGGTAGTACTCCAGCCCCTTCTCCCCCGCGAAGCCCTTGATGTTGAGGATCGCGTCGATGCCGACGGTATGCGCGTCGGTCCCGATGCAGGCGCCGACGACGACCAGCTTGCGGCGCAACGACTTCTTGATGGCCAGGTTGACCTCCTTGGCCGTGAGCAGCGGGTACTCCCGCTCGACGACCGTGACGTCGCGCAGGTCGACGAGGTGGGTGACCGAGCCGTAGACGACGAAGAAGGTGAAGTCCGGACCCATCGCCTTGGCGTGGACCAGCAGGGCCGGCTCCATGCCCATCTTCCGCGCGAGCTGGAGCGCGGCACCCTCAGCGCGCTTGTCGTGCGGCAGCGGCAGGGTGAACGACACCTGCACCATGCCGTCCCCGGTGGTGTCGCCGTAGGGGCGGACGAGGGTAGGCGTTCCGGTCATCGAGATCCCCCGCTCTCCAGCAGGGTGACCGCCGGGTTGTCGTACCCGGCCGCGCCGGTGGCCTTCTCGACGACCCCGTCGAGGCCCTTGCCCCGGTCGGCGGGCCGCTTCATCAGCCCGAACGTCCCGTCGCCGATCGCCGGCAGCAGCCCGTCGTCGACGATCCGCTCGAGCAGGTCCACCGACTCCCCCAGCACCTCCCTGGCCCGGGTCTGGATGAAGCCGTCCCGCGGCGGGTGGAAGTCCTCGGTGAGTCCCCCGGCGGCGTTCAGCACGTAGCGGACGTTCTGGAGGGCCAGGTCGCGGTCGGACAGGAACGGCGTGACGACGGCCTCGGTCATCATCCCGACCAGGAGGATCCCCTGCCCCGTCATGGCGCCGACGAGGTTGAAGAACCCGTCCAGCAGGTAGCCCCGGAACACGTCGCCCGTCATGTGCTTGGTCGGCGGCATCCACTTGAGCGGGGCGTTCGGGAAGAGGGTGCGGGCCAGCAACGCGTGGGCCAGCTCGAGCCGGAACGACTCGGGCAGCTCGGGGTTGATCTCGAAGGCGTGGCCGAGGCCGAGCTGCCAGTCCTCGAGGCCGGCCTCCTTGGCGAAGTACTCGTTGAGCAGCTGGCTCACCGTCACGGTGTGCGCGGCGTCGACGGCGTCGGCGGTGGTGAGGTAGTTGTCCTCGCCGGTGTTGATGATGATCCCCGCCCGGGCGTGGATCTGCCGCGAGAACCGCTGGTCGACGAAGGTCCGGATCGGGTTGATGTCGCGGAAGAGGATCCCGTACATCGAGTCGTTGAGCATCATGTCGAGCCGCTCGAGACCGGCCAGGGTGGCGATCTCCGGCATGCACAGGCCCGAGGCGTAGTTGGTGAGCCGGACGTAGCGCCCGACCTCCTTGCTCGTCTCGTCGAGGGCCGCCCGCATCAGCCGGAAGTTCTCCTGGGTGGCGTAGGTGCCCGCATACCCCTCGTGGGTGGCGCCCTCCGGCACGTAGTCGAGCAGCGACTGCCCGGTGGACCGGATGACGGCGATGACGTCGGCCCCCTCGCGGGCGGCGGCCTGGGCCTGCGGGATGTCCTCGTCGATGTCACCGGTGGCGACGATGAGGTAGATCCACGGACGCTGCGGCGGGTCGCCGAGCCGCCGGATCAGCCGCTCGCGGGCGGTCCGCTGCCGGTCGATGGCCCGAATGCCGGGGGCGACTGCGGTCCGCGCGGCCCTCCGCGCCCGGGTCAGCTCGCCGCCCTCCGGGAGGCGGAACGAGACGGAGCCTGAGGCGGCCTTCTGCGCGAGCGTCAGCAGGTCCTCGGACTCGGCCCGGCGCAGCGCGTCCCAGACGGGAGTGGTGACGCCGTGCTCGAGCCCGACCTGGTCGCGGACGGCGTCGACGAGGTGGTTGACCCACGGGACCCGCTCGTGGTCCGCGCCGGAGAGACCGGCCAGGCGCAGCGTGGCGCGCTCGACGGAGACGGTCGTATGCCGCTGGGCCAGCTGCACCACCGGCCGCCCGGCCCGCCGGGCCAGGGTCCGGGCCTGGCGGACGACCGCCGGGTCGAGCTCGAGGCGAGGGCGAGTCGTCGTCGGCACGGTTCCAGGATATCCGTCACCGGAGGTTGTCCGGTGCAGCAGCCGATCCTGCGGAGATTCTTCGGCTAACGACCACTAGGACGAGAGGATCCTCGCCGACCGGCCCGATGGTCGGAGACGGCCGTCACCACGTCGTGCGACCGTGGTCCCCGTGGCCCGGTCCGTGATCCTCGTCGAGGGCAGCAGCGACCGCCGGGCTGTGGAGGAGGTCGCGCGGCTGCTCGGGACGGACCTCGCCACCGAGGAGGTCGAGGTGGTCGCGATGAGCGGGATCACCAACCTGGCGCGGCACCTGCACGCGGTGCGCGACGGGGCGCGGGTGACCGGGCTGTTCGACCGTCCCGAGGGCGCCTACGTGCACGCCACGCTGGCACGGCTGGGCCGGACCGAGCCGTTCTTCGCCTGCGACCGGGATCTCGAGGACGAGCTGATCCGGGCGCTCGGACCGGCGCGGGTGCTCGCGGTCATCGGCGCGGCCGGCGACCGGGGGCCGTGGCAGACCCTGCAGCGCCAGCCGTTCCACCGCGGCCGTCCGGACGCCGAGGTGCTGCGCCGGTTCATGGGGACGACCAGCGGTCGGAAGCTGCGCTACGCCGGGCTGCTGGCAGCGGCGCTGGCACCGGATGAGGTGCCAGCGCCGCTGGTGGCCGTGCTGGACGAGGCGACCCGACGGTCCGCACGGCACGGCTAGCGCGTGACGAGGGCAGCGAGGCTGGTCCCGAACATCACCAGCCCGAGGATGCCGGTCACCATGTGCTGGACGTCGACGACGACGTCGTGGCCGGCCTTGGGCAGCACGGTCACGGTCCGCGAGTACTCCTCGCTGTAGACCTCGCGCTGTGGGCCGACGCTGACCCCCGCGTACGGGAGCCACCAGCCGGCGAGGTGCCCGACGACGACGGAGCCGGCGATGATCACCGCCGTCGCGAGCGACCAGCTCTGGCCGATGAGGACGCCGGCGCTGACGAGCAGGCCTGCCGGATAGGTGGTCATGGCTCCGACGGCCCGCTGGTGGCGGTCTCGGTGCTCGAGGTCGTTGAGCGGGTACATCGGCACCCAGTCGGTGAGGATCAGCCAGCCGAGCCACACCAGTGGGGTGAGGACGCCGATCACGGTGACCGTCGACATGACGCGCTCAGGCCTCGGGCCGGGAGACGGTGATCCGGGGCTGCGGACGGACCTGCGGCTGGCGTCCGTAGCTGACCACCGGGGCGATGACCAGGCCGAGGCCGATGAGGAACAGGACGCCGCCACCGATCAGGAGGCCGACGGCGATGCTGTGCAGGATCGGGACGGTCGCACCCACGGAGATCTCGGCGTTGACGCGCTCCGACCCGTCGGCGTTCATCATGACGATGGACCAGTCACCGGGCTGCGCCGGCCAGGTGAGGACCTGCTGGGTGTCCGTGCCGGTGCTGGTGGCCGCCCAGAACGTCTGCGCGCCGGGCGCGGTCGAGGGTGCTCCGCCCGCGACGGGGACGTAGGTCGCCCGGAACGGCGTCGTCGAGATGTCCTCGAGGACGTCGTGCTTCACGCCGCCGAGGTAGGCCGCGACCTTGTCGGACGGACCGATGCCCATGAACACCGGACGGTCGCCGCCGGCCGCGGTGATGCGGGCGGTTCCCGCGGTCGACTGCGTGTCGATGGCCCACCCGCCGTAGCTGCTCACCTGAAGCGCCGAGACGGTGACGGCGTACCCAGCGCTGGAGAGCTCGCCGGGCGCGGACATGAGGAACCCATCCCGGTCGCGGGTGTTGTCGACGACGGCGACGGCAACGCCGCCGATGAGGACGGAGACCCCGAGGAGGGCCAGGAGGGATCCGACGACGATCAGGGCGATCCGGCCACCGCCCCATGTCGGGCCCGGTTGGTAGCGGGGAGTGGTCGAGGACGAGGTGGCGACGGCGGTCATGGTGGCTGCTCCTTCGGTGCGTGCCGCCGGAGTCTCCGGGGCACTACCGAATCTCCCGTCCGAGGCGTCGCGGTCCCAGCCGGTGCACCCCCGGGCCGGTAGGCCGGTTTTCCGGTGTATGCGCCGGGTGCAGGCCATACCGACCGACCGACCGACCGACCGGACGGCCGTGGCGACGGGCGGCGGGCGGGTGGGTACCGGCTCGGATACCCGGTCGGGTCACCGATCCGGTCGTGATCACCACCGGAACGGTGACCGGACCGGGTATCCGACTGTCGTCACCGCCGCGCCTGCCGTCAGGCGCGCGCGGGCTCAGAGGGGCTAGGCCGGCCGGATGACCCGCTGCTCGATCGCCTTGGCGACCGCTCCCGCGCGCGAGTCGACCCCGAGCTTGGCGTAGACGTGGGTGAGGTGGCTCTTGACCGTCGCCTCGCTGACCAGCAGCTGCCGGGCCATCTCCTTGTTGCCCAGGCCTTGCGCGAGCAGGCCGAGGATCTCGACCTCCCGCGGCGTCATGACCGGTCCCGGTGAGCTCGCTCGACGGACCATCATCGCCGCCACGGCCGGACTGAGCACCGTCTCGCCGCGCGCGGTCGCTCGGACCGCGCGGAACAGCTCGTCGGGCGGCGCGTCCTTGAGCAGGTAGCCCGAAGCGCCGGCGTCGATCGCGGCCAGGACGTCGGCCTCGGTCTGGTACGTCGTGAGGACCAGGACCCGCGGACGGTCCCGCGCGGCGTCGAGGGCGCGGATCGCGGTGATCCCGCCCGGGCCGGCCCCCAGGTTGAGGTCCATGAGCACGACATCGGGCGCCGTGGCATGGATCGTGTCTCGGGCGCTGGCCGCGTCGACCGCCTCGCCCACCACGACGACCTCGTCCGGGCGCCCGTCGAGCAGGGCGCGAAGCCCCGCCCGGACGACCGGGTGGTCGTCGACGAGGACGACCCGCACGGGTCGGTCGAGCTCAGCCACGAGCCTCATCATCCTTCGCGACGGGGACCGTCACGGCGACCGCCGTGCCGGTGCCGGGCGTCGACTCGACGTCGAGACGGCCACCCAGCGCGGCGACCCGCTCGCGGATGCCGGCGATACCGCGGCCGCGCATACCGGCATCGGTTGCCGCGTCGGCCACGAACCCCCGGCCGTCGTCGAGGACGTCAAGGGACACCGCGTCCTCGTGGAAGGTCACGGTCAGCACCGCGCGGGACGCGGCCGCGTGCTCGGCGACGTTGGCCAGCAGCCCGCGGGCCGAGCGGACCAGGGCGGTGCACGCCTCCGGACCGGGGTCCACGACGTCGCCCACCACCCGCACGTCGACCTCGACCCCGGCCGTTCGTGAGGTCTCGGCGGCGAGGTGCCGCAGGTCGATCAGGAGGCCGCCGGGGGCGGCGCTCGGGGCCAGGTCGGCGACCACCCGTCGAACCTCGTCGAGCCCCTCCCGAGCCGTTCGAGCCGCCTGCTCCACGTGCCGCTGCGCCGCATCGGGACGCGAGTCCCAGTCCTGGCCGGCGGCGAGCAGCAGCAGGTTGATGCTCGACAGGTCCTGGGCGACGCTGTCGTGCAGGTCACGCGACAGCCGGGCGCGCTCGGTCGCCACTCCCGTCCGGAACTGCGCGTCCGCCAGCTCGCCCTGCGCCTCGCGCAGCTCGTCGACCAGCTGCTGCCGTTCGGTCGCCTCGCGGTCGAGGCTCCGGTAGGCGAGCACGGCCAGGACGGCGATGGCCACCGGCCCGACGACCACGGTCGGGTCGAAGTCGTCGGCGATGCGGCTCCACCCGATGACCACGGTCGCGACGAGCACAGCGATGACCCCACACGCCCACCGGAAGGGCAGCGTCCGGAGGACGACGAAGGCCAGCGCCACGGCGCACCACGAGAACGAGGGCGCCAGGAGGTTGAGGGGCACCCACGTCGCGACGAGGAGCAGCGTCCAGCCCGGAGCGCGTGACGACCCTCCGCGCACCGCGACGACGACGACCGTGTAGAGCACCAGCAGCAGCACACCGCCGGCCAGCACCCACGGCGTGCCGCCATCGAGGCCGTGGCCCTGGACGTACCGCACCCCCGAGGCCACCGTCAGCACGACGAACGCCACGTGCAGCGCGCCGTCCAGGACCGGGCCGCCCCGCAGCACCGTCCGCGGGCGGGTGCGCCCGGGGGCCGGCTGGGCGTCGCGGCTCATGATCGACCGATGCTAGGCCCGCCTCGGCGGGCGGTCATCATCCATCTGGCTACCCACGACGTCGACCCGCGGCTACCCAGGCGTCGCCGGCCGGGCGATGACGCGCCCACCGGTGACCTGCGAGCGTCGATGTCGAGCCCGCCGCACCCCGCTGTCACCCATCCTGGAGTTCTCATGCCCACGAACGCGCTCGGACGAGCGGCCCTCGCGCTGGCGACCGCCGCGCTGGTCGCCGCGACGGCCACGGCGTGCGCGTCTCCGGGAGGCTCCACGGCGGCCCCCGCGACCCCGTCTCCCGCCACCACCACCACGACCACCACGACGACCACGACCACCACGACCACCACGACGACGGAGGCCACCACGGCTGCCCAACCGACGACGCCCGCGCCCCGCGACGCATCGCTGCAGGCTGACCTCGACCGACGCCTGCGCGACGCTGCGTGGGCCGACGACGTCGGGGCGGCCCGCGACCTCATCGCGCAGGGCGCGGACGTCAACGCCAAGGACGACACCCAGCAGAGCGCCTACCTCGTGACGACCAGCGAGGGCTACCTCGACCTGCTCAACCTCACGCTGGCCCACGGCGGCGACGTCGCGAGCAAGGACAGCTTCAACGGGACCGGACTGATCCGCGCGGGCGAGCGGGGGCATACCGGCGTGGTCGGCCGGCTGGTCCAGGCCGGCGTCGAGGTCAACCACGTGAACCGGCTGGGCTGGACCGCCCTGCACGAGGCGATCATCCTGGGCAGGGGCACGCCGGCCTACGACGACACCGTGCGCGTGCTCGTGGCCGGCGGCGCCGACGTCCGGCTGCCGTCGAAGCGGGACGGCGTCGCGCCGCTCGAGCACGCCCGCAGCAAGGGGTATGCGCGTCAGGTCGCCACTCTGGAGAAGGCCCTGCGTCAGGACGCCGCCGGTCCGGTCGACCAGGCGGAGGCCAACCGGCGGCTCCTCGCCGCCGCCACTGACGGCGACGCGGATGACGCCGCGCTGGCTCTGCGCGCGGGCGCCGACCTGGAGACGCTCGGCGACCGCCGGCGTACTCCCCTGCTGCTGGCCGTGACCCACGACCGGACCGACGTCGCGCGGGTCCTCGTCGCCCTCGGGGCCAACCCGAACGCCCTCGACGACCAGCACGACACGCCCTGGTTGGTCACCGGCGTCACCGGGAGCGTCGCGATGCTCGAGGCGCTGCTGCCCGCCCACCCGGACCTGACCATCAGGAACCGGTTCGGCGGGCTCTCGGTGATCCCCGCGAGCGAGCGCGGCCACGTCGACTACGTGCGTCGGGTCGTCCAGACCGGCATCGACGTCAACCACGTCAACGACCTCGGCTGGACGGCGATGCTCGAAGCCGTCATCCTCGGCGACGGCGGCCCGCGGCACCAGGAGATCGTGCGGATCCTGCTGGCCGCCGGGGCGAACCGGTCGATCGCCGACAAGGACGGCGTGACGCCGCTGCAGCACGCGCAGCGGAACGGATACCGCGAGCTGGCCGCGATCCTCGCGGCGTAGGGCTCAGCGCTTGGCGACCGCGCGGCGCCGGTCGAGGCGGCTCTCGACGAAGCCGTCGACGAAGAGCAGCAGCATCGGCCAGGCGCCGACGCTCGGGAAGATCAGCACGATGACGAGGATCAGGCCCAGCACCGCGACGGTGGTCCAGCGGTAGGGCCCCGCGAGCCACTCCTTGACCTCCGGCCGGTCGTTCAGCAGCTCCGGGTGCTGCCGACCGCGCAGGCCGAGAAGGTGCAGGGAGATCGACGACACCAGCAGGACCGCGACGTAGAGCGCGGTGGCACCGTGCTGGTAGAGGTCGTTGTTGGTGATCAGCTGCGTGGTGAACGGGATGGACACCATGGTCAGCAGCCAGAGCAGGTGCAGGCCGAGGACGGCGGAGTCGTAGTCGGCGAAGTACTCCATGACCCGGTGGTGGTTGACCCACATCGACCAGATGACGAGGAACCCCAGGACGAAGCCGAAGATCGCGCTCGAGTTTTCGCTCAGCAGGTGCCAGAGACTGTCGCCGGGCTCGGTGTCGCCCCCCAGCTCCACCAGCGGCAACACCAGCAACGTCATGGCGATCGCCACGGTCGCGTCGCTGAAGTTGACGATCCGGTCGAACCCCCGCTCGGTACGCACGAGGGAAGCGTGCCAGCAGCGGCCCGCCCGGCGCGAGAGACAGGCCGAAGTTACGCTGCGCCACATGGAGCACCGCCACCACGACCTCGTCGTCATCGGTACGGGGTCGGGCAACTCCGTGATCACCCCCCGTCTGGACCACCTCGACATCGGCCTGGTCGAGAAGGGCCGGTTCGGCGGGACCTGCCTCAACGTCGGGTGCATCCCCACCAAGATGTTCGTCCTGCCGGCCGACCGGGTGGTCGAGGCCCGCGAGGCCACGCGGCTGGGTGTCCACGTCGATGGTGTACGGGCCGACTGGCCGGCGATCCGGGACCGGATCTTCGGCCGCATCGACCCGATCTCCGCCGACGGGGAGGCTCATCGCGAGAAGGCGGAGAACGTCACCATCTACCGGGAGCAGGCCCGGTTCACCGGACCCATGACCCTCGACACCGGGACCGGGGTCACCGTCACCGCCGACCGCTGGGTGATCGCTGCGGGCGGTCGGCCACGGTTGCTCGACGTCGCCGGCCTCGACCGGGTCGACCCCGACCGGGGCGTCCACACCAGCGACACGGTGATGCGGATGGAGACGCTGCCCGGGCGGGTCGTCATCGTCGGTGGCGGGTTCATCGCGGCGGAGTTCGCGCACATCCTCGACGGGCTGGGCAGCCACGTCACCTGGGTGCACCGCGGCGAGCGGCTGCTGCAGCGCCAGGACGAGTCGGTCTCCCGGGGCTACACGCAGATCGCCCAGGCGCGGCATGACGTCCGGCTGCGGACCACCGTGACCGGGGCGAGGCACGACGGGCACGGCTGGATCCTGTCGACGGCGACCGACGGTGGCGAGGCGGCCCAGATCGAGGCCGACGCGGTCCTCCTCGCCGTGGGCCGGATCGTCAACACCGACCTCCTCGACGTCTCGGCCGCCGGGTTGCCCTGCCACGACGACGGGCGTCTGGTCGTCGACTCCTACCAACAGACCCCGGTCGGCGGGGTGTTCGCGCTCGGCGACGTCTGCAGCGAGTGGCAGCTCAAGCACGTCGCCAACCACGAGATGCGGGTGGTCAAGCACAACCTGCTCTTCCCGGAGAGCCCCGTCGAGAGCGACCACCGCTTCGTGCCGCACGCGGTCTTCACGCATCCGCAGATCGCCGCGTTCGGCAAGACCGAGCAGGAGCTGCGCGAGGCCGGTACCCGATACCTCGCCTACGAGCAGCAGGTGGGCGACGTGGCCTACGGCTGGGCGCTCGAGGACACGACCGGGTTCTGCAAGGTGATCATCGACCCCGACAGCCGGCTGTTGCTCGGCGCGCACCTCATGGGCCCGCAGTCCTCGACGGTGATCCAGCCGTTGATCCAGGCGGCCCACTTCGGCCAGCGCGCCGACGACGTGGCCAAGGGCCAGTACTGGATCCACCCCGCCCTCGCCGAGGTCGTCGAGAACGCCCTGCTGGGGCTCTAGCCGAGACGAGCCTCGTACAGCTCACGGACGGCGGGTATGCGTCGCACCAGGTCGAGCGCGTAGGCGGCGTGCCCGGGGACGTAGCCGTTGCCGACGAGCATCGTGACGTCGGCGGCCAGCCCCTCGGCGCCCAGGGCGGCTGCGCTGAAGCTGGTGGCCATCGAGAAGAAGACGACGGTGCCTCCGTCGGCCGTCGCGAGGATGGCCGGCTGCTCGCAGCCGGGGACGTCGACACAGACGACCGTGACGTCGGCGGGTCCGCCCGCGGCGCGCACCGCCTCGGACAGGCCGAGGGGCGACCGGGCGTCGGCGACGACGACCTCGTCGGCGAGGCCGGACGCCCGCAGCGTGACGGCCTCGGCCTCGTTCGGGACGACGCCGATGAGCCGACCGGCCCCGGCGTCGCGGGCAGCGGCCAGGGACAGCGACCCGGACTTGCCGGCCGCGCCGAGCACGCAGACCGTCGGCGTCGCATACGTCCTCACGACCCGAGCCACGAGAGCTGGGGCGCCGCAGACGTCCATGACCATGAGGGCGAGCCGCGGGTCGAGGTCGTCCGGCAGGACGGCGGCGATGGACCGGCCGAAGAGGATCGCGTGGCCGCCGGCCGGGACCTGTTCGCTGCGGCCGTCCCACCGCTCCAGCCCGTCGGTCAGCGCCAGCGGGGTCAGGGACAGCGACACGAGGGTGGCCACCCGGTCCCCCACCGCGAGACCGAGCGGGCTCTTCGGCCCGACCTCGGCGACGGTGCCGACGAGCATCCCGCCGGAGCCGGTGACCGGGTTCTGCATCTTGCCGCGCGCCGCGACGATGTCGAGCACCTCGGCCCGGACCGCGTTGCCGTCGCCGTGGTGCTTCTCGGCCAGCTGGCGGTAGGACGCCGCGTCGAGGTTCAGGGTCTCGACGTCGATCCGCACCTCGTCCGGCCAGATCTCCGGGCGCGGGTCGAGTCGGGTGGCCGCCTGCGGGAGGACGCCATCGGGCTCCAGGACGCGATGAATCCCGAGCGGCGACGAGGCGAGGGTCGACACAGATTCTCCTGTCTTGATGGTCTCTGACCGCAGGATCTGCGGTCTACTGGTGTATCACGCGGATGTTCTCCCGTATCCTTCCATCATGACCGTCGCGATGACGCTGCCCGAGCAGCCCTACGCATACCGGCAGCGCGAGCTCGTCGAGCCGGACTGGACGCGCCTGCCCGGCTGGGCCCATGTCACCGCGGCCGAGTGGGCCGACGTGCAGTGGCAGCGCGCCCATTGCGTCAAGAACGTCCGCCAGCTGCACGACGTCATGGGTGACCTCCTCACCGAGGACCTCTACGCCGACCTCGAGCGCGACCAGGCCGAGCGGGCGACGATGTCGATGCTCCTCCCGCCGCAGATGCTCAACACCATGGTGCCGTCCGTGGACGGCGACATGCCCACTGCCGGCGCCGCCTACACCCAGGCCTTCTACGCCGACCCGGTGCGGCGCTACATGCTGCCGGTGTTCTCGGACCGGCGCTCGGACTGGCCCTCGCACCCGCACGCGACGCGTGACAGCCTCCACGAGCACGACATGTGGGTGGCCGAGGGCCTGACGCACCGCTACCCCACCAAGGTGCTCGCCGAGCTGCTGCCGACCTGCCCGCAGTACTGCGGCCACTGCACCCGGATGGACCTCGTCGGCAACTCCACCCCGCAGGTCGCCAAGCTCAAGCTGGCCGGCAAGCCGGTCGATCGGTATGCGGCGATGCTCGCCTACCTGTCCACAACGCCGCAGGTCCGCGACGTCGTCGTGTCCGGCGGCGACGTGGCCAACATGCCGTGGAAGAACCTCGAGGCGTTCCTCAACCGGCTGCTGGAGCTGGACAACATCCGTGACATCCGGCTGGCCACCAAGGCCCTGATGGGGCTGCCGCAGCACTGGCTGGCGCCCGACGTCGTCGAGGGGGTGGGCCGGGTCGCCACCACGGCGCGCGAGCGGGGCGTGTCGCTGGCCATCCACACGCACGTCAACTCGGCCCAGTCGGTGACGCCGGCCGTCGCGGCGGCGGCGCGGGCGATGCTGGCCGCGGGGGTGCGCGACGTCCGCAACCAGGGCGTCCTCATGCGCGGCGTCAACGACTCGCCCGAGCAGCTGCTCGACCTGTGCTTCGCGCTGTCCGACGACGCCTCGATCACGCCGTACTACTTCTACATGTGCGACATGATCCCGTTCGCCGAGCACTGGCGGGTGTCGCTGAAGCACGCCCAGGAGCTGCAGCACTCGATCATGGGCTGGCTGCCGGGGTTCGCCACGCCGCGGATCGTCTGCGACGTCCCGTTCGTGGGGAAGCGGTGGGTCCACCAGGTCGAGTCCTACGACATGGAGCGCGGGATCTCCTACTGGCGTAAGAACTACCGCACCTCGATCGAGGGCGGCGACGAGGCGGCGCTGTCGCGCGACTACGTCTACTACGACCCGATCGACACGCTGCCGCAGGCCGGACAGGACTGGTGGCGTTCGCAGTCCGACCTCGGCGCGCTCGACGAGGTCGCGGCGGCGCGGGCCAAGTCCAGCCGCGAGCTGGCCGTCACGCAGGCCGGCTGAGGCCTCGTTTCCGCCCGGGAGCGGGTCGATCCCGGTCGGAATTCCGACCGGGATCACCCGGACCGGGCAACCTCCCGGTCACGGCGCGCACGATGACGCCGCCACCGTCGCTCGGTGTCGACCGGAAGCACAGCGAGACCCGAGCGCACCGGCAGTCGCCACGCGTCAGTGGGGAGGGTTTTCAGCGTTGGGACCCCGAAAACCCTCCCCGGTGCTCGCCTGGCACCGCTCTCCCCCACGGGCTACCGTCCCCTCGTGGCCGAGACCCAACGTCGTGAGGTTCCCCGCCTGGTCGGCGACGAGCTGACCACGGCGATCAGCTTTCTCGACTTCCAGCGCGAAGCGGTGCTGCGCAAGTGCGAGGACCTCTCCGAGACGCAGCTGCGGTGGGTGGGCGTCCCGACCGGGACCAACCTGCTGGGCCTGGTGAACCACCTCGTCGACTCGGAGGTGTGGTGGTTCCACCACCACGTCGACGGCGGCGCCTGGGACAGCGACTTCGAGCACGACATGGAGGTCGCGGACTCGGTCAGCGCCGCCGAGGTGGTGCAGGCCTACCGGGACGGGTGGGCGCGCAGCAACGAGATCATCCGGCTGGTCGGCGACCCTGACGCCCTCACGCAGCTACCGGTCCACGGTGAACGGCTCCCGCTGCGGTGGGTGCTCAGCCACATGATCGCGGAGACCGCCCGCCACGCCGGCCACGCCGACATCCTCCGCGAACAGCTCGACGGAGCCACCGGGCGCTGACCGGCATACTCGCTGCTCGTGACGAAGCGGACCCGCGGCGACGGCGGCACGCCGGCGACCCTCGCGCTGGCCTCCGCCGGGATCGCGTTCACCGCTCGTCCGTACGCGCACGACCCCACCGCCGCGTCCTACGGGCTGGAGGCCGCCGAGGCGCTCGGCGTCGACCCGGGTCGCGTCTTCAAGACCCTCCTGGTCGAGGGTGACAACGGCCTCGCCGTCGGCATCGTCCCGGTCGACCGGCAGCTCGACCTCAAGGCGCTGGCCACGGCGCTGGGCGTCAAGCGCGTGCAGATGGCCGACCCGCGCGCGGCCGAACGGGTCACCGGATACGTCGTCGGTGGCATCAGCCCGATCGGCCAGAAGCGCCGGTTGTCAACGGTTCTCGATGACTCGGCCGACACGTACGAGACCGTTCTGGTCTCCGGCGGCCGACGGGGGTTCGACATCGAGCTGAAGCCGGCCGACCTTCGGGCCGCCACGGACGCGACCCTCGCACCGATCGCTCGCTGACCTAGTCGACCTAGTCGACTGGCGGTGCCGGGGTGTGCCGGCCCTCCCAGGGCGTCGAGAGCACGACCGTGGTGCGGGTCCGGACGTTGGCCGCCGAGCGGATCCGCGCGAGCAGGTCCTCGAGGGCGCCGGGCGTCGGCACGCGGACCTTGAGGACGTAGCTCTCCTCCCCCGCGACCGAGTGGCACGCCTCGATCTCCCCGATGTCGGTGAGCCGCTCGGGGACGTCGTCGGGCGCGGCGGGATCCAGGGGCGTGACCGAGATCAGCGCCGTGAGCGGCAGGCCGATGGACTCGGCGTCGACCGCGGCGTGGTACCCCGTGATGATCCCGCGCTCCTCGAGCCGGCGGACGCGCTGGTGGATCGCAGACGTCGACAGCCCGGTCGCCTTGCCGAGGTCGGTGAGGCTCATCCGGCCGTCGGCGGCCAGCAGGTCGACGAGGCGGCGGTCCAGGCGTTCCACGGGCTCAGGCTAGTGGCCGTGGCCCGAGAGAGGCTGACAGCGACCAGGGTGGACGTCCGCGTCGACCCGTAGGCTGCGGAGCCATGCCCGCCAACCCTCAGCCCGGCGAACGGCTCATGCTCCTCGACTCCGCGAGCCTGTACTTCCGCGCGTTCTTCGGAGTCCCCGACGAGCGCAGCGACCCGAACGCCCCGCAGAACAACGCGATCCGGGGCCTGCTGGACATGATCGCGTCGCTCGTGACCACGCACCGGCCGACCCATCTCGTGGCCTGCTGGGACAACGACTGGCGGCCGGCGTTCCGGGTCGAGGCCATCCCCTCCTACAAGGCGCACCGGGTCGCCCAGGAGGTGGCGAAGGACGAGTGGGAGGAGGAGGTCCCGGACCCGCTCGAGGCGCAGATCCCGGTCATCGTCGATGCGCTCGCCGCGCTCGGCATCCCCCGCCTCGGCTCCGACGGCTACGAGGCCGACGACGTGATCGGCACCCTGGCGACGGCCTCCCACGGCGTACGCGCCGTCGACATCGTCACCGGCGACCGCGACCTGTTCCAGCTGGTCGACGACGCGAACCACGTGCGGGTGCTCTACACCGCTCGGGGTGGTGTCCGGAACCCCGACCTCGTCGACGAGGCGTTCCTGCGCGAGAAGTACGCGGTGCCGAACGGCGACGCCTACGCGGACATGTCGATCCTGCGCGGTGACACCAGCGACGGTCTTCCGGGCGTGGCCGGGATCGGCGACAAGACCGCCGCCACGCTCATCGAGCGCTACGGCGACCTGGCCGGCCTCCGAGCCGCCGTCGACGGCGGGGACCCGGCGATCAAGGGAGCCCAGCGGACCCGGCTCGAGGCCGCGTCCGCCTACCTCGACGTCGCCCCGCTGGTGGTCCGTGTCGCCCACGACGCACCCCTGCCCACGGTCGACTTCGCCCTCCCGACGAAGGTCGCCGACGCGCGGCTGATGAGCAAGGTGGCGTCGGAGTACGGCGTGACCGCGTCGTTCAACCGGGTGCTGTCGGCCTTCGGCATCGACGAGTAGGCCTCACGCCCCGACGGCGGCGCGGGAGTACGCCACCGTCTCGGTGGCCTTGGCGGACAACCAGACCGACGTTCCGGACACGAGGCCGAGGTCGGCCACGGCGGCCGGCGTGATGTCGACGATGGCGGTGGGCTCGCCGCGGATCTCCAGGCGGACACGGTCCCCGAGGAGCTCGAGTCCGACCACCGTCCCTGGCCAGACGTTGCGGGCGCTGACGTGGTCCGGGCGGGTGGTGTGGACGGCCACGGCCGACGGCTGGAGGGCGACGAACACCCGGGTGTCGCCGTCCTGCGGGTGTCCGGTCGGGCGCAACCGTCGTCACCAGGCTCCCGCCGTCCTCCAGGGTCACCCGGCCGGTCGTCGGGTCGAGCGCCCCGGCGTACAGGTTGAGGCCGACCAACCGGGCGACGTAGTCGGTGGCGGGGTGCCGCGCGACGACCGACGGCGTCCCCTCCTGGACGACGCGCCCGTCCTCGACGACGAGGAGGCGGTCGGCCATGACCATCGCCTCGAGCGGGTCGTGGGTGACGACGAGCACCGGCCCCTCGAACTCGGACAGGTGTCCGCGCAGGGCGGTCCGCACGTCGAGGCGGGTACGCGCGTCGAGGGCGGACAGGGGCTCGTCCAGGAGCAGGACGCCGGGGTTCGCGGCCAGGGCGCGGGCCAGGGCGACCCGTTGCGCCTGACCTCCCGAGAGCTGGCCGGGACGGCGGTCGGCCAGCTCGGCCAGGCCGAGCCGCTCGACCCAGTGCTCAGCGGACTCGCGAGCAGCCGCTCGACCCGCTCCCCTGGAGCGTGGCGCGAAGGCGACATTGTCGCGTACGGACAGGTGCGGGAAGAGGCGGTAGTCCTGGAACACGATCCCGACCGGACGGTCCTCCGGAGGCACCCAGGTGTCCGTCTCGGCGTCGTCGAGGACCACGTCACCGAGCTTGATCGACCCGGTGGTCAGCGCCTCCAGCCCGGCGACGACGCGCAGGAGGGTCGTCTTGCCAGATCCGTTCGGGCCCAGGACGCCGAGGACCTCGCCCGGCGCCACGCTGGCGTCGAGCGCCAGAGCGAACGCCCCCCGCTCAACCCGACCCCTAACAGTGAGCGCGGGCATCACTGGGTGCTCCCCGACCGGAGCCACTGGTCCCGCAGCGAGGCGAGCACGATGACCGAGACGAGGAGCAGGACCAGGGAGAGGGCGATGGCCGCGTCGGGGTCGCTCTCCATGGCCAGGTAGACCGCGAGCGGCATCGTCTGGGTCCGACCGGGCGAGTTCCCCGCGAACGTGATCGTCGCCCCGAACTCCCCCAGCGCCCGGGCCCAGCAGAGCACCGCGCCGGCCACCAGCGAGGGGCCGATCAACGGGAGCGTCACCCGCCGGAACGCGGTCAGACGGGACGCCCCGAGCGTGGCCGCCGCCTCCTCGAACCCGCGGTCCAGACCACGGAACGCGCCCTCGACGGTCACGACGAGGAACGGCATCGCCACGAAGGCCTCGGCGAGGATGACCCCCTGGGTGGTGAACGGGAGGGTGATGCCGAACCACCGGTCGAGGTACTGCCCCACCACACCGAGGCGCCCGTACGCCAGCAGCAGCGCCACCCCGCCGACGACCGGAGGCAGGACCAGCGGCAGGGTCACCAGCGCACGCAGCACCCCGAGACCGCGGAACCGCCCACGGGCCAGCACCCAGGCCAGCGGGACCCCGACCACGAGGGACAGCACCGTCGCCGCCGTGGCGCAGACGAGGGAGAGCCGCAGGGCATCGAGGACGTCACTGTTCTCGAGGATCCCCAACAGCCCGGACCACGGGGCCCGGATGAGCATCGCGGCGAGCGGCACCAGCAGGAACAGCGCGCCGATCAGCGCCGGAACCGCGAGCGGCCATGGGACGGCCGAGCGGTTCCGGACCGGTCGGCGCGCCGGCCCGGTGGGTCGGCGCGGGCTCACGGACTGGCGAACCCGCCCGCCTTGAGGACGGCCATGCCGTCCGGGGAGAGGACGTAGTCGACGAACGCCTGTGCGGCGGTCGGGTTGGCGGCCTTGGTCAGGGCGGCGATGGGGTAGGTGGTCGACGCATTGATGTCCGCCGGGATCTCCACGCCCTTGACCTTGTCGCCGGCCGACTTGACGTCGGTGACGTAGACGATGCCGGCGTCGACCTCACCGAGCGAGACCTTGGTGAGGACCGCCTTGACGTCGGCCTCCTGGCTGACCGGGGTCACGGTGATCTTGGCGTTGGCGAACACCTTCGTCGCGATGCCGCCGCACGGCACCTGCGGCTGGCACACGGCCACCTTGACACCCTGCTTGGCGAGGTCGTTGACCGACGCGATGTTGGCCGGGTTGGCAGCCGGGACGGCGATCTCACCGACGTTCTTCGCGAACGGGGTCGAGGAGGCGGCCGCGCCGGCCTTGACCACGGTGTCCATGTTGGTCTGGCTGGCGGAGGCGAAGACGTCGGCGGGCTGGCCCTGCGTGATGCCCGTGGCCAGAGCCGAGGACGCCCCGAAGTTCGGCGTGATGGTCACCCCGGGGTGGGCGGCCTCGAACTGCTTCTTGAGCGTCGTGAACGACTCCTGCAACGATGCCGCCGCGAACACGTTCACCGTGCCGGTGATGGCGGCCGTCGTCGACGCGCCGCCGGACGACGACGGCGACGTCGTGCCCGGTGTCGTCCCGGAGCTGCAGGCCGCGAGGGCGACGGCCGACGCACCGGCGACGACGAGCGCGGTAAAGCGGGTACGGGTTCTCATGATCGCTCCGGTAGCTCGACGACGACGTTGGTGGACTTGATGGCCGCGATGGCGAGCACGCCGGGCTCCAGCTGGAGCTCGTCGGCCGCCTCGCGGCTCATGAGCGAGACGACACGGTGGGGGCCCGCCTGGATCTCGACCTGCGCCATGACGGTGTCGCGGACCACCCGGGTGACCAGCCCGACGAACCGGTTCCGTGCGGACTCTGACCGGACCAGCCCGGGCGTCGGCTGGTCACCGGCGGCCGCGAGGGTCTGGGCGAACGCAGCCAGCTCGGCTCCCGCGACGACGTTCCGGCCCCCTGCATCCGTTGTCGAGGCCAGCCGACCAGCGTCGATCCACCGGCGAACGGTGTCGTCGCTCACCCCGAGGAGATCGGCAGCTTCACGAACCCGGAACGTCGTCACCGGCGCAGCATAGTTGCAGGTGCGGCGCTTCTGGAGGAGAGGTCCCGCTTCTGCGACCGGATCGAGATCAGTCGACCCGATCTGCGGCCACGACTCCACGACGCACCGCGTCGACCGCCGACCGGGCGGTCGAGGCGAGCCGAGGCGACCCACTGGTGGCGGCCGCGTCGGCGATCTGGTCCAGCAGGTCGATGATCTGCTTGCACCGGCGGACGAAGTCGCCGGCGGCGATGTCGCTGCCGCGCAGCACCGCCTCGAGCTGGTGGCCGCCGGCCCACCGGTGGACCATCCAGGCGATCCCGCCGTCCGGGTCGTTGGTCACCGGGAGCCCGCTGTCGCGCTCTCGGTCCTCGAGGCGGCTCCACAACCGGACCATCTCGGTCCACGCCGTCTGGACGTCCGAGCCGGGCATCCGCGGGCTGATCTCGGACTCCTCACGGCGTGGCTCGTGGACCAGGGTCGAGATCGCGGCGGCGAGTCCCGGCGCGTCGAGCTGGTCCCAGACCCCGTTCCGCAGACACTCCGCCGCCAGGAGGTCCTTCTCGGTGTAGAGCCGGCGCAGCTGCTCACCGCGTGCCGTCACGGTGGTCCCTCCGCTACCGAGGTAGTCCATCTCCACCAGCAGGTCGCAGATCCGGTCGAACGTCCGCGCGACGGTGTTGGTCCGCCCGTCGACCTTGCGCTGCAACCCCTCGGTCTCGCGCGTCAGGCGCCACCACCGCTCGGCCCAGCGGGCGTGCTGCTCCCGGTCGGGGCAGGCGTGGCATGGGTGCGCGCGCATCTGGCGGCGCAGCTCCTCGATCCGGGAGGACTCGTCGGTATGCGCATCGCCCCGTCCGCGACCGGGTGGCGGGTCATGGGGCACGGCGACCCGCAGGGACGTGGCGAGGTCGCGGCGCGACTTCGGGCTCTTGGCGTTGAAGTTCTTGGGCAGCTTGACGGTGGTGACCGGTTCGACCGGGGTCGGGACGTCGACGAGGGTCAGCCGGCGCAGCTGCCGGTCCTCGGTGACGACGGCCGGCGACGGCGTCTCACCCCGGCCACCCTTGTTGGCCTGGACGACGACGGCGTAGCCCGCGCGACGTCCAGCGGGGATGCGAATGACGTCGCCCACCCGCAGCTTCTCGAGGCTGACCGCCGCTTCGGCGCGGACACTGGCGGCGCGGCGCTTGACGGCGTCCTTCTCCACCCGACGGATCTCGTCGCGGATGGCGGCGTAGGCGGCGAAGTCGCCGCGGTCGCACTGCATCGCCTCGGCATAGCCGGCCAGCGCCTCGTCGTTGCGCCGGATGGTCCGCACGAACCCCACCACGGCTCGGTCGGCCTGGAACTGGGCGAACGACGTCTCCAGCAGCTCCCGGGCCCGGTCGCGGCCGAACTGGGCCACGAGGTTGACGGCCATGTTGTAGGTCGGCCGGAAGCTGGACCGCAGCGGGTACGTCCGGGTCGACGCGAGACCCGCCACGGCGAGCGGGTCGAGCTGCCGGTTCCAGAGGACGACCGCGTGACCCTCGATGTCGATGCCGCGTCGCCCGGCCCGCCCGGTGAGCTGCGTGTACTCCGCCGGCGTCACGTCGACGTGGGCCTCGCCGTTGAACTTCACCAGCCGCTCGAGCACCACCGTCCGGGCCGGCATGTTGATCCCGAGGGCCAGCGTCTCGGTGGCGAAGACCGCCCGGATGCGCCCGGCGGTGAACAGCTCCTCGACCACCTCACGGAAGGTCGGCAGCATCCCGGCGTGGTGTGCGGCATACCCGCGGGAGAGCCCGTCGACGAAGTCCCAGTAGCCGAGGACACTGAGGTCCTCGTCGGCGATGCCGGAGACCCGTTCTTCGACGATCCGCCGAATCCGCTCCCCCTCCTCGTCGGGCACCAGCCGGACGTTCTGCGCCAGCAGCTGGCCGACCGCGGCCTCACAGCCGACCCGGCTGAAGATGAACGTGATCGCCGGCAGCAGCGCCTCGCGCTCAAGGCGTTCGAGCACCTCGGCCCGGGTCGCTCCCCCACCGGGCCGACTGCCGCTGGGGCCGGCCGAGCGAGCCATCCCGCGGCCGCCGGCGCCGCCTCCGGGGCCGCGGCGGCCGCGGCCACGGGTCGGGAACCGGTCGTTGTCGAAGGTGCGGCGCGACTGGCTGGCGATGGCCTGGAGCAGTTCCGGGCTCACCCGGGTCGGGGCCGCGTTGCGGAGGACGTCGACCCCGCCATCGGGGGCGTTGGACGGGTCGTACGCCTCATCGACGAACAGGTCGTACATCCCCTTCCCGACCATCATGTGCTGCCACAACGGCACGGGTCGGTGCTCGGAGACCACCACCGACACGTCGCCGCGCACCTCGGCGAGCCACGCGCCGAACTCCTCGGCGTTCGAGACCGTGGCTGACAGCGAGACGAGCCGCACCTCCGGCGGGAGGTGGATGATCACCTCCTCCCAGACCGCGCCGCGGAACCGGTCGGCGAGGTAGTGGACCTCGTCCATGACGACGTACCCGAGCCCGACGAGGGTGGGCGACGCCGCATACATCATGTTGCGGAGCACCTCGGTCGTCATGACGACGATCGGGGCCTCCCCGTTGACCGACGAGTCACCGGTGAGGAGGCCGACGTTGCGGGCGCCGTGGCGCCGGACGAGGTCGGCGTACTTCTGGTTGGAGAGGGCCTTGATCGGCGTCGTGTAGAACGCCTTGCGCCCGGTGGCCATGGCGAGGTGGACCGCGAACTCGCCGACGACCGTCTTGCCGGCGCCGGTGGGCGCCGCGACGAGGACCCCGTGCCCCGCCTCCAGGGCGCGGCACGCCTCCAGCTGGAACGGGTCGAGCGGGAATCCGAGCGACGACGCGAAGGTCGCGAGCTCGCCCTGCTCCCGCGCCGCCATGGCGCCCACGCTATGTCACGACGATGAGGGCGCCGGGGACCACCTCGAGGTCCAGCGGTAGTGGCTCGAAGCGCTCCCCGTCCGCCTGCGTGACGATGCCCGCCGCCTCGAGCCGGACCCGCCGGCCGCGCTGGATCTCCACGCGCGGGTGGGTCACGTGGGTGCCCTTGAAGACGCGGGGAAACACGCGGACGAACTGGGCTCGCGAGACCCGGTGGAGGATGACGACGTCGAGGAGACCGTCGTCGTACGCGGCCTGCGGGGCCACCCGCATACCCCCACCGAAGGCCGGCCCGTTGGCGACGGCCACCAGCATGGCGTCGGTCGCGGTGCGCTCGCCGTCGACGGTGATGACGTAGGGAATCGGCCGGAAGACGGGGAGCTCGCGGGCGACGGCGACGTTGTAGCGCATCGGGCCGCGGGGCCAGCGCATCCGCGCGGCCCGTTCGTTGACGATCGAGTCGAACCCGCCGCCGAGGACGCCGATCCACCAGCGGGTCTCGCCCGCCCCGGTGACGCAGCGGCCGAGGTCGACGGTTCGCGTGCGGCCGGCGGTGACGAGCGCCGCCGCGCTGAGGGGGTCGCGGACCGGGAGACCGAGCTCGCGGGCGTTGTCGTTGCCGGTGCCCGCGGCGACCACGGCGAGCGGGACGTCGCCGCCGGCGCAGAGGTTGGCACCGAGGTGCACCATGCCGTCCCCGCCGACCACGGTGAGCACGTCGATCTCGTGGGCGTCGAGCACCTCTCGGGCGCGGCGCGCCGCAGTGGCCTCGTCCGGGCCGGAGAGGTCGACGACCTCGTGGCCCGCCGCCCGCAGCGTGGCGGCGGTCTGCGCGCCGTACGCGACGGCCCGTCCACGTCCCGCCGTGGGGTTGGTCAGCAGGCCGACCCGCGGGAAGGCGAGGGCGCCGGGCACGCGCGAAGGCTATCGGCGCGTTGCTGGTTCCGGTCGGATCGGCCGGTCGGATCGGTCAGATCGGTGAGGCCTGGTCGTCCGGAAGGTTGCGCCAGGCGATGGACACGTCGCGCTTGGCCCGGCGCCGGTCGACGAGGGCGGCGACCCCGACAGCGGCGAAGAACAGCCCCACCATCGGGGCAGCCAGGAACAACATCGACCACGGATCCGGCGACGGGGTCATCACCGCCGCGAACAGGAAGATGAGGAACACCGCCGGCCGCCACCCCCGAAGCATGGTTCGCGCCCGGAGCACCCCGGCCGCGTTGAGCCCGACGAGGAAGACCGGAAGGAGGAAGGCCAGGCCGAAGGCGAGGATGAACTTGAGCACGAAGTTGAGGTAGGTGTCCGCGGGGAGGATGTTGGTCGCGCCGTCCGGGGTGAAGCCCAGCAGGGCGTGAACGGCCTTCGGCAGGGTGAGGTACCCGAGGGCGCAGCCCGCGAGGAACAGGGGCACCGCCGCGCCGATGAAGAGCATCGCCGTCCGCTTCTCCCGGGTGGTCAGCCCCGGCACGATGAAACCCCAGATCTGGTAGAGCCAGACCGGTGACGAGACGACGACACCGACGAACAGCCCGACGGTGATGAGGATCGAGAAGGCGTCGGTGATGCCGGAGAAGTTGATGAGTGCGGACAGGGTGGTGCCGCGGTCGAGCGCCACCTGCTCGATCGGGGCTTCGAGCCGCTTGAAGATGGCGTCGTACTGCCACCAGCCCAGGGCGGCACCAACGAGGATCGCGATCAGCGAGATGACGATGCGGTTGCGCAGCTCGCGCAGGTGGTCGCCGAGGGACATCCGTCCCTCGGGATCACGCTGCTTGCGTAGACGTCGGAAGGCCATGTGTCAGAGCCTCACCGCTGAGGTGGACCGCGGACCGATGAAGCCCGCGCTCAGAGCGCAGGGTTGTCGTGCCGCTGCTCCGCGGCCACCCGGTCCTGGTCGACGCTGGCCTGACCGTTCGTGGCACTGGGAGCAGGCTGGTAGGCGGGGGTCGGCTGGGCCACCGGGGGTGGCGGTGCCTGAGCGCCCGGAGCCGGCGGGGTGGTCTGCGGCGGCACGACGTCGCCGGCGACGGTGTCGCTGGCGGCAGCGCTCGGGCGAGTCTCCTTGCCGTCGTTCTTCATCTCGGAGACCTCGGACTTGAAGATGCGCATCGACCGACCGACGCTGCGCGTGATGTCCGGCAGCTTCTTCCAGCCGAAGAGCACCGCTACCAGGGCCACCAGCAAGATGAGGTGCCACGGTTCGAACAGGCCACGTCCCACGTCTAAACCTTCCGTCTGGGCCACCGCACTGCGGTGCCGGTCTGTGCCAGTCTACGGTGCCTAGCCGACGGCGGCGTCGATGTAGGCGCTGAGCGCCTCCTGTGCGCCGTCCGCCACGCTCGTTGCGAGGTCAACGGGCGAGACCACCCGGACGTGCCCACCCATCCGCCAGGCCAGCCGTCGCACGAGCCCGGGGTCCGAGACGTGCAGGGTCACCCGGCGCCGCCCCTCCCCCAGGTCCTCCACCCGGTCCACCGGGTAGTAGTCGACGATCCAGGCCCCCGCCCGGTCGGTCTCGACGACCACCTCGAGGTCCTCCTCGCCGGGCGTGAACAGGGCCTCGTTGACGTCGCGGGGCTGGGCCTGCGGGGGCGGGGTGCCGTCCACGTCCAGCAGCTCGAGGGACTGGATCCGGTCCAGCCGGAAGAGCCGGACGTCCTCGGCCCGGTGACACCAGCCCTCGAGGTACCAGTGGCCGTCGAGGTAGGCCACGCGCATGGGGTCGACGTCGCGCTCGGTGACCTCGTCACGGGCCGGGACGAGGTAGGCCAGGTGCAGCCGCCGGTGGTCGGCGACGGCCTGGCGGGCCCGCCCCAGGACGGACGCCCGCGCGCCGTCGTCGATCGAGACCTGGACCCGCGCGCTGGGCGCGCCGATAGCTCCCGTGGCCTCCTCGAGCTTGCTGAGCGCCCGGGCGACCGCGTCGTGCTCGACGAGCCCAGGGCTCGTGGCCAGGGCCCGCAGCCCCACCATCAGGGCCAGGGCCTCGTCGACACTGAGGCGCAGCGGCCGGGCGATGTAGTCGGCGTTGCCGAGGAAGACCTTGCCGTCCTCCCAGTCCGCCTCGATGAGGTCGTCCGGCATGCCACCGGGCGTGCCGCAGACGAAGAGCAGCTCGAGGTCGGCGACCAGCTGGTCGGTGCTCACACCGAACTCCGTCGCCGCCTCGTCCAGCGGTACGCCCTGGTGGGCGAGCAGCCAGGGCACCATGTCGAGCAGACGCGACAGGCGGGTGGTGGCCGACTCGGCATGCTGGCGCCGCGGTGGTGTCACAGCTCCTCCTCGGGTGCGGGCTCGCCGACCCCGGCGACGCCGCGGAGCCGGCGGACCACGGCCTCGGTGAGGTCGGCCGGCGCGACCGCCACCACCTCCGGCCCGTAGCCCGCCACCTCGTCGGCCAGCCGGTCGACGTCGCGGAAGTCCACCTCGACCGACGACCACCCGTCCCCGCTGGGCGGACCGGTGCGGGCGCGCCGCCGCAGTGCGTTGCCGCTGCCGTCGCGCACCCGCAGCGTGGCCACCCGCGGCGGCGAGGTGGACACCTGGGTGGAGTCGACCATCACCCGGGCGTCGTGGTCCTCGGGGATGTCGTAGGCCCCGGTCGGACCGATCGCGGTCACCCTGGTGTCGATCCGCCCGACCCGGAACACCCGGGGTGCGCCCCGGTCGAGGTCGAACCCGGTGAGGTACCAGCGCCCGTGCCACTGAGCCAGCCCCCAAGGCTGGAGCCGGCGGGTCACGCTCTCCTCGTCCGGCTTGCGGTAGCCGAAGGTCACGGCTCGGCGGTCGCGGACCGCTACCCGGAGCGGCTCGAACGCCTCCTCGGTGGTCCTCACGACCGGCTCGATCCCCACGAGCGAGGCGTCGTCCATCGTCACGCCGGCGGCCCGCAGCTTGCGCAGCCCGGACGCGGCCGGCCCGGCGAGACTGGCCCGGGTCCAGGTCCGTGCGGCCAGGGACAGGGCGGCCACCTCGTCCGGCTCGAACGAGATCTCCGGCAACGCATACTCGCGCTTGTCGATGCGGTAACCGAGCTCGTCGTCGAAGACCGGGTCGATCACCGAGGTCACGAGCGGGATGCCGAGCTCGCGCAGCTCGTCCTTGTCGCGCTCGAACATCCGGTCGAAGGCCTCGTCGGAGGCGGTGCCGTGGTACTGCGGGACCGCCGCCCGGATCCGGGCCTTCGACAGGGGCATCCGGGTCGACAGCAGCGCGATGACGAGGTTGAGCAGGCGCTCGGTTTTCACCTGTGCCGTGGGCTGCGCGCTCATTCCGCAGACGCTACCGGAACGGCGTACAGATGTTCGATCTACCGCACATCCACGAGGTCGACGACGAAGATCAGCGTCTCTCCGGGGGCGATGGCGCCGCCCGCTCCGCGGTCGCCGTAGCCCAGGTGGGGCGGGATGGTGAGCTTGCGCCGACCGCCGACCTTCATGCCGGCAATGCCCTGGTCCCAGCCCTGGATCACGCGGCCGGCGCCCAGCGGGAAGTCGAGCGGCGCGCCGCGGTTCCACGACGCGTCGAACTCCTCCCCGGTCGAGAACGCCCAGCCGGCGTAGTGGGCGCTGACCGTGCGGCCGGGCGTCGCCTCGTCGCCGGTGCCGTCGATGAGGTCCTCCACGACCAGCTCCGTGGGCGGTGCGTCGCCGGGGAAGTCGAGCTCGGGCTTGGTGCGGTCCGGGTCGAGTGCCATGCCTCAAGTCTGCCGTACGTCCGTCGGACCGGCAGTAGGGCATCAGCGGCGGCGACACGCCGACCGAGCGGCTGCGGCACGCCGCGTGGCGCGCGTTACTGCCGGTCCGACCGGCGCACCCGGCCCGTCAGGAGAGCAGGCGGGGTTCGATGCGGGTCTCGACCGCCGCCCCGTCCGGTCCCCGCTCGACTCGGTATGCGGCCTTGTCCGGGACCTCGGTCAGCGCCTCGACCAGCTCCGTCCCCCGGTAGTGCAGGCCGACCCCGTCGTCCGTCGCGTAAGCGGTCGGCAGCGTGCCGTCGGCGACCAGGCGGTGCAGCAGGGGTCGGCGCTGTTCCTCGGAGTCGTAGTGCACGCCGTTGCCGTAGGGCAGCAAGCCCAGTCCGGTCGTGACCGGGCGCAGGTCCGGGCCGAACGAGTCGGTCGGGCCGCCGACGTGCCAGCAGATCGACCCGGCCGAGACGCCGGTGAGGACGACGCCGGCCTCCCAGGCCTCGCGCATGGGGTCGTCGAGACCGTGCAGCCGCCACATGGCGAGCAGCCCGGCCACGCTGCCGCCCCAGACCCAGACGACGTCCTGCTCGAGCAGATGGGCTCGCGGGTCGGCCACGTTGGGCATCGGGAACAGCGCCAGGTGGGACGCCTCGAACCCCGCGAACCGCGCCGCGTCGTAGAACGCCTGGAGCACGAACGCGCTGTCGCCCATCGCCGTCGCGAGGAAGCAGACCCGCGGACGTCGGCCGGTGACGCCGGCGAGCTCGACCGCATACTCCGTCAGAGGCCCGACCTCCCACGGCGTGCGGCGGCCGGCGACGCGTCCTCCGGACGTCGCGAGGATGGTCGGGGCGTCGGCGGGCATGCTCCCGAAACTAGTCGGGGTCCCCGCGAAGTGTCGGAGCGAAGCGAAGAACTTCGTGGGGTGATCTAGCTGGCGTCGAGGATGTCGACCACGAACACCAGCGTGGAGTTCGCGGGGATCTTGCCCTGGGCCTTGTCGGCGTAGCCGTCCGCCGGCGGCACGATGAGCAGGACGCGCGACCCGACCTTCTTGCCGACGAGGCCCTTGTCCCAGCCGGGGATGACGCCCCCGGTGCCGATGGCGAACGTGGCCGGCGACTTCCGGCTCCACGACGAGTCGAAGACGCTGCCGTCGGTCCAGAGCACGCCGGTGTAGTTGACGGTGATCGTCTGGCCGGACTTGACCTCGGCCCCGGTGCCGTCGATGAGGTTCTGGCTGACCAGCGTGGTGGGCGCTGCGGTCTTCGGCACGGTGATCGTCGGGCCGTTGGTGGGGTCGAACGTCACGGTCGGCTGACCGGCGACCGGGGCGACCGCGGCACCTTCGGCCTGCGTCAGGACCTTGCCCACGGCGAGGATGTCCGCGACGACGACGAGGTCGTCGGTCGGGCCGATGCCCGCCTCGGCGCGCCCGTTGGTGCCGAACGCCTCGGCCGGTGGGATCGCGAAGAGGACCCGCTGGCCGACCTTGACCCCGGTCAGGGCGGTGATGAGCCCCGGGATGGTGTCGGTCCCCTGCAGGATGAACGACGGCGTGTCCTTGTTCTCGAAGTCGCTCTGCAGCTGCTTGCCGTCCTTGCCGAGGAACAGCGCCTGGCGGACCGTGACCTTGTTGCCCCCGACGCTCTCGTCGCCGGTGCCCTCCTTGAGGGTCTTCACCGTCGTCGCCGTCACGTTGACCGGCGGAGCGGCGATGGTCACCTTCGGCGTCACCGCGGGGTCGTCGCCGGTGACCGTGATGCCGTCGAGGACCTTGAGGTTCTCCGGGGTGTTCACCGGCTTGTGCGCGGGATCGGTTGCCGCCGCGGTGGCGGCACCCGTCGGGCCTGCGGTCGTCGCCGACCCGGTCGGTGAGTCGGCCGAGCCGCACGCCGCGAGGGCGGGGACGAGCACGAGGGAGGTCAAGGCAGCGGCGATGGCCGCGCGAGAGAAGCGCACGCGAGAAGGACCTTCGGAAGGGAACCGGGGACCCGCCACTGTAACCGCGCCGTCTGTGCTCCGAGACCAGCAACCACAGGCTGCGCACAGCCTGCTCACATGCTGTCGATGAGCCTCGTCACCCGCGAGTCCTCGGACGCGAACGGGTCCTTGCAGAGGACCGTGCGCTGGGCCTGGTCGTTCAGCTTCAGGTGCACCCAGTCGACGGTGAAGTCGCGGCGGTGCTCCTGCGCGGCCCGGATGAAGTCGCCGCGGAGCTTCGCGCGCGTGGTCTGGGGCGGCCGCACCTTGGCGTGGAACGTCTCGATGTCGCTGCAGACCCGGGCGGCAAGGCCCCGGCGCTGGAGCAGGTAGAAGAGCCCCCGGCGCCGGTTGATGTCGTGGTAGGCGAGGTCCAGCTGGAGCACCCGCGGATCCGAGAGCGACAACCCGTTCTTCTCGATGTAGCGCGTGATGAGCCGGTACTTCATGATCCAGTCGATCTCGGTGTCGACCCGGGACAGGTCGCCGGACTCGACCGCGTCGAGGGTGCGGCCCCAGAGGTCGAGGACCTGCTTCTGGATCGGCGCGGTCATCCCCTCGCGCTCGACGAAGGACATCGCCCGCTCGTAGTACTCCCGCTGGATCTGCAGGGCCGAGAGCTCGCGACCGTTGGCCAGCCGGACGACCTTGCGGCCGGTGAGGTCGTGGCTGATCTCGCGGATCGCCCGGATCGGGTTCTCCAGGGCCATGTCGCGCATGACGACGCCGGCCTCGATCATCCGCAGGACCAGGTCGGCGGAGCCCAGCTTGAGGAGGGTGGTCGTCTCCGACATGTTGGAGTCGCCGACGATGACGTGGAGGCGGCGGTACTTCTCGGCGTCGGCGTGCGGCTCGTCGCGGGTGTTGATGATCGGCCGGCTGCGCGTGGTCGCCGACGAGACGCCCTCCCAGATGTGGTCGGCCCGCTGGCTCACGCAGAACTTCGCGCCGGCGCTGCTGGTGACGACTTTCCCTGCCCCGCAGGTGATCTGACGGCTCACGAGGAACGGGATGAGCACGTCGGAGATCTTCTGGAACTCCCCCGCGCGTCCCGACGCAGTAGTTCTCGTGGCAGCCGTAGGAGTTGCCGGCCGAGTCGGTGTTGTTCTTGAACACATAGATCTCGCCGGGGATGCCCTCCTCGGCCAGCCGCTGCTGGGCGTCCTCGACGAGCCCCTCGATGATCCGCTCCCCCGCCTTGTCGTGGATCACCGCCTCCCGCACGTCGTCGCACTCCGGCGTCGCATACTCCGGATGCGAGCCGACGTCGAGGTACAGCCGGGAGCCGTTGCCCAGGAACACGTTGCTCGACCGGCCCCACGAGACGACCTTGCGGAACAGGTAGCGGGCGACCTCGTCCGGGGTGAGGCGGCGCTGGCCGTCGAACGTGCACGTGACGCCGTACTCGTTCTCGATCCCGAAGATCCGCCGGTCCATCTCCCCAGGGTATGCCGCAGGGTCTCCTTCTCCTCGTCGGCTGTCAGCGAACCTGGTAGGTGTCCGCGAGCCACCACTGGCACTGTCGCGGGTATGCGAGTACTCATCCTTGGCGGTACGGCGTGGCTCGGCGGCGCGGTTGCCGGCTACGCGGTGGGTCAGGGGCACGACGTCACCTGCCTGGCCCGGGGCGAGAGCGGGTCCGTCCCCGACGGCGCCCGCCTCGTCACCGGCGACCGCAACCGGGCCGAGGGATACGACGCGCTCCTCGACACCCACTGGGACCTGGTCGTCGACGTCAGCCGGCAGCCCGGCCAGGTCCGCTCCGCTCTCGCCGCCCTGAGCGACCGCTCCGACCGCTGGGTCTTCGTCTCCTCGGGCTCGGTGTATGCGGACCACTCACGTCCCGGGGCGGGGCTGGACACGCCGCTCCTGCCGGCGCTGGAGGGCGACGAGGCCGCGCTCGAGACCTACGGCGAGGGCAAGGTCGCGTGCGAGGAGGCCTGCCGGTCGGCGCGCGGCGACGACGTGCTCATCGCCCGCAGCGGGCTGATCGCGGGGTACGGCGACCGCAGTGACCGGTTCGGCTACTGGCCCGGCCGGTATGCGCTCGCTCAGGAGGACGGCGGCCCGGTACTGGTCCCCGAGCGGACCGACCGGCCGGCCCAGTTCGTCGACGTCGAGGACCTGGCGACGTGGCTCGTCGACGCGGGCCTGCGAGGGGTCACCGGAGCCGTCGACGCCTACGGTCCGCAGCGGGCCCTCGGCGACGTCCTGGCGCGGGCCCGCGAGGTGGCCCGGTTCACCGGCAGCGAGGTGTCGGTGTCCGACGACGCGCTGCGAGCCGCCGGTGTCGAGGAGTTCATGGGCGAGCGGTCGCTGGCTTTGTGGCTCGCCGACCCCGAGTGGGCCGGGTTCAGCGCCCGCGACACCACATCCGCCCAGGCCGCCGGGCTCGAGGTCCGCGGGCTCGACGAGACGCTCCGGGCCGCCCTCGCCTGGGAGCGTGAGCTCGGCCTCGCCCGCACCGGCCGGAGGGCCGGGCTCGACCGGTCCGACGAGCTCGCGATCATCGCCGCGGTGAGGGTGTAGCCCGATCGGGCTACGTAGTCCTGACGATTTTGGGGGTTCTGCACATCGGTGACCCCAACCAAGCGACCATTCGGTGACGAACTTCTGTGTCAGCCTGTCGAGTGTCGCTCCGGATCGAGGGGTCGGAATGGTCGATCAACCGCAGTTCAGAACAGTGCTTCGTGGCTTCGACCCGGACCAAGTCACGGCCGCGATCGCCGAGGTGACCACCTCCCTGACGATCGCGCGCCGGACGGCCGCCGAGCGCACGGTCGAGCTGACCAAGGCCCAGCAACGGGAGGCTGCGCTGCAGGCGGACCTCGACCAGGTCGCCCGACAGTCCACGGAGGAGCACAGCAGCACCAACCCCGTGTCGGGGCAGCTCGGGGCACGGGTCAGCGCGATCCTCAGTCTCGCGGAGGAGGAGGCCGGGCAACGGCGGGCCGAGAGCGAACGGCTCGCCGCGGAGGTCCGGCGGAAGGCCGAGGCCGACGCGGCCCGCATGAAGGTGGCGGCGGCCGAGGCGGCGGATGCGATCGTGATGCAAGCGACCGAACAGGCTGCTGCGCAGCGCGAGGCGGAGGCGGCCGTTCAGGCGAGACTGCAGCAGGCGGAACGGGACGCGGCGCAGATCGTCGAGGCGGCACGCCGCGAGGCGGACGAGGAGGGTCGGCGCATCCAGGCCCAGTTCGACGAGAAGGCACGCACCCGGGACGAGATCGTGCAGTACCTCGGTGGGTTGGTGGACCTGCTGGGGTCGCTGGACATCGAGCTGTCCAAGGATATCGAGCTGTCCAAGGATGTGGACGACCTCTCGCTGCGAGACCCCGCGTCCGATATCGCCGACCGTGCCGGTCTTCGGGCTGAAGTCTGAGTCCGCGGATGACACCATTGGGGCCGACGACCATGACTGACGCACCGAACAGCCCGGACGAGGAGTACTACCCGGAGTTCCGCACCGTCCGGCGCGGCTACGACCCGGACGAGGTCGAACGCGTCCTCGACGAGCTCTACACGGCCCTCAACGAGGCCGCCCGTGAGGTCGCCGAGCAGACCGCCAAGGTCCGCTCCACCGAGCGGGTGCAGGAGGAGCTCCGGAGGGCTCTGACCGACGCCCAAATCCGCAACGACCGTGACTCCTTCGAGACGGTGGGCTGGCGCGTCAGCACCATTCTTGATGCCGCAGCCACCGAGGCGGCGGAGATCACCAGCCGGGCCCACGAGGAGGCGCAGGCGCTGCACGACGAGTCCGAGACGACCGCGGTCACGAGCCGCGCGGAGGCCGATCACTACGCGACCGACGTCCGTGAGCGGGCGGAGCGCGCTGCGGTCGCGATCACGGCCGCAGCCCACACCGAAGCGGAACGGATCCTCGCCGACGCTCTATTGCGACGCGAGTCCCAGCAGCGCGCCGACGCCGAGGAACACGACCGTGTGGTGGCCGAGCTGGCCGACCGGCAGACTCAGGCCGAAGGGGAGCTCGCCTCCGCCACGGCGGCCCATGAACAGCGCATCGTCTCCCTCCAAGCCCAGATCGACGCAGCCACCCGTGAGCTCGACACCGTGCAGGAGCGCGCGTCGGCCCAGATGGAACTGCTGGTGACGGAGGCGCGTGCCGACGCTGCGGCGATCCGGGACGACGCCGCGCGGATCCGCGACGAGGCGCTGGAGCACCGCGCTCGCGTGCGCGCCCAGCTCGGGGAGGTGCGGGAGCGGCTGGCCCGAGCCGTGGGACGCGAGGCAGCCGCGTCGGAGTCGTGGCCGTTAGGCGAGACCGCCAACCAGTCGGGAGCCTCCGTCGCGGCTCGTCCGGACGCGCGTCCAGACCCGGCACTCGAGAATGTCCAGCCTGAATCGCCGCCGGCTCGCCCCGCCGCCGACCCCCGGCCCCGCCCGGCGAAGACGACGGACCGGCGCGACAGCGGCGTGCGCGGCTGACCGGTCGGCGCGAGACTTGTACCAGCACAGCACCTCTCTCCCGCATCGAGAGAAGACAGTAACGGCGTTCAACCCCTTCGCCCTCGCCGAGCGACCAGGCTGAATCGAGTGAGTGGACATGTCGGAACAACTCCAGTTCAGGACCGTCCTGCGCGGCTTCGACCCCGAACAGGTCAAGTCCGCCATGGACGAGCTGCAGAGCTCGGTCGTGACCGCGCGGCGCGTGTCTGCGGACCGTACGATCGAGCTCACTCGCATGCAGGAGCAGCTGGCCACGACCCAGCGCGACCTCGAGGCGGCCAAGGCCCGGCTGAGCGACGCGGACAGCCACCCCACCCCCACCGGGGCACCCACCGTCACTGACGTCGGCGCCCGGATCGGGTCGATCCTCGCGCTGGCCAACGAGGAGGCCGAAGAGCTGCGGGCCGCGGGACGGGACGACGCCCGACGCCGGGTCGAGGAGGCCGACGCGTCGGTGGCGGCCGTGCGGGCCGACGCGGAACGCTACGCCGAGCAGCTACGAGTCTCGGCGCACGGCGACGCGGACCACATCATCGACGAGGCGCGTCACCGCGCTGCGGAGGTCGTCGACGCGGCGACCCGCGAAGCGCAGGCTCGCCAGGCCGAGGCGCAGGCGATCGTCGACGACCACCGTGCGCAGGCCGATGCGGTCGCCGCCTTTGGCGGCCAGCTCTCGAAGCACACCGAACGCCTCCAGCAGGCCTCCGCCCGGGTGGAGCAGCTGGCCCTCGAGGAGGTCGCCCTGGTCGAGCGGCAGGCGCAGGAGAGCGTCGACCGGATCCAGCGCGACACCGAGAACCAGCTGGCGGCCGTCGACGCCCGTCGACAGAGCATCACCGCGCAGCTCAGCACGGTCGGCGCCCTGCTTCAGGACCTGGGGCGGTCCGTCGGGTCCAGCACCGGCGACGCGACCCCGCCCACCCAGCGTCTCGCCCCGCCGGACAACGGTCAGACGGCCCAGCAGCTCGGCCGCCACGAAGCCAACGGCTCCCACGACGGCGGGTCGCCCGCCGCCGAGTCCGACGAGACGAACCACGAGGAGGCCGGGGCTCGCCGCTGACGCGACGAGCCCGACGTCAGCCCTGGTCGGGCAGGAGCGCCTCGATCGCGGCGAGCAGGGCCGGAGACTCGGGCTCCACCTGCGGCCGGAACCGCTGCACCGTCCCACCGCCTGGTGCCACGAGGAACTTCTCGAAGTTCCACTGGATGTCGCCGGCCACCCCGTCCGCGTCCGGGACCTGGGTCAGCGACGCATACAGGGGATGCCGGCCCGGTCCGTTGACCTCGAGCTTGTCGAAGATCGGAAAGGTGACCCCGAACCGATCCGAGCAGAACGACCGGATCTCGTCGGCCGTTCCGGGCTCCTGCTGCCCGAACTGGTTGCAGGGGAAGGCGAGCACGGTGAACCCACGACCGGCGAACCGCTCCTGCAACCGCTGCAGGCCGGCGTACTGCGGCGTCAGCCCGCACTTGGACGCGGTGTTGACGACCAGCAGGACTTCGCCCTCGTAGGCGTGCAGGTCGGCCTCGGCTCCACCCAGGGACGTCACGGGCGCGTCGTAGAGGGCTGCGGTCACAGCTCGTCCGTCCTCTCCCCCGTGCCGGGGTCGGAGTCGGCCGGTGGCGGCTGGTCGGTGCCCGGCGTCTCCGGGACCGGCAGGCCTCCGGTGAGCACGTCGTGGTGTCCGGGACGGCCGTCGTCGACCATCGGCGCGTCCGAGACCGGGCTCTCGGTGTTCAGCAGGTCCTCCAGCAAGGGGCCGGCGATACGCCGGAAGGTCCGTCGGGGTCGCTGGCGGTCGAGGACCGCGACCTCGAGCTGCTCGGCGGTCAGGGTGCGCGCCGCGCCGCCGTTGGGGTCCTGCGCGAGGGTGTCGACGGCCAGCCGGAGTGCCTCGCCGAGGGTGAGCCCGTGGGTCCAGCGCTCGCGCAGCGAGGTCTCCGCCTGCGCGCTGGCGCCACCCATGACGACGAACCCGTGCTGGTCGGCGACCGAGCCGTCGTAGGTGAGCCGGTAGATCTGGTCCTGCTCCGGTGTCTCCCCGACCTCCGCCACCACCAGCTCGATCTCGTAGGGCTTCGGCTCCTGCGTGAACACCGTGCCCAGCGTCTGCGCGTAGGCGTTGGCCAGGCCGCGCGCGCTGACGTCGGACCGGTCGTAGGAGTAGCCGCGCAGGTCGGCATACCGGATGCCGGCGACCCGGAGGTTCTCGAACTCGTAGTACATCCCGACCGCGGCGAACGCGATCCGGTCGTAGATTTCGGAGATCTTGCGCAGGCTCTGCGGGTTCTCCGCGACGAACGCGATGCCCTTGTCGTAGACGAGGACGACGACCGAACGGCCGCGGGCGATGCCCTTGCGGGCGTAGTCCGCCTTGTCCTTCATCAGCTGCTCGGGCGAGACGTAGAACGGCATGCTCATCGCGCACCTCCCGGGTTACCGGGGTTTCCACCGGGGTTGCCCTGGCGGTCGGCGACGACCTGTTCAACCACAGCGGCAAGGCTCTCCTCGGAGACGAACCGCACTCCTTCGCGGTCGACGACGGCGACCGTCGGCCAGATCCGCCGTCCGAGGTCGGGCCCACCCGTTGCCGAGTCGTCGTCGGCGGCGTCGTACAGCCCCTCGACGGCCACCCGTACGGCGGCGTCGGCATCGAGGCCGGGCCGCCAGAGCTTCTTCATCGAGCCGCGCGCGAAGAGCGACCCCGACCCGATGCTGTGGTGGTCGTGCTCGCGGTAGCAGCCACCGGTCACGTCGTAGGAGTAGATCCGGCCGTTGCCGTCGGCCACGTCATAGCCCGCGAAGATCGGGACCACGGCGAGCCCCTGCATGGCCATGGCCAGCTGCCCGCGGATCATGTTCGCGAGCCGGTTCGCCTTGCCCTCGACGGACATCAGCGTGCCCTCGATCTTCTCGTAGTGCTCGAGCTCGACCTGGTAGAGCTTGACCAGCTCGATCGCGAGACCCGCCGTGCCGGCGATGCCGACGACGGCGTACTCGTCGGCCGCGAAGACCTTCTCCATGTCGCGGTTGGCGATGAGGTTGCCCATCGTCGAGCGACGGTCGCCGGCCATGATGACGCCGCCGGCGAACTCGAGCGCGACGATCGTCGTCCCGTGCGGCGCCTCGAGGCTGGCCCCGGGCGGCAACGGACGACGCGCCGGCAGCAGCTCGGGCGCGACCTGCCCGACGAACTCACTGAACGACGACGAGCCGGGCACCGTGAACGCCTGGGGCAACCGGCCCGAACGCCCCGCCGAGGACACGTCCGAGCTCACTGGCCGCCCTTCTGCACGAACCCGCGCACGAACTCCTCGGCGTTGGCTTCGAGGACACCGTCGATCTCGTCGAGCACGGTGTCGATGTCGTCGTCGAGGGCTTCCTTGCGCGCGCTCGCCTCCGGTGCGACCGGGGCTTCAGGCTCCGGCTCGGGCTCCCCTTCACGCCGCTGCGGGCGGCTGTGCTCCTGCGTTGCCATGCCCCAACCTAACCCGCTGCCGCGTCGAGCTCACGCAGCAGGGTGATCACGTCCGGGCTACGGTCGAGGATCGCCCCCACGTGGGCCTTGGTGCCGCGCTCCGGCTCGAGCATGGGGACGCGTTGCAGCGCCTGCCGGCCGGGAACGTCGAAGATCACCGAGTCCCACGACGCGGCCGCGATCTGGGTGGGCCACTTGTCGAGACAGGTGCCGCGGAACCACGCACGGGTGTCTTCCGGCGGAGTGGTGACGGCCGCCTCGACGGCCGCGTCGTCGACGAGCATCGTCATCCGGCCGCGGTCGGCCAGCCTCCGGAAGAGCCCCTTCTCCGGGCGGACGTCGCTCCACTGGATGTCGATGGCGCGCAGCCGCGGGTCGCTCCACTCCAAGCCGTCGCGCTCGCGGTAGCCCTCCAGCACCTGCTGCTTGGCCACCCAGTCGAGGTCGGCCGCGCAGGTCGACGGGTCGGTCTCCAGGCGGTGCAGGACGTCACCCCACAGGCGCATGACCTCGGCGGTATGCGGGTCGTCGGACTCGCCCCCGAGGCCGCGGACGTCCAGGTAGTCGGCGACCGCGTCGTGGTACTCCCAGAGCAGCTCCAGCGCGGTCATCTGACCGCCGTCGCGCAGGGTGACCTTGGCCTGCAGCGTCGGGTCGTGCGAGACCTGGTGCAGCGTCGCCACCGGCTTGGCGAGGGTGAGGTCCTTGGTCATGGCCCGGTCCTCGATGAGGGCGAGTACGAGGCTCGTCATGCCGAGCTTGAGCAGGTTGGCGACGTCGCAGTGGTTGGCGTCGCCGATGATGACGTGCAGCCGGCGGTAGAGGTCGGCGACCGCGTGCGGCTCGTCGCGGGTGTTGATGATCGGCCGTTTCAGCGTCGTCTCCAAGCCGACCTCGACCTCGAAGAAGTCGGCCCGCTGGCTCAGCTGGAACCCGGGCGTCCGCGAGTCCTGGCCGATCCCGACCCGTCCGGAGCCGGTGATGACCTGGCGCACTACGAAGAACGGCACGAGGTGGCGCACGATGTCGGCGAACGGGGTCTCCCGGCGCATGAGGTAGTTCTCGTGCGTGCCGTAGGAGGCACCCTTGCCGTCGGTGTTGTTCTTGTAGAGGTTCACGCCGGGCAGGCCGGGACGATTCTGGAGGCGGCGGACCGCCTCGAGCATGATCAGCTCGCCGGCGCGGTCCCACGTGACGGCGGCCCGCGGGTTGGTCACCTCCGGTGAGGAGTACTCCGGGTGCGCGTGGTCGACGTAGAGACGGGCACCGTTGGTCAGGACGACGTTGGCCAGGGTCGGGTCCTCGACGTCGGTCAGCTGGCCCGGGTCGGCCAGCGCACGGCTGATCTCGAACCCCCGGGCGTCGCGCAGCGGCGCCTCGTCGGCGTAGTCCCAGGAGGCGCGTCCCGACCGCACCCCGTGAGCACTCGCATACGCGTTGACGACATGACCGCTGAGAATCATCGGGTTGGCCGCGGGATCACCGGGAACGGAGATGCCGTACTCCGTCTCGATCCCCATCACGCGGCGGACGCTCATGCCGTCAGCCTATGTGCGGCGTCTGTGCCACCCACCGTCACACTGCCCCGGCGCCGACCGGGCGCCGACCCGCCCTCGGTTCGCCGAGAGGCCACCTTTGGCCGCTATGGGCCACCCCAGAACGGCCGAAGCTGGCCTCTCGCCCGGTGAGCGAGGAAGGGCTGGGGACCACGTGCGGCGGCGCGGTCGCATACTCCTGGGGCTGGTGGGCCTGGAGGCGCGTGAGTCGTCGCCAGGATTCCGAACGCGCCGGACCTCACCCGCATGCCGGCCGGACCCCTCCCGTACAGTGGGCCGTGGAACCGCCGCCGCCCTCGGAAGGCCGCCCGTGAACGACGTCGTGGTGTTCTCCGGTACCGCCCACCCTCAGTTGGCCGACCGGATCTGTGGTCACCTCGGCGTCCGCCGTTCCCCCGTCGACATCAAGCGGTTCAGCAACGACTGCCTCCAGGTGCAGCTGCTGGAGAACTGCCGGCAGCAGGACGTCTACATCATCCAGCCGCTGGTGCCGCCGACGCAGGAGCACCTCATGGAGCTGCTGCTCATGTGCGACGCGGCCCGGGGCGCCTCCGCCGCCCAGATCACGGTGGTCATGCCGCACTACGCCTACGCCCGCTCCGACAAGAAGGACGCCTCGCGCATCTCGCTGGGTGGCCGTCTGGTCGCCGACATGCTCGTCACGGCGGGCGCCGACCGGGTGCTGACCATGGCGCTGCACGCGCCGCAGGTGCACGGGTTCTTCTCGGTCCCCGTCGACCACCTGACCGCGATCGGGGTCCTCGCCGACCACTACCGCGGCCGCGACCTCACCGACACCGTCGTCGTCTCCCCCGACCTCGGAAACGCCAAGACCGCGACGCTGTTCGCGCGGCTGCTAGGCCTGCCCGTCGCCGCCGGCAGCAAGCAGCGCCTCTCCGACGACAAGGTCGTCATCGACGCGATCGTCGGCGACGTCGCCGGCAAGCGGGCCATCATTCTCGACGACGAGATCGCGACGGGGGGCTCGATCATCGAGCTGCTGGAGCGGCTCAAGGACGTCGGCTGCACCGAGGCGTCGGTGACCTGCACGCACGGCCTGTTCGCCGGCCCCGCGGTCGAGCGGCTCAGCACCCACCCGATGATCACCGAGGTCGTCACGACCGACACGGTGCCCAGGCCCGAGGGCTGGCCCGACCTGCAGGTCCGCTCGGTGGCGGGGCTGTTCGCCGAGGCGATCTCCCGGATCCACCACGGTCGCTCGGTGTCGTCGCTCTTCGAGGGCGTCGACCCGACCCACGCGCCGCCGCAGCCGCGGCTCCCCTTCTGACTAGCGCGGCCCGTTGACGTCGTCACGGGCGGGTTCCCGTATGCCGGTCGGCGTCGCGTTCGGCATCGACGTCGTGTTCGTGCTCGTCTTCGCGGCGGTCGGCCGGGCGAGTCATGACGAAGGGAACGCCGTCGTCGGCGTGCTGGCCACCGCGTGGCCGTTCCTCGTCGGACTGGCCGTCGGCTGGGCCCTCGTTCGCACGCTCTCCCACCGCTGGGCCGTCGACGTGGGTACGGCGATCAGCGTCGTGGTCAGCACCGTCGTCGTGGGCATGTTCCTGCGCGCCGTCACCGGTCAGGGCACGGCGCCGTCCTTCGTCCTCGTGGCCACGCTCGTCCTGGCCGCGCTGCTGCTCGGCTGGCGAGCGGTGGCCGTGCGGGTGGGTCGCGGCTAGGGGTCTACAGGTACTGCCCGGTGTTGGCGACGTTGTGGATCGACCGGCCCGGCTCGGTGCCGTCCTTGCCGTTGATGAGCGTGCGGATGTAGACGATCCGCTCGCCCTTCTTGCCGGAGATGCGGGCCCAGTCGTCCGGGTTGGTCGTGTTGGGCAGGTCCTCGTTCTCCTTGAACTCGTCCACGCACGAGGCGAGCAGGTGCTCGACCCGGATCCCCTTCTGGCCGATCGTCAGGAAGTCCTTGATCGCCATCTTCTTGGCCCGGTCGACGATGTTCTCGATCATCGCGCCGGAGTTGAAGTCCTTGAAGTAGAGGATCTCCTTGTCGCCGCCGGCGTAGGTGACCTCGAGGAACCGGTTCTCGTCGATCTCGGAGTACATCCGCTCGACGGTCGCCTGGATCATCCCCTCGACGGTCGCCTCCCGGCTGCCGCCGTTCTCGGCCAGGTCGTGCTCGTGCAGCGGCAGCCCCTCGACGAGGTACTTGCTGAAGATGTCGCGGGCGCTCTCGGCGTCGGGGCGCTCGATCTTGATCTTCACGTCGAGGCGTCCTGGCCGCAGGATCGCGGGGTCGATCATGTCCTCGCGGTTGGAGGCCCCGATGACGATGACGTTCTCCAGCCGCTCCACGCCGTCGATCTCGGACAGCAGCTGCGGGACGATCGTCGTCTCGACGTCGCTGGAGACGCCGGACCCGCGGGTGCGGAACAGCGAGTCCATCTCGTCGAAGAACACGACGACCGGCGTGCCGTCCGAGGCCTTCTCGCGGGCCCGCTGGAAGATCACCCGGATGTGGCGCTCCGTCTCGCCGACGTACTTGTTCAGCAGCTCCGGGCCCTTGATGTTGAGGAAGTAGCTCTTCTCCAGCTCGACGCCGGTGCGCTCGGCCACCTTCTTGGCCAGCGAGGCGGCGACCGCCTTGGCGATGAGGGTCTTGCCGCAGCCGGGCGGGCCGTAGAGCAGCACGCCCTTCGGGGGCCGCAGCTGGTGCTCCTTGAACAGCTCGGGGTGCAGGTAGGGCAGCTCGACCGCGTCGCGGATCTGCTCGATCTGCCCGGACAGACCGCCGATGTCCTCGTAGGCGATGTCCGGGACCTCCTCGAGGACGAGGTCCTGGACCTCGGCCTTCGGGATCCGCTCGTAGACGAACCCGGACCGGGGGTCGAGCATGAGCGCGTCACCGACGCGGACCAGCTGTCCCTCGAGGGAGTCGGCCCGCCGGCATACCCGCTCCTCGTCGGCGTGCGCGACCACGAGGATCCGGTCGTCGTCGAGGATCTCCTTGACCATGACGACCTCGCCGACACGTTCGTAGCCGCAGGTCGCGACGACGTTGAGCGCCTCGTTGAGCATGACCTCGCGGCCGGCGCTCAGCGTGCCCGGGTCGACGGTCGGGCTGACGGCGACCCGCATCTTGCGGCCGCTGGTGAGGATGTCGACGGTCGCGTCGTCGTAGGACTCCAGGATCAGCCCGTAGGCGCTCGGCGGCTGGGCCAGCCGGTCCACCTCCGACTTCAGCGTGACGATCTGCTCGCGAGCCTCCTTGAGGGTTCGCACCAGCCGCTCGTTCTGGGTGGAGAGCGTGGCGAGCGACGTCTGCAGCTGGAGGACGCGGTTCTCCAGCTCGCGGGCCCGGGTCGGGCTGTGCCGTAGCTGCTCGCGCAGGTCGCGGACCTCGTCGCGCAGGAGGTCCCGCTGCCGGGACACCTCCGCGGAGAGGTCGGGCGGCACGGCTCTCTCGAACGGGTCCGACTGGTCGTGGTGTGCGTGCACGTCCTCGGGCTCGCGGGGGGTGAGGTCTGACATCTCGGCACCTCCTGACGGCTCTCGGATCGGTCTCCTGAATCGACCCTAACTCGCCGTTTCGCCTACTGCTCGGAGGTTTGAGTCACAGTCCGGCGTACGCGTCGGACCTTCTTCTCAGATACTGGACGCTCGCCGAGGTCGGCGGGGTCCCATTCGGTCTCGTCGGCGGCGTCGGCGGCCTCGACGGTAGAGCCCTTCGCAGGACGGCGGGTCCGCTGCGGCGGGGTGACTCCCGGCGCCAGCCGGCGGGTGGTGACCAGGAAGCCGGTATGCCCGTGCATCCGGTGCTCGGGCCGCACCGCCAGGCCCTCGAGGTGCCAGCCGCGGACGAGGGACTCCCAGGCGTTGGGCTCGGTGAACCCGCCGTGGCCGCGGATCGCCTCGGCCACCCGGGAGAGCTGGGTCGTCGTCGCGACGTAGCAGATCAACACGCCACCGGGCAGCATCGCGTCGGCCACCGCGTCGAGGCACTCCCAGGGCGCGAGCATGTCGAGGACCACCCGGTCGACGGTGCCGGCCTCGACGGCGGTCGGCAGGGACTCGACGAGGTCGCCCACGACGACCCGCCACGCCGGATGCTCACGTCCGAAGAAGGCGCGGGCGTTGCCGCGGGCGATGTCGGCGAAGTCCTCGCGGCGCTCGAACGACACGAGCTCGCCCTCGTCGCCGATGGCGCGCAGCAGCGACATGCTCAGCGCGCCCGACCCGACCCCGGCCTCGACGACGTGGGCGCCGGGGAAGATGTCGGCCATCGTGACGATCTGGGCCGAGTCCTTGGGGTAGACCACGGCCGCCCCGCGGGGCATGGACATGACGTAGTCGGCGAGGAGCGGCCGCAGGGCGAGGTACTCGGTGCCGGACGAGTTCGCGACGACGGAGCCGTCGGGCGAGCCGATGAGGGCGTCGTGGGAGAGCCGGCCGGCGTGGGTGTGGAACTCGCGCCCGGCTTCGAGCGTGATGGTGTGGAGCCGACCCTTGGGGTCAGTCAGCTGGACCCGGTCGCCGACCTCGAACGGTCCGCGCCCCGCATGCCCGCCCCGCGGCGCTGGGGTGGCGCCGGACTCCGACGCCGGAGCCTCACCCTCATCCTCAGCCGCGACCACGAGCGGTGAGTCTACGGTCGCGCTCGTGCTCCGACTGTCGCGGAGTGCGCCGAGTGCCCCGAGTGCGCCGAGCGTGCCCGGAGTGCGCCGAGTCCGTTGAGCCCGCCGTGTCTTCCCTGGTGCCCCAAGGCCGCTGAGCTCGTCGCCCCGGTCAGCCCTGGTGTCGCCGCACGGTCGCCGCCTCGACGTCGTAGCGGCTCTGCGTCGTGGCGCCCGCACGGAAGAACCGCCGCCGCAGTGCCCCCGACACCTCGACCAGATCGCCCTCGTGCTGCCGGAGCGCCGCGCGCCGGGCCGATGCCGTCCAGCAGGACACGTCGATGGTGTCGACCTGGGTCTTGCGCTCCGACGGTGGCCGCCCGACCACCACGCGCAGCTGGACCACGGTGTCGCCGCTGGGCAGCTCCTTGGACTCGGGCGGCCCACTTACCCGCCCGACCAGCCGGACCTCGTTCACTCCGACGATCCCGGGCATCGCGTCCGGAACCGCCTCTGCCAGTGCCTGTTTCCTCGCCATGACCCCAGCCAAGGCCGCGGCCCATCCAGACGCCAGCGCGTCCCACGCCCCTGTGGACGACGGGACGAACAGCACCCACCATGTGGACAACAGGGGCGCGCCGAGCTCCGTCACGGGTTCGGGCACCATCGTCACGCCGCGGGCACGTACGTCCCTACCCGCGTCGTCCCCAACCTGCCCGAACCGCAGGCTGCGGCGGCGCCCGCGCCCGGCGCGACCGCCCCCCGCGGTCAGTGCGAGAACGCCGCCGACAGGTCGGCCAGGGTGACCGTCCCCAGCACCTCACCCGCCGGCGTCACCGCGAGCAGGGTGTGCGGAGCCGCGGGTCCCCCGGTCGCCACGGCGTTGACCAGGCTGGAAACGTCGCCGTCGCGTGAGTCGACGACCACCACCCAGCCGTCCGGTTGACGCCCCACGACGGCCTCGACGGGAACCTGCCCCTGCCGGGCGCTGTCGACACCACGAGCGGCGTCGAGCTCGACGATGCCCAGCACCTCGCCCGCGCGGCCGACGGCGACCACGACCGGCGCGACGAAGCCGGGGCCACTCGGCACTGGCCGGCCGTCCTGGTACCGACCGCCCGACGCCGCGCCGTCCACCCGGGCCAGGACCGAGGCGACCGAGTCGGCGACCCCGACGACCAGCGCCGGCCGGAGCACCCGGGCCAGCGGCACCCGCTCGATGACGCGCCGCGACTGGCCCGCCCGGATCGCGTTCGTCGCCCCCATCCAGAGGAACGCGCCGATCAGGCCGCACCAGACGATGGTGATCAACGACGGCGGCTGTCCGAGCAGCAGCGGCCGCCCCACCAGCCACAGGACGACGACCACGGTCACGACGCGACCGAGCCAGCCGGCCGCGATCAGCGCTCGGTTCCGGTCGCCGGTCACCTTCCACACCAACGCGTGGACGAGGTAGCCGCCGTCCAGCGGCAGCCCGGGCAGCAGGTTGAACACTCCGACGAACGCGTTCGTCAGCGACACCGCGAACAGGAGCAGCCCGACGACGCCGTCGGCATCGAGGAGCTGCATCGCGGCATACCCGACCGCGGCCACGGCGAGGTTGGCGATCGGGCCGGACACCGAGATGGCCGCGCTGGTGCCCGGCCGCGACGTCGAGCTGTCGTAGACGGTGTGCCCACCCCACAGGTCGGCCACCACCCGGTCGACCCGGAACCCGAACCGCCGCGCGACCACCGCGTGCCCCGCCTCGTGCGCGAGAACCGAGAGCAGCAGCAGCACCGCGTAGGCGATACCGACCGCATACCCGAAGACCCCGCCGTACTCCCCCGAGGGCGACTGGACGTTCGGCGCGAAGGTCACGACGACCACCAGGGCGATGACCGGCCACGAGCGACCGAGATAGACCGGGATGCCGCCGACCGCCCCGAGCCGCCAGCCGTAGCTCGCCGTGGTGCCGGGGCCCGCGGTCATAGGGACGACACTACGTCATCGGATGTGATACCTCCGTGCGCTCGCTGTGCCTCCCCCGTCATACTGGGAGGTCGCTCGACCAGACTTCGTGAAGGCCACCGTGACCACAACAGACCTGCTGCGCCCCGACGCCACCGAGGAGCTCCGCACGCTCCTCGCCGACCGCATCCTCGTGCTCGACGGCGCGATGGGCACGATGATCCAGCGGCACGGGCTGGCCGAGAAGGACTTCCGCGGCGAGCGGTTCGCCGACTGGCCCAGCGACCTGCGCGGCAACAACGACCTCCTGGTGCTCACCGCGCCCGACGTCATCGCGGAGATCCATCGCGAGTACCTCGCCGCGGGCGCCGACCTCGTCGAGACGAACACCTTCAACGCCAACGCCATCAGCCTGCGCGACTACGACATGGCCGATCTCGCCTACGAGATGAACCTCGCCGCGGCCCGGATCGCCCGCGCCGAGTGCGACGCCATGACCGAACGCACGCCCGACCGCCCCCGCTACGTCGCCGGCGCCCTCGGCCCGACGAACAGCACGGCGTCGATCTCGCCCGACGTCGACGACCCGGGCAAGCGCAACATCACCTACGACCAGCTCGTCGCCGCCTACCTCGAGCAGGCGCGGGGCCTCGTCGAGGGCGGTGCCGACCTGCTCCTCATCGAGACCATCTTCGACACCCTCAACGCCAAGGCCGCGATCTTCGCCTGCGAGACCCTGTTCGAGGAGTACGCGCGCCGCTGGCCGGTCATCATCTCGGGCACCATCACCGACGCGTCCGGTCGCACCCTGTCGGGACAGGTCACCGAGGCGTTCTACAACTCGATCCGGCACTCGCGCCCGCTCGCGGTCGGCCTCAACTGCGCGCTCGGCGCCGACGAGATCCGGCCCTACCTCGCCGAGATCGCCCGAATCGCCGACTGTTTCGTGTCCTGCTACCCCAACGCGGGACTGCCCAACGCGTTCGGTGAGTACGACGAGACCCCCGAGCAGATGTCCGCGATCATGGAGGAGTTCGCCGGGAGCGGCCTGGTCAACATCGTCGGCGGCTGTTGCGGCACCACGCCGGACCACATCGCCATGTTCAGCAAGGCGGTGGACGGCAAGGCTCCCCACGTCCCGGCGGAGGTCGTGCCCGCCCTCCGCCTCTCCGGGCTCGAGCCGTTGAACATCACCGAGGAGTCGCTCTTCGTCAACGTCGGTGAGCGGACCAACATCACCGGCAGCGCCCGGTTCCGACGGCTCATCAAGGAGGGCGACTACCCCACCGCCCTCAACGTCGCCCGCCAGCAGGTCGAGGCCGGCGCGCAGGTCATCGACATCAACATGGACGAGGGGATGATCGACGGCGTCGAGGCGATGGACCGCTTCGTCAAGCTCGTCGCGAGCGAGCCCGACATCTCCCGGGTCCCCCTGATGATCGACTCCAGCAAGTGGGAGGTCATCGAGGCCGGCCTGAAGTGTGTGCAGGGCAAGCCGATCGTCAACTCCATCTCGATGAAGGAGGGCGTCGAGGCCTTCGTCGAGCACGCGCGGCTGTGCCGCAAGTACGGCGCGGCGATCGTCGTGATGGCCTTCGACGAGGAGGGTCAGGCCGACAGCCTCGCCCGACGGCAGGTGATCTCGCGGCGCGCGTACGACATCCTCGTCGACGAGGTGGGCTACCCCGCCGAGGACGTCATCATCGACCCCAACATCTTCGCGGTCGCCACCGGCATCGAGGAGCACGCCGCCTACGGCACCGACTACATCGAGGCGACTCGCTGGATCAAGGAGAACCTGCCGCACGCCCTGGTCTCCGGCGGCGTCTCCAACGTCAGCTTCTCGTTCCGCGGCAACAATGCGGTCCGCGAGGCGATCCACGCCGTGTTCCTCTACCACGCCATCCAGGCCGGCATGGACATGGGCATCGTCAACGCCGGCGCGTTGGTGGTCTACGACCAGCTCGACCCGGAGCTGCGCGACCGCATCGAGGACGTGATCCTCAACCGCCGCAGCGACTCCACCGAGCGCCTCCTCGAGATCGCGGAACGGTTCAACACGGCGGCCGAGGAGGCCGACCCCAACGCCGGCAAGGAGTGGCGCACGCTGCCGGTGGGCGAGCGCATCACGCACGCGCTGGTCAAGGGCATCGACGAGTTCGCCGAGACCGACACCGAGGAGCTGCGCCAGGACATCGTCGCGCGCGGCGGCCGCACCATCGAGGTCATCGAGGGCCCGCTGATGGACGGGATGAACGTCGTCGGCGACCTGTTCGGCTCGGGGAAGATGTTCCTGCCGCAGGTGGTCAAGAGCGCCCGGGTGATGAAGAAGTCGGTCGCCTACCTCATCCCGTTCATCGAGGCGGAGAAGGCCGCGGATGGCGGTGGTCCGGCTCGCGCCAAGGGCAAGATCGTCATGGCGACCGTCAAGGGCGACGTCCACGACATCGGGAAGAACATCGTCGGGGTCGTGCTGCAGTGCAACAACTACGACGTCGTCGACCTCGGCGTGATGGTGCCTCCGCAGAAGATCCTCGATGCCGCGAGAAGCGAGCGGGCCGACGTGATCGGGCTGTCCGGCCTCATCACCCCGTCGCTCGACGAGATGGTGACGATGGCCTCGGAGATGGAGCGTCAGGGGTTCGAGATCCCGTTGCTCATCGGCGGCGCGACAACGTCACGGGCGCACACCGCCGTCAAGGTCGACGAGAAGTACCACGGCCCGGTCGTCTGGGTGAAGGACGCCTCCCGGTCCGTTCCCGTCGTGTCCCAGCTGCTCTCCGACGAGCAGCGACCGAAGCTCCTCGCGACGGTCAAGACCGACTATGACGCGCTGCGGGCCCGGCACGCGGCCAAGAGCACCGACCGGCCGCTGGTCCCGCTGGCGACCGCACGAGCCAACGCCACCCCGGTGGAGTGGTCCGCATACCGGCCGCCGGTCCCGCACGTCATCGCCCAGCAGGAGAAGGAGCTGCTGCAACGGCAGTCCGGTGTGCGCCGCCACGAGATCACCCAGTTCGTCCGCACGTGGCACGACTACCCGTTGGCCGAGCTGCGCGACTACATCGACTGGGGGCCGTTCTTCAACGCGTGGGAGATGAAGGGCCGCTTCCCTGACATCCTGCACAACCCGGCATCCGGCGAGGCCGCAACGCGGCTCTACCAGGACGCGCAACGCATGCTCGACCGGCTGACCGACGAGAAGTGGCTGCGGGCCGACGGCGTCCTCGGCCTGTTCCCGGCCAACTCGATGGGCGACGACATCGAGGTCTACGCGGACGAGACGCGCGAGTCCGTGGTGGCGACCCTTCGCACGCTGCGCCAGCAGGGGCAGCACCGCGACGGCGTCCCGAACCGGGCGCTGTCCGACTTCGTCGCCCCGACGTCGACCGGGCTACGCGACCACGTCGGGGCGTTCGCGGTGACGGCGGGGCTCGGGGTGCCGGAGAAGGTGGCCGAGTTCAAGGCCGCCATCGACGACTACAACGCGATCCTGCTCGAGTCCTTGGCCGACCGGCTCGCCGAAGCGTTCGCCGAGCGGCTGCACGAGCGCGTCCGCCGCGACCTCTGGGGGTATGCCCCGGACGAGCACCTCTCGAGCGAGGAGGTCCTCGCCGAGCGCTACGTCGGCATCCGGCCGGCGCCCGGCTACCCCGCCTGCCCGGATCACACCGAGAAACAGACGCTGTGGTCGCTGCTCGACGTCGAGCGCCGGGTAGGCATCCGGCTCACCGAGTCCATGGCCATGTGGCCCGGGGCCGCGGTCAGCGGCTGGTACTTCTCGCACCCGCAGTCCCAGTACTTCGTCGTCGGGCGACTCGGTCAGGACCAGGTCGAGGAGTATGCGAAGCGCAAGGGCTGGTCTCTCGCGGAGGCCGAGCGGTGGCTGGGTCCGAACCTGGGGTACCAGCCGGAGGACTGACCCGCGCCTGGCCGACTCTCGGTGCCCGAGGGCTAGCGGTGCCCGCCGTTCGCCTCGGCTCACAGCCGAGCAGCTTGGCTCGCGTCATGTCGGTAGCCGAGCCGCTCGACTCGCAGCCGAGCCGCGCGGGACAGGCCCGTTGACACTCGGCTGTGGACCGGGTCGGGGGCTGTCCGGCCCGGCGGCGAGAATCGACCGGTGAGCTGGCGCGAGGCATACCGACGGGTGGTCGCCCGCGTCCGCCGCGCGACCGGGCGCGCCTCCGACGACCAGTCGGACATACGTTCTACAGTCCGGGACATGAGCACCGCCGTCCAGACCGCGCCGCCGAGGCGACGGGAGCCGCTGCCGCAGCGGACGGCGGCCCTGTCCCCGAGCCGGGCGGCCGACTTCATGACGTGCCCGCTGCTCTACCGATTCCGGGTCATCGACCGGCTGCCGAGCCCCCCGAGCCCCGCTGCCGCGCGCGGCACTCTCGTCCACGCCGTACTGGAGCGGCTCTTCGACCTGCCTGCCAACGACCGCACCCCGGAGCGCGCCGTCGAGCTGCTCGGCCCGGAGTGGGCGCGCCTGGTCGAGGAGGAGCCCGAGCTGGCCACCCTGATCTCCGACGACGGGCTCGACGCTCCCGACCGGGCGTCCTGGTTCGCCGACGCCGCCAGGCTGGTGGACACGTGGTTCACGCTCGAGGACCCCACCCGCCTGGAGCCGGCGGAACGCGAGCTCTACGTCGAGGCCGACGTCGGCGGCCTCACGCTGCGCGGCTACGTGGACCGGCTCGACGTCGCGCCGGACGGCGCCATGCGGGTCGTCGACTACAAGACCGGGCGCTCGCCGTCGGAGTACTTCGAGGCCAAGGCCCTGTTCCAGATGCGGTTCTACGCGCTGGTGCTGTGGCGGATGCGCGGGGTCGTCCCGACCATGCTCCAGCTGGTCTACCTCGGCAACCGAGAGCTGCTGCGCTACTCCCCCGACGAGGCCGACCTGCTCGCCACCGAACGCAAGGTCAAGGCGCTCTGGACCGCCATCGAACGGGCCGCCACCACTGGCGACTGGCGGCCGTCCCCGTCCAAGCTCTGCGACTGGTGCGACCACCGCGCCATCTGCCCCGCGTGGGGTGGCACGCCACCGCCGCTGCCGGAGCGAGCGTCGCTCCTGGCGGTCGACCCCGTGGAGACCGGTCGCGTCGACCCCGCGGAGGAGTAGGCCGCCGAACCAGCGAGGACGCCTCAGCGGGCGGGTCGCCGAGCCGCCGAGACCGCCGGCAAGAGGTCCGCCGGTCCGACGCCGCGCAGCGAGGGCAGCTGGACCGCGCCCGCCATCTGCGGCACGGGGACGACGTGCGGGACGGCGATGGTCGGCACGCCCGCGGCCACGGCGGAGGCCACTCCGGCCGGAGAGTCCTCGATCGCGACGCAGTTCGCGGCCTCGACGCCGAGGAGCCGCGCCGCGGTGAGGTAGGGCTCAGGATGCGGCTTGCCGTGGCCGACGGCGTCACCCGTGACGACGACGTCGAACACCCCGGTCGGGACGAGCGAGACCACCAGGTCCGTGAGCGGGCGCCACGACATCGTCACCAAGGCGTTCGGAACTCCGGCGGCGTGCAGGGCGGTGAGCAGCTCGAGCGCGCCCGGACGCCACGGCACCTGGTCCCGGACTCGGTCCATCACCCCGTACATCAGGGTGTCCACGACCTGCACCACGTCGGCCTCGACCGGTGAGTGGTCGATGATGTACTGCGCCGAGACCTCGAGGGGGTTGCCGACGAGAGCGTGCGCGTGCGCGTCCGTCCACGTCCCGCCGAACGACTCGACGAGCGCATGCTCCTCGGCGATCCAGTAGGGCTCGCTGTCGATGAGCGTTCCGTCCATGTCCCAGAGCACCGCCGCGGGCAAGGTCGCCCGGGTCGCCGGCTCGGTGGACGTCACGACCGGGAAGTCTAGGCGCGGCGCAGTCCCGGTCGGGCCGCGGTCCGGCGGCAGGAGCATAGGGTGGTGACCACGACGCGGCCACGCCGCTCGACCCCGAACCACCGATGGAGGCTCCTTGCTCGAGTTCGAGGACGTGCCCCCGCTGCACGATCCGGTGCTCATCGCCGCCTTCGAGGGCTGGAACGACGCGGGCGAGGCCGCCTCGTCGGCGGTCGAGCACCTCGCGGCCGTCTGGGACGCCGAGGCGATCGCCGCGCTGGACCCGGAGGACTACTACGACTTCCAGGTCAACCGCCCGAAGGTGATGCGCGACGACGGGCAGCGGCGGATCGTGTGGCCCACCACCCGGATCCTGGTGGCCCGGGAGACCGCGTTCGGCTCTCGTGACGTCGTTCTCGTCGAGGGCATCGAGCCGTCGACCCGATGGCGCGCATTCACCATCGAGCTGCTCGAGTACGCCGAGCGGCTCGGCGTCTCCACGTTCGTGACCCTCGGCGCGCTGCTCGCCGACGTTCCGCATACCCGGCCCATCCCGATCACGGCCACGTCCGACGACGAGGACGTCATCGCTCGGCTCGACCTCGAGCCGAGTGCCTACGAGGGCCCGACCGGCATCGTCGGCGTGATCTCGGACGCCGCCCATCGAGCCGGGGTGCCGTCGCTCAGCTGCTGGGCAGCGGTGCCTCATTACGCCGGGAGCTCACCCTCGCCGAAGGCCACGCTCGGTCTGCTCGGCAAGATCGAGTCGCTGTTCAACGTGACCATCCCCTTCGGGGACCTGCCGGAGTCGGCGCGGGCCTGGGAGCGCGGCGTCAACGAGCTGGCGGAGTCCGACGACGAGGTGGCCGAGTACGTCCAGTCGCTCGAAGAGTCGACCGACACCGCCGACCTCCCCGAGGCCAGTGGCGACGCGATCGCCCGGGAGTTCGAGCGCTACCTACGCCGACGCGGCGACGAGGGCACTCCGCCGAGCTGAGCTGTTCTCCGCCGGTCGTTCCTATACGCGGACGCCGAGCAGGGCGTCACAGGTACGACCAACGATGCCCGGTGCGCCCTCGACGGTCCCGCCCTCGGCGAGCGAGCGGGCGACCCAGGCGTCGATCGCCGCGAGGGCCCCGGGGGTGTCGAGGTCGTCGGCGAGCCGCGCTCGGACCTCGGCCACGGTCGACTCCGCGTCCGGACCCCCGTTGGTCGACAGCCCCGCCCGCCACCGGCCGAGCCGGTCCGCCGCCTCGGCGAGCACTCCGTCGGTCCACTCCCACGGGGTGCGGTAGTGGTGGGCGAGAAGGGCGAGGCGGATCGCCATCGGCTCGACCCCGCGTCGGCGCAGGTCGGAGACGAGCACCAGGTTGCCTTTGGACTTGCTCATCTTCTCGCCGTCGTACCCGACCATCGCCTGGTGGACGAACGTCCGGGCGAAGTGCTTCGCTCCGGTCAGCGCCTCGCCGTGGCCGGCGCTCATCTCGTGGTGGGGGAAGACCAGGTCGGTTCCGCCGCCCTGGAGGTCGAACGGCACCCCCAGGTGCTGCTGGGCGATGGTCGCGCACTCGATGTGCCACCCCGGCCGTCCGTCGCCCAGACCCCCGCCGGGCCATGACGGCTCGCCGTCGCGGCGGGCCCGCCAGAGCAGTGGGTCCAGGACGTCCCGCTTGCCCACGCGGTCGGGGTCGCCGCCCCGCTCGGCGAACACCGCCTGCATCTCGTCGTGGGTGAGGTGCGAGACGTCCCCGAACCGCGGCTGCGCCGTAGCGTCGAAGTAGACGTCGTCGCCGCCCTCGGGGGCGGCGAGCCGGTATGCGGTGCCGTTCGCCTCGAGCGCCTCGACCGCCTTGACGATCAACGGGATCGACTCCACGGCGCCGAGGAAGTGGTCGGGCGCGATGACCTGGAGCGCGGTCATGTCCTCGGCGAAGAGGGCGGTCTCCTCGCGGGCCAGGTCGGCCCAGTCCCTGCCGTCGCGCGTGGCGCGTTCGAGGAGCGGGTCGTCGATGTCGGTGACGTTCTGCACGTAGACGACGTCGTGGCCGGCGTCGCGCAGCGTGCGGCCCACGATGTCGAAGGTGACGTAGGTGGCGGCGTGGCCGATATGCGTCGCGTCGTAGGGCGTGATGCCGCAGACGTACATCGTCGCCGGCCCCGTGGGCGCGATCTCGTGCGCCTCACCGCTGGCCGTGTCGTGGACGCGGAGTGGGCCACCGGTTCCCGGTACCGCGGGCAGGAACGGCGACGGCCACGAGATCACGGCGTGAGCCTAGACGAGCGACCGCCCCGGGCCCGCCCAGCCCCAAACCGTCCGTGCGCCTGCCCGCCGACAATCGCGCACGTGGTGACATGTTTTCCGACATACCGGACATCAGGCGTCGATACGCCACCACGTGCGCAGATGTTCACGCGGGTCAGAGCGCGGGCCAGGGGATGGCGGGCCAGCCGCCGCTCGGACGAGGGTGGCGCCGGGACCGCAGCAGCTTGGTCGTCCGTCGCACGAGGGCTCGGACATCGTCCCGCGGCAGCAGCCGGCCGAGGTCGGTGCTCACCATCGACGTGGGGTCGTCGAGCAGCTCCTGCAGCCGTTCCAGCCGCGCCACGTCGACGTCGCGCAGTGGGTCGCCCGCCCATCCCCACAGCACGGTCCGCAGCTTCGGGTCGGAGCTGAAGGTCACCCCGTGGTCGAACCCCCAGAGCGCCCCGACCCGGTCGCGCTGCAGGTGCGAGCCCTTGCGGTCGCCGTTGTTGACCACCGCATCGAGGACCGCCACATCGCGCACGTCGTCGCGGTTCTCGTGGATGACGCTCACCGCTCGGCCGCCGCTGATCTCACCGTCGACGACCGAGAGCCACCCGTCGGGCACCTTGCGCGGTGCACAGATGTCGACCGGCCGCCCGTTGGTCGACGGCGTGAACGGGTCGCCGATCCATAGCTGGACCGACCCCTCCCCCAGCGCACCGTCGCGCAGGACGGTGGGCGGCACGACGTCCCAGCCGGCCGCTCTCGACACGACGAACGTCGCCACCTCGCGCCCGGCCAGCGTCCCGTCGGGAAAGTCCCACAGCGGCCGCTCGCCGCGTACCGGCTTGTAGATCACGTGGACCGGCGCCCCGGTGGCCTCAGCCGCCTCGGCGACGGCGTCCCCTCGCACCTCGCACAGCAGGGCGATGTTGGACGAGTCGGTGATCTGACCGACCACCTCGAGGTCGCCGTGGGTCAGCGCCTCGACGACCAGCTCGACCTCCGCGGCCGACCGTGGGCCGTCCATGGCTCAGCGCTTGTAGCCGTTGGACCGCGGGCAGATGTGACCGGTGGGGTCCAGCGGTCCGCCGCAGAACGGGCACGGCGGCCGGCCGGCCGACACCAGGGCCCGGGCGCGCCGCACGAAGGAGCGGGCCTGCGGCGGGCTCAGCACGACGCGGACCGACTGCCGCGACGCCATCGACTCGAGGAACTCCTCGGGTACGTCGGTGGCCTCCTCTTCATCCTCCCCCGGCTCGGGGATATCCGCGTCGAAGGCCTCGATGACGACCACCGCCCGGCTCGGGTCCCACGCCAGCGAGAGGGTCGCGACCCGGAACTCGTCCTCGATCGGCGTCGCCAACGGATCGTTGTCCTCGGGACTGCTCGTCGCGGCCTCGCCGGCGAACTGGTCCAGGACGTCGTTGACGCGGTCGGCCAGGATCTGGACCTGCTCCTTCTCGCAGGACATCGAGACGAGCCGCCGACCGCTCAGGGCCTGAAGGAAGAACGTCCGTTGCCCGGGCGGTCCGACGGTGCCGACGACGAACCGGTCCGGCGGGTCGAAGTCGTGCACGGGCATACGAACAACCTAACCCGCGCCGCCACCGACCGCGGCGTCGCCCGGGTCCACCCCCGCCGGGGCGGCGTCGGCCGGCGTCCCCTCCGCATCGGGCTTCGGCGGCGGCGGTTTGAACGCGCCGAGGTCGCCGCCGGTGTCGTTGCTGCGCAAGAGGAACGGCCGCCGGGCGGTGTAGCGGACCACCGACACCGAGGCCGGGTCGACCTGGATGCGCTGGAACTGGTCGAGGTGCGCGCCCGCCGCGTCGGCGAGGATCGCCTTGATGACGTCGCCGTGCGACACCGCGACCCACACCGCGTGGGCACCGTGCGACTTCTCGACCTCGGCGTCCAGGCTGCGCATGGCGTCCAAGGCGCGGGCCTGCATCTGGGCCATCGACTCACCGGGGTACTCGTCGCTGTCCGGGAAGCGCACCGCGGACGGCTGGTCCTGGACGGTCCGCCAGAGCTCTTCCTTGGCCAGCTCCCCCAGCTGGCGACCGGTCCACGACCCGTAGCGCGCCTCCCCGAGCCGGTCGTCGGCCTCGACCGGTATGCCGTCGGCCGCCTTGGCGACCACGATCGCCGCCGTCTCCTGGCACCGCTGCAGCGGCGAGGAGACCACCCGACAGACACTCACCCCGGCGCTCGCGATCCGGTCGCCCAGGGCCTCTACCTGGGTCCGGCCGTGGTCGTCGAGACCGATGCCGGGCGTCCAGCCGGCCAGCACGCCGGACGTGTTGGCCGCCGTCCGCCCGTGACGAACGAGCAGGACGGTGGGCACGGGGTCACTCTAGGTGGTGGAGTAGACGCATGATCGTCGACCAGGCCATCTACCGGGGTGGCCGCCGGCTCGTCTGCCAGGACCTCAGCCACGAGCTCGAGCAGCTGCGCGTCCAGGGCAACGGGTTCCTCTGGATCGGGCTCAAGGACCCCACCGACGCGGAGTTCGCGCTCGTCAACCAGGAGCTGCAGCTGCACCCGCTTGCCGTCGAGGACGCGGTCCGGGGCGACCAGCGGGCGAAGATAGAACATTACGAGGGGAGCCTGCTGGTCGTCCTCAAGACCCTCCGCTACGTCGAGGACACCTCTGACGTGGAGACGGGTGAGGTCATGGTGTTCCTCGGCGACCGCTTCGTCGTGACGGTCCGCCGGGGCGACGCCAACCCGCTCGCCGGGGTGCGGGCCCGCCTGGAGCAGAACGCCGAGCACCTCAGCCTCGGGCCGGCGGCCGTGCTCCACGCCGTGATGGACTCGGTGGTCGACAACTACATCCTCGTCGACACGGAGATCCACGAGGACCTGGAACACATCGAGCAGCTGGTGTTCAGCGGCACCCGCGACATCGACGCGACGGCGATCTACCGTCTCAAGCGAGAGGTCCTGGAGATCCGACGGGCCTCTCAGCCGTTGGCCGAGGCGATGGAGCGGCTGTTCGTCCAGCCGCACCGGGCGATCGTCGACCGGGACGGCAGCGAGGTGATGGCGTTCTTCCGCGACGTCCGCGACCACCTGCTCAAGGTCAACGACCACGTCGAGTCGTACGACCGGCTGCTCTCGGACATCCTCGGCGCCTACCTCGCCCAGATCAGCGTCGCCCAGAACAGCGACATGCGGAAGATCTCTGCGTGGGTCGCCATCGCCGCCGTTCCGACCATGGTCGCGGGCATCTACGGCATGAACTTCCGCTACATCCCCGAGCTCGAGGTCTCGATCGCCGTCGGCGACACGGAGTTCTACTACGGCTACTTCGTGGTGCTCGCCGTCATGGTGGCCGTCTGCCTGGGGCTGCACCGCGCGTTCAAGCGGTCCGGCTGGCTCTGAGCGACAGCCCTCAGGTCGCGGTGATGACGCCGGTCGCCAAGGTGACCGCCAAGACCGCACCGAGGGCCACGCGGTACCACACGAACGGCATCAAGGTGTTCGTCGCGACGAACCGCAGCAGCCAGGCGATCGATGCATACGCGACGACGAACGCGACGACGATCCCGAGCCCCATCTGCCCCACGCCGAGGTTCGACATGTCGGTCGTCGCCCCCTCGTAGAGCCCGGCGGCCGTCAACGCCGGGATGGAGAGGAAGAACGATAGCCGCGTCGCCGTCACGCGGTCGATCCCGCGGAACAGTCCGGCGGAGATCGTGGCACCGGAGCGGCTCACACCGGGAATGAGCGAGAAGCACTGCACCAGCCCGATGACCAGCCCGTCGCGGACGCTCACCGTCCCCTCGCCGCGCTCGCCGTTCTCGCGCAGCAGCTTGGCGTGCCGCGTCTCGGCCAGCCACATCACGCCGCTCCAGAGGATCAGCGCCGCGGAGATCACCCAGAGGCTGCGCAGTGGTCCCGCGATGACGCTCTTGAACGCGAACCCGACCACGGCGACGGGGATCGACCCCACGATCACGGCCCAGGCCAGCGCGTAGTCGTGGTTCCGACGGGCCTCGGCACCAGCCAGGCCGCGTCCCCACGCGACGGCCAGCCGGATGATGTCGCGGAAGAAGTACACGAGGGTCGCGGCGATCGCACCGAGCTGGATGATCGCGGTGTAGGCGGTGACCTCCGGTGCGTCGACCTGCAGCCCCATCAGCTTCTCGGTGATGGTCAGATGCGCGGTGGACGAGACCGGCAGGAACTCGGTCAGCCCCTCGACGACCCCGAGGACGACGGACTGGACGTAGCTGAGGTCGGACACGGGGCGCAACCGTAGCCGACCGCGGATGAGGGTTTGCTGAGAACCGTCTCTAGCCGACCAGCTCGGCCATCATCCGGACCATGTCCAGCCGCTCGTCGATGTGTCGGGTGTAGGCCGACACCGTCAGCGTGGTGACACCGGCGTCCGCATAGCGCCCCACTCGCTCGGCGATCCGCTCGCGCGGCCCGATGAGCGAGGTCGCATCGATGAGCTCGAACGGCACCGCGGCCGCCGCGTCGCGGTGCTTGCCGTCGAGGTAGAGGTCCTGGATCCGGGACGCGGCCTCCTCGAAGCCCATCCGGCAGGCCAGCTGGTTGTAGAAGTTCTGGTCCCGTGAGCCCATGCCCCCGATGTAGAGGGCGGCGTAGCCCGCGATGGCGCGGGCGGCCCGCTCGACGTCGTCGTCGACGACCACGGGCACGGTCGGCACGACGTCGAAGCCCTCCAGCGGGTCCTCCGCGCTCCCCTTCCCGACTCGGCGGCGTCCCACCCGAACCGACTCCAGCAGGTCGCCGCTGTGCTCCGGGCTGTAGAAGATGGCCAGCCAGCCGTCGGCGATCTCACCAGCCAGCTCGAGGTTCTTGGGGCCGACCGCCGCGAGGTAGATCGGCACCTCCGGCCGCACGGGATGGACGGTGAGCTTCAGTGACTTCCCGGGACCGTCCGGGATCGGGAGCTGCCAGTGCTTGCCTTGGTACGCAACGGTTTCCCGGCGCAAGGCCATCCGTACGATGTCGACGTACTCGCGGGTCCGGCCGAGGGGAGCCGCGAACGGCACACCGTGCCAGCCCTCGCTGACCTGCGGGCCGGACACCCCCAGCCCGAGCCGGAACCGGCCGCCGGAGAGGGCGTCGATCGTGGCGGCGGTCATCGCGGTCGTCGCCGGCGTGCGGGCCGGGATCTGCATCACCGCGGCTCCGAGGTCGATCCGCTCGGTCTGCGCACCGATCCAGGCCAGCACGGTCGGCGCGTCGGAGCCGTACGCCTCGGCCACCCAGGCCACCGCATACCCGAGACGGTCGGCCTCGACCGCGGTGACGAGGTTGTCCGCATCGTTCCCCGCGCCCCAGTAACCGAGGTTGATCCCGAGCTGCATGCGCCGAAGGGTATAGGGCGGGGCATCGCGCTCCGGGCGGTACCGGCGGATAGCGTTCTCGTATGCGCCGCAGGAGGGTCGGGGCCTCCGGGCTCACCGTGTCGCGCCTGGGCCTCGGGACGATGCTCTGGGGCACCGTCGTCGACGAGGACGGCTGCCGCGACCTGCTGGTGGCCTACCTCGAGGCCGGCGGCACCCTCCTCGACACCGCGCACAGCTACGGCGACGGGCGCACCGAAGGGCTCCTCGGTGCGCTGGTCCGGCAGGTCGTCGCGCGCGACGACGTGACGATCTGCACCAAGGCCGGCATCACCCGCACGCCCGACGAGCGGGTCGTCGACACTTCGCGCGGGGCGCTGTTGAGCCACCTCGACGACTCGCTACGGCGCCTCGACATTGATCACGTCGACCTCTGGCTGGTCCACACGTGGAGCGACGCGGCGCCGCTCGACGAGACGGTCGGAGCCCTCGAGTATGCGGTGACGTCTGGTCGGGTGCGCTACGTCGGTGTCTCGAACTTCTCGGGCTGGCAGGCGGCCAGGGCCTACTCGCTGCTGGAGAACGCCCGAGTTCCGTTGGTGGCCAACGAGGTCGAGTACTCGCTGCTGACCCGCGACGTCGAGGACGACCTGGCCTCGGCGGCCAGCGGTCTCGGGTTCGGGTTGCTCCCCTACTCCCCGCTGGGCGGAGGCGTTCTGAGCGGGAAGTACCGGTCCGGCGTCCCGAGTGGCTCGCGGGCGGCGATGCGCCAGTTCCCGGGTTTCGCGGCGGCGCGGCTGGACGACCGGGCGATGGCCGTCGCGGAGGCGGTGTCGACCGCGGCCGGAGGTCTCGGCGTGTCCGCCACCGAGGTCGCGCTGGCCTGGGTGCGGGATCGGCCCGGTGTGACCGCGCCCATCGTCGGGAGCCGGACCGTGGCCCAGCTGCGGACCGCCCTGGCCAGTGAGGACCTCGAGCTACCGCCGGAGATCGTCGCGGCGCTGGACGAGGTCAGCGACTGAGGTCGCCCGCGCCGCGGTCCGGCTCGAGCTCGCCCTCGATCTCGTCGCCCTCGATCTCGTCGTCGTCCAGGTCGTCCTCGTCGACCTCGTCGTCGTCGAAGTCGTCCTGCTCATCGTCGTCGTCGTCGAGATCCGCTTCGTCCTCGAGGTCGTCGTCGTCGTCCTCGTCGTCGTCGTCGTCCTCGTCGTCGTCGTCCTCGTCGTCGTCCTCGTCGTCGTCCTCGTCGTCCTCGTCGTACGGTCCGTCGAGCGGTGTTGTCACCCCGGTGACCTCGAAGAGGGCCTCGTCGTAGTCGAAGAACGCGTCGGTCAGCTCCTCGGCCGCCGACACGACCGCCGGGTCGTCCGGGTCACGGCGGGAGGTGGCGACCTCGAGGTGACGTTCAAGAGCGGCCACGAGGGAGGTCAGCGCGGCACGCGGGTCAGCGGTCATGCGACGACCGTATCGGCTGTGAGCAAGAATGGGCGACGATGGCAAACCCACAGACGACCACCCGTCGCGCGTCGGGCGTGGAGTACGAGTACCGCGTCCTGACGTTCAGCCGCGAGGTGTCCCGAGCCGAGATCCGACGGGCCCTCGGCGAGCACGCCGAGTACGACCACTGGGAGCTGGCTCGGACGGTGGTCTACGTCGGGGGCCTGCGTCGCGCCTGGCTGCGCCGGCGCGTCATCCGGGTGCACCGCACGGCCTGACCGACGCCGCCGATCCGGCGTTCCGGCATTCCGGCGGCTCCGCATACCCGTCGAGGTCAGGACCCCGGCCCGTCCGCCCACTCGAAGCGCAGCTCGAGCAGGACGTCGAGCGCGACGGAGTCGCCGTCGCGGCCGCCCTTGCCCACCTGGAGCGGCGGCGGGGTCGGCGCGAGCGAGACCCTGCGCCAGCGCCCGAACCGCTCCGGGGCCACGACCAGTACGTAGTAGCCGCCGTCGGGGCTCACCCCGATCGAGCGGTCCCGCTTGAGGTACCAGCCGGTGACGTCCGTGCGGTAACGCCCGTGTCCGTTCCACGGGGAGGCGGTCAGCTCCTCGGTCGGGAGCCGGGCCGCGACGGCCCGCTCGACGAACCGGTCGATGAGCACCTGGGCCTTGACCGACTCGGCCGCCTCCCGCCGCTGTTGGGCCGCGACGTGGTAGTCGGCCTGCGCGGCCCGCTCCGCCCGTCGCCTCTCCTCGTCGTCGTCCACGGGACCACCCTCCCAGGCGGGGCCGACGCGGCGGCCCTCCTGTGGCATATTCACGCAGCGTGACGCTGTACGACGCCACGCAGTGGCACGAGCTGTTCGTCGCCTCCGCCGGAGCGGCGGCCGCGCTGGCCGGCCTGGTCTTCGTCGCGGTGTCGATCAACGTCGAGCGCATCATCGCCGTGCGCGGGCTTCCGGAGCGCGCGCTGCAGACGATTTTGCTCCTGCTCGCCGCAGTGGTCGTCAGCATCGTCGGCTTGGTCCCTCAGACCACCACCTGGCTGGCCGCCGAGATCCTCGTGACGGGCGCGTCGCTGGGCGTCGGCATCGCGATCACCGGCCGGCGCGCCTTCGACACCGGGGGGAACCGGACATGGCTGGCCTCGCGGCTGGCCGCGGTGCTGCCGGGAAGCGTGTACTACCTCATCGGCGGTGTCAGCCTGCTCGCCGGCTGGGGCGGCGGGCTCGCGTGGGTCACTCTCGGCCTCATCGGCGGGATGGTGGGGGCGGTCGTCAACGCCTGGATCCTCCTGGTCGAGATCCGCCGCTGACGCTCCACTGCCCGCGGGCGCGCCTGGCACCGGCTACCGGCCCTCGGCGATCTCCCGGATCACGGCGAGGCGGCGGTCCCACTCGGCGCCGATCGCGTCGAGTCGGACGGCGGTGGCGCGCAGCTGCGCTCCGAGGACGCGATATCGCACCTCGCGGCCCACGCGAACCGGTTCGACGAGGCCGACCTGGTGCAGCATGCCGAGGTGCTTGGCGATCGCCTGGCGGCTGATCGGCAGCCGCTCGGCCAGGGCCGACGCCGAGGCGTCGCCCTCGCCGAGCGCCGTCAGGACGGCCCAGCGGGTCTCGTCCCCGAGCGCAGCGAACACCGGGACCAGCGTCGCGGTCATGAGCCGGACTCGAGCAGGGCGACCAGCTTGTCGAGCTCGGCCTCCCAGCCGCCCCGGTGGCTCTCGAGGTTGGCGGCCGGGTCGGAGGTCCGGTCGAACCCGGTCTCGAGCACGGTGAGCTGGGTGCCGCCGGCGACCGGTTCGAGCGTGAACGTGAACACCGTGGAGCGGTCGTCGTCGAGCTCGTCGGGCAACCGCTCCAGCGCGTCGTCGTTGCTCCAGCGGTAGGTGACCAGGCGGGGGGCATCCATCGCCTCGACCCGGAGCGGGATCGCCCCTCGCTCGGGGAAGGTCATCGTGCCGCGGGCGCCGGCACCGGCGCCGTCGAGCTCGGTCCGGCCGAACCACCGGGAGATGTGCTGCGGCTCGGTCACCGCGGACCACACCTTCTCGACGGGCGCGGCGATCCGGATGGTGCGCCGGACCGTGAACTCGGCGGTGTCAACGACCGCGGGCTGGCGGCTGGAGGTGCTGTTCATCAGGAGTTCCTCTCGTCAGGGGTGGATGACTAGCGAAGGGTGGCGGGCTGGGCGGAGGTGTGGTCGTCCGCGGGGCTGATGGAGCCGGTGGCCCAGGCGGCGACGACGGCGAGCGCACCGATGACCGCTCCGGTGACGACCACGGCAGGAACGCCACGGGCATCGATCGCGACGCCGCCGGCCAACGAGCCGACCGCGATGCCGGCGTTGACCGCCGAGGCGGGAAGCGACGAGGCAAGCGGCGCACCCGCGCCCGCGAGGCTGACCACCCGGTGCTGGATCGACGGCGCCATGCCCATGCCGAACAGGCCGGTGCCGATCACACTGACGGCGGCGACCGCCGCGCTGGCCCCGAAGAGTCGCATCGCGACCAGTGAGACCGTCACTCCGATGCAGCCGACGACCAGCGCCCGAGCGGCGTTGGCGTCGGCGAAGCGGCCGCCGGCATACGAGCCGACCGCGGTCGCCACCCCGTAGGCGAGGAGGAACGGGCTGACCGCCGCGCCCGAGACCCCGGTGACCTCGCCCAGGAACGGCACGAGGTAGGTCACCGTGGACTGGATCGCGGCGAACACCAGGAAGCCCACGCCGAGGACCGCGAGGACGCGGGGTGCGAAGGCCGACCGGGCCTGACCGACCGCATGGCTCGCGCGGGAGGTCGGCAGCGACGGGAGCACTAGGACCGCGGCGACCAAAACCAGCGCACCGACGACGACGACCGCGACGAAGGACCCCCGCCAGCCGACCGCCTGCCCCAACAGGGTGCCCAGCGGAAGACCGAGAGCGCTGGCCATGGCGAACCCGGTGATGACGATCGCCATGGCCCGTCCGGCGCGTTCCGGCGGCACGACCGACGTCGCCGTGACGATCCCGGCCGCGATGAACAGCCCCTGCACGGCGCCGATGAGCACCCGCGCGGCGACGAACAGCTGGTAGTCGGCCGCGAACGCCGGCAGCAGGTTGGCCAGGACGAAGACCGTCGTGGCGGCGATGAGGACGTGTCGCCGGTCGAACCGGGTGGTGAGGAACGTCAGCAGCGGACCCCCCAGGGCCAGCCCGAGCGCGTTGGCGGTGACGAGCGTGCCGGCGGCGGGCACCGACACCTGGAGGTCCGTCGCGATGAGGTCGAGCATCCCGACGACCAGCATCTCGGCGCAGCCCATGACGAACGCTCCGGCGAACAGGACGGCCAGCACGAGGTTCGCGTGGGCCGGGGCCTTCTGGCGGTTCATCGTCGACCTCCTCGTTGATGTGCAACTTCATAGTTGCAGAAAATCCTACGAGGCGCAACTCTCAGGTTGCATCAACGACTCAGGCCCGGCGCAGGAACTCCCCCAGGACCCTGGTCCCGAAGACCAGGGACTCGACCGGAACGCGCTCGTCGATCCCGTGGAACATCGGCGCGAAGTCGAGGTCTGCGGGCAGCCGCAACGGAGCGAACCCGTACCCGGTGATCCCGAGGCGGCTGAGGGCCTTGTTGTCGGTCCCGCCGGAGAGGCAGTACGGCAGGACGGCCGCATCGGGGTCCTCGGCCAGCAGTGACTGCGTCATCGCCGTGACCAGGTCGCCGGACCATGGCGAGTCCAGCGCGATGTCGCGGTGCTCCAGCACGACGTCGACGTGCTCGCCCGCCAGCTCCCGGATCGTCGCCATGAGGCCCTCCTCATGGCCGGGGAGGAACCGGCAGTCCAACGACGCGGACGCGGTCTGCGGGATGACGTTCATCTTGTAGCCGGCGTCCAGCATGGTGAACGCCGAGGTGTCCGAGAGCGTCCCGAGCACGAACCCGGCCGCGCCGCCGAGGTGGCGCAACAGCGGCGTGGGGTCGTCGGGCGCATACGGCGTACCAGTGAGGTCGCTGAGCCCGTCGAGGAGCCCCTGCACCGAGGCGATGTACTCGCGCGGCCAGGGGTATGCGGCGATCCGCCCGATCGCCTCGGCCAGCCGCACGACGGCGTTGGCCTCGTTGGGGACGGACCCGTGCCCCGCTCGCCCGCGCGCGTGCAGGCGCAGCCACGCGATCCCCTTCTCCGCGGTCTGGACGAGGTACGCGCGGGTCGGCTCGCCGGTCCCGGCACGGGGCACGGTGACGCTGAAGCCGCCGACCTCGGAGATCGCCTCGGTGACCCCGTCGAACCAGTCAGGGTGACGGTCGACGGCCCAGTGGCTGCCCTGCAGGCCACCGGCCTCCTCGTCGGCGAAGAAGACGAAGGTGGTGTTGCGCGCCGGCTTCTCCCCGGTCCGGGCGAGACGGCGCAGGTTCGCGATGATCATCGCGTCCATGTCCTTCATGTCGACCGCACCGCGGCCCCAGATGCAGCCGTCGCGCTCCTCGGCCGAGAACGGGTCGACCTGCCAGTCCTCGGCGTGCGCCGGGACGACGTCGAGGTGGCCGTGGACGGCGAGCCCAGGACGCGAGGTGTCCGACCCCTCGAGGCGGACCATCACCGACGCCCGGCCCGGCTCGCTCTCGACGAGCACCGGGTCCAGCCCGACCTCGGTGAGCTGCTCCATGACGTACTCGGCGGCCTTGCGCTCGCCCGGTCCCGACCCGTCGCCGTAGTTGACCGACTCGATGCGGATCAGGTCGGCGCAGATCCGTGCGACGTCGTCCTCGGCGGCGGTGGCAGCGTCCTCGCGGTCGTCCATCGTCCCACCCTAGGACGGCGCTCCACGCGCCGTCCGCCATGATGGCGAGCGTGGACGTGCCGACACTGCTGACCGGTCGAGTGGTCACCCCGACGGGCGTCGTCCCCGACGGTGCCGTGCTCGTGCAGGGCGACCGGATCACCTGGGTCGGCCCCCGCAGCGAGCTGGGCGGCCGCCCCGGCACCCTCCCCAACCGCTGGTCCGACGGTCACACGCTGCTGCCCGGGCTGGTCGACGTGCACTGTCACGGGGGTGCCGGCGGGGAGTTCGGCCCCGACGCCGACTCCGCACGGACCGCCGCCGCTCACCACCTCCGCCACGGCACGACGTCGCTGGTCGGGTCGCTCGTCTCGGCCCCGGGGCGCACCCTGGTCGACGGGGTGACCGCCTGCGCCGAGCTGCTCGCCGACGGCACCCTCGCCGGGATCCACCTCGAGGGTCCGTTCCTCTCCGTGGCGCGGTGCGGCGCGCAGGACCCCACCGCGCTCATCGACCCCGATCCGGCGCTCGTCGACGCCCTGACCGCCGCCGGGACGCGGCGGCGTGGTCCAGATGACCTTCGCTCCCGAACGTCCCGGGCGCGGAGGCGCTGATGACGCAGCTGGCCACGGCCGGCGTCGTCCCGGCGGTCGGGCATACCGACGCCGACGCCGGCACGGCTCGCGCGGCGCTGGAGCGGGTGCTCGACCTCGGGCCGCGAGGAGGCCGACCGCTGGTGACCCACGTCTTCAACGGCATGCCGCCGTTGCACCACCGCTCACCGGGGCCGGTCGCGGCCGCGCTCGGGTCCGCCGGTCGTGGCGAGGCGGTCCTCGAGGTGGTCGGCGACGGGGTCCACCTGGCCGCCGAGACCGTGCGGATGCTCTTCGAGACCGTCGGTCCGGACAGCCTGGCCCTCATCACCGACGCGATGGCCGCGTCGGGGATGCCAGAGGGGCGCTACTCCCTCGGTGGCCGCGAGGTCGTCGTCGACGGCCGCACCGCGCGTCTGGCGGAGGGCGGGTCCATCGCCGGCGGCGTGGCCACCCTCCTCGAGGTCGTGCGCTGGTGTGTCACGGAGGCCGGGATCCCGCTGACCGACGCGGTCAGGGCCGCGAGCGCCACCCCCGCCTCGGTCATGGGCTGGAGCGACGTCGGGTCGCTCGCCGCCGGCGGCCGTGCCGACCTGGTGGTGGTCGACGGCGACTTCGAGCCCGTATGCGTGCTGCGCAGCGGACACTGGGTGGCCTGACGACAGGAAGGACGCTCGGGGATGTCCTCACACCGACGCACGCTCGTGGTCCTCGTCGCCCTCGTGGTCGTGGTCGGCGCCGGACTCGCTGCGATCTTCGTGCCCAGGGCCGGGCCGGCCGAGCCGGCTCGACCGGCGGCCTCTCCGCTGGCCGGCCCGTTCGCCGGACCCGTGGACATCGGGAACGGCCGCGTGCTGTTCCTGCGATGCCTCGGACAGGGGCCGGTCACCGTTCTCCTCGAGTCCGGGGCGCACGACTCGTCGGACGCCTGGACGGTGTCGGCAACCGCGGCGGCACCGGTCATCGAGGAGGTCTCCGCGTATACGCACGTCTGCGCCTACGACCGGCCGGGGACGGTCCAGTACGTCGATCCGCCGGCGCTGACGACCCGGAGCACACCGGTCGTCCAGCCCCGGACCCTGGAGGGCATGGCCGCCGACCTCGGCGCTCTCCTGGCTTCGGCCAAGATCCCTGGTCCGTACGTCCTCGTCGGTCACTCCCTGGGCGGGCTCATCGTCCACCTCTACGCCCAACAGCACCCCGAAGCCGTGGCGGGACTGGTCTTCGTCGACACCCTGGCCCCCGCGTTGGAGGGGCTGCTCGGCGACCAGTGGCTCCCCTACACCCGGCTGGTGAACTACCCGGGAACCGCCCTGAAGGACCTCTACACGCCGCAGTGGGAGACGATCGACGCGACCGCCGCAGTGGCTACGGTCACGGCCAACCCCGCGCTCCCGAAGGTCCCGACCGCGGTCCTCAGCAAGGGCGAGCCGTTCGAGGTCTCGGCCGACTTCCCGAAGGACCTGGTGGACCGGCTCGAGCAGGCGTGGCCCCTCGCTCAGCAGTCCCTCGTCGCGGCGGGCTCGGACACGCCGCATACCGTCGCGACCGGAAGCGGACACAACGTGCACCAGTCGGCGCCCGACCTCACCAGCGCCACCATCCGGCTGGTGCTGGACCGAAGCCGGCAGCCGCCGCAGCCGACACCGCCGACAGCGACCGGCTGACCGGCTGAGCGGGCGGTTCAGTCCTTGGCCAGCATGCGCAGGACGGCGCGCTCGACCGTCTCGCGGCCCCGGGGCGAGAGGCTCTGGCCGGACAGGATGCGGACGTGGTCGACCTTGCTCAGCCGGCTGAACAGGCGGCCGGCGTTCGCCAGAGTCGTCCCCGACGCGTGCTTGTCGAGGACCACCGGGTCGACGTAGGAGCGGCGGGCGACGGCCGGGGTGTTGCCCAGCTGCTCGGAGACGAGCTTGATGACCTCGCGCTCCGTTCTGGCGGCCGCGGTCTTGGACGGGGACGGATCGTCGTCCCGGAGCGCCTTCTCGGCCAGGGCGGCCGCCGCTGTGACCGTCGCCGCCCACGTCCGCAGGTCCTTGACCGTGAAGTCCGCCCCCGTGAGGGTCTTGAACGCCTCGTTCACCTCGGCACCGGTCACCTCGTGCCACCCGGTGCTGTCGCGGTACTGCAGCAGCCGCTCGCCCGGCGCGTTGCTGCGCTTCAGAGCCTGGATTGCCACGGCGAGCGGCGCGTCGGTGACCCGCGCCTCGCGCTCCACCCCGGACTTGGCCGGGAAGAGGAAGTGCAGGTCGTCACCCCGGACCGTGACGTGGTCGCGGTGGAGGGTGGTCACCCCGTGGGTGCCGTGCTCCTGCTCGTACTCCTCACCGCCGGTGCGGAACAGTCCGAGGTCGAGCATGCGCAGCGCGACCGCGATGACCCGGTCACGGGTGAGGCCCGAGCGGCGCAGGTCCCGGTTGACCGCCTTGCGGAACTCCGGTAGCCGCGGGACCAGCTGCTGGACGCGCTCGTGCTTGGCCTTGCCGCGGGTCTGCGTCCACGACGCGTGGTAGAGGTACTGTCGCCGACCGGCGTCGTCGGTGCCGACCGCCTGGATGTGGCCGTGGGGGTACGGGCTGATCCAGACGTCCTTCCACGCCGGGGGGATCGCCAGCGTCTTGATGCGCTCGACGGTGCTCTCGTCGACCGGCTGACCGTCGTCGTCGCGGTAGCTCCAGCCCTTCCCGCGACGGACCCGACGCAGCCCGGGACCACTGAGGTCGCTGCGTCGTAGGCGCACGTCGCGACTGTGGCACAGCGACCGGCGGTTCGCTCGCCAGGACGGTCCGGGCGCCGTTCGGCCAACCTCGTGGAGATCGGGGGGATTGATTTCTCCGGAACGGGGCAGAGTGAGACTACGGCCGATGGTTGTGAGGTCCGGGCCAGCGTCGACCGAGCCCCGGTGGCTTCAGCTCGAGAGGTCATCGGGGCGCCGGCCGCGCCCGCGCGATCAACGGGCGAGTCCGTGTGGGTGACTCCTACGCTCCGTCGGTCTCGGGGGGGTCGACGAGCCACCACGCCGCATACGGGGTGAGCCAGAAGCGGCCCTCGCTGTCCGCCTCCACCGGCCGCCCCGACATGGCGTCCCAGGGGTCGGGTAGCCCGAGCTCGCCGATCCGCCAGGCCGGGAACGACCGCGTCTCCTGGGTGATGTTGTAGAGGCACACCATCGGGCCGATCGGCGCTCGGCGGATGGTCGCGAGAATGCCGCCGTCGACGACCGGGAGGACCTCGCTCCGCACGCTGGCGTGCAGATGCGGCAGCGATGCCCGGACCCGGGCCAGATGGGTCATCCCAGTGAACACGCGGCCCGCGACCGTTCGCCGGTCGTGCCGCTGCTCGGCGCGTCGCCAGTCCAGCCGGGGGCGGTGGGCCCACCGGTTGTCGGTCTCGTGGCCCTCCTCGGCCGCCCATCCTGGGTCGTTGGCCATCCCCAGCTCGTCCCCGCTCCACACGACAGGGATGCCGCCCCAGCCGTAGACGACGGCGTGCGCGAGGAAGAAGCGGCCGAGCGCGGCGTCGACCTCCTCGGGACGGCCGGCCGCGGAGAGGCCGGACAGGGCCGCCGTCGTGCCGCTGATCCGCCGGTCGCCGGTCGCGGGGTTCTCCTGGAACACCAGCCCGTGTGCACTCGAGCCGAGGAACAGGCCCGAGTACCAGTCGGAGAGGAACCGCCGGTGGTGGTACCCGCTGAGGCCCACTCCGCCGGCGTCCTCGTCGGTAATGGCCCAGCCGATGTCGTCGTGACAGCGGACGTAGGTGATCCAGGCCGCCGACGACGGTGCCCTCGGCAGCCGTTCGAGGGTATGCGCCGCGAGCCGGCTGTCCGCAGTCGCCAGCATCGACCAGATCTGCACCATGAGGGTGTTGTGGTAGGCGAGGTCGCTGACCTTGCCGTAGTGCCGGCCGGCACCGAGGTACTGGACCAGGTCGTGCGGCGCGACGATGGCCTCGGCCTTGAACGCGAGGGCGGGGCAGGCGATCCGGGCGACCGTCTTGAGCACCTGGGTCACGGCGTGGACCTCGGGCTCGTTCTGGCAGGTGGTGCCCAACCGCTTCCAGAGAAAGGCGATCGCGTCGAGGCGCAGCACCTCCACCCCGAGGTTCGCGAGGAAGAGGATGATCTCCGCGAACTCGACGAGGACGTCGGGGTTGGACCAGTCGAGGTCCCACTGCCAGGCGTTGAACGTCGTCCACACCCACTGCTGGAGCTCCTCGTCCCACGAGAAGTTGCCCGGGGCGAAGTCCGGGAAGACCTCGGGCAGCGTTCGCTCGTAGGCGTCCGGCTCGGTCCGGTCGGCATAGAGGTGGAAGTAGTCCTGGTAGTGCTGGTCCCCCGCGCGGGCGCGCACCGCCCAGTCGTGCTCCCGGGCGACATGGTTGAGGACCAGGTCGAGGACCAGGCTCATCCCGTTCTCCCGCAACGTCGTCGCCAGGTGTCGCAGGTCGTCGACGGTGCCGAGGTCGGAGCGGATCGCTCGGTAGTCCCGGACCGCGTACCCGCCGTCGTTGTCCCCGGCCCGCGGCTCGAGCAGCGGCATGAGGTGGAGGTACGTCACGCCCAGCTCCCGCAGGTACGGGATCTTCTCCTCGGCCCCCTTGAGGTTGTCGGCGAACCGCTCGGTGTAGGCGGCGTAGCCCACCATCCGCGGCAGCTGGAGCCAGTCCGGCTGCAACGACCGCTGGATGTCCAGGACGTGCAGGTCGTGCGGACGCTCGAGGTAGGCGGTGTGGGCCAGGTCGAGGAGCCGGTCGGTGAGCGGCAGCGCGGCCTCCCGCCCGTAGAGCATCTCCAGTCCCTCGACGAGCTCACCGCGGCGCCGTTCCACGCGCAGCTCGAAGAGCTCCTCGCGGTCGGCGCTGACGGGCATTCCCGCATCCAACCGCACCGACGGCGATGCCGGATAGACGAGGACGCCTGGTGTCCGCCAGTCGAGAGGTGGTGCGATGCGAGGGTGACCAGCGCCCTCGCTTGCCGGACGTCGATCGTGACCCTCGCGGGAGGAGTCGCCCTCGCGCTCGTGCTCTCGGGGTGCGCCGCGTCACCCCCGACCGGGTCGGGCGTCACGACCGCGCCACCTCCCACGTCGGCCTCGGTCCCTCCGGTGAGCGTGGAGGAGCTGGGCAAGGGGGAACAGACCGCAGCGGTGGACGTCGAGGTCGGCGGCCCCGCCCAGGTGGTCTTCCGGCGGATCACCATCCGGCCGGGCGCGGGAACCGGCCTCCACTGCCACGCCGGTCAGCTGGTCGCCGTGGTGGAGAAGGGCGAGCTGACCCACTACGCGCCGGTCTACCCGGGCGGCGTTCACGTCTACCAGGCCGGCGACTCCATCGTCGAGGGAGCGCGCTACGTCCACGAGGGGAAGAACCTCGGAACCGACGACGTGGTCCTCCTCGTGACCTACGTCATCACCGAGGGTCAGCCGCTGGCCCAGACCGACCTGACGAAATGCGCGCCGCCGGGAACGACATGATGATCTATCCCTGTTCATCATCCGCATTGATGTGCTAGGAATGGGGGGGACCAGTCCGCGCGTGGAGAGGGGGCACCGGTGCCCACCCCGGAAGCCGGCCTCGCCGCATACCCGCACCTGTTCGAGCCCATCGCGGTGGGCACCATGCGGCTGCGCAACCGGATCATGCTGCCGCCGCACGCATCGGCGATCGGCAACATCTACGGCACCGACGAGGACGCCGAGCGCAACATCGCCTACTTCGAGGAACGGGTCCGCGACGACGGCGTCGCGTGGGTCGCGAGCCTGTCGACCCACCTGCGCAACACCGTGATCCCCGGCTTCGACCCCACCGGGGTCGGCGCCGCGACGACCGGGTTCTTCCGGCTCCCGTTCTTCGTCGAGCGCGTCCAGGCGTTCTCCGACGCCCTCCATGGGCACGGGGCGACCGTCTCGGTCCAGATGGTCCACCAGGGCGGGATGCCGCACGGCGCGTCGGCGGTGATGAGCGCGCCGGTCATCAACCTCGTGCCGCACGTCATGGACCAGGACGACCTCGACGCGTTCGTCGCCGAGTACGCCGCGTCGGCTCGACTCTCGCTGGAGGGCCGCGCGGACGGCGTCGAGGTCCACCTCAACCACGACGACATCCACGAGTGGTTCCTCTCCCCCTTCACCAACCAGCGCACCGACCGCTACGGCGGGTCGCTGGAGAACCGCTGCCGCTTCGCCGTCGAGACGCTGCAGGCGATCCGCGACGAGGTCGGCTCGGCCATGACCGTCGGCGTGCGGCTCAACATCCGCGAGGAGGTGCCCGGGGGCTACCAGGTGGCCGGGGGCGTCGAGATCGCGCAGTACCTCGAGTCCACCGGCCTCATCGACTACGTGCACGGCGTGGTCGGCTCACCCTGGGGCAACCCGAGCTACATCCAACCGACCTACTTCGACCCGGCGCAGTGGTCCGCGCTGGCCGGCGAGCTCACCGCCGCGCTCTCGGTCCCGGTGGTCCACACCGGACGGATCAACGGTCCCGACGCCGCCGAGCGGGTGCTGGCCGCCGGGCACGCCGACATCGTCGGGATGGCGCGGGCGCACATCGCCGAGGGCCGTCTGCTGCAGAAGGCCCGAGAGGGTCGAGTCGCCGAGATCCGTCCCTGCGTCGGTGGGAACGAGTGCATCAGCCGGCGGTACGTCGAGGGGCTCGGCTTCGCCTGCGCCGTGAACCCGCGCACCAGCCATGAGGTCGAGGGTCAGTGGCCGGCGGTCACGCGCACACGCAACCTGCTCGTCGTCGGCGGCGGCCCGGCCGGGATGGAGCTCGCCGCGCTGACGCGCGAGTCCGGGTTCGACGTGACGCTCTGGGAGGTCGAGGAGCGGCTCGGCGGGCAGCTCCGGTACGCGGCCATGGCACCCCGACACGAGATGTACGCGGCGTACCTGGACTGGCAGGGGCGGCGACTGCGCGACCTCGGGGTCGACGTCAAGCTGGGTCATCGCGCGACGGTCGACGAGGTCGCGGCGTTCGGCGCCGAGGTCGTGGCGGTGGCGACGGGGGCGACGCCACGAGTGCCGCCGATCCCCGGTGCGGACGGGCCCACCGTCGTCGACGTGCGCGACGTGCTGGCCGGCCGGGCCACCGTGGGATCGCGCGTCCTCGTCGTCGCCCAGGACGACCACGTCGCGCCGCTGTCGGTCGCCGACCTGCTGTCCGGCCAGGGGCATGACGTCGTCCTGACCTACGCCACCGCCGGACCCGCCCCGCTGCTCGGGCGCTACATCGTCGGCGGCATCCTCGGCCGCCTCGACGCCCAGGGCGTGCGGATGCGGTTCATGGAGGAGGTCGTCGCGATCCGCGGCTCCGAGGCCGTTGTCCGCAACGTCTACTCCCTGCGCGAGGAGAGCGTCGGCGGGTTCGACTCGGTCGTCCTCGCCTGCGGCTCGGTCTCCGACTCCACCCTGTACGACGACCTCAAGCCGCGGCTCGGCTCGGTCCACGTGCTCGGGGACGCGTATGCGCCACGTCGCCTCGTCTTCGCCACCAAGCAGGCCTACGCCCTGGCCGAGCTGCTCGTCCGATCCTGAACCGCCTGTGACCACCCGACCCCACGCATACGGAGGAACCATGCTGCTCAAGGACAAGGTCGCGCTCATCACGGCCGGCGCGTCGGGGATGGGCCGCGCGGGCGCCGAACGCTTCGCGGCCGAAGGGGCGCACGTCATCGTCGTGGACTTCAACGAGGCCAACGCCGCGGCGACCGTCGACGGGATCACCGCGGCGGGCGGCAGCGCGGCAGCGGAGATCTGCGACGTCCGCGACCTGGGAGCGCTGAAGGCGCTGGCCGAGAAGGTGGAGCGCGAGCACGGCGCGCTGCACGTGCTCTACAACAACGTCGGCATCCCCGGTGCCGCGGGACTGGAGCTCACCCAGGACGAATGGGACCTCGGCATCGAGGTCAACGCGCGAGCGTCGTTCTTCCTCAGCGGTTTCTTGACGTCCGCGCTCAAGGCGGCGGGTGGGGCGTCGGTGATCTTCACGTCGTCGACATCGGGCCTGATCGGGTCACCGTTCAGCCCGATGTACTCGTTCACCAAGGGCGGCATCATCGCGCTGGTCCGGTCCATGGCGCTGGCGTGGGCGGCGGACGGCATCCGGGTCAACGCGATCGCTCCGGGGTCGGTCGAGACGCCCGGGCTGCCGGCGTTCTTCCGCACCGACGACCCCGAGGAGATCGCGGCGCGCAAGAAGGCGTTCTTCGCCACCATCCCGATGGGCCGGGCCAGCCAGCCGGAGGAGATCGCCGGCGTCGCGCTGTTCTTGGCCAGCGACCTGTCCAGCTACGTGACCGGCGTGACCATCCCCGTCGACGGCGGCATCACCGCCAAGTAGCCCCGTCGCGCGCCCCCCTTTCCAGCTGGCCGAGAGGCCAAGTTCGGCCGCTCTGAGGTCGTTGAGAGCGGCCGAAGTTGGCCTCTCGGCCGCCTGAAACGGAACCGGGCGGGGTCAACCGGCGCCGGCGCCGGCTCGGGCGGCCGCCACGATGAACGCCGCGACCTCGGGCTTCTGGATGTCGGAGTGCGCTCCGGCGAACGAGCTCTGGCTGGTGTCGCTGATGACGAAGTTGCCGTCGGCGCGGTGGAACTCGCCCGCCGCGAACACCTCCTGGCCGGTCAACGGCAGCGAGAAGTCATGAGCGGTCACGCCGCGGTAGCCGTCGGAACCCATGCCGCCCCAGCGGTCGGCGCCGTCACTGTCCTGGTTGTCCTGCTGCGACAAGAACGACGCCTTGGGGTACCAGTTGCCCACCGCCCAGTCAGCCGTCGAGTACGTCGCGCAGAGCGGTCCCTTGACGCGGTTCTGGAACCCCGACAGGGCGCCCTGGATCCCGATATCCGTCGACCCGTCGCTGAACGACCAGTGCGAGAAGGCGCCCTGGACGAGGGTGAGCGACGCCACCGGGCTCTGCTCCGGGCTGGCGATGCCGGCCAGCGAGAACGCGACGAGCCGGGCCCCGAAGCTGTGCCCGATGAGGTGCACCCGCACCGTCGGCGCCGCGGTCTGCAGCGCGACGAGGAAGGACGCCAGGCCACTGCGACCGATGTCGCCGGCTCGACCCTTCATCTGGTAGTACGAACCCACCCGCAACGCGTCCTTCGCGCCGTTCCACACCTTGCCGAAGAAGTCGCCGATGCCCTGGACGTCGCTCTCCGGCGGAGCGCTCCCCATGACCACGGAGAGCTTCCCGTATGCGTCGCGCGGGTCGTCGGTGGTGAACAGCGCGGTCTCACCGGCGTCCTCCTCGGTGGTCGCGCCCTTCGCCGGCGTGGTCGCAAACACCTTGCCCAGCAAGGCATGGAACTCGTCCAGCCGCTCCTGCTGGGCCGCCGGCGACTCCCCCGCCGCCACGCCCTTGAGTCCCTGGTCGACCAGCTTCCCCATGCGCTTGACGTCGTCGCGGTCGCTGCCGGAGAACCCGCTCGCCAGCGACTTCGCGATCGCCTTGCCCGAGACCGCGGCGTCGGCCTGGCCCGGCGGCGGCGGTGCCATGTCCCGCGCCCGCGGGAGGTCGCGCTGCTGCTCCTCGGGCGCGTCGGGGAACCACAGCGACGGCCAGTAGACCCCCAGGTACCGCGCCGTGCTCGGCACCCCCGGGCTCGACTGGATGAGGGTGAACATCGCGGTGTAGAGCTGGTCGGCGGCCGCCTCGCTGTTGCCCCAACCGTGGCTCATGACGAACAGGTCCTGGGTCCCGCTGTCGCGGATCTGGTTCACGAGCGCCGCGGCGTCCTCACCCCCGGCCGCGATGCCGCCCTGCTCGTCGAAGCGCAGCTCCCAGTACGAGCCTGCCGAACCGTCCATGCTCTTCTCCTGCCTCCGTAGTCAGCTGTCGGCCAACATCCGCATCGCGTCGACGAGCCCGGCGCCCTGCGCATACCGGTCCCGCCCGAGGTCCGTTGCCGTCTGCATCAGCAGCGCCTTGACCTCGGCGGGTCGGCCGATGAACTCCGGCCGGCACGAGAGGAACCCGGCGATGACGCCGGACACGTGAGGGGCAGCCGCGCTCGTACCGCTCTGTTCCGCATACGTCAGCGTCTTCTTCACGCCTCGGCCGGTGAGCCCCGCGCTGTTGCGCACCAGCCCGGTCGCGGCCGAGCAGATCCACTCCCCGGGAGCCACGACGTCGGGCTTCGGCCGCCCGTCGAGGGTCGGGCCCTTCGACGACGTCCACGACACCCCGAAGACGTGCGGGGCCTCGCGGTGGGTGGAGCCGACGGTGATGCAGGTCGCCGCGTGGCCGGGCTCGGTCACCGACGCGAGCACGCCGACCGACTGCTTCGACGACTGCGGCGAGAGCGTCTGCCCGTTGTTGCCGGCCGAGATCACCACCACCACGCCGGACGCGCTGAGCTCGTCGATCCGCTGGCACAGCGGCGAGAGCCCTGCCGCGTAGTGCGACGGGTCCCAGTCGGCGCCCAGGCTGAGGTTGACCCCGTGGATGCGCAGGTTCTGCCGGCTGGTGTTGACCTCGCGCAGGATGTACTCGATCGCCGCGATGACCGCAGCCGACGAGGTGACCGCAGCACCCTGGATCTGGCGGAACACCTTGAGGCTGACCAGCTCGCACTCCTGGGCCATCCCCGCGAGCGGCCCGACGTTGGTGCGCCGGACGAACCCCCCGTCGAACGGCTCCATCGAGTCCGCCACGATGGGGGTGCTGCCCTCGGGACACGCCCCGGCGATGATGCCGGCGACATGGGTGCCGTGACCGACCTCGTCGGTGAGGGCCGAGCCACCGGCGTCCGGGAACGGGATGTTCGGCTGCACCAGCCGGGAGAAGTCCTTGTGCAGACCCCCGGTGCGCGGCAGCTTGTCGACCGGGACGCGGCCCTCCCTGGCCACCTCGAGCTGGGAGAAGTGACCGTGGGACGCGTCGATTCCGGTGTCGATGACGGCCCAGACGATGCCGGAACCGTTGGCGTTGAACGCCCGTCGCGCCGCGTCGACCTTCACCGTCGGCGCCGAGCGGTCCACCTGGGCGTAGAGCACGTAGTCCGGCCACGCGTGCCGGATCACCGGCGGTCCGGTGGCGCGGTCCTGGTCCAGCTGGACCAGTCGCGCCAGCCCCTCCCGGGTGAGGACGCACTGGTAGAGCGAACCCGTGATCGGCTCCTTGGCGGCGGCGGGCTCGCCGGACGACTCCCACCAGGCCTTCCAGACCTCGTCGAAGGTCCGCTGCTGCTCGCGCAGGCCACCCGGAAACGACGAGTCCAGCTCGACGACGACGACGATCGGCTGGTCAGCCGGGGGGACCCGCTCGTTGAGGGACAGCTCGCGACCGGCGCGTTCGGGTCCGCCGGCGCGGGGCGGCGGAATGGCCGGCGGCGCCGTGAGGTCCCCGATGATCGGCGAGCGTCCGCGGCCGGCGGAGACGCCGGTGATGCGCACACTCGGGTCGGGCGGCTCGGTCACGCTCACCCTCGGACCCCTTTCCCCTGAGCGGCCACCAGCATCCCGCGTCCCGGGCCGAGGCGCACGGATATGTCCGAACTCGCAGCGACCGCTCAGTCCAGATCGGCGAGCACCCGGTCGATCCGGGCCCGGGCCATCTCCGGCGTGCCCGGGCCGGGCAGCACGTAGCGCCGCCCCGCCTCGATCGCCGCGCACACCTGCTCGGCGACCGTGGCGGCGTCCACCGGTTCGAGGGTCAGCTGGAAGTCGGGCGGGGGGAGCGAGCTGGCACGGGAGGCGACCGCGAGGTCGGCCGGTCGGTTGCGGTCGGCGGTGTGGATCCGGCTGGGTACCGGCCCCGGGCACAGCACCGTGACGCCGACGTCGACGCCGACCGTGGCCAGCTCCTCGACGAGGGTCTCCGAGAGCCCCACGACCGCGTGCTTCGAGGCGGTGTACGCCCCGTTGCCGCCGCCGGGGATCGGCGCCAGACCGGCGATCGAGGCGGTGTTGACGACGTGACCGCTCCCCTGCCGGATCAGGTGGGGAACGAACGCCCGGATGCCGTTGACGACGCCGAGAAGGTTCACCTCGAGGGTCCACCGCCAGTCCTCCGGGGACTGCTCCCACACCGGCAGCCGAGTCGTCACGACGCCGGCGTTGTTGCAGACCACGTCGACGCGGCCGAGCTCGTCGAGGGTGCGAGCCGCCAGTCGTCGCAACGCCTCCGGGTCGCGGACGTCGGTCACCTGCGCAACGACGCGCCCGGCGGCCGACATCTCACGGACCGCCGTCTCCAGCGCTGACGCCTCGACGTCGGCGGCGACGACCGCGAGCCCGCGCCGGAGGAACCCCTCGGCCAGCCCTCGACCGATCCCGCTCGCCGCCCCGGTGACGACGGCGACCTGTCCGGCCTCCAGCCTCATCGCGATCCCAGCAGCTTGGGGACGACCTCGGTGCCGAACGTCTCGAGCTGGGCCATCGCCTCGCGGTGCGGCAGCCCGGGCCAGTGCGGCTTGAACACGAAGTCGGTCATCCCGAGATCGGCCTCCAGCGCGCCGAGGGCGTCGGCGCACCCCGCCGGGCTCCCCATGACGAACCGGTCCTCGATGTCGGCCCGCACCTCGTCGCCGGACTGCATCGGCGTGTTCTCCCCGGACAATCCCCACTTCCGGTAGACCTCGTAGCGCGCGCGGTACCGCTGCAGGGCGGCCTCCACCCCGGACTCCTTCGACGACGCGATGAGCAGCTCACGACGGACCGGGAACGCACCGTCGGTCGGGAGTCCCGCGGCGGCTCGGGTGTCGACGAACAGCCGGCGCAGGGACGCGAGCTCGGTATGTGTGGGGAACGGCGGCGCGTACCAGGCGTCGCCCATCCGGGCCGCGCGCCGGACCGCACCGGAGGCCTGCCCCCCGACCCACACCGGCGGCCCACCGGGCTGGATCGGCAGCACCGACGGGCGGGCACCGCGCACGGTGTGGAACCGCCCCTCGACGTCGACCTCGTCGCCGCTCCACATCGCCCGGACGATCCGCAGCGACTCCTCGAAGCGGGCCACCCTCGTCCCCGGCTCCACCCCGAATGCGTCGAACTCGTGGGCGCTGTAGCCGAGTCCCACGCCGAACACCGCCCGGCCGTCGCTCAGCACGTCGAGGGTGGCCATCTGTTCCGCGATGTCGACCGGGTTGACCATCGACAGCAGGATGATCCCGGTCGCGGCGCGCATGGACGGAGCGACCGCCGACAGGTGGGTCAGCCACGGAACCGGTTGGTAGTAGCGCAGCTCCGAACCGAGGAAGTGCTGGCCGCACACCATGAGGTCGAACCCGAGCTGCTCGGCGGCCCGTACCAGCTCTTCGTGCTCATGCACCTGCTGGCGGGGGTCGACGCTCGCGTCGTGGACCGAGGTGAGCAGGATCCCGAACCTCACGACGCGGCTCCCCGAGGACTCAGCTCGGCCTGGGCCAAGGGCGTGTGCAGGTGGGCGCCGAACAGGTCGGAGCAGAACGGGTCGCTGCTCGACGACCACCGGACGAGCGAGACCTTGGCCGCCCGGATCCGGTCATCCCACCAGACACCTTTGACCTGGTCGACCGGCACGGCGTAGGCCACCGCGACGCCCTCGACCGTGAGCAGCGACGACGAGCGGGCCGCCGCATACTTCTGCTCGTCGCCGAAGAACAGGTCGACGGTGACGGTGAAGGGGCCGGCGTTCTTGCTGCGGATGACGTCCGCCGCATCAGACAAGAGCATGGCGGTCCTCCTCGGCGTCGGACATCCCGGAAACCGTTGCGGTGCGCGGGAACCGCACCACCTCGGTCGGGAACGGCGCGACCGGGTCGGCCAGCGGCAGCAGGTGGTAGATGGAGAACGAGAACACCTCCGACACCGGCACGACGACCGGCATGATCGGCGCGGCCGCGTTGCCCGCCGTGGTCTTCCGCCCGGGGTACGGCCCGATGAAGAGCCGGATGAACGCGAAGTACGCCGCCTCCTTGGCCAGCTCCTCGGTGTCGGCGACGACGTCGACCAGGATGCCGGCCTCGTGGCCGGTCACGGCCTGGTTGGGCTCCAGCGCCCCCAGGACCGCGTCCAACCCGAAGATCCGCGTCGCGACCCGGAGCCGCCCGTCCCGGACCGCATCGGCAAACCGTGGGGCGGTCGCCACCGCGGCCTCGGCCGAGTCGGCCCACGACCGGGCCTGTGCGAGCAGAGCGGGCTCGCGGACCCCGAGCAGGCTCACCGCGCGGAACCCCTCGCGCCGGGCTCCCTCGATCAGCACGGTGTAGGGCGCCTCGACCCAGCGGGCGCCCTCGCAGCGGATGCCGGTCGGCGTCTCGACGTAGGTCGCGTCAGCGAGGTCGAGGAGACCGCCCGGGTTCTCCTCCTGGGTCGGGTGGGAGCGCTCGTAGAAGGTATGCGACACCAGTGACCGGATCGTCGCCTGGGCGTCCGGCGACGGCGACCGGACCTCGAGCCCCGTCTCGTCCAACGACGCCCACAGGCAGCGGCCCGAGTCGCCCGGCTCGAGGGCCAGGCCCCCGCACTCCAGCAGCTTGCCGGCGAAGGCCGCCACGGCGGTCGGGATCCCGCGCAGCATCGGCAGCGCCATGAACAGCCCGATGTCGAGCGCCCGCCCGGTGATGACACCGTCGACGCCGCGATCGAGGGCGGCCATCACCGGTTCCGGACCGATGAGGGCGACGATGCGCTCGGCCTCGTCGACGTCGTCGGCCGTGAGCCGCGGTGACAGCGCCGCGCCGGGACCCGCCGGGACGACGGCCTGGCCGCCAGCGATGGTGGCCAGCAGCAGGTCGCGGTCGACCTCCGACCGGATCACCCCGACCTCCAGCGACCACCCGTTTCGCAGGCAGAGCGCGTCGAAGGCGTCCAGACAGGTGTCGAGGTGGGGGTCCGCGCCGGCGATCCCGAACGAGAAGACGAACGGCACACCGTGCTCGACGGCCGCCCGCACGTAGGGCTCGACGTTGGCCGCCTGGTTGGCCGACACCTGCTCGCCGGAGCCCAGCCAGTACGGGCCCCAGTCGCTACCGGTGCCCTGCGCCACAACCACGTCCACGCCCCACTCGAACGCCCGCTCGATGTCCGCCTCGATCCCCGGGACCGGCGCGATGTGGTTGACGAACGCGAGGATCCGGACTGGTTCGACGCTCATGACGTTCCTCCTGAAGGGGCGCCGGCCGCCAGCAGCTCCCGGAGCCGGGCGGTGGCGACCTTGCCCGATGCGTTGCGCGGCAGCTCGTCGACGATGTGCACCCGGCGCGGCCGCTTGTAGCCGGCCAGCTCGCCGCGGGTGGCTTCGATGATCGACTCTGGCGTTCGACGGGACGCCGGGTCCAGGACGACGACGGCAACGACCGTCTCGCCCCAGGTCGGGTCGGCCTCGCCGAGCACCACGACGTCGGCGACCTCCGGGTCGAGGCGCAGGACCTGCTCGACCTCCGCGGGGTACACGTTCTCACCGCCGCTGATGATCATGTCGGTCAGCCGTCCCGTGACGTAGAGGTAGCCCTCCGCGTCGAGGCGGCCCAGGTCACCGGTCCGGAGCCACCCGTCGTGGAGCAGCTCCTCCGTCGCCAACGGGAGGCCGTGGTAGCCCACGCAGTTCTGCGCCGACCGCGTCCACACCTCGCCGACCTCGTCCACGCCGAGACGAGCCTCGGTCGCCGGGTCGTGGATCTCCACGTCCACCCAGGGGTATGCGAGGCCGGCCGACGCGCTCCGGGGGTCGCCGTCCGGTCGGGCCGGGTCGGGTTCGAGCTCGGTGAACCCGCCGGTCGTCTCGGTCATCCCGTAGACCTGGCGCAGCACCGGCCCGAGAACCGTTGTCGCCGCCTGCCGTTCGGCGTGACTGATCGGCGACCCGCCGTAGACGACGGTGCGCAGGTCGGTGAACGCCGCGGCTGCGCCGACCTCCCGGGCCAGGGCCGCCAGCATCGACGGCACCAGGAAGGCGTGCGTCACCCGGTCGTCGGTGAGGTGGCGAGCGATCGTCGCCGGGCGGGCGTCATCGGCGAGCACCGTCGTCGCGCCGGCGGCCAGCCCGACCAGACCCCAGCTGAGGGCGCCCACGTGAAAGAGCGGGGTGGCCAGCAGGCTCGTGCTCTCCTCGTCGAGTCCCCACCGGTCGATGACTCCCGTCACCTTGGCGGCGAGGTTGCGGTCGGTGAGCAGCACGCCCTTCGGCCGCCCGCTCGTCCCCGACGTATAGATCTGGAGCACGACGTCGTCGATGGTCCCGGGGTGGCCGTGGAGGGGGTCGGATGCGGACAGCCAGGCCTCGTACCCGGCCCCGACCGCGACCCGGTGGCGCTCGGCGCCCAGTCGGGGCACACGGTCCAGCAATGCTGCCTCGCCCACGACGACCGACGGGCCGGCGTCCTCGGTCACCAGCAGCAGCTCGCGGTCGGAGAGGCGGGTGTTGACCGGCACCGTGACCGCCCCGACCCGCGCGGCGCCGACGATCATCTCGAACAGCCACACCGAGTTGGGCAGCGCGACGAGGACCCGGTCTCCGGCGAGGACCCCGGCGGCGACCAGGCTCGCCGCATACCGGCGGGCCCGTTCGTCGAGCTCCCCGAAGGTGACCGATGTCGGACCCTGCCGCAACGCGACCCGGTCCGCGCGCCCGGGTGGACCGAGGTCGGGCTGGGCGGCGAGGCGGTAGGCGCTCAACGCCGAGGACCGAGGTCGGTCGGCAGCGACTGGATGGCGCGCAGCATGGCGCTCCCGCCGTAGGTCAGGTCGTCGGTCAGCAGGCGTGCCTCGGGGAACCGCTGGACGAGGGTCGAGAACACGACCTCGCCCTCGATCCGGGCCAGCGCGGCGCCGAGGCAGTAGTGCGCGCCGAAGGCGAAGGACAGGTGGTCGGACTTGTTGGCCCGCCGCACGTCGAGGACGTCGGGCCGGTCGAACACCGACTCGTCGCGGTTCGCGGCGCCCATGATGACGATCGCCGTCTGCCCGGCCCGGAGCTCGACGTCGTGGAGCCGGAAGTCCTCCTCGACGACCCGCGGCAGGTAGTGGTGCGGCGAGTCGTAGCGGATCAGCTCGTCGACCGCTCCCCGGACCAGGCCGGGGTCGTCCACGAGGAGATCCCACTGGTCGCGGTTCCGCTGCAGCGCAGCGAAGCCGTTGCCGAGCAGGTTGGTGGTCGTCTCGCTGCCGCCGAACAGGATGAGCAGGTACATCGCGACCAGCTCGTCCTCGGTCATCGCCTCGTTGTCGCGGTGGTCGAGCAGCAGCCGAGCGAGCTCCGGACCCTCACCGGTGGCGCGCAGGTGGTGGATCATCTCGCCGACGTAGGCGCGGAACGCGTCGATGGCCTCGTCGGCCTTGCGCAGCGACGTCTCGTCGAGGCTGAACAGCGCGCCGATCGCCTCGGACCACTCCCAGATCATGTCCCGGTCGGACTGCGGGATCCCGATGAGGTCGACGATGACGCGCACGGGGAGCTGGTTGGCGAGGTCCTGCTTGACGTCGGCCGTGGGGTTCTCGACCATCGCGTCGACGAGGTCGTCGACGTGCCCCTGGATCGACTCGCGGAGCATCTCGATGCGGCGCGCCGTGAACGCCCGCGACGAGATACGCCGCAGCCGGGCGTGCCCGGTCGCGTCCTGCCGGCTCATGAAGTTGCCCTCGAAGTCGAGGACCTTGAAGAAGATCTCGTGTTGCGCGGCCGGCAGCCGCCGCATGGTCCCCTCGGCCAGCTCGCCGAACCGGTAGGCGTTCTGCCCGATCGGGTAGGCACCGGCCATCACCGCCTTGACGTCGGCGTGGTGCGTGATCAGGGTGGCCGGGCCGCCCTGCCACCGGACGACGCCGGAACCCGTGCGCCAGCGCTCGTACATCGGGTAGGGCCAGGCGATGGTCTCGGGGTCGGCGGCGAAGAACGCGCTGATCTGCGCGTCGGCCACCGCGGGGTCGACCGTGTCCACCGTCGTCATGCGCACCTCACCGTGAATTCATCCGCATGGTTATCCTGAATTTAGGCGCAATCCCCTTGGCTGTCAACGCACTCAGGTCAGCGGTGAGACCGCCGTCGGGGGCGCCTCGTCGACGGCCCCGGCCCGGTCGGCCGGCACCAGCACGTAGGCCACGACCGCGGCCACCACGGCCGCGACGACCGCGGCGACGGCCGCCAGTACGTAGCCGGTCTCCCCGGGGTCCAGGCGTCCGGGCGGCACGTGAGCGGCCAGGATCGCGGCGGCGCCCGCCGCGCCGACCGCACCGCCCATGAGCCGCAGCACCTGGTTGATCCCCGTCGCGCTGGCCGTCCGGTCGCGCGGTGTCCGCTCGACGATCAGGGCCGGCATGACCGCGTAGGCGACGCCGATCCCGAAGCCCATCAACGTCATCGCGACCACGATGTGCCACGTGGAGTGGTGCGCGACCGCGAAGAACGCGAACGCCGCGGCCACCGCCAACGCGCCGGCGGGCAGCACGAACCGCAGGCCGGTATGCCGGATCACCCACCGGGAGACCGGCGGCGACAGCAGGGTGGCCACGGACATCGGCACCATCAGCAGCCCGTTGACGAACACCGAGTACCCGAGGCCCAGCCCATCAGTCGTGGGCCGCTCGACGAGCAGGATCATCACCGCCACCCCACCGAACACCGACATCCCGAGCAGGATCGCGGAGAGATTGACGCCGAGCACCCCGTGGGCGCAGGCCAGCCGCACGTCGACCAGCGGCGAGCTCACACGCAGCTCGACGCATACCCAGCCGGCCAGGGCCAGCAGGCCCACCACCGCCAGCCCGACGACCGGCGCGGACCCCCAGCCCCAGCTCTGCCCCTTGGCGATGGCCAGGAGGCTGGAGGCCAGTCCGACGCCGAGCAGCACCGCTCCCCCGACGTCCACGCGGACGCCTGGGCCGCGGGCGGCCGCGGTCGACGGGACGACCCGCCAGACCCACACCGCGCCGGCGACGGCCACGAGGAGGGCCACGAGGAATGCGACGCGGTAGTTGGCGACCAGCACCGCGAACCCCATGACCGGGTTGCCCAGGCCCACACCGACCGCGACGCTGGTGGAGAGGACGGCAAGGGTCCGGTTCAGCTGCGGGCCGCGCAGGTGCTGGCGCGCGATGGCGACGGTCAGGGGCACCATGGCGTACCCGAGGCCCTGCATCGCCCGCCCGGCCAGCAGCCCGGGAAAGGTCGGGACCAACGCGGCGCAGACACTACCCGCGCCGACGACGAGCAGCGACGCGACGAGGATCGGCCGAGTCCGATGACCGTCGCCGAGGCGGGACACGACGGGAGTGCCGACGACCCCGACCAGAAGGGTGATGGTCAGGGTCCACTGGGCGGCCTCGATCGACACGCCGCGCTCCCGAGCGACTTCGAGGACGATCGGGCTGCCCAGTCCGGCCACCACGGCGCCGGTGAGCGCTGCGAAGGCCAACGCTGGAACCAGCCCGCGAGGTACCGGCGCCGCGTCCTTGGCGGACACCGGCCGGCTCTCGGTTCTGGGCCGCCCGTCGCTCAGAGCAGCTCCAGAATGGTCGCGTTGGCCATCCCGCCGCCCTCGCACATGGTCTGCAGGGCGTAGCGGGTCCCGTCACGGCGCATCCGGTGCAGCATCGTCGTCATCAGACGGGCGCCGGTCGCGCCGAGCGGGTGGCCGAGGGCGATCGCGCCACCCTGCGGGTTGGTTTGGTCGAGGTCGGCACCGGTCTCGGCCGCCCAGGCCAGGACGACGGAGGCGAACGCCTCGTTGACCTCGAACGTCCCGATCTCGTCCAGCGCCAGGCCGGAACGTCGCAGCGCGGCCTCGGTAGCCGGGATCGGTCCGGTGAGCATGAACACCGGGTCGGAACCGACGACGGCCATGGTGTGGACCCGGGCGATCGGGCGGAACCCATGGCGCCGAACGGCATCGGCCGAGGCAACGAGGATCGCCGCGGCGCCGTCGCTGATCTGGCTGGCCAGCGCGGCCGTGAGCCGGCCGCCCTCGCTGATCGGTGTCAGCGCCGCCAGGCCCTCGGCGGTCGAGCCTCGGCGCGGGCCCTCGTCGCGGACTAGGTCGGCCACCGGCACGATCTCGTCGGCGAACAGCCCGGAATCCGCTGCCACGAGTGCGCGCCGGTGGCTCTCGAGGGCGAACTGCTCCATCGCCGAGCGACTGACGTCCCACTTCTCGGCGATGAGCTCGGCGCCGCGGAACTGGGTGATCGGCTGGTCGCCGAATCGCCGCCGCCACCGCTCCCCACCGCGCGGGTGGGCCATGCCGTGCTCGAGCCCGATGGTGGTCGGTGACGCGATCGGCACCTGGCTCATCACCTCGACGCCGCCGGCGACGACCAGCTCCTGCACCCCCGACATCACGGCCTGCGCCGCGAAGTGCACGGCCTGCTGCGACGACCCGCACTGCCGGTCCACCGTCGTGCCCGGCACATGCTCGGGCAGTCCGGCCGAGAGGGCGGTGATCCGGCCGATGTTGGACGCCTGCGGCCCCATCTGCCCGACACAGCCCCACACGACGTCGTCGACCGCGTCGGGGTCGGCGCCGGTGCGCGCCAGCAGGGTTTCGATGACCGTCGCCCCCAGGTCGGCGGGATGGATCGCCGAGAGAGCCCCGCTGCGCTTGCCGACGGGCGTGCGCACGGCGTCGACGAGGTAGGCCTCAGCCATCGCCGTCGGCCCATGCGGGACGCCGCTTCTCGAGGAAGGCGCCGGCCCCCTCCGGCAGCTCGTCACCGAGGAAGAACGCGAGGTTGAACAGCTGGGCCGCGTCGAGCGCCTGCGGGGCAGGAAGGTCGGCCAGCACGGCGAACGCCTTGCGCCCCAGCCGGATCGCGTCCGGGGCCGCATCGGCGAACCAGCTGGCATACCGGTCGGCCTCGGCGTGCAGCGCCTCGGCGTCGGTACAGATCCGTGCCACGAACCCGAGCCGGTACGCGTCGTCCACGGACAGCGGCTGCCCGGTCATCATCATCTCGAGCAGGACCTTGCGCGGCAGTGAGCGGGCCAGGTGTGCCACGACGATCATCGGGAACAGCCCGATCCGTACCTCCGGCAGCGCGAAGCTCGCGCGTGGGGTCGCGAGGACGACGTCGCAGATCCCGGCCAGGCCGAAGCCGCCGGCGTAGGCGGGTCCGTCCACCAGGGCGAGGAGGGGCTTCGGTGCCTGGAGGGCGAGCTGGTGCAGCTCGACGATCGCGCTCGGCCAGCCGTGAGCGGTGGGCGCCGGCGAGGCGGCCAGGTGGCGCATCTGGCGCAGGTCGCCGCCGGCCGAGAACGCAGAACCCTCGGCGGCGATGGCCACGGACCGGACCGCATCGTCGGCCATCGCGTCGCGGACCGCACCCAGCAGGGCGGTCGACAGCTCCGGGTCGAGGGGGTTGCGAGCCTCGGGCCGGTTCAGGGTGACCACGGCCATGCTCCCGCGACGGGTCACGACCACCGCGTCGCTCACGGCAGCTCCATCCGGAGCAGCCACGCGTACATGACCTTGCCCAGGTGGTCGGACCGCAGCGACATCGTGCCGCCGCCGTCCAGGGCGCCGGTGAGCACGAAGTTGAACGCTCGGATCCCCGGCAGCTCGTAGCGCGTGACCGAGCCCTTGACGAGGTCGCCGTAGTGCTCGGCGACCCGCTCCTCGGTGAGGGCCGCCCGCAGCGTCGCGTATCCGTCGTCGTCCCAGGCGACGATCCCGACGTTGCAGGTGTCGCCCTTGTCGCCGGAGCGGCCGTGGGCGAGGTCGGCGACCCTCACGGCGCGACCGCCGTGGCCGGTTCGAGCATCTCCACGTGCTGCACGACGTGCTCGCGCGGCACCAGGCAGGACCAGATGGCGTAGAGCTCCTTGAGCGGCGGCCGCGTCCCCACCCCGGCGACGCCGGCCGGACCGTTGTTGTAGAGCGGCACACTCTCGGTGAACACCTTGCGGGCCTCGGTCGCGTCCGGGCAGCGCGCGGCATACCGGACGACGAGCTCGAGGAGGTCAGGGTCGTCCGGCGCCGGGACTCGAGACCCCCACATCGAGGTGTGGCCGGGGTACTCGACGATGTCCTCGGTGTAGCGGAAGTCGGCGCGCTCCAGCCGCTTTCGCAGGAACGCGAGTCCGCGCTGGGCCTTGGCGTAGGCGTCGGGCCAGGTGTAGGTGAACTGCGCCTCGCCGACGAACCCGGCGCGGTAGCCCATGTTGACCTTGAGCGTCGCCGGACGCTCGCGGCCGGAACCGCCGGTGATCCGCACGCGGTCCGGACCGACCTCCTCGAGCGTCACCCCGGTGAAGTCGGCGGTGACGTCGGCGGTCAGGTAGGAGCCCGGGTCGAGGATCTCGTAGACCAGCTGCTCACTGACCGTGCCGATGCTCACCTCTCCCCCGGAGCCGGGCGTCTTGGTGAGGACCGCGGTGCCGTCCTCGCTCACCTCGGCGATCGGGTACCCGAGCGTCTCGAGTCCGTCGACGTCCGCCCAGCCACCCGCGTACAGACCGCCGGTGGCCTGACCGCCGCACTCGATGGCGTGGGCGACGACGGTGGCCATCCCGAGCCGCTCCCAGTCGTCGAGCGACCAGCCGAACTCGTGGACGAGCGGCCCCAGGTAGAGCGCGATGTCGGTCACTCGGCCGCAGACGACGATGTCCGCGCCCCGGTCGAGCGCCTCGACGATGCCCTCGCAGCCGGTGTAGACCGCGGCGTGGGTCAGCCGGTCGCGGACCGTGTGGAGCTCGGCGCCCGTGTCGAGGTTGCGGAAGGACACCCCAGCTCCGTCGAGGTCGTCGATCCGGTCCTCGATGTCGTCGCCGAGAACGACGGCGATGCGGACGTCGGGAAGGCCGAGCTCGTCGGCCAGTGCGCGGATGGCCCGCGCGGCGGCCCGGGGGTTCGCCCCGCCGGCGTTGGTGACGACCTTCACGCCCTTTTCCACGCAGGCGGGGAGAGCGCCGCGCAGCAGGTCGATGACGTCGCGGGTGTAACCCCGCTCCGCGTTGGTGGCCCGCTGCTTCGCGAGGATCGACATCGTCAGCTCGGCGAGGTGGTCGCAGCAGAGGTAGTCGATCTCGCCGCGCTCGACCATCTCGATCGCCGGGCGCACACTGTCGCCCCAGAACGCCATGCCCGCACCGAGCCGGACGACCTTGCCACTCATGCGGTCTGGAGCCCGAGGAGCCGAGCCAGGTTGTCGCCGAGGATGCCGTCGATCTCCTCGGGCGTCAGCGGCAGGGCGCGGATGGCGGCCATCTCGGCGGCCGGGTCGGCCATCGGCCAGTCCGAGCCGTAGACGACGCGGTCGGCTCCGTGTCGCCGGATGATCGCGACGACGCGCTCGGGGTCGAGCTCGGCCATGGTCGGCGGCCACGACGTCTCGAGGGTCACCCGAGAGCCGACGACGTGCTCCTCCGCCTCGTCCAGCCGGTGGTACCCGCCGTAGTGGCACGCGATCAGCGTGAGGTCGGGCAGCGCGTCCGCGAGCTGCCGCAACAGCTTCGGCGCGCCGCGTTGGTTCGCCGCCTCGTCCTCACCGGCGCCGACGTGACTGACGACGGGCATACCCTCCTGCGCGAGCGCCGCGAGGATGTCGTGGACCCGTGGGTCGTCGAGCGAGAGGTTCTGGAACAGCGGGTGC
>CAVWQU010000013.1:0-87613 GCA_963757225.1 uncultured Actinomycetota bacterium
TGGACGAACCTCTGGTGTGTCAGTTGTCCTGCCAAGGGCACGGCTGATTAGCTACGTTCGGAAGTGATAACCGCTGAAAGCATCTAAGCGGGAAGCACGTTTCAAGATGAGGTTTCCATGGGGTTTACCCCGAGAGGCTCCCAGCCAGACGACTGGGTTGATAGGCCGGATGTGGAAGTGCAGTAATGCATGAAGCTGACCGGTACTAATAAGCCGATAACTTGACTACATCATAATCTTTCTGATGTTCGCGTCCACTGTGTTGTTCCCGAGATACGGTCGGTGAACGACGGTGCTGGTAACCCAGCACACATATCTCCATAGAGTTTCGGCTGTCATAGCGAAGGGGAAACGCCCGGCTCCATTCCGAACCCGGAAGCTAAGCCCTTCAGCGCCGATGGTACTGCACTGGTGACGGTGTGGGAGAGTAGGACGCAGCCGGACATACTTTCATAAGCGCCCCGCCTGAATTCACGAAATTCGGGCGGGGCGCTTTGTCATGTCCCCACACGGTGTCCTCACGCGCATACGAGCCGACTAGGGTTTACGCATGAGCCCTCAGGACCGGTCTGCCGGCCGGCCGGACCCTCGCGCCCCCCGTCAGGGCGACCCCCGCCGCGGTGGCCGTCCTCGCACGGGCGGGGCGTCGACGCCCCCCCGACGTGACGGCGGCCGCCCCGACCAGACGGAGCGCAGCGGCGGGCAGCGGCTCACCCCGAAGAGCCCCCGCAAGCCGGAGCCGGCCATTGCCGACGGCGTGACCGGCAAGGAGCTCGACCGCGCGGTCTGGACCCAGCTGCGAACCCTGAGCAAGGAGAACGCCGAAGGCGTGGCTCAGCACCTGGTGATGGTCGCCCTGCTTCTCGACACTGATCTGGACGGTGCTCAGGCGCACGCCGAGACCGCCGTGCGCCGCGCCGGTCGGGTTCCGGCGGCCCGCGAGGCGCTCGGCCTGGTCGCCTACCGGCAGGGGGACTGGGCCAAGGCCCTCGCGGAGTTCCGGACCGAACGTCGCCTCTCCGGCTCGTCCCACCTGCTACCGCTCATGGTCGACGCCGAACGGGCTCTCGGACGGCCCGACCGCGCCCTGGAGCTCGCCGCCACTCCCGAGGCCCGGACCCTGGCCCGCGACGAACGGGTCGAGCTGGCCATCGTCGTCTCCGGGATCCGCCGTGACCAGGGTCAGCTGGATGCCGCCGCGGCCGGACTCCAGCTGCCGGAGCTCGACCCCCGCCGGCGCCAGGCCTGGAGCGCCCGGCTCTTCTACGCCTACGCCGAGGCCCTTCTGGCGCTCGGAGACCGAGCCGGCGCGCGTGAGTGGTTCGGCTACGCCGTGGACGCCGACGAGGGGCTGGAGACCGACGCTGCGGAGCGGGTCGACGAGCTGGATGGCGTCGAGCAGGTCGACCTCCTCGGCGACATGGAGGACGGCGATGACGGCGAGGACGTCCAGGGTTCTGAGGCGACCGGCGCGCGTGGCTGAGACCCTGGCGGACCGCTACGCCGGCGTTGTGTGTGACCTCGACGGCGTGGTCCGCCGGGGCGCCCAGGCCGTCCCGTATGCGGTCGAGCGGCTCACGGCGCTGCAGGTCCCGGTCGTCTACGCCACCAACAATGCCTCGCTGACCCCGCAGGACGTCGCGGACCAGCTTCTTGGCCTGGGGCTGCCGGTCGGCCCGGCGAACGTGGTCACCAGCTCGCAGGCCGGCGCCGCCCACGTCGCCTCGCTGTTCCCGGCCGGCTCGAGGGTCCTCGCGGTGGGCGGCCCCGGCGTGGCCGCCGCCCTGGCCGAGGCGGGGCTCTCGCCGGTCGACACGGCCGACCACGGCGTGGCCGCCGTGCTCCAGGGGTACGGCGCCGACGTGACGGCGGCACTGCTCGCCGAGGCCAGCTACGCCATCGAGAACGGCGCCACCTGGGTGGCCACGAACCTCGACGCGACGCTGCCCACAGCCCGCGGCATCGCTCCCGGCAACGGGGCGCTCATCGGCGCCGTGGCCACCGCGACCGGGGTGCGGCCGAGCGCCGCCACGGGCAAGCCGCAACCGCCGCTCTACGACCTCTCGGTGGCTCGCCTCGGCGTCGCGAAGGGTGACGTGCTGGCCATCGGCGACCGGCTCGACACCGACATCCTCGGCGCGACGAACGCCGGCCTCGACTCGCTGTGGGTGCTCACCGGAGTCGACGACCTGGTGTCGTTCGCCCGGGCGCCGGGTCGGCCCGCACCGACGTATGCGGCGCGCGACCTGCGCGCCCTGGACCGCCTGCCCATGGACACGTCGGTCGAGGACGACACGATCGTCTGCGGGTCGGTTCGGCTGTCCGTGGACTGGCCGGCCGGTGAGCTTCACCACGTCGAGGGTGACGACCCGGACGCCCTGGTCGCGGCGAGCACGGCCGCGCTCGTGCACGGGCGCGACGTGGTCGGAGTCTCGGTCGACGTGCTGGTGCGGGTGGCCCAGGCCGCGGCCACGCTGGTGGGTTGATCTCGCCCATCAGCCATGCGGCGCGGTGGGGCAGTAGCGTGGACCGGCAACAGCGTCGCCACCGACGACGCGTGGCGAAGGAGACACAGGTCATGGCGATGGACGGGCTTCGCGGTTACCTCCAGCTCGCGTCCGGCCTGGCGGAGATGTCGAGGGCCAGGGCCACCGAGGCGGCCTCGGCCCTGCTGTCGCTGTCCAGTGGGCTGACCAGCGGTCGGTCGAGCGCCAACGTCCAGGTACAGGTCCAGGAGCTGGCCGAGGAGCTGTTGGCCGCCGCCGCCGCCAACCGTCGCAGTCTCATCGCCCTGGTGCGCAGCGAGGTCGAACGGGCGGTCGCCCGCAGCCCGATCCCGCCGGACGAGCTGGACCGCGCGCGGGCGGCCGTCGCCAAGCTCTCGGCCGACGTCGAAGCCTTGCAGGCCCAGCTCCTGACCAACCCGGCCGTCGGCGAGGTCGCCGCCAAACTGGGCCTGGCGGGTCACACGGTGAGCCGGCCGGCCGACGACGCGGTCGTCGTCGACGCCGCCTTCACCGGTCCGGTCGACGCGCCGGTCCCCGCCCCGCCGCGTCGACGTCCGCCGCGCAGCCAGATCGGCGGCGGGGCCGCGACCCGGCCGGTCGCCACCGACGCCGGTGACAACGGCGCCGAGCGCCCCACCGACATCAGTACGCCAGCCGCGACGACCCCGACACCGGCCACCACGGCGGCGGCGAAGACGGGCACGGCGAAGAAGGCCGCCACGACGAAGGCCGCCGCGAAGAAGGGCACAGCGAAGAGGGCCGCCACGAAGAAGGCCGCCGCCTCGGCGAGGCCCGCCGCGGTGACCACCAAGGCCGCAGCGACGAAGAAGGCCGCGACGAGGTCGGCTGCGCCCACGAAGGCCGCGGCGACGACAAAGACCGCCACGACGAAGACCGCCACGAAGAAGACCGCCACGAAGAAGACCGCCACGAAGAAGACCGCCACGAAGCAGGCGGCGCCCGCCAAGGCCGCCGCGACGAAGAGGAGCGCGACCAAGGCCGGGACGGCACCGGCCGCATCGCGCCGGACCGGAAGCGGGTCATGACCACGTCGGTCGACGAAGCGGGGGAGCGGCGAGCGGAGCCCGCCCCGGCGACCGGGGTGGAGGCGCCACCGGGCACCGGCGATGCCCACGTGGACGCAGCCCTGCACCGCCTGCACGACAGCGTCGGGTCCGGTTCCCTCGACGAGCAGTCCGAGGCCGGGGAGGCGGCGCACCGCGCGCTGCAGGACCGGCTGGCCGACCTCGGCGGTGACTGACCCGGCCGGTCGCCACCCCGCCGCCGACACCACCCGTCTCGACGCCGAGCTGGTCCGGCGGGGGATGGTCCGCAGCCGAGCGCAGGCTCGGGAGCTGGTGACCCGTGGCGACGTCCTCGTCGACGGCGCCCCGGCCACCAGGCCGAGCACCCCGGTCACGGACGCCAGCGCGATCGCGCTCGCCGAGGAACCCGACCGGTGGGTGGGGCGGGCCGCATACAAGCTGCTGGAGGCCCTGCGGGCGTTCGGTAGCTCCGGCCTGACGGTGGCGGGCAAGCGCTGCCTGGACGTCGGCGCAAGCACCGGCGGCTTCACGCAGGTGCTCCTCGACGCGGGGGTCGCGCACGTGACCGCGCTCGACGTCGGCCACGACCAGCTGGTCCCGGAGGTCGCCGGTGACGCCCGGGTCGACGAGCGCTCCGGCGTGAACATCCGGGACGTGCGCCCCGGCGACCTCGGTCCCGGCTTCGACCTCGTCGTCGCCGACCTCAGCTTCATCTCGCTCCGGCTGGTCCTCGACGTCATCGCCGCGCTGATGACCCCCGACGCGGATGCGGTGCTCCTGGTCAAGCCGCAGTTCGAGGTCGGCCGTGAGCGGCTGGCGCGGACCGGTGTCGTCTCGTCGCCGCACGAGCACCGACGCGTGCTCACGGAGGTTCTCGAGACAGCTCGGCAGGCCGGCCTTCACCCCCGAGGACTCGAACCCAGCCCCATCCGGGGCACGACCGGGAACCAGGAGTACCTACTCTGGGTCAGGACACGTGCCGGCGGGCCGTTCGACGAGAGCGCCATCGCCGCCGTGGTCCACCGAAGCGCCGAGCGACAGGGAGCACCGTGACCCGCAGGATCCTGCTCGTGGCGCACCCGACCCGACCCGAGGTCGTCGACATCGCCCGGGGCGTCGTCAAGCAGCTGCGCGACGCGGACGTCGAGGTGGCCCTCGCCCCCGACGAGGCCCGGATGTTCCGCGGCATCGACATCGGGCCGGTCGTGGAGGCCGGCCCGGAGCACCCGACCGACGGATGTGAGCTCGTCGTCGTCCTCGGCGGCGACGGCACGATCCTGCGCGGCGCCGAGCACTCTCGGGGGACCGACGTGCCGTTGCTCGGCGTCAACCTCGGCCATGTCGGGTTCCTCGCCGAGGCCGAGCGCGAGGAGGTCCCCGCGACCGTCGACCACATCGTCAGCCGCGCGTACGAGGTCGAGGAGCGGATGACCCTCGCCGTGACCGTCCACCAGGAGGGCGAGCAGCCGTACCCGTGCTGGGCCCTGAACGAGGTGAGCGTCGAGAAGGCGGCTCGGGAACGCATGCTCGAGGTAGCCGTGGAGATCGACGGCAAGCCGCTGTCGGCCTTTGGCTGCGACGGGATCGTCGTGTCGACGCCAACCGGGTCGACCGCCTACGCGTTCTCCCTGGGCGGTCCGGTGATCTGGCCGGACGTCGAGGCGATCCTCATGGTTCCCAACGCTGCTCACGCGCTCTTCTCGCGGCCGATTGTCGTCAGCCCCACCTCGCGCCTGGCCGTCGAGGTGATCCCCGAGGCCGAGGGCCACGGCATCATGTGGTGCGACGGGCGGCGCCAGCTGGAGCTGCGTCCCGGCGCCCGGATCGAGGTCACCCGCAGCGACGTCCCGGTGCGCCTGGCCCGCCTCAACGCCTCGCCGTTCACCGACCGGCTGGTGGCCAAGTTCGACCTCAGCGTCGACGGCTGGCGCGGCAACGGCCGGTCCCGCTGACCGGTCGCTGCCGCGCCCTACGCTGAGGGCGTGTTCGAGGAGGTTCGGATCCAGGGGATCGGCGTCATCGACGACGCCGTCCTCGAGCTGAGCCCGGGCCTCAACGTCGTCACCGGCGAGACCGGCGCGGGCAAGACCATGGTCGTCTCCGGCCTGGGCCTGCTGCTCGGGATGCGGGCCGACTCGGGCCTGGTGCGTGCGGGGCGCCGGTCGGCGGTGGTCGAGGGCGTGGTGAGCGTCCCGGAGGGACACCCGGCCCTGGCTCGCGCCCTCGAGGCCGGCGCTGACGTCAGCGAGGGCCTCCTGCTCGCCCGCACGGTGGGTGCGGACGGGCGCTCGCGGGCGCACGTCGGTGGCCGAAGCACTCCCGTGGGTGTCCTGACCGAGATCGGTGAGACCCTCGTCGCGGTCCACGGCCAGGCCGACCAGTGGCGGCTCCGGCAGGGCGACCAGCACCGCGAGGTCCTCGACGGGTTCGGCGGCGAGCCGGTTGCCGAGGCGCTCGAGGCATACCGGGAGACCTTCGACGCCCTGTCCCGGGCCAGCGCCGAGCGCGACCGGCTGCGCCAGCTGGCCCACGAGCGCGCCCGCGAGATCGACGTGCTCCAGGCGGGTCTCGAGCGCATCGAGGCGCTCGACCCGCAACCCGGGGAGGACGTCGCGCTCCGCGCCGAGGACGAACGCCTCGCGCACGCGGACGGCCTGCGGCTCGCGGCGGCGCAAGCGCACGCCTACCTCGTCGGCGACGAGGGGTATGCCTCGGACGGCGCCGCCGCGGTGGTCGACGCCCTGGCAGCGGCGCGGGCGGCTCTGGCTCCGGTGACCGACCATGACTCGGCCCTGCGCGAGCTGGAGGGGCGAGTGGCGGAGCTCGCCTACCTCGCCGGCGACCTGGCCACCGACCTCTCCTCGTACGTCGCCGACGTGGACGTCGACCCCGCCCGGCTCGGCGAGGTGCAGCAGCGCCGCGCCGACCTCACGGGGTTGACCCGCCGCTACGGGGACTCCGTCGACGACGTCCTCGCCTGGGGCAAGGAGGCGGCCGCCACGCTCACCGAGCTGCTCGGCGCCGACGACCGCGTGCACGAGCTGGACGCGGAGACCGCCCGGCTGCGCAGCACGCCTCGGCGGCCAGGCCGCGGCGCTGAGCGCGGTACGGCAGGTAGCCGCGGACGACTTCGGGCGGCGCGTCACCGACGAGCTGGCGCACCTGGCCATGGCCGGCGCGGTCGTCTCCGTGGCGGTGACCTCGCGCGACGACCCGGACGGGCTGCAGGTGGGGGACCGGACGGTCCGGTGGACCCGGTCCGGCGTCGACGACGTCGAGATCCTGCTGGCCTCGGGTCCCGGGAACCCGGCCCGGACCGTGGCCAAGGCCGCCTCCGGCGGCGAGCTGTCACGGGTGATGCTCGCCATCGAGGTGGTCGGGCGCACCGCGGCGGTACCGACCTTCGTCTTCGACGAGGTGGACGCCGGGGTCGGCGGGCGAGCCGCGGTGGACGTCGGCGCCAGGCTGGCGGCCCTCGCGGGCCAGGCCCAGGTCGTCGTCGTCACCCACCTGGCTCAGGTGGCGGCCTTCGCCGACCGTCATCTCGTGGTCCGCAAGAGCGACGACGGTGTCGTCACGTCGAGCAACGTCGCCGTCCTCGAGGGCGACGAGCGGCTCCAGGAGCTCTCCCGGATGATGGGCGGCGACGCGACCTCGACGGCCGGGCTGGTGCACGCGCGCGAGCTGCTCGACCAGGCGGCGACCCTCCGGGCGGCGTCGCGCGGGAGGCGCTGAACCGGGTTGACCGCCGGGGTCGGCATGGCAGTCGGGCATGGCACCATGGACGGCGATGTCGTCGAGCCCTGTGCGACCTCCGGTGGTCTCCGTTCGGTCGGCGACCGTGGCCGGTGCCGCCGTCGTGGCCTGGGGCCTGCTGCTGGCCGTCGTGACGTTCGCCCGCTGGCCAGCCCTGTCCTGGTCGGTCGGCGCGACCTGTCTGGGCACGGTGTACCAGGCGGTGAACGCCGTCCCCACGGTGCTGTTCGACCTGGCGGCCGGTGGTGCGCTGGCCTCGGTGAGCGTCCCGATGCTCGTGGGCGCCCTCGGACACGGGCGTCCGCGGGACGTCGCGCGGCTCGGCTCTGTGGTCCTGACCTGGACCGTCGTGGTGCTCGGAGCGTGCGGGGTCGCGGTGGTGCTGGCCGCGCAGCCGCTGGCCGCCGGTCTCGTCGGCGAGAGCGGGTGCACGGGTGCGGTCGACGTCGGGGCCGACATGCTGCGGTGGTTCGCGCCCCAGCCCGTCCTGCTCGGCGCTGGGGTGGTCCTCGGCGGGATCCTGCGCGCACACGGTCGCCGACGGGCCGCCGCCTGGGGTCCGGCGCTCGGCTCCCTGGTGATGGTCGCCATCCTCGTCTGGTTCCACCAGCTGGCGGCCGCCGGTGACGCCGATGGCGTCCCGGGTGGACATCTGGCCGTGCTCGCCGGCGGAACCACGCTGGCGGCGGTGGTGGTGGCCCTCGTGCCCGCGTTCCTGGTCCGGCGCGCGGAGGTTCGGCTGCGGCCGGCCTTCCGGGTCCCCGTCGGCATAGCCGGACAGACGCGCGGGGGGGCCCAGGCGCTGGTTCTCACCGCCGTCGGGCTCGGCTTCGCGGCGGTGGTGTCGGTCCTGGTCACCTCGCGGTCCGGGGTCGGGGTCCTCCCCGTGCTGGCGTACGCCCAGGGCGTCCTGCTCGTCCCGTATGCGACGCTGCTGCTCCCGGTGGTCAGCGGCGCCCTGCCGCTGCTCGCCGGCATTCCGGCGGTCGCGGAGCCCGGCCGTGACCCGGAGGCCACGACCGTGCTCACGCGATCGGACCGGCACCGCCGGGCGCCGTCGGTCGACACCCTCGCCTGGCGGGCTCGTTCGGCGGCCGTACTCGGGGCGATGGGGTCGGCGGCCGTCGCGGCGGCGGCGGTCCCCGTGGGCGCGTTCTTCGGGGCGATCGACGCGGCGCACGAGACCGACCAGGGGAGCTGGGCGCTCGACGCGCTGACGCCCGGCCTCTGGGCGGCCGCCCCGACCCTGCTGCTCCTCGGCGTCGCCGGGGTCCTCTGCGCCGCGCTCTACGTGCGAGGGCGTTCGTTCGTCGCCGGCGGGGCCATGGCCGCGGCGTGGCTCCTGGCCGGGGCGGTACCGCTGGTGGCGGTGATGCCCGGGGCCACGCCGACCTGGACCCTCGTCGTCCTCGGCGTCGCCCCGGTCGTGGGACTGACTCTCGCTACGCTCGACCTGCTCGCCGCGACCTCTCGTGCGTGGGGACCCGGGGCCTTGGCGGGGCTGGGCCGGACGATCGTCGTCGGGCTCGTCGGGGCCGCGCTGGGTGCCGCGGTGGGAATCCTGCTCGGACGGTGGTGGGCCGCCGACGGCGTGGTGGCGACGGCGTTGGCCGCTGTGGCTCTCGGGGTCCTGGGAGCGCTGGTGACCCTCGGGGTGCTGGCGGTGGCCCAGCGCGACCTCGTCGGGTGGCTCTGGCGGCGGGCTCGGGGGACCGACGAGTGACCGCACGCCCGGGCAGCCACGCCGTTCGACGCGATGTGCCGGACCTCACCGTCCCGTGACATAGACTGCAATCCCGTGGCGGAGCAGACCAAACACATCTTTGTGACCGGAGGCGTCGCCTCCTCGCTGGGCAAGGGCCTGACCGCCAGCAGCCTGGGGCATCTGCTCCGGGCGCGCGGCCTGCGGGTGACGATGCAGAAGCTCGACCCCTACCTCAACGTCGACCCGGGAACGATGAACCCGTTCCAGCACGGCGAGGTGTTCGTCACCGACGACGGGGCGGAGACCGACCTCGACATCGGCCACTACGAGCGGTTCCTCGACGTCCACCTCCAGGGCAGCGCCAACGTCACCACCGGCCAGATCTACAACCGGGTGATCGCCAAGGAGCGCCGCGGCGAGTACCTCGGCGACACCGTGCAGGTCATCCCGCACATCACCAACGAGATCAAGGCGCGGATGCGGGCCACGGCCACCGGCGACAAGGCCGCGCCGGACGTCATCATCACCGAGATCGGCGGCACGGTCGGCGACATCGAGTCGCTGCCGTTCCTCGAGGCCGCGCGCCAGGTCCGCCACGACGTGGGCCGCGACAACGTCTTCTTCCTGCACGTCTCGCTGGTTCCCTACCTCGCTCCGAGCGGCGAGCTGAAGACCAAGCCGACCCAGCACTCGGTCGCCGCGCTGCGGCAGGTCGGCATCCAGCCCGACGGCCTGGTGCTGCGCGCCGACCGGGAGATCCCGGACGGGATCAAGCGCAAGATCTCGCTGATGTGCGACGTCGACACGGCCGCCGTCGCCGCCGCCGTCGACGCCCCGAGCATCTACGACATTCCGAAGGTCCTGCACCGGGAGGGCCTCGACGCCTACGTCATCCGCCGGCTGGGACTGCCGTTCCACGACGTGGACTGGCACGACTGGGACCGGATGCTCCTGCGGGTTCATGACCCCGAGCACGTCGTCGAGATCGCGTTGGTGGGCAAGTACATCGACCTGCCCGACGCATACCTCTCCGTCACCGAGGCCATGCGGGCCGGTGGGTTCCAGCACAACGCCAAGGTGCTCATTCGGTGGGTGGCCAGCGACGAGTGCCAGACCGATGCCGGCGCGCAGAAGGCCCTCGGCGGGGTCGACGCCGTGCTCGTCCCGGGCGGGTTCGGCGTGCGCGGGATCGAGGGCAAGGTCGGCGCGATCCGGTGGGCGCGCGAGCGTCAGGTGCCCACGCTGGGGATCTGCCTCGGCCTCCAGTGCATGGTGATCGAGTACGCGCGCAACGTCGCCGGCATCGACGGGGCCTCGTCGTCGGAGTTCGACCCGGAGACGCCGGCGCCGGTCATCGCGACGATGGAGGAGCAGAAGGCGTTCGTCGAGGGCGCCGGCGACCTCGGCGGCACGATGCGACTCGGGCTCTACCCGGCCAGCCTCGCCGAGGGCAGCATCATCGCCAAGGCCTACGGGGTGACCGAGGTCGAGGAGCGGCACCGCCACCGCTACGAGGTCAACAACTCCTACCGCGGCCTCCTCGAGGAGTCGGGCATGGTGTTCAGCGGCCTCTCGCCCGACCACGAGCTCGTCGAGTTCATCGAGCTTCCGTCCGACGTGCACCCGTACTTCGTTGCCACGCAGGCACATCCGGAGTTCCTCTCGCGTCCGCACCGCGCTCACCCGCTGTTCGCCGGGCTCGTCGAGGCCGCGCTGGACCGACAGCGGGGCGAGCGCCTCGTCGAGGTTCCCCGCGGCACGTTCGCCGACGACTACGCGACCGCGGAGCCCGTCTCCGCCCACACGTGACCTAGGTGGACCTCCCGGTCGGGTCCTACGCGGACCTCTCCTCCGAGGTGGTCGAACCCCAGGTCCGGTCGTCCGAGGTCGTCGTCAAGGGCCGCATCTTCGACCTCCGCCGCGACGTGGTCGACCTCGGCGAGCACGGTGAGGTCACCCGGGAGTACCTCGACCATCCCGGCGCGGTCGTCATCGTGGCGCTGCGCGAGGTCGACGGCGTCGACCACGTCGTGATGATCCGCCAGTACCGCCACCCGGTCCGCACCCGGGAGTGGGAGCTCCCGGCGGGGCTGCTCGACGTGCACGGCGAGGCGCCGGCGCTCAGCGCCGCCCGCGAGCTCGCCGAGGAGGTCGAGCTCAAGGCCGAGCGCTGGGACGTCGTCATCGACTTCTTCGCCTCACCCGGCAGCACCTCGGAGACGCTGCGGGTGTTCCTCGCGCGGGATATCTCGACGGTCACCGACGCGACCTTCGAGCGCACCGGCGAGGAGGCGGGCATCACCGGGTTGTGGGTGCCGCTGGACGACGCCTACGCCGCAGTACTCACCGGCCGGATCCACAACCCCGGCGCGGTCATCGGCCTGATGGCCACGTGGGGCGCGCGGCAGCGGGAGTGGTCGACGCTGAGACCGGCCGACGCACCCTGGCCCTGGTATGCCGGCGGCTGAGCCCGCGTCGCCGGTCCGGGTCAGCGTGTGCCTCGCCGCACACGACGGGGCCGAGTACGTCGGCCAGCAGGTCCGGTCGATCCTCGACCAGCTCGGCCCGACCGACGAGCTCGTCGTCGTCGACGACGCGAGCACCGACGACACCGTGAGCGTCGTGGAGTCGTTCGGCGACGCACGCATCACCGTGCACCGGAATGACGCCAACGTGGGGTCCGTGCGGACCTTCGAGCGGGCGCTGGGACTGGCGCGGGGCGCATACCTGCTCCTTGCCGACCAGGACGACGTGTGGGTGCCCGGCCGCCTGGAGGTGATGGTCGGGGCACTCGAGACCGACGCAGTGGTCGCGACCAGCGTCGCCGTGCTCGGCGACCCCGGACCACCGCGCTGGCCGCTGCGGGCACGGGACTCGCACCGGCATACGGCGAACGTCGCCGCCGTTCTCGTCGGGGTGCGCTGGTACTTCGGCTGCGCCATGGGGCTGCGGCGTGACCTGCTCCCGGTCGTGCTGCCGTTCCCGCCCTGGCTGACCGAGTCGCACGACCTGTGGATCGGCCTGGTCGGCAACGTGACGCGCGAGATGCGGCACCTCGAGGGCCCTTCGGTGGAGCGGCGGCTGCACGACGCGAACCAGACACCACTCGGCTGGCGCTCGTTGCCGACCATCCTCCAGGCCCGGGTCATGCTGGCCCGCTGCCTCGTCGAGGCCCGCCGCCGCGCACGCCGGTCCTAACGGGTGAGCGCCGCCCCCCCACTCCGGCCGAGAGGCCAGCTTCGGCCGCTCTGGGGGTGGCCAGAGCGACCAAAGTTGGCCTCTCGGCGGGATGGGGGCGGGGGTCTCGCGCATGATGGGGCGTGCTCTCGCGACTGGACCGCCTGTCTCCGCCGCGGCGGCGGTTCGTGCTGGTCGTCGCGGCGCTGCTCGTGGCGCTCGCGGTCGTGGCGGGGGTCGTCGCGCTCACCGCTCTGCGCGGTCGCCTGGTGACGCCGGTCGACCAGGGCACCGCCGGACCGGTGCTCCTGGTCCCGGGGTACGGCGGCTCGGCCGCCTCCCTGCAGAGCCTCGCGACCCGGCTGCGCCAGACCGGCCGCGACGTCACCGTGGTCGACCTGCCGGACCGGGCGCAGGGTGACCTGACCGCCCAGGCGGACGCGCTAGGGACCACGGTCGGGGTCGTCCTCGCCCGCACCGGCGGCGCACTCGGTCGACGTCGTCGGGTACTCGGCCGGTGGGGTGGTCGCCCGGCTCTGGGCCACCGAGGGTGACGGTCCGGGGAAGATCCGGCGCCTGGTCCTGATCGGGTCGCCGCTGCACGGCACCGACGTCGCGCGCCTCGGGACCCTGGTCTCCGGGACCTGCCCGACGGCGTGCCAGCAGCTCGCCCCGGACAGCCCGGTGCTCTCCCGCCTGGACGGCGAGCCGCTGCCCACCGGGGTGCTGGGGCTGTCGCTGTGGACCACCAGCGACGACGTCGTGCAGCCGCCCACCTCCTCGGTCGAGGACGACGTGCCCAGCCCGTCGGTGCAGAGCGTCTGCGCGGCCAGCCAGGTGAACCACGGCGGCCTGCCGAACGACCGCGCCGTCCAGGCGATGGTCGTCGAGGCACTGGGGACCGGACCGATCCCCACCTGGACGCCTGGCGACTGCGCCCGGCTCAGCTCGTGACGTCGCGGGTCGTGAAGTTGGCCCAGGCAGCCAGCAGGAGCACGCCGACGTAGACCGCCTGGAGCGCGATGCCCCGGCTGACGTTGCTCCAGAGGATGGGGTCGCGGTAGAGGTCCACGAACGACAGCCAGTACCGGGTCGGCAGGTAGGGCTGGAGGGGCTGGGCGGCGTCGATGGTCAGCAGCAGCGACGAGCCGATGAGGAAGGCCAGCGCGCCGAGGGTGGCCGACAGTGGTGAGTCGGTCGTCGTGGACAGGAACAGCGCCATCGCCGCGACGCCGAGCATCGAGAACGCCACCAGGAGGACCGCCGCGAGTGTGCGCCACGCCACCTGTTGCGGACTCAGCAGCGACCCGGAGATGCTCACCATGGCCTGGGAGAGCGGCGCGTCCCCGAGCAGGAAGTGCCCCACGACGAACCCGATCGCCGTCACGCTCACGACCCCGACGAGGACGAACGCCACGATGGCGACCAGCTTGGCCACGAGCAGCCGGGTCCGGCCGACCGGGCGGACCAGGAGGTAGCGCAGGGTGCCGGCCTGCGCCTCTCCGGCCACCGCGTCCCCGGCGACCACGGCGACGGCGATGGGCAGGAACAGCGGCAGCACGATGGCGAGCGCGGCGATCGCGAACAGCGACCCGTTGGCGATGACCGCGGACAGGAACGCCGGTCCCTGACCGGGCCGTGGCGCGATGCGGGTCCACGCCAGCAGCACGCAGACGACGGTCGGCAGCAGGTTGAGCAACCCGAGCGCCACCCACGTGCGGCGCCGCCCGAACAGCTTGGTCAGCTCGACCCGGATCATCGGGCCACCTCGCCGGGGCGCCGCGCCGAGGTCCGTTCCTCGATGACCTGCTCCAGGCTGCGCCGCTCGGGGCCGAGCTCGCGCACCGCAACGCCGGCCTGGACCAGCCGGTGGTTCACCCGAGCCGGGTCGGCCGACCGGACCACGAGCCGGTCGCCGTCCACCACCTCGACGGCGGGTCCCAGGACCTCCGTCGCGAGCCCGACGTCCGACGTCTGCACCACGGTCCGCCCGGTCGGTGCTCGCAGCGTCGACAGCGACTCCTGGAGGACCAGCTGGCCACGGTCCAGGAGCCCGATCCTCGTGCAGAGCTGGTCGACCTCGGCCAGCAGGTGGCTGGACAGGAAGATCGTCGTGCCCGCCGCGTGCAGCTGCTGCAGCAGGGTCCGGATCTCGCGGATCCCTTGCGGGTCGAGGCCGTTCGTCGGCTCGTCGAGGATGAGCAGCTCGGGCTGGCGCAGCATGGCGGCGGCGAGGCCGAGGCGTTGCCGCATACCGAGGGAGTAGGCGCGGACCGGCCGTCGCCCGACCTCCGCCAGGCCGACGACCTCCAGCGCCCGTCGCGCGCGGTCGACCCGGTCCCGTCGGCCGCCGCCCAGAGGACCGCCGCGACGCCGACCGCTCGCGTCGAACAGGACGAGGTTGGCCTGCCCGGACAGGTGCCCGTATGCGGCGGGTCCCTCGACCAGCGAGCCCACCTGGGGCAGCACGTCGCGTCCGGCCTTGGGCATCGGCCGCCCCAGCAGCTCGATCCGCCCCCGCGTCGGCAGGACGAGGCCGAGCAGGCACCGGACCGTCGTCGTCTTGCCGGACCCGTTCGCGCCGAGGAAGCCGTAGATGTCCCCGGCGCTCACGTCGAGCCCGACGTCGTCGACCGCCGTCACCGCGCCGAACCGCTTGGTGAGCCCCTCGGTGCGGATCACGAGGCGACCGTGCCCAGCTCGGAGGCCGCTCGGGTCAGGCCGTCGGCGGTGACCGTTCCCGCGACCAGCCACGTGGTCCCACCGCGGGACGTCGTCAGCAGGAGTCCCAGCGGCCCGACGGCCACGACCAGCCCTTCCGGCAGCTCGCGGGCGCCGGAGGCCAGTCGCAGCTGGTCGCGCAGCGAGCCGGCGAGCTGGGCCGACACGGCGCTGACCGCGAGCTGGGTGACGCCGGTGCCGTACTCGCCGATGGTGGCGACAGCCGCCCCCGGCCGCGCCCGGGTGAAGCCGAGCAAGGTCGCCGGCGGGCGGGGACCGCCGAACCGGGCGATGTCCCGCACCAGGTCGGACCGCGCCACGGACCGCACCCGGGCCCGGGGCGGTGCCGTGAAGGCCAGGTCGGCCGGTGTCGGCGCGGCGTCCGAGAAGTCGAGGAAGGTGGTGGACATGGCGGGCAGGTCCCCGCTCCGGCCGAACACCTCGACGAGGACGGGTATGCCGGACGCCGCGTCGGCCCACACGTCGACCCGGCCTACGCTGCTGAGGCTGTCACTCGGACGCAGCTCCAGGCCCTCCGCCCCGCGCCCGGCGACCCGCCGGGCCGGCAGGGCGCTGAGCTGGTCGACCGTCGCGTCGCTGAGCATCCGGGCCGCGAGCGCCGGAGGCAGGGTGTCGGTGTCCCGGGGGAGCCGGACGGGGTTGGTGGCCTCGGGCGCGGACACGCCGACCCGGTTGTCCTCGTAGTCCCAGACCAGCGAGCCGGCCGCCGTCGTCCGGGTGCTGCGCTCGCCCGCCGGCGTGATCGTGTCGGACCGCCAGTCGGTGTCGGACCGCCACCACACCCGCATCTGGGTGCGGCCGCTGAGCAGGGTGCTGAGGTCGGTGAGCTGGTCGGTCGTCGGCAGCGCGAGGGCGCCGGTGGTCTCGGCGTACCCCTGGTACGGCTTGGCCCAGGAGGCCTGCATCCGGGCCAGCAGGGCGGCGGGACCGGCGTCGGGAACGGACACCGGCGCATACCGGACGGCGAAGGGCAGGGCGACGAGGGCGGCCACCGCCGCGGCGCACACCGCCCATCGCCAGCCGGCCCTCATCGCGACAACGTACGTCGAGGTTCTGTGGGGCGGCCCAGCCGCAATCGATTCGTAAGGCAACCGTCGCCGTCCGTAGGATGACCGGGCCGTTCGCCACCCCCCACCGAAGGACCCTCCGTGCTCCGCACCAACGAGGCCGGCTCGCTGCGCGCCGACCAGACCGGCCAGACCGTCACCCTCGCGGGATGGGTGGCTCGCCGGCGCGACCACGGCGGTGTCGCGTTCCTCGACCTGCGCGACGCGTCGGGCGTGGTGCAGGTGGTCGTCCGCGACGAGGTGCTGGCCGAGGGCGGCGCCCACGACATCCGCAACGAGTTCTGCGTGCAGGTCACCGGCGAGGTCCGGCTTCGCCCGGAGGGCAACGAGAACGCCGACCTGCCCACCGGCCAGGTCGAGCTCCTCGCCTCGGCCATCGACGTGCTCAACCCCAGCGCGCCGCTGCCGTTCCAGATCGACGAGCGCGTCAACGTGGGGGAGGAGTCGCGCCTCAGGTACCGCTACCTCGACCTGCGGCGTCCTGCGCCGGGGGCGGCGATCCGGCTACGGTCGCGCGTCAACGCCGCCGCGCGCTCGGTCCTGGACGCGCACGACTTCGTCGAGATCGAGACCCCGACGATGACGCGGTCGACGCCCGAGGGCGCGCGCGACTTCATCGTGCCGGCCCGGCTGGCACCGGGGTCCTGGTACGCCTTGCCCCAGAGTCCGCAGCTGTTCAAGCAGCTGCTCATGGTGGCCGGGATGGAGCGGTACTACCAGATCGCCCGTTGTTACCGGGACGAGGACTTCCGCGCTGACCGGCAGCCCGAGTTCACCCAGCTGGACATCGAGATGAGCTTCGTCGAGGAGGACGACGTCCTCGCGCTCGGCGAGGAGATCGCCGTCGCCCTCTGGAGGCTCATCGGCGTCGACGTGCCCACGCCGATGCCGCGGCTGACCTACGCCGACGCGATGAAGCGGTACGGCACCGACAAGCCCGACACCCGGTTCGGCCACGAGCTCGTCGAGTGCACCTCGTTCTTCGCCGGGACCGGCTTCCGCGTGTTCCAGCAGGACTACGTCGGAGCGGTCGTCATGCCCGGCGGCGCGTCGCAGTCCCGCAAGCAGCTCGACGCCTGGCAGGAGTGGGCGAAGCAGCGCGGCGCTCCGGGACTGGCGTACGTGCTGGTCCAGGAGGACGGCTCGCTGGGCGGCGGCGTGGCCAAGTTCCTCAACGAGACCGAGGTCGCTGGGCTCGCGGCCCACGTCGGCGCGGCGCCGGGTGACTGCGTCTTCTTCGGGGCGGGGGCCGTCAAGGCCTCCCGGTCGCTGCTCGGCGCGGCGCGGCTCGAGATCGGACACCGTTGCGGGCTCATCGAACCCGGTTCGTGGGGCTTCCTCTGGGTCCACGACGCGCCGATGTTCGAGCCGGCCAGCGAGGCGGTCGCCGCCGGCGACGTCGCGGTCGGGTCGGGCGCGTGGACCGCGGTGCACCATGCGTTCACGTCGCCCAAGAGGGAGTACATGGACTCCTTCGACCAGGAGCCGGGCACCGCCCTCGCCTACGCCTACGACATGGTCTGCAACGGCAACGAGATCGGCGGAGGCTCCATCCGTATCCACCGCCGCGACGTCCAGGAGCGGGTCTTCGCGGTCATGGGGCTCAGCGAGGCCGACGCGCAGGAGAAGTTCGGGTTCCTCCTGGACGCGTTCCAGTTCGGTGCGCCGCCGCACGGCGGGATCGCCTTCGGGTGGGACCGGATCTGCGCCCTGCTGTCTGGCGCAGACTCGATCCGCGAGGTCATCGCGTTCCCGAAGTCCGGCGGCGGCTACGACCCGCTGACCGGCGCCCCGGCCCCGATCACCGCGCAGCAGCGCAAGGAGGCGGGGGTCGACGCAACCCCCAGCTGACCGCCCCACAACGCCCCAAAAGGGACTATCTTGCCCTGCAGATAAGGCGGTACTTGTCGACAGGGGCAGGTCGTGGCGAGGCGTCGCACCACTCGAGCTCGGGTGTTCGCACCGGTGGTCGTGCTGGCCAGCCGTGGATACCGCCCTGGTGACCCATGGCGTCCTCGTCCCGCTGTTGGCCCTGACCGCGAGATAGGTAGCACATGAGCCGTCGCCGTTCCGTCATCGTGGCCCTCACGGCGGTCCTGGCCGCCATGGCCGTCACGCCGTTCAGTGCGGCGGACGCGGCGCCCGCCCCGAAGGGCAACGTCTGCGACGAGGCCATCGCGCAGGCCGGGACCGGCAAGGGGCAGTACGGCCACTACCGGCGGGTTCAGGCACCGGCGCGGGGCAGCTCGGGGTCCGACGTGGTGATCGGGACGCCGGGGCCGGACCACTTGTTCGGCGGTTCGGGCAACGACGTGCTGTGTGGGCTGGGCGGCAACGACCGTCTCGACGGCGGATCGGGCAACGACTACCTCGACGGCGGTCCCGGGATCGACACGATGTTCGGGGGTACCGGTAACGACACCCTGGTGAACGGCGAGACCAACGACGGCGGCACCGGCAACGACAAGATCACCCCGGCCCCCACCACGGGTGCGCCAGTGGACAACTCCTCAGGGATGCCGCGCGCGTACCGCGACGAGATCACCGACGACTTCATGGGGTACGGCTACGAGCAGCGGCTGCGGGTGGTGGGCACCAACCTCGGCGTGTACGACGCGCCCGCGCGGGGAGGCTCGTTGCTGTCCGTACCCGTGCCGGTGGATCTGTCCCTACCCCAAGGGGACCACGGCAGCTCCATCTACCAGGACTGCGACGGCTTCCTGTGTCCCGTCCAGACGTGGGACATCCCGCAGGAATACGCCAACACGTTCCACCTCAACACGATCTACCTGGCGGAAGACCCGAACAGCACGTACTCACAGATCTACATGACCGGGGTCCAGGGCAACTCCCTCACGCCGGCCGACGGGGGGACTCCGTACCAGAACCTGCTGTACGCGCAGCTGCCCAATGCCGCGTGCGGCAGCGCGAACTGCGCGGAAGCCGTCGTGTCGCTGCCCAGCCAGTTCGAGTCCGGCGCGGGCACGATCAACTTCACGAGGCGGGCCATCGCCACGAGCTCACTGGCCGTCGGCATGGTCGGCGGCGCCACCCTCGTCGCGGTGGGCCTCACCGACTACGGCCTGCAGATCTACGACTTCAGCAACCCGAACAGCCCCCAGCTCGTCGGAACGTGGGTCGGGATGGGCACCGGCGACGGGTCCCAGACGCCGGTGACGGCGTTGAGCTTCGACCCGTCGGGGTCGGGGCTCTTGTCGGTCGGCGTGCTCAGCCCGGGGAACGTCGGCTACGTCATCAAGGTCCAGCCCAACGGGACGGTCGGCAGCGCGGTGACGTCGTGGAAGCCGGCCGACTGGGGCGCCGGATACGGCGCCGCTCTGGCGACCGAGTGGGGTACACGGGCCGACGGGACGCCGGTCGTCGCGTACGGCATGAACGACGGCACGGTCCGGCTCGTCGACCCGACCACCTCCGGGCAGGCCACCACCCTCGCAACGTCGCCCGTCGTGGCAGGAGTCAGCGCGATCAACGCGATCCCGCGCTTCGACGGCTCCGACGGCGGCACCGACTTCGCCGTCGCCTACGAGACGACCGCTCCGCCGAACCTCGGCGGCGTCGGCGGTCTGTTGCGCTGGGACGGCGGGTCGACCCTGGCGCAGCGCAACGTGTCCGTCGGCTCGCCATCGACCCAGACCAGCGACTGGGACACGTTCCGCGAGTGGTACCCAGGTATCAAGGAGGGCCGCCTGCAGGTGAACAACGCCTCCGCCGAGCCGGTCACGGTCTCCCTGCAGGCCGCGCCGGACTCCTCCTCGGGCTGCTGGTACGCGCCGACCTGGGCCGACGCTCCGGCCTTCCCGGGGGGCGGCCTGACCGTGCCGGCGGGGCAGTCGTCGGAGGTGGTGACGATGGGGGCCTACACCGCGAACGTCGACGGCCTGTGCGCCACCAACGGCGACGACGTGTGGCGGGGCTACCTCGTCGTGAAGCCGGTCAACCATCCCGCCAACCAGCGCGTCGTCCGGCTGCGCCTCAACTCGAACCTGTCGGTGGACGTGGACAACCAGGCTGGGGGCTCCACGACCGTCGGCGTCTCGCTGGTGACGATCGCGGCTGCGGCCTTCGGCCAGTGGCAGCTCACCGTGGGCGCCCCTGCAGCGCCGACGCCGCAGACGGCACCGACGGTGGCGGCGGCGCGAGTCACCACGGCTGCCATGACCTCGGGGCCACCGGTGTACCGCTTCGACCTCACGGGAGCGGCGCTCACCCTCCCCGGGTCCTACGCCGACCAGATGACCCTGCCTCCATTGGTCGTGCAGGGGTGGACGAACAGCACCGGCTGGGTCGACATCGGCTCCATCGTCCCCACGATCGCTCCGACGATCATCCCGCAGGACACCCAGCACGCCCTGCTCCAGCTCGGCCCGTCGACCTTCTGGTACGAGCACGCAACCGGCACCCCCGCCTACACCCAGATCCGCATCGGGTTCGGGACCGGGACTCCACAGTCGGCCGTCGTGACCCTGGCCGACGTGCCGGCCCCGACGGACCCGCCCAGCACCGGTAGTCAGGGCCCGCAGGTCACGGCGCCGAACGGGGTCGCCCAGCCGGTGGACTCGGGCATCGACCAGGCGCCGTTGTCGGTGCAGGTGCTCGACACCAACGGCAACGTTCTGCCGGTGACCGACTCGCACTATGCCCGGTTGTACTACCGCCAGAAGAGGAGCAACGCCTTGGTCACCGGGCTGCTGCCGGCCGCCGGCACCGCTGACCTCGTCGGGATCACCCCGTATGCCGGCGCGGCGTACGCCAACAACGGCAACGCCGACACCGGCGCGCCGGGGGCATTCCAGGGCTTCCACTACGTGTCGACGTCGAGCACGCTGGACCAGCGGATCATCGGCTACGTCTCGTACGGTGACGCCGCGCCACTGAACACCCAGGACATCGAGATCAAGGCCACGGCCATCAACCCCCAGGCCGCCGGGTCGACCGTCGCCGCAGGGGTGTCGCTGACGGGGTGCTCCGACTTCACCGGCGGAGGCTGCGCGCTGGCGGGAGCCACCGCGACGGGCGTCGGTTCGCAGACTCCGGTGCTGTACACGGACGACAGCTCGGGAACCTTGACCGTGGGAATTCTCAACGCCCTTCAGTCGACGTCGTCGACGACGGGTCTGCCCCTTCAGCACCCTCCTGCGGCCGCGGCTCACCTCCTGGCCACGTCTTCGCTGGACGTGAGCGCTGGATCCGCCAAGCTCAGTCAGTCCTCCGTCTTTGCGAGCGGTGACCCGGTCGACACGACCTTGGTGACCCATGGAGTCCTCAAGTCCGTCACCATGGCCGCGAAGTGAGTCGGACATCACCGCGAGCCGCCCCAGCACGCGCGTCGCTCGTCCTCGCCGTCGCGGCCGCGCTTTCAGCTAAGGGTTTGACGACCGGGGAGATCAGCGCGCACTTCGCCGACGTGTACGGCGCGGACGTCTCCAAGGACACGGTCACCCGGATCACCGACCGGGTCATCGACGAGATGCAGGCCTGGTGGGGCCGTCCCCTCGAATCGGTAGTATGCGGCCGTGTTCATCGACGCCATCGTCGTCAAGGTCCGCGACGGCCAGGTCCGCAACCGACCGATCTATGCCGCGATCGGGGTCGACCTGGCCGGCCACAAGGACATCCTCGGCATGTGGGCCGGCGACGGCGACGGCGAGTCCGCGAAGTTCTGGTACGCCGTGCTGACCGACCTAAAGGCCCGCGGGGTCAAGGATGTCTTCTTCGTGGTCTGCGACGGGCTCAAGGGGCTGCCCGACTCGGTCGGGGCGGTGTTCCCCGCAGCGATCGTTCAGACATGCGTGATCCACCTGATCCGCGGCACCTTCCGGTACGCCTCCAGGAGGTACTGGGACGAGCTGTCCAAGGACCTGGGTGGCAACGCTCCTGGTCCCCTTCCTCTCGGTGCGGGCGGCTGCGCCGGCGGTGGCGGCGGGTCCGGTGTCGGGGGCGATCGGGCTGGGTGATGGGTTGTCGGGGTCGGTGGATGAGCGGACGGGGTTGTTCTCGGCGTCGGTGCCGTTGGTGACGGTGGGTGGTCCGGGTTCGGCGGGTGTGACGTGGTCGTTGTTGTGGGATCAGGGCCGGGCGGCGGATGGGGTGGACCGGTCGGGCCTGGGCGCGGGGTGGTCGTTGGGGGCGTCGTTCATCGACCCGGCGACCCCGGTGACGGTGTACCCGGCCAACGGTGGCGCCTACAAGGTGGGCGGGACGTACCCGTCGGGGTTGGTCAACTATCCGTTGCAGGATCTGGTGTACGCGAGGACCGCTGGGGTGTACCCGTTCACGCTCACCTACGACGATGGGCGGGTCGACGGGTTCGACGAACACGGCAACCTGGTGAACCGCGTGGACCGGTTCGGCAACCGGACGCAGCTGACGTGGGAGCCGGTGCTCGGCGGTGGATGGCGGCCGTCGTCGATCGTGGACGGGTACGGGTTGACGACGACGTTCACGTATACGCCGGGTTCGGTGGTCGTGTCGGCGCCGCCTCGTTCGGATGGGGTGGTGGCGTCGACGACGGTGACGCTGGATGACCAGCGGCGGGTGCGCTCGGTGCGGGATCCGTCGGGGGCGACGGCGGTGTTCGGGTATGCGTCGGCGCCGGGCTCGACCACGGAGCTGTTGACGTCGGCGGTGTCGGCGGCGCAGGCGCGGACGACGGTGACGTATACGGATGTGCCGGGGCAGCCGGGTCTGACGGTGGTTGGGTCGCTGATCACGGTGGACTCGACGGGGAACGTGGTGGGCCCGGCTCGGCTGTTCTCGTTGAACCCGCCGGAGAACCAGGGTGATCACAACTACACGGGGTACCCGACGTACAGCGGGGGTGACTCCGACCGGCTGTTCACGTCGGGTAGTGACTACACGTACACGACGGCGATCAGTAGTTGTGTGGTGGCGCATCCGCCGGCGCCGCAGACGTGTCCGGGTGCGCCGTTGACGACGCTGTCGACGTATGACTCGCAGCATCGGCTCGTCGGCCGGGTCATCAAGGCCGGTCCGGTCACGGTGCAGCATCAGGTCAATGGTTACGTCCCGGTCCGGGCGTCCGACCTGGATGCGAACTATGCGCGGCCGAAGACCTCGACGGTGACGTACTCGGCGATGTCCGACGCCAGCGGGACCAAGGCCGCTGCCGGTTCGCGTACCGCGACGGCCACCCGGGTTTACGACAGCCACGGGAGGATCCAGTCCTCGACCGACGAGAACGGTGCCACCACGGTGACCACCTACGACACCGCATACGGCCTGATCACGAGCAGCACGATCACCGGTGCGGACGGCTCGCGCAGCCAGACGACGCAGACCCTGTCCGAGGACAAGAAGACGGTCCACATCGCCACCACGTCGTACGCCGCGCCGGGCCAGCCGCTGTCGGCCCGATCGACGACGACCTACCTGTACGACGACGCCGGGGAGCCCCGCCAGCGCACCCTGACCTGGGCGCCGGGCGCCAGGCCGGCGCAGGACAGCGGCGGTCCGGACACGGTGACCACCGGCTTCGCCTCGGCCGTCGATGCGGGGGCGCGCACGCGGACCATCACGACGACGACGGCGCTCGGCACGTTGGCCGCCTCGTCGTCGACCACCGTGCTCGACCTGGTGACCGGCAGCCCGGTCCGCCGCGTCGACGCGCTTGGGCGCGTCACCACCTTCGGTTACGACTCGGCCGGGCGGCAGACCGGTCGGACGACACCGGACGGTCTGAAGACCACGAGCACCTATGCGGCGGCGACGTCGACGACGGCCGCCTCCCGCACCGACTCCACCCCGGACGGGCGGACAGTGCTGACCACCTTCGACGCCCTCGGCCGCAAGGCGCGCGTCACCGACAACGTGAAGAACCAGGCGTTCACGTCCTCGCCCACCACGCGGCAGCTGTCGACGTTCACGTACAGCCTCGACGGCACCAAGGTCACGACCGTCGACCAGCAGGGCCGCACCCTGGACACCACCCTCGACGTCCTGGGCCGGCAGGTCGCACAGGTCGGCGTCACCGGAATCACCCACGGCGTCGCCTATGACGACGCCGCCCACACCGTGACCGGGTCGGTGACCGGAAACGGCGCCACCGGCGCGGAAGCCATGCGCACGGTCACCTACGACAACGCCAACCAGGCGGTGACGGTCGACCGCCAGTACAGCGACGCCACCGTCGCCCCAGCTCAGTCGACGGCGTATGACGGGCTGGGTCGAGTCACCGCCCAGACGTCCGACGACCTCACCCTGGGCTACACCTATCTGGGCTCGGGCGGTACCTCGACCAGCCAGACGGCGACCCCGCAGGCGCCCGCGAGCTTCCCGGGCGACCCGGTGAACCTCAGCAACACCGCGGAGCTCGGCGGCCTGCAGACGACGAGCCAGCGCCAGCAGACCGGGTCCACCGCGGTGGGGACCACGCTCGCCTACGACGCCGCGGGGCGGCTGTCGACCTCGACCGACCCACTCGGCCGCGCCACGACCTTCACCTACTACGCCGACGGCCGCACCGCGACGCGCACCAGCCCCGGTGGCACCGTCGTCAAGGACACCTTCGACCCGACGAGCGGTCGGCTGCTCACCGTGACGGCGACGGCCCCCGGGCGTCCGGCCGTGACCCTGACCTACCAGTACGTCCCGGCTGGGCAGCCCGGCGCCGGCCGCATCCACAGCTACTCCGACGGCGCCGATACCGTCACCCTCACGTACGACGCGGATGGCCATGTCGTCTCCCGGGTCTATTCGGACGGCACCTCGACGTCGTCCGCCTACACGGACGGGGGCGCGCTCCACACCACCGTCGACGTCACCGGAGCGACGACCACGTACCTCTACGACGGTGTCGGTCGGCTCAAGTCCGCTGCTCAGACCCAGGGCAAGACGGTGCTCTCCTCGGTCTCCTACACCTACGACTCCCTGTCGCGAGTGCACACGACGACGCGCGGCAACGGGCTGGTCACCACGAACAGCTGGACGTCACGCAACCAGCTCCTTACCCAGAGCACGACCACCGCAGCGGGGACCGTCGTCGAGGACCACGCCTACACATACGACTCCCATGGCAACGTCTCCACGCGCACCGACTCGGTGCCGGGGGTGTCGGCGTCGCCGACCCCGAGCGGGACGTGGACCACGGTCTACCACTACGACGCCTACGACCGGCTGCGCGGCTCGGACGTCCACCAGGGCAGCAGCCCGAAGGGCCCGACCACGACCGCCACGAGCTACCAGGTCAACGCGGCAGGAGACGTGGTCGGCAGCACCACCGGGTCCTCGACCGTCGTCAACACCATCGACGCCGCCGGCCAGCTCACCACGCAGACGACGGACGGCACGCCCGTCCAGCAGGCGTTCGACGGCGACGGACGGGTACTGACCTCCCTCGCCGGCGACCAGCTCACCTACGACGCCTTCGGAAGGATGCTCACCGCCAGGGCGTCCAGCGGTACGACGACGTACGCCTACTGGCCGGACGGGACGCGACGCTCGTCGACGACCGCCACCACGTCGACCAGTGTCTGCGACCAGGCGATCGCGGAGGCGGGAACGGGGGCGGGCACCTACGGGAAGTACCGACTGGTCAAGGCGCCCGCACAGGGCGGGGCCGGCTCGGATGTCGTGGTGGGGACGGATGGTCCGGACCACCTCGTCGGCGGGTCGGGCCAGGACGTGCTCTGCGGGCTCGGCGGCGACGACGTCCTCGAGGGCGGCAGCGGTCCCGACCACCTCGACGGGGGCGCCGGCAACGACCGGCTCTACGGGGGGACGGGACCCGACACCCTGGTCAACGGCGAGGTCAACGACGGCGGTACCGGTCCGACGACGATCGGCGGCCCGCCGGTCGCCGGGACGGCGACGCAGAGCTTCCACTACGGGACCGACGGGACGCTCGTCAACGACACCACCGCGACGGATACCACGGCCAACACGTCGACGACCGCGTCGTACCTGGTCACCGCCGGGCGGGAGGCGCGGGTCTTGCAGCCGGGGACCAGCGCGGTGGGTTCGCGCCGTGCGAACGCGCCGGCGCCGGTGACCACCGGAGCCGGCACCGGCTACCTGTTGCGCGACCGGCACTCGTCGGTGACCGCCCTCGTCGACTCCGCCGGCGCGACGACGAGCACGTACGCCTACGGCGACTATGGCCAGCCGGCGCTGCCGGACGGGCGCCTCCAGGGGACGCAGCCGTCGCTGCCGAACGCCGCGACCAACCCGTTCCGATGGACCGGTGCGACGCCGACCAGCTCGTTGACCGACGCCACGACCGGCTTCCTGCTGCTTCCGGCGCGCAGCTACGACCCGGACCAAGGGCGCTTCACCACCCGTGACACCGCCAACGTCTTCAACCACTACCAAGGCTTCTCGACCAACCCCGTCGTGTTCGTCGACCCGACCGGTCACTTCTCGCTCGCCGACCTCCTCATCGACATCGGCACCCTGATCGTCTTCGCGGTGGCTGCGGTCGCCACCGGTGGGGCGGCGCTCGCCGCAGCACCGGCCATCATCGGTGCCGAGGCGACGGCCGTGGCGACGACCACGGTCATCTCGACGGTGGCACTGGCGACCACTGCCGTCGCCAGCGCGGTCGGCGCCGTGGCCACCGCCGTCAAGGTGTCCGACGACGTCGACGACGCGGTGACCGGAAAGCACTTCCTGTCGCCCGGCGCGCGCAAGGCGATCGGCACCGTACAGACCGTGGCCGGCGCCGTGGCGGCGGTCAGCGGCCTGGCGGCCGTCGGGGCGGCCAGCGCCGGGGCCATCTCGGCCGGTGAGAGCGCCCTGGGTGACGCGGAGGACTTCTACGCGTACAAGCGGTTCGCCGTGGATGGCGACTCGACGCTCACGCCGGTCGAAGCCGTCCCCGAAGCCCCGGCGGTCAGCAACGGGTCAGGGGCCGACGCGCCCGCGTACCTGTCCGACGACGCCAAGGCGACCGCCGACGAGGTCATCGACGGGCCCGGGTCGGGCCCGTCGGAGCCACCGGTGGTGACGAACGAGGCGAGCCAGCCGATCCCCGTCTCCCAGGACGTCCTGCGCACGGTCCTCGGGGTCGACGACCTCCCCACGTCCGACGCGGCGGTCGTGGGCGACGACCCCGGGCTCCGCAGCTCGCTCCGGGTGGCCGAAGAGTCCGACGAGAGATCCGTCGACGACAACCTCAGTGCGCCGACCCGATCCACGCCGCCGGCACCGGTGCTCTCGGCCGATGAGGGAAACTGGGTGCGCGAGGCCGACATCTATGGCGTCGGGCGCTACAGCAACGACATCCTCGCCAACCTCAGCGCCGACGACCGGGCCACGTTCATGGAGTACTTCGACCACAACGACTTCTCCGATGACGACGACATCGGCGACCTCCCGATCACGCAGGGGACCGTCCTCAGCCCGGTGCCGACGAACTGAACCCGTCCGGCCGCGCCAGTCGTCGATCGGCCGCGCCAGAACGCTCGACTGACGGCAAGGCACTGGGTTAGCCTGCCCGAGCAGAGCCGACTGGGCAGGACGGTCACCAATGAGGCGCGCAATGACCAAGAGACTCCTGTTCCGGAGAGCGCTTCTCGGGCCGATGGCCGTGGTCGCCGTTGTGGCGCTCTCAGTGCCGCTGACCGCGGGGGCGGCACCGGCCGGGCCGGCCGCCAAGCCCGGCGCCCCGTCGGGCAACGTCTGCGAGCAGGCGATCGCGCAGGCCGGCTCGGGGAAGGGCACCTACGGGAAGTACCGGATGGTGAAGGCGCCGGCGGAGGGCGGCTCGGGTTCGGACGTCGTTGTCGGGACGAACGGCCCGGACCGGCTGGTCGGCGGGTCCGGCAACGACGTCCTGTGCGGCCTGGGCGGCAACGACGTCCTCGACGGCGGCTCCGGCAACGACTATCTCGACGGGGGGACGGGGAACGACACCCTGTCCGGTGGTACCGGCAACGACACCCTCGTGAACGGCGAGACCAACGACGGTGGGACCGGGAACGACAAGATCACGCCCGCGCCCGGTTCCTCGGCGGCGCCGGCCGACATCTCCGGGACCATGCCCCGCACGATGCGCGACGAGCTGACGATGGACTTCCTCGGGCTGGGCTACGACCAGCGGGTCCGGGCGGAGAACACCAACCTCAACATCTACGACTCGGCGGCCCGGGGTGGTGCCCTCCTGAAGTCGATCCCGCAGGACCTCGCGCCGCCGCCACCCTCGGTCGAGTACGACGGAGATGCCTGTGACAACCCTGATGGTTGCTCGATGAGCACCTGGGCGACCTACGGGCATCAGGGCAACCAGGCCTGCTTCGGCTGCCCTGCTTTCCTGTGGCAGACCTACCACGTCAATACCATCTATCTGGCCACCGACGGCCAGAACCTGTATATGGCGGGAACGCAGGGCATCTCGATCGACGGTGCCAACGGGGACCCGACCTACCAGAACCTCTTGTATTCGGTACCTCTGAACGGTGCCAACACCTGCGCGACCTACCAGTGCGCGCAGCTGGCCGGGTTCGAGAACCCGGGCAACGGGGTCGCGAACCTGCCGACGACCTACTTCCCCTACCAGAGTGGAACGAACGGCGAGAACCGCTTCGTCTCCGTGACGTCCCTCGCGGCCGGGACCTCCGGTGGCAATCCCATGGTCGCGGTGGGCCTGAGCGACGGCGGGGTGCAGATCTACAGCGGCACGAACTCGAACGGCACCCTCACGCTGACCGACACGTTCGCCGGCATGGCCACGGGGGACGGGTCGCAGACACCGCCGACGGCCATGGCGTGGGACCCGGCCGGGTCCGGCTTGCTCGCCATCGGGGTGATCAGCTGGGCCGACGAAGGCTTCTTCGTCCGGGTCAACGGCAACGGCAACGTCCAGGGGAGCTGGCTGGCCTGGTCGCAGCACGGCGGCGACGGGCTGGTTCCCGCTCCGTTCTCCACGGCGTTCGGACAGAGCCCCACCGGCTCGCCGGTCGTCGGGTTCGGGATGAGGGAGGGCAACGGGACCGGCACGCTGCGGCTGGTCGACCCGACAGTCAGCGGCGCGGAGACGGGCCAGCTGACCCAGTCGGCCGCGGGTTCGAACGGCGTGATCGTCGCGATCAACCCGGTCCCGCGTGTGGACGGCAGTGTTGGGGGCTCGGACTACGCCGTGTCCTACCAGGGCGGGGACGTCGGGTCGGGTTCCGGGGGTTCGTGGCGGTGGGATGGCACGTCGAGTGGGTTGACGGCGCAGCCGGTGGCTCCGGGTGCGGGCACGGTGACCGCGGACTGGGCGTCGTTCCGACAGTGGTACCCCGGGGTCAAGGAGGGCCGCCTGTTGGTGAACAACACCTCCGCGGAGCCGGTCCAGGTGACGCTGCAGGCCGAGCCGGACTCGTCGTCGGGCTGCTGGTATGCGCCGGCTTGGGCGGACGCATCGGCGTTCCCGGGTGCCGGGCTGACGGTGCCGGCCGGACAGTCGTCGGCCCTGTTCACGATGGGGGCCTTCTCGGCGGGCACCGACGGGCAGTGCGCGCTCAGCGGCGACGACGTGTGGCGGGGCTACCTCGTCGTCACGCCGATCAGCCATCCGGCGGACCAGCGGGTCGTCCGGCTGCGGCTGAACCCGGACATGAGCCGTGGACGTGACGAACCAGGCGGGTGGCGCCACCACCACCACGATCTCGCTCGTCAGCGAGGCCGGGCTCGGCCTTCGGCCAGTGGCAGCTCAAGGTCGCGACGCCGGCAGGGCCGGCGCCCGCGACGGCCCCGACCGTGGCCGCGGCGCGGGTCACCACGGCCGCGATGACGTCCGGTCCGCCGGTGTACCGGTTCGACGTCGACGGGGGCGACGTTCACCCTCCCGGCGACCTACGCCGACCAGATGACGCTGCCGCCGCTGGTCGTGCAAGGTTCGACGAACGGGACGACATGGACCGCGCTCGGCTCGATGGTGCCGTCGCTCGCTCCGACCATCACGCCCCAGGCCAACGGGACCGCGCTGCTGCAGCTGGGTCCGTCGACCTTCTGGTGGGAGAACCCCGCGGGTTCACCCGCATACACCCAGATCCGGGTCGGGTTCGGTGCGGGCCAGGCGCAGTCGAGCGCCGTGACCCTGGCGAGCCTGCCGATCCCGACGGACCCGCCGAGCACGAGCAACCAGGGTCCCCAGGTCGCCGCGCCGGGCGGGCTCGCCCAGCCGGTCGACACGGGCATCGACCAGGCGCCACTCTCGGTGCAGGTGCTCGACACCGACGGCCAGGTGCTGCCGGTGACCGATCCGCACTACGCACGCCTGTACTACCGGCAGAAGGCCAGCAACGCGCTGGTGACCGGCCTGCTTCCGCCGAGCGGCACTCCGGATCTCGTCACGGTGACCCCGTACGCGGGTGCGGCGTACCCGAACAACGGGTCGGCCGACCCCGGTGGCCCCGGGGTCTTCCAGGGCTTCCACTACGTGGCCACCACGAGCACCCTGGACCAGCGGATCATCGGGTACGTCTCCTACGGAGACACTTCGCCGCTCTTCACCCAGGACATCGAGATCAAGGCCACGGCGATCAACCCCCAGGCCGCCGGGTCGACCGTCGCCGCCGGCCTGTTGTTGAACGGGTGCTCGGACTTCACCCAAGGCGGTTGCCGGCTGGCCGCGACCTCCACGACAGCGGCGGGCGCGCTGACGCCGGTCATGTATGCCAGCCCGAGCAGCGGAGGCGTGACGGTCGGGCTGCTGACAACGCTCCAGGCCACGACCGCCGCCTCCAGCCTGCCCCTCCAGCACGATCCGGCTGCCGCGGCGCACCTCCTGGCCACGTCGTCGTTGAACGTGACCGAGGGGTCCGCCTCTCTCAGCCAGGCCTCGGTGTTCGCGACTGGCGACAAGGTCGACACGACGTTGGTGACCCACGGTTTCCTCAAGGCCTTCACCGGCCTGACCGCGAAGTGAGGCAGGAACCCGACATGGGCCAGACATCACGTGCCGTCCGACGACGCGGACACCTCGTCCTCGCGGTCACGACCGCGCTGGTCGCGACGCTCTTGGTCCCCCTCCTCACGGTGAGATCCGCCGCACCGGCCGCCGCGGCCGGCCCGGTCTCCGGGGCGATCGGGCTCGGGGACGGGGTGTCCGGGTCGGTTGACGAGCGCACCGGCATGTTCTCGGCCTCGGTCCCGCTCGCCACCGTCGGCGGACCGGGATCCGCCGGGCGTGAGCTGGTCACTGGTCTGGGAGCAGGGACGCGCCCTGGACGGGCTGGACCGATCCGGCTTCGGGGCGGGCTGGTCGCTCGGCGCCTCGTTCATCAACCCGGCTAGCCCGGTCACCGTCTACCCGGCCGACGGCGGCTCCTACCAGGCCAAAGTGGGCTACCCCTCCGGGCTGGAGAACTACCCGCTCCAGGACCTGGTCTACGCGAAGACGTCCGGGCCGTATGCCTTCACCCTCACCTACGACGACGGCCGGGTCGACGGGTTCGACGAGCACGGCAACCTCGTCAGCCGGGTGGACCGCTTCGGCAACCACACCCAGCTGACGTGGGAGCAGGTTCGCGGGGACCGCTGGCGACCGACGACCATCGTCGACGGGTACGGCCTGACGACGACGTTCGCGTACACGCCGTCGTCGCCCACCACGGTCAGTCTCCGCCCCGTCCCGCTCGGACGGCCAGGTCACCACGGCGACCATCAGCCTGAACGGCCAGGAGGGCGTGACCTCGGTCAAAGACGCCTCCGGGGCGGCCGTCGGGTTCGGGTACTGCGCGGCTCCCGGGACATCGACCCCGATGCTCACCCGGCTGACCTCAGCGGCCCAGGGCCGGACGACCATCACCTACGACAACGAAGGTCCGAGCCAGCCCGGGTCTGACGTTCGTGGAGTCGCTCATCACCGTGGACGCGGCCGGGAACGTGGTCGGCCCGGCTCGGCTGCTTCTCGCTCAACCCGCCCGAGAACCAGAACGACCACAACTACACCGGCAACCCCACCTGGCTGGGCAACGACACCGACCGGCTCTTCACGTCGGGCAGCGACTACACCTACACCACCGCGCTCAGCAGCTGCGTCGTCGCCCGCGCGCCCGCGCCCGAAACATGCCCGGGTCCTCAACTCACGACGCTCTCGACCTACGACTCGCAGCACCGGCTCATCGGTCGCACCGTCAAGGCGGGGCAGGTCACGGTCCAGAAGCAGACCAACGGGTACGTCCCTGTCAAGCAGTCCGATCTCGACCCGAACTATGCGCGGCCGAGGACGCTGTCGGTGACGTACTCAGGGAAGTCCGACGCCAGCGGGATCTCGTCCTCGGCTGGCTCGCGCACCACCACGGCGAGCCGCGTCTATGACAGCCACGGTCGGGTCCAGTCGTCGACCGACGAGACCGGCGCCACCACGGTGACGACCTACGACGCCACGTACGGGCTGATCACTGGAGTGACCATCACGGGGTCCGACGGCTCGCGCAGCCAGGTCACGAACGGGTTGTCGGCCGACCATAAGACCATCCACACCGCCACCACGTTGTACGCGGCACCGGGGCAGCCGCTCACCGCCCGGTCGACCGCGACCTACGAGTACGACGGCCAAGGCCAGCCGGCGAAGCGGACCATGGTCTGGGCTCCGGGGGCGAGGCCGGCCGGCTACAGCAGCGGGCCGGACACCGTGACGACCACTCTTCTCGAGCCTCATCGACACCGCCGCGCGGACGAGGACGCTGACGACCACCACGGGGGTCGGGACCACGGCCGCGGCCAGCACCGTCACCGTCCTCGACCTGGTCACCGGACAGCAGGTCCGCACCCTCGACGGCCTCGGCCGGGCGACCAGCTACGCCTACGACAAGAGCGGTCGCCGGACCAGCACCACGACTCCAGACGGTCTCGTCACGACGACGTCGTATACCGCCGCCGCCGGGCAGACCCCGCCACCCGCACCGACACCGGTCCGGACGGCCGGGTCCAGCTGACGACGTACGACACACTCGGCCGGAGGGTGCGCATTACCGACAACGTCCACGACCAGGCCTTCACCGGCTCGCCCACGTCCCGGCAGCTCGCGGCCTACACCTACAGCCTGGACGGGACGAAGCTCACCGCGACCGACCGGTCCGGCCGCACGATCGACACCACGATGGACGCGCTCGGCCGCCAGGTCAGCCAGATCGGCGTCACGGGGATCACCAACGGCCGCGCGTACGACGACGCCGCTCACACCAGGACCCAGACGGTCACGGCCGCCGGCTCGGCCACGGCCGAGACGACCCGCACGAGCACCGACGACAACGGCAACCGCCCGGTGACGGTGCATGCGGCAGTACAGCGACGGCACCGAGGACCCGACCGAGACCGCGATCTACGACGGGTTGGGGCGGCTCACCTCGCAGACCGTGGACGACCTGAGGCTCGGCCTGAGCTACCTCGGCGCCGGCGGCGCGCCCACGACGAAGTCCGCGACCCCGCAGAACACCGCGGAGTTCCCCGGCGACCCCCTCAGCATCTCGACCACCTACGCCCTCGGGAGCCAGCAGACCGGCAGCGACCGCGAGCAGTCCGGCTCCAGCGCGCGGGGCACCACCCTGACGTACGACCCGGTCGGCCGGATCCAGACCTCCACCGACCCGAACGGCCGGACAACCAGCTACACGCGAAACCCCGACGGCACCGTCGCGACCCGCGCCATGCCGTCCGGCACGGTCATCACCGACACCTACGACGCGACCACCGGTCGGCTGTCGAGCGTGACGGCGCGCCCCACGAGCGGACCGGTGCTCACCCAGACCTACGGCTACGTGCCAGCGGGGCAGCCCGGCGCGGGGCGGATCCACACCATCACCGACGGCACGAGCACGATGACGCTCGGCTACGACGCCGACGGGCATGTCGTCTCCCGGGCCTACTCCGACGGCACGGCGACGTCGGCGAAGTACCTGGACAACGGACAGCTGACCTCCACGGTCGACGTCACCGGGGCGATCACCAGCTACGTGCCGGACAGCCTGGGCCGAGTCAAGACCGCAACCCAGACGCGAGGGGCGGCGACGCTCGCCTCGGTCACCTACACGTACGACTCCATGTCCCGGGTGGCGACGACGGCGCGGGCCAACGGCGTCACGACGACGAACGCCTGGACCTCCCACAACCAGCTGAGCAGCCAGCGCACGACGACCGCGTCGGGGTCGGTGGTCGAGGCGCACCTCTACACCTACGACGACCACAACAACGTCAGCGTCCGGATCGACACCACTCGGCCGGTACGTGGACAACGCGGTACGACTACGACGCCTACGACCGGCTGATCGGCTCGGCGGTCTACCCGGGCGTCCGCGGTTCGGGCCGGCCGGTGACGTCCACCACGTACACCCTGAGCACCGCGGGTGACGTCGTCGGCACGACCACTCGTTCGTCGAGCCCGACGAGCACGGCGACACACCACCAACACGATCGACCCGGCCGGTCAGCTGACCACCCAGACCACGAACGGCACCGCGGTGCAGCAGACCTTCGACGGTGACGGGAGAGTCCTCACGTCGCTGAGCGGCTGTGGCCATGACCTACGACTCGTTCGGCCGGATGCTCACGGCGAGCAAGGCCGGGACGACCTCGACGTATGCGTACTGGGCGGACGGGAGCCCCCGCTCGACGACGACCGTGGCTCCGTCGTCCAGCGTGTGCGACCAGGCGATCGCCCAGGCGGGGACCGGACAGGGGACGTACGGCCGGTACCAGCTGGTGCGGGCGCCGGCGGAGGGCGGGTCGGGTTCGGACGTCGTGGTGGGGACCGACGGCCCGGACCACCTCGTCGGCGGGTCGGGCAACGACGTGCTGTGCGGGCTCGGTGGCGACGACGTGCTCGACGGCGGCAGCGGGAACGACTACCTCGACGGGGGCCTTGGCTACGACCGGCTCTACGGTGGCACGGGACCTGACACCCTGGTCAACGGCGAGGTCAACGACGGCGGCACCGGTCCGACCACCATCGTGCCGACGGCCGCCCCGGTGACGACCGACGCAGACCTTCCACTACGGACCGGACGGTTCGCTCGCCAACGACACCACCGCCGCGGGCCCGACGACGGCGCGGGACGACCGCGTCGTACCTGCTCACCGCCGGCCGGGAGGCGCGCACCCTGCAGCCCGGCACGACGAACGTCGGCACGGTGCCCGCCGGTGCGCCGGCTCCGGTGACTACCGGCGCCGGCACGGGCTACCTGCTGCGTGACCGCCACTCCTCGGTGACCGCGCTCGTCGACAGCACGGCCGCCGTGACGGATTCCTACGCGTACAGCGACTACGGGGTGGCGGCGGCACCGAACGGGCAGCTTCTCCCCGTGCCGCCGACGACCCCCGATCCGGGCGGCCGGACCAACCCCTTCCGGTATGCCGGTGCGACACCGCTCAGCTCGATGACTGACGCCGCGACGAGTCTGCTGCTCCTCCCGGCCCGCAGCTACGACTCGGCCCAGGGCCGCTTCACCAGCCGCGACACGGCCAATGTCTTCAACCACTACCAGGCGTTCTCGACCAACCCGATCGTCAACACCGACCCGACCGGTCACTTCTCGCTCGCCGACCTCCTCATCGACATCGGGGTGGCGATCGCCTTCATCGTGGCGACCGTCGCCACCGGCGGAGCGGCGGCGGCCGCCCTTCCTGCGGTCGTCGGCATGGAGGCCGGGGCCTTGACCGCCACCACCATCGCCTTCACGGCGGCGACGGCCGTGGGCGCGGTCGCCAGTGCGACCGGGGCGGTCACGTCGGTCGTCAAGCTGGCCGACGACGTCGACGACGCGGTCAGTGGGAAGCACTTCCTGTCCAAGAGCGGGCGGAAGGCGGTCGGCACGGTCGAGACGGTCGCGGGCGTCGTGGCCGGGGTCGCCGGCCTCGGGACGCTGGGCGCCACGTACGCGGGCGCGGGCGCCGACATCGCCGAGAGCGCCGTGCAGGACGCCAGCGACTTCCTCGCATCCGCCGATGACACGACCGGGGCGGCCCGAACCGCCGCCAAGCGCCTGGCGCTCGTGGAGGACGAGACCCAGGAAAGCGATCTCAGCGGCGCCTCGAAGTCGCCGTCCGTGACGCCGTCGACGAACAGTCCGCTCTCCCCGGAGGACACCACGCTGAAGAACCTGACCGGAAGTCACAACCTCACCGACGTCGATGCCGCCGTGATGAAGGGCGACTGGGGACTCGACGGGTCGCTGGAGACCGACGACGCGGCCGAGTCGTTCTCGTGGGAGGGACACTCGGACCTCGAGGACTCCCATCCCCGGATCGACAACAGCTGGTCCACCGGACAGCCGAACCCCTACACGAGACTCGCGGCCGACGGGGACTGGGACCTGGACGCGCCGGTCGACCGCGGCCAGGACGTCTACATCGACAAGGTCTACTTCAACCTGCGGCACGCGATGCTCGGGTCCGACGTCGACGCCTGGGCCGAGGGCGGCCTCGTCAAGTTCAACGGCTGACAACGGCGTCAAGATGCCGGCCAGCTCGGGCCGGCCCGGGCCCTGCTCGGCGCCCCTCCCCGCCCTCCGCGCCCTCTTCGCCCGAACGGCGTCCGGACGCCCTGATATCGCCCCCGCGAGGCCGTCGACCAGTGGTTCTTCCTGCGCTATCGTTCCCGGCAGATCGCTCGGGCAGGACGGTTGACGGTGAGGCGTGCAGTGACGACAACTCGAACTCTCCGACGCGCACTACTCGGCCCGGTCGCCGTGGTCGCCGTGGCGGCGCTCTCGATGCCGCTGAGTGCGGCGGCCGTGCCGGTAGCGGTGGGTGCCGCGAGCGCCCCGTCGGGCGACGTGTGCGCGCAGGCGATGGCGCAGGCCGGCACGGGTCAGGGCACCTACGGACGCTACAAGCTGGTCAAGGCACCGGCCCAGGGCGGGTCGGGGTCGGACGTCGTGGTCGGGACGGCCGGTCCGGACCATCTGGTGGGTGGATCTGGGAACGACGTGCTGTGCGGGCTGGGCGGCGACGACGTCCTCGAGGGTGGCAGCGGCAACGACTACCTCGACGGCGGTGGCGGGAAGGACACGCTGCACGGCGGCACCGGTAACGACACCCTGGTGAACGGGGAGACGAACGACGGCGGGACGGGCAAGGACACGGTCACCCCGAGCACCGGTGTCGGTGATCCCGCCGCACCCTCCGACATCTCCGGGACCATGCCACGCGCCGTGCGCGACGAGATCACCGGCGACTTCCGTGGCCTCGGCTACGACCAGCGGATGCGCGTGGAGAACACCAGCCTCAACATCTACGACGCAGCCTCCCGAGGGGGCGCGCTCCTGCCCAACCCGGCGACCACGGACCTCTCCATCCCGGGTGGAGGAATCGCCACCGGGTACAGGTTCCCCACGCAGGCCTACCCGTGGGCCGAGTACACCCAGCCGGGATCGCAGTCGTGCGACGGCTGTTTCCAGAACGCCTGGGATGTCTTCCACTTCGGGACGATCCACCTGGCCAGCGGCGGCGGGTACATCTTCATGGCCGGGACGAAGGGCAACGCGTTCGACCCCCTGCCGGACAGCGGCCAGACGACGTACCAGAACGTGCTGTACGCCGTATCGACCGACGGGAGGTGCGCCAGCCAGAGCTGCGCGTACGACACGGTCAGCCTCCCGTCCTCGTACAACTGGTGCAACGACGGTTCGTGCTCCGGCGAGTCTCGCGCCATCCAGGTGACGTCGCTCGCCGTTGGCGGCGTCTTCGATTTCGACGGATATGCGCCCTACCTGGCGGTCGGGCTCAGCGACGGCGGCGTCCAGATCTACGGCATCTACTCCACGGGCAACTCCGGTGGCGTGCTGTCCCTCAAGAGCACGTTCACCGGAATGGCCATCGGGGACGGGTCGCCGACGCCGGTGACCGCCCTGGCCTGGGACCCGTCCGGGTCCGGCCGGCTGGCCATCGGCCTGTACGACATCGGGAACCTGGGCTACGGGGTGCAGGTCAACGGCGACGGCACGCTGGTGCCCGGCTGGACCACGTGGTCCCTGCAGGGAGGCATCGACCTCAGCTTCGGCGTGCTGTCCGCGGCCTACGGACAAAGCCCGGACGGAAGCCCCGTGGTGGCCTTCGGCCTGAACGACGGCACCGTGCGACTGGTCAACCCGACCGACATGACGCAGACCCTGACGCAGTCGAGCCCGGTCGCCGGTGTCGCCGCCATCAACCCCATACCGCAGTTCTACGACGCGAACGGTGGGACCGACTTCGCCGTGTCCTACCAGACGGCCTCGGCGCCCGCCTGGGCCGGCATCGGCGGGTTGCTCCGATGGGACGGTGCGTCGAGAACGATGACCGCGCTCCCGGTCAGCACGGGGTCACCCAACACCGTGACGGCGGACTGGAACTCGTTCCGGATGTGGTACCCCGGGATCAAGGAGGGGCGTCTCACCCTCTCGAACAGCGCCGCCGAGGCCGTCACCGTCACGCTGCACACCGGATCGGACTCGACCTCGGGTTGCTGGTACGCGCCGGACTGGCAAGATGCGCCCGCGTTCCCGGCGAACGGGGTGACCCTGCCGCCGAGCGGTCAGCCGTACACGCCGACCGCCTACACGATCGGCATCTACACGGCGGGTCGCGACGGGACCTGCGCCGTGAGCACCGATACGAGCGACCCGTGGCGTGCCTACCTCGTCGTCAAGCCGGTCGCCCACCCGGCCGACCAGCGCGTGGTCAAGCTGAACCTCGCGGACGACATGGTCGTCGACGTCAAGGACCAGGCGGGTGGGGCTGCGACCGCCGTCCTCAACCCGGCGCCGGGCGCGGGCGGGGCGTACGGGACATGGCAGCTCGACGTCGGAGCTCCCGGGGGACCCGTGGCGGAGACGGCGCCGACCGTCTCGGCGGCGAGGGTCACGACCGCGGCGATGACCTCAGGGCCTCCGGTCTACCGGTTCGACGTGACCGGCGCGACCTACCAGATCCCCGTTCCCTACTCCGACCAGATGACGGTGCCGCCCCTCGTCGCGCAGGGGTCGAACGACGGGACGAACTTCTTCGACATCGGAACCATCGTGCCCACCATCGCGCCGACCATCATCCCCAATCCGACGGACGCCACCCACGCCCTGCTCCAGCTCGGCCCGTCGACCTTCTGGTACGAGAACGCGGGCACGGTCTCCTGGGCCCAGATTCGGGTCTCCTTCGGTGGCAATGTCCTGCCGTCGCCGAAGGTCACCCTCGCTCCGCTGCCGGCCGCACAGGTCGTCGCAGGAGACGTGGACGGCCCGGCGGTGTCGGTGCAACAAACGGGCGGGACCGCGACGCCGGTGGACACGGGCATCGACCAGTCCCCGCTGCTGGTGCAGGTCGAGGACGGCAGCGGCGGCTTCATCCAGGACAACACGGACCCGCACTTCGCCCGCATCTACTACCGGAAGAACAATGGCCAGACCCTGGTCACCAATCTCATGCCCGTGGGCGGTACGGCCGACTTCATCGGGGTGACTCCGTACGCCGGGTCGGCCTACGCCAACAACGGGACGGCGGACTCCGGTGGACCCGGCGTCTTCCAGGGCTACCACTACGTGGCCACCACGAGCACTCAGCAACAGGACATCGCCGCGTACCTCTCCGGTGACGGCGCGTCGCCGGTGATCGGCGAGGACGACGTGGTTCACGCGATCGCGGTGAGCCCGTCCGCATCGTTCGTGACGAATCCGGGGACGGTCGCGGGGGGTCTGAAGCTGGCCGGGTGCACGGACTACCTCGGCGGCATCTGCCAGCTGGCCGCACCGTCCTCCCCGGCTACCGGGCCAGTCGTCCCGGCGATGTATGCGGCCTTCACCGGCGGGCGGGCAACAGTCGGGTTGCTGACAGCCATGCGGGCAACGACCGCGGAGGCCGCGCTACCCCTCAAGCACACCCCGACCGATGAGCCGGTGCCGCTGGCCAGCACGCCGTTGACGTTCCCCGACGACAGCACGGCCCAGCTCCACGACCCGTCGGTGTTCCAGGGCGGTGCGAAGGTGGACACGAGCCTCGTCACCCACGGTGTGCTCAAGTCCCTGAGCGACCTCCCGGCCGAATGACGGTCGCGTTGGGGCACTTGGGACGTCGCCCTCGGGCGGTGGTACTCGCCGTGGCCACCGCTCTGGTGGCGACGGCGCTGGTGCCATTGCTGTCCGTGGCCGTGGCCGCGCCGGCGGCGGCGGCGGGTCCGGTGTCCGGCGCGATCGGGTTGGGCGACGGGTTGTCGGGGTCGATCGACGAGCGGACCGGGTTGTTCTCGGCATCGGTGCCGTTGGTGACGGTGGCGGGGCCGGGATCGGCGGGGGTGTCGTGGTCGCTGGTGTGGGACCAGGCGCGGGCGGCCGGCGGCGTGGACCGGTCGGGGTTCGGTGCCGGCTGGTCGCTGGGGGCGTCGTTCATCGACCCGGCGACCCCGGTGACCGTGTACCCGGCTGGCGGCGGCGCGTACCGGGTGGGTGGGACCTACCCGTCGGGTCTGGAGAACTACCCGCTGCAGGACCTGGTCTACGCCCGGACCTCGGGCGCGTACCCCTTCACGTTGACGTACGACGACGGGCGGGTCGACGGGTTCGACGAGCACGGCAACCTGGTGAACCGGGTGGACCGGTTCGGCAACCGCACCCAGCTGACGTGGGAGGCGGTCCTCGGCGGTGGATGGCGTCCGTCGACCATCGTGGACGGGTACGGGTTGACGACGAGGTTCACCTACGCGCAGGGCTCGGTGAGCGTGTCGGCACCGGCCCGTTCGGACGGCGTGGTCGCGGTCACGACGATCGCGTTGGACGACCAGCACCGCGTACGCTCGGTGACCGACCCGACCGGAACGACGGCGCGGTTCCTCTACGCATCCGCTCCGGGGACGAACACGGAGTTCCTGACCTCGGTGGTGTCGGCGACGCAGGCCCGCACGACGGTGACCTACACCGACGTGTCCGGACAGCCGGGGTTGACGGTCGCCCAGTCGCTCATCACCGTGGACGCGGCGGGAAACGTGGTCGGACCGGCACGGCTGTTCTCGCTGAACCCGCCGGAGAACACCAACGACCACAACTACACCGGCTACCCGACCTTCAGTGGCGGCGACACCGACCGGCTGTTCACCTCGGGCAGCGACTACCGGTACACGACCGCGATCAGCAGCTGCGTGGTGGCCCACCCGCCGGTCCCGCCGACCTGCCCGTCCGCTCCGCTGACCACCCTGTCGACTTACGACTCGCAACATCGGCTGGTCGCCCGCACGGTCAAGGCGGGTCAGGTCACCCTGCAGGACCAGAGCAACACCTACGTGCCGGTTCGGGCGTCGAACCTGGACCCGAACTACGCGAGACCGAAGACCACGACGGTGACCTACTCGGCGGCCTCCGACGCCACCGGGACCAAGGCCGCTTCCAGCCCTCGCACGGTAACCGCTAACCGGATCTACGACAGCCACGGCCGAGCGCAGTCCTCCACCGACGAGAACGGCGCCACCACGGTGACCACCTACGACCCCGATCAGGCCGGCTTTGGCCTGATCGGGGCGGTGGCGCCCAGCCCGTCGGCACCCTCGCCCAGCGTGACCATCACCGGCAAGGACGGCTCGCGCAGCCAGATCACCAACGTCCTGTCGGCGGACCACAAGACGATCCAGACGACGACCACCGCGTACGCCTCGGCGGGGCAGCCGCTGTCGGCCCGCTCCACCACGACCTACGAGTACGACGCCCAGGGCCAGCCGACGAAACGGACCATGACGTGGGCGCCGGGCGCCAAGCCGGCCGCCGACAGCGGCGGCCCGGACAGCGTGACGACCACGTTCGCCAGCACCGTCGATGCGGCGGCGAAGACCCGGACCATCACGACGACCACCGCCGCGGGTACGACGGCGGCGGCGAGCACCACCACGGTTCTCGACCTCGTGACCGGGCGACCCGTGCGCTCTGCCGACGCCCTGGGTCGCGTCACCACCTACACCTACGACGCGAGCGGTCGCCGAACCAGCACCACCACCCCCGACGGCCTCGTCTCGACGACGTCCTACACGGCAGCGGCCGGAACCACGCCGGCCACCCGCACCGACAAGGGGCCTGACGGGCGGATCCAGCTGACGACCTACGACGCCCTCGGGCGAACATCGCGAGTCACGGACAACGTCAAGGCTCAGGCCTTCACGACCGACCCCACCGCCCGGCAGCTCTCGGCGTCCACCTACAGCCTCGACGGGACCAAGGTCAGCGCCGTCGACCAGCAGGGCCGGAGCACGACCAGCACCCTCGACGCCCTCGGCCGTCAGGTGGAACAGGTGGATCCGGCCGGCATCGTGCACGACACCGCCTACGACGATGCCGCCCACACCACGACCCAGTCCGTCGTGGGCGCCGGCTCCAGCACCGCATCGGTAACGCGCACGAAGACCTACGACAACGGCAACCGCACGGTGTCGGTGCAACGTCAGTACAGCGACGGCACCGCCGACCCGACCTGGAGCAGCAGCTATGACGGACTGGGCCGGCTCACGTCCCAGACGTCGGACGACGTGACCTTCGACCCGACGTATCTGGGCAGCGGAGGCCTCTCCACCGCGCAGACCGTGACCCCCAAGGACCCCTCGTCGTTCCCCGGCGACCCGATCAACCTGTCGAGCACCCACGCGCTCGGCGGCAAGCAGACCAGCAGCGCCCGGGAGCAAGGCGGTTCGAGCGCCGAGGGGACCAGGCTGACCTATGACGCAGCCGGCCGGACCGCCACCTCGACCGACCCGGACGGTCGCACCACCATCTACACGCACTACGCCGACGGCGCCACCGCGACCCGCACCATGCCGTCCGGCACCGTGGTCACCGACACCTACGACGCGCATACCGGGCGGATCGCGACCGTGATGGCGCACCCGAAGAGCGGTCCCACGATCACGTTGACCTACGGCTACGTCCCCGCCGGGCAGCCCGGCGCGGGGCAGGTGAAGACGATCAGCGACGGCACGAGCACCGTGACGTTGGGCTACGACGCCGACCGGCACGTCGTCTCCCGCGCGTACTCCGACGGCACCGTCACGTCGGCCGCATACCTCGACAACGGGCAGCTCGCCACGACGACCGACGTCACCGGAGCCGTGACCACCTACGTCCCCGACAGCGTCGGCCGGCCCAAGACGGTGACGCAGACCCGCGGGGGGACGACGCTGGCCTCGGTCACCTACACCTACGACGCCATGTCGCGCGTGCTGACGACGACAAGGGCCAACGGCGTCACCACGACCAACAGCTGGACGCCGCGCAACCAGCTCAGCAGCCAGCGCACGACCACCGCGTCCAAGGCCCTGGTCGAGGAGCACTTCTACACGTACGACACCCACGGCAACGTCGCGACCCGCATCGACACCACCCCGAGCGGCACGTGGACCACCCGGTACCAGTACGACGCCTACGACCGGCTGACCGGCTCCGCCGTCTATCCCGGCGTGCGCGGGTCGGGGAAGCCGTCGACGGCCACCACCTACACCCTGAACACGCAGGGCGACGTCGTCGGCACGACCACGACGGGTTCGACGTTGGGGTCGGCGACCACCACGACGACGAACGCGATCGACCCGGCTGGTCAGCTCACCTCGCAGACCACGGACGGCACCGCCGTGCAGCAGTCCTTCGACGGCGACGGGCGGGTCCTCACGTCGCTCAGCGGCTGGGCGATGACCTACGACTCGTTCGGTCGGATGCTCGCCGCGAGCAAGGCGGGGACGTCGGCGACGTATGCGTACTGGCCCGACGGCACCCCCCGGTCCACGACGACAGTGGCGCCGCCATCCTCGGTATGCGACCAGGCCATCGCCGAGGCGGGCACCGGAACCGGGACCTACGGGAAGTACCGGCTGGTCCGGGCGCCCGCCGAGGGCGGCTCGGGGTCGGACGTCGTCGTCGGGACCGACGGTGCCGACCACCTCGACGGCGGGTCGGGCAACGACGTCGTGTGCGGGCTCGGCGGCGACGACGTTCTCGACGGGGGCAGCGGCAACGACTACCTCGACGGAGGTCCCGGGAAGGACGAGCTTCACGGCGGCACGGGCAATGACACCCTCGCCGGCGGTGAGGTCAACGACGGCGGCACCGGGACGACGACCCTGGTCGCCGCGAGCGCTCCCGCCACGACGGTGCAGACGTTCCACTACGGCACCGACGGTTCGCTGGTCAACGACACGACCGGGAGCTCTGGCGACCCGGCCACGACCGGCGGCACCGCGACCACGGCGTCCTACCTGCTCACCGCCGGCCGGGAGGCGCGCACGCTGCAGCCCGGCACGACCTCGGTCGGTGCTGTGCCCGCCGGGGCGCCGAGCCCGGTGACCACCGGCGACGGTACGGGCTACCTCCTGCGCGACCGCCACTCCTCGGTGACCGCGCTCGTCGACTCCACCGCCGCCGTGACTGACACCTACGCCTACAGCGACTACGGCGCCGCCGCGTCACCGGACGGCCTGCTGCGTCCGGCGACGTCCAGCGGGCCCGATCCGGGTGGGCGGACGAACCCGTTCCGGTACACCGGCGCGTCCCCTCTGAGCTCCATGACCGATGCCACGACCGGCTTGCTGCTGCTGCCGGCCCGCAGCTACGACCCCGCGCAGGGCCGGTTCACCAGCCGCGACACCGCCAACGTCTTCAACCACTACCAGGCCTTCGGGGCCAACCCGATCATCAACCTCGACCCGACGGGGCACATCTCCCTGACCGACCTGCTCATCGACATCGGGATGGCGGTCGTCTTCGCGGTGGCCGCGATCGCCACCGGCGGAGCGGCGGCCGCAGCACTCCCCGCGGTGATCGGCTTGGAGGCCGGCACGGTAACGGCCAGCACGGTCGCCTTCACTGTCGCGACCGCCGCGGGCGCGGTGGCCAGCGCGACCGGAGCGGTCGCGTCGGTCGTCAAGGTCGCCGACGACGTCGACGACGCCGTCAGTGGCAAGCACTTCCTGTCGAAGAGCGGGCGAGCGGCCATCGGCACCGTCCAGATCGTGGCCGGCGCCGTCGCTGGGGCCGCCAGCCTGGGGACCCTTGGTGCGACCGCAGCCGGTGCGGGTGAGGACATCGCCGAGAGCGTCGCCAACAGTGCCACGCACGACGCGGCCTCGCTCCTCGCCGACCCGTCCGAGGACTCCGAGGCCTTTGACGCCGACCCCACCAAGCGCTACGCCGTCGTCCAGGGCGAGGGCGACCTCGTCGGCGTCGACGACGTCGCCGATGGCCCGACCAGTGGTGCAGCGGAACCACGATCGGTGACGCCGTCGGTGTCGAAGCCCATCTCCATCCGTAGCACGGTGCTGCGGACCGTGATCGGTGCGACCGACCTCACCGACGGCGAGGCCGCGGTGCTGTCCAGCGACGAGGGGCTGCAGACCTCCTTGGACGCCGGCGAAGAGGCCGTGGACTCGTCGTGGGAAGGGCACTCCGAGCTGAGCAACTCCAGAGGCGAGCCTCAGCGCGTGCCGGCCCGGGCCCCCCGCACCGCCGTTCGCGACATCCACGGTGCCGCCGAAGGCGAATGGGACGTTGACACGACGGTCCGCTATGGAGAGCCGCGACCGAGCCGCTATGCCCTGACGGATCTCCGAGACTTGATGCTGTTGTCGGACGAAGATGTCAGTTACTCCGAGGGGTCCTCGTCCTCGTTCGAACCCGGCACGCCGAGAGTCATGTCATCGATAACCGAGGGCTCTTGATGGTCTGACAGGCACAGCCATGCGGCGGCGGTTGGTGGAGGCGCCCAGGTAGGAGCTCGCCGAGAAACCGGTCACCGGGGACGACGAGCGCGCTAGCCTCGTCAGGTTCGGCCGTTCCGTCGGGGAGGTTGCCGTGCCGTCGTCTCGTCACCGCGAGGAGGGCGGCGCCGACGCGCCACCGGACCCCGCTGATCCTGTCGATGTCCGGCTGTTCCGGACCGAGGATCTCGTCGTCGCGCAGCTGCGCGCCCCGGGCTGCCACGTGGAGCCCGGCGCCGACGGACCGGAGCTGGTCGCCGACACCGACCCGGCCTCACTCGTCCTCGAGCTGCCGCCGCAGCACCTCGGCGAGCACGCCTGGCTGGAGACGCAGACGCCCACCGGCCTGGCCGCTCACCGCGCCGCGGCCCCGAGCCGGGTGGTCTTCGCCCTCACCGTGGGCGCCCGGATCCCCTTCACCCTGGAGGGGGTCCTCGCCGTCCTCCCGACGCTGCCGCTGCGCGTCGCCGGGCACGCCACGCCGGCCGACCCGTCCCGCCGGCTCGACGTCAGCTGGACCGATGCGATCCTGGTCCGCGGCTGGGAGCGCCTCCTCGACCGGGCCGACGACGCCGGCCACGCGGCCGACCTCGGCGACCTCGTCTTCGGGGTCGAGCGGCCCACCGCGCAGCGCGGGTCCGCCCTCAGCGACTCCGCCGCGCGCGTCCTGCAGCGCGCGCAGGCGGGCCGGTTGGTCGGCGCGCTCAACCGTCCGGTCTCCGTGGTCTCGGTGCTCGCTCGCGACGACACGGGGCAGGTCGGTGGGCAGGTCGGTGGGCAGGGCGGTGGGCCGGGCGGCCTGGGTCGGGCCGGCGGGCATACCGGCATCGTCCTGCGGCCCGGCCGGATCGGCCCGATCATCCGACCCAAGCGAGGACCTCGGCCTCCGACGGACCTCGAGACCTCGATCGAGGCGCCCTACCGCCTCCAGGTCTCGCCCAGCCGGTTCGGCGCGTTCACCCACGACCCCGCCCCGACCCGGTCGCCGGTCGACCCGACGCGGACCGAGCTCTGGCGGACCCACCTCACGGTCCGGACCGAGGACCGCGACGGGACCTTCACCGGGCTCGACGACACCGACGAGACGCAGCGCATCGTCCGCGCCGTCTGGTCCCGCGACCTCGACCCGGCCGACGCCGCTGCTCTCGATGACCCGGCGCCGCTGACCCCGCAGTCGCTGCGCCCGACCGAACGGCGCGCCATCGTCCGCCAGACCTCGGACGTCCGGCTCCCGAAGCCGCCACGCCCCCTGGACGTCCACGCGCTGTCCCTCTCCAGCCTCGGCGCCTTCCTCGACTGGAGAGGCGGCTGGCTGACCGCCGAGGTCACCAGCCCGACGAACCCGGCGCCCCCCGGCACCGACCTCCTCGCGTCCTACCGGCACCAGGCGTTCATGGGCCGCGACCAGTACGTCTGGGTGAGCTTCCCCGGGCACCTCTACCCGTTCGGGCACCGCGCCGACTGGGTGACCCTGACCGAGCGCAAGGTGAAGAACCGGGGCGACGCGGTCGCGGCGCTGTTCCAACGCAGCTTCATCCTGCGCAAGCAGCGGCTGCTGACCTACACCGGTCACGACAGCCCGTTCACGCAGGTGATCATCGAGCCCGCCGCTACCCCCGACCTCGACCCTCACCCCGACAAGAACAACCCGTGGGTGCCGACGCGCGGGGGACCGGCCTACGCGTTCACCGTCATTGCCACCGACCGGGCGGGCGTCACCTCCACCCACCCGGCCCCACTGGTCTGGGTGCCCGACCAGGCCTACGACGCCGCCGACGAGAAGGCGACGATCCAGGCGCGGGTGGAGGCGGCGTACGCGCCGTACGACGACATCCCCGGTGGGGGACAGAAGATCGCCTTCGCCACCCCGGCCACCGCCGGCGACACGGCGTTCGAGGTCAACACCCTGGTCTTCCACGGTGACGTGGACACCGCGCGGTTCACCTCGCGCCCGTCGCTGTCCCGGTTCAACGCCGTGGTCCCCGCGATGCGGCACCTGTCGCCGCAGGCGCCGGGCGTCGACCTGGTCTACGCCAAGGCGTTCCTCGATGACGCCGACGGGTTCGGGGCGGCCAACCCGAGCGAGATGCTGGTTGCCCTGGCCGGGGCTCCTCCGGCCGTGGACTTCTCCGGAGGGTCCGACCGTTCGGGCGGGTTCCTCACGCCGAACCTGTTGGTGCGCGGTGTTTCCCGCTCACTCGGCGCTGTCGGCGAGGACGGGACGAAACCGGACTCGGGGCTGGCGCACGGTCAGTTCAACGCCAAGGCGTTCCTCGACGGCGCCCTGCCCAAGCTGTTCGGGCTGTTCAGCCTGGTCGACCTGCTCGACGCGGCCGGCCTGGACCTGAGCAAGGCACCGGAGTTCGTCACGGAGGCCCTCGACACGGTCAGCGCGGTGGTCAGCGAGGCCGACCGCCTCCGGACAGCGGCGCAGGCGGTCGGGCCGCGGCTCGACGAGGAGATCGCCCGGGCCGCCCACGACGGGGCGCGCAACGCCCTGAATGCGCTCAAGGCCCAGATGGACGCCGTCACCGGACCGCTGGTCGGCGACCTGCAGGAGCTGGTCGACGCCGTGGCCGACCTGCCCGGCGGCACCCTGCCGGCCGCCGCCGACCGGGTCACCTCGGCGCTGGTCCAGGTTGCCGCCGACATCGACGGGCTGCTCGGCGCGATCGGCTCCCCGCAGCTGCCGGCCGCGGTCCGCGCCACCCTCGACCGTCCGGCCCAGGCCCTGGCCACCCTCGCCGCCGCGGCCGACACCATCAAGGCGGTCACCGACTTCGCCCAGAACCTGCTGTCGCCCGGCACGGCGGTCACGGCCCGGTTCGAGTGGCGGCCGGTCCTGCGCTCGTTCCCGCCGGGTGCCGAGGTCATCGTCATCAAGCAGCCGGAGAAGAGCCTGCGCCTGGCCATCGAGGTGCGGGCCAGTGCGACGACGCCGCCGAAGGTCGACGTGGTCGCCGAGCTCACCGAGTTCGGGCTCCAGCTGATGCCGGGCGCCTCCCTGATGGGACTGGCGTTCTCGCGGATCGGGTTCCGGGTCGCCTCCGGCGGCAAGCCCCAGGTCGACGTCGTGTTCGACGGCATCGAGTTCCTCGGACCGCTCTCGTTCATCGACACGCTGCGCCGGATGATCCCGTTCGACGGTTTCGCCGACCCGCCGTTCGTCGACGTGTCCCCGGAAGGGGTCACCGCGGGGTTCGACCTCGCCCTGCCCAACGTCTCCGTCGGCGTCTTCAGCCTCGAGAACATCGCCCTCGGCGCCGACGCCCGGGTCCCGTTCCTCGGCGACGCCGTTACCGTCGGCTTCTACTTCTGCACCAAGGAGTCGCCGTTCCGGCTCACCGTCATGTGCATCGGCGGGGGCGGCTGGGTCGGCCTGCGCGCCAGCCCGAAAGGCTTGGTACTGCTGGAGATGGGCCTCGAGGCGTGCGCGTGCCTCTCGGTCGACCTCGGCGTGGCGTCGGGCTCGGTGTCCATCTCGGTCGGGGTCTACCTGCGGCTGGAGGCGGACAAGGGGCTGCTGACCGCCTACTTCCGGATCCGCGGCGAGGTCGACGTGCTCGGGCTCATCTCCGCGTCGATCACCCTCGAGCTGTCCCTGACCTACCACTTCGAAACCGGCAAGCTCATCGGCCGGGCCTCGCTCGTCGTCGAGGTCGAGGTGCTGTTCTTCTCGGCGAGCGTCGAGATCACCGTGGAGCGCAAGCTCGCCGGCTCGAAGGGCGACCCGGTGTTCCGTGACGTCCTGCCCCCGGCCGCCGACGGCACCAACGCCGACTGGTCCCGCTATTGCGAGGCGTTCGCCCCGATCCCCTTCTGAGCCTGCCCCGAAAGGGAACTCGATGCCCACGACCCGCGTGATGGCGACGGCGCTGCCTTACTCGTTCGCCGACGACGCCACCCATCACCTCACCGCGTTCGTCACGCTGAAGCTCGACCCGGGTGCGGCCGACGGCGTGCTGTCCGACTTCCCGGCGGCGGCCGACTGGGTGGGCACGCTCCAGGCCGGGTCGTGGGAGCTGGTCACCGACGGGACCGCCGCACCGCTGCCGCTGACGGTGGTCCCCGACCCGGACGCACCGGCCGACGCCGGCGCGTGGACGGCGACCCTGCCTCCCACGACACCCGTCGCCGGCTTCCCGGCGCCGAAGGTCTCCGACGCCAGCTGGAACAGCTACCCCGCGAACCGGCTCAGCGACCGCGCCGTCGACCTGCACCTGGCCACCCTGGCCGCCGCTCCCACGACACCGCCCGGCGTCCTCGGCAACCCGGCGGTGTCCGGCGTGCTGGACCGGATGTCCCAAGTCTCGGACACCGTCCCGCTGCTGCGCCGGATGGCCGAGGAGCGTGCCGGCCGGGCCGAGGCCATCCTGCGGCGCCGGACCACGGAAGCCGCGGTGAGCACCGGCATACGCCCCGGCCGGCTGGACGGAGGGTATGCGTCGAGTGTCGCCGCCCAGCGGTCGCCGATCGAGGTCCTCCTCGACGACGAGGGCCTCGACGACCGGGTCACTCGCCTCCTCGACGCGGAGCTGGGACAGGACCACAGCGGCGACCCCGTCACCGGGCTGATGGCCGACGCGCACGCGACCCGGCGCTACTACGACCGGCCCGAGGAGCAGACGGCCTACCGAGCCAGCCCGACCCCCGGGGCCACGACCGCCCGGCCGGACACGCCGACGCCGGACTTCCACGCCCGGGTCGCGTCGTTCGGGTCGACGCCGGTGCTGCTGAAGCGGCTCGGGCTGGTCGTCGACCTGCGGCTCACCGACCCGGGGCTGAGGGCCGCGCTCGTCAACGCCACCTGGGTGGCCGTCCGGTTCACCGCGGCCGACGGCGCCGACGTCACGCGGGTGGCGCCACCGCGCACCTTGGTCACCGTGCGCGGTGACCGGTTCGACGCCCGGAGCTCCGACGCGTGGGCCGCCGGCGCGGTTCCCCTCGGGAACGACGGCTGGGTCCTGCTCGACCTCGACCCGGACGCCTCCGGGCTGAAGCTCGACCAGCTGCTCCGCGGGCTGCCCCGCGCCGCCGCTACCGAGGTCAACGGCGACCCGGCCAGCTCGGCACCCGGCACGTTGCGGACGTCCGGGTTCGGCCTGGCCCGGACCGACCGGGTCGCCGCGACGCGAGCGGCGACGGCCAAGGCCGAGTCGATGTCCGCACCGGACGATGCGCCCGGGGTGCTGGGGCCGGAGATGACCTACGACGACCTCGTCCGTGGCCTGCGGCTCGAGGTCTGGGACGACCGGTCGCGGCTCTGGCACAGCCTGCACGAGCGGTTGGTCACCGTGGACGCCGACCCGGGCGACGGCTCGCGGAGCGTCCTGGCCGACGCGGCGGACACCGGCTTCCTCCAGCTCAGCGGGCTGAACCGCGTACCCGGGTCCGACGCGAACCCCTACTACCTGCACGAGGTCGTCGCCGGATGGGACGGCTGGAGCCTGTCCGCCCCCCGTCCCGGACGGACGATCGTCCACGGTCCGGACGGCTCCGAGCAGGTGGTCGTCGAGCCGGACGACGAGCCCGCCACCGGCGTCCACATCCGTACGCGCGTCCGGCCAGGGTCCCTGCCCCGGCTCCGCTGGGGCATGTCGTACTCGTTCCGCCTCCTCGGTGTCGACCTGGCCGGCGGCACCGTCGTCCAGCCGGCCGACCCCGGACCGGGGGAGCCGCCGAGCCCCGAGGCGGTGGCCGGGGCGCGGGAGCACCTCGAACGGCTGGGCCGGACGTATGCGGCTCGTGACGCCGCCGGTCTCCTCACCGCCGTGCGTGACCAGGTCCTCGCGGCCCTGCCGCCGGAACCGCGGGACGACGGGTTGGCGGGCTGGGCGCCGGGTCTCGAGGTGTCGCCGGCCGGCGCCGAGCCGGATCCGGCACCGCTTCCGGAGTGGCTGCACACCGGTGACGACGCCGTCGACGGGTTCGTCGCCGCTCGCGTCGCCGAGGGCGTGCGGCGGCGCACCGACTCGGCCTCGCCGGCCGCCGCCGAGCTCGACCGGGTGGCCACCGCCAACGCGACGGTGTTGCGGGGTACCGAGCAGTGGCGGGTGCGACCCCAGCTCCAGGGCAGCGCCGAGGACCTCGCGTCGGCGACCGGTGCCGGCCGGGACGGGGCCCCCGGCGTCTGGACGACGGTCACCGCCCCTCGTCCCTACCTGCGCTGGGCTCCGGTGCCGCCACCGACCCTGGTGGCCCGCAACCTGCTGACGACGGGGGAGCAGCTGTCACGGCTGGTGGTCCGCAGCGGCCTGCCGCCGGAGTCGCCGGACGCGGTGAGCGAGTCGGCGCGGCACATCGTGCCGGCCAAGACCACGCAGCTGGAGGCGGAGACCGCCGGACGGCTGGACCGAGCGATCGGGTCGACCGACGCCGACCAGCAGCGCATCGCCTACGCCCTCTCGCTCGCCGAGAGCGGCACCCTGCTGGACCAGGTCATCCCGAGCCTGGACGACGCGAACGCCACCCGCACCCAGCCGGACATGGTCCTCGCGTCGCGGGCCAACGCCGACCCGGCGGCGGCCGTCACCCTCGAGGCGATCACGGCCCACCGCGACACCCCGCTCGGGGAGGGTCAGTACGTCGTCCACCAGACCGACGACCTGGTGCTGCCCTACCTCCCCGACCCGCACGCCGCGGGGGTGGCGCTGGTGTTCTACGACGCCGGTGCACCGCACATCATGGTCGAGCCCAAGGCGCTCCAGGCGGTCGTCGTGCCGTTCCCCGGTGACTGGCCGCGGCTGGAACCGCTACGCCTGGTCGTCGAGGCGGGTGACACCCTCGGCGCGCGCGTGGAGGGCCGGGCCATCCGGGTCACCATGCCCCCGGGCGAGCAGGTCCGGGTGGCGATGTCGACCTCCGTGCGGCGTCGCGACTTGGAGTACTTCGGGCTCTGGCGGGCCCACCCGGCGCGGCTCGACGAGTCGGCCGGCGGCTACTCCGCGGAACAGCTGGTTGCCGCGGAGGTCATCGCGCGAGCGGCCGCGTCCGGGTGGACGTGGTGGCTGACCCCGTCCGTCGACCTGCGCCTCGTCCACGCCACGCCGGGCCCGGCCCGTGTGCCGGAGCTGCTGGCGCTGACCTGCCGGCCGCGTCCGCGCGGGCTGACGGTGGCGGTGCTGGCCGGGATTGCCGACGTGCATGGTGCCAGCACCGATCGGCTGGTCGTCCGCGCCCGCTGGACCGAGTGGGTCGACGACGTCGCCGCTCCCGGTCCGGTCCAGGTCGAGCGGAGCGACGTCGTCGTCAACTCGCCCGTCGGCGGCACCGAGCGCTGGGGCCTGCTGTTCCTCGTCGACTTCCTCCCGTTCGGGCCCTCGGCGACCGTCGCCACGCTGATCGACGGCGACATCGGGATGCACCGGGCCATCGCGACCTTCCCCGACACCCACCACCGGACGCTCACCTGCACCCCGAGCGGGGCCACGCGCTACGCGGAGTTCTTCGCCCCGGACGCCCTGCCGGCCGACGACTCGCCCGAGGTGGCGGGCCTGCCGGTGGTCGTCGAGGTGCCCAGCTCCGAACGGCCGGCGGCGGCCGACATCGTCGAGGCGGTCCCGCTGATCCGCTGGGAGCAGCTGACCGAACCCGAGCAGCCGTTCGCGCTGCGCCGGATCCGTCGCTCGGGTGTACGCGTGTGGCTGCGGCGCCCGTGGTACTCGTCGGGCGACGGCGAGCTCCTCGGCGTCGTGCTGGCCGGGGCCCAGGGCGGCCCGGACGGGGCCGTGAGCCTGTGGGGCCGCGACCCCGTCTACACCGGCCCGACGATCACCGCCGGCACCGTGCCGCCGCTGGTGGACCCGACCCAGCTGCTGCTCGGCAGCGTCAGCGACCAGCCGGTGGAGCGGGCCGCTCGGCCGGTGGCCACCGCCCGCGGGGTCGCTCTGGCCGACGTCCCGGAGACGCCGCCCGCGGTGGTTCTCGGCTACCAGCCGGAGTTCCACCCGGCCCGCGACCACTGGTTCGCCGACATCGCGATGGACGACGGCCCCGCCCTGTGGCCGTTCGTCCGGCTGGCGCTGGCGCGCTACCAGCCCAGCTCGATCGACGGCTGCAGCCTGTCGCCGCTCGGTCTGACGTCGTGGGTGCAGCCGCTGCCGACGCGGACCACGACCGTCAACCGGCCCGACGAGAACCGCGTCCGCGTGACGGTCAGCGGCGTCGTCGCCCTGCTGCGGGCGCCGAGGGTCGTCGGGGGAGTGGCCGGTGACGACCTCGACGCCGACACCCCGATGGGTCAGGCGGCGCGCATCGACGCCCTGCTCGCCGGAACCCGGATCGTCATGGCCCGGGTGGAGCGGCTGCCCGAGGGCGCCAGCGACCTTCAGTGGGAGACGGTCACCTACCGCCGGCTGCCCGTGGTCGGCTCCGGGACGGAGTTCACCATGCGGGTGACGTGGAGCGGTGATCTGCGGCTGCCCGAGCCGCTGGAGCTGCGCACGCCCGGGTCGTCGACGTCCTCGTGGCGGGTGGTCGTGGAGGAGCAGGAGCTGCTCGACGCCGACGACCCGGACCAGCCGAACAGTGCGGGCCAGACGGTCATCGTGCGCCGGACGGTCTTCGCCGACACCATCCCGCTCTGAGTCGCGGGGCGGGACCACACACGAACGAGCTGCCCCTGGTCCTGCAGGTGGTCAACTTCCCGTAGGTCGCTCTCGTTGCCCGCTGCAGACTTTGGCCTGGGAGATGCACGCAGTCCGGCCGAGCGCGCCTCCCGCTGGACGGTATTGGGGTTCTCAATTCTCGGTGCTGGGACCGGTGGCGATGCGGAGAAGGAGTTTCCGGAGCGTCTGGGCTTGCGCCACCGAAAGGCCGCTGAGCAGCTGGCGTTCGGCGTCGTCGCTGGCCGCCGTCGCGCCCTTGAGGGTCTGCTGGCCGGCGGTGGTCAGGACGACGACATTGCGTCGGCGATCGGCCACATCGGCTTGGCGCACGATGAGCCCCTTGTGCTCCAGGCCGTCGAGGAGGGCCACCATCGTCGTTCGGTCCACCCCGAGCCGCTCTGCCGCCTGCTGCTGCGACTCGGGCTCACGGCCGTCGAGGAGCAGAAGCACGGCCAGCTCCCGGGCATTGATCCCCCACGGGGCCAGATGTCTGGCGTGCAGGTCCTCCAGGTCGATGAAGGCCCGCTTGAGCAGGTAGCTGAGCCGCGCGTTGAGCTGCGGCCCCAGCTCCTTCTCCGTGTTCACCTCACCGATGGTAGTGCTAGTCTGATCGTCAGTAATACTGACAATCAGCGAAAGGACTGCTTGTGACCACGCTCCTCCTCACCGGCGCCAGCGGCCTCGTGGGATCACGACTGCTGCCACGCCTCGTCGCGAAGGGATACGACTGCCGCGCGCTGGTGCGTCGCGACCTCACGTTGCCGACGGGGGCGACCGCCGTCCTCGGCGATCTCGATGACGCCGACTCCTTGAGCCACGCCGTGGACGGCGTCGACGCCGTCGTCCATCTCGCCGCGCTCTTCCGTACCGGCGACGACGAGGCGATCTGGCGAGCCAACCTCGATGGCACTCGCCACCTCATCTCCGCCGTCAACGGGAGCGCGCCTCAAGCACGCTTCGTGATGGCGAGCACGGGCAACGTCTACGACCAGGACTCTTCTCAGCCCAGCCGCGAGGACGACGCCTGCACCCCGGCCAGCGCCTACCCCGCGAGCAAGCTGGCGGCTGAGGAACTGGTGCGAGGCAGTGGGTTGACGTGGTCCGTCCTGCGGCTGCCCTTCGTCTACGGCGATGGCGACGGTCACCTCGCCTCGATACCCCTCTTGGCGAAGCGTTTCGGCCTTCACCCCGCACACTCGTACTCCGTCGCCCACCACCAGGACGTGGCCGTCGCCGTGGGCCTGGCCCTCACCGGCGCGACGGACGGCCGCATCGTCAACGTGACCGACGACGCACCCGTCACGGTCTTGGAGATGGCCCAGCTCGCCGGTCAACCGATCGAGGGCTCATCGGAGCCACTGCTGAACCCGTGGGCAGGGCGCATGGACTCCTCGCGCCTGCGCGGCCTCGGCTTCCGGCCATCCGTGCCCACCATCTGGGAAGCGGCGGCTACCGGAATCCTCTGACATGGACACCGGTCACGTCGGTCAGCGGGTGTGGGCGGCCAAGAACCGGACGATCTCGTCCATGACCGCCGTAGACGTCCAGACCTTGGTGTCGCTGGTGGCCAGCGCCAGCTGGCCGTGACCGGCCTTCGCCAGGACGATGCGCCGGCTCGAGACACCCGCTGCGGTCAGGGCATGGTGCAGGATCAGACTCTGACGAGGTGAGACGATCCGGTCGTCGTCGCCGTGGAAGAGCAGGAACGGCGGGGTCTCGGGGCTGACGAACGCGAGCGGGTTCGCCTCGAGGGGAGGCGGGTTGCCCACGTACCTCGACACGAGGGACTGCGGCCCGGACCACATCTCGCCGGCGGACGCATCGAACCCGTCAGCGACCTGGCCGAGATCGCTCGCGCCGACAAGGTCGACGACGCCGCTGATGGACGTTCCGGCGACCCCTCGGGTGGCCGCCAGGGCCGCCAGATACCCACCCGCCGACTCGCCCCACAGGACGACCCGGGTGCCATCGACCTTGTATGCGGACGCGTGCTCCCTCAGGTAGGCAACCGCGTCACCGACGTCGACCAGGCCCTCTTCATAGGTGGCTCCGTCACTGACCGTGCGGTACTGCATCGACGCCACGACGAATCCGGCATCAGCGGCATACCCCCGCTGAGCCCGGCCCATCCTGAACTGCGCGACAGCGAAGCCTCCGCCCGGCAGATACAGGACAAGGGGATGAGGGCCCTCCGACTCGGGCACATGGACGTCCATCCGGAGCCGGCCCGGACGCCTGCGGCCGGCTCGTTCGGCGTAGACGACGCCCTTCTTGAGGGTCGACCGACGTTCGCGAGAGGGAACCTGCTCTGGCGGCAGGTCGGTCCAGCGTTCGCCGTCGCCCTGGCCCACGTCGTCGAGAACCGCGATGGACGAGGCCGCGAACGGCTCGCCGCGAAGGCGGGAGATGACCTTCACCACCCTCAGCCGGTTCACCGGGCCACCCCGGCCAGGGGCCGTCGCGTCACCACGCGCTGCGGTGTCAATCGGTTGACTCGAGGACACCTCGGGTTGGGGAAAGGTGACCGCGACGTTTCGGACCGCGTGAAGCCTGTTCCCACCTCAGGCCGGACAGTCAGGTGCTGTCGTTGTGCTCGTCGAAGTGGTCGGCGTGCTCTGCGTGCCGGTGCCCGTCGTGGAGGTAGTCCACGTGGTCGCCGTGTGGCACGGTCTCATGCCCGCAGCCCTCGCCGTGGACGTGCTCGTGGTCGGTCTTGTCGTGATGGTCGTGATCGGCGGACGTACTCATCTCTCGATTGTCCTCTCCTCTACCCGTCCTCGGGTCACCGTCGCGATCTGCGAATTCGGATCGGCGACACACAGCCTGGTCCCATTGAACGCCTAGAGGCTAGTGGCGCCTGCGGCCGCGCGACAGGCTTCCGACCGAGCCGTCTCCGCCATGCCGGCGCAGGAGCACGCCTCAACGGCGATGAGTTTCCGCACGGTTCCTAGTCTTGACTCGCATCCCACCTCCCCGCGCGAAGGTTCGAGGCCTCCATGAAGCTGCTGCTGACGTCAGGCGGCGTCACCAACCCGACCATCTACGCGGCGCTGGGGCAGCTGCTCGGCAAGCCGGTCGCCGAGTGCCACGCGCTGGTCGTCCCGACGGCGCAGTGGGGCCATCCGTGGTGCGGACCGGCCTCGGTGCGGAGCCTGATAGCCGCCGAGCCGGACTTCCGGTACTTCTCCGGCTTGGGCTGGGAGTCCCTGGGGGTCCTCGAGCTCACCGCGCTGCCCACCATCGGCGCGGACCGTTGGGTTCCGTGGATCCAGGAGGCCGATGTGCTGCTGGTCGACGGCGGTGACGCGACCTACCTGTGCCACTGGATGCGGGAGTCCGGGCTTGCCGACCTGCTGCCGTCGCTGCCCGAGATGGTCTGGGTGGGAGTCAGCGCCGGAAGCATGGTGATGACACCCCGGATCGGGGCGTACTTCGTCGAGTGGCCGTCCGCACGGGACGACCGCACCCTGGGAGTCGTCGACTTCTCCATCTTTCCGCACCTGGACGCCTTCCCATCGAACACGATGGCCATCGCCGAACAGTGGGCCGCCGACATCGGCGCACCGGCCTACGCCATCGACGAACAAACCGCCATCAAGGTCGTCGACGGATCCGTCGAGGTGGTCTCCGAAGGCCAGTGGAAGAAGTTCGAGTCATAGCCTCCAGCTCCGCGACTGACATGCACTCACGCTGGCGGCGGTCGGCTGCGTAGAACTAACGGCTGAACGCGGCCCGGGTAGCTGCCGCGGTTTCGGTGAAGTACTCGGGTGGACGGATGAACCACCACTCGCGGAACTCCGCGCCGTCGGCGACGGCGCGCCGGTAGCCGAAGCACACGAGGTAGAGGGTCCGGAGGTACATCATCGCCTCGAGCCGGTCGAGCTCGTCGTTCGTCGGCTCGATGTGTCGGCGATAGGCGTTGACGGCGGCGTCGATCCGCTCGTGGTTCGGACGACGTGGGTTCCATGAACCCGTGCCCCAGATCAGGTAGGCGAAGTCGGCGAGGCGCGGGCCGCGCCCGGATGCCTTCCAGTTGATGCCGACCGGTCCTCGGCTGGTCACGATGGCGTGGTCGGGGGCGTGCAGCAGGTTTCCGTGCAGCAGTGCCTCGGGAAGGCCCTGACCGTCGTCGGTGGACCGCACCTGATCCCGCAGTCGCTCGAAGCGCTCGCGCTCCTGCGCTGCGACCTGGGTGTCGACCGCGTCGAGAAACGACAGAGCGGCCAGCAGGTCCTGCCGTGGCGCGCCCTCGCGGCTCGGGTCCTCGCCACTGGAACCACCCGGGCGGCTGACGGACTCGTCCTCGGGCAGCGCGTGTAGTCGCCCGAGCAGGTCGCCCATCATCGAGAACTTCTCCGGGCCGTCAGGAAGCTGGTCGCCCTCGACGAACCGCGTCACCAAGACCGTGCTGCCGTCGAGGTCAGACACCGGATCCTCGACCGCGAGGCGCTCCGCCGGGTAGTCCTGCCGCTCCAGAAACCTCAAGATCGCGGCGTCGCCCTCGACTCCACGACGTGGGCGCGCAGGTGGGAACGCTCGCGCGATCCACGGCTCACCATCGTGACGGTCGATCCTGAAGACATAGGTCTTGTGCACGCTCACCCGGGTCGCACCGACGGCGTCGATGCCGTAGCGATCAGCCAGATGAGCGAGCAGTCGATCGGCAGCGGGTGCATGGTCCATCCGTGCCCCCAGGCCCTCCAGATCGCTCAGCGCTTCGGTGTAGCGCTGCCCGGTCTGCTCGGCGTGACGCCGGACGACCTTCTTGAAGCTGGAGTTCTTGGTCATCGACAAGCCTCCTCGATGCACCCTCGTCCCCCAGCGACGCGGTGTTCAAGTTGGCCTGGGACCTCGACGACCGGGAGGGCAGTCCCCTTCGCCAAACTGGAACACCCGCTGGGGCGGCAGTTCCACGGCTCGGCGACCGGTCGACGCCGTATGCGCATCGTCGCCCAAGCACGTTCCACCGTCAAGCAAGCCCACCGCAGGCCACCCAAGACCCCTGACCCCGCTCATGGCCGGTCGGCTGATCGGGGGAACTTCGGTCACCCGGTCGGTCCGCCGGTTGGTGGACCCAGCGGGACGCGAGGTCACAACAGGATTGCGATGATGTGCGGAGGCGACCACCAGGGATGCCCTTGGTCGACTCGCGTCATTGACCCCCGTTCTGCCTCGAGGCACACGGGCACGCCGACACAGGAGATCTCCATGGCCACACCATCGACCGGACGCTTCCGAGCCGCCACGATCGGCACGGGTGTTCTCGCCGCCGCGATGTTGGTGGCAGGGCTGGGAACCGGGGTAGCAGTCGCTGCCCCCGCACCATCGACGCCGGCCAGCGTCTGTGACCAGGCGATCTCCGAGGCCGGCACCGGCCACGGTACCTACGGCCACTACCGGCTGGTCCAGGCCCCTGCCGTCGGCGGTTCCGGCTCCGACGTCGTGGTCGGCACGCCCGGCAACGACCACCTGTCCGGCGGTTCCGGCAACGACGTGTTGTGCGGGCTCGGCGGTGACGACATCCTCCAAGGTGGCACCGGCAGCGACTACCTCGACGGCGGCAGCGGTGCCGACCAGCTCTTCGGCGGCACCGGCCACGACACGCAGCGCGACGGCGAGATCAACCAGGACCCCGTCATCGGTGCTACCAGCACTCCATTCGTTCTCTACAACAACTCCTCTCAGACCCTGCAGGTGTCCGGCAGTGACACCCTGGGGAGGAAGAGCAACATGCCTCTCTATGTCACAGACGAGACGTGCAGGGCGTTGCCGCCCATCGTGGTGGCCACGACCAGCGCGCCCATCAGGAGTGCGGAGATCCGCCTCATCCCGGCCTCATGCACTAATGGCGGCGCGGACCTCCCAGATCGAGGTCCTTTCCCAGGACGGCTTGACCGTCAAGACCTTCGATAACGACGCCGCCTTCATCTAGCGCGCGGACGCCTCGGTTCGGGCGGTTGGCGTCCTCCGGGCCGGCGGATCAGGTCGAGGCGTGGGGACTGTCCGGCTTTGGTGCCGGAGGCGTGACGTCGAGCGGCGGCACGATGGGTACCACGGCCAGCTCAGGGATGAGTGTCGGGTCGAGCCTGAAGGCGATGGGGTATGCGTCCGGGTTGGTGTTCTCATCGGGTTCGGTGGATCGCCAGTGGTACAGACACGTCGAGCAGGCGTAGACCGTCCACACGCCGGCAACGGGTGACGTGCTACGAAGCTCGACCGTGGTGGATCGGCACCGGGGGCACCGTTCGGGCATCGTCGTCGCGGCGTCGGTCATCCGCGCATCTCCTTGATCATCGCGGTCAGCTTGGTGTGCCAGACGTCAGTCGTGAGGGGAGTGTCGAGCTCTTCGCCGTAGTCGCCCCGAACGTCCGGAGCCTTGGGCGTGGTGGCGTCGATGATCATCTTGTGGCTGATGCCCGGCGGTTGACCGGCGGGACTGAGCAAATTGACCGACAGGTTGGGCACGATCGCGATGTCGCCGTCCGGGTTGACCTTGACCGACATGGCCCACATGACCTGGTTGAGGTCGAACGGGTCGACGTCCTCGTCGACGACGATGACGATGCTGGCGTACCCGAGACCGTGCGTGGTGGTGAGCAGCCGCATACCGATGGCTTTGGCGAACCCGCCGTAGCGCGTCTTGGTCGACACCACGACGACCAGGCCGTGGGTGTACAGGGCGTTGACCGCCTGCACCTCGGGGAAGTCGTTCTTGAGCTGCGCGTAGATGGGGGCGCTGGTGGTCATCGCCTGCAGGTAGTCCAGCTCGGTCCACGGCCGGCCGACGTAGACCGTGTCGTAGATCGGGTCCTTCCGGTGCATCACGCGGTCGATCTCGATGACGGGATAGAGATGGCAACCCGAGTAGTAGCCGGGGAACTCCCCGAACGGTCCCTCGACCTCGCGTTGCCGGGAGAGGATCCGCCCCTCGAGCACGTACTCGGAGCCCCACGGGACGTCCAGCCCCTTGTCCGTCTGGGTGACGCGGTAGGGCTCGCCCTGCATGGCGCCGGCCATCTTGTACTCGAGCTGGTCGTACAACATCGGCGTGGCGCCCATCAACGTGATGAGCGGCTCGTTGCCCAGGGCGATGGCGATCGGCAGGTCCTCCCCGCGGGCCTCGGCGTGGGCGAGCTGGATCGCGATGTCGTGCTGGGGGACGCTCTGCAGTCCCAGCCGGTTGCGGTCCTTGACCTGGAGCCGGTAGACCCCGACGTTCTCCAGGTCGTCGTTCTCCCAGTCGTCCGGGTCACGGCTGATGACGCACGGCTTGTCGAGGAAGAAGCCGCCGTCGCCCCGGTTCAGCCGGCCGAGCGGCATGAGGTCGAACAGGTTGATGTCCTTGTCGACCACCACCTCCTGCCACGGGGCCGTGTCCACGCGCTGGAGCTCACCGGGGTACCGCAGGTAGCCCTTGACGAAGGCCTCGAACTGCTCCTTCGGGGTGGCTTCCTTGGGCAGTCCGAGGGCCAACGCGTGGTTGGCCCACGACCCGTGGACATTCATGACGACGGACGCGTGTTCGTACCCCGCGATGTCGTCGAAGCGGACGGCGGGGCTGTTCTCGCCGACCCGGGTCAGCGCCGATCCGGCCGCGCCGAGGTCGGGCTCCAAGGCGACTTGCTCCGTGACACGCAGCAGCTGGTGCTGCTCCTCCAGGAGGGTGAGGAACGCGCGTAGGTCGGTGAAGGCGGGCAACGAAAATGCTCCTGTCCTGGTCGAGCTCGGCTCAGGCCGCCCTCAGGGCGGCGATCTGACGGTCCCAGCGGGGCAGCACGGCGGCCAGGTCGTGGACCTGGAAGGTGATGCCGGTGCTGACGTCGGCGTAGGGGGCCTTGTGATGCCGTACGCGCTCGACTGTCGCCTCGAAGAACGCCAGGGGCACCTCCGGTGCGTCGGCGTCCAGCCGTCGCGCGCGCATGAACAGCTCGGTCATCCCGCCGTCCAGTGCCAGCGTCATCGAGATCCGCCCGTCGCGGGCGAGGTTCTGGGTCATGACCGACTCGGGGAAGACGACGAAGCGGATCCGGTCCGCCGAGACGGCCAGCATGTCGCCGGCGCTCAGCAGCGACGCGTGCGGCCAGCCCTCGGCGGTGACCGTCGACAGGCGCATCGCCTGGCTCTTCGACGACAGGTCGGTGCCGTCGAGGTAGGCGGCGACCTCGGAGGGGATCTCGGCCGGGGCAGGCCGTGGTGGCGTGTAGACGTGCTCGGTCGGTCCGGTCTCGTGGCTCATGATGGCTCCTGTCTGCCGATCCTGGGAAGGCGCGTCGCCGTCCCCTCCGTCGTGGCGACCCGCATCCCGGCCCAACGGCGCAGCTCCGGCAGGTCCAGACCGAAGAGGTCGAGGATGCGCCCGACCGAATGGTCGACGAGATCGTCGATGGTCTGAGGTTCGTTGTAGAAGGCGGGAACCGCGGGTGCGACCACGGCACCCATCCGGCTCAGAGCCAGCATGTTCTCCAGATGGATCTCGCTGAGCGGCGTCTCGCGCACGACCAGCACCAGTCGCCGCCGCTCCTTCAACGTCACGTCGGCGGCGCGGGCGATCAGGGTGTCCGAGTGTCCGTGACGCACCGCCGACAGCGTCTTCATGCTGCACGGAACGATGACCATCCCGTCGTGGCGGAACGAGCCACTACTGATCGCCGCGCCCAGGTCGTCGCGGCCGTGGACCGCGAAGGCCAGATCTCGCACCTGCCGGACAGTGAAGCTCGTCTCCTTGAGGATCGTCGCCTCGGCCCAGCGGCTCATCACCAGATGGCTCTCCACGCCGAGGTCCCCCAGCGCGCGCAGGAGCCGGACGCCGTACAGCACACCGGTGGCCCCCGTGATCCCGACCACGATCCGCATCCAGCCCCCAGTCCGACGCACGTCCGGGACCACCGGCCAGGGCCCGACGAAGCCCCTTCGGGCTCGTGCACACTACCGCGGGTGGAAGCGGCATAGGCCGTGACTGGGACACCGGTTGTCGCCCATGGGCCGCGATGATGGTGATGCTCAGATCAACCGTTCTGATCGAGGGTCATGCCGTGTCGGATGGCCGCATGGAGGACGTCGGCGTCGATGACCGAGAGACGTCTGAACTTGATGCAGTAGCCCGTGACGCTGGCTGCGCCGATCGAGGTGCCGACGGTGCGCGGCAGGTAGGTCTTGTCGTCGAGGCCCAGCACATAGACCGAGATCCCCGTCGTGGTGGCGCTCAGGCCGATTCGATAGAACTCTCGCGACGACCCGTTGGCGTAGGCGATGGTGTAAAACCCATAGCCGATGTTGGGGTTGGCCACGACCTTGCCGTTCTCGTTGGTGCCGTCGTCGAACCACAGCCGGCAATCGGGGAAGTCCGCCAGTATGCGGGCGTGCACCTGTCGGAGGTCGGCCTGCTTGGGCTCGGGTTGACCGGCGAGGTACGCCTCGACTCGCTCAGCGGTATCCATCTCGACCTCGTTCAGGAACGCGCTATCGGTGCACCGCGAAGAGGCCGTGCATCTCCAGGCCGCCGTCCGACGGCTCGGCGGGCAACGAGTCGCCCTCCCGCGCGTACCGCGGCACCGGCCGACTGCTGACAACCTCCCAAGGCCCGAGCAGGGCGGGCAGCTCGTCCGGCGCACGGAGATCCAGGTTGGACTTGATGACACGGGCGTACTCGGCGACGAGGCTCGCCGCGGTTTCCTCGTTCGGCGTGTACAAGAAGGTCATCGCCAGAACGCTGTCCGGAGCCGACAAGGAATAGAGCGTCCGGGCTAGTTCGCGCACCTGCTCGTCGGAGAAGAAGTAGCTCAGGCCGACGAATCCGATACCCAGGACTGGGTCCTCGCCGAATGCCTGACTCACCGCGGCGACGAGGTCGTCGGTGTGCGACACATCCAGTTCGAGGTACTCGTGACCGTGGTGTTCGCTGAGGATCTCTCGTCCGTACTCGACGGTCAGCGCATCCCGATCGGTGAAGAGGATCTGCGCATCCGGCAGGTAGTCGTTGAGGTGCCCCCGAGTGGGTAGCCCGGAGCCCAGATCCAGCACCTGGTCGATACCGTCGCGCCTCCACCGCTCGGCGGCGACCTTCAGGAAGTTGCGGTTCTGCTGGGCGGCCAGCGGCACGCTGGGAACGAGCTTCACGAACTGTTCCGCGGCGACGCGGTCGACCGGGAAGTTGTGGGTGCCGCCGATCACGTAGTCGTACATGCGGCCCGCATGTGGCGTACTGGGTTCAGCTGCCTCGTGCACGAGTGCTCCTTGAGGTGGCTCTGACGACGACCGAGCCTACGGCGTCCGGTGAGGCGTGGGTCCTCCATCTGGTGGACCCGTGTCAATCCCGTTCGCCACCCGGTTGGTCGTCGAACGGAGGGCGTCGCCTGGGCACACTGAGTCGGGACCGCGCACGACGGCGGTACAGAACAGTCCAACGGGAGGGAGGATCGCATGCTCAGTCACATCTTTCAGCAGCTCGGCCTGAGTGAACTGTGGAGCTGGCTCTCACACTGGCTCGGCTGAGCTCGCCGGCTATGACCCGTCTCGGGCTGAGCCCGAGACGGGTCACGGCCCGGCTCTCGAGATACTCGGGTCACGGTTCCCGGCGGTCTGGGCGCGAGGTCCTACCGTGTGGGGCGTGGAGATCCGCGCCGCCCAGCCCGACGACTGGTCACAGATCTGGCCGTTCTTCCGCGACATCGTCGCCGAGGGCGAGACCTACGCGTACCCCGACGACATCACCGCCGAGCAGGCGCAGGATCTGTGGACTCCGGGCCAAGGCGGCCTCACTGCCGTAGCGGTGGATGGAGACCGAGTGATGGGAGCCGCGCTGATCCAGCCGAACCGGCCCGGGCGTGGCGCTCACGTCGCGACGGCCAGCTTCATGGTCTCGCCGGCTGCGCGTGGACACGGGGTGGGACGGCAGCTGGGGGAGTATGCGTTGCGATGGGCCAAGGACGCCGGGTTCCGGGCGATGCAGTTCAATGCCGTCGTCGACACCAATGCGGCGGCGGTCCGGCTCTGGCAGTCGCTCGGCTTCGACACGATAGGCGTCGTCCCCGAGGCCTTCGACTCCGCGACCCACGGGTTGGTCGGCCTGCGGGTGATGTACCGCCCTCTGTAGCCCGAGTCGACGACCTGAACGACGCCCGTCAGACCTCGGCGCGCAGGATCGACGCCGCCCCGGCCATGGCTCGCATCTTCCCCTCCGCGCTCGCCCGCGGCAGGTACTTCATCCCACAGTCCGTGGCGATGGTGATCCGGTCCGGTGGCACGTAGGGGAAGGCTCGGCGTACTCGATCGGCCACCAGCTCGGCCGACTCGACCTCGTGGTCGGACAGGTCGATCACGCCGAGGATGATCGTCTTGTCGCTGAGGTCCTTCAGGACGCCGAGATCCAGACCCGACTGCCCGGTCTCGATGGAGATCTGGTCGGCCGAGCAGCCGGCCAGCTCGGGGAGGAACGAGTACCCCTCAGGCCGTTGGTGGATGATCGCGGCGTACCCGAAGCAGATGTGGACGGCGGTGCGGCCGGTGACGCCGTCGAGCGCGGCGTTGAGGGCGGCGAGGCCGTAGTCGCGGGCCGCCTCGGGCCGGGCCTGCATGTAGGGCTCGTCGATCTGGACGAGGTCCGCGCCGGCGGCATGCAGGTCCTTGATCTCGGCGTTGACGGCGGCCGCGTAGGCCATCGCCGCCGACGCCTGGTCGGGGTAGTGGTCGTTCTGTGCCTGCTGCGACATCGTGAACGGACCGGGCACGGTCATCTTGACCAGGTGGTCGGTGTTCGCCTTGAGGAACGTGACGTCGCGGACGCCGACGGGCTGGGGCCGCACGATCGGACCGGCGATCCGCGGCACCGGGTTCGGATGCCCACTGCGATCGAGGGCCGTCCCGGGGTTGTCGATGTCCACGCCGTCAAGGGCGGTGGCGAAGTGGTTGCTGTAGGACTCCCGCCGCATCTCACCGTCGGTGATGATGTCGAGACCCGCCGCCTCCTGGGCGCGGATGGCCAGCACCGTGGCGTCGTCCTGCGCCTGCTCGAGGTACTCCGGGTCGACCCGCCACAGCTCTTTGGCCCGCACCCGAGGAGGAAAGCGGCCCGCGAGCTTGGCCCGGTCGATCAGCCAGTCGGGCTGGACGTAGCTCCCTACCAGGGAGGTGGGCAGGATCGGCAGCGTGGACGACGTCGAGGTCACCCTCGTGACTCTAGAACTGTTGTCGTCCGTCACTCCTGGATGCCGTGTCGCGCGTGCCAGCGAGCCAGCGGGGCGGGCGCCCACCAGTTCCACTTCCCGAGGAGCGTCATCGTCGCGGGGACGAGGAGCATCCGGACCAGCGTGGCGTCGAGGATCACCGCGGTGACCAGCGCGACGCCGATCTCCTTGATGATGAGCAGCTGCCCCGCCGCGAACCCGGCGAAGACGATGACGATGAGCAGGGCAGCCGACGTGATGATCCGGCCCGACCGCTGCAGCCCGAGGGCCACGGCACGGTTGTTGGGCACCCCTTGCCGGTGCAGCTCGGTGATCCGGGCCAGCAGGAACAGCTCGTAGTCCATCGACAGCCCGAATCCGAAGGCCAGGACGAGGAACGGGATCATCGACTCGATCGCGCCGACCGACGAGAAGTGGATGAGCCCCTCCAGGTGGCCCCGCTGGAACGTGAGCACCAGCACGCCCAGCGCCGCCCCGAGCGACACGACGTTGAGGATCAGCGCCTTGAGCGGGATCACCAGCGAGCCGGTCATGAGGAACAGCAGGACGAACGTGCCGAGCACCACCAGGCCGACCGCATACGGGGTCTTGGCCACCATGCTGGACAGGAAGTCGCGCTGGCCGGCGGCCTGCCCGGTCACGTACGTCGTGAACGTCGGTCGGTTCGTGCGGAGCTCGTCGATGACGGCGTCGGTCTCCGCCCCGAGGGGCTCGCCGGCCACGCTCACCGAGACCACGCTGAGCTCGGGGGTGAGCGACCGGGCGGTGGCGCGTTCGACGCCGGGCAGCGTGGCCACCGACGTGCTGACCCATTGCTGGGTCGACGCCAGCGGCGCCTGGGCCACCACGGTGACGTCGGAGGACTGCAGGGCGGGGTAGTCGCGATCGAGGTTCTCGAAGAAGACCCGCTGGGCGGAGCTGACCGGGAGCATCTCCCGTCCCGACGAGGTGAGCTTCATCGACAGCGCGGGCCACGCGAGGGCCAGCAGCGCGGCCAAGGTGACGACGATGACCGCGATCGGCCGGGCCTGGACGAACTTGGCCAGCTGGGAGAACAGCCCGTGGTCGGGGCCGGACTCCTGGCGCCGGGGAACCAGCCGTCTCGCGCCGAGGGTGCACAGCGCGGGGATGAGGGTCAGGTCGACGAGGATCGCGACGAGGACGATCGAGACGCCCGCCGCCCCGATCGCGCGCATGATCGCGGCGTCGAACAGCATGAGGCCGCTGAGGGCGATGGCCACGGTCAGTCCCGAGAACAGCACGGTCCGGCCGGCGGTGGCGACGGTCCGTGCGGTGGCCTCGACGATGTCCTCGCGTGTGAAGGAGTGCCGTCGTCGCTCGGTGTCGGCCGTGGCGATCCGGCCCAGCTCCTCGCGGTAGCGGCTCACCGTCAGCAGCCCGTAGTCGATCGAGAGTCCGAGCCCGAGCAGGGTGACGACGTTGACGACGCTGGCGTCGAGGTCGATGAAGTGAGAGAACGCGAACAACGAGGCGAGGCCGCCGGCGATGGAGGCGATCGCGCCGGCGATCGGCATCCCGGCCGCCACGAAGCCACCGAAGACGAACACCATGACGATGAACGACAAGGGCAGGGCGATCCCCTCCCCGGCCTGCAGGTCGGTCTCGATCTGGTGGGTGATGGCGTCGACCAGCGGCCCGACCCCACCGACCGAGCCGGTCGCACCAGGGAACGCGGCGACGATGGCGTCGAACTGCTGCTGCGCCGCCGCGTGGGCGGCGTTCCGCTGCGCGGTGTCGAGGTTCTTCGCGAACGACGCCACCGTGACGAAGCCGCCACCGGCCGGGCTGCCGCCGCTGAGGAACGCCGCGGACTGCGGGTTCTGAAGGCCGCCGGGCAGGAGGAACGGCGAGACCACGGAGGTGACGTTCGGGATCTTGGCGAGGTCCTGGGTGGCGGTCGTGGCGCGGGCGACGGCGGCCGGGTCGGCGAGGTCCGCTCCGGACACCTGGAGGGTGAGGCTGTCCGAGCTGGCCTGGTTGTCCTCTACGAGGTCCTGGCCGGTCTGCGCCTCGCTCGGTGCCGACGGCGCCCCCGAGTGCAGCCGCTGGAACAGCGACTCGCCGGTGACCCCGCCGACCGCCACGGCGAACGCGGCCGCCGTGACGACCACCCAGACGAGCACGAACCGCCAGGGGTGCCGGGCGGCCACGGCACCCAGCCGGGCCAGCCGGGTCCTCGGGTACGGCGCGGACGGGGATTCCGTCGAGCCCACCGTCCGACGGAGGCGGATCCACCTCAGGCCGCTGCCCCGGAGGGGCGTCGAGCGAGGTGGCCACGACTCAGCGTACGTGGGGCGGTCGCGTCGGGCCCCCTCACTAGGCTGGGCGACGATGAGCGACGCAACGGACCTGTTCGCCCAGGCCCGGGACGACCGGGTAGCGGCCGGTGCCTCCGCGACCGGCGAGAACACCCTCCCGCCCCTCGCCGTACGCATGCGGCCGCGCTCTCTGGCCGAGGTCCGGGGCCAGGCCGACGTGCTGCGACCTGGTAGCCCGCTTCGCCGCCTGGTCGAGGGGTCCGGCGGCACCGCCGGCCCCCTCTCGGCGATCATCTGGGGCCCGCCGGGCACCGGCAAGACGACCCTGGCCCACCTCGTGGCCAGCGCCTCGGACCGCCGCTTCGTCGAGCTGTCCGCCGTCACGGCTGGTGTCAAGGACGTCCGCGAGGTCATGGACCAGGCCCGCCGCGACCGCGACCTCTACGACCGCCAGACCGTCCTGTTCCTCGACGAGATCCACCGGTTCACCAAGGCCCAGCAGGACGCCCTGCTGCCGGGCGTGGAGAACCGGCTGGTCGTCCTCGTCGCGGCCACCACGGAGAACCCCTCGTTCAGCGTCATCGCCCCGCTGCTGAGCCGCTCGGTCCTCGTCACGCTGACGCCGCTCGACGACGACGAGATCGCCGACCTCGTCGACGCCGCCGTTGCCGACGAGCGCGGGCTGGCCGGCGGCTTCGCGCTGGACGACGACGCGCGGGCGCATCTCGTCCGGATCGCCGGAGGTGACGCCCGGCGGGCGCTCACCGCCCTCGAGGCGGCGGCCGGCGTAGCCCTCGACACCGAGCCACTGAGCGCGGACACCGACGACCACCCCGTGAGAATCGCGCTGACGCATACCGAACAGGCCGTGGCCCAGGCGGCCGTCCGCTACGACCGGGCCGGCGACCAGCACTACGACGTGGCCAGCGCCCTCATCAAGTCGATGCGGGGCAGCGACGTCGACGCGGCGCTGCACTACCTCGCGCGGATGCTCGAGGCCGGCGAGGACCCCCGGTTCATCGCCCGCCGCATCGTCATCGCCGCGAGCGAGGACGTCGGTATGGCCGACCCGACCGCACTGCAGACCGCGGTTGCGGCGATGCACGCCGTCGCGCAGATCGGGATGCCGGAGGCGCGGATCATCCTGGCGCAGGCCGTCGTCCACAACGCGATGGCGCCGAAGTCGAACGCCTCCTACCTCGCCATCGGGGCGGCGATCGCCGACGTCCGGGCCGGCAAGGGCGGCCCGGTCCCTCCTCACCTGCGAGGGAGCGGCTACGCGGGAGCCGCCCGGCTGGGCCACGGCGACGGGTATGCCTACGCGCACGACGCGCCCGACGGGGTGGCCGCGCAGCAGTACCTCCCGGACGACCTGGCCGGCGCCACGGACTACTACCGGCCGACCGACCGTGGGTTCGAGGAGCGCCTCGGCGCGCGGCTCGCCTGGCTCAAGGAGCGGCTCGCGAACCGCTGACCGGAACTCCCTCACCTCGAGGGGCCGCTGCGGGACACTGGTCGTATGGGGGTCGACACCGCCACCGAACGGTCCGTCGAGAGGCCGCGTGCTCGACGGCCGTCGTGGCCGCGTCGCATCTGGTGGCGGCTGCGGCACTGGGTCACGAACCTGCCCCGGTTCCCGGTGGCCCTGGGGTTCCTCGGCTACCTGGCCTCGGACACCCCGTCGCTGCTGCCCCGACCCTGGTACTTCCAAGGCCTCATCGGCGGCATCTCGGCGCTGATCTTCTATGTCATCGGACTCATCATCCAGGAGATCTGGCAGCTCTTCGCCCACTGGTCCGGTTTCCGGATGACCGTCCGGCCGCGGGCCCGAACGGTTCTCCGCCGGATCTGGTACGTCGTGCTCGCGCTCGCCGTCCTGGCCTACCCGTTCGTCAACGCCGCGTGGCACAGCTACGTCACGGCCTACGTCGGCGAGCAGCCGCCCGGACCGCTCTACCCGTTGGCCAGCATCTTTGCCGCGATCCTGGTCGGGGCGCTCTTCATCGGCATCTACCACCTGTTCGTCATGCTCACCCACTGGGTGACGGCGCGGCTGGAGCGTCGTGTCGTCCGGGTCGCGATCGCCCGGTTCGTCGCGATCGTCGTCACGATCGCGGCCGTCGCTGCGGTCTTCGACCAGGTCGTCATCCGCGGCCTGCTCCTCGCCGCCAAGGAACAGGCGGACGCGGTGAACAAGTCGACCCCGACGGGTGTCTTCAGGCCGGCGTCGCCGCTGCGCTCGGGTGGCCCCGGGTCGCTGGTCCCGTGGGACAGCGTGGGCGCCGACGGCAAGTCGTTCCTCGCCTCCGGGCCCAACGCGGCTCGGGTCAGCGTGGTCACCCGCGACGAGGACGCGAAGGAGCCGATCCGGGTCTTCGCCAGCGTCTCCAACGACCGCAACCTCGAGGAGACCAAGAACCTGGTCCTGGCCGAGATGGACCGGACCAAGGCGTGGGAGCGGAAGGCGCTCCTCGTCGTGACCTCGACGAGCACCGGGTTCGTCAACGAGTGGGCCGCCGAGTCGTTCGAGTACCTCCTGCACGGCGACTCCGCGATCATCACGATGCAGTACTCCACGCTGCCGTCAGCGCTTGGCCTCCTGACCGCGCGGGACCAGCCACCGAAGGTCGGCCGCCTGCTGTTCAAGGCGGTCGCGGCCAGAATCGCCTCGTTGCCGCAGGGCCAACGGCCGAAGCTGTACGCCGGTGGGGAGTCTCTCGGCGCCTACGGCGGGAACGGGGCGTTCGACTCGCCGGACGACATGCTCGCCCAGCTCGACGGCGCCCTGTGGACCGGGACACCGTCGTTCACCGACAACTGGGAGGCCTTGACCGCCCAACGCGCTTTCGGCTCCACCGTCGTCAACCCCACCATCGGGAACGGTGTGCACTTCCGCTTTGCCAGCGAGGCGAAGGAGCTGACCCAGGACCAGTTCGGCCACGCCTACGGTCCATGGAACTCGCCCCGGGTGGTCTACCTGCAGCACGACTCCGACCCGGTCGTCTGGTGGTCCACCGACCTCATCCTCAATACGCCCGCGTGGCTTGACGAGACGCGCACGCCTGGTACCCCGATGGACTACATGTCGTGGATGCCGTTCGTGACGTTCTGGCAGGTGACCGGCGACATGGCCATGTCCAACACGGTGCCGGGCGGCTACGGTCACCGCTACTTCGAGACGGAGACCGTGCCGGCCTGGGCGGGGATCATGGGCCTGGACCCCAACGCTGACTACTCGCGGATCGAGGCGGCCATCAAGGAAGCCAACCAGGGCGCAACGGGGTGACGGAGAGCAGGGTCGAGCTCGGCGGCAGGACCTGGGCGATCCGCGAGGCGGGTGACCCGAGCGGGCGTCCCCTCGTGTACTTCCACGGGACGCCGTCGTGCCGGCTCGAGCCGGCCTTCGCCGACGCGACCTGCGCCGAGCTCGGCGTTCGGCTCATCTCCTTCGACCGGCCCGGGTACGGAGCGTCGACCGCGCAGCCGTTCGGGCTGGTGTCGGTCGCGGCCGCCACGGCGGCCGTCGCCGACCATCTGGGCATCGGGCGGTTCACGACGCTCGGCCAGTCCGGCGGTGGTCCGTTCTCGCTCGGGTGCGCGGCGGTCCTCGGTGACCGGGTCGTCCGCGCCGGGGTGACGGCTGGAGCGGTGCCGTTCCAGCTGGTGCCGGGCGCCCTCGAGCGGCTCGACGAGAACGACCTGGCCGCCCTGGCCCTGTTGCCGGACCGCGACGCCGCGGCAGCCGGGTTCGCGCGCGGGTTCGAGCCCTTCCGGGTCCTCAGTCGTGGCACGGACACCGAGGTCGAGGCGTGGTTCCGCGGCCGATGCACCCCGCACGAACGAGAGGTCCTCGACCGGCCGGGTGCAGCAGCGGCCCTGGTGAGCTCGCTGCGGGCGTCGATGGTGGCGGGCACCGCGGGCGGCGGGTGGGACAACGTGGCCTGGGTCGGCCCGTGGGAGATCGACCTGGCCGACGTCGGCCGACCGGTGCACCTCTGGTACAGCGCCGGCGACCGGCACCATCCTCCGGGCGCGGCCTCATGGCTCGCGGACCACCTGCCCCACGCGACGCTGCACCTGCGCGACGACGACAGCCACCTGGGCGTCATGGAGCACACCCGCGAGATCCTCGGGACGCTGCTCGAGGACGGGTCCACCGGCTAAGCCGCGCGAGCCCGCATACCCCGTTCGACTAGGGTCGCTGACCATGGAAACCGCCGAGATCGCGCGTCGTTGGCTGGCGTTCTTCGAGGAGAAGGGGCATGCCGTCGTCCCCAGCGCGCCCCTGCCGTTCGACGACCCGAACCTGCTGTTCGTCGTGGCCGGAATGGTTCCCTTCGTGCCCTACTTCAGCGGCCAGCAGACCCCGCCGTGGCCCCGCGCGGCCTCCGTCCAGAAGTGCGTGCGCACCCCCGACCTCGACGAGGTCGGCAAGACCAGCCGGCACGGCACCTTCTTCCAGATGAACGGCAACTTCTCGTTCGGCGACTACTTCAAGCGCGACGCCATCGCGTATGCCTGGGAGCTGCTCACCGGGCCGGTGGAGGGCGGCCGCTACGGCCTGGACCCGGAGAAGCTCTGGGCCACCGTCTACGAGGACGACGACGAGGCCGAGGCGCTCTGGCTCGAGCTGACCGACATCCCCCCGGAGCGGGTCGTCCGCCGTGACCGGCTCGACAACTACTGGCACATGGGCATTCCCGGCCCCGGCGGGCCCTGCAGTGAGATCTTCTACGACCGCGGCCCGCAGTACGGCCCGGAGGGCGGGCCGACGGTCGACGAGGACCGTTTCCTGGAGATCTGGAACCTCGTCTTCACCGAGTTCGAGCTCGGCGCGGTCCGGAGCAAGGCCGACTTCGACATCGTCGGTCCGCTGCCCAAGAAGAACGTCGACACCGGCATGGGCCTGGAGCGGATCGCCAGCATCCTGCAGGGCGTCGACAACCTCTACGAGATCGACCAGGTGCGACCGGTGCTCGACCGGGCGGCCGAGATGTGTGCCAAGACCTATGGTTCTCAACCCAGCCACGTCGCGTCGCAGAGCAGCCCCGACGACGTCCGGCTGCGCGTGGTCGCCGACCACGTCCGGTCCTGCCTGATGCTCATCGGCGACGGCGTGACGCCGGGCAACGAGGGCCGCGGCTACGTGCTGCGCCGGATGCTGCGCCGCGCGGTGCGCTCGATGCGGCTGCTGGGCTGGGACGACACCCAGCCGAGCCTTCCGCACCTGCTGCCCATCTCGATGGAGCGGATGAGTGCGACGTACCCCGAGCTGCGCACCGACTTCGACCGGATCAGCCAGGTCGCGTATGCGGAGGAGGAGGCCTTCCGCCGCACCCTCGCCTCCGGGACGACGATCCTCGACACGGCGGTGGCTCGGGTGAAGTCCGCGGCCGACCAGCCGCAGGAGCTGACCGGGTCGCAGGCGTTCGCCCTGCACGACACCTACGGGTTCCCCATCGACCTCACCCTCGAGATGGCGGCCGAGCAGGGCGTCACCGTCGACGAACCGGGGTTCCGCCGGCTGATGCAGGAGCAGAAGGACCGGGCCCGGGCGGACGCGAAGGCGCGCAAGCAGGGTCACGTCGACACCTCGGTCTACCGGCGGATCGCCGACGGGCTCGGCCGCGCGGTCGAGTTCACCGGGTACGACGAGGTGGTCTCCGAGGGCCGGGTTGCAGGGATCGTCCGCGACGGCGAGAAGGTCGACGCCGCCGGACCCGGCGACGACATCGAGCTGGTCCTGGACCGCACGCCGTTCTACGCGGAGGGCGGCGGCCAGCTGGCCGACGGCGGCCGGATCGAGCTGGACAACGGCGCGGTCATCGAGGTGCGCGACGTCCAGTCCCCGATCGGCGGGGTGATCACGCACCGGTCGACCGTGGTCCTCGGCGAGGTCGTGCCGGGAGCCCTGGCCCTGTCCGAGGTCGACATCGAGCGCCGCAAGTCGATCTCCCGCGCCCACACGGGGACGCACATGGTGCACAAGGCCATCCGCGAAGCCCTCGGCGACACGGCGACCCAGGCCGGTTCGGAGAACGCGCCGGGCCGGTTCCGGTTCGACTTCAACGCCCAGTCAGCGGTGCCCAAGTCGGTGCTGCGCGACGTCGAGGCCAAGGTCAACGCGTTGCTGCTCGACGACCTGCCGGTGACCGCGGAGGTGATGACGCAGCAGGAGGCGCGTGACGCCGGTGCGATGGCGCTGTTCGGCGAGAAGTACGGCGACGCTGTCCGGGTCATCTCGGTCGGCGACTGGGCCCGCGAGCTCTGCGGCGGTACCCACGCGCAGCGGTCCGGCCAGCTCGGCGTCGTCAAGCTGATGGGGGAGTCGTCGATCGGCTCGGGGGTCCGGCGGGTGGAGGCGCTGGTGGGCGCCGACGCCTACTCCTTCCTCGCCCGCGAGCACGCGATCGTCGGACAGCTGACCGAGGCGCTGCAGGCGCGTCCCGAGGAGCTGCCCGAACGGGTGGCCGGGATCCTCGGCCGGCTCAAGGAGGCGGAGCGCGAGATCGCCGCGGCGCGTCAGGAGAAGGCCCTGGGTGCGGCCGCCGGACTCGTCGCCAGCGCCCGCGACTTCGGCGGCGTCGCCCTCGTGACCCACGACGCCGGCGACCTCGGGGCCGACGACCTCCGCAGCCTGGTCCTCGACGTCCGGAACCGGCTGGGTGCCGACAATCCCGCGGTCGTGGCCATGGCGTCGGCAGCGGCAGGCCGCCCGGTCGTCGTCGTGGCGACCACGGCTGGGGCTCGTGCGGCCGGAGTGACGGCTGGGCCGTTGGTCCGTGTCGCGGCGCAGGTCCTCGGTGGTGGCGGGGGCGGCAAGGACGACCTCGCCCAGGGCGGCGGGACCGACCCGTCGAAGGTCTCGGCGGCGCTCGGTTCGGTCGAGGACGCATTGCGCGGACGCAGCGGCTGACCGTGGGTCGGCGGGTCCGAAGGCCCGTCCTGTGGTCGAATGAGGTGATGGTGCGCGGCGGAGTTCGGCTGGGCGTCGACGTCGGCTCCGTGCGCGTCGGCCTCGCGGCCAGCGACCCCTCAGGGCTGCTCGCGTCCCCGGTCGAGACCGTTTCCCGCGACCAGTCTCCCGCCCGCAGCGACCTGGCTCGGATCGCCGCGGTGGCCCACGACCTCGACGCCGTCGAGGTCGTGGTCGGGCTGCCGCGGCATCTGTCCGGCGTCGAGGGGGAGGCGGCGAGGCTGGCGCGGGCCTACGCGGCGGATGTCGCCCGCCTGGTCGACCCCATCCCGGTGCGGCTGGTCGACGAGCGCTTGACCACCGTCGAGTCGCACCGCAGACTACGCGAGAGCGGATTGGCAGGCCGTTCACAACGCGGTGTCGTCGACCAGACGGCCGCGGTGCTCATCCTGCAGTCCGCGCTCGACGGCGAGCGAGCTTCGGGGCGGGCGCCCGGCACCAGGGTCGACCCCCTGCGGCGCCGCCCCCGACAGAAGGACCGAGCATGACCGACCGACGCGACCCCGCGTCCGGCAACGGCGACCATGTCGTCTACGGCTCGGTCGACGACCCGAGGGCGGTCCACGACCCCGAGCTGGTCTACAGCCAGAGTGACGAGCACGGGTACCTCGATCACGGCTACGACGACCACGGGCACGACCACGGGTACGACGACCACCACTACGACCCGTTCGACGACGGCACCGCCCACGAGTCCGGCGGGCACCAGGGCCGGCGCGGCGACCGCCACCCCCGCCGGAAGAGCCGCGGCGGCCGGGCCCTCAAGCGGCTGCTCGTCTTCCTCGTCGCCATCGGCCTGATCGGCGCGGCGGCGTTCGCGGCGGTGACGGTCCTCAAGCCGGTGTTCGCCGGCTTCGGCGGCGACACCGACTACCCGGGTCCCGGGACCGACCAGGTTCACGTCACCGTCAACCCGGGGGACACCGGGCGGGCCATCGCCAACACCCTGTTCTCTGCGGGGGTGGTCAGGACGGCCAAGGCGTTCACCGACGCCGCCGCGGACAACCCGGCCAGCGCCGGCATCCAGCCCGGCGAGTACACGCTGAAGAAGGAGATGAAGGCCTCCGACGCGGTCGCCTACCTCGCCAACCCGGCCAACCGCAGCGTCCCGATGGTGACGATCCCCGAGGGCCGCTGGACGTCCGAGGTGTTTGCGACCCTCTCCAAGGCCAGCGGCAAGCCGGTCGCCGACTACGAGGCCGCCGCCAAGGACCCGGCCGCCATCGGCCTGCCGGCGTCGGCCAAGGGCAACGTCGAGGGCTATCTCTTCCCGGCGACCTACGAGTTCGCCAAGGACTCGACACCGACCGAGCAGCTACGCCAGATGGTGCAGAAGGCGGTCTCGACCCTGACCTCCCTGGGCGTGGCCCCCGAGGACATGGAGAAGGTCCTCATCACGGCCAGCATCCTCGAGGCGGAGGGCCGCAGCACCGAGGACCGCGAGAAGCAGGCTCGCGTGCTGCTGAACCGCATGGAGCAGGGCATGAACCTCCAGCTCGACTCGACGGTCAGCTACGGCGTCCAGAAGCGGGGCTTGACCACCACCGACGCGGAGCGGGCCGACAAGAACCCCTACAACACCTACGTCAACGCGGGTCTACCGGCCGGACCGATCGGCAACCCGAGTGCCTCGGCGATGGAGGCGGCCCTGCATCCCGCCGACGGGCCGTGGCTGTTCTGGGTGACCACCAACCCGGGCACCGGCGAGACCAAGTTCGCGGTGACCCAGGAGGAGCACGACCAGTACGTCAAGGAGTTCCAGGCCTGGTGCCAGGCGAACACGGGCAAGTGCTGACCGACCCGCTCCGCTCAGCACCGAGCCGCCGTCGGGCCGATGGCTGAACGGGCCGCCGTCCTCGGTTCACCGATCGCCCACTCGCTCTCCCCGGCGCTCCATCTCGCCGGCTACCGTGCGCTCGGCCTGGACGACTGGGACTACACCCGCGCCGACGTCGCGGAGCACGAGCTGGTCGCCTTCGTCGCCGCTCTCGGCCCCGAGTGGCGCGGCCTGTCGCTCACCCGCCCGCTCAAGGAGGTGGCGTTCGAGGTGGCCACCACGGTCACCGACGTGGCGCGCGACACGGGCTCGATCAACACGCTGCTCCGGCGGCCCGACGGCGGCTGGGACGCCGACAACACCGATGTCGTCGGCGTCCTCGGGGCGCTCGCGGAGGTCGGGGTCGAGCATGCCGAGCGGCCAGTGGTGGTGGGGTCGGGGGCGACCGCGCGCTCGGTCGTCGCGGCCTTCGTCGCCCTCGGCGCGACTCGGGTGGACTTCATGGTCCGTGGCGAGGTCCGTGCCGCCACGCTCGCGCAGGCCGAGTCGTCGGGCCTCCGGGTCGGGCGCCGCGACGTCGGCGACTGGCCCGAGGGTGTCGACGTGGTCGTCTCCACGGTGCCGGGGGACCGCTCGGAGGCAGCGGCCACCCTCCCGCCGGGCCGCGGTGCGGTCCTCGACGTCGTCTACGGGACGGTCAGCGCCTTCACCGAGGTGGCCCCCGGGCGCGGGTATGCGGTCGCCCCGGGAGTGGCGATGCTCCTGCACCAGGCCGCCGAGCAGTTCCGGATGATGACCGGCCGTCCCGCGCCACTGGCGGCGATGCGCGCCGCCGTCGGTCTGGGGTCTCCGTGACGCTCACGCCCGCGGTGTCCGCCCCCTGGTGGCTGGTCGCGGTCGTCACCGTCGCCGGAGCCGGCGTCGGCTGGCTCCTCGCCCGCGAGCTCGGCACCGGCGCATACCGGCTCGACGACGAGGCCGACCAGCCCCTGCCGGGACCCTCCGCCCTGCTCGCCGTCGCGGTACCGGTCCTGTGGGGAGTCCTGGCCTGGCGCATCGGCGGCCTGTCGGAGGGTGCCGCTCTGCCCGCATACCTGCTCCTGGGCTGGGCGGGGGTGGCCCTGTTCTGGATCGACCTCGACACCCATCGGCTACCAGAGGGGCTGACGTTGCCGGTCATCCCCGGGCTGCTCGTGCTGCTGGCGGTGGCCTCCGCGACGACGGGGGACTGGGGCGCCCTGCTGCGCGGTGTGATCTGCGGGGTCGCCGGATGGCTCGTGTATGCGGTCCTCGCCTTCATCGTCCCGGGAGGGCTGGGGCTGGGTGACGCGACGCTGGGCGGGCTGGTCGCGCTGCCCCTGGGCTACCTCGCGTGGGGCGTACCGATCCTCGGCTTCGTCGCCGCATACCTCATCTCGGGGGTCGTGGCCCTGGTGGGCCTGGCCACCCGCCGGCTGACGATGCGCAGCCACATCGCGTTCGGCCCGTTCATCGTGATCGGCGCGCTGGTCGCCCTGCTGGTGCGGTTCCAGCCCGTCTAGCCCCGCGGGGGCTGATTGTGGGGACTTTTCGACACCCTGGGGTACAGGAGCGTCCACGATCCTGCCGACGGCGGGCTCCGCGCGGACCGGCGGGATGGGGAAGATCCACGACATCCCGGTGTGGTGGATCTTCCCTTCACGGCGCTGGCGGGACGGCGGAGCGGATTGTAGGACTTTGCTCCGCGCACATCTGACCCGGCTTCGCTGCGAGTGAGGTCCTCGCGGACGGCCTCGCGGACGGTGTCGGAGGCGGGCGTGCGGTGCGTGGCAAGATCGCCGCATGCTGCGTTGGTTGACCGCCGGTGAGTCCCACGGCCCGGCACTCGTCGCGGTGATCGAGGGTCTGCCCGCGGGGGTGCGGGTGACCAGCCGCGAGGTCGGGCTCGCGCTGGCGCGGCGTCGCCTCGGCTACGGCCGGGGCGCCCGGATGAGCTTCGAGCAGGACGCGGTCGAGTTCCTCGGCGGCCTGCGGCATGGGCTCACGCTGGGCTCGCCGCTGGCCATCCGGATCGGCAACACCGAGTGGCCCAAGTGGGAGACGGTGATGAGCCCCGACCCGGTCGACGAGGCGGCGCTCGCGGCCGCCGACGACGTCAACGCCGAGAAGGAGATCGCGCGGAACCGGCCGCTGACCCGGCCCCGGCCCGGCCACGCGGACCTGGTCGGGATGCAGAAGTACGGGTTCGAGGACGCCCGCCCGATCCTCGAGCGCGCCTCCGCCCGCGAGACCGCCGCCCGGGTCGCGCTCGGCGCGGTGGCGTCCGCGTTCCTCGAGCAGGCCTACGGCATCCAGCTGGTCGCGCACACCGTGGCCATCGGCACGGCGAGCGTCGGGGAGGACACCGAGCTGCCCCTCCCCGAGGACGTGGACCGTCTCGACGCCGATCCCGTCCGCGCCTTCGACGCCGCAGGGTCCGCCGCCATGGTGGCCGAGATCGAGGCCGCCAAGAAGGACGGCGACACCCTCGGCGGGGTGGTGGAGGTCGTCGCCTACGGCGTCCCGCCGGGTCTCGGCTCGCACGTGCACTGGGACCGGCGTCTCGACGCGCAGCTGGCCGCGGCGCTGATGGGGATCCAGGCGATCAAGGGCGTCGAGGTCGGCGACGGCTTCACGACCGCCCGTCGTCGCGGCTCGCAGGCGCACGACGAGATGTGGAGGGATCAGCTTGGTGTCATACGGCGCCGCTCTGGAAGGGCGGGGGGCACCGAGGGCGGCATGTCGACCGGCGAGGTGCTGCGCGTGCGCGCCGCCATGAAGCCGATCTCGACCGTCCCGCGGGCCCTGGACACCGTGGACATCGCCGGGGACGAGCCGGCCAAGGCGATCCACCAGCGCTCCGACGTCTGCGCGGTCCCCGCCGCCGGCGTGGTGGCGGAAGCCATGGTCGCGTTGGTGCTGGCCCAGGCGTGCGTGGAGAAGTTCGGCGGCGACAGCGTCACGGAGACCGCCCGCAACCATGACGGCTACCTCGCGGCCATCCCGGAACGCCTCCGCTCATGGTGACCCCGGCCGGTCGTCCGGTCGCCGTCATCGTCGGGCCACCCGGCTCGGGCAAGACGGTCACCGGTCAGGCCCTGGCCGACTTGCTCGGCGTGTCGTTCCACGACACCGACGAGGCGATCGTCCGGAAGGTCGGCCGGAGCATCGCCGACCTGTTCGTCGAGGACGGCGAGACGGCGTTCCGCGAGCTGGAACGGGTGGAGGTGGCCCGGGCGCTGGCCGAGGAACGCGGCGTGGTCGCGCTCGGCGGCGGGGCGCCGGTGCAGCCGGGCGCGGCCGAGCTGCTCCAGGGCCACACCGTGGTCTTCCTCGACGTGGGCATCGCCGACGCGTCGAGACGGATCGGGTTCGACCAGTCCCGGCCGCTGCTCGCGGTCAACCCGCGCGCGTCATGGGTGGCCATGATGAACGTGCGCCGCGCGGTCTACGAGGCGGTGGCCACCTTCCGGGCCGACACCGCCGGTCGGACACCGGAGGACGTGGCGGCGGAGATCGCGGGCGCCCTTGCCGCCAGCCGACCGGGTTCGGGGGCCGCCGGGTGACCGGGCCGCTGACCAGCATCCCCGTCGGGACCGGCGACGACGCCCACGAGGTGGTCGTCGGGCACGGGGTCGTCGACGCCGTGGTGCCCCTGCTCGGCGAGGCCGTCCAGCGGGTTCTCGTCGTCCACCCGCCGACACTCGCGGTCTGGGCCCAGCAGGTGGCCGACTCCGCCCGCGCGGCCGGTCTGGACGCCTACCTCGCCGTGGTGCCCGACGCGGAGGACGCGAAGAGCGCCACCGTCGCCGCCGAGCTCTGGGGGGCGCTCGGCCGGGCCGGGTTCACCCGGACCGACGCGGTCGTCGGCGTCGGCGGCGGCACGGTGACCGACCTCGCGGGGTTCGTCGCGGCCACCTGGCTGCGCGGGGTCCGGGTCGTCCAGGTGCCGACCACCCTGCTCGCGATGGTCGACGCGGCGGTCGGCGGCAAGACCGGGATCAACACCCCCGAGGGCAAGAACCTCGTCGGGTCGTTCCACCCGCCGGCCGGGGTCCTCTGCGACCTCGACGCCCTCGCCACCCTGCCCGCGCCCGACCTCGTGGCGGGCATGGCCGAGGTCGTCAAGTGCGGCTTCGTCGCGGACCCGCGCATCCTCGAGCTGGTCGAGGCCGACCCGGTGGCAGCGGTCGACGTCGAAGGGCCGTTCCTGCGCCAGCTCGTCGAGCGGGCCATCCAGGTCAAGGCCGACGTCGTCACCGCCGACCTGCGCGAGATCGAGCTGCGCGAGATCCTCAACTACGGTCACACCTTCGGGCACGCGGTCGAGCAGGTCGAGGGGTACCGCTGGCGCCACGGCGAGGCGGTCAGCGTCGGGATGACGTATGCCGCGGAGCTCGGCCGGCTGTCGGGTCACCTCGCGCCGGCCCTCGTCGAGCGGCACCGGGCGATCCTCACGAGTCTCGGGCTCCCGGTCACCTACGCGCCGGACCGGTGGGCGGACCTGCTCACCGCCATGCGCCGCGACAAGAAGTCGCGCGGGTCGCGTCTGCGCTTCGTGGTCCTCGACGACGTGGCGGTACCGGTCCGGCTGGAAGGTCCGCCCGACACGATGCTGCGCGAGGCATACCGCTGCGTGTCCGGCTGACTCCCTCACAAGAGCCGCACAGGAACCGCAGAGGACACGCATGGCCGCCGTCCCGACGCTTCACACCATGACGACGAGACGCCCCGACCGCCACGCCGCCCTCAGCGACGCCGTCACCCGACGCGAGTCCGACTGGGTCGACGCCGACGGCAAGGAGATCCACGACCACGACCGCGGCCTGCTCTACGACCTGGGCACGATGAACCGGCGCCGCGCGCTCGGTCTCCTCGGCGGCGTCGGGGCGCTCGCCGCGCTGGCCGCCTGCAGTACCGGCACCGGGTCCACGACCACGGCGCCGCCTGACGTCGACGCACGTCGAGCACCTCGAGCGGCTCGAGCTCCGACGAGCGCCGACGGCACGCTCACCGAAGTGCCGGACGAGACGGGCGGCCCGTACCCCGCCGACGGGTCGAACGGCGTCGACGTCCTGGACGACTCCGGCATCGTGCGCTCCGACATCCGGTCCAGCTTCGGCTCGTCGACGACGACCGCGGCCGGCGTCCCGCTGACCATCAAGCTCACGGTCCGCGACACCTCGACGGGCGCGGCCAAGACCGGTGCCGCCGTCTACCTCTGGCACTGCGACCGCGACGGCCAGTACTCGCTGTACTCCCGCGCCATCACCGCCGAGAACTACCTGCGCGGCGTCCAGGAGGCCGACGCCAACGGCACGGTCACCTTCACGTCGATCTTCCCCGCCTGCTACTCCGGCCGCTGGCCGCACATCCACTTCGAGGTCTACTCCAGCGTCGCCGACGCCACCTCGTCCGGGCCGATCGTCAAGACCTCGCAGATCGCGTTGCCCCAGGAGACCTGCGATCTCGTGTACGCGACCGACGGCTACTCCGCCAGTGTGCCGAACCTCTCGCAGGTCTCGCTGCAGAGCGACAACGTCTTCGGCAACGACGCGGGCATCCACCAGATCGCGTCGATGTCCGGCGACGCGTCGTCCGGCTACACCGCGGCGCTGACCGTCGGGGTGTGACCGCAGGGTCCCTGTGGTTGGGTCGCCTCATGACGGACGCGCCCATCGGGACCATGGTCGACCTCTCCGCGCTCGGCGCGTCGAACGGGGGATCGCCGCACCTGCAGGGGTATGCGGTGCGTCCGCCGGGCGACGAGAAGCTCCCCGGCGTCGTCGTCATCCACGAGATCTTCGGGCCCGACGACGTCAACAAGCGGTCGGCGGACCGGATGGCCGCGCTCGGCTACTCCGTCGTCATGCCGGACCTGTTCAGCGAGGGCGGCCCGAGAAAGTGCCTCAAGGCCACCTTCCAGGCGCTCCGGAACGGGCACGGCCGCGCGTACCAGGACATCTCCGCTGCGCGGCAGTGGCTGCTGGACCGGGACGACACCAGTGACGACATCGGGATCATCGGCTTCTGCATGGGGGGCGGGTTCGCCCTGATGTGCGCGGCGCCGAAGCACGGGTTCCGCGTGGCGGCGGACAACTACGGCATGCTGCCCAGCTCGCCCGAGGTGCTCGAGGGCGCCTGCCCGATCGTCGCGAGCTACGGCGCGCTCGACCGCGGCAACGAGAAGGTGCCGGCCCAGCTGGAGTACCACCTCACCCGGCTCGGGGTGGAGCACGACGTCAAGCAGTACCCGAACGCCGGCCACTCGTTCCTCAACGACGCCGACATCGGGCCGTGGTGGCTGGCGCCGGTGTTCCGGGTCGCGCACGTCGGTCCGGAGCCCGAGTCGGCCGCCGACGCGTGGCAGCGGATCGACGCGTTCTTCGGGGCGCACCTGCCCCGGTAGACTCGACGGCTGGCATCCGCGACCAGCACGAGCCGCAACGACGACCGAAAGCGAAACCCGAGACCTCATGGCCAGCACGAACGACCTCAAGAACGGCATGGTGCTCAACATCGACGGACAGCTGTGGTCCGTCGTCGAGTTCCAGCACGTCAAGCCCGGCAAGGGTCCGGCCTTCGTGCGGACCAAGCTCAAGGCGGTGCTGTCCGGCAAGGTGGTCGACAAGACCTTCAACGCGGGCACCAAGGTCGAGTCGGCCAACGTCGACAAGCGGACGATGCAGTACCTCTACAAGGACGGGTCCGACTTCGTCTTCATGGACACCGACACCTACGACCAGGTCCACGTCGGCACCGATGTCGTCGGGTCGGCCGCGGACTACATGCTGGAGAACCAGAACGCGATCGTCGCCACCCACGACGGGGCCCCGCTCTACGTCGAGCTGCCGGCGTCCGTGGTCCTCGAGATCACGCATACCGAGCCCGGCCTGCAGGGCGACCGGTCCACCGGCGGTACCAAGCCGGCCACCCTCGAGACCGGCGCGCAGATCGCCGTGCCGCTGTTCCTGGAGTCCGGGACCAAGGTGAAGGTCGACACCCGCGACGGCTCCTACCTGGGTCGCGTCAACTGACCGGTGGCCGCCCGATCGAAAGCCCGTAAACGCGCGCTGGACCTGCTGTTCGAGGCGGACCAGCGCGGCCTCAACGTCACGACCCTGCTCGCCGACCGGCAGGCGGACCCCGGCGACCAGCCGCCGCTGAACCCGTACTCGGTCGAGCTGGTCGAGGGCGTCGTCGCGCACTGGGCCGAGATCGACGAGCTGCTGACGACGTACTCGCACGGCTGGACGCTGCCCCGGATGCCCGGCGTCGACCGCGCCATCCTGCGGCTCGGTGCGTGGGAGGTCGTCTGGAACGACGACGTCCCCGACGGCGTCGCGATCTCCGAGGCCGTGGAGCTGGCCCGGTCCCTCTCGACCGACGACTCCCCGTCGTTCGTCAACGGCCTCCTGGCGCGACTGGCCGAGGTCAAGCCGACCCTCGTCTGACGCCGAATCCGCCTGGCTCGGCTCACATCCGAGTGGCTCGGCTCACGACATTTCGGTAGCCGAGCCGCTCGACTCGCAGCCGAGCCGGGCGGAACCGGGTCCGCGCACCCCTCAGAGCGGCCGGCCCAGCGGGTTGCTGACGAACTCGCCGCCCAGCGCGGACGGGTGCCGGTCGTCGGAGTCGGCGAACTCCGACGCGTACGCCTCCGAGTCGTCCTGCGGCCGGTACCCGATCGCCTCGCCACCGGCGGGCGACCACCACGACGTGGTGTTGGCCGACACGCCCCACACGGTGTGGAACCCGGTCACCGCCGGCGCGAGGGCGGCCTCGACCAGGCGCCCGACGTCGTCGGGGGAGAGCCAGATCTCGGCGCCGCGCCGGTCGTACGGGTGCCGTGAGCACCAGCCGATCCGCAGGTTGACGACGGTGAGGCCGTACCGCTCGTGGTACAGCCTCCCGAGGCTCTCGACTGCCACCTTGCTCCACCCGTAGTACGAGTCCGGCCGCGGGACCACGCCGTCCGGCAGCAGCGTGCCGTCGGCCGGTCGCTCCCAGAACCCGGCCGCGTGGTTGCTCGACGCGACGACGACGGTGCGGACACCCGCCTCGGCGGCGGCATGCAGGACGGTCTGCGAGCCCGTCACGTTGACGTCGAGGATGTCCGGCCACGGCGCCTCGGTCGGTATGCCGGCCAGGTGCACCACCGCGTCGGCCCCGGCGACGGCGCGACGGACCAGGTCGCGGTCGGTGACGGAGCCGACGAACGCCTTCTCGTCGCCGGTCAGGCCCGCGGGCGACACCGTGTCGAGGAGCCGCAGCACTCGGCCGGGCCGGGCCAGCCGGGCGCGGAGGAAGCCGCCGATCCGGCCGGCGCCCCCCGTGATGACGACGACCTGGTCGTTCTGGCTGCTCGCCTCGTCTGACACGACGCCGAGAGTATGCGGATGCCGGGCGGCCCTGCCCTATTCGCCTGCCGGCACCGCGTCCGGTCCACCATCATCGTCGGAACACCCCGGTGCCCCGCGAAGGAGCGTGACCTGCCATGGCTGCCACTGACGTTCTCATCGCGGGAGCCGGACCGGTCGGGCTGACCGCCGCCGTCGAGCTGCGCCGGCGCGGGATCGCCTGCCGGATCGTCGACCAGCTGCTCGAACCGCCGCAGTACGCCAAGGCCGTCGGCGTCCAGCCGCGCACCCTGGAGATCTTCGAGGGGATGGGGGTCCTGCGGCAGGTCCTCGACGAGGCGGTCGAGTTCGGCGGGCAGATCGTCTACGTGGACGGCCAGGAGGTCTCCCGGCTGACGTGGCCGCCGCTGACCGACATCCCGTTCGGTTTCATCGGAATTCCGCAGTACGAGACCGAGCGGATCCTGCGGGAACGGCTCGCCGGGCTCGGGACCCAGGTCGAGCGGGACGTCCGGCTCGTCGGGTTCGAGCAGGACGGTGAAGGCGTGACGGCGACCCTCGAGGGGCCGGACGGCGAGGAGACCGTACGCGCCGCCTACCTCGTCGGCGCGGACGGGGCGCACAGCGTCGTCCGCAAGACCCTGGGCCTCAGCTTCGAGGGTGGGGCGTTCGCGGAGCAGTACATGCTCGGCGACGTCGAGGTCGACTGGTCGCTGCCGCGGGGGATGGCCATCCGCTCGACCCATCAGCTGGAGGACGGCACGGTCGACGGTCTCGTCGCGATCCCGCTCAAGGGCGACGGCCGGTACCGCATGTCGATGCTCGTCCCGCCGCACCTGTCGACCGCCGCGGGCGGTGGGGACGGGATCGAGCACGGGTTCGGGTCGGGCGGCACGCCCACCTTGCGAGGACGTCCAGGCGGTCATCGACCGGCTCGCGCCCGAACCGGCCACCGCCCGCAACCTGCGGTGGTCCTCGGTGTTCCGGATCAGCCACCGCATCGTCGACCGCTACTCGGTCGGGCGGGTCTTCGTCGCCGGGGACGCCGCTCATATCCACCCCCCGACGGGGGCCCAGGGCATGAACACCGGCATCCAGGACGCCCACAACCTCGCCTGGAAGCTCGCCCTGGCGGTGTCGGGCAAGGCCTCCGACGCCCTGCTCGACACCTACGACGCCGAGCGGCGCCCGGTCGGCGAGGAGGTCGTCGGGCGGACCGTTCGCAGCGCGCGCGAGGGCATCGGCGCCGACTCCAACGACCCGACCTTCGTCGTGCGCCGCGAGGCGCAGCTGCTCATCGACTACGACGACAGCCCGCTGATCGCCGGGCCTGAGGACGTCACACCGTTCCCGGGCACCCGCGCCCCGGACGCCACCGGGCTGACTCGGTCGGCGGTAACCGGTCCGATCCGGCTGTTCAGCGTGCTCGGCCGCGACCGGCACACGCTCCTCGGGTATGCGGGTGAGGGCGCCACCGCGGTGGCCGACCTCACGGCCGCGGCGGCGACTGCGGTCGAGGGCGCGCACGGTGAGATGGACGCCTACCTCATCGCGGGGTCCGGCGTCGACACCGGCTGGACGCCGGTCCCGGTGCTGCGCGACGGGGACGGGCAGTTCGCCGCGGCCTACCACGCGGTGGAGGGCCAGGTCTTCGTGGTGCGACCGGACGGCTACCTCGGCTACCGCGGGGACGCGGCGGACCTGGACGCCCTGACGCGGTACCTCAAGGCCACCTTCGCCTGAGCCAGCAGCGACTCCTCCGGGGCGT
>CAVWQU010000014.1:0-190227 GCA_963757225.1 uncultured Actinomycetota bacterium
AGTTCGACGGCGACGCCTCCGCCGGGGTCCAGATGATGAACTCGGGCGCCACCCTGCTTCCCTGAGCCACACGGTACGACATCGCTCCGGCGGGTGGCGCACTCTACCGCACCACCCGCCACCCGCCACCGCGATGCCCAGACAAGTCAAGAACTCGCTCCAACCTCCTCCAGAGCGGCAAGCAGGCCATTCCAACCCATTCTCGCCAATGACCCGGTCGACCGATGATGTCTTCACAATGACCATCCTGCCCAAGGAGTTTCTGCTCGCCGCCGACCCGCGCGCGAAGACCCTCGCCAGCGGAGCGACGGGCCGGATGGCGCTGCACTTCGCCCAGAAAGGGCATGGTCTCGGCTCTCGCCCACTAAGCGTGGCGCCCGAGCCGTTGGCATACGACGCTTGCTCCTTTGTGTCAGGACGTTGTTGGCGGCGAGTTCCTCAAGCACGACGAGCGATTCGTCTGAAGTCACGTCACGTGTCAGTTGAGTTGCGATCACCTCGACATGGACGACCTCGAAGCCGGCTGCAGCCAGCGTGGGCGTGTTGCGCCAGTTCGGTGCCCTGTTCCGGGTCATCCGCCGTGTACGCGCCCTGCCCCGATGAATCGTGCGGGACCGGAGTCCGGCCGGTCCTCCGGGCGCCGGGAGACCACCTGGTGCCAGCTCGAAGTCATGGAGTCAGGCTCGATCCGCACCTTGCGTGTTAGCGATGGCGGGCGTTGAGGCCCAGAATTCTGACCAGCCGGGACATTCGGTGGGGCACTCGAGAGGATGGGTCATGGACTCAGCTAGCGGTGATCCGGTCGGCACCGTGACGTGGATGATCCGGGGGCAGTGGGTCACGCTGTCGATCCGGGCGGCCGTTGAGCTCGGCGTGTTCGACCGGCTCGAGGCCCCGACGTCGGTCGCGGACCTGGCGGTTGAGATCGGGTGCGACCCGGGAGCGCTGGCGCGGCTGGTCCGTGTCTTGGTGGACCTCGGGCTGGTCGAGTTTTCCCGCGTCGAGGCGGGTGTCGGGGACGAGGTGTCGCTCACCGCGGGCGGGGGGACGCTGACCCGCGGGCATGCGAGCGGGCTGCGCGAGTTGGCCCTCATGCAGAGCACCCTGGCGAATCTCGCCAGCTGGCAGCGTCTGGCCGACGCTGTCCGCACCGCTGACGCCGTCTTCCAGAAGGTCAACGGCATCGACCCCTGGCAGTTCCTGGCCAGCAACCCGGAGGACGAGGCCATCTTCAACGCTGCGATGGCTCGTCGCGGGTCGGATCAAGCCGCCGCCATCAACGCCGTGTGCAACCTTTCTGGCGTCCGACTGGTCGTCGACGTTGGCGGTGGCCGAGGCGCCATGCTCGCCGAACTCCTCACCGGCCGCCCAGGCCTTCGAGGTGTGGTGGCCGATCGTCCCGAGGTGGCCGCCGCCGCCCAGAGGTTCCTCGCCGACGCCGGCCTCGCCGACCGGGCAGGCGCTGCCGCGGTCGACTTCTTCCAGTCAGTCCCCGCTGAGGCCGACGCCTACGTCCTCGCGAACGTCCTGCACGACTGGACCGATGAGGAGGCCATCCGGATCCTTCGCACCATCCATACATCGATGAAACCTTCGGCCCGCCTCTGGGTCGTCGAGCACGTCCTCGACGCCCCAGGCCGCAGCTTCCAGGTGCTCCGAGACGTCCACCTCGTCGACCTTCACATGCTGGTGATGTTCGGCGCACGGGAGCGCACCGCCACCGAGTACGACGCTCTCCTCCTACCCAGCGGCTTCGAGGCCGGTCGGCTCCAGACCACCGACGGTGAGTGGGACGTCATCGAGACACGCCCACGCTGAACTCCCCCAACCGCGTCGAAGCGACAGCCGAACCTATAGGGGGACCATGCAGCACACCGGGTGGTCATCCGCCCACTCGCATCTGAGCGGTACGTGTCCCCGTCCGTGCCAGTACAAACAATCCCCGTCACGTGGACTACGGGGATCGGTGGAGTCGGTGTCTCGATCTTCTACACAGCCACCGATCCAGTGCCCGCTCACGCGGCAGGGCCGTCCTCGTGGTGCGAAGCGTTCGTTGATGGCGTGACCGGACTGCCAGCTGTGCGCTTACTCAGTTCTGGTCCCCACGCTAAGCGAAGTACCGAGCCGTGAGCCAGGGACCGGCAGGATGTGAAGGTGAGCCGGGCGGATCACCGCTACTCCCGGACGGTATACGACCGTCGGCTGCTGCTGTTCGGGGTCAAGCGAGACGCCGTGCTGGACCTATGGGAGGTCGAGCGGTACGGCCTCGACAGCTTCGCGGACGCCAACTACGTCTCCGTCTACGGCATGCGACCCGCCGACTGGTTTGCGCGTGGCATCCGGCTGCTGGGGCGCACGACCGTCGAGTGCACCCGCGATGCCTTGGCCGACGCCATCGCGGTGGACGTGGCCGACCTGGCTCGCTCGGCGCCCTCGACATCCGGCGCCGTGGTGATCGACCCGTTCGTCGGCTCAGGAAACACCCTGTACTGGATCGTGCGCCGAATGACCGGCTGTGCCGGGCTGGGCCTTGAGCTTGATGCTCGGGTCGGCGAGCTGACGAAAGCGGAACCTGGCGATCATGAACTCACCCATCCAGATCGTGAACACCGCCTACGTCCGCGGGCTGGCTGCCACGACAACGCCCTCCGACAGGCTCGTCGTCGTCTTCATCGCGCCCCCATGGGGCCACGCACTCGACCCCATGTCCGGGCTCGACCTCCGCCGAACAACCCCTCCCATCACGGACATCATTGACCAACTCAGCCGGCTGCTGCCCAACACCCCGCTGCTCCTGGCAATCCAGATCCACGAGAGCCTCGAGCCCTTGTCATTGGACTTGGTCCGGTCACGCTGCGACTGGTCCTCCCAACGGCTCTACCACCTCAACGAGGCCGGACAAAACCATGGCGTCCTGCTCGGCACCCGAGGTTGGGCGCCATCAAGGAACACCCGGCCGTAGACCGTCGCACAGCCCGTCCTCCCCTCGGTTTCGTGACGGTCCGAACACGAACCCGGCGTCTCTGTGTGCGGAACTGCCAGGTCACGCACCTATGCGTGCGTCGCGTTCCCATGGTCTCGCCGGCAGTGATTACTGCGGTGAGCTGGCGACCACGCTTGCTGATCCGGGTCCCCGAGTTCATCCCCCTATTTCGTTGCCGCCGACAGCGTAGAGCCGGTCTGGCTACGGTCGCGGTCACGGCAGGTCCGTCGACGGCGGCGCTCGGAGGCCGGTATCGTCCGGGCTGTGACCGCCAGCGACGATTTCGACAGAGGGTTGAGCATCCGCCGCGAGGTGCTCGGCGATGAGTTCGTCGACGCGAACCTGGCTGGGTCGGACGAGTTCATGATGACGTTCCAGCACCTCGTCACCGAGCTGGCCTGGGGGCGAGCGTGGAGCGGGACAGCGCTCGATCGCAAGTCGAAGGCGCTGCTGACCCTGGGCATTCTCGCGGCGCTGGGTCGATACGAGGAGTTGGCGATCTACACCCGAGGCGCGCTCACCAGCGGCGCCACAGTGGGTGAGATCGAGGAAGTACTCGTTCACGTCACCATCTACTGCGGAACACCCGCCGGCCGCCACTCCTTCCAGGCCGTGCACGAAGCGCTCCGATCCGCCGGGGCGATCCCCGCCGAATAGACCGCGTCACGGGTCGTCCGAATGAAGGGACTCAGAGCAGACTCAGAGCGAGCGAGTGTTGGTGCCAGCTCTCCGGAGGGCTAGCACAGCTAGCCCAGGTTGGTGACGAACCGCATCCGACCCTGAACGAGGATGCTGAGGTTCACGCGGTGCAGGATGCCGTCGTTGTCTCGCACGGCCAGGTCCGCGACCAGACCGCTGAGTAGGCCTTGAACGGTTGCACCGGTGCCTGCCTCGGTGCCTGGACGGGTCTGCAACGTCCATGCGTCAACGGCGAACCCGGCGTTGATCGACTCGTGGGCGTCGAAGATCGATCCCAGGGTGGCGAATGGCAGGGAGTCCTCAACCTGGATCCACGGCGCCCAATCCTTGCCCTGGGTGCCCGGTGGGGTCGGGATCGAGTACCGGTAGATGGGACGAGTGCCGATGGTGCTGCAGTCCGGCCCCGGGCCCGCCTCTAACCTTGCGAAGGACCCAAGGTGCAGCGGATGGAGCCGATAGGTCGGTTGTCGACACCCCTCTCCTTTGTAACCCACAGCATCAGCCAGATCGGGGCCCAGTCATGCGGACGAGGTCAACCGCCCGCGACCCGGGCGGTCTCCCTCCATGTGATCAGCCGTGCCGGTTCCGTTGACTGGGCGGGATCGAACGGGTACCGCGCGGTTGTGGCCGCGCGGCACCCCGTAGGCCTGACAAAACAACGCTACGAACCGACCGGGTCGAGCTCCCGGCCGAGGACTGCGTCGGTCTGCTTGGTCAGAGCGTCGAAACGTGACGGCAGGTTCTTGATCTCTAACGCGGCAAGGATCTCCAGGACGCCGTACAGCGTCGAGGCGAACCCGATCGCCAGCACCGCGGCGATCAGCGTGATGTCCGGGCCGAGCAGTTCGATGACGCCCTCATCGTGGCCTGCTCAGCAGGAACAGATGATCAGGTTGGCGTTGCTGTGCACGTCCAGAAGCACGGCGGCGCCGGCGGCGAGCGGGATCATGGTGGCGATTGCGACCGGCCGGCGGCCGAGATGGGTGGACAAGCGGCCCAGCACCAACAGGGCCGTGATCGTGCCGGCGAAATAGGCGACCACGGTGAGCGAGACGTTGGTAAACCCCTGCTCGGCCCGGTAGGTGTTGTAGACGGGGATGGGTGAGGCCGACGCGGCGAAGGCGGCGACGAGAGCGACGATCGCTGACAGGAACGCCAGACGCAGCTTCGCACCGGTCTGGTTCTGTCGGGTGTCGCTCGTCACCACCAGTAGGCCGGCTGTGTCGTGTAGGGCGGTCATGGTTTCCTCGACCGGGACGTCGGGGTCGAACCGGTGGATGTAGTACAGGTCGATGTAGTCGGTGCCGAGCCGGCTCAGTGACGCGTCGAGCTGTTCCAGGATGGCTTTGCGGGATAGCCCGGCTCCGCCGGGTCCGTCGTGCATCTTGTTGTAGACCTTGGTGGCGACAACGATGTCCTCGCGGCGGGCGAATCTGCGGATGGCGCGACCGACGAACTCCTCGGAGGTGCCGCCGCCGTAGCCGTTGGCGGTGTCCCACAACGTGATGCCCAGTTCGACGGCCTGACAGAAGAACGGCTGCGACTCCTCCTCGTCCAGCGTCCACTGGTGGAACTCGCGCGCGCCGTAGCTCATGCAGCCGAGGGCGATCCGGCTGACTCTCAGCCCGGTGTTGCCGAGGCGGACGTACTCCATCGCGTAGCTCCTTCACAGCCAGTCTGGTCGTGCTGTCCGCGGGTGGTCCGAGCTGGCGCCGGAGGCCCGATCCGATCAGCACCGCTGGGCCGGTCCGGCTAACCCGCCGTCGCGGTGTACTCCTCGTCGGTGACGTGGGCGCCCCAGTGAGCGGCGACGTGGTCGTCGTCGACTTCGTTGAGGGCGAGGTGAACCATGAGCCGCGCCGGGGTGGCGCCGTGCCAGTGCTCCTCGTCGGGTTCGATGTAGATCCGATCGCCGGGTCGGATCACTCGACGGGACCGCCGCGGCGTTGGACCCAGCCCACACCTTCGGTGACGAACAGACTCTGTCCGAGCGGGTGGCGGTGCCAGGCGATCCGGGCGCCGGGCATGAAGTGGACCACGCTGGCCATGGTGCGGGACGGTGCGGCCGGGGTGGCGACGGTGTCGATGTACACGTCGCCGGTAAACCATTCCGCCGGGCCTTTGACGGTGGCCGTCCCAGTGTCAACGGTGCTAGGCGTGATCTGCATCGTGGTTCTCTTCCTCATCGGTGAGGTCGTACGTGGGGTTTATCGCTGAGTCTTGCGGGGTCGCCCTGACTGAGCGGGTGCGAGCGACCTGGGATGGTCGGGCCACGATCAAGAGCCCGAGCATGGAGGCGCCGATGGTGGCGATCATGAGCACGGCTGTCGGGACGGCGCTGTGTTCACCGCCGAGGCCGGCGAGGGGGGCGATCGTGCCGGCGGCGACCCACTGGACGAACCCGAGCAGCGCCGACCCGGTGCCCGGATGTTCGGGGACCTCAGCTGCCGCGAGGGCGCCACCGTTGGGTCCGATCAGTCCCTGTGCGGTCATCAGGACGAAGAAGCACACCATCGCGACGGGCAGCGGCGTGTGGAACCAGATCGCGCCGACCAGCATCGCGATCCCGGCGGCCAGGGCGGCGACCTGGCCGACCAGGATGACTTTGCGGGTGGCGACCCGGCCGGCGAGCCGGGCCGCAGCGAAGGCGGCGACGGTCATGCCGGCGGCGTTGGCGGCGAAGTCGATCGAGTAGCCGATCGGTGACATCCCGTTCATCGACTGGAGCACGAATGCCGACGTGGCGACGTACGCGAACACCGCACCCATGGCCGACCCGGAGACGATCACGTAGCCGACGTAGCGGCGGTTGCGCAGCACCTCCCGGCTTGCCGTCACGAACGTCCGCAGCCCGCCGGCGTGGCGGCTGTGTGGCGGCAAGGTTTCCGGGACCGCGGCCAGCACGGCGACGATCATGAAGACGCCGAGCGCGGCGACGGTCCAGAACGACACCCGCCAATGCGACAGCTGCAAGATCACCGCCCCCAGCAACGGTCCGACGATGGGGGCGAGGCCGCCGACGGCCGCGATCACATTCAGCACCCGCACCAGCTGGGCACCTCGGGCGAGGTCGATGATCACGGCCCGGCCGATGACCATGGCCCAGCCTCCGGCGAAGCCCTGGACGAGACGGGCGACCGCCAGGACGCCGATGGTGGGGGCCAGGGCGCACGCCACCGACGCGGCGGTCATGGCCACGATCGCGGCCAGCAGCGGCATGCGGCGGCCGCGCTGGTCGGAAACCGGGCCACCGACGAGCTGGCCGAGGGCCATCCCAACGAAGAACGTGGTCAGCGTCAGCTGCACCTGGGTGGCGGTCGCGGACAGGTCGGCTGCGACCGCCGGGAACGCCGGCACGTACATGTCGGTGGCCAGCGGCGCGATCGCGGTCAAGAACACCACGGTGGCGACCACGCCGACGCCGACCCGAACCCGACGGCCAGTTTCGGTCGGGTGCGGGTGGTCGCCGAGGTACTCGCAGTCGGGGCAGAAGCCCAGGTGGTCTGCGGTGCTGGTCCGGGAGTCGGTCACGGTGCGGGGCTCACTCACAGCTCCAGCAGCACCTTGATCGCACGGCGCTCGTCCATCGCCCGGTAGCCGGCGGCCGCATCGGCGAGCGGCAGCGTGAGGTCGAAGACCTTGCCCGGGTCGATGGAGCGGTCCCAGATGAGCTGAATCAACTCCGGCAGGAATCTGCGGACCGGTGCGGGTCCGCCGTGCAGGTGCACGCCGGTGAAGAACAGGTCCAGACCGTTGAGCTGCACCCCGTGGGAGACGCCGACATAGCCGACATGCCCGCCCGGGCGGGTCGCGTTGATGGCCTGCCACATCGACTCCTGGGTGCCCACCGCCTCGACCACCGAATGAGCGCCGTACCCGCCGGTCAGCTCCTTGATCTTGGCCACGCCCTCGGCGCCGCGTTCCTCGACAATGTCGGTGGCGCCGAACTCCCGCGCCAGCGCCTGCCGGTCGGCGTGCCGGCTCATCGCGATGATCCGCTCGGCGCCGAGCTGCTTCGCGGCCAGGATCGCCAGCAGCCCGACCGCGCCGTCACCGACGACGGCGACCGTCTTGCCCGGGCCGGCGGCCGCGGCCACGGCGGCGAACCATCCCGTGCCGAGCACATCGGAGGCAGCCATCAGCGACGGGATCAGATCGGCATCCGGAACACCCGGGGTGGCGACCAGGGTGCCGTCGGCCAGCGGGATCCGCGCCAGCTCGGCCTGGGTGCCGACCGAGCCCATCATCACGTTGTGGACGCAGCGGGACTGGTACCCGGCCTGGCAGATCTCGCAGGTGTTGTCGCAGGCCACGAACGACCCGACGACGTAGTCGCCGACCTTGATCGTTGCCACTTGGTCGCCGACCTGCTCGACGACGCCGATGTACTCATGCCCCATCGGCGTCGGCCCGCTCAGCTCCTCGACACCGCGGTAGGGCCACAGGTCGGAGCCGCAGATGCAGGTGGCGGTCACCCGGATGATCGCATCGGTCGGCTCGAGGATTGTCGGGTCCTCCCGAACCTCGACCCGGACATCGCCGGGGGCGTGCATCACAACTCCACGCATTCGGTGGGTCTCCTCACGGTCAGCTCGTCTCGGTTGCTGCGTCTAGACAACCTTGTTCGAACGCCGAGTGGGAGTCTCTATCTAAGGGTGTACCGGTAGGGCATCCCACCTGCAGGGCTGCTCGTCGTACCGTCGATGCCGTGGACAACCGTGCCGAGGTCCGTGAGTTCCTCATCTCGCGTCGCGCCAAGATCACCCCGAACGAGGCAGGCCTGCCCCAGATCGGGGCCCGCCGGGTGCCCGGCCTACGCCGAGGCGAGGTCGCCACCCTGGCCGGGGTCAGCGTCGAGTACTACGCCAAGCTGGAACGTGGCGCCATCGCCGGCGTCTCCGCCTCCGTGCTGGACGCGGTCGCGCGTGCCCTCCGCCTCGACGACGCCGAACGGGCCCACCTGTTTCACCTCGCCCACGCCGCCGACGGCACCAGCGCCGGCATGCGACCCCGCCGACGACCAGCGAAACAGTGGACGCCGAGACCCTCCCTGCAGTGGGTCCTCGACCGATTCACCGCTCCCGCGATCATCCGCAACGGACGAATGGACCTGCTGGCCACCAACCATCTCGGCCGCGCCATGCACGCGGCCCTCTACGAGACCCTCCCCGACGGGGTCGTGCCGAACTTCGTCCGGTTCACCTTCCTGCACCTCGACGCCGCCCACGAGTTCTACCCCGACTGGGAAACCGCCGCCGACACCAGCGTCGCAATCCTGCACACCGAAGCCGGCCGCGACCCCCACGACAAGCACCTGCACGACCTCGTCGGGGAGCTGTCCACCCGCAGCGACGACTTCCGGCGCCGCTGGGGAGCCCACGATGTCCGCTACCACGGCGCCGGCAGCAAGACCTTCCACCACCGCGACGTCGGCGACCTCGAACTGGCCTACGAGAGCATGGACATGATCTCCGACCCCGGTCTCACCCTCACCCTCTACGCCGCCGAACCAGCCTCACCCAGCGCCCACGCACTCGACCTCCTCGCATCCTGGACCACCCCCACCTTCACACCATCACCAGCCATCACCCCGTGACGACAGTTCAAGACGGACAGCAACCCTGACCCACCTCCAACGCCTGAGGTGTACTGAGAGGACTTCCCACCACAGGGCGTTCCCTCCCCTGGCGGATGACGAGTCCGTCAGGCCTCGGCACCCAGGCCAGAGGACACTGCAGCGCCAGCACCGCATAGCGCACCCGTACGTCTGTGGTCTCTAGCGCGGCGGGCCCTCGACAAGCGTCCCCCCGTACCGCGTTGAGGGCGGCTGGCGTCGGCGATGGTGGTGCATTTCGGCGCCCACTGTGACGCGACCTTCGCGAGATCGCAGGTAAAGCTTCAGTTGGGCCCTTCGGTGGAGCTTACGGGGGACGCGAGGAGGGCCGCCCCGGCCGGTGACGGGTGGATGTCGCAGGAGGTCGGGGTGAGGTGGATCAGCAGCCCCGCAGGGCATGGGTCTCCTGCCGATTGGGCCGCCGCCTCCGTCAAGGCGGTGAACCCGTCCGCGACCTTGCCGCCGAAGGCTGTGGTGACGTCGGCGAGTACTCGACAACCCCAGAGCGGTTCGTGGACGGCAGCGAGACGATCAGCTTCCGACTCTGTCGAGGAAGGGTCTGACTGCCTGGGCGAGCTCGTGGGGGTGATCGAGATAGGCGAAGTGGGTGCCGGGTGTCCGGGTGGTCTCGATGCCGAGGCTCTCTGCGAGACGGCGGGCGGCCTGGGCGAAGTATGGGAGGCTCCCCTCGCTGACCAGGATCTGCACCGGTGTTGAGATCGCTGCGAGCGCCTGGTCGTCGGGCAGGTAGGTGTCGAATCGCCCAATCTCTTTCTCGAAGTACGTGCCCGCGCTTGCCAGCATCTGCTCTCGGACGCGGGGGTCGAGGCGCTCCCAGTTAGCGTCGGTGGCGACGAAACGGATGAAGCGTTCGAACGCTGTGGGTACTCCGCCTGCTTGCATGCCACCGGCGACGACCTCGGTCACGGTTGCCCGCACCTCGGCGGGATCATCGAACAGCGCGAGGAGCGCCGGCTCGTGCAGGATCGCACCCCGCACCGCCTCCGGGTGGTGCACCAACATCGCAAGCGCGAAGATCCCACCGCTGCTGGTGCCGAACACCACCGCGGGCGTGAGACCGAGAGCGTCGAGCAACCCGGCGGCGTCATCGGCCTGCTCCTGCGGCGAGGTCGTATCCCAGCGCGAGGGGCGGGGGCTGCGGCCGTTGCCCCGCCGGTCATACGTCACGACCGTCCACTCCGTGGCGAGTATGTCGGCGAATCTCTCGAAGACGGCGCCGCATCCGCTGGCACCCATGATCAGCAGCAGTGGCTGCCCTCCGCCCCGCCGCTCATAATAGAGTTGGGCGCCGTTCGCAGATACCACGGGCATGACTCGCTCCTCGCTAGAATCGGCTGCTAACGGCTGGGAGTTGATTCTCGTTAGATGAAATGGTCTTGGTGCGCTTCGAGTTGCACGCGGGGGTCGGTTGAGCAAATGGGCGTGGGGGCCGACAGCTGTGTGCCCGTCGTGACCGGAGCTGGGCCGGCGGGCTGAAGTGTCAGCTGCAGCCGACCGGCCAGCGTTCGTAAGTCGGGTGATGGTCGCTGCCCGGCACACTCGAGCGGCGCGCGCGTGCCGAAACGCTTCAGTACCAGTGCTTGCGGCCGCCCACGGCCCGTCCTGTGAGGCCTAGAACCAGCAGGACCAACCCGATCACGAGGACGATGATGCCGATAGTCCAGATGATCGCAATCTTCGTCAGGAGACCGATGACCAACAGAATGATGCCGAGAACGATCATGGCGTACCCCTCAAGGGACCCTGGACCGGAGGCGAGGTCCTGAGGGCCGTCCGTGCGTCGAGACTACTCCGACCGAACGCGCATCTGGTCGAAGCGCTGGGCGGCGCGGATGGGAAGCGGTACTAGCGGCGGCGGCGTCGGGGCCCGGCGAATGCCCAGGTCGGGTTGGGCAACCACGGACAGCGACCTCGTCTTTGTCCCGTCCAGCCCGGAGTCGCCGGGCTTGCCCGGGCCGGTTCAGGGGCTTCGGGTTGAATGGGCTCATGACAATCGTTGGTTACGCCGAGCCTGCCGTCTCGCTGGGTGCGGGCCGGATGCCGCTTCGGGGGTTCGGGACGTGGCAGATTACCAACCCTGACGTTGCTGCGGCGGTCGATGCCGCCTTGCAGGCTGGGTACCGTCACATCGACACGGCCACCGGATACGGTAGCGAGGCGGGCATCGGTCAGGCACTGGCGGGTTGCAACCTGCCTCGGGAGTCGGTGTTTGTGACGACGAAGATGCCGCCGGAGAACGTGGGGCGGGAACGGGCGACGCTGGAAGAGAGCCTGGGGAAGCTGGGTGTGGACTTCGTCGACCTGTGGCTGGTGCACTGGCCGCCCAATCGACAGGCGCGATCCGAGTGTTCACACTTGGCCGCTCCTGACCATCCCTCGAGATGGCAGGCCACCCAGGACTGCACGACGTGTTGATCCTGTCTTCCCGTCGCACGCCCGTGCTACCCGGCGTGGGGGTCGTGGGCTATGGCCTCACGCCCTTCCTGTTGACGCGGCTCTCTTCGCACAACTTGATGCCCGCACATCATGCCGAGAGTCGGACGTCCAGAATTCCCCGGCGGTGCGTTCTGGCGTGTCGAGCGGCGCCGGCCCCCGGGTGGTGGTGGGGGCCGGCGCCGATTGTTGGCTGTCGGCTTTACTGCCAGGCGGACTGCAGCTGCCAGATGGTGATCTTGTCGAGCTGGGCTCGACCGCCGGTGGAGAAGACCTGGATCCCTTGGCTGTCGCGGTTGGGGAAGATCTGGTCGGTGATGGTCCGCTGACCGTCCTCGGCGAAAACTTCGACCGAGGATCGGTCCACCAGGATGTGCAGGGTGACCTTGCCGTTCTTCACCGGTAGCGGCGCGAAGTCGACGCTGGGGAATGTGGGGTCGAAGCCGACGTCGCCTGACTTGGTGCGGTCGACGTAGATCCCACCGCGCGCGACGTCGTAGCCGACCGTGGTGCGTTGGCCGTTGCCGGTGCGCACGTTGACTCCGAATTTGTCGGCGTCCTTGGCCTTGAACTCGGCGACGATCTCGACGGTGTCACCGCTGGCTCCGGGCCCTTGGAGGGTGGTGGTCCCGTCGAGCAGGCGCGGTGATCGGGTGACGTACGGCTGTCCCTGGCGTAGTGACTGGAGCTGGTCGACCGGCTTGGCGGTCAGCTCGGTCTTGCCGTTGATCTTCTGCAGGGTCAGCTCCCTGGGCACGCTCATGGCGCTGCGCCATGGGTCGGTGGGGATTTTGCCGCCGTACTGCCAGTTGTTCATCCAAGCGATCATGATTCGCTTGCCGTCCGGCGGTCGTTGAAGGTGACGCCGGCGTAGAAGTCGCGGCCGTAGTCCAGCCAGTGGGCTCGTTCGGTCGCCGACAGGGCCGGCGCGTCGGCGAAGGTGAACTGGTCGGCCAGGATGTGGCCCCAGCCGCCGGTGTTGTTGTCGACGACCTGGATCTTGGCGGTCTTGCCGACCAGGTCCGAGAGGTCCCAGTTCGCCCAGTCGAGCTGCTCGCTGTTGGCGCCGGTCGTGGTTCGCACGACCTTGCCGTCGACGAGCAGGTTGACGGCGGTCTCGATCGACACGGGGACGGCCGCCTCGGGCGAGAAGACGATGTTGTCGACGTTGATGTGGCCCCAGCCGCCGGTGTTGGTGTCGACGATCTGGATCTGCGCCTGCTGGCCTTGCCAGCTGGCGGTGTTCCAGGCGACCCAGTTCAGGGCCTCGTTGTCCTGGCCGGTGGCCGTGGCGACCACGTTGCCGCCGACGAGAAGGTTGACGGCGGTCGGTTCGGCGCCCGGGGCTGGGTTGGCGGTGTACGGGTGGTTGCCGCCGCCGACGAGGAGGTCGATGTAGCTGCTGTCGATGGTGAACGGGGGTGAGGTGATCGTTCCGGTGGACGCGTCGTGGTTGAGGAAGGTGTTGACCAGCTTGCTGCCGAGGTAGCCGCTGACCGCGTTGCTGGTCGCCGATGCCGCCGGCGACGGGGCCGGCGTTGGTGAAGTCGCCGGTGGCGGTCCAGCCGGTACCCCAGGTGGTGCCTTCGAAGTCGGCGAACACCGGCCCCGTCGGCGGGGTGCCGTTCAGGACGGTGCCGGGGACGTGCGGGTGGGTGCCGCCGCCGACGAGGAAGTTGAGGTAGTCCTTGGTGATGGTGAAGTCCGGGTGAGGTGAGGACCCCGGTGCCGGCGTCGCCGCCGTGGAAGCTGTTCGCCAGCTTGTCGCCGAGGTAGCCGCTGACGCCGCCCTGGCCGGGCGCGTTGCCGGCTGTCGGGCCGTCACCGAAGGCGGTCCCGGTCGTGGTCCACGGGGCGAAGCCGGTCGACTCGAAGTCCTGCATCACGGTGCCCGTGGGTGGGGTGTAGGTGGCGGGGTCGTCGGAGGTGAAGGTGGTGCCGTCGAAGTCGCCGACGAAGTACTGTCCGCCGGAGCCGCCGGCGATGCCGCCGGGGTTGAGGTTGACGACCATCACCCATTTGACGTTCCGCGGGTTGCCGTTGATGGCCATCGGGAACAGGTCGGGGCATTCCCAGACTCCGCCGACCGCGCCGGCCGGGCCGAAGTCGCTCAGGTGCGTCCAGCTCTTAAGGTTGGCCGAACGGTAGATGCTGACCTTGTGCTCGGTCGCCTTGACGACGACCATCCGCCACTCGTTCGCCGGGGCGTACCAGAAGACCTTGGGGTCGCGGAACTCGGGCGAGCCGATGTCCAGGACGGTGCCGTACTTGGTGAAGGTCAGCCCACCGTCGGTGCTGTAGGCCAGCGACTGGGACTGGCTGCCCGGCTTGGCGCTGGTGTAGATCGCGACCAGCGGCGGGTTCGCCTTCGTGCCGAGGCCGCTGGTGTTGTCCTTGTCGACGACGGCGCTGCCGGAGAAGACCAGCTCGTTGGCGTCGTAGGGGATCGCCACCGGAAGCTCCTTCCAGTGCACCAGGTCGGCACTGACCGCGTGACCCCAGGACATGTTGCCCCACGTGTTTCCGGACGGGTTGTACTGGTAGAACAGGTGGTACTGGCCCTGGTAGTAGACCAGCCCGTTGGGGTCGTTCATCCAGTTCTTGGCGGGCGTGTAGTGGAACTGCGGCCGGTACGTCTGGTCGTAGGCCGCCGGCACGCCCGCCGGGGCAGCGGCCGCCGGTGGACCGAGCGCGGTCCAGCCGAGGACACTCAAGGCCGTCATCAGGAGGACCACCAGCGGAGCACGGGCGTGCCTCCACCGTCGAGCACCTAAGGCGACATCGTTGTCGTTGATCGTGCGCATTACTGACTCCTGTCGGATTGACGCTGCCTGCCAGCAGCGGGTCAAGCGGGCCATAGCGAACGGCTCGTTCTGAAGGGAAGGCTTAGAAGGGTGTGCCACGACGTCGGTGGAGGTCTCGGCGGATCGCGTCGACGGCGACAATCAGCCTCAGGTCGAAGCCCCCGATGGGTGTGGCCTGGTCGGCGGAAAGCCAGCCGTCAGCAGGTTGGGAGACGGTGACGGCGGCATCGGCCAGCGGAAGCAGCGCCGACCGCCGGCTCACGGTCACGGCCAGGAGGACGGCCCGGGCCTGTAACGCCGGCCGAAGCAGGTCGATGAGCCGCGGATCCGCCTCGGCGGCGCAGACCGCGACCACCGTGTCGTACCGCTGGACGCGATGGATGGTCCTCGCGTCTACCTTCTGCGCGATGAACCCCAGGTCCTCCAGGACGACACTGAGCAGCCGCGCGGCCGTCGCGTCGGCGTCCGGGCTGGCGATCAGGACCCGGTCGGCCAGGCTGAGCAGCGAGCAGAAGTCGCGCAACTCCTCCTCGTCGGGCGAGGAGCCCGGGCCACCGGTCGCCCGTGGCCATGCATGAGTGGCGCCGCCCAGCGTCGGCCCGCCCACTACCGCAACGGAGGAGCTCATGGCAGGGCCCGCAACGGCCGCACCGCCGGAACGTCTCGCAGCGTCGAGACCGGTGGGATCGTCGTTGGTCCCCGACGCCCCCTGACGGCGCCCAGCCGGAGCAGTGATCGACTCCCGAACGATGAGCGGGCAGGCCAGCGATACCTGCGTGGAGGTGTGCAGCTCCGGACGCTCGATCTGCTCGACCAGGGTGCGGACCCCCCACGCGCCCATCTCGTAGTGGGGCAACGCGACGGTCGTCAGCCCGGGAAACAGCCCTTCGGCGATGTTCACCTGGTTGTCGAATCCGACGAAGGACACGTCCTCAGGGATCCGCAGACCACGCTCCCGGGCGGCGTGGTAGCTGCCCATCGCGACCCGGTCGTTGAAACAGAAGATGGCCTGGGGCGGATCGTCGAGGTCGAGCAATGCACCCGCGGACTGGTAGCCACCACGAGCATCCGACGTCCCTCGGACGACGAAATCCTCCCGGTAACCAATGCCGGCCTCGTCCAACACCGACCGATAACCCGCCAGTCGTGCGACGGCGGCCGGGATCTCGTCCACGTTGTTGATGAAGCCGATCTCGCGGTGACCATGCCGGATCAGTTCGGCGACCGCAGTCCGGGCCCCATCGAACTCGTCAGGCACCACCGAGGAGATCGCTGGGTTCGGGCAGGTACCGTCCACCAACACAGTCGGCAGCCCGTCTAGGACCTCCGGCAACTCAACCTGACGGTGGTACATCCTCGCGTACAGGAACCCGTCGACCTGTCGCTGCCGTAGCGCGTTGATCTCGGCCAGTTCGGAACCGCGGTCCACCCCCGTATTGACGTGCACCAGCAGCCACCCCAGCTTCGAGGCCGTCTCCCTCGCACCCTGAATGATCCCGAACGCGTGCGGCGTGATGGTGATCTCGTCATCGATCATCGCGATCACGTGAGAGCGTCGGGTCCGCAGGCTGCGCGCAACCCCGTTCAATACGTAACCCAACTCCTCCGCGGCCAGCCTGACCCGGTCTCGCGTCTCCGGCCTGATGCGTTTGCCCGGGACGTCATTAAGCACATGCGACACCGTCGTGACCGAGACCCCCGACCGAGCCGCCACGTCCGCCATCGAGATGCTGCGCCCGGGTCTGCTCATCAGTCGCATCTGCCCAATCGATTAACCACGTCGGTGGCGTGAACTATGACCGCACCCAGAGGCACCTGTCAACCCCCTGCCCAAACGATTGATCAACGGCGAGGTGTGCGCACGGCTTGGCCGAGCGCCGTGACTCGTCCGCGGGTCGGGCTCGCGAGTCGATGCAGCGATTGCGTTGCAACGACTGGCCCGAACCAGGAGAAGGACCACTCGCCTACGCCTCGTGAGGTTCTCTGGAGCCACCTCCTCGAGCACTCGCTCCGCGACCCTCTCGTACGCGTCAGGGTGCTTCACGGGCGCGGTTCGTTTCGTGGCGTCTCCACCCTCATAACGCCAAGTGGGGCCCAGCCGCTTCGGGTGTTGCGTTCTGGGGCGCTCCGTTCCGGTGGAGGCCCGCGCGTGTCATGTCGGCTTCAGCTCGGGACTTACGGACGAAACGCCGAGTTGCTCTCGAGCGCGTCGTCCGGGGCTGGCAGGTCACCGCGCCGGACCGCGGCCACGAGCAGGCCGTGGTCGGCCTCGGTCTGGTCGGCGTAGGCCCGAGCGAACCGGGTCAGGGCGCGGTCGAGCTTCTCCGAGCGACCGGCATACCCGGCGATCATCGAGGCACCACTGGTCCGCGCGTGGCCCTTGGCGAGCAGGTGCCCGACGATGCCGGCGTAGTCGGCCAGCGCGGGTGGGTCGATGGCGTCCAAAGGGACGGTGCCCTTCATGTTCCGGAACTGACGCACGTAGTACTGCAGTCCGCCCGCGCCGGTCCAGCCCAGCAGCGGGTCGCTGACCGTCTGCAGGGCCTGCTGGTACTCGACCACCCGCTGCCCCTGGTGGTCGTGCCACGCGGAGTCGCCGTGGACGTGCCGCGCGAGCACCGACCGGCGGGCCTGCTTCAGCTGCAGGAACAGCATGTCGTCCGGGTTGCTGCCCTCGAGCAGGGCCACGTAAGCCCGCAGCCCGACACTGCCGACGCCGACGACCTTCTGGGCGACGTCCACCAGGGTGTAGCCGCCCAAGACGCGTCGCCAGTGCGGCGCCAACGTCTCGAGGTAGTCGTCGAGGGCGGCCCCGATGAGGTCCGCGTCGGCGTCCGGGACGTGGGTGATCAGCGGCGGCTCCTCGACGATCCGACGCCCGCCCCGGTGCTCGCGGGTGAACCGCGGCAGGGCCCGGTCGCTGGTGCGGTTCCGGGCCCGCTTCGCGGACCGCTTGATCTCCGCTCGCAAGGTCTTCTCGGTCGCCGTCTCGTGGAGCCGGTCGACATCCAGCCGGTTGTACGACCGCAGGAGCAGCGGCTGGTCCGCGAGGAACGCGACCTCGCCCCGGTAGGCCGAGACACACGACATCACCGCCGTCGCGCACTCCTCCTCAGAGGCGGCGTTCTCCCGGCCGGCCACCCAGATGCTCGCCACCAGCCGCCGCAGATCCCACTCCCACGCCCCGGGATGCGCCTCGTCGAAGTCGTTCAGGTCGATGACCAGCTCGCCCTCCGGTGACGCGTAGAAACCGAAGTTGCCCAGATGCGCGTCGCCACAGATCACCGGTGTGATCCCGGTGGACGGCAAACCGGCCACGTCGTCGGCCATCACGATCGCGGTACCGCGCAGGAACCCGTAGGGCGAGCCGACCATGCGGCCGACCCGGATCGGCACCAGGTCGGGCAACCGGCCCTCGTGAGAGTCGCGGACCATCGCGACCGGGTCCGGGCGACCCGGCGCCGGCTCCCAACGCCCCAGAGACCCGCGCGGCACCTGCCGACGCAGCGCCTTGCCCATCGCGAACCGCTCCACCCGCGACGTCGGCCGCCGCCGCAGGGAGGAGAACGCCTCGCTCTCCGCGCCGGGCAGCACCGTATGCCCTCCGGCGCCCCTGAAGACAGTCCCATCACGCTGCACACCCACGACTGTAGGGTTCCGCTCCCGAAAGAGAATTGTCGAGCCGATCAGCCGAACCAGCAGAAAAACCCTTCCTATGCAGGCCCGGCCGACAGGGTTAACCCATGGGTTTGCAGCACCTACCTCCAATCGATATAGGCGACCGGCTCAGTCGTGCTCACCTCGACCGGTGATCCAGATGCGCCGCGAAGAACGCTGACTCCGTGTTGAGGATCTCGTTGTCCGACGCAACTTCCGGACCTCCCGCTCCAACTGGGCGAGGGTTCACCCGTTCCGTTCGCTACGCCCTCAGGCCGCACCCAAATCGCCTAGACCTTCGTCCGCTGCCCCAAACACCGGACTCGATCAGTGCGTAGGCCCGGCCCGGGAGGGCCCTGTCGCGCGGGCCATCCTCCGGGTCCATGGGTCAGCGTTTGCCGCGGCGACGCCGTCAGGTTGGTCCGTCTGTTGCATGTCGGTGATGAGCTCGTAGCGTCGCGAGTAGGTGTCCAGTATGGAGACGCCCGCGGCGGCCAGCGGGATACTGATCACCGCGCCGAGCGGGCCCCAGATCGCCGCACCGACGAAGACCGCGGCCAGGGCGATGGCCGGGTTTACGTCCATGGTGCGTTTGCTGATCCGGGGGGTGAACACGTAGTTCTCGATCTGCTGGTACACCGTCGCGAACACGACGATGGCGAGTGCGAGCCACGGGCTGGTGAACACGGTCGCGAGGACCGGCAGGATGACCCCGAGGTAGGTGCCCACGATGGGCACGAACTGGGCGGCGAACGACCGCTTCACCTACGGGTACGGGCGCGCCGAGGACCTCGCCGGGCTGTTCGTCGTCGCGATGATCGCGCTGTCCAGCGTGCTGGCGGCCTGGGAGGCGGTCGACCGGCTGCTCCACCCTCAGGCCGTCGCGTACCTGTGGGCGGTGGCCGCGGCCGGAGTGATCGGGTTCGCCGGCAACGAGATCGTCGCCCGATACCGGATCCGGGTCGGACGCCAGATCGGGTCCGCAGCGCTGGTCGCGGACGGGCTGCACGCCCGCACCGACGGGTTCACCTCCCAGGCCGTGGTGGTGGGTGCGGCGGGTGTCGCGATCGGGTTGCCCTGGGCCGACCCGGTCGTCGGGCTCCTGATCGCGGTCGCGATCCTCGTCGTGCTCCGGTCCGCGGTCGCGCAAGTGGGAGCCCGGTTGATGGACGCGGTCGATCCCGACCTGGTCCAGGCCGCCCGTAAGGCGGTCACGGAGATCGACGGCGTCCTCGAGGTCCGCGACCTGCGGCTGCGCTGGATCGGCCACACTCTGCACGCGCGGGTCAGGACGGGCGTTTTCGATGGTGACTTTGGGCTCGCCCTGGCGATATCGGGCTCGAGGGCCTGCCCGGGCCCGGACGAGCTGCTGGGTGCGGTGGAGCCCTCGTGCCGTGGGTGTCTGGGCTCGTATTCTGGTCTCTAGGAGGTGGTGGATATGAAGGCTCGGATCGGTGAGCGGCTTCTCTTCCGCGGCAAGAAGGTGGGGTCGGCGAACCACACCGCTGAGGTCCTCCAGGTCAGGGGCGACGACGGCGCCCCTCCGTACCTCGTCCGGTTCGGGGACGGCCACGAGCGGCTCGTCTTCCCAGGGACGGACTGCCAGGTCCTGCACGGCGACCACCCAGCCACCCGCGCCGGCGCGACCTAGAAGTAGAGACGAAGACCCCACGCTGGCAGCGGTGAACCTCGGGGTCCGACCACCTTGCCTGGCCAGTGCTCGCTCACGCCACTCGACCATGCTCCTCTCGGCAGGGAGCACAAGCTCCCCCTGGAGGCCCCCAACCCGCCGTCATCCGCGGATGCAATATGCCTTCGGTTGGCTAGAGGCCGCAGCGAAGCGCATCTGTCGGCGGTGGAACTGTCGCTGGCATCGAAGGAACGGCGGGTGCCTACCTGTTCCCTACCCGAGGCAACAACCCTCGACAGTCGGGATCCAGCCGCGGTCATGAGCGCCAAAGTCGTTGGCCAGTCCCGTCGTGATCCGTAGGCTCGCGGCGGAAGGGAGCACACCATGAGCGCCGACCTTGACCACACCATCGTGCACGTCCGGAACCGGCACGCGGCCGCCGCCCACGTCGTCGAGATGCTGGACCTGGACCCGGCGGTTGACTACGGCCCGTTCGCGATGGTCCGGCTGGGCAACCAGGCCGTCCTCGCGTTCGCCGACACCCTCGGCCGGCCACGGCCCGGGCACTACGCCTTCCTCGTCGACCCCGCGGAGTTCGAGCAGATCAGGGAACGCTTGGCCGACCACGGCATCACCACGTACGCCGAACCCGGCCATCGACAGGAGGGCATCGACGAGGCCCGGGCCGAGGGCGGCCGCGGACTCTACTGGGACGACCCGGATGGCAACGCCCTGGAGATCCTCACCGTGCCCGACGGTGGCTGGCCGACCGGCCACCCCCGCCGACCGGGATAAGGACCGGTGACGCCAGCGACACGCGACTGCCCAGGCACCTTCAGCCAGAGCTGCCGCCCCGCGCGCGCTTGACCTGCGCATCCCGCCGCCGGCCAGCGCAACGAGTTGTGCACTCCGCCGCGAAGCGGCGCACGTGAAATCACCCATGCCGACACGTGTGAGCGCTCAGACGAAGCTTCTTGGACCCCGTCGTCGCGGCGGTCATCGCCTGCGCCGCCGCCCTGTCTTGGATTGTGTCACCCGAGGCGTCGCAGGTCGCGGTGGCGCGACGCGAGGGCTTGATCCCGTTGCCCCGGAGCCTTGGACGCCCTGGCGTCGGCGACGGCGGCTGCTGCCGGTCAGGCGGGGCGCTGCTCCGGCGACTTCGTCTGAGCCGGGTCCTTCTCCGGGATGTCGCCCAGTGCGGTGTCGATGGCCTTGAGCGCGTCGTCGTCGAGTCTGACCCCTGCCGCCTTGACGTTCTCGGCCACCTGCTCGGGGCGGGACGCGCCGATGATGGCGGAGGCGACGTTCTGGTTCTGCAGCACCCAGGCCACGGCGAGCTGCGCGAGGCTGAGCCCGGCGTCGTCGGCAACCGGCTTGAGCCGCTGCACCGCTTCGAGGACGTCGTCGCGCAGGTAGCGCTTGACCATGTCAGCGCCGCCCTTCTCGTCCCGAGCCCGGCTGCCTTCCGGTGGCTGGGCACCCGGCTGGTACTTGCCGGTGAGGACGCCCTGGGCGATCGGCGAGAAGACGACCTGGGAGACGCCCAGCTCCTCGCACGTCGGGACCACGTCGGACTCGATCACCCTCCAGAGCATCGAATACTGCGGCTGGTTGCTGACCAGCTGCACCCCGAGGTCCTCGGCGAGGGCGTGCCCGGCCCGGATCTGGTCGGCGGTCCACTCGGAGACCCCGACGTAGAGCGCCTTGCCGGCACGAACCACGTCCGCGAACGCCTGCATGGTCTCCTCGAGCGGCGTCTCGTAGTCGTACCGGTGCGCCTGGTAGACGTCGACGTAGTCGGTCTGGAGCCGCTCCAGCGAGCCGTCGATCGACCGCAGGATGTGCTTGCGGGACAGGCCCACGTCGTTCTTCCCGCCGGGGCCCACGGGCCAGTAGACCTTGGTGAAGACCTCCAGCGAGTCGCGCCGCTCCCCCGACAGCGCCTCGCCCAGGACCGTCTCCGCCTGGGTGTTGGCGTAGACGTCGGCGGTGTCGAAGGTCGAGATCCCGGCGTCGAGCGCTGCGCGTACACAGGCCTTGGCCTGGTCGTTCTCGATCTGCGACCCGTGGGTCAGCCAGTTGCCGTAGGTGATCTCCGAGATCTTCAAGCCGCTGCTGCCGAGGTGGCGATATTCCATGTGCCCCAACGTATGCGCACTCCGCCGCGGTCGCCCGGCGGGCCCCGCCCCCTCGCATACCCTCGGCCGGTGTACGAGGCGGATCTGCACGGTCGGGGTGGTCATACATCTACAGGCCCGTGCGGTGACGGCTACGACGGCTGGAACGTGGCGCGGCTCGTCCAAGTGGCTGAGAGACGGCTAGCCGAGCGGGCGCCCATCGGCATCCCATCCGGCGCCAGGGCGGCATGCGGCGACCGAGGCGCCGAGCCCGTCGGTGCGCAAAGGGGCAGTCTTGACCTGCCGCTACTTCGAAGGAGTCGCCGTGCTGCGGCCTGGAGCGTTCGGCAGTGAGGCCCAGCTTGGCGACTGGGGCCCTCTTCGATGACGGGGTGTGCAACCGGCCATAGTTCGAGGGTGCAGCGTGCGATCCGCGTGCGATAAGGCCCTGGATTGCCCGGACAGAAGCGGACACGCGTGACGTGCGGACTGACGCGCGACGTCCGGCGTTTGCGCAGGTCAGGCCCGTCGGTCGCCGCGAGCGTAGATCTGTTTTTGGGACTGGTGCACTTCTATCGTGCTTGACGAACGAATCCTGTTGCTACACAATCAATTTGGAGCCGGCGGGGGGACTCGAACCCCCAACCGCCTGTTTACAAGACTTAGTGCACGCGGCACGTCCTGCCGGCCTGACCTGCGAAAACGCCACCGCACCCTCGTGGTTTGGTCGCGCCGTGCGATTCGTGTGCGATACGAGTGTTCACACTTGGCCGCTCCTGACCACCCCTCGACATGGCGGGCCACCCAGGACTGCACGACGTGTTGATCCTGCCTCCCGTCGGTCGCATGCCCGTGCTACCCGGCGTGGGCGGTGGCCTCACGCCCTCCAGTTGGTGCGGCGAACTCCACCCAACTTGATGCACTCACGTGCCGATGAGCGGGAGGCAAGTCTTCTGAAAGCGACCGCGCGGTCCGATGCCAGGGACTCAGGGTCTGGTGTCTATACCTTGCTCGCGACCACCATGTAGTTCTCGGCCTCAAGATCGAACGTGCTCAGTTCCGTCCGGAGTCCGACCCGGTGCAACTCGGCTTCGAGTTCCTCGTAGCGGTAGGGCCAGCAGGACAGCAGTTCCGAGCGGACAAGAACCGACCCGGCCGCATCAACTTGCGCGATCGCGATCTCGATGTGGTGCTCCTCCTCCCAATGCGGCGCAATCTCCCAGCGGTAGACCACGACGGCATCGCGACCGTTCCGGCGGACGAGTCGGTCCCTGATGTCCAGCCGGGAACCTCTGGCCCTCACGAGTTCCCAAGTGCGGGAGGTGAGTACCAAGCGCCCGCCAGGGCGCAGAAGCCGTGACATCGACTCCAGAGCAGCAACCCTGCCTGTCGCGCCCGCGGCATGGTGCAGCGAGTTGCCGACGCAGAACACCATGTCGAAGGTGTTGTCCTCGAAATGGTCGGGCAACTCTTCCCAGTTCGCCCGCACGGTCCGGACGGATGCCCCGAACTCCTCGGACAACTCTGCAGTCCGACGAACCATCGCTTCACTGGCGTCAGTTGCGACAACCTGCATGCCACGACCGGCGAGGCCAACCGCCAACTGTCCGGTTCCGCACGAACAATCGAGGACGTGAGCGTTCGACGGCAGGAGACTGAGGACGTCGTCGAACGACGCAGCGAACTCGGCCGGAGCCAACTTTGCATCCGAGATGAGCCATTCGTACACCTCGGCAAGCACGTCATAACCCGTCACAACCACTACCTCCGTCACGCGGCAGACTCACGGTGGCACGTCAGTACATCAGCGGAGCAAGTCGGTTCACCAATGGTTTCGCAAGGGCCACCCGTCCGCTCATGCCGCGGTGAGGGCGGCGCCCGACTTTGCCGCCGCCGGGACGGAAGGGCCGGCCGCGCTGCCAAGCGGCGAGGCCAACGTTTGGGAGCTGATAGAGGCCCGAATATGGCCATGCCGAGCATTGGTACGACTGGGATTCCGGCCTGACCATGCACCACGAGAGCGACGGCACCACCACGCTACGCAGCCCAGGACTCGACCAGGCGGCCCTCCACGGAGTCCTCGCTCGCGTGCGCGACCTGGGCGCCGCCCTCATCTCGGTCACGACCGGACGAGGCGCACGCCGGTCGCGAGCAGCCAGACGAGCCAGGCGGCGAACCCTAGGAGCCCGACGAAGATCAGCGCCGAGCCGTCGGCGATCGCGAGGTTGCCGACCCCCGCGGCGAGCAGCAGGCTCCCGCCCACCAGGCCCAGCAGGCGCTGCCAAGCCGGAGTCAGCCCGCTCGCGTGCGCGGCGAGGGCCGCGCCGATGAAGGTGGTGCCGAGCGCCGGCAGCGCCAGCGCGAACGCCGCCGCGTGAACCTGCCAGACGAGCTCGAACGCGGGCGTCGGCTCGGCGAGCCCGCTGGCGGAGAGCGCGAGCCCGATCTGCAGGACGTTGACAAGCACGAAGATGGCCGACAGCGTCGCGCCAGCGGCCAAGGCGAGGCGCGACCAGTCGGCGCCCGCTCCGCCGCGCCGCTCCACGAGGCCGTGCAGGCCCGTCACGAACACGAGCAGCAGCGGCAGGTACAGGGCCACCAGACCGGTCGCGATCGCGACCGAGACGCGGTTGGCCGCGTAGTAGGCCAGCACTTCCTCGATCGGAGCGCCGTAGGTCGGCGCGGCCGGGACCGCGAACACCGCGTTCTCTATCACCACCGACACCGCGAACGCGATCGCCGCGGCGCCGACGAGCCGGCCTCGAACGAACCAACTGCGGGCTAGCGTGGTGGCGGTGTTCTGCGGTGATCTCATCTCTTACTCCTTCGTTGCGGTCGGATGACCGGCGGGTTGTCGAGCAGGTTCGGGGTGTTCGTGCGGATGGTCATCGGTTCTTCTTCTGAGAGGAGCGGTCCGTCCGCCGGAGTGGCGGCAGGTCTGGGCGTGCATACGCACGGGTTGGGTCGTTCTCGTCGGTCCGGTCGTCAGACGGTGACGACGACCTTCCCTCGGGTGTGGCCGGCCCCGACGTAGCGGAGGGCGTCGGCTGCTTCGTCGAGGGGGTAGGTGCGGTCGATGACCGGCGTGACCTGCCCGGTCGCGAGGAGGTCGGCCAGGGTGAGCAGGTCCTGGCGCTTCCCGACCGACAGGAAAGGCTTCAGCTGCTGACGGGTGAACCCGGACAGCACGCGCGCTTTGACGATCCGACCGAGGGGGCCGAGCCAGCGGCCGCCGAGTCCGCTGTTGGGGATCAGGGTGCCGGTGGGCGTCAGCGCTCGGCGGACATCCGCCAGGGGCTGGGCTTCCACGTTGTCGAGGATGACGTCGTAACGCTTCTCCGTGCGGGTGAAGTCGGTCCTCGTGTAGTCGACGACGTGGTCGGCACCGAGCGACCGGACCAGGTCGACGTTGCGGGTGCTGCACACGCCCGTCACCTCGGCGCCAAACGCCTTGGCGATCTGTACGGCGAAGGAGCCCACGCCGCCCGACGCGCCCGTGACCAGCACCGTCTGGTCCGGTTGAACGTTCGCGATGTCGCGCAACGCCTGCAACGCCGCCATGGCCGACGTGGGGACCGCTGCCGCGTCCACGACCGACACGTTGGCGGGCACGGGCACCAGGTGGTCCGCTGGAACGCAGGCGTACTCCGCGAGCGTTCCCGCGGTGCTCCACCCGAACACCTCGTCGCCGGGGCGGAGAGCGGTGACATCCTTCCCGACCGCTGCCACCACGCCGGCGAGGTCCCTGCCAGGGATGCCGTGGCGCGGCCGGCGGAGCCCGAACGCCAGACGCACCACGTACGGCTCACCGGTCATGACGAAGTAGTCGCCGGGATGTACCGAGGCCGCGCCCACCTGGACGAGCACATCGCCTCGACCGGGCAGCGGTAGCCCGACCTCGCACGACTCGAGCACTGAGGGCGGGCCGTAGCGGTGCTGGACGGCGGCCCGCATCGTCGCCGCCCCGGCCGGACTGGCCCCTGGCACCAGGCGTGCTCCGGCATTCGATCGCTGTTCGGTTCCCATGGAGCCTCCTCACGTCCGAGCTGCGACCCTCGCTTGCTCGTACACCGTACGTCGTACGCTGTACTATGCTCGTACGCTGTACGATTGTCAAGCCGTTCAAGGGAGCGAGGAGACCCGTGTCTGTGAGGAAGCAACGCCAGGTCGCGTCAGACGCGGGGCTTAGCAAGCAGCGGGTGGTGGTCGAGGCGGTCCGGCTCGCCGACCGCGAGGGGGTCGACGGGCTGAGCATGCGCCGGCTGGCTGGCGCGCTCGGCGCGGGCGCGATGTCGCTCTACCACTACGTGGCGAGCAAGGAGGAGTTGCTGGACGCCATGATCGACGTCGTGTTCGAGGAGATCGAGCTCCCGCCCGAGGACACCGACTGGCAGTCGGCGATGCGACGGCGGGCGGTATCCGCCCGACAGGTTCTCGCACGCCACCGGTGGGCGAACGGCCTGATGGAGTCGCGGACATCGCCGGGGCCCGCGAACCTCCGCCACCACGAAGCGGTCACCGCCTGCCTGCGGAGGGCTGGCTTCCCGGTTCTGATGGCGACGCACGCCAACTGGTTGCTCGACAGCTACGTCTACGGGTTCGCCCTGCAGGAAGCCAGCCTGCCGTTCGACACCGCCGATGAGTTCGCGGACATGGCCGAGGACGTCTACCTGCCCCAGCTTCCTCCTGACGAGTTCCCCTACCTCAACGAGTCCGCCGCCGCGCTCGTCGCTGCCGGCTTCGACCCGGCAGAGGAGTTCATCTTCGGCCTCGACCTCGTCCTAGCCGCCCTCGAGCCCCTGAGAGCCTCCGCATAGCAACGCTCACGGACCGTCGCGCGGCCCTCTGCACCGCAGCTGATGCACGCTCATGCCGCAGCGAGCGCCCTGGCAGTTCTGCTGTGCCGCCGAGTTGGCGCAGAGGTTGCCCTCGTGATGGTTGCGGCGGCAAGCATGTGAAGGGCCAAGCGTCACAGAGTGGTTCGAGCGCGCCCGGTTCACGGACTGGAGAGTTGCCCCGGCGCGTCTCAAGCAATGGGCGAGTCGGCTGCTCCGGAGGATCCGACGCCCCTGCCAGAGGCACGGTCGTCGTCGCTTCGGTTGCCTGCGCTACTCAGCCGGGAGGTGATTCCCCCACCAGTCGAGCGCGTGTTCCCGGGTCATGCCTGAGGTCGACATCAACATCTGGATCATGTCCTCGCGCGTAGGGTTCTCGATCGAGATACCCCCCGCTGCTGGTGTGGGCGCGGTCTTCCCCGGTTCCTCAGCCATCATCCGTGCCCGACGGCGCCGCCGAGTCGGGCGGTACATGAGGTCGTAAGCGTTCCTGACGATGAACGCGCCAACGTCACGTGCACCAACTGACACTTTTCCCACCACCGGGCCTCGCATCCTTGAGAACTGTCCCTACGCTACGTCGCTTGGGCCGCCACCGCAGGGGACATCAACTTACCGTCGTGCCCTCATCTCCGGGCCTCAGGAACGGTCCGGACCATGCCGCTGTCGGTGGCAGGACGCACGACCATGACGCTGTCGGGGCGGGACCCCGACCATGCCGCGTGGAGAGTGGTGAGACTAGACCCGGGGCAGGCCGGCCGGCTCGCCGACATCACGCCCAACCTCGAGGCGCAGGTCCACGAAGCGCAACGCGGCAAGTGGCCCAGTAACGTGGCCGGCTGCGACTGACCATCCAGCACGCGGATACCAAGGCGGCCCTTTGCAACAGTCTCCGCCTCGTCGACAGGACCCCTGGTCCTTGCCGTCCCGACGTGAGCCCGACCTGTCCGAGCCGGTTCCTATCCTGGGCCTATGGAGTTGAGCCACTAGTGACTCGCACCCACGGGCGCCGAGTGTGCCCCGGCTGCGGAGTAGTGCTGACGAGAGGCAGTCAGACCAAGGAACACGTGTGGTCCGACTGGCTGCGTAGGTACGGCGTCGCGTACCCGAGGCTAAGCCCCGACTTCTTCGGACAGCGAAGCCCGCTCCCGCAACGCCGGATGGTGACTGGGGCGGACGGCCGGCGCCAATACGAAGAGGTTGCCGGCCCGGTGGTCTCCGACTTCCTGGCCACGGTGACAATGTCGGTCTGTGGCAACTGCAACAACACCTGGATGAGCCAGATCGAGAACGCCGCCAAGGATGAGCTCGCGCCCGTGTTTCTCGGCGGAGCACGAGAGTTGACCGGCACCGGACGGACCAAGATTGCCACCTGGGTAGCGCTGACCCTCGTCGCCTACTCCCAGGCTCGCAACGCTCCGGTGGCTGATCCGATACCTCGATCGCAGCTCGCTGAGATCAGTCGCCACCTGCGACCACCCGACGGTTGGCGGATCTGGATGGGGTACTGCCCCGACGGCAGTAGCACTCAGATGGCCGCCGCGGTCGCCGGCTTGGCCTTCTCCGGTCCGGACGACAAGCTGACTGAACCGCCTCCCGACAACTTCGCGAACTGTTACCTCGCCGCGCATGGCGTCTACTTCGTCGCTCACTACGCCTCGCCAAGCTTCCCGAGCATCCTGTATGAGGCAATCTTCGCCCCTGCGTTGCGGACGGGTCTGCTGCCTTTATGGCCCAACCCGTCCCCATCAGAGGTAGTGAGATGGCCCGAGGCCCCCGCGGATCACAGGATCGCTGTGGCGCAGTCAACCCACGTGATGCGGATCGTCGAGGCCATCGGCCTTCCCGAAGAAGGGCTCAACCGAGACCAGATCGCCCGCGTCACTCAGGAGTTCCACGACGGCGCCGAGCCCTGGGAACTTCGAGACCGGTTTGCTAGCGGAACGCCATGAAGCTCGACTACGACACTCGACACCCGCGCGCAGTCTGCCCGACTGAAACTGGCTCTTTACCGCCCTAGATATGGATCCCGACGACGCCGTTGGACCATGAGACACCACGGCACGCATGTCCTTCACCGCACCTGACGCAGACCGCCACCTCCCGCGCTGATGCCGGCTTCAAGCCACTTGTCGCAGCGGCTGCAGAACGTCCTCTCTATGCCGCGGTGAGGGCGGCTACCGTCCCGACATGTTGCGTTGTTGGGAAGGGCAGGGAGCCTGACTATCCCCGCGACGCGTTTGTTCCCTGGCTGCGGTTGCGGCCCTCGCAGTTGCGACTGCCGGACCGGCTGCAGCGGGGCGTTCATCTAGCTGGAGCGGCATGCGGGGCGATCGAGGCGGCGAGGCCGTCGATGCGCAGTGGGCAGTCTTGACCTACCGCTAGCTCGAAGGAGTCGCCGTTCTGCAGACTCGAGCGTTCGGCGGGTGAGGCGCAGCTTGGCGAGTGGGGCCGTCTTCGACGACGGGGCTGCAACGAGCCCTCGTTCGAGGAATCGTGCGATCCGCGTGCGATAGGGCCCTGAACCGCCCGGACAGAAGCGGACACGCGTGACCCGCGGACCCGACGCGGGATGCGCGACGTTTGCGCAGGTCAGCCCGCCGGTCGGCGGCCTGGGTGCACCTGTTTAACGCACAGGTTCACCCGTTTGAGGCTTGATCCTTGAATTTCGTTGCTAGACAATGGAATTGGAGCCGGCGAGGGGACTCGAACCCCTAACCCCCTGTTTACAAGACAGGTGCGCTGCCAGTTGCGCCACGCCGGCGAGAAACCGGGCGCCAGCCTACTGGCGCCGGAAACCGGAGAACGGCCCCGAGGGGATGCCTCGGGGCCGTTCCTCGTGTGGGCAGCGGGCTGCCGAGCACGTCAGATCACGCAGGCAGGCGAAGCACCTGACCGACGTAGATGAGGTTGGGGTTCTTCACCAGGCTGGTGTTGGCCTGGTACAGCGCCTGCCAGCCTCCCTTGACCCCGAGCTTGACGGCAAGCTCACTGAGGGTGTCACCGAGCTTGACGGTGACGGTGTTGCCCGAGACGGCCGGGGCGGTGTTGGCCGGCTTGGCCGCCGCCTTCGTGGTGGTGGTCGCCTTCGGCGTCGTCGCCTTCTTGGTGGTGGTGGTCGTCGTCTTCGGCGCCGTCCGCGTCGTCGATCGCGACGTGGACGGAGTGGCCGCCGGAGCCGCGCTCGCGGCGCCCCCGTTGGCCTTGGTCAGACCGGCCTTCGGGCCACAGACCGGCCATGCGGTCGGACCGTTGGTGGCGAGGATCCGCTGGGCGACCGCGATCTGCTGCTCACGGGTGGCCTGGAAGGGCAGCGCCGAGTACTGCGTGCCGCCGAAGGCGCCCCAGTACCGGTTGGCGAATCCGAGCCCACCGCTGTAGCCGGGGACGCTGTTGGTGGCCCAGTTCTGGCCGGTCTCGCACTGCGCGACCGCGTCCCAGACCGAGCCGGCCGCCTTGGCTTCGCTGGCGGTGGCGACGCCGGCCGCGATGGTCGCCGCACCGGCGACACCGATCCCGGCGAACCGGGCCTTGATCGAACGCCGCTTACGCGGGGCATGCTTGGCAAGGTAATGCACGGGTGGTTGTCCTCTCCTGACGTGCGCATACGGGGTTAGCTGTCGGGATCGGGCTGTCAGGTGCCCTGCCGGCCTTGGCCGGCTCTCACCCCAGAGGCCGCATCAGAAGTGGCCTTGCATTGGGTCCCCCATCCTCGTCATGGCCCCCGGACGGTCCGGGGAGGTGCTCGCCTGACGAGGCTCAGCGCAGCGAGCACGCACCGAATTGGGTGTATTCACCTGTAGTCGCCATCCCCGAGCAGACCCTGTTCGGCCGCGCTCGAAACATGACGACGCCATGACGGTAGGTCATGGAAGAGTAAATTCCAAGCCGAGCCGAGACCTGTTCGTGATCTTTCCGTTCCCTGTGCGTGATCTGGACCGGGCTGAGGGGTGCCTCAGCTCCGCCACGGGAACGGCCACCAGCTGAGCTGGCCGTGCCTCACGAAGGCCAGCGCCGTCAGCACCGCGGTGGCGAGAAGAAGGACGCCGACGACGACGGTGGTGACCGTCCCGCCGCGGGCGGCGCCCCGGACCAGCGACCGCGACCCACGGCGCAGTGAGGCTCCCCCGGGACCCCACCACGCGATGAGCAGGCCGGCGGCGAACCCCGCCGCCGTCGACGGCGCCAACGCCGGGCCGATGTTCGCCGACGTGAGGGCCGAGACGCCGAGGGTCGCGCAGAACGCCGCGGAGACGGCGACCAGAACGGGCACGATGAGGCCGGCCAGGGTGAGTCCCGCCGAGACGACCAGGTGCCACGGGCTCAATGCCACCGCCATCGGCAGGTCGGCGCGCCGACGGCCGAACCGGTACCGGCGCAGGATGAGCGCGGTCACCGATCGGTCGCTGAACCGGGCCAGCCAGCACCACAGCACACCCAGCAGCAGGGCGACCCCCGGCCAGGTGGCAGCGGTCGCCACGAAGGCCGCGGCGAGCGCCGCGAGCGTGCCGGTCCGCTTGGGGCGGTTGATCCGGGGATCGGGCTCTTCCGGGTCGGCGTCCCATGCGGCCTGCCAGTCCGACTGTTCGGGGTCGTCGCCGTCGTCCTCGCCGTCGCCCGCGACGGTCCCCGGCAGGGCCGACGTCGACCCCGACTGCGCCCGGCTCGGGGGCCCGTGCGAGTCCAGCCCGTAGGCGTCGCTCCCGTATGCGCCGGCAACCGGCTGGTTCGCCCAGTCCGGAGTCCACGGGTTCCCGCTCCGCACGGTGGTCGTGGGGTCGGCCGGCCCGCCCGACGCATACCGCTCGAGCGCGGCGACCACCTCGCCGGTGGGCGGCCGACGAGCGGGGTCCGGCGACAACGCTGCGGCCAGGAGCGGGCTGAGCCGCTGGTCGACGCCTGTGAGATCGGTCTCACCACGGCTGACGCGGCCGAGGACGACGTCCATCGGGCCGCGACCGAACGGCGGCCGCCCGGACGCGGCGAAGGCCAGGGTCGCGGCCCACCCCCACCAGTCCGTGGCCTGCGTGACCGGCGACCCGCCGATCACCTCGGGTGACAGGTAACCGGGGGTCCCCATGACCAGACCGCTGCTGGTCAGCCGCACGTCGTCGGCGATGTGAGCGATGCCGAAGTCGATGACGACGGGCTCACCGTCCTCGAGGAGCACGTTGCCGGGCTTGAGGTCCCGGTGCACGACGCCGACCGCGTGGATGGCCTCGAGGGCCTCGACGAGGCCACGGCCGAGTCGGACCAGCTCGTCGGGGCTCAGCGGGCCCTCGTCGGTGACGACGTCGTCGAGGGAGGGGCCGGCGACGTAACGCGTCACGAGATACGGGCGGTCCCCGGTGATGTCGGAGTCGACGACCGCAGCCACGCGGCTGCTCCGGATCCGGGCGAGCGTGTCCACCTCGCGCTCGAGGCGCCATCGCGCCTCCGGGTCGTAGGCGACATGGGGGCGCAGGACTTTGATGGCGACGGCGCGGCCGTGGGCGTCCAGGCCGAGGTGGACGACGCCCATCCCGCCCTCGCCGAGGCGCGACACCAGCCGGTACGGCCCGAGGCGGTCCGCCTCGGGCGTGACCGTCTCACCCGCTGCGTGAGCGCGGGTGGGCCCGTGGTCGAGCGCCATGCCCACCACGGTAAGCCGTGGTCCGGCCTAGGAGCGACCGCTCACTGCTGGATGTACCCAACGAGTTGGTCACGTTCGGACTGCAGGGTGTCGATCCGCAGCTTGACGACGTCCCCGATGCTGATGATCGAGTGGAGCGTGCCGTCGACCACGACGGGCATGTGCCGGATGCGCATGTCGGTCATCGTCCGGGCCACGTTCTCGAGGTCGTCGTCCTTGCTCGCGGTGGTGACCTTGCTGGTCATGATGGCGCTGACCGGGCCGGAGATCATCTCCGCGCCGGAGCGGTGCAGGTGACGCACGACATCTCGTTCACTGACGATGCCGGCGACGTCGGTGCCGTCCGTGCTGACGACGACGGCCCCGATGCCGCGCTCGTTCAGGACCTCGAGGAGGTGCGCGACCGTGTCGTCCGGGCGGATGGTGACGACACCTTCGCCCTTGTTGCGCAACACGTCGGCGATCTTCATGTACAGACGTTAGTGGAGCGGCGTACCGCCGCGCCAGACGCGAGGACGCCCCGTGGAGGGCCCCGAGCCAGGGCCGGGACGCCCGTCGCGACGAGAGCGCCTAGGCTGACACGCATCCGATGACCAGGAGCCTTCACCCGATGACCGCGACGCGACGCCGCCACGACCTTGTCATCGCGGCGAACCGGCTGCCGGTGGACCGGATCACCGCACCGGACGGTTCGGTGAGCTGGGGGCGGTCGCCGGGCGGTCTCGTCACGGCAATGGACTCGGTGATGCGCGACCGCGACGGAGCCTGGGTCGGTTGGGACGGCGAGACCGGCGAGGCCACCCGCCCGTTCACCCACGAGTCCATGTACCTGCGGCCGGTCCCGCTGTCCGCGGCCGAGGTCGAGCAGTACTACGAGGGGTTCAGCAACGACACCCTCTGGCCGATCTACCACGACGTCATCGTCCAGCCCTCCTTCCACCGCGACTGGTGGCGGGCCTACGTCGCGGTCAACCAGCGCTTCGCCGACGCGGTCGTGGAGGTGGCGGCGGAGGGCGCGACCGTGTGGGTGCAGGACTACCAGCTGCAGCTCGTGCCCCGGATGGTCCGCGAACAGCGACCCGACCTGCGGATCGGGTGGTTCAACCACATCCCCTTCCCGGCCGTCGAGCTGTTCGCCCAGATCCCCTGGCGGCGCGCGATCCTCGAAGGGCTCCTCGGTGCCGACTTCCTCGGGTTCCAGCGTCAGGCGGACGCGCAGAACTTCGTCCGCGCCTGCCGGCGGCTGCTGCAGGTGACGACCCGCAAGGACCTCGTGACCATGCAGGGTCGTGAGGGGTCCTCGCACACGACCCGGGCCAGTGCCATCCCGATCTCGATCGACTACCGCAGCCTCGAGACGCTCGCGAAGTCCGCACCGGTCGCGGACCGCGCCGCCGAGCTGCGTCATCAGCTCGGTGACCCGCGCGTGCTCATGCTCGGCGTCGACCGCCTCGACTACACCAAGGGCATCCGGCACCGGCTCAAGGCCTACGAGGAGCTGCTGAAGGAGAAGGCGATCGAGCCGCCGGATGTCACGCTCGTCCAGGTCGCCACGCCCAGCCGGGAGCGCGTCGACGCCTACCGCGAGCTGCGGCAGCAGGTCGAGACGACCGTCGGTCGGATCAACGGCGAGTATGCGCCGATCGGCTCGCCGGCGGTCCACTACCTGCACCACTCGTACCCGCAGGAGGAGATGGCGGCGCTCTACCTCGCCGCCGACGTCATGCTCGTCACGCCGCTGCGGGACGGCATGAACCTCGTGGCCAAGGAGTACGTCACCTGCCGCCACGACGTGGGCGGCGCGCTGGTGCTCTCGGAGTTCACCGGGGCGTACCACGAGCTGCACCAGGCGTTCGTCTGCAACCCCCATGACATCGAGGGGCTGAAGCAGACGATCCTCAAGGCGATCAACACCCCGGCCCACGACAAGGCCCGGATCATGAAGGCGCTGAGGCGTCGCGTGGCGGACCACGACGTGGACCGGTGGGCGACCCGGTTCCTCGAAGCCCTGGCCGTGGCCCCAAACCGGCCCGAGTCGATCATCCACGCGCGCCATCGGCACACCGCGGCGAACCGCTCATGACCACCGAGCATCCGAACGAACCTGAGGGGCCCGCGCCCGTCGGGACGGGTGACGGCTCGGCGGCCGACACGGCCGGAAGAGCCGCAGCGGCCGACGAGTCCGTTGAGGAGCTGCGGACCGCTCTGGAGAAGGCGGCGAAGGCGCCGACGCTGCTCGTCGCGTCGGACTTCGACGGGGCCCTCGCGGAGTTCACCGTCGACCCCGACGACTCGGCTCCGGCTCCGGGCGCGATGGACGCCCTGCGGGGCCTGGCGGCGCTGCCCGACACCCACGTCGCCGTGGCCTCGGGTCGCGACGTGCGCACGCTTCGCGACCTGACGGGAGTGGGCTCGGCCGAGTCGATCACCCTCATCGGCAGCCACGGCGCGGAGGCGACCCGGCCGAACGTCGCCGCTCAGGGCCGGCTCGACGACGACCAGCGCGCCCTCCTCGACGACCTCACCGCGCAGGTCGCGGAGCTGATCGACCGCCATCCCGGCGCCCGCCTGGAACGCAAACGGGCGGCCGTGGCCGTGCATACGCGCGGCCTACCCAAGCCCGACGCCGAGGCCGCCCTGCAGGAGGCCGCGGCGATCGCCGAAGGGCGCCACGACGTCCGCATGCTGCGCGGCAAGTCGGTGGTGGAGCTGTCCGTCTCGCACGCCGACAAGGGCACGGCGATCGCCGCGCTAGGCCGCGAGGTCGGCAGTGACGCGATCTTCTACAGCGGCGACGACGTCACCGACGAGGACGCCTTCAAGGCGCTCGACTCCGACGACGGTGACGTCTCCGTGAAGGTCGGTGGCGGGAGCACCCACGCCGCCTACCGGGTGGAGTCGGTGGCCGACGTCGTGGAGACCCTCGAGCAGCTGCGCGAGCTCCGTGAGCAGGCGACCGGCGAGGCCGACGACACCTGAGACACCTCGCGGACGACGGTCGCGAACACGGTTGCGGTCCGGCAGTATTGGGCTGACCGCCGAGCCGAGGAGCGCCATGACCGTGAACCTGACCACCGGGCCCTACGCCCCGGCGCCGGAGGTGCGGCTGAGTCACCCGGAGTGGGCCCGGTCGGCCTCGATCTACCAGATCAACCAGCGCCAGTTCACCCCCGAGGGCACCTTCCGCGCGGCGGAGGCGCACCTGCCGCGGCTGCGCGACTTCGGGGTCGACATCGTCTGGCTGATGCCGGTCAACCCGATCGGCGAACGCAACCGCAAGGGTGACCTGGGCAGCCCGTATGCGGTCAAGGACTACTACGCGGTCAACCCGGAGTTCGGCACGGTCGACGACCTGCGCCACTTCGTCGACACCGCCCACGACCTCGGCCTCCACGTCATCCTCGACTGGGTCGCCAACCACACGGCCTGGGACAACGTGCTCGTGACGGAGCACCCCGAGTGGTACGCCCGTGACTGGAAGGGCGACTTCCGCCCTACGCCCTGGTGGGACTGGCACGACATCATCGATCTGGACTACTCGCACGAAGCCTTGCGGGAGTGGATGACGGCGGCGATGGTCCACTGGGTCAAGGAGGTGGGCGTCGACGGATACCGTTGCGACGTCGCCGGATTCGTGCCCCTGGACTTCTGGGAGACCGTGCGCCGGGAGCTCGACGAGGTGAAGCCGGTCTTCATGCTCGCCGAGTGGGAGGCGCGAGACCTGCAGGTCCGCGCCTTCGACGCGACCTACGCCTGGAGCTGGAACGAGACGATGCACCGCATCGCGCACGGCATGGCCGGCCTGGACGTCCTCCGGACCTACTACGCCTGGAACGACCGCTCCTGGCAGCGCGACGCATACCGGATGACGTTCGTCAGCAACCACGACAAGAACGCCTGGGAGGGCACGGAGTACGAGCAGTTCGGCGACGCCCTCCATGCCGCCATCGTGCTGTCGGTGGTCGGCGAGGGGATCCCGCTGGTCTACAACGGCCAGGAGGCCGGGAGCGACAAGCGTCTGGAGTTCTTCGCCAAGGACGTGATCACGTGGCGCACCGACCCTCAGGGTGACCTGTACCGCCGGCTGTTCGCGCTGAAGAAGCAGCACGTCGCCCTGTGGAACGGCGCGTCCGGGGGCCGGATGGTCCGGATCGCCAACGACCACGAGACGGCCGTGCTGAGCTTCTTCCGTGAGATGGACGGAGACCTGGTGCTCGCCGTCTTCAACCTCAGCCCGACCGAGGTGACCGTCGGCCTCGCGGAGCACCCGCTGGTCGCCTCGGCCCACGACGCTCTGCGCGGCGACGCCGTGGACCTGACCGCCCCGCTGACGCTGCCGCCCTGGGGATACCGCGTCGTGACGCCGGCCTAGAGCCCGAGGTCGTCGCAGCGACGGAAACAAATCGGTGGGCCCGGGCGCGGGCTCGCGGGACCATGGTCGACGCACCCGAACCAGGGAGGTGAGGGGTGTGCCGCTCATCGACGTCGACTCGCTGACCCGCGAGTTCACCGTCACCGAGCGCGAGTCCGGACTCGGAGGCGCGCTGCGATCCGTCGTGCGCCGGCACACCAAGAGCGTCACCGCCGTCCGTGACGTCTCGTTCACGGTCGAGGGCGGGACCATCCTCGGCCTGCTGGGGCCCAACGGCTCCGGCAAGACCACGACGCTCAAGTGCGTGGCCGGCCTGCTCACCCCCACCGCCGGCTCGGTGACCGTCCTCGGTCTTACCCCGTCCGAGCGACCCCCGGAGCTGCTGCGACGGCTCGGCTTCGTGATGGGCCAGCGGTGGCAGCTGCATCCGGACATCCCGGTGCTCGAGTCCTTCGAGCTGCATCGGGTGATCTACGACCTGGATCGGGAGGAGTTCGCCCGAACCCGCGACGAGCTCATGGCGCTGCTGGAGCTCGGCGACCTGGTCAGCCAGCCGTCGCGCAAGCTAAGCCTCGGACAGCGGATGCGCTGTGAGTTCGTCGCGGCCCTGCTGCACCGGCCCGCGGCCGTCCTCCTCGACGAGCCCACCCTCGGGCTGGACTTCGACGCACAGCTGCTGATCCGGGACTTCGTCCGCCGCTACGTCGAGTCCACCGGGGCGGCCGTCATCCTCACGTCCCACTACCTGGCCGACATCGAGGCCCTGTGCGACCAGGTGATGACCATCTCGCACGGGTCGATCACCTTCCGCGGCTCATTGGCCGACCTGCAGGGCATGGCCGGCGACCGCAAGCGGGTCACCGCACGCACCACCGCGCCCCTGGACCCCGGCGCCCTCGAGACCCTCGGCACGGTGATCGAGCAGACGCCCGGCACGGTGGTCATCGAGGTGCCACGGTCCCGCGCGGGAACGGTCGTCGGAAGTCTGGAGCTGCTCGACAGCGTCAGTGACGTGTCGCTCGGCGACCCTCCGCTGGAGGAGACCCTGCGCGACCTCTACCGGCTGAGCCCATGACGCCGTCGACGACGGAGGCCGTACCGGTCCGTCCGCCGGTCCGGGTCGTGTCGTTGTACTCCGGCATGGTGCGCGCCGAGCTGCAGGCGGCGTCGGCCTACCGGGCGCAGCTGGTGCTGTCGGTGCTGGCGTGGGTCGTACCGCTCGCCTTCCTCGCCTTGTGGCGCAGCGCCGCGGCGGACGGCCCAGTCGGCGGTATCACGGCGACCCAGTTCTCGACCTACTTCTGCCTGCTGCTCGTCACGACGAACCTGCAGCTGAGCATGCCGGTCATCTTCGAGTTCGGCTGGCTCGTCTACTCGGGGCAGATGTCGGCGCTGCTGGTGCGGCCCTGCCATCCCATCCACCAGGTCGTCGCGCGCGCGGTTGCCGAGAAGGCCTACGTCCTGCCCGGGCTGGTCGTCATCGTGCCGGTCGCGCTCGCCCTCACCGGAGGGTCCGTCACCGGAACGCCGTTCGCGTGGCTGGTCGCGGTGCTGGCCACCCTGCTGGGGACCCTGGCGGTGGTCTACCTCGCCGCGATGGCCGGGGCGATCGCGTTCTGGATGACCAAGGCGCAGGGGGTCCAGGGCCTGCTGGTCGGTGCCGAGTGGGTACTCGGCGGCATCGTCGCGCCGGTTGCCCTCCTACCCGGCCCATGGCCGGACATCGTTCGCCACCAACCCTTCTGGTATGCGGACGCGGCCGCTCCCGAGATCCTCAGCGGGATCAGCGCCCCGTCGGTGTGGATCGTCGCCGAGGCGGCCGTCTGGGTCCTCGGGCTGCACCTGCTCTACCGGGTGCTGTGGCGCCGGGCGCTGCTCAGGTACGACGCGGTGGGGACGTGAGCACCGCCCAGGCCGCGCGGACCGCCCGGGCGCTGTGGTGGGGCTGGAAGGCGGAGTTCAGCGGGGCCGCCGAATACCGGATGGACCTGGTCAGCGGGACCCTCGTCTCCGCCGTGTGGCTCGGGCTCTCCGTCGCCCCCATGCTCGTCGTCGCCGCGAACTCGGCGACCGCAGAGGGCTGGACCCTGCCGCGACTGCTCTTCCTGCAGTCCGTCTGGTACCTCATGGACGCGATGTTATGGATGGTCATCACCACCAACGCTCGTGAGATCTCCAGCATGGTCCGCGATGGCACACTGGACGCTTTGCTGCTGCGGCCGATCAGCTCGCTGGCCACCTGCACCCTCGGACACCTCTACGTGCAGGACGTGCCGAAGGTCGCGCTCGCCCTGGGGCTGGGCATCGTGTCCTGCGTCATGGGTGGCGGCCCGGCCTCGCTCCCTGCCCTCATCGGCTGCCTCGTGTCGGTGGTCTGCGCCTGCTGCCTCATGTGGGCCGCCGGCGTCCTGGCCAACTACAAGGCCATCTCCCAGGTGCGGTTCGACGGGATGTTCGCGCTGCAAGCGGCGCACAACCTGGCGCGAGTGCCGGTTCCCCTCTACGGACCGCTGCTCCAGGTGCTGCTCACCTTTGTCGTGCCGGTGGCCTTCCTCTGCACCGTGCCCGCCCAGGTCCTGTTCGGCGACGTGGACCTGCGCTGGGTCGCCGCCGCCGTGGTGGTCACCGCGGCCGCCATCTGGGTGACGTCGAGGCTGTGGCACCGGGAGCTGCGGAACTACGCCGGGGCCATGGGCTGAGCCGCGAGGCGGTCACGCCTCAGCGGGAGCGGCACGCGCCGGTCGACCCTCGCACGACCAGCTCGGGACGGAACACGTACTCCGTGCGAGACGCCGGGATCCCGTTGATCTCGTCGACGAGAGCCTGGACCGTGGTCTCGCCCATGGCGAGGACTCGCTGCCGCACCGTGGTCAACGGCGGGTCGGTGAAGGCGATGAGGGTCGAGTCGTCGTAGCCGATGACCGAGATGTCCTCGGGCACCCGCATACCCACCGCCCGCACTCCACGGACCGCACCCAGGGCCATGAGGTCGGACCCGCACACGATCGCGGTGCACCCGTGCTCGAGCAGCCGGGACGCGGCGGCCTGACCGCCCTCGACGGTGTACATCTCCGTGGCGATGAAGTCGTCGACGTCGTCCTGGCCGAGCAGGATCGACATGAACCGTCGGTAGCCCGCGATCTTGCGTTGAGACGGGACGTAGCGCGGCGGCCCGATGGCCAGCCCGATCCGGCTGTGCCCCAGATGGATCAGATGGCTCAGGGACAGCTCCATCGACGCTTCGTCGTCGTTGGAGACGAACGGTGCGTCGATGTCCGGCATGAAGCCGTTGACCAGCACGATCGGGAGACCACGGTCGCGGAGGTGGACGTAGCGCCGTGGGTCGGTGGTCGTGTCGGCGTGCTGGCCGGAGACGTAGATGATGCCGGCGACACCCCGGTCGAGGAGCATCTGGACGTAGTCGTCCTCGTGCACACCGCCCGGGGTATGCGTGCACAGGACCGGCGTGAAACCGTGCCGGACCAGCGCCGTCTCGATGACCTGCGCGAACGCCGGGAAGATCGGGTTGGTCAGCTCCGGGATGAGCAGACCCACGAGGCCGGCGCTCTGACGCCGCAGCCGGCTGGGCCGGTCGTAGCCGAGCACGTCGAGCGAGGTGAGGACCGCTTGGCGCGTCGCCTCCGCGACGCCGGGCCGACCGTTGAGCACTCGGCTCACCGTCGCCTCGCTCACACCCGCGTGCGTGGCGATGTCAGCCAGGCGTGCCATGTCCCCCATTCCTACCGCGCTCGCTCGCCATCACGTCGGCGGCCACGGCGCGTCCGTGTGGGAGTCCACAGGTGGACTGCCACTGCGGGACCCGGCGCCGCCAGAGTCACGGTATCGCGGGTGATCTGGGGCGAACGACCGTGTGCGGTGTGGCCGGCGGCGATCCCCCCGAGACGTCGTCGGTCCAGGACGACCGGGTCGTGGGCCGCCCGAGCCAGGTGGACGAGGGCGGTCTCCTGCGCGGACTCGCGCAGGTAGACGATGACGTCGTCCCCGGCGTGGACCCAGCGCAACCCGCCGCGGCGCAGAGCCACGGACTCGCGGCGCACGGCGATCAGTGACCGGTAGCACTCGAACAGCGCCCCATCCCAACGCCGTTCGTCCCACGGCATCGGACGACGACCGTCCTCCCCGTACTCCCCCTCCATGCCGATCTCGTCGCCGTAGGTGACCATCGGGATCGACGGCATGGTGAGGAGCATGCCGGCCGCAACCTCGGAAAGGCGGGGGTCATGGGCCACCAGCGTCCGCGCTCGGGTGGTGTCGTGGGATCCGACGAGGTTGAGCGAGTGGACGAGGCCGGACCACGCGATCTGGGAGGTGAAGTCCCGGATGGTCTCGACCACGCGCCGGCCATCGACGTGCGGGACCACGGTGGGCAGCCCGAGGAACTCGGGCGGGTCGTGGGGGTCACAGAGCCAGGTCCACAGGGGCTTGGTGAACCCGACGTAGTTCATCACCCCGTGCCAGCCGTCGCCGGGCAGATCGGGGCCGTAGTCGTGCCCGTGCTCGGCGACGAGGAACGCGTCGGGCCGCGCCGCGGCCAGTGCCTCGCGGGTCCACGCGGCCACCGCGTGGTTGAGGTCGCGCCCACCCTGGCGACCGGTCATGTTGGCGACGTCCACCCGCCAGCCGTCGAGATCGCCCAGCGGACCCAGCCACCGGCGGATCGCTCCGTCCGGCGCGTCCAGGAACCGGCGACGCAGCTCGGCGCTGTCCCAGTTGAGCTTGGGGAGCGACCGCACCCCGAGCCAGCCCACGTAGTCGTCGCGCGATGTCCAGAAGTAGAAGTCGCGTTCGGGAGCGGTCTCGCTCGCGCGGGCCTCGACGAACCACTCGTGGCTGTCGCCGGTGTGGTTCGTCGTGATGTCCCCGATGACGCGCATCCCCCGGCGGTGGGCCTCGGCGGTCAGCCGGCGCAGCGCGTCTTCACCGCCGAGCACCGGGTCGACCCGCTCGAAGGTCGACGCGTCGTACCGGTGGTTCGACCGGGCTGGAAAGAACGGCGTCAGGTAGAGGACGTCGGTGCCCAGCCGCTCGAGGTGGTCGAGGTGGTCGGTGATGCCGTCCAGGTCACCGCCGTAGAGCTGCTTGCCCTGGTCCTGGCCCCGGACCCCGTAGACCGGCTCCGTCCAGCGCGCGGGGACCGCCCAGTCGGGCACACGGCTGCGCCCTCGCCCCGCGAGCACCGAGCGCGAGGACTTCGCGAACCGGTCCGGGAAGACCTGGTAGACGACGGTGTCGAGGGGCCAGTCCGGCGGCGGCCGGTCGTGGGCGACCAACCGGAAGTCGCTGGTGTCCGGGACATCACGCAGGTGCAGCCCGGTGCCGTTGAGCCACGCATACCCGGTCGGGCCTCCGGTGAGGATCCACCGGTAGGTCGTGACCGGGTTGTGGCAGGGCAGCCGGGCCCGCCACCACGTGTCGGCGCCGTCCGACCGTGCAGCATCCATGGCCGCCGGGACGAACTCCGGCTCGCCGTCGGCGACCGTGCGGACGTGCACGTCGTCCAGCGGCAGGTCGGCCGGGACGCGCAGCCACACGCTGACCACGTCTCCGAGCCGAGGTGCGGGCTCGGAGACGTAGAGGGCGGAGCCGTCGTGGTGAGGGGTGGCGAGAAGATCCGGGATCGGGTCCCGGGTCACTTGACCGATCCGGCGGTCATCCCGCTGATCAGCTGCTTCTGGCCGGCGAGGTAGATGACGACGATGGGGATGGAGGCGAGGATCGCGCCGGCGCAGAACGGGCCGAAGTACTTGCTCTTGTCCGCCTCGTTCAGGGCGTAGAGGCCGACGGCCAGGGTCTGGCTGTCGACGTCCTTGAGGAAGATGCTCGCGAGGAGGAACTCGTTGTAGAACCCGACGAACGCGATCATCCCCACGGTGATGAGGATGGGCGTGATGAGCCGTAGGTGCATGGTGAAGAAGATCCGCGCGTGGCTGGCGCCGTCGACGATGGCCGCCTCGTCGATCTCCCGAGGCACCGTGTCGAAGTAGCCCTTGAGTAGCCACACGTTGGCGCCCATGGCCCCGCCGAGGTAGGCCAGGATCAGACCAGCGGACGTGTTGAAGCCCAGCTGCGGGATGACGTCGCCCAGCGCGTTGAAGATCGTGAACAGGGCCACGAAGGTCAGCAGCGCGGGGAACATCTGCACCAGCAGCAGCGCCAGTAGACCGGGACGGCGACCGCGGAACCGCTGACGGGAGAACGCGAACGCGGCAAGAGCACCGATGAAGACCGATGCGACTGTCGCCACGCCACAGATGATGAGCGAGTTCTTGTACCAGCTCCAGTAGGGCCGCAGCCCGAACAGGTCGTTGAAGTTGACCAGGCTCGCGCCCTTAGGGATCAACGAGGTCGTCGTCAGGGTGCCGCCGGGGTTGAACGCGGACGAGATGATGAACACCACGGGAAACAGGGCGTAGATGAGGGCGACGGCGATGCCGACGTAGCGCAGCACCGACCCCCAGGTCCGCGGCGGGCGCGTCCCCGGAGGCGTGTCCCCCGTGCTCGGCGGGGCGGTGACGGTGTCTTGGATCTGCGTAGCCATCAGGCGACCTCCTCCAGGGCTGCGGCCTTGCGGAACCCTTGGAGGGACAGCCCGGCGACGATGATGAAGATGAAGACCGAGATCGCCGCCGCGTAGCCGAAGTTGGGCGTCGTGCCCTCGATCGCGAGGCGGTAGGCGTAGGTGATGAGCAGGTCGGTCGACCCGATCGAGGTCTGGTTGTCCTCGAACGGACCTCCCTTGGTCATGAAGAAGATCAGGGTGAAGTTGTTGAAGTTGAAGGCGAACGAGGCCAGCAGGAGCGGTCCCACCGCGACGAGGAGCAGCGGCATGATGATCGAGCGGATGACTCGGAAGCCGGTGGCCCCGTCGATGCGGGCGGCTTCCTTGATGTCGCCGGGGATCGACTGCAGTGCCCCCGTGCAGACGACGAACATGTAGGGGAAGCCCATCCAGAGGTTGGTGAGCAGGATGGCGATCTTGGCCGCGGTCGGGTCGCCCAGCCAGTCGATGTGGCCGGGGATGAAGCTGTTGATGATGCCGTAGTCCTGGTTGAACATCGACCGCCACACGATCGCCGTCACGAAGATCGGCAGGGCGTAGGGAAGGATCAGCAGCGAACGCCACAGTCCCTTCAGCTTGATCCGGTCGTCGTTGAACAGCAGGGCGAGAAGGAAGCCCAGCAGGAACGTCCCGATCACGGTGAACAGCGAGAAGAAGATGTTCCAGATCAGGATCTTGAAGAACCCGCTGCGCAGGGTGGGGTCGGTCAGGGCGTTGATGTAGTTCTGGAGGCCGACGTTCTCCCTCCACCCGACCGGCAGGCTCGAGCCGTTGCCGTTGGCGTTGACCCAGGTGGCGTTCTTCGGGACGTACGTGTTCCCGGTGGCCGTGTCGGTGATGGTGTCGGCGGCGGCGTCGTAGGTGAGCGTCGGCTTGCCGACGAAGGCCTCGGAGAGACCGACCGCCTTGATCCCCCCGCCGTCGGCGGTGGGGACGGCGAAGGTCTTGAGGTCGGGTCGGGCGTTGACCTGTCGGGCGTTGAGGATCGTGAAGCCCGGGGCGGCGGTGATCTTGCCGGTCGCGCTCTTGGTGACCCCCGCCTCCGGCAGGTCGGTCAGCCCCTTGGCGTCACCGACGTAGCTCTGCTTCGTCGCCGGGTCGGTCAGCAGGTAGTACGGGTCGCCGGTCAGCGGGTCGGCGTTCTCGCGGACCGCGACGCTCAGCGCATACCGGGGCGAGCCCGGGACCTCCTGCACCGACTGGGCGATGAGGGTGTCGACCGAGTCCTGCTTGCTGACCTGGTGGCCGTCGCCGTAGTTGGTGAACGACGTCGCGACCGTGAGCACGATCGGGAACACCTGCAGGCAGAGCATGAAGACGAGTCCCGGGAACAGGTACTTCAGCGGGACACCACGCCTCGGGCCGTAGACCACGAGGACGCACATGGCCAGGAAGGCGAAACCCACGACCCAGGGCAGGAAGCCCCCGAGCGCCAGCTTGGTCGCGAGGGCCAGCAAGCCACCCGCGACGAGAACGATGAGAACCCATTTGAGGATGAGGTACGGGGAGCGATTCATCAGCGAATCTCCGGGGGCGAGAGCGAGGTCCAGCGGGGGATGGTGGTGCTGGTGAGCGGGTCCCCGCCTCGACGGCGGGGACCCGCTGACGCGTCAGCCGTTCTTCTGGATGTTGGTCACGATCTCCTTCTGCGCCGCGGCCATCCGCGCTTGTGCAGCCTCCTTCTGAGCCACGACGTCAGCCGTCGCCTGACCCAGCGGACCCCAGACGGAGTTCATCGCAGGGATGTTCGGCATCGGCAGAGCGCCCGAGCCGGCCTCGTACCACGCCTTGACGTCGGGATCCGTCGTCACGACCTCGGCGTAGGCGGCCTTGAGGGCCGGCGGCCGGTGCCCGGCGGCGAAGAGGTCGACCTGGAGCTCCTTCTTGGTGACGTAGTTCGTCACGAACTCCTGCGCGAAGGTGTCGTTCTTGGCCTTCGCCGAGACGTAGAACATCTGCACACCGAGGAACGGCTGCATCTTCTTGCCCTCGATCGTGGGCAGCGGCGAGATCGCGTACTTGATGCCGGCACCCTTGGCCTTGTCGACCGCCCACGGGCCGGTCACGTAGTAGGGCACCTTGCCGGTCGCGAACAGGGACTGCGCGGTGTCGAAGTCGATGTTCGTCGAGAGGTAGCCGTCCTTGCCGAGCTGACCCATGAAGGTCGCGCCCTTGACCGAGCCGGGCGAGTCGACCAGCACCTGCGTCGGGTCGTAGTCGCCGTTGGGCTTCACCGCGAAGATGCCACCGCCGAAGGCGGAGAGGTACGGGTACGAGTAGTACGCGTCTCCCGTCTTGCCCACCTGCTGGAGGAAGGCGTTCGTCGCCGTCCCGGCGTCCTTCAGGGCCTTGCCCTTGGCGATCATGTCCTCGAACGAGGCCGGCGCGTTGGGGGCCAGGGCCGTGTTGCGCATGAGGCCGAGGTTCTCGGTGGCGTAGGGGACGCCGTACAGCTGGCCGTTGAACTTCGCCGCCTGGATCGCGGCAGGGGTGAACTCGTCCTGCTGGGCGGTGGACAGGTTCACCGGCTTGACGGCGCCGTTCTGGACGAGCTCGCCGAGCCAGTCGTGCGCCCCGACGATGACGTCCGGTCCCTTGCCGGCGTCGGTGGCGGCCTTGAAGTCCTTGCGGACGTCGGTCGAGACCTGGATCTGGACCTTGATGCCCTGCTCCTGGCCGAACTGGTCGGCATACTTCTTGAGGATCGTGGCGCGGTCGGCGTCGGACCAGATGACGAGGTCGACGTTGGCGTCACGCACGGGGGCGCCGGTCGTCGTCGAGGTGGCGGCCGGAGTGGTGGTCGTGGCCGCGGCGTCGCCCGTCGCGGCCGGAGTCGGGGTCGAGCCGCCACAGGCGCTCATGAGCAGGGCTGCGACGCCCAGGAGCGACGCGGCGCCGAGAAGGCGCTTCTGCATGGATTCTCCTTTGAACCGAGCGAGACGAAGGGGGTCTTCGGCCCGCGCAACGTAGCAAGAACTTGCAGAGAGAGGCTAGAGGCTGCAAGAACTTGCAGACCGAGTCGTGATGAAGACGTGATCCCGCCTGGTTGCGGCGGCGCCTGATGTGCTCAGGGCGGGTCCGCACCATCGCCCAGCCCCGGCGCGGCAGCGTCGTTGCTAAACGATTGCTAAAGATTTGCGCTGAGTATGAGGATGGCCGCAGCCGCTGTCAAGGCTGTGCCCGGCAACGCCGCGACGCGCGATGACGCTAGTCGCGCAAGCGGGGGCACGTCGAGGCAACGAGACCCAATAGTTACCCTCGCGGATCTCGCCAGGCGGGCGCTGCTGCGAGCGTCCTAGCGCCCCACCAGCGCGGTCATCCCGATGACCAAGGTGGCCAGGCCGGCCCCGATCACGAGGAAGAAGCCCAGGCCGGGCAGCGGTCCCACGATCGAGAGCAGGACACCGATCAGCAGCAGTGCGCCGGGGATTCTGACGGCCTTCAGCACGCGCACCCCGGCCGGCGGGGACAGCCCCGGAACGCGGCGGTCGTCCCGGGACGGGCCGTCCGGCACGTCGTCCTGAGAGCGGTCCATCGCGTCACCATAAGGGACGCGCTCTGGCGGCGGCGGCGGATGTGAGCCATGATGCGACTGTCGCCGAGGACGTGCTCGGGGACGTTGCACCCTTTACAACGGATCGTCCGGCACGTTCCTGCCGGTGAAGGAGTCCTGAATATGGCTACCGTGACCTTCGACGAGGCCACCCGGCAGTACCCGGGTAACCCCATTCCGAGCGTCGACAAGCTCAACATCGACATCGCTGACGGGGAGTTCCTCGTCCTCGTCGGTCCTTCCGGATGTGGCAAGTCCACGTCCCTGCGCATGCTCGCCGGCCTCGAGGAGGTCAACGGCGGCCGCATCCTCATCGGGGACCGCGACGTGACCCACCTGTCGCCCAAGGACCGCGACGTGGCGATGGTGTTCCAGAACTACGCGCTCTACCCGCACATGACGGTGGCCGACAACATGGGCTTCGCGCTGAAGATCGCCGGCGTCTCCAAGGACGAGATCGGCAAGCGGGTCAAGGAAGCCGCGAAGATCCTCGACCTCGAGCCCTACCTCGAGCGCAAGCCCAAGGCCCTCTCCGGTGGCCAGCGTCAGCGCGTCGCGATGGGCCGGGCGATCGTCCGGAGCCCCCAGGTGTTCCTCATGGACGAGCCGCTGTCGAACCTCGACGCCAAGCTCCGCGTGCAGACGCGCACCCAGATCGCCTCGCTGCAGCGCCGACTCGGCGTCACGACGGTCTACGTCACCCACGACCAGGTCGAGGCCATGACCATGGGTGACCGCGTCGCGGTCCTCAAGGACGGCCTGCTCCAGCAGTGCGACAGCCCGCGCCGGATGTACGACCACCCGAACAACGTCTTCGTGGCCGGCTTCATCGGCTCGCCCGCGATGAACCTCCTCGACCTGCCGGTCAAGGACGGCGGCGTGGTGTTCGGCGACGCGATCGTCCCGGTCGAGCGTGAGCACGGCAAGGAGCTCGGCAGCCACGTCACCGTGGGGGTCCGTCCCGAGGACCTCGACCTCACCGACACCGGTCAGGGCCTCGCGGTCACCGTGGACGTCGTCGAGGAGCTCGGCGCCGACGCCTACATCTACGGCCAGACCAAGGCGGCCCTCGTGGACGCCGAGGCCACGGACGAGGAGGTCACCTCCAAGCCGTTCATCGCGCGGGTCGACGGCCGTCGTCCCCCCGAGAAGGGCCAGACGATCTACCTCAAGCCCCGGCAGGGCCACCTGCACATGTTCAACGCCGAGTCGGGCGAGCGCATCGGCGACTGAGCCAGCGACGGCAGGGGCGGCACCGAGCGGTGCCGCCCCTTTCCGTCTCCGGACCTCGCGCCCTCTCGATGATGGGAGCATGACGACGTGCCCCTGGAGCTGACGGCGGCCCGGCCCGACCCGGCCCTGCTCGACCTGCCCTGGTCCGTGCCGCTGGAGGACTGGCCCGCCGAGCGTCTGGCCGCGCTCCCGCGGGGCATCTCGCGGCATACCGTGCGCTTCGTTCGCGTCTCGAACCGGGTGCTGGCCATCAAGGAGATCAAGGTCGACCTGGCCCGCCGCGAGTACGCCATGCTGCGCAACCTCGAGCGGATGGACCTGCCCTGCGTCGAGCCGTTCGGGGTGGTGAGCGGCCGGCAGACGCCGGAGGGCGTTCCTCTCGACGCGTGCCTGCTCACCCGGCACCTGCAGTACTCGCTGCCCTACCGCGCCCTCTACAGCCAGTCGCTGCGACCGGACACCGCGCAGCGCCTCATCGACGCGCTGGCCGTGCTGTTGGTCCGCCTGCATCTGGCGGGGTTCTGGTGGGGCGACGTGTCCCTGTCGAACACGCTGTTCCGGCGCGACGCCGGCGCCTTCGCCGCCTACCTCGTCGACGCCGAGACCGGCGAGCTGCGGGCGACCCTCAGCACCGGACAGCGGGAGCACGACCTGGAGATCGCCCGCGTCAACATCGCCGGCGAGCTGATGGACCTCGAGGCCGGCGGGTTCCTCGAGGAGGTCGCCGACCCGATCGAGGTGTCGGAACGCATCGTCGACCGGTACCGCAGTCTCTGGTCCGCCCTGACCGAGTCGGAACGGTTCGAGACCGGCGACCGCTGGCGGGTGGAGGAGCGGATCCGGCGGCTCAACGAGCTTGGGTTCGACATCGACGAGCTGGCCATGTCGACCGACCTCGACGGCACGACGATCCAGATCCAGCCCAAGGTCGTCGACGCCGGCCACCACTCGCGCCGGCTGCTGCGGCTCACCGGTCTCGACGTCGAGGAGAACCAGGCGCGGCGGCTGCTCAACGACCTCGACTCGTACCGCGCCGCGACCGACCGCCAGAACGAGGAGGAGGAGCTCGTCGCCCACGAGTGGCTCGCCAGCGTCTACGAGCCGACGGTGCGGGCCGTCCCGCGAGAGTTCGCGGGAAAGCTCGAGCCGGCAGAGGTGTTCCACGAGGTCCTCGAGCACCGTTGGTACATGTCCGAGCGGGCGGGCACCGACGTCCCGATTCGGCTCGCGGTCCGGGACTACATCGACCAGGTCCTGCCGGCCAAGCCGGACGAGAAGGCGGTCCTCGGCGTCGACACGGTCGAGATGCCGGTCGTGGCCATGTTCGACGACTAGGGCCGCGCGCGACTGGTCCCGGGTGGAGAGGTATGAGAGCGCTAGAGCGCTCGGATATACCTCCAACCAAGGGCGTTAGGACTCCGGTTCGCTGAGGACCAGGCCGAAGAGCAACGTCACGAAGAGCAGGAACGTGAGGATGTGCACGCCGGTGCACCACAGGCAGATCGCGTGGATCTGGAACAGCTCGGCCCAGAGCAGGTAGAGCGCCATGAGCAGCCCGACGCCGCAGAAGCCCAGGCGGACCACATCGAGGGCCGTGGACCGGCGACGCAGCAGGCTGGGCCGGCACAGGACGAGCATCACGGCGAAGAACACCAGGCCCAGCGGCGCGACCGGGATGCCGAGGATGGTGGACCACGGTGACGAGGTGACCTTCACGCAGTCCACGGCGCCGGACGCCGGGCAGGCCAGGGTCGTGCTCCCGGTGTAGTGCTCGTAGGTCAGGTAGGCGGCGGTCAGCAGCCCGAGGACGCACCAGGTCAGCGCCAGCGGCGCGAGCCAGCGCGGGATGGTGCGCTGGGGCGGACGGGTGGCGGTCGCGCTCGTCATCGGCGGGTCACTTCAGCGCGGCGGCAGCGGTGGTGACCCCGGTGGACGTGCACACCTCGGCGGGCTGGTTGTTGGTCAGCGCGCACAGCTGGGCCGAGATGACGTTCGCGCTGCCGAGGACCGCCTTGGAGATCGTCGTGGACGGGTTCGCGATGTCGTCGGCGATCTGCGCCTGGGTCTTGCCGGCGAAGATCGACGGGTCGACCGACGCCCCGTTGGCCGTGGCCTTGCCGCCGTAGTCGATGAAGGGGATCGAGCCGCCGGGGTTGTAGGTGTCGAAGATGGTCTTGTTGTCGCCGGACAACGTGTCGAGCGGCTGGTTCGTGTTGGTCTGGGTCTCGACGCCAGTGAACCCGAGGTACTGGCTGGTGTACGACGACCCGTGGAAGCTGAGGGTCGCGGTGTTCGGGTACGCCTCGGGAGCCGCCCCGCTCGCCGTCGCCTGGAGGTTGGCGAACTGGCCGAACCGGGTCATCGCCACGACGAACGGCCACCGCTCCGCCGCGCAGAACGGGCAGTACTCGGCGCCGACGTAGAGCACCCCCGGCTTGGAGTCCGTGGTCAGGGCCGGGGCCGAGATCGCCTTGGGCGGGTTGGACACCCCCGCGCCGGCACCCACCTGGTCGAAGGTCGCGACGGGCACCGTGCTGAGCGTCGTGTAGACGGCCGCGTCGAGCGGCCCGCTGGCGACCGCCTGCTGCTTGGGACCGAAGAGGGCCACGCCGACCAACACGGCGACCACGACGACGATGGCGGCAGTCGCCGCGATCGCGATGGTCAGCCGGCGCCGTCGCTCCGCCGCCTGTTCCTTGGCCCGGAGCTGGTTCAGTCGGACGTTGTCGGCTCGCGCGCTCTTCGCCACGGCGCCCACGGTAACCGGTCCGACCGTGAGCGGTCAGCGGGTGGGCCCGGGACGGATGCGAGTTCGGTATGCGGGTCAGCGCCCCGCGCGCTGCCGGGCGATCTCGTAGAGCGTCACCCCGGCGGCGACGCCGGCGTTGAGGGACTCGACCGCCGACGACATGGGGATCGACACGACCTGGTCGCACGTCTCGCGGACCAGCCGGGACAGGCCCTTGCCCTCCGAGCCGACGACGACCACCACCGGCTCGGTCGCGAGGGCCAGCCCGGGCAGCTCGACGTCGCCCTCCATGTCGAGGCCGAGGACGAAGAACCCGGCCTTCTGGAACGTCTCCAGGGCGCGGGTGAGGTTGGGGACCCGCGCCACGGGAACCCGCGCGGCCGCGCCGGCCGATGTCTTCCACGCGCTCGCCGTCATGCCGGCGGACCGACGCTCGGGCAGCAGGACGCCATGGCCCCCGAACGCGGCCACGGACCGGACGACCGCACCGAGGTTGCGCGGGTCGGTGACTCCGTCGAGCGCCACGACGAGCGGGATGCCGGGGGCCTCGGGGTCGACGAGGTCACCGATCTCGACGTAGGCGTAGGGCGGCACCTGCAGGGCGAGCCCCTGGTGGACGGCGCCGTCGGTCAGCCGGTCCAGCTCGCCACGGGGGGTCTCGAGCACGGGGATGCTGCGTCCGGTGGCGGTCTTGAGCGCCTCCCGCACGCGGTCGTCGGCGTCGATCCGGCCGGCGACGTACATCGTCGTGACGGGGATGTCGGCCCGCAGCGCCTCGACCACGGCGTTGCGGCCGGCCACGATCTCGGACGACGCCTTGCCGCCGCCGCCACTGCCTCCCGACCGCCCCGACCCGCGCGCCGGACGGCCCTGCGCACCCGGCCCCCCGGCATACCCGGGCTTGGTCGGACCGGAACCCCGCTGGCCGGCCGAGCGGGCCTTCTTGGCGGCCGGGTGGTACTCGCGCTCGGCCGCCTTCGGCGTCGGCCCCTTGCCCTCGAGGCTCTTTCGGCGTTGCCCCCCGGACCCGACGGTCGCGCCCTTGCCCGACTTGCGCACCGCTCCGCGCCGCTGGGAGTTGCCGGGCATGTCAGCCACCGTTCCGTCGGGCCAACGACCAGCGCGCCCCCGAGGGCGTGTCGTCGATGACGATGCCTGCCTGGGCGAGCCGGTCGCGGATCGCGTCCGCCGCCTCGAACTCTCTTGCGGCGCGGGCGGACTGGCGCGCTGCGAGCTGGTCGGTGACGAGCACGTCGAGGGCGGCGAGGGCGTCGTCGGCACCACCAGGACCGGAGTTGTCCCATACCGGCGAGAGCGGGTTCACCCCGAGCACCTCGGTCATGGCGACCACTGCCGCGGCGGCCTCGTGCGCCGTGTCGTCGTCGCCGTCGTCGAGCGCCGTGTTGCCGGCTCGCACCGTGTCGTGCACGACGGCCAGGGCACCGGACACGTTGAGGTCGTCGTCCATGGCCTCCCGGAACGCCGGCGGCAGCACGCCGTCGGCACCGTCCAGGGAACGCATCCGGTCGACGCGTTCGAGGAACCCCGCGATCCGCTCGACGGTGGCGCGGGCCTCGATCAGTGAGCCCTCGTGGTACTCGATCGTCGAGCGGTAGTGCGCGGCGGTGAGGTAGTAGCGCACGGCCAGCGGGGTGGCGACCTCCACGACCTTGCTCACCTCCAGGGCGTTGCCGAGGGACTTGCCCATCTTCTGGCCCTTGACCGTGACCCAGGCGTTGTGGAGCCAGTAGCGCGCGAAGCCGAGGCCGGCCGCGTGCGACTGGGCCTGCTCGTTCTCGTGGTGGGGGAAGCGCAGGTCGATCCCGCCGCCGTGGATGTCGAAGGTGTCGCCGAGGTAGCGGCGGGCCATGGCGGAGCACTCGAGGTGCCAGCCCGGACGGCCCGACCCGTAGGGGGTGGCCCAGGAGGCGCTGACCGGCTCGTCGTCCTTGTGCCCCTTCCACAGGGCGAAGTCGCGGACGTCCTTCTTGCCGCGCGGGTCGGCGTCCTCCGCGGCGGCCATGTCGTCCGGGGACTGGTGGCTCAGCGACCCGTACTCGGGCCAGGACTTGACGTCGAAGTAGACGTCGCTGGAGCCGTCCGGCGACGGGTATGCGTGCCCCCGCTCGACCAGCGTCTCCATCAGCGCGACCATCTCGGGAATGTGTCCGGTGGCCCGCGGCTCGTAGGTGACGGGCAGCACACCGAGCGCGTCGAGGGCCGCGGCGGTCAGGCGCTCGTTGCGGTAGGACAGGGCGTACCAGGGCTCACCGGCCTCGACGCTCTTGCGCAGGATCTTGTCGTCGATGTCGGTGACGTTGCGGACGACGGTCACGTCGTAGCCATGACCGGTCTCCAGCCAGCGGCGCAGCACGTCGAAGGCCACGGCGAACCGGACGTGTCCGATGTGCGGGGCGCCCTGAGTGGTCAGGCCACAGATGTAGATGCCCACGCGTCCCGGCTCGAGGGGTTCGAAGTCGCGCAGGGCACGCGCGGCCGTGTCGTAGAGGCGGAGGGGCACCGGCAGAGTTTATCGGCGCGGCGTCGCCCCTCCTGACCCTCACTACGCTGACCGCCATGGCGACGAGCGGGGGGCCTTCGGACGACCACCGGTACGACCGGCTCGATCCGGACAAGGTCAGCGACACCCTCGACCAGCTGCAGGCCAGGATCGTCGACCACTTCCCTGCGCGCCATCTCGGACAGGTGGCCACCGAGGTGGGCGAGGTGATCCGCCGGATCGAACGCCAGACGTCCGAGAACGTCCCCGTGCAGCGGTTCGTCTACTTTGCGTCCCGTGTCGCGATCGTCCTGCTCCTCCTGCTCATCGTCGTGGCGATCGTGTCGGCGGTGCGGGCCGGCGCCGCGCAGGTGGGTCCGGCGCGGGCGATCGACTGGCTGCAGTACGTCGAGAGCGGCGTCAACGACGTCGTCTTCGCGGGCATCGCGATCTTCTTCCTCATGACCGTCCCGGCCCGGGTCCGTCGCCGGCGGACGCTCGAAACGCTGCACCGGCTGCGGTCGCTGGCCCACATCGTCGACATGCACCAGATGTCGAAGTCCCCCGAGAAGCTGCTCCCCCGCGTCGAGGGCGGTCCGTCCGGCCCGGGGTCGCTGACCCGGGCCGAGCTCGGCCGCTACTACGACTACTGCAGCGAGCTGCTCACCATCGTCTCCAAGGCCGCGGCGCTCTGCGCCGAGCAGTCCACCGACCCGGTCGTCCTCGACACGGTCAGCGAGATCGAGGTGCTCACGACGGGGATGTCCCGCAAGATCTGGCAGAAGATCAGCCTGCTGCACCTCGCGCAGCAGGGACCCTCGGCGACGCCGCTGACCTGAGCACTGCTCGCGGTTACGCCTGCCTCTCCGCGGGTACCGTTGAGGAAACGCGCCTGAAGGAGCACGGATGCCACACAACCCCTACCCGGGGTCGCCGCAGCGCCCGTCACCGCGTCCCGAGCTCGACGAGCGACGGTTCCGCGCCGCCGGTCTGGCCACCTCCATCGTCGCCGCCCTTATCGCGGTCGTCGGCGTGGTCATCGCCCGCGGCGTCTTCAAGGTCCCGCTCTTCGGGGCTCCCGAGAGCGGTGCCTGGGGCAACGCCGCGACCATCGCCTACGCGTTCGCGGCGTTCGGCTGCGGTCTGCTGGCCACCGGGCTGCTGTTCCTGCTGCTGCGGACGACGCCGTCACCCATCACCTACTTCGCCTGGATCGTCGGGCTGGTCACCGCCGTCGCGGCGGTCATCCCCTTGACGATGGGCTCGGACTTCGGCGCGAAGGTCGCGACCTGCCTCATCAACGCGGCCATCGGCATCGCGATCGGCACCCTGACCGTGTCGGCCGCTCGCCGCTCGATCCTCTACTCCCCGCCGACCGAGCCGGAGCTCCAGCCGCCCTTCATCTGACGCGTCCGGAGTCCTCGAGGGACCGGTGGCCCCGGAACGTACGCTGGCCGGATGAACGTGGGGGCGGAGATCGTTGCTCCGGAACCCACGACGGCGACGTGGCGGGTGCTACTGGGGTACGCGCGTCCGCACTGGGGCATGCTGCTCCTCGGCGGCCTGCTCAGCCTGGCCACCGCGGCCAGCGGGCTCGCCCTGCCGCTGGTGGTCCGCGAGCTGATCAGCACGCTGGGCACCGACCGGCCGGTCGGGGGCCTCGTGGCGCTGATGACGGTGCTGGTGGTGGCGAACGCCGCCATCGGTGCCGTCGGCGGCTACGTCCTGCGGCGCACGGCGGAGACCGTGGTCCTGGCCGCGCGTCGCGGCCTGCTGGCCCGGCTGCTGCGGCTGCGCCTGTCGGCGGTCGAGCGGCACGAGCCCGGCGACCTCATGTCGCGGGTGACCGCCGACACCACGCTGCTGCGCGAGGTGACCATCGGCACCCTGGTCGGCGGGGTCACCGGGTTCCTCACGCTCGGCGCGACCATCGTGCTGATGGCGCTGCTGGACCCCGTCATGCTCGCCGTGACCCTGGCCGCTCTCGGGCTCGCCGTCGTGGTCATCGGGGTCGTGGTGCCGCGCATCAACCGGGCGTCGAAGCGCGCGCAGGAGTCGGTCGGCGTGATGGGTGCCTCGCTGGAACGCATGTTCGGCGCGTTCCGCACCGTCAAGGCGTCCGGCGCCGAGGAGCGTGAAGGCGAACGGCTCGACGCTGCGGCCACCGAGGCGTGGCGGGCGAGCGTGCACGCGGCCACGTGGAGCTCCATCGCCGGCAACACGGCCGGCCTGGCGATCCAGGTGGCGTTCATCGCGGTGCTCAGCGTCGGCGGGCTCCGGGTCGCCTCCGGAAGCATCACCATCGGCGACCTCGTCGCCTTCCTGCTCTACGTGTTCTTCCTCATCGCGCCGGTCAACCAGCTCGCCGGAGCAGTCACGCAGTACCACGTCGGAGCGGCGGCGGTGACGCGCATCCTGGAGGCCGAGGCGCTACCGGTGGAACCGGACGGCCCCCCGGCCGGGCTGCCCGAACCCGGCAGCCCGCCGGCCTCGGTCACCTTCGAGCGCGTGGTCTTCCGGTATGCGCCGGACCTCCCCGCCGTCCACGACGGGGTGAGCTTCGTCATCCCGCCCGGTGGGATGACGGCGTTCGTCGGTCCGTCCGGGGCCGGCAAGACGACCGTCCTGTCGCTCATCGAACGGTTCTACGAGGCCGACGAGGGTCGGGTGGTCGTCGACGGGACCGACGTGCTCGACTGGTCCATCGCCAGGCTCCGGGCCTCGATCGGCTACGTCGAGCAGGACGCCCCAGTGCTGTCCGGCACGCTGCGGGAGAACCTCGTGTTCGGGGCTCCGGACGCGACCGACGACGAGGTGCAGGAGGCGCTTCGCACCACGCGGCTCGTCGGCATGGTGGCCGGCCTGCCGAACGGCCTCGAGACCACGGTCGGCCACCGCGGGATGAAGCTCTCCGGCGGAGAGCGTCAACGGGTGGCGATCGGCCGCGCCCTCCTGCGGCGACCTCGACTGCTCCTCCTCGACGAGGCGACCTCGCAGCTCGACGCCGTCAACGAGTCCGCGCTGCGCGACACCGTGGCCGACGTCGCTCGCACAACCACGGTGCTCGTGGTGGCGCACCGGCTCTCCACGGTCACGATGGCCGACCGGATCGTCGTCATGGACTCCGGCCGGGTCCGGGCCGTGGGCTCGCACACCGAGCTCGTCACCGAGGACACCCTCTACCGCGAGCTGGCTTCGACCCAGTTCCTCGTCACGGCGTCGTAGCGACACGGATCGGCCGCTCCGGCCGGGGTATCGGTGCGAGTCGCTGCAGCTGCGTCACGTGACGAGGCTCCAGCTCGTCGAGGCTGGTAACCCCGAGCAGCTGCATCGTGCGCCTCACCTGGCCGGCGAGGATGTCGACGGCCCGGTCGACACCGGCCTCGCCCCCGGCCATCAGGCCGTAGAGATAGGCGCGACCGACGAGAGTGTGGCGCGCGCCCAGGGCGACGGCCGCGACGATGTCGGCTCCGGACCGGATGCCGGTATCGAGGAGGATCTCGTACTCCGAACCGACCTCGCGGACCACGTCGGGCAGCAGGTGGAACGGGATGGGAGCTCGGTCCAGCTGTCGCCCTCCGTGGTTCGACAGGACGATGCCGTCGACACCGACGTCGGCGACGCGGCGTGCGTCGTCGAGGGCCTGGATCCCTTTGACGACAACCTTTCCCGGCCACTGGTCCCTGATCCAGGCCAGGTCCTGGAGGTCGACGGTCGCGTCGAACATCGTGTCGATCAGCTCCCCGACCGTTCCCGACCATCGGTCGAGCGACGCGAACGCCAGCGGCTCCGTGGTGAGGAAGTCCCACCACCACCACGGCCGGGGCAGGGCGTCGAGAACGGTCCGGGCGCTCAGGGCGGGCGGGATGGAGAAGCCGTTCCGCTTGTCGCGCAACCGCGCTCCCGCCACCGGGACGTCGACGGTGACCAGCAGGGTGTCGAACCCCGCCTTCGCCGCCCGGTCGACCAGGGCCATAGACCGGTCGCGGTCCTTCCACAAGTAGAGCTGGAACCAGTTGCGCCCGTGCGGGTTCGCTGCTCGGACGTCCTCGATCGAGGTGGTCCCCATCGTGGAGAGCGAGAACGGTATGCCGTACCTCCCAGCGACCCGGGCCCCGGCCACCTCCCCCTCGGTCTGCATCATCCGGGTGAAGCCGGTCGGCGCGATGCCGAACGGCAGGGCGACCGGCCCGCCGAGGACCTGACGGTCCGTCGTGACCTCGGCCACGTCGCGCAGCACGTTGGGGTGGAACTCGATGTCCTCGAAGGCCTGACGAGCCCTCGCGATGGAGATCTCGGACTCGGCGGCTCCCTCGGTGTAGTCGAACACCGCCGTCGGGGTCCGGCGTCGCGCGATCCGACGCAGGTCGTCGATCGTCAGGGCGTCGGCCAGCCGCGCCGCCTTCCGGTCCAGCCGGGGGACCTTGAACCGCAGCAGAGGCCTCAGGTCGGCGGGACGGGGGATCTGTCGGGCCACCATGGGAGTCGGGTCCTTACCGGGTCGGGAAGCAGCAGTACGAGTACCGAGCGTCCCACGCCCCTCACGACGCCGGCGCTGGTCGTGTCCGGCACGCCTACCCGGACTTCCGTCGGGCGACCATCTCGGTGATCCATACCGGGGCGAACGGGGACGTGCAGTTCGGGGGCGTCGGGTAGTCCTCCAGCACCCGCAGTCGCTCGCCGATGTCGATGGCCCTCGCGCGGTACTCCTCGTGTTCGATGCCGATCTGGGCGAGACAGTGGTTCATGGCCCACTGCAGGCGATCCGGTGCGTCGCTCATCTCCGCCTCGATGACGTCGAGCAGCGCTGCGAGGTCGAGCCCCTCAGGACTCTTGGCCACGCGGTCGGTGGTCAGCGCCCAGCCCGCGCTCGCGACGCCCGGGTCCGGGTCGGCCAACCAGGCCACGCGCAGCTCCTCGCAGAACGGGCTCTTCCTCACGACGTAGCTCACGAGCCAGTCGTGCACCTTGGGAGTACGCGCCTCACGCACCATGGCGTCGAGCTCGTCCCTGTCGAACGCCCGCGGCCGGCAGGTGAGGATCGCCAGCAACCGGGCCGATGTGTCACCCGTCGCCCACAGCTCGCGGGCGAGGTCCTGCTGCGTCCCGAGTCGTTTGGCCAGCGCGCGGAGCTGGCCGAGGTTCACGCCGTGGGCGTCACCATGCCTTCGGTTCACCTCGAGGACCTTGGGGTCCTCGAGGGCGGCCAGCTCGGCCATCACCTCGGCCACCGCCACTGCCGCCGTCGTCTCCGTCACGTCGCCCACCCGTTCCCTCGCACCGGGACACCATTGTCTGCCGGCCGGGGACGTCGCGGGAACATCTCGCCCGACTAGGGAGTGATGCCGACGTACGGGACGACGACCGGTGCCGCTCGGGTCCAGTCGAGGACCTTGGACTGCGCCGCCGAGCCGCTCATGACGTCGATGGCGTTCGGGTCGGAGGTGTTGCTGTCGACGGTGGGGAGATCGGGGTTCCAGACCCCGGCGCCGCCGCCGAACCGGAACGGCTTGATGAAGGTCGGGCAGCCGTTGGCGTTCCAGCAGTCGAGGCTGTAGACCGGCCGGATGTTGCCGATGCCCTCAGTGTCGTCGGCGTCGCTGAAGATCGACACCTGGTAACCCGCCGTCGCGAGATCGACCCCACCCAGCGCGGCCGCCGGCATGGTGACCACGATCTGCCGGGTGGTCGGCAGGACCTGGAGCTCGGCCGCGCCGACCTTGGCGAGGTCGGGACCGTAGACCCCCTCGCCGTAGGTGCTCGTCTCGTGACGACCGTCCGCGACGATGGCGCGCGACCACGCACCGGCGGCGTTCATGTTGGTTCCGGGCAGCAGCGGTGTCGACGTCGTGTCGGCGCCGCCCTTGACGTAGACGTTCAGGCGCTGGGTGCTCATCCCGTTGCCGCCCCAGGGGTTGTTGATCGCGCCCTGGATGGTCGTGACGAGCCGGACGTCGCCACCGTCCTGGTAGACGTCGAACTTCGTGAGGTCGAAGCTGCCGGCGTTGAACGCCCCGTCGGTCGGGTAAACGTAGCTGCCGGGTCCGTTGTCGTCGCCGGAGGGGTCGGTCACCCCACCCACCCGGGCACCGAACGCCGTCACGGTGCGGACGACCTGCGCCGTGCCGCCGTTGGCACCGACCGCCGCGATGACGAGCTGGTTGCTGATCGACGGCAGCGTCACCTGGGTGGAGAACGCTCCTCCGGTCACCGCGACCGGTTGCTTGACGCCGTTGACCGACACGTAGACCGAGGTCGCCGTGGTCGTGCCGCTGACGGTGATGGTCCGACTGGTCGCGGTGGAGAGGTCGGCCGGGCTGGTCACCAACAGCTGCGGCGCGGCCGGCGGTGCCTGGCGCGCATACCGGTCGGCGACGACGCTCGGGGTCTCGACAACCTTGCCGGCGCCGATGCCCTGCGCGAGGCGGACGTACTGCGACATCGCCCACGAGAGCGGCGCTGCCGAGCCGGTCCCCTTGCCGAAGACGTGCTTGTAGGCGGTCGGATCGGCCTGGTCCCAAGCCTGTTCGGGGATCATGTACCCGGCGTTGGCGGTGTTCGCCATGGTGCGGAGGTACGGCAGGGCGTTGCCGCGGAGACCGAGCACGTACTCGCCGCGCTCGCCCGACAGCAGCGGCCACGGACGGCCGATCCCCACGCCGGTCCACGGTGCCCCGTCGGCGGTCTCGCCGTAGCCGTCGAAGGTGTACCGCTTGAACAGGTCGCCGCTGGGCGTCGACACCTTGAGCGACTGGTCGACGGCCAACAGGGAGTGCGCCACGTGGAAGTCGTTCGGGGCCTTGACGCCGAGGCGCGTCAGCTCGAGGAACCCCGCGTCGGTGATGGCGTTCTCCGGATGCTCGCCGGCACCGTTGGCCCAGTTGCGAATGGCCCCGTCGTTCGGGTTCCCGCTCCCGCTGATCCGGATGTAGTACTGGCCGTCCGAGAGGTTGCCGTTCTTGGTGTAGGTCCACTTCTCGACGTTGCGCTGCCACTCGTCGGCGGTGGCCTGGTAGATCGCCGCGCCAGCGCTGTCACCAGCCTTGGTGGCAAGGTCCGCCGCCGCAGTGAGTCCGGCGATCATGTCGGCGATCGTGGACGGCGAGTAGCCGCCGGTCTCCTCCCAGCGCTCCTGCGGCGTCGTCGGTCCGTGCGCGACGAGGTAGTCCGCCGCCTTGGCGATGTGGTCGGTGTACATCGACCTCGAGACGCCGCCGACCTGCTGGGCCAGGATGATCGGGTATGCGGTCTCGTCCAGCTGGATGTTGGTCTGGTCGGGCGTGCCGTCGGGGGCCGAGTTCTGTGGGAAGTGTCCGTCCGACTGCTGCTGCCGGGTGAACAGCCAGGTCACGGCGTCCTTGGCCGCCCTGGTGTCGCCGGCCGCGAGCAGCCCGGTGACCTGCTCGTAGGCGTCGCGCGCCCAGACGAAGTGGTACCCGTTGCCGGCGCCGCCCGCGCCGGAGGCGTTGACCGCCTGACCCCACGGGATGGTCAACGAGGCGATGAACGCCCCCGGGTAGGTCTTGTCCTCGTGGGCCTTGACGGTCATGACCGACGCCCAGTACTGCGCCGTCAGCTGGTCGTCGAGACCCTTCGGGGCCTTGTTCAGGGTGGCGACGTAGACCTTCCAACCCGCCTGGTACAGCGCTTGCTGGGCACGGTAGGGCAGCCGCAGGCTGGCGTTGGCCGTCTTCAGGGCCGCCGCGCTGTCGGGGCCGAAGCCGAGCGCCAGGGTCAACGAGGTGGTGTCTCCGGTCAGGGGCAGCTGCCCGACCTGGGCGATGTTGCCCGGCCCGGCGGCCCCGTAGGTCTGCCCCAGCGCGTGGTTGGTCCGCAGGACGGTGGTGCCGTCCGAGGTGCCCACGTAGCCGGTCGACGTCGCGATGAACGGCGCCGAGGACACCAGTGCCGAGCCGACGGGGTTCTTCGCGTCATGGGTGTCACTGGACGTCAGCGCCGTACCCGAGGTCGCACCGGAGTCGTTGCCCGCATCTCCCGACAGAGAGGGGTCGTAGACGGTGAACAGCTGGAGTGCGCCCGGCTTGAGCCGCTCGAACTTCACGTCCACCAGGACCGTCGGCCGGGCCGGGTCGGTGATGTAGGTCTTGGTCAGCCGCCACCGGCCCTGCTTGTCCGTGCTGGTCTGCTGGTAGGTCAGGGACGTGGCATCGGCCAGGCGCACCGACCGAGTCACCGTGTCATCGGTCTCCAGCTGGGTCCAGGTCGCGCCGTCGGTGACGGCGAGCTGGAGCTCGCGGACGTTCGGGGTGACGCCACTGGGGTAGTAGACCTCGCTCATCGTGCCGCCGGTGAGCGTGTACCAGACCTTCGAGGTGGTGGACCGGGACGTCCCGATCCCCTCCTTGTCGCCGGTGGTCCACGTGGCCGCGGCGCCGGGAGCACCGGGCGCGTCGGCCGGTGCCGCAGCGGCCGATCGGGCCGTCAGGCCGACCGACGCGGCGACCAGCGCGAGCGCGGTGATCGTCACGGCCAGGAGCCGGCAGCGGGGATGTGGGGCGGTCGGGTTCATGCTGCACTCCTCGGCGATGACGCTGACCTGGTTAATTAAGACCTTTTATCAAAGTACCGACGGTATGCTGATATCGCAACCCTGGGATGCCGGGAAAGGGGCGGGATGACCGAGCGGGACACCGTGACGCCGGCGCGCCTGCGTCGGATCAACGCCGCAGCGGTCCTGGACCTGTTGATGTCGACCGGCCCGGTGACCGGGAGCGAGATCATGACCGCTACCGGGCTGTCGCGCCCGACCGTGCACGCTGCGTGCGAGGAGCTGATCGACCTCGGTCTCGTCGTCGAGCTCGACGGGCGCCGCCCGGACGGCGCCGGACGGCCGGGACGCCCCGCCCGCTGCTACGCGTTCGCCGCCGACTCCGGTGCCGTTGTCGGGGTGGACCTCGGCGAGTGGAAGGTCTCCGCGATGATCGCCGACCTCCAGGGGCGCCCGCTGGCGGAGTCCGTCGTGCTGCTGCCGTCCAACGACGCCCCGGCGAACGAACGGCTCAGTGCGACGCGCCGGGCCGTCCGCGACGTGGTTCGACGGTCCGGAGCCAGCGCCGAGTCGGTCCGAGCGGTCTGTGTAGGCGTAGCCGCCGCTGTCCGTCCCCACGGCCGCATCTACCCCTCCGCCGACCCGGGCTACCTGCCGGGCCTGGCCGAGGTGACCATCACCACCGCGATCGGCCGCGGACTCGCTGGCCCGGTGCTCCTCGACAACGACGCCAACCTCGCGGTGCTGGCCGAACGCTGGCGGGGGGTCGCGCAGGACGTCGACGACATCGTGCTCGTCCTGGCCGGCGAGCGACTCGGCGCCGGCATCGTCGTCGGCGGCCGGCTGGTCCGCGGGGCCGGTGGCGCGGCGGGCGAGCTCGCCCTGCTCGAGGTCGTCGAGGGCGTCGGCGACACCCACGGCATCGGTGCGGTCGCCCGGATGAGTGGCCAGAACGCCGTCCGACGTCAACGCTCGGCGCGGTCGAGCCGGGGAGCGCTGTACGAGCTCGCCGCCGGCGATCCCGAGCACGTGACCGGCGAGCTCGTCGCGGCCGCGGCCCGCCGCGGCGACCCGGCCGCCCTGGACATCCTCCGGACGGTGGCCGCGCGGACGGCCCGCATGGTCGGCGTGCTCAGTGGCCTGCTCGACCCGGAGCTGGTCGTCATCGGCGGCGGCGTCAGCGAGGTCGTGGACCTCATCCACGACGACGTCGTCCGCGAGCTGCCGCGATGGTTGAGGCGGGTCCCGCGCATCGAGGCCAGCCGTCTGGGCGACGCCGGGGTCGTCACGGGCGCGGTCCGACGCGCCCTGGACCAGGCCCACGGCGAGATCCGCGCGACCCTCGTCTGACGCCGGTCGGTGCCGCCGGTCAGTGACCCCGGTCGAGCCACTCCCGCCGGTGTGGGGCCTCGGCACCGATCGTGGTCGAGTCGCCGTGCCCGGTGTGGACGACCGTCTCGGGCGGGAGCGATAGCAGCCGGTCCTGGATGGACTGGACGATGGTGCCGAAGTCGCTGAACGAGCGCCCCGTCGCTCCAGGTCCGCCCTGGAAGAGCGTGTCACCGGTGAACACCACCCCGAGGGCCGGAACGTGGAAGCAGCAGGAGCCCGGCGAGTGACCGGGCGTGTGCCGAACCTCGACCTCGACGCCACCGACCCGGAACCTCTGGCCGTCGGTCAGCTCGCCGTCCGGGGGCCGCGAGTGGACGCGGTCCCAGAGCATCCGGTCGGCCGGGTGCAGGTACGCGGGTGCGCCGGTCGCCTCAGCGAGAGCCACCGCAGCGGTGACATGGTCGTCGTGCGCGTGCGTGCACAGAACGGCCACGACCCGGCGGTCGCCGATGAGCGCGAGGATCGGTGCCGCGTCATGGGGCGCGTCGACGACGACGCACTCGTCGTCGTCCCCGAGGACCCAGAGGTTGTTCTCGACGTCCCAGGTGCCGCCGTCGAGGCTGAAGGTGCCGGAGGCCACCCCGTGGTCGACGCGCATACCGGCGCCGTCGCTCACAGCCGGACGACCGAGCGCAGCACGTCGCCGCCCTGCATCGCCTCGAACGCCGCCTCCACGTCGCCGAGACCGATGGTGTCGGTGACGAAGGCGTCGAGGTCGAACCGGCCCTGGCGGTAGAGGTCGACGAGCATGGGGAAGTCGCGAGAGGGCAGGCAGTCGCCGTACCAGCTCGACTTCAGCGAGCCGCCGCGACCGAAGATCTCGAGGAGGGGCAACGTGATTCGCATGTCGGGGGTGGGCACGCCGACGAGGACCACGGTGCCCGCGAGGTCACGGGCGTAGAAGGCCTGCTCGTAGGTCTCGGGCCGCCCCACCGCCTCGATGACGACGTCGGCACCGAAGCCGCCGGTCAGCTCGCGGATCTTCTCCACCGGATCGTGCGAACCGGAGTTGACCGTATGCGTCGCGCCGAACTGCTTGGCCCGCTGCCAGCTTTCGGTCGTCCACGTCGACGGCGACGATGGTCGTCGCCCCGGCGACCGACGACCCGGCGATCGCCGCGCACCCGACGCCGCCACAGCCGATGACGGCGACGCTGTCGCCACGCCCGACGCCGCCGGTGTTCACCGCGGCACCGAAACCGGCCATGATGCCGCAGCCGAGCAGGCCCACGGCCGCGGGATCCGCGTCGGGGTCGACCTTGGTGCACTGACCGGCGGCGACCAACGTCTTCTCGACGAAGGCGCCGATCCCGAGCGCGGGGCTGAGCTCGGTGCCGTCGACCAGCGTCATCCTCTGCGTCGCGTTGGCGGTGTCGAAGCAGTACCAGGGCTCGCCCTTCGCGCAGGCCCGGCACCGACCGCACACCGCCCGCCAGTTGAGGACGACGAAGTCCCCGGGCTGGACCTCGGTGACGCCGTCGCCGACCGCCTCGACGACCCCGGCCGCCTCGTGGCCGAGCAGGAACGGGAAGTCGTCGTTGATCCCGCCCTCGCGGTAGTGCAGGTCGGTGTGGCAGACCCCGCACGCCTGCACGGCGACCACGGCCTCACCGGGACCCGGATCGGGGACGACGACGTCGACGAGCTCGACCGGGGCACCCTTGCTGCGGGCGATGACGCCCGTGACCGTCTGTGGCATGAGGTAACCCCATCACACGCGGCCCCGGCACCCTTTCCTGGGAGTTTGCCCAGAGTTTTCGGTGAATGTCCTCTTTGTCGCACGTCGGTGGCACTGTCGCGAACGGTGCGGAACTGGTCCGAGCCCCTGGTGGACGCGCAAAGGACGGCTCATGAAACGACTCCTCCCCTCGGTCGCCGTCGTGGGACTCGTGGCCGCGGCCTCCAGCCTCGCGGTCGCCGCGGCCCTGCCCGCCGCCGCAGCAGGCAGCCCCCACGAGAAGCCGTTCAGCGGCCCGCTGCCCGGCGGTTACAAGAACCTGGTCGTCATCTACGAGGAGAACCACTCCTTCGACAACCTTTACGGCGACTGGGGCCGGATCGGCAGCAAGGTCGTCAACGGGCTGCAGAACGCGACGGCCGCCAAGACCACCCAGGTCGCCCAGGACGAGACCGCGTACCAGTGCCTCCTTCAGAATGACGTGAACCTCACCTCGCCCTCTCCCCTGGCGACGACGTGCACCGACCCGGTCCACAGCGTTCCCGCAAGCCACTTCACGAACAAGTGGTTCACCATCGACGACTACATCAAGCCCGCCGACACGACCTGCCCTCACCCGGTCCCCAACGTCTTCCCGCCCGCCAACGGCACCCTCAAGGGGAGCGGGGACCCCGGCGGTTGTACCCGCGACCTCGTTCATCGCTTCTACCAGGAGCAGTACCAGATCGACGGGGGCAAGCAGGACCGCTACATGACCGGGTCCGACGCCGTAGGCCTGACGATGGGCCGGTACGAGACGACGAGCCTGCCGATCTACCAGTACCTGCACGGCAAGGGCGCCCCCAACTACGTCGTCGCCGACAACTTCTTCCAGGGGGCCTTCGGTGGCTCGTTCCTCAACCACCAGTACCTCATCGCGGCGCGCGCTCCCGTCGTCACCAGCGGCCCGGTGTCCGGCATCGCCAACTCCGTCCTCGACGCGAAGGGGTTCCCGAACACCTACCCGCTCTACCACCCGGCCACGACGGTCGTCGACGGTGTCATGACCAAGGTCTGCGACAGCGGCGCGTTCTTCGACTACACCAGCGCCTGCGGCAACATCGCGGTCAACACGGTGCAGCCGGCCAGCCCACCGCACAGCTCCGGCGCCGCGATGCCTCTCGTCGACGACAACGTCTACCCCAACATCGGCGACCGGATGTCGGCGGCCGGCGTGACGTGGAACTGGTACTCCGGCGGCTGGGACGACGCTGCGGCCGGCCACCCCGGTCCGCTGTTCCAGTACCACCACCAGCCGTTCAACTACTTCGCCAACTACGCGGAGGGCGCTCCGGGCCGGTCGCACCTGCAGGACGAGACGAAGTTCATCGCCTCGGCCAAGAACGGCACGCTGCCGCAGGTCTCGTTCGTCAAGCCGTACGGCGCGGAGAACGAGCACCCCGGGTACGCCAGTGAGCCGGACGGCAGCGACCACCTGGTGAACCTGCTCAAGACCGTGACCTCCGGGCCGCAGGCCAAAGACACGTTGGTCGTCGTGACCTACGACGAGTTCGGCGGACAGTGGGACCATGTCTCACCGCCGGTCGTGGACTCGTGGGGCCCGGGCACGCGCATCCCGGCGCTGGTCCTGTCTGCCGGCTTCGTCAAGTCGGGTGTCGACAGCACCCAGTACGACACGACCTCGATCATGCGCACGATCGAGCGGGCCTGGAACCTGGCGCCCGTCGCGACGCGTGACGCCACCGTGAACGACCTGCAGGAAGCGGTCCGCGCCGGCGACCCGCGGCGGCACGGCCGGTTCGGCGGGTAGGGGCGAACGCCGGGCGGGACCCACGTCGAACATGCGGTCCCGCTCGGCGCGCCTCGTCACGTAGTTTCGGACCATGGCGCCCGTGGTTCTCGTCGTCCAGCACCAAGAGCTCTGCCCGCCGGGCTGGGTTGGCGAGTGGCTCTCGGACGAGGGCCTGGGCCTAGACGTGCGGCATCCGTATGCCGGTGACCGCCTACCCGACGACCTGCACGACCACGACGGACTGGTCGTCCTGGGCGGTCAGATGGGCGCGAACGACGACGACGCATACCCCTGGTTGACGCCGACCAAGGTCCTGATCCGGCTGGGCGCCGACCAGGGGGTCCCCGTCCTCGGGATCTGCCTCGGCCACCAGCTGGCGGCCGCGGCCCTCGGCGGCGAGGTCGTCGTCAACCCGACTGGTCCCCGCCGCGGGGTGCTCGCCACGTCGTGGGCCGACGGAGTGGGTGAGGACCCGCTCCTCGGGTCCTGCGGCGACACGGCCGTCTTCTGGCACCACGACGTGGTGACGCGGCTGCCGGAGGGCACACGGGTGCTGGCCCGCGCGCAGACCGGAGAGCTGTTGGCCGCGCGCTACGCCCCCACGGTCTGGGGGGTGCAGTGCCACCCCGAGGCCCGGCGCGAGATCGTCAGCGGCTGGGCGGCCAAGGACCGGGCGCTGGCGGAGTCCGTCGCGGAGGTGGGCGACGTGGACCGGGCCCTGGCGGGTGTGACCGAGGCGGAGGACGCCCTCATCCGGTCCTGGCGGCCTCTGGCCACGGGGTTCGCGGACCAGGTCCGGCTCCGCGTCGGGGTCGCCGCGCCCTGACTCCTGGTCGCGGTGTCACATCCGCGACCGCGACGGTGTCTTGTCGGTGTACCCACACAACCCTCCCGATCGGAGCGACCATGCCCTCCCCCGTTCTCGTCACCGGCGGCAGCGGAACCCTCGGCCGCCTCGTCGTCCCGCGCCTGCGCGACGCGGGACGCGACGTGCGCGTGCTCAGCCGGACCGCGCGGCTGCTCGGGCCCCGAGTCGAGGTCGTCCAGGGGGACCTGATGACCGGCGTCGGCGTCCGGTCGGCGCTCGACGGCGTGGACACGGTGCTGCACCTGGCCGGCACCGCGAAGGACGACGACGTCAAGGCGCGGTCGCTCACGCAGGAGGCAGCCCAGGTCGGGGTCCGACACCTCGTGTACATCTCGGTCGTCGGCGCCGACCGCGTGCCGGTGACCTCGGCGGTCGACCGGACCATGTTCGGGTACTACGCGTCGAAGCGGGCGGCGGAGCTCGTCGTCCAGTCGTCGGGCGTCCCGTTCACGACGCTGCGCGCGACCCAGTTCCACGAGCTGCTGTTGATGGCCGTAAGCGCGCTCGCCCGGTCTCCGTTGGTCCCGGTGCCGCGCGGGTTCCGGTTCCAGCCGGTGGCGGCGGCCGAGGTCGCGGACCGGATGGTCGAGCTGGCGCTCGGGCCGGCGAGCGGGCTGGTGGACGACCTCGCCGGACCACGGGTGCACGGGATGGACGAGCTGATCCGCCAGTACCTGGCCACGACCGGGAAGCGGCGGCTCCTGGTTCCCGTGCGGTTGCCGGGTGCCGCGGCGAGGGCGGTTCGGCACGGCGCGATCCTGGCGCCCGAGCACGCCGACGGGCGGCAGACCTGGACCGACTTCCTCGCCCAGCGCGTCCCGGTGAAGGCCCACCGCCCAGCGGCCTGAGGCTCCCGCGCGCGCATTCACGCCGGGGGTGGACGGTCGACGTCCTCGCAGCGGCCGTGATAGCGGGCAGCCGGTCGTGGAGACGACCGGTCGGCCGCTTCGACCGCCGCTTCGCCGCCACGGGTGCCGATGCCCCGCCGCAGGAACGCCGTCAGGCTCGACGAACCACCAAGGCGGTGGCGATGGCGGCCACTCCCTCGCCGCGACCGGTCAGGCCGAGCCCGTCGGTCGTGGTCCCGCCGACCGACACCGGCGCACCGGCTGCCCGGCTCAGCGCCGCCTCCGCCTCGGTGCGTCGGGTACCGAGCTTCGGGCGGTTGCCGACGACCTGGACCGCGATGTTGCCGACGTCCCACCCGGCCTCGCGGACCAGCCGGGCCGCTTCGGCGAGGAGCGCGGCACCGGAGGCGCCCGCATACTCGGGCCGGCTGGTCCCGAAGTGAGCGCCGAGGTCGCCGATCCCGGCGGCGGAGAACAGCGCGTCGCAGGCGGCGTGCGCCGCCACGTCGCCGTCGGAGTGTCCGTCGAGGCCGCGCTCGTCCGGCCAGTGCAGGCCGGCCAGCCACATCGCGCGGTCGCTGCCGGCCGGGGCGAGGGCGTGCACGTCGACGCCGATCCCCGTGCGCGGGAGGTCAGGCATCCTCTCCCCAGTCGATCGGGCCGCGGTGCAGCAGGTGCGGCGCGGCCTGGGCGACCGGCTTGACGACCAGCCGGTCGATGTTGACGTGCTGCGGAAGGCCGACGCAGAAGGCGACGCACTCGGCCACGTCGGCGGCGGTGAGGGGTCGGTCGACCCCGTCGTAGACGGCGTCGGCCTTGCTCTGGTCGCCGTGGAAGCGGACCAGCGAAAAGCCGTCGGTATGCACCATGCCAGGGCAGATCTCGACCACCCGGACCCGTTCTCCGTTGAGCTCGAGGCGAAGCGTCTCGGCCAGGGCGCGCTCCGCGTGCTTGGCCGCGGTGTAGCCGGCGCCGCCGGGGTAGACGAGCTCGGCCGCGATGGAGGTGATGACGACTACCGTCGCCCGGGGTGAGCGCCGCAGCGCCGGGAGGAAGGCCTGGGTGACCTGGAGGGTTCCCACCACGTTGCTGTCGAACATCTCCCGCCACTCGGCGGCGTCGCCGCCCTCGACCCGGTCGGTCCCCAGCGCGCCGCCCGCGTTGTTGACGAGCACGTCGCAGGACCCGATCTGCTCGGCGGCCGCGGCGACGCTCGCGGCGTCGGTCACGTCCATGACGATCCCTCGCGCCGCACCACCGAGGTCGCCGACGACGGCGTCGAGGCGCTCCTGACGGCGGCCGGTGACCACGACCTCGAACCCGTCCGCGACGAGCCGGGCGGCCGTCGCGGCGCCGATGCCCGACCCCCCGCCGGTGACGACGGCGACCGGGCTCATCGCGTCACCGGCGCCGTGGGTCGTGGTGGATGGAGCCGGATTGCGGAGCGGCTGAGAGCACGAATCGGGCTAGGCATGGGGGCGACCTCCACTGTCGCGTAGGGCGACGACCCGGTCGAGGTCGTCCGGGGTGGTGATCTTGTGAGCTCGCGGGTCGCCGGGCACGACGAGGACCGGGAGGCCGAGCGCCTCGACCAGGGCGGCGTCATCGGTCACGGGGTGCGCACCGGCCTCGGCGTGCGCCCGCTCCAGCACGTCGCGCCGGAAGCCCTGAGGCGTCTGGATCGCTCGAAGCGAGGACCGGGACGGCGTCCCCACCACGAACCCGGACTCGTCCACCTGCTTGACGGTGTCCACCACCGGGAGGCCCGGGACGGCCGCCGGCGCCCCAGCGACGACGGCAGCGGCCACGTCCGCGAAGAGCGTGGACGGCGTCAACGCGCGCGCCGCGTCGTGGACCAGCACCACGTCGACGTCGTCAGGAAGGGCGGCCAGCCCGGCCGCGACCGAGTCCGGCCGTTCGGCGCCGCCGGGGACGACGCGGACCGTGCCCGGCGCATACCCCTCGGTCTCCCGTTCGGCCTCGGCGAGGTGGCCGGGCGGGGCGACCACGACGACACAGACGACCCCGGGGCACCCCACGGCCGCAGCGACGGACCAGGCCAGCAGGGACCGGCCGGACAGCGTGACGAACGCCTTGGGAACCGCGGCACCGAACCGTGAACCCACTCCGGCCGCGACGACCAGCACCCCGATCCGGGGATCAGCCATGGCGGCGCGGAGAGGTCGCGGTCAGGAGGCGAGGACCTCGTTGAGGATGGCCTCGGCCTTGTCCTCGTTGGTCTTCTCGGCGAGCGCCAGCTCGGAGACGAGGATCTGGCGAGCCTTGGCCAGCATCCGCTTCTCGCCGGCGCTGAGCCCACGGTCCTTGTCGCGGCGCCACAGGTCACGGACGACCTCGGCCACCTTCATGACGTCACCCGAGGCCAGCTTCTCGACGTTGGCCTTGTAGCGACGCGACCAGTTGGTCGGCTCCTCGGTGTGCGGGGCTCGGAGCACTTCGAACACCCGGTCCAGCCCGTCCTGGCTGACGACGTCGCGGACGCCGACGAGGTCACAGTTCTCGGCAGGTACCTGGATGGTCAGATCGCCTTGGGCGACCTTGAGGGTGAGGTAGAGCTTGGCCTCTCCCTTGATCGTGCGGGTCTGAATGTCTTCGATCAGTGCCGCCCCGTGGTGGGGGTACACGACCATTTCGCCGACCTTGAAAACCATGTGCTGTTTTCCCCTTTCGCGAGGACCAGAATACCACGGGGGCCCGACCACTCACGACTCGACAGTCCCTGTTTGCGCAGGTCAGAGGCCTGGCGGGCGGCCGACGGAGGATGGTTGACCTCTTGACAAGACAGCCTGAGACGTGCAACGCGCGCGGTTCCCGGCGCCCCCGGGCGGCGTGGTCCGGCCCTCGGCGCGCCCTTCGCGCGGCCTCGACGAAGAGCACCACGCTGCCGCTAGGCTGACGCCCGTGCACCGGCCCGTGACCATCACGCTGCGCGTCCGTCCCCTCGCGTCCCGGCTCGGCCGCCCCGGTCGGCGTTCGGCTGCCGCGCTGGCCGCCGTCCTCGTCGGCACCTCTGCCGCCCTGGCCGCGTGCTCGACCCAGTCGCCGGCGCAGACCACGGTCGAGTACCAGCCGGCCGACGGGATCGACGTCGACCTCGGCGTTGTGCAGGCGCGGGGTCTCGTCCTCGTCTCCAAGGCCAAGGGCGCCGCCGGGGTGCTGGTCGGGTCCCTCATCAACAGCGGCAAGGACCCAGTCACCGTCACCTTTCTCACCGCCCAGCAGGCCCAGTCGAGCTCGTCGAACGGGCCCTCCATGGACCTCAAGGCCAACGAGCAGGTCCCCATCAGCGACATCCAGTTCGACGCGGTGCCCGCCGCTCCGGGCGACCTCACCAACATCGTCCTGCAGACCAAGGCCGGTCAGGTCTTCGCCAACGTGCCGATCCTGCTGCCCGATGGCTACTACTCCACCGTGACGGCCACCGCCGTCCCCACGACCGCGACGACCTCGGCGACGACCGGGGCCACGGGAACGGCGACCGAGACCGCGACGGTGACCGCCACCGTGACGGCGACCTCGACCACCACCGGCGGCTGAGCCGCATACCGGGGTGGCTCAGGCCGCCTCGAACTTGTAGCCGAGCCCGCGGACGGTCACGATGTGTCGCGGGTTGGCCGGGTCGGGCTCGATCTTCGCCCGCAGCCGCTTGACGTGGACGTCGAGAGTCTTCGTGTCGCCGACGTAGTCGCTGCCCCAGACGCGGTCGATGAGCTGCATCCGGGTGAGCACCCGGCCGGCGTTGCGCAGCAGCATCTCCAGCAGCTCGAACTCCTTGAGCGGCAGCGAGGTCGCCGTCCCGCCGACCGTGACCGTGTGCCGCTCGACGTCCATCCGGACCGGGCCGGACTCCAGCGTCGGCGGGACCAGCTCCTCGGGTTCGGACAGCCGGCGCAGGACCGCCTTGATCCGGGCGAGCAGCTCCCTCGAGGAGTAGGGCTTGGTGACGTAGTCGTCGGCGCCGATCTCCAGGCCGACGACCTTGTCGATCTCGCTGTCCTTGGCGGTCAGCATGATGACTGGGACTGAGCTGCGCTGGCGCAGCTGACGGCACACGTCGACGCCCGACAGGCCGGGAAGCATGAGGTCGAGCAGAACCAGGTCGGCGCCGTTCTTGTCGAACTGCGCGAGCGCGGCGGGGCCGGTCTCGGCCACGGCCACCTCGTAGCCCTCGCGGCGCAGGAGGTACGACAAGGGGTCGGAGTAGGACTCCTCGTCCTCGACGACGAGTATGCGGCTCACACGTGGGTCGCTTCCTGTGGGCTGGGGGTGGCGTGGGGGACGTTGACGGTGTCGTCGGTCTGGCGGGAGTCGGCGTCGCGCCGCCGGCCGAGAACCATGGCGGGCAGCCGGAGGGTGAACGTGGAGCCGCGTCCCGGCTCGGACCACACCGACACCTCGCCGCCGTGGTTCGCGGCGACGTGCTTGACGATCGACAGGCCCAGACCGGTGCCTCCGGTGGTCCGCGACCGGGCGGCGTCGACGCGGTAGAACCGCTCGAAGATGCGCTGCTGGTCGGCCATCGCGATCCCCTGGCCCTGGTCGGTGACCGCGAGCTCGACGACGTCGCCCGCGACCGCCCGGACGGCGACGGCGACGCGGGTGTTGGGCTCGGAGTAGGCAACGGCGTTGCCGACGAGGTTGCGGATGGCGGTCACCAGCAGGGCGTGGTCGCCCCAGACCGAGCAGTCGCCCGCGGACACCAGGGCGATCTCGATGTCCTTGTTCTCCGCGGGCAGCCGGGACCGGTCGACGGCCTCCTGGGCCGCCTGCGCCAGGTCGACGGGGTGCGGCTCGCTGAGCGAGGCGGCGACCTGCAGCCGCGACAGGTCGACGATCTCCTGCACCAACCGGGTCAGCCGGGTCGACTCGACCTGCATCCGCTGGGCGAACCGGGCCACGGCCTCCGGGTCGTCGTGGGCGTCGAGGACGGCCTCGGCCAGCAGGGCCAGCCCGCCCACGGGGGTCTTCAGCTCGTGCGAGACGTTGGCGACGAAGTCGCGGCGGATCTCCTCGAGGCGACGCGCCTCGCTGCGGTCGTCGACGAGCAGCAGCACGTGCTCCGAGCCGAGCGGCGCGACGCGGGCCCCGACGACGAGCCCTGGTCGGCCGGCCGGACCCTTGGGCAGCTCCAGCTCGACCTCGCGGATCACGCCGTCGCGCCGCACCTGTCGAGCCACCTCGAGCAGCTCCGGCTGGGTGAGATCCCGACCGCGGACCAGCCCGTTGGCGACGGCAGCCGGGGAGTTGTTGACGACCGAGTCGGCCGAGTCGAGCACGATGCCGCTGGACCGCAGCACGGCCAGCACGTCGGCGATGCCGTCCGGGAGGGCCGGTGACGCCTCCGGCGGCGAGGGCACCCTCCGCTGCTGGCGCTCGGAGAGGCGCACCGCATACACGGCGATGCCCGAGAGGGCGATGCCGCCCATCGCGCCGAGCGTGGCGGCGGTCGTCACGTCCACCCCTCCAGGGTAGGCGGGCGAGCGACTACTCCCGACCGCGAACGCTCGGCCGCCGTCCGGTGACGGACAATGTTCACCAAGGCGGTGATCACCGTTCACCTGGGCCTGCGAACCTCGCGCTGGCTCCGGACGGGAGGAGCCACCCCTGCAGACCAAAGGACCTCGGCCGCATGCGTGACGCCTTCCACGACGACCTCGACAAGATCACCGACCGGCTCGTCGAGATGACCAGGCTGGCCGGGTCGGCCGTGGCCCGAGCCACCACGGCCCTCCTCGACGCCGACGTCCACCTCGCCGAGAGCGTCATCGCCGCCGACGACGACCTCGACGCGATCCGGACCGAGCTCGACGCGCTGTCCATCGACCTGCTGGCCCGCCAGCAGCCGGTCGCCACCGACCTGCGCATCGTCGTCACCTCGATGCGGATGAGCTCCGACCTGGAGCGGATGGGCGACCTCGCCCGGCACATCGCCAAGGTCGCGCGGCTGCGCTACCCGGACAGCGCCGTGCCGCCCGCGCTCGCGGCGCACATCCTGCAGATGGGGCAGATCGCCGAGCGGATCGTCGCCAAGGCCGGGTCGGTCATCGCCTCCAAGGACACCGGCACGGCCCTCAGCCTGGAGCAGGACGACGACGCCATGGACGAGCTGCACCGGCAGCTGTTCGACGCGATCCTGCACGACAAGTCCGACCTCCCTCGGGAGACCCTGGTCGACCTGACCCTCCTCGGGCGCTACTACGAGCGGTTCGCCGACCACGCGGTCTCGGTGGCGCAGCGCGTCGTCTACCTGGTGACCGGGGAGTACCGCAGCGAGCTGGACCTGCCGGAGCTCGACCACGAGGAGCAGGAGGACTCGCGGGTCGCGCTCTGAGCGGGTCCAGCCGCTAGCGGCCCTGGTTGGCCACGGCCGCCGCCGCCTCGGCGGCGGCCTCGGGGTCGAGGTAGCGGCCACCGGGCGTCACCGGCGCGAAGTCGTCGTCGAGCTCGTAGACCAGCGGCATCCCGGTGGGGATGTTGAGGGCGGCGATGTCGTCGTCGCTGATCCCGTCCAGGTGCTTCACCAGGGCGCGCAACGAGTTGCCGTGCGCCGCAACGAGAACGACCTTGCCGTCGCGCAGGTCTGCCCGGATCTCGTTCTCCCAGTACGGGATCATCCGCGCGACCACGTCCTTGAGGCATTCGGTCTCGGGCAGGTCGGCACCGAGTCCGGCGTAACGGGCGTCACCCGCCTGGGTGTACTGGTTGTCGGCGGAGATCGGCGGTGGCGGCGTGTCGTAGGAGCGGCGCCAGAGCATGAACTGCTCCTCGCCGAACTGGTCCATCGTCTGCTTCTTGTCCTTGCCCTGGAGGTCGCCGTAGTGGCGCTCGTTGAGCCGCCAGTGACGTCGCACCGGGATCCAGTGGCGGTCCGCCGCGTCCAGCGCGAGGTTGGCGGTGGTGATCGCGCGCCGCAGCACGGAGGTGTGGACCACGTCGGGCAGCAGGCCCTCGCCGACCATCAGCTCGCCCCCGCGAACCGCCTCGGCGCGCCCCTTGTCGGAGAGGTCCACGTCGACCCACCCGGTGAAGAGGTTCTTGGCGTTCCAGACGCTCTCTCCATGGCGGAGCAGCACGAGGGTGTGGGTCATGCGTTCACCCTATTGGCCGGACCTCGGGGGCGGATCCTCCTCCAGCAGGCGGCGGAACGCCTCGAGGTTCTGGGTCGACTCACCCCGGGAGAGGCGCCAGGCCCACTCCTTGCGCATCGACGTGAGGAAGCCGAGGACCAGCAGGTCGTTGAACGGCGAGTCGGCCGCCTCGAGGACCACGCCGAACAGCTGGTCGAGGTAGTCGGCGTCGACCGCGGTCGTGGGGACCTCACCCTTGACGTAGACGTCGCCGGAGGTGTCGACCGCGTAGGCCAGGCCGGGCATCCGCAGGTTGCGCCGTAGCAGGTGGCGGTAGAACTCCTCGTGGTTCTCGTCCGGGTTCCGCACGACGAACGCCGAGACGGACGTATGCCGCTCGCCGACCAGCAGGGACGCGACGGTCCGCAGCTTCTTCTCACCCGGGAGGGTCACGACGAACTCGCCCGGTCGGCCGCCCAGCTCCCACTCGATCCCGGCGTCGTCGAGATAGGCGCGCACGGCCGCCTCGGTCGCGACGCGCCCTGGCTCGCCGGTCACGGGATCAGGGCCGCCGGCGCCTGGACCACGGCCGCGAACGGGTCCATCGGGGTGGGCTTCCGGACCCGGCGCGCCTCCGCATACACCTCGAGAAGGTGGTCGGTGGTCGCTCCCCAGCCGAAACCCTTGGCGTGCGCCGCGGCCCGTCGCCCCAGGTCGCGTCGCCGGGACCGATCGAGGAGCAGGGCCTCGACGCCGTCGGTCCACACCCTGACGTCGTGGCCCGCGACGAGCAGGCCGGTCTCGCCCACGACGATCGGCAGTCCACCCACGTCGGCGGCGACGACCGGGGTCCCGCACGCCTCGGCCTCCAGCGCGACCAGCCCGAACGACTCGCTGTGCGAGGGCATGAGGACGAGATCGGCGGCGCGGTACCACTGCGCCAGCTCGGACCGTGAGACCGGCGGCACGAACCGGGTCTGGCCGTCGACCCCGAGCTGCACCGCGAGCGCCTCGAGCTCGCCGGAGCGGGTGAGCCCGGAACCGCTGGGGCCGCCGAGGACGGCCAGCACGAGGTCGTCACGCCACTCGGGGTGCCGGCGGAGCAGCTCGGCGCCCACCCGGAGCAGCAGGTCCGGCCGTTTGAGGGGCTGGATGCGGCCGACGAACAGGAGCACCTTCGCGGTGGCGGGCAGGCCCAGGCCGTTTCGGGCTGCGTCACGGTCGCCCGGCGTGAAGGTGTCGAGGTCGACGCCGGGGCTGACGACGCGGACCTTGCCCGGGTCGGCGTCGTAGAGCTCGATGAGCTCGGCGGCCTCGCCGTCGGTGTTGGCCACGAGCCGGTCGGCCGCCTCGACGACCTGAGCCTCGCCGATCTCCCGTCCGGGCGGCTCCGGGCTGTCGTCGGTGGGCAGGTAGAGGTTCTTGACCCGCGCCATGGTGTGCATCGTGTGAACGAGCGGCACGCCCCAGCGGTCGGCCGCGAGCCAGCCGACCTGGCCGGACAGCCAGTAGTGCGTGTGGAGGACGTCGTACCACCCCTCGGGCCGGGCGGCTGCGGCCCTCATCACGCCCGCGGCGAAGGCGCACAGCTGGCCGGGGAGGTCGGCCTTGCTCAGCCCCTCGTAGGGACCGGCGGTGATGTGCCGCACCGAGACGCCGGGCACCATCTCGACGATGGGCGGTAACGCGCCCGTCGTCGCCCGAGTGAAGATGTCGACCTCGACCCCGCGGTCGGCCAGCTGCTTGGCGACCTCCGCGACGTAGACGTTCATGCCGCCGGCGTCACCGGTGCCGGGCTGTTCCAGTGGTGAGGTGTGGACGCTCACCATCGCCACCCGGCGGATCTCGTCACCCACGCTCACCACAGCAGCGTAAGCCGCCCCGCTGTTCCCGCACCCGCGCGGCATACCCTCCCGGTGTGGCACGGAACCGGCCGGTCGGCGTCGTGACCCGCGGCACGACCAACCCGAACCGGCTCCGACGGGTGGACCGTTGGCTGGCCGACGTCGAAGGCTGGCGGCTGCGCGCCGCCGTCGACCCGCCGGTCGTCGTCGACCTCGGCTACGGCGCGTCGCCGGTGACCGCCCTGGAGCTCCACGAGCGCCTGGCGCGGGTCCGCCCGGACGTCGACGTCGTCGGCATCGAGATCGACCCGGAGCGCGTGCGGGCGGCCCAGCCGCTCGCGCGCGCCGGGCCTGTCGTTCGGGCTCGGGGGGTTCGAGGTCCCGCTCACCGGGGGTCGACGTCCCGTGCTCGTGCGGGCGTTCAACGTGCTGCGCCAGTATGCGGAGGGGGAGGTCGACGAGGCCTGGGACCTCGTCCGGAGCCGGCTGGCCCCGGCTGGGCTGCTCGTCGACGGCACCTGCGACGAGGTCGGCCGGCTGGCGTCGTGGGCGGCGGTCGACGCGAGCGGTCCGCTCAGCCTGACCGTGTCGCTGCGGTTGCGGGGCCTGGAACGGCCGTCGACCGTGGCGGAGCGGTTGCCCAAGGTACTCATCCACCGGAACGTCCCCGGCGAGCCCGTCCACGCCTTTCTCGAGGCCCTGGACTCGGCGTGGGACCGGGCCGCACCGCAGGCCAGCTATGGGGTTCGGCAGCGCTGGGTCACCGCCTGCGCAGGCCTGCGGGAGCAGGGCTGGCCCGTGCTCGACGGCCCGCGGCGGTGGCGTCTGGGCGAGATCGGTGTCGCGTGGGCGGCGGTGGCCCCTCAGCGGACGTAGTCGTCGTGGAGGCGCTCGATATCGGCCTCGTCGAAGTGGCCGAAGGCGACCTCGAGCAGCCGGCCGGGCCGCGTACCGCTGTTGCCCATCCGATGGGTGGCCCCCCAAGGCACCCAGACCAGCTCGCCCGGCTGGGCCTGCCACTGCCGGTCGTCGACGGTGATGTCCAAGGGGACGTCGAGGATCTGCCACATCTCGCCGCGGTGCTGGTGCTTCTGCAGCGACAGCCGGTGGCCGGGCTCGACGGTGATGATCTTGACGGTCACGGTCTCGTTGGAGACGAACTGCTGGAACTGACCCCAGGGCCGGTCGACGACGAAGATGTCGACCGTGGGGTTGCGGTCGCCCTGGTCGTACTCGCTCTGCGTGTGGGTCGCCTCGGCGGTGAGGTCCAGCTGGTCGCTCATGGGCGACAGTCTCCCCTACTCAGGGGCGCTGAGAGATCACCATCGGCCGTAGGGACCGTCGTTCCGGCGCCCGCGGCCACTCACCTGGCGCAGCGCCGGGCGGACGTCGGCGAGGTAGACCGCCGCCGCCACGAACCCGATCAGCGAGACGAACCCGAGTCCGCCGAAGCCGATGATCCCCAGGGCCAGGGCGACGCCGAGAATGGCCAGCCAGAACGTCTTGGTCCGCTTGCCCGCGGCGACGAACGCGTCGGGGCGGTGCCGAAGCGCATCCACCAGAGCGAAGATCTCCGCGCCGAGCGCGAGCACGCTGAGGACCAGCAACAGCGTGCCCTGAAGCGTGCCGAATGCGTCCATGTCGCCTTACCTCTCTCAGGGACTGTCGAGGACCAGTGTGACCGGCCCGTCGTTCACCAAGGAAACTGCCATGTCGGCCCCAAAGGTTCCCGTTTCGACCTGGATGCCCTTCTGACGCAGGGCGGCGACCACGGCGTCGACGACCGGTTCGGCCACCGGACCGGGAGCGGCGGCGTTCCAGGTGGGACGGCGTCCCTTGCGCGCGTCGCCGTAGAGGGTGAACTGGCTGACCACGAGCACCGGCGCGCCGGCGTCGAGCACCGACTGCTCGTCGCGCAGCAGCCGCAGGTCGGCGATCTTGCGCGACAGCCATTCGACCTGGTCGGGCCCGTCGTCGTGGGTCACCCCGACGAGGGCGACCAGGCCGGGGCGGTCGATCGCCCCGACCGTCTCGTCGCCGACGACCACCGAGGCGGAGGTCACCCGCTGGAGGACGGCCCGCATCCGCGCGCCTCAGACGCCGACGGCGACGATGCCGCCGACCGGGTCGCCGTGGCCGAGGACCGGCGCGGTGGCCAGGTCCGCCAGGGCCGCCGGCGCGTCGACGCCGAGGCGGCGGAGCACGGCGGCGAGGATGACGGCCTTGGCTCGCGGGGACCCGTCGGCGACCTTCACGGCGACGCCGCGGCCGTCGGGCAGGCCCACCGCATACACCGACTCCGCCCCGTCCTTGGCGATGAGCCCGTCCGCCTCACACACGAGACGGCTGACCTGCCGGTGGGTACCGCCGACGTAGAGCGGCTCCGCGCGGATGGCGGCCGCGACACGCGCCTCCGCGCTGCCGGCCGGCGCCGTGACGATCCGGCCGAACGCGCGGGCCAGACCGGTGAACGCGTACGCGTGCAGCGGCGCGCCGCAGCCGTCGACGGTGACGGCGACGACCGGTTCGCCGGTCAGCTCGACGAGGGTGTCGGTGATGGCGCGTTGGACCGGGTGCTCGGGGTCGCGGTATGCGGCGGTGTCCCATCCGTTGACGACGCTCGTCGCCAGCATGGCCGCGTGCTTGCCGGAACAGTTCTGCGCGATGGCCGCCTTGGGCCGGCCGGACCGGATCCAGGCGTCGCGCTCGTCCTCGTCGATGGGGTAGTCGGGGGTGTTCTGCAGGTCCACCTCGGACAGGCCGGCACCCGCCAGGATCCGCGTGACCGCCTCCCGATGGAACGTCTCCCCCGAATGGCTGGAGCAGGCGAGGGCCAGCTCGGCGTCCGGGAGGTCGAGGCCGGCCCGCACCATGGCGGAGGCCTGGATCGGCTTGTTCGACGACCGGGCCAAGACGGCTCCGGTCGGGTCGCCGAGCGCCCACTCGACCGAGCCGTCGGGGGCGGTGACCACGACCGTGCCGCGGTGGACGCTCTCGACGAACCCCCCGCGGACGACGTGCGCGAGGACCGGTGCCTCGGTGAGCGCCGTCGAGACGGGGATCGACCGGGACTGGTCTGGGGCGTCGGGCACGGCGGTCAGTGTGCCAGAGCGGGTACGCGAACGGGCCGGCCCGCACGAGGTGTGCGGACCGGCCCGGTCGGCCGCCGAAACGGCATGGATCCGGTCGCGCCGGGGCAGGTCGGTTGCAGTCGACCCAGCGCGACCGGGGTCAGGGAGGCGTCAGGCGCCGACCTTCTCGGCGGCGGCCTTGGTCGCCTTGCGAGCGCGCGGGGCCGCCTTGCGAGCGGAGGTGGCGGTCGCCTTGGTGCGGGCCGTGGTGGCCTTGGCGCCCTTGCGAGCGGTGGTGCGGGTGCGCTTGGCCGGGGTCGCGGTCTTGGCGATCGCGTCCTGGGTGGCGTCCGCGATGACGTCCGCGGCCACCGTGGCGTCCTTGGCCTCGCGGCTGACGACGTCGTTGACGACGCCGGCGACCCGGACGGCCTGGTGGCGACCGGTGGTGATGGTCGCCTTGGCGGAGGCCTGGGTGTCGGAGACGGCCTGACGCACGGTGGTCACCGCGCCCTTGCCGATCGCGACGGTCTGCTCGGCCTGCGCGACGAGGTCCTGGGTGGACTTCTGGGTGCGGATGCGCTTGACCAGCTCCGCGCCACGGGTGGCGAGGGCGTCGTACTCGCCCTGGGCCTTGCCGGCCAGCTCGAGCGAACGCTCGAGCACGACGGCCGGCGCGTCCTGGACCTGCTTCTGCACGGTCTTGGGGGTGACGGCGGTGATGGTCCGACCGGCGGCGACCGCCTGGGCGCGCGCGTTGCGCAGCTTCTCGGCGGCGAGGTCCGTCACGCCGACCACGGCGTAGACCGGGGTGGCGTCGGTGACCGTCTTCTTGAGCTCATGGGTGAAAGCCATGTCACTTCTCCTTGCTGGTGTTGGTGTAGGGGGCCGTTCCGGCCGGCGCGGCCGCCGTGAACGACGTGTAGACGTCGACGAGCACGGCGCGCTGCCGGTCCGTCAGGACGGGGTCCTTGGCGATCGCCTCGAGGACCGACGGGCCCTCGTATGCGGGGACCGGCTTCTCGTCGAGGATGCCGGCGCGCACGTAGAGGGTCTCGGCGGAGACCTCCAGGCCGCGGGCGAGCTCCTTGAGGATCTCCGCGCTCGGCTTCTTCAGGCCCCGCTCGATCTGGCTGAGGTAGGGGTTCGAGACGCCGGCGAGCTCGGAGAGCTGACGCAGCGACAGCTTGGCGTTCTGTCGCTGCTCCCGCAGGAACGAGCCCAGATCATGCAGATCCGGGAGCTCCGGGCCGGGTAGCTTGCTCACGCATCCATTGTGCTTGCTCTAGTTAGCAAAATGCAAACTGGGGACAGCGTGAGCCGCCTCACACGCCCCCACTCGAGGCGCCGAGAGGCCAGCTTCGGCCGGTATACAGGGTCGCAAAGCGGCCGATGTTGGCCTCTCGGCCGGTGGGGGGAGCGTGTGGGTGACCGGAGTCCAGGGGGGCTCAGCGGGGCTTGACGCCGAGCAGCTCGCGGGTCTCCACCGTGGTCATCGGCGGGCGCTGCATCAACGTCGCCAGCTCCGCGGCCCGAAGGACCAGCTCGTCGTTGTGCTGCACGGCCCGGCCGCGCGCGTACACGAGGTTGTCCTCCATCCCCACGCGCAGATGGCCGCCGGCGCCGAGGGCCGCCGCGGCGATCGGGAGGTGGCTGCGCCCGATCCCGGTGGCCGACCAGCTGGTGACCTGGGGCGGCAGCAGCGCGACGCCGGCGAGGAGCGCGGCCGGCGTCCCGGGCATACCCCCTGGAACCCCGGTCACGAAGTCGACGTGCACCCGGCCGCCGAACGGCAGCCCCTCCTGGTCGAGCAGCCGTCGCAGCGCCGCGACGTGGCCGAGGTCGAAGAGCTCGAACTCGGGCACCACCTCGCGCTCGATGCTCTGGCGGTAGAGGTCGACCATGAACGGCCAGGGGTTGAGGAACACGTCGTCGCCGAAGTTCGTCGTGCCGCAGGTCAGCGAGCACGAGTCCGGCTCCGCGTCGAGCACGGTCAGCCGCTGGTCCAGGGGGTCGTGCACCGAACCGCCGGTCGACAGCTGCACGACCAGGTCGGTCGCCTCGCGGACCGCGTCCACGGAGGCGCGGAGCAGCCCCGCGTCGAGGGTCGGGGCGTGGTCGGCGTCGCGGATGTGCAGGTGGATCATCGACGCGCCGGCCGCCTCGCAGCGCACCGCAGTCTCGACCAGCTCGTCCAGCGTGGTCGGCAGCTGCGGGACGTCGGCCTTGCTCGACTCGGCGCCCGTCGGGGCGACGGTGATGAGGGTGTTCACGGCCCGAGAGCCTAGGGCCGGGCTGGTTGTGGCAGCGCCCCTACGGCGCGACGACGACCTCTTGGGCCGCCGCGATGCCGCCGGCCAGCAACGGCGCGTCGACCGCGGCGTTCCTCTTCACCAGCGCCAGGGCGATCGGTCCGAGCTCGTGGTGGCGGGCCACGGACGTCACGAACCCGATCGCGCGCCCGTCGAGGACCACCTCGGCGCCCCGGTCCGGCAGGACGTGCCCCGAACCGTCCAGGTGGAGGAACACCAGCCGCCGCGGTGGCCGCCCGAGGTTGTGCACCCGAGCCACGGTCTCCTGCCCCCGGTAGCAGCCCTTGTGCAGGTGGACGGCGGTCCGGAGCCAGTCGACCTCGTGGACGATGGTGCGGTGGTCGGTCTCGAAGCCGAACCGCGGCCGCCATGCGGCGATGCGCAGCGCCTCGGCCGCCCAGATGCCGGCCAACGGCCGATCACCCACTGCCGCAACGAGATCCGGGCGCGGGACGATGAGCTCACGCCAGCGCCGCGCGGAACCCGGGTGATCAACCACCGGTCCGTATGCGGCGGTGTCGCCGACCAGGTCGGGCCACGGGTCGCGCCAGGCCAGGGGCTCCCCCGGCGCCGACTCGGCGGACACGGGCTCGCCGAGCACGGCGTACTCGCCCGACACGTCGGCCAGCTCGACCCGGAGCATGAACCGCATCGAGGTGAGCCACGCGAGGAGGGCCGGTCCGGTGCCGGGCTCCACGGTGATCCAGGTCGTGGCGCCGTCGTCGACGACGTGCAGCGCGTGCTCGACGTGGCCCTTGGGCGACAGGACGAGCGTCTCCACGGAGGTACGCGGCGCCAGACCGGTCAGTGACTGGGTGGTCATCGAGTGCAGCCAGCTCAGCCGGTCGGCGCCGGTGATGGTGAGGACCGCACGGTTCGACAGGTCGACGACCGCGAGCCCCTCGTCGAGGAGCCGCTGCTCCCGGAGCGGGTCGCCGTAGTGCGCCGCCACCCCGGCGTCGATCCCGTCGGCCGCGACCGCGCCGGGCGCGGTCAGCAGGGGGGAGACGGGCGCGTCGAGCGGGGCCTCGACAGGGGCGACGGGCATACCGGTCACTGCTTCTTCTCCCGACAGCTCGCGCACCAGCCGTGGATCGCCATGTGGGTCACATCAGGGTCAAAGCCCGTGGCCTCCCGGACATTCCCTGCGAACTCGGCGGCCGTCGCGATCGGAGCCTCGGAGACGGTCCCGCAGCCCAGACAGACCAGGTGGATGTGGGTGGCGTGGTCGGCGAGGTGATAGGTCGGCGCCCGGTGGTCCAGATGCGTGTGCGAGACGATCCCGAGCTCCTCGAGGGCGTCCAGGCCGCGGTAGATCGTCGACAGCGGGAGGGGGGCACCACCGTCCTCGGTGACCTTGGCGGCGACCGCATCCGGGGTTCCGTGCTCGAGCGTGGTCAGGGCGTCGACGATCCGCCGGCGCTGAGGCGTCAGCCGCATCCCCCGTGCCCGCAGGGCCGCACCCAGGTCGCTCACGGCGCGCCTCAGCCCACCCGCTTCAGCTGCGCGGAGACGTGGCTCTGCAGCTCCTGGCCCATCGCCGCCATATCCATCACCCAGAACAGCTGGGACTCGACCAGCCCGTAGAGCCGGGACCCGGCGTTGTACTCCTTGGCCAGGGGGCTGCGGACGACGCTGTCGGTCTTGAGGGTGACCCGGGCCGGCTCCATCGTCCCGTAGTACATCTCGAGGATCCCGGTCGGATGCGCGAGCAGCAGCTCGACGTCGCGACCGTCCTCACCGGGACGCCAGAAGCCCAGCTCGGTCGAGAGCGGCCGGACCTTCTCCCCGGTCTCCTGGTCGAGCAGCCAGGTGTGGCTGTGCCACTCGAGGAAGTTCCGCCCGTCGTGACGGCACTCGACCTCCTGGCCGAAGTTCACCGACTCGATCGTGGGGTACCCGACCACGCCGGCGCCCTCCCACCGCCCGATCATCCAGGCGAGGGGACGCAGCCGCTCGGGCAGGTCCACATCGAGCTCGAACACCCAGGAATCGTAGCCTGGGGCCGTGAACCGGCTCCTCGTCAAGATCACCTGCGGCGCCGAGGCGCCGGAGCGCTACTCGCAGGGCGTCACGGTGGCGGCCACGGCCCTGGCCGCGGGCGCCGAGGTCAGCGTCTGGCTCACCGGAGAGGCCACCTACCTCGCCGTCCCCGGCCGGGCGGAGGAGTTCGTCCTCCCGTATGCGGCACCGCTCGCCGAGCTGCGCGACACCCTCCTCGCCGGCGCCCAGGTCACGGTCTGCACGCAGTGCGCCGCACGTCGGGAGATCACCGAGGCCGACCTGCTGCCGGGGGCGCGGATCGCCGGGGCGGCGTCCTTCGTGGAGGAGGCCCTCACCGAGGGCACCCAGGCCCTCGTCTACTGAGACACCTGGCCACGCGGCCACCTCCCGACCGGACTCAGATGTTGGTCGGTTTCTCGGGCTTGCGGCCGTCAAACCGCCAGACATCTGAGTTCAGTCGGCGTGCGACGGGCCGCGGCGGCTAGCCCGAGAAGATCCGGGCGAGCAGGTAGACGACGACGCCGACCACGAGCACGCCGGCCGCGCCGGCGGCGACCGCTCCCTGAGTCGTCGTGGCGCCGGGCAGGGCGAAGAGCACCCGCATCGTGGAGTGAGAGATCCCGGCGACGAGCACCCCGACGAGGGCAGCGCCGCCGAGGGCGATGCCGGTCACGAGCCCGGCGGCGACGACCGACGCCCCGGTGCCGAGGACCAGCGCGGCGAGTAGGACCCAGCCGGGCGAGAGTCGACCGCCGAGCAGCAGCGCCGGAAGGGACGCTGCCGCAACGCCCAGCACCGCGACCAGCGCCCAGGACCCACCGTGGGGGTAGTAGGGCAACGGGATGAACGCGGCCCCGGACGCCATCACCGCCAGCGCGCCAGCCGAGGAGGCGACCCCCTCCGTCAGACGTGGCCGGCCGTCGCCGCGGAACACCTGGTGGAGGAAGGCCGCCATCACGCTGACCGCGACCGCGACCGGCACCCAGACGAGGTAGGGGTCGCTCCGCGTGAGCCCGGCGGCCGCGGCGATCGCCACGGCGCCGGCGCCGAGGACCACGGCGGCGACGCGGGGTGCCGGTGCGTCGGTCAGCCGGACCCAGCCCCACGCGAGGACCACGGAGGCGAACCCCACAGCCAGGGCCGTCGAGCCCGCGCCGACCAACGCGGACAGCCCGATGAGCACGGCGAGGGCGACGGCAGCGCCCACGGCGAGCGCCCGGACCCTGCGGGGCATGGCCGACTCCTCGGCCAACGCGGCCCGACGTCGATCCTCGGCCTCGGCGGCCAGCCGCTGCGCCTGAGCCGCCCGGATCGAGGCGCGGGTCAGGGGCTGCGTGTCGGGATCGGCGTCGAGCGGTGGCTCCCTCGGGACCCAACCCGGGCTCCGAGCGTCGTCTCCCGCCGTCACGGGGGCATCCTTGCACTCCGGCCCGGGGGTGGCGGGCCGGCTGGGACAGATGGTGGAGGCATACCGGCATGCCGTCTGCGGGTCACCCGCGACGGGTCAGCCGCCGGCGAAGGGGGGCAGTACCTCGACCGTGGCGCCGGCGGGGACCACTCGGTCGCGCGGGGACGCCGACCCGTCGACGAGGAAGGTGGCGACGGCCGCGACCGGCCCGAGAGCGGGGTGGAGCGCGACCGCGGCGGTCACGACGTCGGCCACGGTCGACCCGCCGACGACGTCGGACGCCACGCCGGTGGCCGCACGAGCCCCCGCCCAGTAGCGGACGGTCACCCCGTGGTCGCTCGGAAGATGCGTGGTCACGAACCCATTATTCTCACCGGATGGTCCACCTCCTGCTGTTGACCAACGCGCTGGCCCCCAGCGCCGAGGTCCTGCCGGCGTTGGGCCTGCTCAGCCACCAGGTCCGGATCCTGCCGGCCGAGCCCACGGCGCTGGTCAACGCCCCGGCCGGCGAGGTCGTCCTCGTGGACGCTCGCTCCGAGCTCGCGCAGGCCAAGTCCCTCTGCCGCGTGCTCCGGGCGACCGGGCTCTCGAGCCCCCTCATCGCCGTGCTCACCGAGGGGGGACTGGCCGGGCTCACCAGCGAGTGGGGCGTCGACGACGTCATCCTCGACAGCGCCGGACCCGCCGAGGTCGACGCCCGGCTCCGCCTCGCGATCACCCGCACCGACCAGGGCGAGGCCGAGGAGAGCGGTCCGATCCGCGCCGGCGAGGTCGTCATCGACGAGGCGACCTACTCGGCGCGGGTACGCGGCCAGATTCTCGACCTCACCTACAAGGAGTTCGAGCTGCTGAAGTTCCTGGCCCAGCACCCCGGGCGCGTCTTCAGCCGCGCCCAGCTGCTCCAGGAGGTATGGGGCTACGACTACTTCGGGGGCACCCGCACGGTCGACGTCCACGTGCGACGGCTGCGCGCCAAGCTCGGCAGTGAGCACGAGGCGCTGATCGGCACGATCCGCAACGTGGGCTACCGCTTCGTCGCCGACCGGCCGCGTGAGCTGGGCGTCGCCGCCGACGCCTGAGCGCGCCCCCAACCCGCCGACACGAACGGCGGGGTATGCCCGGTGCTGAGCACCGGGCATACCCCGCCGTCGTTGGTACTAGTTGCTGCCCGCGATCCGGGTCGGAGGCGCCGGGGTGTACGGCGACACCGTCGGCAGTGACAGGTAGTTCGCGAAGGCGTCGATGTCGAGCCCGCCGAAGTACTTGTTGGTGCCGTTCTTGAACGCCGCGAAGTTGTCCCCGCCGTCGGAGAGGAAGTTGTTCGTGACGATCCGGTAGGTCGCGTCCTGGTCGATCGCGACACCGTTCAGCAACACGCTGTCGGCCACCGGTCCCGTGGGCGTCATCGTGTAGGTGAAGCCGTTCGAGATCTGCAGGGTCTTCTTCGCCGTTCCGGCGTTGGCCCCCGTGACCTGCTGGGTGAGCAGGGCGTAGATGTCGGAGCCCTTGAGGTCCATCGACACCAGGTAGTTGTTGAACGGCTGGACCGTGAACGCCTCCTCGTAGGTGACGTCACCGGGCGCCTCGCCCCACTTGGCCGCCGCATAGCTCAGCGATGCGCGGATTCCGCCGGGGTTCATGAACGCGATCACCGGCTTCGGGAAGCTTGACACCACCGAGCCGTCCGCGAGCTGGGCGTCGGCGATGAGGTCACCGAGCGGGGACTCACCGGCCGCGTTGGTGCCCGGTACGGCCGGGTTCTGGCTCGCAACGTTGACAACGTCCTTCGTGATCTGGCCGATGACCCGGCTCGCAACCGGGGCGATGGCCTCGTTGTACTGGTCGATGATCTTGGTTTCCTGGCGGTCCTTGGCGACGTTGCGCGTCACGAGGATCTGCGAGCCCTCGACACTGGCGCGGACGATGTCCTTGGTGCGCCGGTCGTACTTGAGGTTGGTGTCGGTGATGAGCCGGCCGAACGACGACGCCGACGTGACGAGCCGGTCCTGGCCCGCCGGGTCCTTGATGTCACAGACGTAGGGCTGGTGCGTGTGACCGGAGACGATCATGTCGATGGCTGGGTCCAGGCCCTTGGCGATCGGGATGATCGGGGAGTCGGGAGCGAGGTCCGAGCCGTTCTCGCAGGCCGCGTCGTAGGACGGGTTCACCTTGTAGGGCTTGTTGTCCGGCCCGTACCAGGTCTGCTGGCCGGGCGTCCCACCCTGGTGGATGAGGACGACGATGGCGTTGACGCCCTGAGCGCGCAGCACCGGCACCAGGGCGTTCGCGGTCTGCACCTCGTCGGTGAACTCCAGCCCGGCCACGCCCGACGCCGTGACGATCGACGGGGTGTCCTTCAGGGTCATGCCGATGAACCCGATCTTGGCGCCTAGCACGTTCTTGACGGTGTAGGCGGGCAGGATCGTGGTGTTGGTGCCGGCGTACTTGACGTTGGCCGCCAGGTAGGGGAAGTCCGCACCCTTGAACTTGTGCAGGGCGCAGGAGTTCTGGTTGTTCGCGCCGTCCGGGCCGTCGTCGATGCAGCCGCCGTTCGCCATCCGCTGGAGCTCGGCGTAGCCCTCGTCGAACTCGTGGTTGCCCACGGCCGAGACGTCGAGGCCAAGCGTGTTCATCGCCTCGATGGTGGGCTCGTCGTGGAAGGCGGCCGACAGCAGCGGGGACGCGCCGATGAGGTCGCCGGCGGCGACGGTCAGCGAGTTGTTGTGGCCCTTACGCGCCTCCTTGAGGTGCGTCGCGAGGTACTCCACGCCGCCCACCCCCGGAGGGGTCAACGAGTCCGTGGTGAGGTCGACCGGCACGCCGCTCGCGTTCAGGGCGTGGCCGGTGACCAGACGCCCGCTGGAGCCGGTGGGCGGCTCGAGGTTCCCGTGGAAGTCGTTGAACGACAGGAGCTGGATGTCAATGACTTGGCCGTTGGCCGCTTCGGAGGTCCCGCTCGTGGCGGCGACTCCGGCGAGGGCGCAGGCGCCCACGGCGACGCCGCCGAGAAGGCGGGTCCGCAGGCGTCGTGGTGATGCGAACGACATAGTTCTCCCTGGCTGAGCTGGATGGTGATGCGCTGCCCCTGACAGCGAAATCCCCGAGACGGTGCAGGCTAACGCCAGAACGCGGTGGTATGTGCGGAGACCGGGTTCGAGTTCGTGAACTTCCACCGTGCGCGTGGTGGAATCGGCCATGTGACCCCGCCGATCGTCCGCACCGCTCTCCTCGACGCCGACCAGCGGGCAGCGGTCCTCGCCCTCGTCGCCGCCGCCCAGGAGGAGGACGGTGTCGCGCCGATGTCCGAGCAGTCGCTGCTGGCCGTGCGAGGGCGGTCCGGGCGTCCCGTCGAGCACCACCTCGCGTTCTCCGACGGGCATCTCGCCGGGTACCTCCAGGTGGACGACGAGTCCGCCGAGCTGGTCGTCGCTCCCGCGGACCGCCGCCACGGGATCGGGTCGCTGCTGCTGGACCGGCTGCCGGCGGGCATTCGGATCTGGGCGCATGGAGACCTCCCCGGCGTCGACGGCTTCGCGACGGCGCGTGGGCTGGAGGTGGTCCGCGAGCTGTTCGTCCTGGGCCGCCGGTTCGACGAGGCGGGCCCGGTGGACGAGCCGGTGCTGCCGGAGGGCCTCGTCGCGCGCCCGTTCCGGCCGGGGCACGACGAGTCGGAGTGGCTGCGGGTCAACGCAGCGGCGTTCGCGCACCACGCCGAGCAGGGCCGGATGACGCGAGCGGACCTCGACGCCCGGATGGAGGAGTCCTGGTTCGACCCGGCCGGGCTGATCCTCGTGGTGGCCGCGGACGACCCCGACACGGTGGCCGCGTCCCACTGGACCAAGATCCCGCGCGAGGCCCCCAACGACCACCGTGCGGGCGTCGGGGGGGCCCACGCTTCGGGCGAGGGTCGCGGAGCGAGCCGCGGCCGAAGTGGGGAGGTTTATGTCGTCGCGGTCGACCCCGCATACCAAGGGAAGGGTCTGGGGCGCCCCGTCACGCTGCTGGGCCTTCGGTACCTGCACGAGCAGGGCGTCGAGGACGTCATCCTCTACGTCGACGGCGACAACCCGGCGGCGCTGAAGGTCTACCGCGGACTGGGGTTCACCACGCGATCAGTGGACCGGATGTACGCCGCACCGGGCCAGGACGTTGACGGCAGTTCACCTCGTGGTGGAACGATGAGGTCATGAGCACGGAGGTGTCGGAGCGCGCGGCCCTCGTCGACGTCCGCGAGGCGCTCGACGACGGGTCCGAGGAGGGTCCGCTCCGGTCGCTCGCGAGCGCCATCACGCCCCCTCGGGGCTACCCGCCGCGAGCGGCGAACGGCCGGTTCATCCGGCCGCCGGACGAGCTGCCGACCGACCGCTTCCTCGAGCGCGAGATCTCCTGGCTGCAGCTGAACGAGCGTGTCCTCCAGCTGGCCATGGACGAGGACATCCCCTTGTTGGAGCGGGCCAAGTTCCTCGCGATCTTCAGCAGCAACCTCGACGAGTTCTTCATGATCCGGGTGGCGGGGCTCAAGCGCCGGATCGCGACCGGGATCGCCGTCCGGTCCGCCTCGGGTCTCGAGCCGCGCGAGGTCCTCGAGAAGATCAGCGAGGTCGCGGGTCAGCTGCAGCGGATGCAGGCCGACGTGTTCCTCGGCGAGGTCCGGCCGGCGTTGGCCGAGGAGGGCATCACCATCGTCCGGTGGGCCGACCTGAACGAGGCCGACCGCGAGCCCCTGAACGACCTGTTCACCGACCACATCTTCCCGGTACTGACGCCCCTGTCGGTCGACCCGGCGCACCCGTTCCCCTACATCTCGGGGCTCTCCCTCAACCTCGCCGTCACGCTGGTCAACCCCAAGACCGGCAACGAGCACTTCGCCCGCGTCAAGGTCCCGCCGTCGCTCCCTCGGCTGGTCCGGGTCGGCGACCACCACGAGGGCGCGCATGCGGTGCGGTTCGTCCCGCTGGAGGACGTCATCGCCGCCAACCTCGACCAGCTGTTCACCGGGATGGAGGTGCATGAGCACACGACGTTCCGGGTCACCCGCAACGAGGACGTCGAGGTCGAGGAGGACGACGCCGAGAACCTCCTCACCGCCATGGAGAAGGAGCTGACCCGTCGTCGGTTCGGCCCACCGGTGCGCCTCGAGGTCGAGGACGACATCGACGACCACGTGCTCGACCTGCTGACGCGCGAGCTCCAGATCGGCAGGGAGGACGTCTATCGCCTGCCTGGACCTCTCGACCTGCGAGCGCTGTTCCTCGTGGGCGACATCGAGCGGTCGGACCTCAAGTACGACCCGTTCGTCCCGCTCACGCAGCCCGACCTTTCGCCCACCGAGAGCAGCAAGCCGGGCGACATCTTCGCCGTGGTGCGCAGCAAGGACGTCCTGCTCCACCACCCCTACGACTCATTCTCGACGTCGGTCCAGGCGTTCATCGAGCAGGCCGCCGCCGACCCGCGGGTCCTGGCGATCAAGCAATCGCTCTACCGCACCTCCGGTGACTCCCCGATCGTCGACGCGTTGATCGACGCCGCCGAGGCCGGAAAGCAGGTCCTTGCGGTGGTCGAGATCAAGGCCCGCTTCGACGAGGTCAACAACATCAGCTGGGCCCGCAAGCTGGAGCAGGCCGGGGTCCACGTCGTCTACGGCATCGTCGGCCTGAAGACCCACGCCAAGCTGTGTCTCGTGGTGCGCCAGGAGGCAGAGGGCCTGGTCCGCTACTGCCACATCGGCACCGGCAACTACAACCCGAAGACCGCCCGCATCTACGAGGACCTCGGCGTCCTCACCAGCGACCCGCAGGTCGGCGAGGACCTCACCCGTCTGTTCAACCAGCTGTCGGGGATCGCCCCGCGAAGCCGGTTCAAGCGCCTGCTCGTCGCCCCGCGGACGGTCCGGTCCGGCCTCATCGAGCAGATCGAGGACGAGGTGGCGCGCCACGAGGAGAACGGCAAGGGCCGGATCATCTTCAAGCTCAACTCGATCGTCGACGAACAGACCATCGACGCGCTCTACCGGGCCTCGCAGGCCGGCGTCCGGATCGACATCTGGGTGCGCGCGATCTGTGCGCTCCGCCCGGGGGTCGCGGGGCTGAGCGAGAACATCGCGGTCCGCTCCACCCTGGGCCGGTTTCTCGAGCACTCCCGGGTCTTCTGGTTCGGCGGCGACGGTGAGCCGGTCGTCTACATCGGCAGCGCCGACATGATGCACCGCAACCTCGACCGGCGCGTGGAGGCCCTGCTGCGGGTCACCGACCCCCAGCACGTCGCGGAGATCACCTCGTTGCTGGACAAAGGGACGGCGGAGTCGACGTCGCGCTGGGATCTGTCCGAGGACGGCCGCTGGACCCGCCTTCACCGGTCCGCGGACGGGGAGCCCCTCACCGACGTCCAGACCGCGATGATCGAGACCCACCTCAAGCGGCGCCGCAAGGCGCGGCGTCGCTAGGACCGACTCCGACTTCTTCGTGACCTGATGACGGCCGCACCCTCCCTCGTCGTCCCGGCCGCCGGGACGGTGCCGTGGCGCCGTCGGCGAGGACACCTCGAGGTCGCCCTGGTCCACCGGCCGAAGTACGACGACTGGTCCTGGGCGAAGGGCAAGCTCGACCCCGGCGAGGAGTGGCCGGTGGCGGCGACTCGCGAGACGGCCGAGGAGACCGGCCTCGACGTCCACCTCGGGATGCCGCTGCCGGCGGCGAGCTACACCGTGCTGGACCGGACCGGTGTCCCGGCCACCAAGCAGGTCCGTTACTGGGCGGCCGAGGTCGTCGGTGGCGAGGGCCGGCTGGTCAACGAGATCGACGAGGTCGCGTGGCTCGACGTCCTCACCGCGCACGACAAGCTCGACTACGCGCGCGACCGCGACCAGCTGCGAGCGGTCGTCCGTGCCGACGCCGCGGGCCGGCTGACCACCTGGCCGCTGGCCGTGGTCCGTCACGCCAAGGCCCGCGCGCGCGGCTCGTGGTCGCCACCGGACCCCGAGCGCCCCCTCGACGAGCGCGGTGAGGCTCAGGCCCAGGCCCTCGTCCCCCTGCTCCGCGCCTACGGGGTGACGCGCCTCGTGTCGTCGAGCTCGTTGCGCTGCGCGGACACCCTCCGCCCGTATGCGGCGACCGCCGGGCTGCCGCTGCGGCTGCGCGACGGGCTGTCCGAGGAGGGGTTCGCCGCGGACCCGGAGCGGAGTGCGCACCACCTGCGCCGGATACTGGAGCGCGGTGCCCCCACGGCCCTGTGCAGCCACGGCCCGGTGCTCCCGAGCCTGCTCGGGCGACTGCTCGAGCTGGTCGACCGCTCGGCGGACGACGGTGACGCCGCCGCGCGAGACCTCGGCGCAGCGGCGACCGACGGGATGGGCAAGGGCGAGGTGCTCGTCGCACACGTCGTGGACACCGGCGACGCGGCCCGAGTCACCGCTGTGGAGCGATACCCCATCTGAGCGCCGGCGCCGAGGCGGGCAGGTGGACAGGAACGAGTCCGACTTGCGCCCCGTCCGGGCCTGATTCCCGGGTTCGTTCCTGTCCACCTGCCCACCCGACCGGCGCCGCATACCGGTTCTTGGGGTGCCGTCCTACCGCGCGAAAACCGCATGGCCCCAAGGCTTTGACCGGCGTTCACCCCACGTTCACCCAGCAGGGAACTTCCGTCATCCGCGGCCCTTAGCGTCCGTGTCGGAGCCGCCGGATGTCCTCATGGCCGGCGCCCCAGCTCCATCAAGGCCCCCGACACAGACAAGGGACTTCCCCGTGCGACTCATGCGTACCAGCCGCGTCCTGACGGCCGGCGCCGTGGCCCTGACCGGCGCCCTCGCCCTCTCGGCCTGCGGTAGCGACAACAACTCCGGCGGAGCGAGCGGCTCCGGTGGCGCCCCCGCGACCGCCGGCACCTCCGCGGCCGCGGCCGACTGCTTCTCCGGAACGCTGAACGGCGAGGGCTCCACCGCCCAGAAGAACGCCATCGAGGCGGCCATCAAGACCTACCAGACCGCCTGCAGCGACGCGACGATCAACTACAACGCGACGGGCTCCGGTGCCGGCATCAAGCAGTTCACCGGCAAGCAGGTCGACTTCGCCGGATCCGACTCCGCCCTCAAGACCGACGAGGCCGCCGCGGCCAAGACCGCGTGCGGCTCCGACGCCTGGAACCTGCCGATGGTCGCGGGCCCGATCGCGATCGCCTACAACGTCAAGGGTGTCAGCAACCTCGTCCTCAACGCCGACGTGGCCGCGAAGATCTTCAACGGCGGCGTCACCACGTGGAACGACCCGGCCATCACCGCGCTGAACTCGGGTGCCACCCTGCCGGCCGCGCCGATCAAGGTGTTCTTCCGCTCCGACGAGTCGGGCACCACGGAGAACTTCACCAACTACCTCAAGGCCGCCGCTCCCTCCGCGTGGACCGCTGCCCCGGGCAAGAAGTGGACCGGCAAGGGCGAGGGCAAGGAGAAGTCCGCCGGAGTCTCGAGCGCGGTCGCCTCGACCGACGGTGGCATCACCTACACCGAATGGTCCTACGCCACGCAGAACAAGCTGGCCATCGCCAAGATCGACAACGGCTCGGGCACTCCGGTCGAGCTGACCGGTGAGACCGCCGGCAAGATGGTCGCCGGCGCGACGCAGGTGGGCACCGGGAACGACCTCTCGCTCAAGCTCGACTACGCGACCAAGGCGGCCGGCACCTACCCGATCGTCCTGGTGACCTACAACATCGTCTGCAGCAAGTACGCGGACTCGGCGAAGGGCAAGGCGGTCAAGGGCTTCCTCGCCAGCTTCGCCTCGGACTCGACGCAGTCCGGCCTCGAGGAGCTCGGCTACGCGCCGCTGCCCAAGGAGGTCCAGACCAAGGTCGTGGCCGCCGTCGGCGCGGTCAGCTGACCGACCACCGACCAGGAACCACACGTGTCGTCCATCACCGGTGCGTCCGTCGCCTCGCAGTTCCCGGGCGACGGACCGTCGGGGCGCCCGAACCTCGACGGGGATAACGCCTCGACCGGGAGGCTCGGTGACCGGATCTTCGCCGGCGCCTCCCGGGGCGCGGGCCTCCTGGTCATCGCCCTCGTCACCCTGATCGGAGTGTTCCTTCTGGCGCAGGCGATCCCGGCGCTGCTGAAGGACCAGGCCAGCTTCCTCACCTCGCGGGAGTGGGCTCCCGGTGGTGACACACCACGGTTCGGCATCGTCGAGCTGCTCTGGACGACGGTGGCGTCGTCGGCGATCGCGATGGTCATCGCGGTGCCGTTCGGCGTGGCCGTCGCCCTGTTCATCACGCAGTACGCGCCGAGCTGGCTCAAGCGACCGGCCGCCAGCCTGGTCGACCTGCTGGCCGCGGTGCCGTCCATCGTCTACGGACTCTGGGCGGCGCTGACGTTCCGCAGTCTCATCTCGCCGGTCGAGGGCGGGCTCCAGGACGTCCTCGGCTGGTTCCCGCTGTTCTCCCCCACCGGGATCAGCGGCGGCACGATCTTCTTCATCGGCATCGTCCTGTCGATCATGGTGCTGCCGATCGTCACTGCCCTCTCGCGGGAGGTCTTCGACCAGACCCCCGTCACCCACAAGGAGGGCGCGCTCGCGCTGGGCGCCACCCGGTGGGAGATGATCCGCACCGCGGTCCTGCCGTTCGGCCAGCCCGGCGTCATCTCGGCGTCCATGCTGGCCCTCGGGCGTGCGCTCGGCGAGACGATCGCCGTCACGTTCCTCGTCTCCAAGCTCGCCGACAACACGCCCTGGACGTTCTCGGTGTTCAACGGCGGCGAGACCTTTGCCTCGCGAATCGCCAACAACGCCGCCGAGTTCGACACGCCGGCCAAGACCGGCGCCTACATCGCCGCGGGCCTGGTCCTCTTCGTGCTCACGTTCATCGTCAACGCGATCGCGCGGGTCGTCATCGAGCGCCGGAAGGCCTTCAGCGAATGACGACCCAGCCCGTGTCCGCTGCCGAGTCGCCGGTCCACGACCGCGACGGCGCCACCCCCGCTCTGCGCAAGTTCGCGGTTCGGAGTGCCCCGGTCGCCACGCCGGCCGACCGCGGGCCCCGGCCCTCGACGCCGCTCGACCTGGGTCACAAGTCGCGCGGGCGCGCGGTCAAGGACGTCATCGCCCGCATCGTCATGTGGGGGTCCTTCTTCCTGGCGATGGTGCCGCTGGTCTGGATCCTCTTCACCGTCATCAGCAAGGGCGTCAGCCTGCTGCTGCAGTCGTCGTGGTGGACCAACAGCCAGCGGAACATCAACTCCACCGACGTCGGCGGCGGCGCGATCCACGCCATCCAGGGCACCCTGATCCAGGCCGGGGTGACGGCGGTGATCGCGGTCCCGATCGGCGTGCTCACCGCGATCTACCTCGTGGAGTACGGCCGGGGCGCTGTCGCCCGCGCGGTCTCGTTCATGGTCGACATCCTCACCGGGGTGCCGTCCATCGTTGCGGCGCTGTTCATCTACGCGGTGTGGGTGACGACGTTCGGCTTCCAGCGGGTCGGCTTCGCGGTCTGCCTCGCGCTGGTCCTGCTCATGCTGCCGGTCGTCGTCCGGTCCACCGAGGAGATGCTCAAGCTCGTCCCCAACGAGCTGCGCGAGGCCTCCTACGCGCTCGGCGTGCCGAAATGGGTGACCATCGTCCGCATCGTCCTGCCGACCGCGTTCTCCGGCATCGTCACGGGAATCCTGTTGGGGCTGGCCCGGATCATCGGTGAGACGGCGCCCCTGCTCATCCTCGGTCCGTACACGAAGAGCATCGCGACCAACCTCTTCTCCGGCCCGATGCCCACCCTCCCGACGATGATCAACCAGGACCGGACCGAGCTCGGGATCGACGCCGCCGTCGAGCGGATGTGGGCCACCGCCCTCACCCTCATCCTCATCGTCCTGCTGCTCAACGTGGTCGGCCGTCTGGTGGCGCGCCTCAGCACGGTCCGCAGCTGACCCCTACGACAACCGAAAGACCCTCATGGCCAAGCGCATCGACGTCAAGGACCTCAACGTCTACTACAGCGACTTCAAGGCGGTCGAGGGCGTGTCCCTCACGATCGAGCCGCGGTCGGTGACCGCGTTCATCGGCCCGTCCGGGTGCGGCAAGTCGACGTTTCTGCGGACCCTGAACCGGATGCATGAGGTCACCCCCGGCGGCCGGGTCGAGGGCCAGGTCATGCTCGACGACAAGGACCTGTACGCCTCCTCGGTCGACCCGGTGTCGGTCCGCCGCACCGTCGGCATGGTCTTCCAGCGACCGAACCCGTTCCCGACGATGTCGATCTACGACAACGTCGTGTCCGGGCTCCGGCTCAGCGGGATGAAGGACAAGAAGGCCCTAGCCGAGGCGGCCGAGAAGTCGCTGGTCGGCGCGAACCTCTGGACCGAGGTCAAGGACCGGCTCAAGAAGCCGGGGGCCGGCCTCTCCGGCGGCCAGCAGCAGCGGCTCTGCATCGCCCGCGCGATCGCCGTGAAGCCCCAGGTGCTGCTCATGGACGAACCGTGCTCGGCGCTCGACCCGATCTCGACCCTGGCCATCGAGGACCTCGTCGGCGAGCTCAAGGCCGACTACACGATCGTCATCGTGACCCACAACATGCAGCAGGCGTCGCGGGTGTCCGACCGGACCGCGTTCTTCAACCTCGCGGCCACCGGCAAGCCGGGACGGCTCGTGGAGATCGACACGACGCAGAAGATCTTCAGCAACCCCAAGGAACAGGCCACCGAGGACTACATCAGCGGCCGGTTCGGCTGACCGGTCAGCCGAGGTAGAGACCCAGCTCGACGGCCAGCCGCTCGCGCTCGGCCAACCGTCGCTGAGCGCCCTTGGCACTGGCGCCCGACAGCGCGGTGAGGATGTCGACGACCAGCCCGACCGCCGCCGGCGACGCGGCCGGGGTCTCGGGGTGGAGCCGCTCGGAGGCCTCGGTCCCCGGCCGGTGAGCGGCGATGACCACCGCCTCCGACGCGTACGCAACCAGGGGCGCGGTGACGCTGTCGGTGACGAGGACCAGCGACCCACCGGCCTGCACGAAGGGCGACGCCACCTCGACCGTGTAGCGACGGTACGGCCGCAGCGAGATCGCGATCAGCACGTCCGAGTCGTGCACGTCGGAGAGCACGTCCAGCGGCCGGACGATGGTCCCATCGACCAGTGTCACCTTGGCCAGCGCCGCGCTCAGCTTGGCCGCCAGAAGTGACGCGTAGGTGAACGAGGTGGCCGCCCCGAGCACGAAACGACGGCGGGCAGCGGTGATCCGGGCCGCAGCCGCCTCCAGGCTAGGGTCCTCGGCCGCCCACGCGAGTGCGGCGGCGAACTCGTCGCGGTGGGCGTCCAGCAGCCGGGTCTTGAGGACGGTCGCGGACCTCGGCCGGCCGCTGACCAGGTCGCTCACGCCGCAGTCCCCCGGTCGACGGTCAGGACGACGTCGCCCTCCTCGACGGTCAGCGTCGCCGGCACCCCGAGGGGGACGCTCTGCGCCCCGAGGCCGTGGCCGAAGCCGAGCTCCCACGCGACCGGGACGCCCAGGGGGACGAGGAGCTCGGCACACAGGTCACGGATCTCGTCGAGCGGCCCGCAGTCCAGCCAGCTCCCGAGCGCGATGCCGGTCACGCCGTCGAACCACCCGGACCGCAGCAGCGACATCAGGTAGCCGTCGATCCGGTAGACGCCCTCGGTGATGTCCTCGAGCAGGACGATGGCGCCGGCGTTGTCGACCAGGCGGTGCCGCGCACCGAGGGTCATCGCGAGCACCGACAGGTTCCCGCCGATGAGGGTGCCGTGGGCCGTGCCCGCCGCGAGGACCTCGGCGCCGTCGCCAGTGACGCGGCGGCCCCCCGCCGGCTCGAACACGGCGCTCCGCAACGAGCCGACGGCCACGGCGTCGTCGAGCAGCGACCCGGTGCCGATCATCGGGGTGAACCACGTCGGCGTCCCGAGCCGCTCGCGCAGCCACTCGTGCAGGGCCGTGACGTCGGAGCTGCCGAAGAGCGGGGTGGGCCCGGCGGCCCGCATCCGCTCCTCGTCGAGCAGGTCGAGGACGCGGACCGTCCCGTAGCCACCGCGCAGGCAGAAGATCGCGGCGACGTCCGGGTCGCACCAGGCGTCCTCGAGGTCCCGCGCGCGCAGGTCGTCGGCACCGGAGAGGTATGCCGCGCGCGGGTGCAGCGCCGTCGCGGAGGGGTAGTCGACCGGTTCCAGGCCCCAGCCCTGCAGCAGCACCCGCGCCCGCTCCTGCTGCTCGACCGGAGTCCGACCGGCGGGGGCCAGCAGCGCGACCCGGTCCCCGGCGTGCAGAGGCCCGAGTGCGGTCGGCTTCACCGCTGGGCCAGCCGCGAGGGGACGACGGACAGCAAGGTCTTGGTGTAGTCGTCCTGCGGGTCGAGCAGGACCTGCTCGACCGAGCCGTCCTCGACGATCCGGCCGTGGTGCATGACCATGACGCGGTCGGCGATGTTCCAGGCGAGCCCCAGGTCGTGGGTGATGACCAGGGCCCCCAACCCGAGGTCGCGCTTGAGCCGCAGCAGCAACGCGAGGATCTCGCCGCGTACCGACGCGTCCAGGCTGGCGACCGGCTCGTCGGCCACGAGGTAGCTGGGCTCCAGGGCCAGCGCCCCGGCGATCACCACCCGCTGGCGCTGGCCGCCGGAGAGCTCCTGCGGGATGACGCCGAAGAACGCCTCGGGCGGGGTGAGCTCGGCCTGGCGCATCGCTGTCGCGACCCGCTCACGCTCGTCGCCGGGGAGCTTGTGGATCCGGACGCCCTCGGCGACCGCCTCGTAGACCGTGTGCTTCGGGTTCAGCGAGGCCGTGGGGTCCTGGAGGACGAACTGCACCTGCCGGCGGTAGGCCTTGAGGCCGGCGCGGCTGCGCGGGAGCTCGGCTCCCGCATACCGGATCGTCCCGGAGGTCGGCGGGTGGAGGCCGAGGATGGTGCGGGCGAGCGTCGTCTTGCCCGACCCGGACTGCCCGACGAGCGCGGCGACCTCGCCGGCGGCACAGGCCATCGTCACATGGTCGACCGCGCGGATCCGCTGGCCTCGCGCCACGAACTCGACGACCAGGTCGTCCACCGCCAGCAGCGCGGCGGCCGGCTCGTCGGCCGGTGGCGGCGTGGCGCGGTCGACCACCTCGAGGCGGTCGGCCTTGCCGACCCGACGCCGGGACGCCGGGTCACCAATCTCGGGGAATGCCGCCGCCAGCTCGCGGGTATGCGCGTGCTGCGGGTTGACCATGACCTCGTGGGCCGCACCCTCCTCGACGATCCGGCCGCGCTGCATGACGACGATCCGGTCGCAGACCGCGGCGAGGACGGACAGGTCATGGCTGATCATCACCAGGGTCAGGGCCCGGTCGCGGACCAGGGCCGTGAGCACGTCGAGGACCTGCGCCTGGACGACGACGTCCAGGGCCGTGGTGGGCTCGTCGGCGATGATGACGTCCGGGTCGCAGGCGAGCGCCATGGCGATCATGACCCGCTGCTTCTGGCCGCCGGACAGCTCGTGCGGGTAGGCCGTCGACTTCTGGGCCGGGAGGTCGACCATCTCCAGGAGGGAGCGGATGCGGGCGGCCCGCGCCGACGCGGACGCGGTGGCCGCGGTGCCGTGCAGCTCGAGGGCCTCGGCGATCTGCCAGCCGACGGTGCGGACCGGGTTCAGCGAGCTCATGGCTCCCTGGAACACGATCGCGCCCTGGGTCCAGCGGACCGCACGCAGCCGGCCCCAGCGCATCGCCGTGACGTCCTCGCCGCCGAGCTCCACGGTGCCGGTGAGCGTTGCGTTGTGCGGCAGCAGCCGCAGCGCCGACATCGCCAGGGTCGACTTCCCGCAGCCCGACTCCCCGGCGATGCCGACGGTTCCCCCCGGCTCGACGGCGAGGTCGACACCGTCGACGGCGACCACCTCGGTGTCGTCGCCGCGGCTGGTGGTGTAGGTGATCCGGACGTCCCGCCAGGCCAGCGCAGGTCCGGTCGACGGCGACTCGGTCGGCGAGGTCATCAGCGCCGCCGCAGCGTCGGGTTGAGCACGGACTCCAGGGCACGGCCGACCAGGGTGAAGCAGAGGACGACGACGACGATGGCCAGGCCAGGCGGCAGGACGTACCACCAGTAGCCGGCTGTCGCGGCTCCGGTGTCCAGCGCGGTCTTCAGCATCGACCCCCAGGAGATCTGGGTCGGGTCGCCCAGACCGAGGAACGACAGCGTCGACTCGGCGATGACCGCCGAGCCCACGGTGAGCGTCGTGTTGGCGAGGACCAGCGGGAGCACCGCGGGCAGCACATGCCGCCCGAGGAGGTGCCGGTCGCCGGCGCCGAGGGCCCGGGACCGTTCGATGTACGGCCGGGACTCGATGGTCAGGGTCTGCGCCCGGACCACGCGCGCCGTGCCCGCCCAGCTGGTCACCCCGATCGCGATGATGATCGTCCAGACGCCGCGGCTGAGCACCGACGACAGCACGATCGCGAGGACCAGGCCGGGGATCACGAGGAAGAAGTCGATGATCCGCATGATCACGGCACGCGAGGCGCCGGTGAAGTGCCCGGCCGCCATGCCCATCGAGGTGCCGATGAGCATGGAGACCGCCGTCGCGGCGAACCCGACCAGCAACGAGACGCGGGCGCCCCAGATCAGCATCCCCAGCACGCTGCGGCCCTGGGGATCGGTACCCAGCGGGTAGCCGGGCATCGGCGGGTGGTTGGTCGGCGCGGTGATCTGGGTGACGTCCAATGACTCCGCCGGGACGAGCACCGGCGCGAGGATCGCGATCACGATGATGACGACGAGGAGGACAAGGCCCACCACTCCGGACCTGGTGCGCGACGAACTCCCGCCAGACGTGCAGCGCGGCAGCCCGACGCCGCGCCGCGACGGCCTGACGTCCCGAGGTGGGTCGCGAGTCGACGCTCATGTCACGCCGCCTTCAGCCGGGGGTCGAGCACCCGGTAGAGCAGGTCGGCCACGAAGTTCATGAGGATGACGATCGTCGAGAACACGACGAAGGTGCCCTGGAGCAGCGGCAGGTCCGGGGCGCTCAGGGCGGTGAAGGTGAGGAAGCCCAGGCCGGGCCAGGAGAACACCGTCTCCACGGTGACCGCCCCACCGATGAGGCCGCCGACGTGCAGGAAGATCAGGGTCACGGTCGGCAGCAGGGCGTTGGGCACCGCGTGCCGGGTGCGCACCCTCTTCTCCGGCAGCCCCTTGGCCCGGGCCGTGGTCAGGTAGTCGGCCGACATCTCCTCCAGGACCGAGGCCCGCATCACCATGAGGTACTGCGCGTAGACCACCGCGACCATGGTCACCACCGGCAGCGCGAGGTGGTGCAGCACGTCGAGGACGTAGGCGAACCCTGTCTCGTCGCTGCCCGCCGTCGTCATCCCCCCGGCGGGGAACAGGTGGAGCATGCCGGCGAAGACGAGGAGCAGGATCAGCCCGAGCCAGAACGTCGGGACCGACCAGAACGTCAGCGCCGTCCCGGTCTGCAGCTTGTCGAACCAGCTGCCGCGCCGCCACGCCGCCAGCTGACCCAACCACAGCCCGAGCGCGATCGAGATCACGGCCGCGGTCCCGGTCAGCAGCAGCGTGGGTCCGACCTTTTCGGCGATGAGCGAGGAGACCGACTGGTTGTAGACGAACGAGGTCCCGAGGTTGCCGGTGAGCAGGTCGCCGACGTAGCGGAAGAACTGGGCGATCAGCGACTGGTCCAGCCCGAACTCGTGGCGCAGGCGTTCGACCTCCGCCGCGCTGACCTGCCGGCCGCGGGTGAGGTTGATGGCCGGGTCGGAGCCGGGGAGGATCCGGAACGAGAAGAACCCGAGCACGACGACCATGGCCAGACTGATGAGGGCGCCACCGGCCTTGACGGCGATGTAGCGCGGGAGCGTCGACCCCCGAGGGCCGGACTCGTCGGGACCCGCGGCATCGCCGGGGGTGTCGATCCCCGCCTCGTCGCGGGCGAGAGCATCGCTCCCGGGAGCGATGCTCATCGCGACCCTCTCGTCTCTCGGCTCACTCGCGGTCGGCCGCGGTGGCGCGGCGACGCATACTCAGCAGGATGATCGCCCCGACCACCACGATGATGGCAACGATGATCAGCCCGATCGCCCATCCCGGCATCCCGCTGCTCGAGGAGGTCCCGGCGGCCGACGCGGTGTCGGCCGACACCGGTGTGGCGCCGTAGAGGCCCCAGTAGCCGTTCTGGCCCATGACGACTCCGGTGTTCTCCGGCTGCTTGACGAAGCCGGTGAACTTGTCGCTGCGCCACGCCTCGAGGGTGTCGGCGTACCAGATCACGCTGTTGATGGCGGCCTTGTCGATCATCGTGAAGGCCTGCTTGACGAGGTCCGCACGCTTCGTGGCGTCGAGCTCGGTGTGCTGGGCCGTGTAGAGCGCGTCGAACGCCGGGTCGCACCAGTTGTTCTCGCTCGTCGCGCCCGAGCCGTCGGCGTTGGGTCGCGAGCTGCACTGGTTGATCGACAGCTGGAAGTCCGGGTCGGGCCCGATGCCCCAGCCGGTGAAGTACAGGTCGTACTTGCCCAGCGTCGAGTCGTCGTTGACCTGGTTGGGCGTCACCATGCTCACCGTCAGCGGGATGCCGATCTGGCCCATCCAGCCCTTGACGAACTCGGCCATCTGCGCGTGCGTCGGGTCGGAGTTGCGGCCCATGAGGCGCAGGGTCAGCGGCTTGCCCGACTTGTCGGTCCGGTTGCCGTCCGCGCCCTTGGCGTAGCCGGCCTGGTCGAGCAGCTGGTTCGCCCCGGCGATGTCGAAGGTCGGCGCGGTGTAGCCCGCGGCATACCCGGTGTAGGCGGGGTAGACGCCCGGCATCTCGGTGACGCCCGGCTTGCCGAGGCCCTGCAGGACGCGGGTCAGCAGGGTCTGCTTGTCGATGGCCTTGACCAGCGCCTGGCGGAGCACGGGGTCCTGGAGGGCGGCGTTGCCGTCACCGAGCGGCTTGCCGGTCGCGTCGATCGCGCCGGGGTTGATGGCCAGGGCGGTGTAGCGGCGCCCGGCGCCCTGGTTGGTCGTGATGCCCGACTGGTCCTTGAGGGACGTGAACTGGGCGGGGGTGAGGCTGCCGACGATGTCGACCTCGCCGTTCTTCAGCGCCTGGACCGCCGCGTCGGTGTTCTTGTAGTAGGCGTAGGTCAGACCGGAGACCTTGGCCGGGCCGCGCCAGAAGTTGGGGTTCGCGACCATCTGGACGCTGACGCCCTTCTGGTACGACTTGATGACGAAGGGTCCGGAGCCGACGGTGTCGGTGTCGTTGGCGTACTTCGACGGGTCGGCCTCCTTCTCCCAGACGTGCTTCGGGACGATCGGCAGCTCGAACCCCGGGTTCGAGGCCTGCGGCGCGGCCAGCGTCAGCTCCAGGGTCGACGCGTCCTTGGCCGTGACGCTCTGGACGTTCTCGACCAGCCCGCCGTTAGCCTTCTGGAGAGCCGGGTTGGTCTTGACCGCGTTGAAGGTCCAGGCGACGTCGTCGGCGGTGAGCGGCTGGTTGTCCGACCACTTCATGCCGTCGCGGATGTGGTAGGTCCACGTCTTGCCGTCGGTGGACGTCTCCCACTTGTCCGACAGGCCCGGCACCGGCTCGTTGTTGACGCCGTACTGCACGAGGTTCTCGTACTGGAACCGCAGGATCCCCGTGCTGCTGGCCAGGATCGCGAGGAACGGGTTGAACGTGTCGATGTCGGTCGCGATGGCGACCTTGACGGTGGGCGCCGCGTCGGCGGCCTGCGCCGGGAGGGTCGTCCAGGCCACCGCGGGGGCGGCGAGGGCGACGGCGGCCACCGCGACGGCGGCGGCCCGACGCCGGATGGATCGACGTAGCGGAGTGCGGTGCTCGGTCATCCTGGTTGACGCCTCTCTCGCCCCGACGGCGCGCCGGATACGTAACTCAAATGAGTGGTAACTAAGTGCTGTGATGAGCGCAATATTCGGTAACAATTGCCATGACCCTGGCACAGGACCGCTCAGATGGGAAGAGATGACCGCCGATCAATGGCCGGACCCGGCCGACGGGCCACCGGCCGCCGGAGGATCCGCAACGTATGACGAGGTGGTCGACCTGCTGTCGACGCTGATCCGGTTCGACACGACGAACTGGGGCCACGGCCGCAGCTCCGGTGAGCGTGCGGCGGCCACCTGGGTCGCCGCGCAGCTCGAGTCGGTCGGCTGGGCTCCACTGGTGCTTGCTCGGGAGGACGCCCCGGACCGTGCCAACGTCGTGCTCCGGGTGCCTGGTCGAAGCCGGGACCTCCCGGCGCTGCTGGTGCACGCCCACCTCGACGTGGTTCCGGCCGAGGCCGCCGACTGGAGCGTCGACCCGTTCGGCGGGCTGGTGCGCGACGGCTACGTCTGGGGACGCGGTGCCGCCGACATGAAGCACATGGCCGCGACGACCCTGGCCGCGCTCCTGCGCTGGGGACGCGACGGCGTCCGGCCCCAGCGGGACGTGGTCGTCGCCTTCGTCGCCGACGAGGAGGACCAGGGGGCCTACGGGGCGCACTGGCTGGTGGACGCACACCCCGAGCTGTTCGCCGGTGTCGACGCGGCGATCGGCGAGAGTGGCGGCATGTTCCGCCACCTCTCGCGCGGCGACCTCCAGGTCCGCTGCTACCCCATCGCGGCGGCCGAGCGCGGCTCGCTGCACCTGCGGCTCACCGCACGGGGGGTGGCCGGGCACGCCTCGCGGCCCGGACCGGCCACCGCGGTCACCCGCCTGGTCGACGCCCTGCACCGGCTGGCCCACCACCCCTGGCCCATCCACCTCTCGCCCCCGGTCCGCGCGCAGCTGCAGGGCACCGCCGACGCGCTCGCCATTCCCGTCGACCTCGACACCGCGGCGGGGGTACGGGCCTGCCTCGACGAGCTCGGACCGATGGCCGACGTCGCCCGGTTCACCGTTCGGGCGCAGACGACGCCGACCATGCTGAGCGCCGGCTACAAGGTCAACGTGCTCCCGGCGACGGCCACCGCGGAGGTCGACGTGCGGTGTCCGCCGGGCTACGCGGAGGAGCTCGAGGCCACCCTGCCGGAGCTCATCGGCGACGAGGTCGAGTGGGAGTACACGGCGCACTCGCTGCCGGTGTCGGCTCCCGTGGACGGTCCCTGGTTCGCGGCCATGCGCGACGCCGTATGCGCCGCCGACCCCGAGGCGGTCGTCTTCCCCTACTGCATGGGCGGCGGGACGGACGCCAAGGCCTTCGCGGCACTGGGGATCGCCGGGTACGGGTTCGCGCCCCTCGGCGAGGACCCCGAAGGGCGGATCGCGGAAGGGGTGCACGGCGTCGACGAGCGGGTTCCGGTGGCGTCGCTGCTCTGGGGTCGGCAGGTCCTGGACGACTTCCTGACGCGCGCGTGAGCGGCCCAGGGTCGGCGGCTCAGCCGCCGACGTAGCGGCGGAGCGCCCGGCCGATCTCGCGCATACCGGTGAGGACGGCGTCCCTTCGGTCGTCGTCGGGACGCCAGCTCGCGAGGGCGGCGTAGGCCACGGTGGCTCGAGGGCCTTCGACGACGCCGACGTCGGCCCGCGCCGTGCTGATCGTCCCGGTCTTGTTGACCAGCCGGATGCCGCGGTCGGGGTCGGCGTGCGCGAGCGGGTCGAGGTCGAACGCGGACGCGACCATCGACAGGTCGGTGTTGGCGCGCAGCCAGCGCAGGACCGTGCCGGAGACCTCGGGGTCGACGATGTCGCCACGGTGCAGCCGCCCCATGAGGTCGGCCAGGTCGGCGGCGGTACCGACCGAGAGCGTCGGCGGGTCGGACTCACCGCGTTGGTCGCGGACCCGGTCGAGCAGGCCCGAGTCGGTGTAGCCGAGCGCGGCGGTGGTGGCCGCGACCGCTTCCAGGCCGACCACGCGGACCAGGACGTTGGTGGCGAGGTTGTCGCTCACCGCCCCGACGAGGAGGCAGAGGTCACCGACCGCGAGCTCGCGCTGGGCCAGGAGATACCAGAGGCCCGAGTCCTGGACGAGCTCGTCGTCCCGCCACCGGACCCGCTCGGCCAGGTCGAGCTCACCGGCGGCGGCCTGACGGGCCGCCTCGACGAGGAGGAACAGCTTGCCGACGCTGGCGGTCCGGAGCGCCCGGCCCTCGTCCAGCGACGCGAGGGTCGAGCGGTCGGCCAGGTCGACGACCCGAACCGACCAGTCGGCGGGCGTGAGGTCGGGCAGTCGCACCGGCCCAGGTTGTCAGACCGCTCGACAACACGGACCTGGTTGCCGTGGGCGTGCTGACGGAGGGCTCAAGGCGTTTCCAAGGCGACTACAAGGGCCATCCGGTCGGCTGCGAGGTGGAGCGCCCTGGGTCGACCACCGCGCCCGCCAACCGATCGGAGAGTTGGTCATGTCCCGAACCGCCCGCACACCTGTCTTATCCGGATGGCGGCGGACGACCGCGATGTTCGTGGCCGCCACCGTCCTCCTCGCGCCGGTCGCCGTATCCTCCAGCGCGAGCGCAACCCCCGCGACCCACCAGGGTCCGACCCTGACCCACCTCGCGCACTTCGGGAGCGGCTTGGGCTCCGGCAGCACGATCGGCCCCGACGGAGCGCTGTACGTGACCGACGGCACCGCCGGGTCGGTCAAGCGCATCGACCGACGCACGGGCGCCGTGTCCGTCTACGCGACCGGACTGCCGCCCCGGGTGCTCGGCATCGGCGGAGCCATCGACGTGGCGTTCCTGGCGGGACGCGGGTACGCGCTGGTCACCATGGTCGGTGGGGACTTCGTGGGCGGGTCGCACATCGGCGACGCGGTCGTGGGGATCTACCGACTGGACCGCGGTGGCCATCCGTCGCCGATCGCCGACATCGGCGCCTGGTCCGTCGCGCACCCACCGATCCCCGGGTTCTTCATCACCACGGGGGTCCAGTATGCGATGGCCGCCTACCGCGGGGGCTTCCTGGTCACCGACGGTCACCACAACCGAGTGTTGCATGTCACGCTCGACGGAGCGATCACGGAGATCGCGGCCTTCCAGGACTTGGTCCCGACCGGGATCGAGGTCCAGGGTAACCGGATCTGGGTGACGCAAGCCGGACCCGTTCCCCACGTCCCCGAGACCGGGCGGGTGTTGGCCCTCGACCGCCGGACGGGCCCGCGTGAGGTCGCGCGGGGGGCCAGCATGCTCATCGACGTCGAGCTCGGCCCGCAGCACCAGCTGTACGGGCTTTCCCAGGGTCAATGGGATGGGGTCATGGAGGGCTCCCCGGCGCTGCCCAACACGGGACGACTGGTCCGCGTCACGCCTACGGGCGGGCTGCAGCCGGTGAACGGCGGCGACGGGCACCCGATCGTCCTCGACCGGCCGACGTCGGTCGAGTTCGTCGGGCGAACCGCGTATGTCGTCAGCCTGAGCGGCGACGTTTACACGATCGACGGTCTGTAACCCGCTGACCAGGGGGCTGACCGCGGCCGAGACGGGTCGCGGTCAGCCTTCAGTGGACGAGGAGCGAGATCCAGTAGGTGCCGGCGGCCAGCAGCCCGGCTCCGGGAAAGGTCAGGATCCAGGCGCCCACGATGCTGCCGGCCACGCTCCACCGCACGGCCGAGAGTCGCTTGGTGGCGCCGACGCCCATGATCGCCGAGGTGATGGTGTGCGTGGTCGAGATCGGCGCCCCGAACGAGAAGCCGGCCACGTAGAGGATCGAGGCCGCCGTCGACTCGGCCGCGAACCCCTGCGGCGGGTCGAGGTGGATGATCCGCCGGCCGAGGGTCCGCATGATCCGCCACCCACCCGCATACGTGCCCAGGCTGATGACGATCGCGGACAGGACCAGAACCCAGATGGGGATCGACGGTCCTTCGTGGACCCCGGCCACATTCAGCGCGAGGACCACGACCCCCGCGGTCTTGGCCGCGTCCTGGAGTCCGTGCCCGAACGCCATGGCCGCGGCGGAGAGCGTCTGCGAGTAGCGGAAGCCCCGTGACACCTTGTGCGGGTTCGCGCCACGGAAGATCCAGAGGATCGCCGTCATGACGAGGTAGCCGAGGATGATGCCGGCGACCGGGGAGAGAAGCATGGGGATCACGACCTTGTCGAGGATCCCGTCCCACTTGACCGTGGCGCCGGCCGCGAGGGCCGCCCCGCCCAGCCCGCCGATGAGGGCCTGAGAAGAGGACGAGGGCAGTCCCTTCCACCACGTCAGCAGGTTCCACCCGATGGCTCCGACCAGGGCGGCCCCCACCAACCAGAGCCCGTCGATGCCCTCCGGGGCGTCGATGATCCCGCTGCCCACGGTCTGGGCCACCTTGGTGCCGAAGAACGCGCCGACCAGGTTGGCCACGGCCGCCATCAGCAGCGCGATGCGCGGCGTCAGGGCCCGGGTCGACACCGACGTGGCAATAGCGTTCGCCGCGTCGTGGAACCCGTTCGTGTAGTTGAAGCCCATCGCCAAGGTGATGACGACGGCCAGAGCGAACCACTCCACTCTCGGTCAGCTCTCCTTGACCGCGATGCCCTCGACCGTGTTGGCGACGCTCTCGAACGCGTCCGCAGCGGACTCGAGCGCCGACACGATGTCCTTCATCTTCAGCACGTGGATGGCGTCGGAGTTCTCGAAGAGGTTCGCCACGAGCCGGCGGTAGTGCTTGTCGGCCTGGTTCTCGAGGCGGTTGATCTCGATCCAGTACTCGGAGAGGTCCTGCATGGCCCGCAGCCGGGGCATGGCGGCGGACGTCAGGTCGGCCATCCGGCCGATGATCTCGATCTGCTTGGCGACGCCCTTGGGCAGCTCGTCGACCTGGTAGAGCTCGACGAGGTCGGCGGCTTCCTCCATGTAGTCCATGCAGTCGTCCAGCCGGGACGCGAGCGCGTAGATGTCCTCGCGGTCGAACGGGGTGATGAACGAGCTGTTGACCCGCCGCATGATCTCGTGGGTCGCCTCGTCGCCGAGGTGCTCGAGGTCGTGCATCCGGTCGACGACCACCTTGCGGTCCTCGGGCGTCTCCACCGCGAGGAGGTTGGTCAGCTCCTTCGCGGCCTGGACGAGATGACCGGCACTGACGCCGAACAGCTCATAGAAGCTGTCCTCTTTCGGGGTGAGGCGAAACGCCACAGTGAATCTCCGGTCGTCGTGCGTGCCAGGTCGGCAACGGCCGTGGGACAGGCTACGGGAAAGCCTTCCCGCTCCTGCAACTTCCCGGCCATCCCGTGGTCGCGCTCCGGACACCCAGGTCGGTGGGGTATACGGCGGCTCAGCCGTCTTGCTCGACGCCCAGCACCCGGTCGATCTCCTGCTGGCTGAGGCGGTGCGGCGTCGAGGTCGCCGCGACCACCAGCTGACCGACGAGCTCGATCTCCTCGTGCAGGGCGCTGTCCCGCAGCTGGTCGATCCCCGCGCCGGGAGGTTCCTGCTGACCCTCGCCGAACGGGTCCTCGACACCCATCCGTCCAGGGTACGCGTGGACCCGAGGGCAGACAGGGTTAGCGACCCACGACATCATGGGCCCATGCCCAAGCGCTCACCCAAGGCCGGGACAGGCTCGCCGACGGTGGCCGAGGTTCCGGCGGCGACGCCCGACGGGTTCGACGAGCAGGGGGCGTTCGCGTATGCCGCCTGCTCCGAGTGTGGCTGGCGCGGTCCGGGACGGCGGTCGCGGGACCGGGCCCGCACGGATCTGGAAGACCACCTCGCCGCCAGCGACGCGCACGTGGTCCTGGCCGAGGACCGGACGCCCTGACGCGGTGACGGGGGTGGGTCCACGTCGGGCCGGGAAGCGCCTCACGGCGCGAGGCCGCTCGTAGCGGCGTGTCTTGGGACCCGGGGCTACCGCGGCCCGACGCCGTCACAGGATATCCCACCCCGTGCGCCGGCGCCTCGGCTACGCGAGCTCCCCGAGCCGCCAGAGCGACGCCGCGGCGGTGAGGTCGTCGGCGGTGTCCATGAGGTGCGCGGCCCGCGTCGCCGCCTCCTCACCCTCCGACCGGTCCGCGCGGCCGGCCGCGACGACCCGGCAGAAGGCGGCCGCCCGCTCCAGGGCGACGGCGAGGTCGCCCTCGAAGACGCCGGCGAGAATGGCGTCGGCCAGGTCGGTCACCTCGGCGGGGCCCGGCGGGTCGGCGGCCCCGGCGACCGCGTGGTCGACGTCGGCGAACCGCACGCCCGCGCGGTAGTCCAGGCTGGCCTCGTCCGGAGCCCGGCGTACCCACTCGCGCAGGACGTAGAGCCGCCAGAGCGCCCCGGGCAGGGTGCGAGCGGGCCGGTGGGCCCACAGGTCGGCCACGGTCGACAGGCCCAGCTCCTCGACGAGGTCGACCAGCCGGGCGGTGACGGTCGGGTCGTGCGCGGATCGACCGGCGTGGACGAGGACGGCGGCCGTCTGGTGCGCCGCCTCGATCTCCTGCAGCGGGTCGACGGTTCCCCCGAACGCCTCCATCGCGGCCGGGCTCATCATGGCCGGCCGACGGGGGCGGTGCTCATCGCTCATCGCGTCCCATCCTGCCGTATGCGGGTGAGCGCCGGCCGGTGACGGGCCCGCTCTGGGGACAGTTCGTGGTGCTTGGCGGTCACGGTTCGGGTGTCGTGCGCGGGTCGTATACCCGGTCGTATGCCCGAATCGGCTGTCCCCACGACCGGGTCCGGCATATGACCGGGTACATGACCGCGCTTCCACGAGACGGGCCAGCATTGCGAGCCAGGACGCCGAGCCCGGTGGTCAGATACCCGGTCGGGTACCCGAGCCGGTTGCGATCACGACCACCGCGGTTACCCGACCGGGTACCTCACTAGGCCGAACGCCTCAGCCCGGCACCCCATGGCAGCAACGTCCGCCCTCGATGGTCGTATACCCGGTTGTATGCCCGAATGGGCTGTCCACACGACCGGATCCGGCATACGACCGGGTAGATGACCGCGCGCTCCTAGACGGACCGGCACCGCAAGCCGGGCGCGAGGTGAGATCGCTACTGGCCCCGGCCGGTCCGGGCCTGGAGCCGGTCGATGTGCTCCGAGGCCTGCGCCTTGGTCAGGTCGGCCGGCAGCTGCTCCCCGGCCTCACGGGCCAACGTCTCCAGGTAGCTGCGCTGGGCGCCGGTCATCGCCTCGTCACCAGTGACCCACTCGCTCGGGTCCTTCACGGTGCTGGAGGCCTCGCCGGGTTCGGAGGCGCCGATGACGTCCTCCCGGCTGGTGTGGTCCGCACGCCCGCTGCCCTCGTTGACGCCCTGGGGCGCGACGAGGTCGGGCAGCGCGTCCTGCTCGGCCTGTCCGTGCTGCTCCGGTATCGCGGAGTGTTCGGTGTTCTCGGTGTGGTCGGCCGTCTCGGTCATCCCTCGACCCTAGGTCGGGCGACCGACACCGGCACGCCGAGAACGCCGCCGGTCAGCCGGAGCGGGGCGACGCGATCTCGGGCTCGCGGCCCTGCTCGGACCGGCGGCGCAGCACCTGGACCAGGCGGAGCGCGGCTGCGGCCGCGACCGCGCCGAACGCGATCCACAGGCCCACCTGCCGCGGTCCGACCGCCGGGTCGTCCTCGAGGACGACCGGGCCGACGGCGGCGGGCGGCGCGGGTGTCGGTGGCGCGAGATGCCCGGGCATCGCCGGTCCGGGCCTCGACGGGTCGAGGGTCATCGTCAGCGCGTCGTAGGGCGAGACGATCCCCCACCCGAGCGCGGCGTCCTCGACGCCGGCGCGCGGCCGTTGGGCCGAGGCCTCGATCCGGTACTTCCACAGCGCCGGCCCCTCCTCGGGGTACCGCTCGGCGAGCAGGGCCGCCGTGGCCGCGACCAGTGGGGTGGCGAAGCTGGTCGCCGGCGCCCCGGTCAGCAGGCAGTCGCCGACGTGGCCCAGCGCCGCGTTCAGACCCTGGCCGACGGCAGCGACGGTGATGTGGTCGCCCTGGACGTTCGCCGCGGTGTCGACCGCCCGAGCCTGGTTCACCGACGTCACCGACACCACCCCGGGGAACGCCGCCGGGTACCGCGGACCGTCCTTCGCGTTGGGCGTGGACGCCCGGTCGCCCGCACTGGCCACGACGAGCGCTCCCTTGGCCGTCGCGTACGACACCGCGTCGGCGAGCTCCGGGTCCGGCGTCTCGACGCTCATCGAGACGTTGACGACCTTGGCGCCGAGGTCCACCGCCGCCCGGATGCCCTCGGCCAGCCGTGGCGTCGTCGGGGTGAGCGCCGTGAGCCGGTCGTCGGAGAGCCCCTCGGTGGAGGCGACGCCGAACACCTGCACCGGCACGAGGGTGGCGTCGCGCGCCAGCCCGATCTGCCCAGAGCCCTCGACCGCCCGACCGGCCACCAGGCTGGCCACCGCAGTGCCGTGCCCGGAGAGGTCGTTGCGGCCGGACGGGTCCGGCGTCCAGCCGTCGACAGCCGGCAGCAGGGTCCGGCCGTGGAGCACCGCGGTGTCGGCGGGGAGGTGGGCGTTGCCCACGTCGATGCCGGAGTCGACGACCGCGACCGTAACGCCGCGGCCGGTGGCGAGCGGCCACACCGAGGCGACCCCCATCTGGTCCAGTGCCGGCGAGCGCTCCTTGACGTAGACCGGTCCGGACCGCTGCTCGGTGCACGACCCGTCGGCCGCCGCAGCCGGGGCCACCGGGAGCGCCACCAGCCCGACCAAGGCCGACCCGCAGGCCGCCGCCGCGACGCCGAACCGGGCCCGCCGCATACCCCTGCTCACCCCGCGTCGATCTTCGGTGCGCCGACCGCGGCCTCGCTCAGCGCCGGACCGGCCGGCAGCAGCGAGACCCAGGAAGGCGGGACGTAGCGCGGGGTGAGGTCCCGGTAGCCGAGCCGGGCCAGCGTCTCGGCCGACGGGTCGGTGATGGTGAACGCCTGTCCGGACTGGTCGACCACGGCCACCGGACCGGACGTACCGGTCGAGCTGGCGCGGACCAGCGCGCCCCGACCGGGCTGGACGTAGACCGACTGCTTGTTGGCCGGCTTGACGAACGGGGAGTCGGCCGACGTCACCGCCAGATGCGTCACCGCCGGCTTCCCGTCGACGGTCTCGAGCACCGCACAGGGAGTTCCGTTGGCCCGGCTGGGGATCGAGGTCGGCCAGTCGTCCGGGACGAAGCTCTTCGTGTCGCTCGGCTGGATCCGGGCCAGGTCGTCGTTGGCGACGGTGACCGGCTTGCCCAGCCCGTCCGGGGCGACCGCCTGGTAGACCGCCGCCGCGAACGGCGTGAGCGGGATGGTGCCGTTGGCAACCATCACCGACATCGCGTCGTTCTGGTCCTTGTTGACGACGAGCTGCCCGACCTTGGCCAGCTTGTTGCCGAGCGTGTACTGGCCGGTGAGCGGCTGGCCGACCTGGCCCCGGTCCCGGAAGGCGAACGAGTCGAACGTCAGGCCGGTCCCGGGGTTGAACAGGTCGACCCACGTCCCGGTCACGCCCTGCGGCGTCTCGAGCTGCCCGAGGTACTGCTTGACCGGGTCGTAGGACGCCGCGGGGATGGCGTAGCGGCGCCCGGCCGCGAGCAGGTAGCGGACGTCCTGGTCGGTCCCGGTCACCTTGACGGTCAGCCCGCTCGCGTCGGCGTATGCGGGTGCCTGCGCCGACCCGATGGTCAGGGCCGGCTTCGTCCCGTCGAAGCAGGACACCCACCCGGTCTGCAGCAGCGAACCCGCGGGCGGCAGGTCGTCGGGCGCGCCGAGGATCCCGAGGGTCGACCCGTGCGGCGTCGCCGCGATCTTGTTGTCGTCGACGACGAGCACCTCGAACCCCTTGTCGGACGGGAGGATCAGCCGCGCCGACGTGGCGTTCAGCACGGGGTGCAGCGCGCCCTTGATGGTCACGAACCGCGCCGCCGACGTCTTGCCGATGACGACGTAGCCGTTGTCCCAGCCGTCCGGCAGCGGCTGCGCGAAGAGGCCGGCGACCGCCGCACCACCGACGAGCAGGCCGCCGAGGGCGACGCCGGCGACCACCGGTCGGGACCGGGAGACGCTCTCGACCTCTCGGCCGCCCGGGGCGCCGCTGAGGAAAGCCGAGACCAGCCGCCGGCGGTTGTAGGCGTGGGCCTCGACGAGATCGCGCTTGCTGGCCACCGGTCAGCTCCGGAAGGCGGCGATGAGGCCGAGGGCGACGACGAGCAGCGGGATGAGGGCGAAGAGCGCGAGGCCCTCGCACAGGTCGAGGATCCGGCCCCGGCGGACGGTCGCCTTCTCGGGGAGCGCCAGGCTGACGAGCACAGCCGCCGCGGCGACCCCGATGACCGGGCCGATGACGACGCCCCATGACGGGTGCTGGAGGAGGGCGGTGATGGTGCCGGCGACGATGCCGAGGGCCCCTCCGAGCAGGCCGACGACGACGTCGCGGGCCAGGAGGAACTGTCGGGTCCGCATCATCTGGACCACGCCCGCGGCCCAGATGATCCCCAGCCCGGCCCAGCCGAGCGCCACGACCGAGGGGGCACCGAGGACCACGATGACCGCCACGCTGAGCGACAGGCCGAGGACGAGGTCGTGCGCCAGGTCGATCCCCCGCTGGACGCGGTCGGGGTCGATCGGCGCCGGCTCGGCGAGGATCTCCGACTCGCTCTGCATCGGCGTCACCATGGTCCGCGACGAGCTCAGGGCGAACCAGGGGATGAGGCTGCCGAGGATCACCGCCACGACGACGACGATGGCGATGACCTTGTCGGGGTCGAAGGAGGTCGTGAGCAGAACGCCTCCGGTGGCGGCGGCGGCAAAGCCGACCACCACGCCGGGCAGAAAGGCCCACGCGTGGTCGCGCAGCAGCGCCATGCTGAGCCCGCCGACGGTGGCGAGGGCGAGGCCGGCGACCACGAGCGGAAGCGCGCGCACGTCCCCGGACACGGCGCTGAGCGCGGCGACCACCGCATACACACCGGCTCCGACGAGGACCACGGCCGCGGCCGCCGCGTCCACGCGGACCCGGGCGAACACCGCCCCGGCGAGCAGGAGCAGCAGGCTCGCGACTCCCGCCACGACGGTGACGACGAAGCCGCCCTGCCGCTGGAGGAACAGGGCCGCGGCGCCGAGGGCCAGGAGCAGGGCGGACAGGCCGAGCGCGGTGGCCCGGGAGTTCTGCGCGGTCCAGCCGGCGCCGAGCCCCTCGACGGAGTCCGCGACCGCCTCGACGACGTCGTCGTAGACCTTCTTGTCCTCGGCCTCCGCGCCGGTGACGAGAGTGAGCACCTGGCCGTCGTGGACCCCCTGTGCCAGGAAGCTCGCGTCGAGGTCCAGGGCGCGTCCGTCCGAGCCCACCAGCGCGTACCCGCCATAGGCCTCGTAGGCGTCGAGCGAGCCGATGAGGCCGGCCACCTCCGGGACGATCTCGGCCAGCGGCAGCCGCGACGGCAGGACGAGGTCGAGCGTGCGGTCGCCGGCCGTGACGGTCACCCGGATCAGGTCGGCCGACTGCGTGTTCGTGCTCATCCGTCCGTCACCCGCATCGGTCCATGGGTCGCCGGCCCGCTGGCGAGCCCCCTGCCACCGCGCGTTGCGGCCAGGGGGATGCTAACCGTCTCAGCGGACCACGCCGTCGGTCGTCTCTCCCTCGTCGACCCACTGGTCCTCGGTCACGAGCGAGAGATCGTCGGGGCGCTTACGGTCGCGGTCGCGACCGGTGCCCGCACCGCCGGCGGCCAGCGCGCCGCGCCCGCCCGACGCGCCACTACGACCCGCGACCCTGGGACCACCGGCCTTGCCCGCGGCCGAGGCACCGGAGCGACCGCCGGCGGCGGCCACCTTGGTCGCGCCGCGAGCGCCGGCACCCTGGGCTCCGGCCGCGCGGCTGCCCGCGGCACCCTGGCTCCCGACGACGGTTCCGGACGAGCCGCCACGGCCGGCGACCCCCCGGCCGGAGCCGCCGCGACCGGACGCACCGCCGACGCCGCCGCGACCGGCGACCCCGTTCTGGCCCGCGAGGAGGTTCGTCCCCCCACCGGCACCACCGGCGGCACCCCGGATGGCACCACCGGCGGCGGCGCCGCGAGCGGAACCACCGAGGACGCCACTGACGCCAGGCGCGCCCATGGCCAGGGCGCCCGCGCCGCCCATGCGGCCCGCCGCCATGCCCATGGACCCGGCCGCCATTCCGAGACCGCCGCCGACCACGCCGGCCGCACCGCCGAGCATCGCCCCACCGGCCCCACCGGCCCCACCGAGACCGGAGGAGGAGCCACCGGCGCCGCCCAGGTCGATGGACCCGGTCACCGGCATCGCCGTCCCGCCGGTGCCACCGACGAGCGTCCCGTCGACCGATGGCGTCGGGGTCCAGGGCAGCGGATCACCCCCACCGCCATCCGTGGGGGGTAGCGGTGGTGGTGGGGCGGCGGCGGAGGTGGTGGAGGCGGTGGCGGCGGTGGTGGAGGTGGTGGTGGGGGCGGCGGAGGTGGTGGCGGCCAGCCGGGGACGTCATCCGGGCCGCCGTCGGTGGGGTCGAGGTGCGGGGTGGGGCCGCCGGTGGACGGCGGGAGTCCGCCCCCCGTGGTGCCCGGCAGCCGGCCGCCGGACCCCCCGCTGCTCGACCCGCCCGGCGGGGTGTCCCACGCCTCGATCGAGTTGGCCTTGGCCAGGGCGGTACCGGCGTTGTCCAGCTGCTTCTGCAGCAGCGTGTACTGGGTCGCCATCGCCGCCTCACGGCTGTCGACCTGGCCGTCGTAGGACTTCTTGTCGGTGTTGTACTGCCCGACGGCCGTGGCGTAGTCGCTGGACGAGCCGTAGTCGAAGTAGTCCGGCGACGTCGGCGCGGTCGGTGGCGGCTGGTGGTTCGACCAGTAGGTCTGTGCGTCGTTCACCGCCTGCTTCGCGGTCTGCAGCGCCTGGCTGCTGTCGTGCAGCTGCTGGGCCTTCTGGGACAGCGTCGACGACAGGTCCTTGGTCGACGACACCGCGGCCTGGCCGTCGGACGAGGTCCACGACTCCTGGAGGAGCGGCACGAGCTTGTCCAGCTGCGCGGTGACGACCTCGAGGTTCTTCTTCGCGCTGTCGATCTGCGTCATCGCGTCGTCGATGGAGTAGGGGGAGGCGGTGTAGGCCGCGCTGTAGAGCTGCTTCTCCTTCGGGCCACCCGACGGTCCCCCGCCGCCGCCACAAGTCGGGTAGTTCATGGTGAGTCCTCTCCCTGTCCTGTCCGGCCGCTGGGCCGCCCCACTGCCTGTCCTGCCGTCTCGGGCCGCGGGCCGAAACCCGCGCCGTCGGGTCCTTCTGGTGCGTCTGGTGCTGAGAGGTCGCTGCGCGGCGCGCGGTTCCGGGTCAGCGCCCATCCTCCCCCTGCGAGGAGCCCCACCGCGAGCAGGCCGCATACCAGCCAGACCAGCCACGCCGTGCCACTGGTGCTCGCCGCGGGGACGGTCTCTGGCGCTGCCGCACCGGCGGTCACGGGCGCCGGGTTCGCCCCCGGAGGACTCGTCGTGGGTCCGTCGGGAAGGGACCCGTCGTTGCCGACCGCCAGCGGGATGTTCGGCGGGGTCGGCTGGTCGCTCATGACGTTGCCCATCGAGGCGTAGATCGGCATGACGTCCGGGTAGGTCGTCGGGTCGGTGGTCAGCGTCGTCTCGAACGACGTCGTCCCGAAGCCCCGTCGCGGCTCCCACACCGCCGCCCCGTCCGGGTGTCGCGCGCCGCGCAGCAGCGAGTAGATCAGCTGGTTCCCGGTGGCCGTGGGCCACTTCTGCCTCATCAGGGCGACCTGCCCGGCGACGATGGCGCTCGCCCCGGAAGACCCGGACTGCAGCACCGCCGAGTCCCAGCGGTTCCCGGCGGTCAGTCCGCCCCCGACGAGGTCGGCACCCGGAGCGACGAGGTGGATGTTGTACTCGACGTCGAACGAGCGGGCCTGCTCCCAGCTGTCCAGGGTGCTCGTGGGGTTCGTGGCGAGGACCTTGCCGTCCGCGTCCATCCCGCCGACGACGAGCACGCCCGCGTTGCCGCCGGGCGACATCACCTTCGCGGACGGGCCGCCGTTGCCCGAGGCGGCCACGACGACGACCCCCTTGGCGAACGCCCGGTTGAACGCCGCCTGGATCTCGTCACCGGTCACGTCGAGCGAGACCGGGATCTGGATGACCTGGGCCCCGTCGGCGACGATCCGGTCGATGAACGCGGCCAGCCCGGGTCCCCAGCAGTCGAGGTTCTGGTGGGCGGCGGGGTCGACGGTGTTGAACATCGCGTAGGTCTTCAGCGTCGCCCCTGGCGCGACGCCGAGGACCCCGACGCCGCCCGGGCCGTTCCCTCTGCCGTTCCCGACGAGGAGCGCAGCCATCGACGTCGTGTGGAACGAGGTCTCGTCGAGCGGCCCGTCGGGCGTCGTCGGGCCCCACGACCGCCACAGGTCGCGGTCGCAGAGCGACGCGGCCGGCCGCACGTCCTGCCCCTGCAGCTCCGGTATGCCGGTCGCCACCGGTCCGTCGAGCAGGGCGATGGTGACGCCCTTGCCGGTGATCCCCTGCTGGTGCCAGGACTTCAGCTGGGTGGCGTCGACCCACCACTGACCGCGTTGCCAGTCGCCGAGAGAGCCGGCGGCCGCGGGAGCCGCCGTGACAGCGGGCAGCGCCAGCGCGCCGGCCACCGCGGAGGTGATCAGCGTCGCGAGCAGCCGCCCGGTCACGATGGGTGCTCCGGATCTCAGCTGGACGGGCCGGTGCCGCCCGGGTCCGCGCCCGGGTCGGTGCCCGGCTGCGTCCCCGGCTGCGTCCCCGGGTCGGTGGCGGGATCGGTGCTCGACGGGTCGCTCGTCGCGACCGGCGCGACATAGCTGTCGTCGCCCGGCTTGATGCCGGTGTCGCCGAGGTTGTCGACCCGGTTCTTGTTGTCCTGGGTCAGCTTGGCGTAGTCGACCTGGGACACCTCCTGGTCCTTGAGGACCGCGTCGACCGACGCGTGGAGGTTCTGGGTCAGCACGGTGATCGCCTGGTTGACCTCCTCGATGAGGTCGTCGATCACCCCGGACGCCTTGGCGAAGACCGCGTCGGTGCTCTGGCCGGCCGGCGAGGTGCCGAAGATCCCGTACCCCTTGAGAACCACGAGCGCCTTGACGGCGTCCTGCGCGGCCTTCAGCGCCTCCGCGGTGTTGGCGTCGTTCTGCTTCGCGGCCGCCATGACGGCTTCCGGCATCATCGCGATGTTCACGGGCCCCTCCTCGAATCCCCCGTGTCACCAGACCCTGTAGGCCGGTCCGGGCAGTGTCACACACGTGCGTCTTGGCGGGACGGCTCCGGCCCGGGTGGAGCCGGGGCGGAGCCGTCCGTACCGCGGTGCGAGGGCTCCGTCAGCCCCACATCCCCTTGTTCTTGTTCTCCGTGGCCTGGGCTTCTTCGGCCGCCTGGATAACGACCGGCGGCATCTTGGCCACCGCGTCGAACATCTCCTGGAAGAGGTTGTCGACCTTCTTCTTGAACTGGTCGTAGGACTGGCGCGAGGCGGTGCCCTCACCCCACTCGGGCAGCGTGCGAAGCAGCTCGCCGCTGAGGTCCTCGAAGCCGGACTTGAGGTTGTTGTGCGTGCTCTTGATGTCGGCGGCCATGCCCTCGAGCGAGCCCTTACCGACCTTGATCAGGTCTCCCATGTCTCCGTACCCCTTACTTGACCGTCGTGGACAGCCGCGTGGCGGCCTTGGTGAAGCTGGACGCGGACTGGTCCTGCTGGGCGTTGACCGTCGACTCCTGCTGGTCGAGGTTGTCCGCGAAGTGCTCCATGTCGCTGACGATGGCCTCGGCGTCCTCGAGCCAGTTGCCCACCAGGGTGAAGAAGGCGTCGGCCGCGGGGCCCTGGTACTCCGGCCGCAGGCCCTGCGCCTGGCCGAGCAGGCTCTTCAGCTGCTGCTGGAACTCGCCCTCCTTGGTGCGGACCTTGCCGGCGGCGGCCTTCTGTGCGCCTTGCCGTTGCTGAGTGGTGGACATGGGCCCCTCCTGGTTGTTCGACTGGTGCTCGACTGGTGCGCGACTGGTGCTCGACTGCGATGTGACTTTGCCGGAGCTCCCACCCCGCGACAAGGGCTCGACGAGCACCGAAGTGCCCCGAAACGGCGATTTGAGTGCGCGTACTCAGCCGTCGGTGAGCACCCTCACCGGGGGTGCTCACCGGTGCGCACTCAGCCCGACCCGAGGTCAGGCGAAGAGGGCCATCGCTCGCTCGACGAGCCCGGCGGCCCAGAGCGCGAGCGGGAGCACCGACACCAGCGCGAGCAGCTCGAGCAGGTCGGCGAGCCGGCTCGCCCAGAGCGACCGGAAGCCGCGGCCGAGGGCCAGCGCGACGCCGACCAGCACGAGGGCGGCGACCACGGCCGCCCCGGACACGACGACCCCCCACACCGTCCCGAGCGAGGCCACGAACGGCACGCCCACGGCCAGGGCCGGCGCGAGCGCGGCCAGCCGCAGCAGGGTCCGGTCACGGCGACGCCGGTATGCGCGCGCCGTGAGGGTCAGCGCGACGGCGGCGGCGAGTAGCAGCAGCTGAACGGCGAGAACGGACCCCGCCGTCTGCGTAGCCAGGACGCCGAAGAGGACGGCGCTGCAGGCGGCGGAGACGAGGGCGAGCCCGACCAAGGTCGCCAGCTGCTCGACGCTGGCCGCGACGACGACGTCGTCGACGGCGTGGTCGTCGATCCGCCAGCCTCGGCGCCGCGGACGACGGGCCTCCCGCGGAGACCAGCTGGTGACCGACAGCCGGCTGATGTCCAGCAGCACGTCGTCGTCGACGTCGAGGACGAGGTCGGGCACGACGCGCGCGACGAGCACCACGCCGGCCAGCGCGAGCGCGGCGACCGCCGGCAGGCCCAGACCCATGACGAGCACCAGCAGCGCGAGGCCGCCGAGGGCACCGGCGAAGGTCAGCCAGACGCGGGGGACGTAGCGGTCCGGCCCACTCCCCGACCGGCCGGTCAGCGCCACCAGGGCACCCCCGGCGCAGGCACCGACGAGGGCGACGACCGCTCCCTCCGCCAGCTCCGCGGTCGCCACGGCGCCGCCGACGACGCCGAGGACGGGCGCGGTGAGCCGTAGCAGCCGGGGCGCCGACCGGCTCTGCGCGAGCACGACGCCCACCGACAGGGTGACGATCGCGACCACCTGCGGCCACACACTGCTCGCTCGAGGGGTCAGGAACGACGCGGCGACCGCCAGCCCGCCGAACAGGCTCGCCACGAGGACGAGGGCCGCCGGCCGAACCGCGGCCGCCGGCATACCGGTTCGACGTCGTCGGGTCCGGCGGGCGGGGGCCGAGGCGCGCCCACCGGACGCTCCGGCCCGGCGCAGGTGACCCGTCGTCGACCCGACGGGGAGCAGGGTCTCCTCGGCCTCCGAGACGGACGTTGACGCATACCCGAGCCGTCGCCGGCTGGAGCTGCCGCCCGGCGATGACGTGCGCACCGGGGCCGACATCCGTGCCCCCGCGGTGCCGCCGGCGCCGGCGGGCGGCACGGCCTCCGGTGACGCACGACGCAGCCGCGGCACCGGGACGTCGAGGTCCACCGGCGCGGTGAGCAGCATGGTGCCGGTCTCGAGATGGGCCAGCGCCACGGTCTCGTCGAGGGGCACGCTCTCGCCGCTCATCGTCAGGGCCAAAAGCTCGCGGCCAGGCTCGACCAGTGCGAGCACCTCGCCGACGAGCAGGTGCTCGTCGACGACGACGTCGAACCGCCGCGGCCCGACGACGACCGAGAGGGTGCGCGTACCCGCACCTCGCGCTCGCGTCGTCGCCTCGCTCACGGGCCTATCATGCCGCTGGTCGAACCATGACCGCCGCAGCCGAGGGACCGAGGGGAGCCATGGCCGCCACGCCTGGGGTGCCGACCGCGGCACAGCGCGAGGGGCGCATCGAGCCACCGCCCATGCCCTACGGCGAGCTCGAGCTCCAGCCCCCGCCGCCGCTGTTCGCGGGCGAGGGCGCGATGTCCAACGTCCTCATGACGGCGGTACCGATGATCGGCTCGGTCGGCTCGGTCGCCTTCGTGGCCATGACTGGCAAGAGTGTTCAGAGCTACCTCGCCGCAGGCGCATTCCTCCTGGCATCACTGGGTTTCGTCGGTGTGAGCATCTGGCGGGCCCGCTCCGGGAAGACGGCGCAGGTGACGAGCAACCGCCGCGAGTACCTCAGCTACCTCAGCGGGATTCGCGGCCTCGCCCGCCGCGCCGGTTCCGAGCAGCGCAAGCACCTCACGTGGATCCACCCCGAGCCGGTCGCACTCGCGGCCGTCGCCGAGGAGGGCACCCGGGTGTGGGAGCGAGCGCCGAGCGACGAGGACTGGCTCCTCGTCCGGTATGCGCGCGGCCCGCAGCGCCTCGGGCTGGAGCTCAAGCCGCCGGAGTCCGACACCATCGACAAGCTCGACCCGGTGTCGGCGTCGGCTCTGCACCGGCTGCTCGCGACGCACCGGATCCTCCCGGACCTGCCGACCGCCGTCGCGCTGAACTCGTTCGCCCGCATCGAGATCACCGGTTCCGAGGAGCACGCCCGGGCCCAGGCGCGAGCCCTCCTCGTGCAGGCGGCGACGTTCCACGCGCCCGACCAGCTGGTCATCGCCGTCCTCACCGAGCCCGCTGCGCTTCCCCACTGGGACTGGGTCAAGTGGCTCCCCCACGCGCAGAGCCGCCGGGAGGCCGACGCCGCAGGACCCCGCCGGCTGGTGTGCACCGACCTCGACGAGCTGGTGTCCCTGCTACCGGCCGACCTCAGCGAGCGCCCCCGGTTCGGGCCCGCGAGGACCGCGATCTCGCCGCACGTCGTCGTGGTCCTCGACAACGCCGCCGTCCCGGTCGGCCACTCGGTCATCACCGAGGACGGTGTCCTCGGCATGACGGTCATCGACATCCCCGAGCGCTGGGACGAGCTGAGCGACGACAGCCGGGTCCGCCTCCACCTCGAGGCGTCGGACAACCCGCGTGACGAGGGCCGCGTCCGGGTCGCCGCGGTCGTCCCACGCCAGGAGCCGATCCGCGGCTTCGCCGACCAGATGACCATCGCGACGGCCGAAGCCGCCGCGCGCCGCCTCACGCCCCTGTATGCGGGGGAGGGTCCGGTCCGCGAGGACGCGTTGACCAAGAGCACCGAGCTGACCGACCTGCTCGGGATCGGCGACGTCCACCAGCTCGACCTCGAGCGCACCTGGCGACCGCGGCCGCCGCGCGACCGGCTGCGGGTGCCGATCGGCGTCGGCGCGGACGGCAGCTCGATCAACCTCGACATCAAGGAGTCCGCGCAGCAGGGTATGGGTCCGCACGGCCTCGTCATCGGGGCCACCGGGTCCGGCAAGTCCGAGCTGCTGCGCACACTGGTCCTCGGCCTGGCCATGACCCACTCGCCGGAGATCCTCAACTTCGTCCTCGTCGACTTCAAGGGTGGCGCGACCTTCGCCGGCATGGCCGGGATGCCGCACGTCTCGGCGATCATCACCAACCTCGCCGACGAGCTGACCCTCGTCGACCGCATGCAGGACGCCCTGTCCGGCGAGATGACCCGCCGCCAGGAGCTGCTCCGCGCCTCCGGCAACTACGCGTCGCTGCGCGACTACGAGAAGGACCGCACCTCCGGCGACCGGCCCGACCTCGCACCGCTGCCCAGCCTGCTCATCGTCTGCGACGAGTTCAGCGAGCTGCTTTCCGCCAAGCCGGAGTTCGTCGACCTGTTCGTCGCGATCGGGCGACTGGGCCGGTCGCTCGGCATCCACCTGCTCCTCGCGTCACAGCGGCTGGAAGAGGGTCGGCTGCGCGGCCTCGACAGCCACCTGTCCTACCGGATCGGCCTGCGCACCTTCTCGGCCGGCGAGTCCCGCAGCGTCATCGGCGTGGGCGACGCCTACGAGCTCCCTGCCGTGCCGGGCCTCGGGTTCCTCAAGCCCGACCAGTCGTCTCTGCTGCGGTTCAAGGCGGCCTACGTCTCCGGTCCGCCGCGCGTCGTCCGCCGGGTCGCGGGTGGCCGGGTCAGTACCGCCCGCCGCGAGGCCCTCCCGTTCATTCCCGGCGAGGTCGTCTCCCGGCTGGAGCAGGAGGAGGCGGCGGCGTCTCGCGCGGCCGAGGTGTCCTCGGTGGCCGCACCCGCGGAGAAGCGGACCGTCTTCGACATCGCCGTGGCGGGAATGACGGGCCACGGGCCTGCGGCCCACCGCGTGTGGCTGCCGCCGCTCGACGTCCCCGACACCTTCGACCAGATGCTCCCGGACCTGGCTGTCGATCCGGATCTTGGCCTGGTGTCCCGGCTTTGGCGCTCGCGCGGGCCGCTGCGGTTCCCGCTCGGTACCGTGGACATGCCCCGGGAGCAGAAGCGCGAGATCCTGCGCGCCGACCTGTCCGGTGCCGCCGGCCACGTCGCGGTCGTCGGGTCACCCCGGACTGGGAAGTCCACGCTGCTCCGGGCCATCGTCACGGGACTGGCCCTCACGCATACCCCTCGCGAGGTGCAGTTCTACATCCTCGACTTCGGCGGCGGCACGTTCACCGGCCTGCGCGACCTGCCCCACATCGCCGGCATCGGCACGCGGTCGGAGTCTGACGTCGTCACCCGGATCGCCGCCGAGGTGGGCGGCATCGTCGACGCCCGCGAGCAGTACTTCCGGGCCAACGGCATCGACACCATCGAGACCTACCGCAGCCGCCGCGCGCTCGGAGAAGTCGACGACGGCTACGGCGACATCTTCCTCGTCGTCGACGGGTGGGGCACGATCCGCTCGGACTTCGACGAGCTCGAGGGCGAGCTCCAGGTGCTGGCCCAGCGCAGCCTGACCTTCGGCGTCCACCTGGTCACCAGCGCGACCCGGTGGATGGACTACCGCACCGGGGTGCGCGACGTCCTCGGGACGCGGTTCGAGCTCCGGCTCGGCGACGCGATGGACTCCGAGATCGACCGCAAGCTGGCCGCCAACATCCCGCTCGAACGTCCCGGCCGCGGCATCATGCAGGCGAAGTACCACTTCCTCGGCGCCCTCCCGCGGGTCGACGGCGACAACAACGCGGGGTCGCTGGGCAGCGGCGTGCAGAAGCTCGTCACCGCCGTGCGCGACGCCTGGTCCGGCCCGGCCGGCCCCAAGCTGCGGCTGCTGCCGACGCTCATCACCCAGCAGGAGGTCCGCCGGCTCGCGCCCGCCACCACGACGATGCTGCTGGGCATCAACGAGCGGGCGCTCGCCCCGGTCGGCCTCGATGTCAACCGCGACCCCCACCTGCTGGTGTTCGGCAACGGGCAGTCCGGCAAGTCGGCGCTGCTGCGGACCTACATGTCCGAGGTGACCCGGCTCTACACGCCGGAGACGGCCCAGCTGTTCATGGTCGACTACCGGCGCGCGAACCTCGGCGAGTTCCCCGACGAGTGGGTCGCCGACTACGCCACCAACGCCCAGACGGCGGCTGAGCTGGCCGGCGGCCTGGCCGAGTTCCTCCGCGACCGGCTGCCGGGCGGTGGCGTCACGCCGGAGCAGCTGCGCAACCGGTCCTGGTGGGAGGGCAAGGAGGCGTTCGTCATCGTCGACGACTACGAGCTCGTCGCCACCAGCCAGGGCAACCCGCTCGACCCGCTGGTCCCCCTGCTCGCGCAGGCGGTGGACATCGGCCTGCACGTCGTCGTCGCCCGGCGCACCGGCGGTGCCGGTCGCATGTACGACAACCTCGTCACCGGCCTGCGCGACCTCGCCCAGCCCGGCCTGCTGCTCAGCGGCGACGCCTCCGAGGGCGCTCTCGTCGGCCAGCTGCGCGCGGTGCCCGCGGTCCCCGGCCGGGCCCGGATGCTCACCCGGGACGGTTACCACCTGGTCCAGGTCGGCTGGACCCCGTCCATCCACACCGCCTAGCCCCTCGCTGCCAACAACTCCGCACGTGGTGAGAAGTATTCGGACATTTCGGATGGAGGCCCGCTACTTCTCATCACGTGCGCAGTTGTTGGCGGAGCTTGGGTTCCGTACCGCCACGAACCGACCGGGCCACGGGCACCCGAAAGGGGCGGGTATGCCGTCAGCACTCGGCATACCCGCCCCTGCCTGAACCTGGGCGAGCCGGGGTCGAGCCCAGCTCGCCTGCCCCCTCAGGCTCGGTTCAGACCCGCGGCGCGTCCTGGGGAGATTCGGACGGCGGCGTGCTCGGAGGAGTGGTGGGAGGGGTTGAGGTCGGCGTGGTGGCCTGGTGCCACGGGCTGCCGGCGTGGCCGGAGCGGTGCTGGCCCCACCAGCCCTTCTTGAAGCCGACGATCGCGAGGACCACGAGCCCGACCAGCGGCCACGGGCCCATGTGCCAGTGCCCGAACAGGTCCGGGACGATGGCCAGAGCGGCTACGACGAGCAGCACGATCGAGGAGGCCTCGCCGCCGCGGACGGCGCGCTCGAGGCGGACCTGGCCGTCGTAGCGCGGCAGGAACAGCCACGCGAGGAGGTAGAGGAAGACGCCGGGGCCGAACACGGCGAGGATGACCGCGGCGACGCGGACGATGGCGGCGGAGACGCCGAGACGCTGGGCGATGCCCGAGCAGACGCCCGCGATGACCCGGTCCTGGGACCGCGTCACCGAGCTGCGCCGCAGGGTGTCGAAGAACCGGTCGAGCGCCGGAGTCTGGGGGGAAGCGGGTGTCGTTGTCATGGGTCCATCGTGAGCCGCGCACCGCTCCCGCACAGGTGGGATCAACCCTGACCCGACCCTGACCGCACCCTGATCCGGGTCAGCCGGTCAGCGCCCGAGCTGCGGCTGGTAGCCGGCCCGCAGTGCGGCCACGCTGGCGGGCGGGGTGAGGACCGCGGCCGTCCCGCTGCGCGGCCGGGGCGCGCTGTCCGCATACCCCTGTGTCGTCCACCGGACCACGCTGTCGGCGCTGACCAGATGCGGCGCGTCGTCGAGCGTGACGAACGCACCGACGGGGACGTCGGGCCAGCGCAGCTCGTGGAGCCGCCTTGTCCTCGTGCGGGGAACGAGTCGCTCACCGTGCAGCCGAGTGTCGATCTCCTTGGCCGACAACACTTTTGCGTGCTCGTGGGTGGCCAGCGACTGCCGGTATGCGTCGTAGGCCTCGCGCCGGCACAGCGCACACGGGCGGTGGCCCGCGGCCAGCGACACCGCTTCGTCGTGGAAGAACAGGACGGTGTAGTGGTGCGGCTGCCACTGGAAGGCTCGCCAGCCCCTGAACGACAGGGCGCAGGTGATCCACAGGCTGCTCGCGTGGTTGCGGACGACCTGGCCGGCGTCGTCGTGGAGGATCCCGCGGTTGCCCATCCAGCTGCCACGCAGAGGGATCGCGACGATCTCTCCGGTGGGGGTGACGCGGTTCTGACGAGGGCTCACGAGCCGACCCTAGCCACGGCCACCGACGGTCATCGGGGGGTCACAACAGGCTCACAGGATCGGCCTTGGCGGGGCCGGAAGGGTTCCCCGCATGACCAGCCGACGCGCCAACCGCGCCCTGTCCACCACGCGACGCTGGACCGCCGGAGTCCTCCTCGCGACGACGCTCACCGCCGGCGGGCTCGGGCTCCACCTCGCCGACGCGTATGCGTCGAGCCAGACCGGGACCGTCGCCACATCGACGGCGAGCGGGGCCGGAACGTCCGGCTCGTCGAGCTCCTCGGAGACCTCGGCGTTCGGCAGCACCAGCTCGGTCAGCAGCTCGGCCAACAGCGCCAGCACGACGACGAAGGGTTCCTGATGACGATCTACCAGCACACGTTCCGCGCGATCGGCTGCACCAACAGCGTGCTGACCACCGACCCCGCGACGCTGCCGGCCGCGGCCGCCATGACCGAGGCGATGGTCGAGGACCTCGACCGGGTGGCGTCCCGGTTCCGGCCGGACTCCGAGATCTCGGCCATCACCACCGCCGCCGCCGACGCGGACGTCGACGTCGTCGTCTCCGAGCTGCTCGGCGGCTGTATCGCCGCGGCCCTGCACGCCGCCGACATCACCGACGGTCTCGTCGACCCGACGGTCGGGCAGGCCGTCGTCGCCTCGGGCTACGACATGGACCTCGACGCGGTCCGATCGCGCGGCGGGGTGGGAGCCGCCGGCGCCACCGACGAGGCCACCGTCCCCGGCTGGCGCACCGTCGGCTATGACCCGTCGACGCGTCGGTTGAGGCTGCCCCGCGGGACGGTGCTCGACCTGGGCGCGACGGCCAAGGCCTACGCGGCCGACCTCATCGCCGCGCGCCTGGGCCGTGAGCTCCCCGGCGGCGTTCTCGTCAACCTCGGCGGCGACATCGCCGTGTCCGGGCTGTTGCCGATCGGGGGCTGGGACATCGGCGTCGAGGACGAGGACGGCGTGGTCCGCCAGGTCGTCGTCAGCAGTGGCCAGGCCGTCGCGACATCATCGACGCGTCGCCGCGCCTGGGTCGCCGACGGCGAGCATCGGCACCACATCGTCGACCCGCGGACCGGGCGGACCGCGTCGCGCATGTGGTCGCAAGTGACCTGCGCCGGCGTCTCCGCCGTCGAGGCGAACGCCGCGAGCACCGCGGCAGTGGTCCTCGGCGACGAGGCACCGGAATGGCTGGAGGGCCACGGGATTCCCGCCCGCCTCGACAGCCGTGTGGGCCGGACGGTCGTCACTCCCGGGTGGCCCAGCCCCGAACGGCGAGCGGCATGAACGAGATCCTCTGGTTCGTGTCCCGAGCGACCGGCGTCGCGAGTGTCGTCATGCTCACGGTCGTCCTCGTCCTGGGAATGCTCACCGCCTCCCGTCGGCCGCCGCAGGGCATCCGCTCGGCCGTCGTCATGGGCCTGCACCGGTCCCTGGCGCTGGGCGCCTCGGTGTTCCTCGTGGTCCACATCGTCACGGCCGTCGTCGAGTCGTACGTCGACATCGACGCGATCTCGGTCATCGTTCCCTTCACATCGGGGTACGAGTCGGCGTGGGTCGGGCTCGGAACGATCGCCGTCGACCTCGCCGCGGCCGTCATGATCACGTCCCTGCTGAGACACCGGCTGCCCGAACGCCTCTGGCGGACGGTCCATCTCACGGCGTTCGCGTTCTGGCCGCTCGCCGTGGTCCACGGCATCGCCATGAGCACGGGTGACGAGCCGGTGCTCCGCGGCCTGACCATCGCGTCGGCGGTCGCCGGCGTCGCGGCCATCGGCTGGCGGTTGTTCGCGACCGACCCCGACACCCAGCGTCGTCGGGCCGTCGCCCTGCAGGAGTGGTCATGACCGCGGCGCTGGTCGACCTGCTGGAGGAGGCCGGGCTCACCGGACGCGGCGGCGCAGGGTTCGGCACCGCCGTCAAGGTCCGCGCCGCGTCGTCCGCCGGCGCCACCCTCATCGTCAACGCCTGCGACGGCGAGTACGGCGCCGTCAAGGACGAGTTCGTCGTCATGAACCACCTCGACGAGCTCGTCCAGGGCGCTAACCTCCTGGGCCGCAACGGCATCCGGTATGCGGCGGGGCGCGGCGGGCGGGCCGAGGCGGTCCTCCGTTCGGCCGGGCTCGACGTCCTGTCGGTGCCACATCGGTACGTCTCCTCGGAGGAGAGCTCGCTCGTGTCGCTGGCCAACGGCGGCCTGGCCCGCCCGATGACCAAGCGGGTTCCGGTGGTGTTCGGCTCGACCGACCCGTCCGGACGGGCGTTGCCGCCGACCGTCGTCCTCAACGCGGAGACGGTCTGGCGGGTCGCCCAGATCGGGGACCGCGGCGTCGACTGGTTCCGGTCGTTCGGGACCGTCGACGAACCCGGCCCCCGCCTGGCTTCGGTCTCGGGTGCCGTGCACTCTCCCGGTGTCGTCGAGACCGAGGCCGGCGTCGGGGTCGGCGAGCTGCTCTCGGCGGCCGGTTCGCCCGACCGGCCGGTGGGCGGCGTCGGGATCGGGGGCCTCAGCGGCGGCTGGCTGTCCGCCGCCGAGACCGACAGTGCCACGTGGTCGCGGGCCGGGCTCGCCGCATACGAGCTCACTCCCGGGCCGGGAACTGTGCACGTCCTCGGCGACGACGAGTGCCCGCTCCGTCACGTCAGCCGTGTGCTGGACCAGGCCGCCGGTGAGTCCGCCGGCCAGTGCGGGCCGTGCATGTTCGGGGTTCCGGCCCTCGCGGAGGACCTCCGACTCCTGGCCGCCGGGCATCTGGACCGGGCCGGCTGGCCACGGCTTCAGTCGAGACTCGGGCTGCTGCCGGGGCGGGGCGCCTGCCGGTTCCCCGACGGGGTCGCCGGGTATGCGCGAAGCGCTCTGCGCGCATTCGCCGACGAGGTCGACGCGCACCGCTCCGGGGGTTGTCTCGTCGCCTCTCGATCGAGGAGGACCCATGCCGTCGCCGTCTGACGTCCGGAGCACGGCGGCGCTCACGGTCGACCGGATCGCCTGCACCGGTCACGGCATCTGCGCGAGCCTGCTTCCCGATGAGGTCGGCCTGGACGAGTGGGGGTACCCGATCGTGCACTCGTCGGTCGTGGACCCGGAGCTCGGCGACATCGCCGTCCGGCTCTGCCCCGCTCGGGCACTGGCGTGGAAGGGGTCAACCTAGGACGAGGTGGTCGGGCTGCTCACCGGCGCACCCTGACCGGTGTGGCTGCCTTAGGCTCCTGGCGAGTACGGGCCTCTAGCTCAACTGGCAGAGCTGCGGACTTTTAATCCGTAGGTTGTGGGTTCGAGCCCCACGGGGCCCACCATGTGCGCAGGTCAGAGGCCTGTCGGGGAGGATGGCACGCTGATTCGCGCTCGACCTCTACCCGATCTTCTACCGAGCCCGTCCTAGCTCAGGTCTCGGGACTGCTGAGGGCTACGGCGTTGTGCTGCAACGCACCGGGTCGGTCCTTGGAAGGCGACTCAATAGTCCAGCGTCCGCAGCGACGACACCGAAACCCGCCCCAGTACAGCCACCCACAACAGCCGACCGAAAATCGCCCGGCCGAGAGTCGGACGTCCCATGACCCGCTGGCACGCTCCATCAACATGCCGTCAGGAGGTGCTCACGGCGCCCCTTAGACGTGACCCCTACCGGCTCCCTTCTGTGTCAAGGAGTGGGTTCGAGCTGTCGTACCTGCTCCGTCTTCCGGCTGGGCATCGGGCGGCGTAGCGTCGTTGGTGGGGGTACGGGAAGTGGCTGATCCGAAGTGCTGGTGAGCGGGTGGGAGCCGGCCGCGCTGGATTCATGAGACGCCCCGCAGTGCCCTCCCGGGCCCGCCTGCGGCATCGGCATCTGGTCGAGGTCGGCGCGTTGTTGGTCGGCGACGAGTTGTTGATAGATGGCGTCTGAGATGCGGCGCTTGAGGCATCGCACGGCTTCCATCGGCTTCTTGCCGTCGGCTCGCTTGGCCCGGTCGTAGGCCCGGCCTTCGCTGTCGACGCGGATCTGGCTGATCACGGCGATGTGGATCATGTGGTTCATCCGCCGGTTCCCGGCCCGGGACAGCCGGTGCCGATTCTGCTCACCCGACGATGCGTCCAACGGGGCGGTGCCGGTCAGTCGAGGTCGTCGACCAGGATGGGCGGTTGCTGGGGGCTGGGCGGTTCAGCACTGACCAGCCTGGCTATAAAGCGATGCGTCGCTATGCGGCGTCGTGGCCGGAGCGGACCTGGGCGGTGGAGGGCGCGAACGGTGTGGGGCGGCCGCTGGCGCAGCGGTTGCTGGAGGCTGGCGAGCGGGTGGTGGATGTGCCGGCCAAGCTGGCGGCTCGGGTTCGGGTGTTCGACATGTCGTAGGCGGGCCACAACCGCAAGACCGACGCCCTGGATGCCCACTCGATCGCCATGGTCGCCGTGCGAACCGAAGGGCTGCGGGTCCTGAAGGTCGACGGGGAGCTGGAGGCGCTGCGGATCCTGGCCGACCGGCGTGAGGCGTTGACCAGGCGTCGGGTTCAGACCGTCGACCGACTGCAGGCGCTGCTGGCGGAGCTGCTGCCGGGGCAGGCGAAGAAGGACATCACTGCGTTGCAGGCCAAGGCAATGCTGGCGTCCGTGCGCCCGCGAGACGTTGCCGGCAAGACCCGCCGCCGGGTCGCGGCCGAGGAGCTGGCTGAGCTGGTCGCGGTCGACGCGAAGATCAAGTGGGCCACCGCTGAGCTCAAGACGTTGGTCCTCGCTCGCCGGTCCCGGTTGATGGACCTGTGTGGTGTCGGACCCGTGGTCGCAGCCCGGACCCTGGCCGACGTCGGCGACGTGACCCGGTTCGCCGACCGGAACCGGCACGCGTCCTGCTAGTCGTCGCCGACAGCTTGTGTGGGTCCACCCCGATGATCACCTGCACCATATGCAGCTCCCGCCTGCGGTCGTACCAATGAGGACGGCGAGGTGGGCAGCGCTACTACGAGCAGGGCAGTCCCTTCTTGAGCCACGCCTCGTCACGGCACCCGGCAGGCTGCAAACCGATGGTGAGCCACACCCCCAACACGGGGGTGGGCAGCCCAATTAAGAGCGTCCCGCCGGGCACCTGAACCGAGTCAGGCCAGACACCGGTCCTACCGCGAGTCTCTAGCAGCCCAGTAAGACGCAGGTGCCCAGCCTTGTGTGTGCATTCACCCGCTTCTGTCAGCTGGTGGCGCGAGCGACGGAGTGGCAGATGAGGTCGGAGACGACGGCCGTCGACCCTTGTGGCTATTCGGCGGCCGGCTCAGGATCGTGGCGTGGTGTGCTGTGGATCTTGGTCGGTGACTAGAGCGAAGCGGCGCAGCGTCCGTCCATTTTTCACCACCTCGACGCCTTCCTTGTCGTCGTTGAACTCGTGGCGCCATCCATCGGCCATGAAGGCGGCCGACCATGCCTCGAGGGGACCCGCGTCCGGGGTCCAGTCTACGAGTGCGCGGTTACGGGCGGCGCGAGGCATGCCGCGACGCTGTGTCCTGGATGACGCCGCTGTTAACGGCGGGAGGCCCCTCCGGATCGGACGCCGCCGCCCACCCAGTCGGTTCAGTCGGTTCAGTCGGTAGCCCCGATCTAGATCAACGCCAAAGAGGGGCATTCTGCCGGTCGTGCTCGTCGGGATCGTCCTCGGCTCGCTGCCCCTTAGGTCGGACCGCCTGTCGCGGAGTCGCCGCCGAGCGGTCACTGCATACCGTCTGGCCCTTCTCGAGTCGGCAGAGCCCCGGACCAGACCCAGCTGACGTCCATCGAACGGTAGTTCACGCCGGTGGTCGCTCCATGACCTGGGCCACTCGAGGGCGCTGCAGGCGTCCGTCCCACGACCGCGTGCCGGCGCACTGTCGCGTGCTCGTCCCTTCCGGCGGGCAAGGTGGGGTCTGCCGAGGCGCGGAACGGCTTCACGCGCATGCTTCGATCGACACAACCCAGCCTCCGTGATGATCCGAGCGCTATCGTCGTTATGTGGCGCCCAAGAAGGGCAAGAAGACGCCGCCGGCCGTCGAGGAGGCTCGTCCAGCCGGTGGGGGACGCGACAACGATCAGGCTAGAGAGTCATCCGGTATCGGCGAGCACACCGTGCCGAGCGCCGGGAGGCGGTTCACAGAATTTCTGACCCGCCCCACCGGCATCGTCGCGGCGCTGGTTGTCGTCTTGGGTTTGGGCTCCGCGGTCTTCACCCTCAGCGGCCAGCTGAGGGGCCTGTTGTTCAACAGTGGGCCGTCGCCGGACTCGCTTGCCGTCGTCGATCAGCCGCAGACCAGCGGGCGAGCCTGGCAGGCGTCTTCTGACGTTCTGGCACCATATGGGGTCACGCTGCCGGCCATCGACAACTTCTACGGGTGCGGGTCCGCCGAACCCACCTTTCTCCGGGATTGGACGCCGCTACGGCTTTACGAGCGGCTTTCCCTGGAGAACACCGCACCCCGATCAGCGGGAGCGATACAGGTACTCAACATCCGAGCCACCGTTCTCTCAACCTCGCCGGCCCGTCCCGGAGTGGTCATCGAGTGCGAAAACAGTCAGGGAATCAACAGCATCGGAGGGAAGATTCGGGCTGCCGACAACGACGTGGCGGTCACGACCGGCGCCGACGGCAAGGACCAGCAGCCGCTGGCATTCACGCTCGCCGCCGGCGAACAACAAGTGATCAACCTGACCGTCGACGCTATGGACCAAGACGTGACCCTCGACCTCGTCGCGGACCTGGTCATCGCCGGGCAGACGTTCACGAAGAAGCTGACCACCTCACCGGTCACCGTCCACTCCGCCGCTGCCGGCGCCCCCTACAGCTATGGTTGGGGCGGTAAGGGCTGGCTCTGCCGGTCACGCGGAACCCCCAGCACGACCGCCACCGTCCCGGAAAACCTGAGGGGGCTCTGCGACGCCGGAAAAGTCTTCACCCAGCAAGACCTGTCCCCCACCCTGCAGACCACGTTCGCCGGATCATGGACCGGTCACACTCGGTCGCTGACCGTCAGCCCCCAAGGCCGTGTTCATGAGGAGGTCTACAGCGGCTGCTGCACCCCCGAACTGACGATGGACTACCAGCTGACCTCGGTAACAGGAACATCCCCGACCGAGGCAACGGCCACCGGACAGGTCACCGCGGTCAAAGCTGGCCCCAACACCGGAGCCCCGCCCCCGGCAATCGGATCTTCGATCACACTCACCCGCCACGGCGACCAAATCACCGACTCCATCACGGACGCCTCCTTCTGCAAGCCAAAGACCCAAGGCTGTGGCGCCTGAGCGAAGCCAAGCCCCTTGGACACCACATAACCACGTGGCACCCGCAAGGCCGCATCCGGTGCAGGGGCTAGGACTGTGCAAGTTCACTTATCTTCAACGCGGCATGCCGCGCGATCCTTTCACCCTCTATCGCGACCTGCGGCCGGGAGCTCATCGATGGACGAATTGGGTCGAGTTTGGCTTTGATCGGAAACTTGGCCGCGTCGCGGCGGGCAAGGTCCCGGCCAGTTACCTGGTCCCGCGCGAGGTGACCGGGTCGCACCCCTTGGCGGCACGATTTCCGACCCTCACCCGGTGTGCCAATTGATTTGTTCCAGCAGGTACCCTTCTGACCGCTGCCGTAAGTGGTGCGCGACTTATTCGAAGCGGAACGGCACGTCAGACTGGGTGGCGTCATTGTCAGGACTGCCGGGAGGTTCGGGCAGGTCGCAAGGGAGGGCCCACTTTATGACGATATCGCGGGCGGCACGGGCACCGGTGAGTAGTGCGCCCTCCATGTAGCCGAAGAATCCGCTGGACGAGTGGTCCCCGGCGACATAGAGCCATTGTGCAAAGGGTCCTGCCTGCCTGCGTTGGATTGTGGTGACTTCGCTGGGAGCGGGTACGCCGTACCCGTATTTGATATGGGGGATGTTCGGCCAATCTACGAACTGCGTTGCGGTGGCCTGGCCCCCCGGATACAGGGTCGCGAGGCCTGGTGCGTACTCGTCAGGTTGGAGCACGTAAGGCCCTCCGGAGAAGACGGTCAGTCCGAACCCTCCGGGTTCCCGTTGCTTGTCGGTGCCCTCCCAGACCGAGCCGAGCCTGTCCCATTTCGCGTTTGGTGCCCCGGGAGCCCAGAAGGCGTTCGGGTACCGTGCCAGGTACTTGACGGCCGGTCCAGGTTGAATCGTTGTTGAGAAGTCGCCGAGTGTGGGGTGGAACTCGATCTCACGCCACATCGGTGGTGTTGTCGCGAGGACAACGAAGTCGTAATCCGCAGCCATCAGGGGCTTTGTGCTGCCAGTGCGCACGGAGGTCAGATGGACTGCCCTGCGCCCTCTGGAGGATCTGATGTTAACGCGGGTCACAGTGGTGCGTAGTCGTACGTCAGGCAGGCCTTCCGCGATCCGTTCCGCTAGCTGCTGGTTTCCACCGACGCAGCGGTGGGTCTCCGTGGAGAGCCAGTACCCGAACATCCCGCGCTGGTCGCTTCCCATGCGTGCCGCGCTAACCGAGGCGAGCAGTCCGAGGTAACTCTGCCGGGCCACAGGAGCGCAGCAATCGTTGGCTAGCGTGAACTCGAACCAGTGTCGCTCGGTGTTTGAGGCTGGGCCGAACAGCTCATCGAGCTTGTCCGCGACTGACATAGCGTCGAACCGGCCGGCGCCGGAGGACGACCATGGGGTCGTCTCGCTGATGGACCGGGCCTGTTTGCCGATCGTCCGGAAGTGGCCCGGCAGCGCGCGTTTGAGTTGCTCCTTCTCACGGGTGTCGAGCTCGTGGTCGCCGTACCGAAGGCGGTCGTCCAGGCCGTAGTCGGACAGCTCCTGTAGCTCAAGCCGGAACTCGCGTGAGAGGTACCACCAAAGCGCGTGGTTCTCCCCGATGAGTTCCGCCCCGGCCTCGACTACCTTGCCGGGAATGAAGTTGCGGTCGGTCAGCACACGACCGCCGACCCGTTCCGACGCTTCGTAGACGGTTACCCGGACGCCGCACGCCGCCAGGTACCAGGCGGCGGCCAAACCTGCGAAGCCCCCGCCAATGATCGCGACGCTCATCTCGTGTGGAAGACACCAATAGTCGCCGCTGCGCCGGAACCAGTCGGGGGTGAGCCGGCGACCGAAGAGTTCGGCGATCTTCGCTTCCCGGCGCTCAGCCCGTTCTCGCGGGCTGAGGTAGTCGTTGTCCTCCAGCATCCCCAGAGCGGCGCGTGGCATGGTCAGCTGGTCCCGGCGTCAGTCATCACGACCCGGGACGTCGACGTGCACTCGAATCGTGGCGGCGTCGCTCATCCGCTCCAAAGCCTTGTCTCGAAGGCGTGCGATGGCCTTCTCGTTCTCCAGTCGTGCGCCGCGCAGCGCTGCCGCCGAAGCGGTCTCTGCCGCGGTCGCCTCGTCCGCCGCAGAGGTGGCGCCGAGGACGACCTCGACGTGCGTTCCGTCGGTCGGCATCAGCTCGGTCCATTCGGCGAGGCAGGCGAACGGCTCCTCGACCTTCGCGCACGGTGCAGCGAGGGCGCCGACCTCGTCGGCTGCACCCAGTACCTCGCGGCGAAAGTCGGTCACCTGCGCGACGACCTCATCAAGGCGCTTGGCCACGGCGGGATCCACTTGGGCGGCGGCCGCCCAGCTGAAGATCCACCTCAAAGCTGCCTTCTCCAGGCCGACCCGGACGGGGAGGTAGAGCTTGGCCCAGCTTGCGTTTATGAAGTCGGCTGGGTCGCGCAGCGGGTCCCGCGCCGGATGTCCTGACCACCACTGCGGGTAGGTCGCGTATGAGGCGCGCTCCCAGTCGAAGAGCCGCTGCCAGTAGTCGATCTCCCAGGCCTCGTAGGGAATCTGCCGCTTGCTCGGTTTGAAGTAGCGCTCGACGAGCTGGCTGACCATCTCGTTCACCGGCGAGAACGTCGCAAACATCTCGTGCTCGAACGTGTCGGCTGCGCGCCGCGCGTCGTCGAGGGCCTTCTCGTTTGCCACGTCCCAGTCCTTGACACGCATACGCCAGTCCTCGAGGGCAGCTTGGTACACCGTGTCGTCGCTGGCCTTTTCAGGGATCTCCTTGTCACGGACGCAGCGAACTCCGACCTGGAAAATGATGGGCTGGGCGCCAGGTCGATCGCCCGCGTCGACATGCACCGTCACCTGGACCTTTCCGTCGGCCAGGGTGGGCCGTCCGGAACGGTAGATGTCGAACGTCCCGGGCGTCCGGGTCGTTAGCGAGGGGTCGATGATGATGTTTTTGACCTCGCGGTCCCAGGTCCATCCGTCCTCAACGGTGATGTCGACGTCGTAGTCGGACCGCTGGCCATTCAGAGGGTTCTGTTGGTTGGCGTAGGTGCGCCGGGACCACCCGGTCTGCTCCTCAACCTCGGTGGACTTTCCCCCGGGCGTGGCGCTGGCAGGTACCGGCTGGTCCGGCCTCGGCGGCAGGCCGTTTACAGCGGCGTCGAGGATTCGCCGACGCCCTTCCCGTACCCGGGCGTCCAACCCGGCACCGGGGTCAGCCACACTCGGTGCCCAACACAACCGCACCCCGTACCGTTCCTGGCGGAGCCGGACGCGCTGGAGAACCTTGAAGTAGTGCAAGGTTATTGGTGTGGTGCGGTTTGGGTTGCGGATCGTGCGCCGAGAGGTCGCCTCGAACACCTGCTCCATCGTCAACCTGAAGACCGTCTTGTGCTGGGTGCGGTAGCGCGCCGCCACCTTGCTGCTCGACTGCTGGCCGTCCTTGACGGAACGGCGCCGAGCCTCCGCGCTCGCGTCTTCGACGTTCTTCGTGGCGTCGATCGTGTGGTTAGCGTTCCACTGGCCGTAGGGCGAGATGGGGCTGGCGTACGACCCCGTGTGGTTGACGTGCAAACCCCAGGTGTCGCTTCGCGAGTGTTGCCGCTCCAGCCCCTCTTGCAGCTCGGTGCTATAGGCGCTCGACAGCTCGAGGTCGATCTGTCGTTCCTGCTCGGTCTGCTCCTCGAAAGTCGTCTGTCGCTTAGTGAAGGTCTTCTGCTCAAGCACGGCCTCCTCCCCGGGCGTCAACCCGAGGGCGTAGACGTGCTCACCGATGGCGAAACCAGCCGGGGTGATGCGTGTGCGGTCGAGGAACGCGACGCCCACCGTCGATTTCAACAGTCCCGCGACGAGCTCGAGGTCGGCGTCGGGCCGCAGGTTTGGAGGAGGAGGTTCTGCTGCTGTCTCGCGACCCGGGTAGACAGCCTCAGCTGCGGGCTCCCGGAGCTTTTCCGAAGCCCACGCGAGCCGCCCGGACGCGGTCTTGAGCAGCGACTGTTGGGCGGGGTCGAGGTCCCGGCCGATCGAGTCCAGGTAGTAGTCCGCTTCTGTGAGGGTACGTGCGACCTGGGTGAGGACATCCTGGTCGATGTGCATTTCGGTTCCCGCCCGGACCGATAGCACCTTCGGCCTAACCGGCGCCCTGGTCAGTTGCGCGAGAGCCTGATCCATGCCGTTCGCGGCCCAAGTCTCGGGCACCTTGAGCTCGCGGAGAATCACGTCGAGGCGATCTCTACTGAGGTCCCCATGGAGGATCAGCTCGAGGATCTGCTGTTTCACAAGCACCGGGATCAGCGGAGTCTGGTCGTTGGCCGTCACGAGCACGGGAACGAAATAGTTGGAGTAGACGATCCGATCTGAGTCCGCACTGTCAGAGGCAAGGACATCGTCCGAAATGGTCGCCGTCACGGTCTTGCTCATATCTGGTCCTTTCCGTTCTCCGACATTGCTCTGGATCGTTGATCGACGCTGCGACAGGGGCGGGTCGCGAGGGGAATACCGAGTGGATCCGTTCGGCGCGACGAACACGCAGTGCTAGCGCGGCTGGGATGGAACCGCCCGCCCATCAGTCCCGATCTACCTAGGCTGACGGTTTCCGCTGGAGGGAAAGATGGGTTTCCCCGGTGGGGCCCCGAGGTCCCATGGCAGGGAGCCCTCGGTCGCCAACCAGCCGCCGGGAGCGCGGAACCGGTAGTCGAGGCGTTCGAAGCTCGTGGCCGTAGGCGTCGCTGATGCGACTTCGTCGTGCGAGGTCGACGTAGCGGTCGGAACTTGTGCCCGGTCTGCAGCAGCTGAGCATCCCGACGTCAAAGTGAGTACGACGCTGACGAGCACCATCCCAAAAGCCTTGGTATCGGCCAGGGAGACCACACTGAACCTCGCCGGCGAGCTCCGCGTGAAGCGCCTGGCGTCGCCTTTGGTCGCTCGGAGCGGCTCGTGCCCGAGAGCTCCCGTGGTTCGGTCGCCGCCTCCGGAGGCCCGCTCCGACGCTGCCGGTTTCTGCCCGTCGGTCGCGTGTGGGTGGTTGGTTCGGACCACTGCAGTTCCTCTCGAGAAACCTGGGCGGGCGTCTCGTTCAGGTCCGTGTGGTCGGGATGGACTCGACGAAGCGGCACTCCTCGATGAATCCGGTGATGAGTCCGGCGAGCTCGGTGGGGGCCTCGACGGGGATCTCGTGTCCGCAGTCGAGGATCTCGAGTCGGGCGCGGGCGAGCGGGGCGACGACTCCGTCGCGTAGGGCGTCCGGCGGGAACATCCAGTCCCCTGCTCCGCCGACGACCAGGGTCGGGGTGCGGGAGTCGGCGACCTTTTCGGCGAAGTCGGAGGTGGCGGTGAGGTCGATGGTGTCCCGGAGCACGGAGGCCGCGACGAGGGCGGCGTCTCGGCCGATGGACTCGAGCACGGGTGCGGGTATGGGGCGGGTGGCGCAGCTGAGGCTGACGTCAGCGAGTCGGTCGGCGTCGCCGGCGCGGGCGCACCAGTCGTCGACGAGCTCGGCGGGCAGCTGGATGGGCCCGGCGGGGCATCCGGAGACGAGGATCTGTCCGAGCACCCGGTCGGGGTGGCGGTGGGTGACGTACTGCGCGAACTTGCCGCTCATGCTGAACCCGAGGAGGACGAAGGTGTCGGCTCCCGCGGCGTCCGCGACCGCAATCGCTGAGTCGGCGATGAGATCGGGCGTGTACGGACCGGGTGGAGGGGTCGAACGTCCGTGCCCGGGGAGGTCGAAGGCGATGCTGTAAACCTCGTCCGGGGCAAGCTGTTCGACCATGGTGTCGAAGTACCCGCCGGAGCCGGCCCAGCCGTGCATGATCAATAGGGCGGTCCTGCCTTCGCCTCGGGTCTGGTACGCGACCTGACCAATGCTGGCGTTGCTGATTGTCGGCATGCCACGCTCCTTCTTGTGTCCAGTAGGCCGACCGAGTGCGGGTCCGGCTTTGTCGCCCGGCTGTTGCGCGGACTGCGCGGGACGGACGAGCCGGGGGCGGGGTTGCTGAGGATCCGTCGTTTGGTCTGTGGCTATGTCACCGCACGCCGGTCTAGCCGCGGTATAGCCGTGGTACAGCGGCCCGCCGCACGCCGTCGGAACCTGCTTGGTCGAGGGGCGTGCTGATGGAGTTCCGGGTTCTGGGCCCCTTCGAGGTCCTCCATGAGGGTGCGGCCGTCCCGGTGTCCGCCGCGAAGCAGCGGGCGTTACTTGTGCTGCTGCTGCTGAAGTCGGGCACCACTGTCTCTGGTAGCCGGCTGATCGATGACCTGTGGGAGCGGCCTCCGGTCAGCGCCCGTAAGGTTCTGCAGACTTACGTCTCCAAGCTGCGGCAGGTCCTCCCGGACGGGATGCTGCTGACTCGCCCCACCGGATACACCCTGCTCGTGGGACCGGACGCCCTCGACGCCGCGACGTTCCACCGCTTGCTCATACAGGCCGAGGGGGCCCGCGAGGAGGACGAGGCGCGGCTGCTGCGTCAGGCCCTCGGCCTGTGGCGCGGGGGCGCTTTGGAGGACTTCGCCGACGAGCCGTTCGCCCAGCCCGAGATCACCCGCCTGGAGGGGTTGCGCACCCGGGCACTCGTGCGTCGATGCGAGCTGGACCTTCAGGCAGGCCGGCATCACGCTGTGCTCAGCGAACTCGAGTCCTTGGTCCAGGACCACCCGACCGACGAGAGGATGCGCGGCCAGCTGATGCTCGCCCTCTACCGGTCAGGCCGCCAGACCGATGCCCTCCGCGTCTTCCGCGACGGCCGGCGAACCCTGGTCGAACAGCTGGGCGTGGAGCCGTCCGAACCGATGCGCCGCCTCCACGACGCGATCCTGCGGCACGAACCGTCCCTGGACCTCGGCAGACCGTCCAGTCCCGACGACCCGTCCAACGCCGACTCTACGCATGCTTCCGCGCCGGACGCAGCCCTTCAACCGCGGACCAGTCGGCCCGGAGTGACGACGTTTGTCGGCCGCACGACCGAGCTCGGCCGCCTGCGGCATCTTGTTGCCGAAGACGCGGCCCGGCTGGTCACCTTGACCGGCCCCGCCGGAACCGGAAAGACCCGCCTCGCCGCCGAACTCACCTCCCAGCTCGAACCCCACTTCGAGCACGGCGCCACGATCGTCGACCTGTCCACGGTGACCGACCCCCAGCTGGTGGCGTCTGCCGTGTGCGCCGCCTTCCGGGTGCGTCCAGGAGCACCCGAGGAGGCCACAGCAACCCTTTCCCGCTTCCTCTCCACGCGCCGGCAGCTACTGATCCTCGACAACTTCGAGCACCTCCTGCCGGCAGCGGGCCTCGTGACGCATCTCCTGGCGTGCGCAAGGCGTCTCACCGTGCTGGTGACCAGTCGCACCCCGCTCGGCATCGCGGAGGAGCGCATCGCGGCTGTGCCGCCGCTGGCTGTTCCCGGCTGGGGCGCCGCACCCGACGTCGTCGCCGTCATGGACGCGGTTGTGCTGTTTGTCGAGAGGGCGCGCTCGGCGAGACCCGGGTTCGAGCTGACGGACACCTCGACAACCACGGTCGGTCAGCTGTGCGCCCGCCTCGACGGTCTGCCACTGGCCATCGAGCTGGCGGCCGCCCGCGTGGACCTGCTGTCGCCCGCGGCCATCATGACCCGGCTGGACCAGCAGCTCGACCTGCTCGCCGACGACACGGCACAGCAGCCGGCCCGGCATCGCTCCCTGCGCGCCGCCATCGACACCAGCTACCACCTGCTCGACCAACGCGAACAGGACGTGTTCTGCGACCTGTCGGTGTTCGCAGGCGGATTCACCATCGCCACGGCCGAACAGGTGGTCAGCCCGGGACACCGGCTGCTCGTCGACGTGGTCCGGTCCCTGCTGCGTGCAAGTCTCCTGCGCGTAGCCGGTACCCCAGGGGACGAGCCACGCTTCGAGATGCTCCAGACGGTTCGGACCTACAGCCGGGACAAGCTCGAGCAGACGGGGCGCAGCGCCACGATGCGCGGCGCCCACGCCAGCGCATTCCGGACGCTGGCCGAGGAAGCCGAATCCCAGCTGCGCGGGCCAGACCAGTTGCGCTGGCTGGACCTGGTCCAGGCGGAGCTGCCGAACATCCGGCAGGCGCTGCGATGGGCGGTGCGAAGCGGCAACGTCGACACCGGGTTGTACACCGCCGCCCGCCTGTGGCGGTTCTGGCAGGTCCGCGGCCACACCCACGAAGCCCGGCGCAACCTGGAGGCGATGCTCGCCGAGCCGTCGGGCTCAGCCGAAGCTCGCGCCGCCGGGCACCTCGCCGTCGCCCAGTGCGCCTTCGTCCACGGCGATCTAGATGCCGTGCGGGAACACCTGACCGCCGCGACGGAGGTCCACCGCCGCAGCGGCGACACCCGCTCGGTGGCCTTCGGTCTGGTGCTGCTGGGCGCCTCCGCCGGCCGCGCCGACGACGCCGACCACGGCGAGCCCCTCCTGCGCGAGGCGATAGACCAGGCCGCCGCGATCGGCGACGACTGGCTGGTGGCCATGGGCCTGGGCTACCTGGGAATGACGGTCAGCCGCCAAGGCCGCTATATAGAGGCGCGACACCGCCTCGAGGACGGACTCCGCGGCGTCCGCCAATGCGGCGACAGCCGGCTCGTCGGCTGGTTCCTCACCAACCTCGGTCAGGTCGCCCTCGCCGCCGGCGACCTCGTCGGCGCCCGACGCAGGTTCTCCGAGGCCCTGACATGGGAGCGTCGTCTCGCCGACGACTGGTCCGAAGCATGGGCACTACAAGGCCTCGCCAAAGTAGCAATACAGGACGGAGCCGTGGCCGACGCCATCGACCTCCTCATCCAAAGTCTCGCGACCGCGGACCGAGCCCAATCCCAACCCGCAACCGCATCCGCGCTCGCATTGCTGTCCACCGTCGCCTTCACCACCGGGAGGCCCGGGCTAGCCGCCGAGCTTTTGGGCGCCGCCAGCCTCGTCTCGCCAATAACACGGTTCGACTGGTCCCTCGAACCGGAGCTCCGAACCCGAGTAACCGACGCCACCATTCGCGCCTCACTCGGGCCGGAGCAATACGACGAACACTGGGCAACCGGACGATCCCAAACCACCGACCACATCATCGCCACCGCGCGACAGCTATTGATGCTATAAGGCGGGCAAACCCAGCCACGGCCCGAGGGATCGCGGCCACCTGCGCCGACACACCTGCCAAAGTGAGCGGCCGATCCAACAAACGAAGATCACACCAGAAAGGGCGTGGGGTCCGGGAGTTCCCGCACCGGGCCCAACGGGAGTCGTCACCACCCTGATCGACAATTCAACACATGGCTTTACGATCCGGCGATAGAGGAGCGAGCTTGTGGTGCACCCGTGAAGTCTTTATTCAGGACGTAGCCGAAGCTGAAGATCTCTCCTATTCCCTTAAGGGTGGATTGGATGAAGGGCAGATCTTCGACGCGAATACACGATCAGCTGCGTGGATGGTCCTCAGGCCTTCGCCCAAGTCTGCGTGAAATTTCTCTTGCGTAGCGTCCAAGAAGTCCGAGTCATTGGTGACGAAAGTCAGTTGCTCTTCAGGGTTTTCTTGGGCTATTCGCAATAGTGAGACAGATTAGTGTGTCTCGATATCCATTACCAGCCTCATCGCAAGGTCGGTATGACCCGTCGGCTTGACCCCCAGGACCGCATCCGCGAGCTCAGCGATGCGTCTGTTCCGTTCAACTTCGACGTCCACGCCTTGTTCTTCTCACCCGCTGCCCGCGGCATCGAAGCGCAAATGCATCAGAGGCTTGCCCCCAAGCGGGTCAACCAAGTCAATTTACGCCGAGAGTTCTTCTACGCCACGCCCGCCGAAGCCCGCGACATCCTCAGCAACCTCACGGGCGAACTTTTGCAGTTCCAAGAGCAACCGGAAGCAGTGGAGGGAGGTCTGACACGGTGGTTCCTCACCCCAGAGGAGCACTCGGCTCCTTACATAGCAGCGGCGGTCCGCCTTGGCGGGCTAGCATCCAACGTCGCACTCCCAGGAACCGGCCGCGTCAGCGGAGTCGCTGTACGGTTTCCTCGGGGTTGTCGATCGTGACGATCAGGCGGTCGTATGCCTGTCCGGCCAGGTCGATGACAACCGCCGGCCGGTGTCCATGACACGCCGCGAAGGTGACCGAGCCGGACTCCCGCCAGCTGCCGACCATCACCACGCCGGGAAACGTGGTCCCTCGCGCGCGGATTCCGTGGACCTCCGCCAAACCGTCCGGCACCTGCCGGGCGCCGACTATGGACGATCGGGGCACACTCACGTCACCGTGAACGCTTTCGAGCCTCTCGGCTGCGGACAGAACAACCGTTACCGACGCGTCGTTGATCACCAGATTCGCCATGTGCGCAACAGTGCTCGCGATGGGCCAGCCGCACAACAGGTAGTTATCTGGGCTCGACCAAGGATTGGTCTCCTGAGATGGGTCGATGCCCCCGTCGTGCAGTTGAGTTGCGATCGAGTGAATTGCTCCAAGGACGCCGTCGGGCCAACCACGGCGTCACTTCACGGTGTGCGCGAACAGGTGAGTCACACCGCCGCGTGCGGGCGTGGGTGTCTCGGCTGGTTCAGGGTCAAGATGACTTGGACACATCAACCGGAGATTGAGCCGCTCAGGCAATTGGATGCGTGGGATCGCACTCATGGCGGTTGGTTCCTCGTGGCTCGACCCTGTTGTCGCTGCGCTTCTGAGCCTGTCGCGAGCCGCCAACAGCGGAGTCGAGGATCTGCGGTGGCGTGCCCGCCACGTCTCCAAGGCGGTTACAAGACGGTTCCAAACGGGCGGTACTGCACTGTCGACGAGTGGCCGACACGCCACGGCGTTCAGAGGCGGGAGCAACTGATGATGGCGAAGACGAGGTTCTGGTGTACCGCTGCGATGGGGGTAGGCCTCCTGCTGGCAGGCTGTTCGTCAGGCAGCGCCGGCCCGTCGGCCGATGCAGCTACGGCCGGCGCTCTACCCTCGGCCGCGAACAGTCCGACGACGGCGTTGACGTCCTCGGCTTCGGGGACCTCCGGGTCGCCGATGAAGTATGACGAGGTCGAGGCTGCGTTCAAGTCCAGAGTTGACGCGCTGTGCCTGTCGTGGCTGGGGGACGGCAACAAACATCCAGCGCCACCCTTCTACGTGGGGAATCCCTTGGCGATCGATGCTGCCCGGCTGCCGCAGGTGGCAAGCTGGCTTGACTCCCTGGCGGTGAATCACGACCTGGTCCAGAGCATGGCAAAGCTCGGAACGCCAGCGAAGGGAGCGGAGTCCTGGTCGGCATTGAGCTCGCACTTTGCGGCGTTCCAGGCGGACCAGACGGCGGCCATCGCCGCGGCCAAGGCGTCGGATGTGGACGGCTGGACCACTCACGCTGGGGCGGCGGACAAGGAACGGGATGACATCCTCAGCGGGCTGGTCACCAGTGGGTTCCCGTTCAGCGACTCCTGTCAGGTCGTCTTCGCGCGGGGCGGGTACCACGGCGAATGAGACGGCGACGCCGCTAGCGAACCCACATCTGGCTCAGGAGAGGACCGAAACCTGCACGGGTCATGACGTTACCGACGTCGGGGTGGACGATGACGGCGCCAACACGGGTGACCAGGGGAATGAGAGCGGCATCGTCGGTGATCATCCGGTCGACGTGCGCCCACACCTCCAACGAACCTGCGGGGTCGGTACGACGCATCAACCGGGCGCGGGTGGCCTCCGCCTGGATGGCTTCGTTGCAGTAGTGCGAATCAGTGGTGACGTCACAGCCCACCTGGCCGTCATAGAAGGTGCCGGGCAACGGGTAGTCGGGGAGCCAGCCCAGTCGCACCTGGATCTGGTACGTGTCGGTCACCGCTGGCGGTGCTTGCAGGTCCACCTGGGCCACGGTGACCGGATACCCAAGATCTCGGAGGACGTTGGCGGTGACCTCGGCCCGGTCCTTCAACGCGGCGAAGGGACCGTGGTAGATGGTGATGGGCATCCAGGCCGTCCCCGATTCGGCCACCAGTTGTCGTGCCCGGTCGAGGTCCGGCCCTTGGTAGGGGCCGTCGGCCGGCCCGCGCTGGTACGGGAAGTAGTACCGGTGACCCGGGATACCGGGCGGGATGAGCTGGCACGTCGGCGTCGCGTCAGCACCGGGTTTGCTGCCGAGAAGGTCTGACGCGTTGCGGTCGAGGGCGTAGTTGAGGGCCTGCCGCACCCGTCGGTCGTTGAACGGCGGCACCGTCGAGTTCGGGTGGATCAGCTGCAGGTCGAGCAGGTCGTACCGGTGGACGAACGCAGGTCTGGTAGTGATGGCGAGCGGCAGCGGCTCGTCGGTGAACGCGCCGCTGGCGGCGCCCTCCAGGACGTGGCGGATCGACGCGGACTCCGATGTCACCACCCGAAACCTGATCACGTCGGGGTAGCCGGCCGGTTGCGCCGCGGTCGACCATTGGCGAAAGTGGGGGTTCCTCGTCAGGGTGACGCCGTCCGGGCCGGCCGAGGTGACCATGTACGGACCTGTGGCCGGAACGGGTTGCCACCGCTGGTCCGCGTCGGGGGTACCTTCCGGCACCGGATACACGAGAAGGGCGAGCTTCTCCAACAGTTCGGGGTCCGGCCGCTCTAGCCGGACCGTGAGCCGTCCCGCCCCGTCATCCGCAGTCACTCCACGGTTGAGGTCCAGGTCCCGCCCAGAGGTGACGTACTCGGTCGCCCCCACCACCGACTTGAGCAGCTCGGGGTTGTTTGCGCCCGGCCGTAGCGCACGGCGCAGCCCGCGGGCCACATCGGAGGCCTTGACCAGCTCGCCGGTGGAGTACCGGATGCCCGGTCGAAGCGTGAAGACGTAGGTGCGTCCGCCGTCGGCCGGCTCCGGAAGGCTGGCGGCTAGGTCCGGGACCAGCCCGAGGGAGGATCTTCCGCTGCCCATCCGGAACGCGGCCAGCCCGTCGTAGACCGATCTCAGCAGGACCTTGTTCGTCGGGAAGTACGCGTACGCGGGGTCGACGGTCGCGGCGAACATCGTTCCCTCCCACTGCAACGTTCCGCCCCGGTGGCGACGGTCGTTCAGCGGGCCGCAGCCCATCCACACCTCACCATCCACCTGGGTCAACGCGGTCGGCGCGCAGCCGACATTGATGGTGGTCACGCTGTTGGTTCCGACATCGATCAACGAGATGGTGCCGCTGTACCGGTTCGCCACCCACACCTGCCGGCCGATGGCCACCATCGACGACGGCCCGTCGTCGACGTGGATCCGATCCACACGTCCGCTCACTCGAGAGATCCGAGAGACCGACTGGCCCGCTTCGTTCGCGACCCACACGTCGCTGTCAGTCACCACCAAGGCCGCTGGTCCGGCATCGACAGGAATGTCCGCGGCGGTCCGGTCCCCGGTCCGGGTGTCGATCTGGCTCACCGTTCCGCTGCGCCCGTTAGCAACCCACAGCGTCGAACCCTCCAAGGCCAGCGCGGCCGGACCGTCCCCGACATAGATCGGAGCGTCAACGATCTCCGTCTCAGGGTCGATACGGATCACCGTGTTGTCGCCGCTGTTGGCCACCCACACCCCGCTCGCGTCGCCGACGACCGCGACCGGGTCAACACCGACAGGAAGCCGGTGTCCCGGCCTAGCAGTACGGATGTCGACCCGGGTCACAACCCGCTCGCCGAACGCCACCACCCACAGGTCCTCGCCGACCGTCGCGACCGCCTGCGGCAGATGGCCGACTCCGATGACCGTCTGAGTGATGCGGCGCCCGACCCGGTCAATGCGGATCAGAGCATCGGCGTCACCCGCGACAGCCCACAATGCCCCAGCGGAGGCCAGCAGCGCCGCGGGCGCACTGTCCAATTGGACTGCGCGAGCACGCAATCCAGAGGCATCCACCACTCCTACCGAAGGCACTGAAAGCGGTGACGGGGCGGCCTCCCGCACCGGCGCAGCACGTTCGATCAGGGGGACCACGACAGCCGACTGGATCGACAGGGCGGGATCCTGACGGAGCACGCGCTCGTGCAAGGCCTCCACCTCGGGTGACGGGCGGATCCCTAACTCCAGGTCGAGAACGTGTCTTAGCTGGTGGTATGCGGTGAGCGCGTCCGCCTGTCGTCCCGCCCGGTACAGGGCCAACATCCGCAACGCGGTCAAATGCTCGCGCAAGGGGTGCTGGGCTACCAGTGGCTCCAGCGTGTCAAGCACGCCGTGACCCAGCGCCATCTCGGCCTCGACCCACAGCTCGACGGCCGTCAGGCGCAGCTCCGAAAGGCGCGCTGCCACCGGCGCGATGGCCTCATGGCTGATGTCGAGGTCGGCGAGGACTTCGCCCCGCCACAATGCCAACGCCTTCGCGAGCACCGCGCTAGCCGTCGGCGGGTCCCCCGGCAAGGCCGACCGACCCGCGGACACCAGCTGCTCGAACCGGCGCACGTCCACCACCAGCGCGGTGGTGTCGAGGTGGTAACCCCCCGGGGCAGTGCGAATCACTGCCGGCGCCGACCCCCTCTCCCCAGGCAGCTCCAGTTTCCGACGCAGATGAAAGATGTAGGTCTGTACCGTCGAAAGGGCACCCGGCGGTCTGGCGTCCGGCCAAATGGTGTCAATGATCCGGTCGATCGAGACGTCGCGATCCGGCTCCAAGAGAAGGCAGCCCAACACCGCGCGCTGACGACGGCCGCCAAGTGCCAACTCCGCGTCACCCCGCGAGGCACCCAGGGCGCCGAGCATTCGAATCTCGAGGGTTCCGTAGTCCCTCGAACGTTCAGCCAACGCGCCTCGATCCACGTCACATCGCCCGGAAAGCCTTGACCGGGAGAATACGCCGCGAAAACCCACCAATCCCATGAATGCCTCACGCCGGCGACCCGCCGGAATGTGGCGACCCCAGATTCAACATCCTCAGTATGGGCCGCCCCGCCGGCGAGGCCGTCGACCGCAATACTGCGGACCGCCGGGCCGCTGATCCTGCGTCCGATCTCCGGGCGACCGATGGACTGGCGCGACGCCTACCGGATGGTCGCCCGGATCGCCAGGGTCGCCGGCATCCCGCGGCACAACAGCCCCCACTCGCTGCGGCACGCCGCGATTACCAACGCCCTCGACGCGGGCGTCCCGCTGAGGGATGCCCAGATCCTTCACCGCCACGCCGACCCCAGAACCACCGAGCACTACGACCGAGCACGCGGCAACTTCCACCGGCATGGCGTTCACTTCCTCACCGCCTACGTCGCCGGGGTCTGACCCGCCGGCACGACGTCACCTACCCGACTTGCGCGCTGTCGCAGCCAGTGAGGGACCTGCCACCATCTGGAGATTCCGGGAGCCAGTCGAGTGGCTACCGAGTCGGGAAGGTCAGTGTGTCCTTCTGCCGCCTGCCGGGCATGGCGGGTTACCGGCTCTGCCGATGAGCGCTCGCGCCGAGTTCAGTGCGTCGCGTGACGACGCCGCTCGGCGCCGGCCCAGCGCCACACCCCCCGAGCACGAGCGCCTGCAACGAGCCGGCCTTGAAGCGGCGCACCTCCTGCGGCCAGCCGCACCCCTCGGCCACCCTGCCCGCCCACATGCGAGCGGACTCATCGTCAGGCACCTCCACGATGGTCAGCCCACCGAGCCACTCCTTGGTCTCAGCGAAGGGCCCGTCGGTGAAGACCAACTCGCCACTCGTGGCGTTCGCGCTTGCCGCCTCCTCGAGCTCCTCGACCAGTCCGCCGGCGTAGACCAGGACGCCTTGGTCCTGCATGTCTCGGACGACGGCCTGAGACGGTTCGACGCGGCCCTCAAACCACGCCTCGTCATGGTCACCGACCCACTGCTGGTTGAAGTAGATGAGGTACTGAGGCATCCCTGCTCCCCTTCGTCCGGCGGACCTGATGTCCGCCACTAACTACGCTACGAACAGCAGTGGGCCGATAGGACACTCACGTGCGAGCGAGTTCGCCTTCTGGGCCCCATGCGCCTTGCTTGCTTCATAGTCCCGATCCCCCGGCGACCGAAGCCGGCGGAACTGCCTTGGCGTCCGGCCAGGATCGCCTTCTGTAGGTCGCGCGCTTCCTGCAGCATCGCGTGCGCGCGACGCGCCAGGGTCCGTATCGCGACGACCGTGCTGGTGGTCTCGACGTCCCATGCTGACTGAACCCGCAGCTTGGCGGCAGTGTTGAGCATTGCGGCGAGCTTCTGACCCTGTAACCGGGCATGGAACCGGAGGCGGATCGGTTCGGGCGGGGCGACCACGAGACTGAACAGCTGCAGCTGCGCCTCGGTGGAGGCGTTGACCGCTGAGCGGCGAGCGGTGAGCAGCACTGACAGGGCTTGGCGTTCACCCCCGCTGCGCGGTGTTCCCAACCGTTCCCCCGGTCGCGCCATCGCCTCCCGTGCGGCTCGGATCGCATCCAGGGGATCGGACTTCGCGCCGTGGCGTCGCGCGGACCGCTTCGGACGGTCCAACTCGACAACGAGCTCCTGATAACTCCAGCAGGTGCCGGGTCAAGCCCGCGCCGCGGCCGCCGGTCCCTTCGATCGCCAGCTGATCCCACAGGCCCGCATCATCGGATCGCTGTTCGCGAACTCCACCAGCTCGGCATACCCCGCAGCGGTCGCCGCCACGGTGATCGCAGTGATCTCGCCGAGGACACCACCGGTCGCGCTGTCGATGACCGCGGCGGAGTGGGTATGGACGTGGGTGTCGACGCCGATGACGACATCGACGACCTCACGCAGATCGGTCAGACTGGTCATGCGTTCTCTCCTTCGCCGGACGGGACGTGGTTCCGGTCCGAGACGAAGGCTCGGCAGGACTGTGATGGGACACACCCGGCGCCACCAACGCCTGGTGGTCAAGCTCCTCATCAGGCCAGCTCCTTCAACCGGACCGGGGCCAGCAACCGCGAGCGGACATGTCTCACCAAGGCACAAAGCCAGTCACACCGGGGGTCACACCCGCAGTCACCAACCCACACACCACCACCATCAGGCTGCGAAAGCGATCGGGTCTATTGCACGGACGGGTGACAGTTTCGGTTAGGCCGCTTGGATGGCGGCTGTGGTCATGATCAACTCGTATTCGATCGGGGTCAGCCGCACGAGCGCGGCCTGTCTCCGGCGGCCCCTGCCCTAAACCCCAGCCGCGCTGCCGCCGGCCACCCCGGCGGCAGCGATCCGGTGACCGAACTGTTTCGCAGGGCCGGCTGGCGCGAGGCTGCGAGACCGTTGCGACTGCCACACTGGGCGCCGAACAAGGAGACGGTGTCGTGGCCGCACGAACGTTCCGGAACGTCGATATCGTCGTCGCGCCGGTCTCCGACGAGTACCGCGTGCAGGCGGTTGGGAGCCCTTCCGGTGACCGCGTGGAGGCGACGTTTCGCCTCGACCAGGACGACGCTGGTCTTCGCAGTCTGCTCGCCGCGACGGACCCGATTGTGGGAGCTCGTGGGCGGGCGGCCCGCGAGGCTGCGACGACCCTCGGTGCTTTGCTGTTCGAGTCGGTCTTCCGTGGCGAGGTCGCGACGCTGTGGCGGAACGCGGTCGACGACGTCCGGCGGCACCGGTCCGCGGCGGGGGTCCGGCTGCGCCTGCGTATCGATGAGGCGCCCGAGCTGGACGCCCTCCCCTGGGAGCTGATGTACGACCGCGCACTCGACACTTTCCTGGCCCAGTCCGGGCGGACACCGCTGGTTCGGTATGTCGAGGTACCGGCCGCCCCCCGCCCGTTGACGGTGACCGGGCCCTTGCGGATCCTGCTCGTCGTCGCCTCACCGAGCGGGCTGCCGGCACTCAGTGTCGACAGCGAGCGAAGGGCCATCCAGGACGCCGCCGAGGGCGCGACCGCCGGCTGGTTGCGAGTGGATGTCCTGACCCAGGCCACCCTTGAGGCCATCGACGAGTGGCTCTCACGCGAGGTGGTGCACGTGTTGCACATCGTCGCCCACGGCGAGGTCGACAGCGCACTCGGAGTGGGGCTGCTTCACTTGTGCGACCGGTACGGTCGAGCGGCGCCGGTCACCGCTGATCAGTTAGGGCCCAGGCTGGGACAGCACGACCCCCTGCGTCTGCTCGTCCTCAACGCGTGCCACACCGCCGGGGGCACCGACGGCGGCGGCCTCGCGCAGCGCCTGGTGCGGCAGGACGTGGCCGACGTTCTCGCCATGCAACGGGCCATCAGCGACGCCGCAGCGGCGACCTTCAGCAGGGTCCTGTACACGCAGCTCGGATCGGGTATCCCCCTGGACCAGGCTGTGTCCAGCGCTCGGGTGACGATGGCAGACGAGTCGACAACGGAGTGGGCCACCCCTGTGCTGTTCATGCGCTCCCCCGACGGTCAATTGTTCCAACGCTCCTCACATAGGCGCGCGACGAAGAAGTCTGACCCAACCGGGTTGACGGCCGACCTAGCGCATCGGCTTCGTGATCTCGAGGGACAGGTCGCCCTCGGTGGGGTCGTTGCGTCCTTCGAGCTCGGCAACCTACTTTCGACAGAGCTCTCGCCTCCGGACCTGGTCGGTGCCGTTGCCGCGTACCGGCGCGCGGTTGCTGGCGGGGTCCACGGCGCCGCCGGCGCACTGGGCTACCTTCTGGTCAACCAGATGGAGCCCCCCGACCTCGTCCAAGGACGTCGGCTCCTGGAAGAGGCTGCCGCGGCGGGAGATGGCAACGCCGCCAACACGCTGGGTTTCCTGCTGTCCAACCGACTGAACCCGCCAGACCTCGTCGGCGCCCGGCAGGCGTACGAGCTCGCCATGGGCGCAGGGAACCCCTGGGCGGGAAACAACCTCGGCGTCCTGTTGCTGACGCAATGGGTACCGCCGGACCCGGCAGCAGCCCGCCGGGCATTCGAAGCGTCCGCCGCCGCCGGCAACCCGAAGGCAGCCGAGAACCTGCGCAAGATGGGCTGACGACTGACCCCTTCTCGAGAGCTCTTCAACCCACCGTGGCTACCAGCCCGGGCGCCAGCAGGTGCCTCATGCAGAGACAATCGTTCCACCACCGCTGCTGCGACCCTCATGCGTCGCTTCCCCGCCTATCGGCGCGTCAGTCGCCGGCCTGAGCCTCTGTGGCCGCCGCTAGAGAAACCTCAAGACCACGGGTAGCACCGCTAGCGAGACTCTGCGCCCTCATCATCAGCTGCCAGGACGTAGTCGATGCGACGTGCAGGGTGGCCGCCCGGCTTGGTAATCAAGCACTTCGGGTGGGCCTCGACCGCTTGGTGCAGCCGGCGCATGGTTTCGGTGGGTTCTTGTTCTTGATAAACATCACGAGGCTGACTTGGAGTCGCGCCAAACGAGATATCCAAGCAGTTGATCCAAGGCGTTAGCCGCCCCCTGCGGTCCATGCCAAATCTTACATTCACCAATAAACACGTTTCGGTTGTCGTGGCGCACGAGGATGTCCGTCTTGCCGCTGCCGTTAAACAACTCACCTCCCGCCGCACCGAGCCAGTAGCCGTTCAAGGTGCCTAGCAGAAGATCCCGAAGTTCCTCTTCGGTGAGTCAGGCGAGCGTTCCTGGAGTGCGTTCCAGGTTGGTCGCCCAGGACTCCACCTGATTGAGGATGTCCTGGTAGATGGCCTGATCGAGCGCTGGTTCGGGCGTGAAGGCGGCCTGCTGACGGCGGTTGTCGAGGCTCACCGTTCGGCGCCGTGCCGGCACCGGTTGTCGCGTCACGTCTGTTGCCTGAATCGGGATGCCTAAGGCTGCATCAAGAGCTTGATCATGAAGCAGTCTTTGCTTTCGGGAATCTAGGTCGACCCGGAGCACGCGCTCGGCTTCCCGGCGGGACTGGTCTAGATCAGCGTTCGCCCACTGGGCTCGTTGGCTGATATTGGACCTGAGTGCGTCAATGCGGGATCGAATCATTTCCGCGCTGAGCTCACGTCCGGTGATAACGATCTGAATCTGAGAACTCGTAATCCGCGCATCAGCAGCGCCGCCCAAGGTGAACGTCGACGCTTGCAAATTGAGGAGTTCACCGTCTCCGGAGACCGGGAACGTGATGGTGAGGCTACTGCCCGAAAATCCATGACGACCCGATGATCGAAGGAGTCGTGCTGATGCAACCGCCTCTCTGAAATCGCTGATCGAGTTGCTGCGCCCCATTCTACGGAAACCGGTTCCGGGAAGTGCTTGTCGATCAACCCCAGAACTAGTACGTCCTCATTCTCGCTAAGGACGTAATCGGCGTTCATCCCGAGGAGCTCCTGCCGTGCCCTTTCTTGTCGTTCCAGTAGGTGCACGCGAAGCTCGGGCAAGCCGTTACCAAACGTCGAGCTACCCCCCTAAAAGGTCCTCCAAAGGGAACGTCGGCCCAGTCCCGCAACGCTCGCCCCATGACGGGCCAACTATGCGCATCGTCCTTGATTTGCTCCCGCCCGTTCCATGCCGGGCTCTGCTCGTGCTGGCAGCGCCCGAGGTCGGGTAGCGGCCACCCCTTTCGGTTACAGCGCTCGAGGGACGAACGCCAGGGTAACTTCGCCGCGTAGAGGGCGGCGGCTCCCAGCTGGATGACGCGATGGGAAGCGCGTGCTGTTTCTTGGCGTCCTTCCGACGTCGTCTGTCTGATTGGGCGCACGCGCCCCACAACCCGGGGATATCTTGGCTCTACGTCCTACGTCACCCGGCACTTCCAATGCCTCGTCGTCGCTAGGCGAACCGCATACGTCGTGGGTCCGCGCCGGCGACGGGTAGAAGGTGAGCGGTCCATGAGCGAACACGCCCCCGCCGGCCGCCGCCCTGTGCCGTCCGCGATTGTCTGGGTGCTGGCGGCAACGCTTGGCGTAGCGAGCTGTTCAGCCGGTTCCGGGAATTCCACTGCACCGCCAGATACCCAGACCCCTAGTAAAGCCCCCGCGCCTACGACCTCCTCGTCCTCGTCGGCGTCCTCCACCTCCTCCACTCCCCAGTTCAAACAGGACCCGGTAGACACAGCCTTCGGCGCCAAACTGGGCGCCTTGTGCCAGGACTGGAACAACTTCGCCAGTTACCACCAGTATCCCGGCGTGGCGGATCCGCAGGCCGCAACGGTCGATGAACTCGCCAAGATCGCCAACTGGATCGACTCGCTGCCCATGAACCACGAGCTTGTCGCGAAGGCCGCGGGACTCGGCGCGCCAACCAAGGGGACCGATGCTTGGGGCAGCGTACTCAAGGACCTCGCCCTGTACGAGAAGTCCATTGCTGCCGCCGCGGCAGCGGCCAAGGCCGGCAACCTTCAGGAGTGGAAGCCAGCGGAGGAATCATGGTCGGCAGCGAGGGAGACCGTCCGTCAGGACCTGGTAAAGGCGGGAGTCGGCGCTCAGAGCACCTGCAGCCTTCTCTTCGCACGCCCGGCAGGCCACGGCAACTGACACCGGCCGTTTCAGGTGACCCACTCCGCCGCGTGAGGACCAACCGTGCGACTGTGCCGCCTTAACCCTCGGGCCTACGGGTCGGTGAGAAATCGTCGCCCAGCTCGATCGCCGGGTAGCAGCGCGAGGGTCCGCGACTCATGCCTCTCGGCGCCTGCGATCCCCGTCACGGGCTCAGCTACGCCGACGACCAACGATCGATACGCCAACGGCAGGGCGCCTGCAGAACTACCAGCGACAGCCCAGGAGCCCAGCCCGCCTTCGGCCCTCGGACACTGGTCGCGGGTCGCTGCGCGAGGTCAGTAAGCACCCAAATCCGCAACCCAACGTCCACCGTCCCGACCGTGACGATCACCGCCCGCTGCGACGTCGGAGGATCCCGCCAACGCTGACGCTTCTGTCACATTGGGGTCCTCCTTGCTCCGGCGCTGGACGGCACCCTGGAGGTGCCGCTGGCCGCCAGTCCCGAGTGTGCTCGAACTCGCGGCTTCCTCCAGCGCAAGCAGAGCGCCATTCGCCGCTCGCAGCGGGTCAAGATGCAATCAAGCGAAGAAGGACACCTAGCGCGCCCGCGATCTTCGGTAACGCGTGGCCGCGTGCCTGCGATGTTTCCGCGTGGGGCGGTGCCTGCTTGGGCTAGAACTGGGCCGCCCTACGTGGCTCGTGGATCGCGCAAGAGGCAGCTCGAACCGTCGCGCGTCCGGATCCAGCTGAGGGTTGACCGAAAGGGTCCGCACACTCCGGCTTCTTTGCAAGAATGGTCGCGGAGGAGATCGCGTGGACGGCGGACAACGAAACGACGCAGGATCGATCGAGGACGCCGCAGATGCCGCCACGCCCCAGCCAGCAGCCACGTCAAGGCGCGGCGGCTCACCCGTGTGGCGCCTCGGCAAGGTCACAGCCGGGATCGTCGTTGGTCTCGCGACGATCGCCTCGTTCGTCGTGGCGTGGCTGCAGCTCAACAGTCAACTCGAACAGATCGAGGCGCAAACTCGACCCCCGGTCATCTTCGATCAGCGAATCGACAGTCCTGCGTCTGTGAGCGCTTTCATATCGTTCGCCACGGAGAACGACTATCAGGTGCGCCGGGTCAATCTCGAGTGCTTGCTGGACGAGGGTCAGGGATCGTGCGCCTGGGTCCGTCAGGCGGCGGTCGCCACCGAAAGCGGCGAGACGATCCTTTATGTCAGCACCAAACCTGGGTGCCGCTTGAGCGTCCAAAACGTCAACCCAACAGGCTCGGACTGCGTGACACATTGGATCCACGTGCGCAAGGGGGAACCGTTTGACGCACAAGTCGACAACGGGGAGTTCGGAGCCGGCAACGTAGTGGTGCGAGGGTATTTCGCAATCTCTCTGCGCAACGCGTTGGGCTCTGCACCGCAGAATGTCAGGCACATCTTCTTACGTGCCGTAGCGCCGGAGATGGTCGGACAGAGGTAGGCGTCCCCCTCGCCCGTTCCTCCGCGGCGTTGCCTCTGGCCCTGACGTGCACGCCGTCGCCGCCCATCTGGAGTAGCGGGATTCGAGATCACGTTTTCACGCACCCTGGGTCGTCGAGGCCGCGCATCCATCCGCCACGAGCGGCGAGAGCATGAGCCCAGATCGCCCCTTCTTTTGGACGGTCGTCCGACCAAGCCGCGATGGGCGCAGCCCGAGCTGAGTCACTCCGCCGAACTGAGGGCGCGTCGGTTGTTGCCGAAGCAGCGATCACACTTCTGTGCGGTGGCCGCAAGTTCAGACGTCATCCGGAGGCCGTTCCTACCTATGCCGGCGTCCAGGGACGTCGTGAGGTCACGTCCTAGCGGTGCCCTGCGTTTAGCGTTGGCCTGACGGGTGGCGCCTGCCGTCCCGAGAGGTCCACCCTGTCGTGTCGGATTCCGCGGCTACCTCACTGACATCCCATCGGATGCTTCGCACACCGGGTTGCTCTACGCCACCCTGCTCGACGACGCCGTCGTGGTAGCCGCGAGCACTGGCTTCATCCTCGAATACCAGGATCGCGTGGCCGTCCATCGTCCAAACCCCGTGCACGAAACCCGGAAAGGTGACCTTGCTGGAAGCTAGCAGCGGCACCTGGCCGCGAAGATCCTCGACGATCTTCGGATCGATGTCCCACACTCCGACGACTGCCCACATCTGTCCTCCCGAGTCTGGCGATCAGTATGCCCTTGACCCTGCACAGATAGGCGGACTCCGGTCTGCCCCATTAGCGGCTCATCGAACGCGGTCCGCGCCGCGGTGTCCTTCCGCCGCCTGTCGGCGCATCGTGGCCTGTGGGATCTGCTCGGTCTGGCGTCGACTCAGTTGGGCGTGTAGAGCCAGGGGTCCTTGAGGTCGAAGAAGACTTGTTCACCGATGCTGAGCGCCTGCATCTCGGTCATCGCCTGCTGCATCGCGGCGGGCGGGTCCTTCTGTTCTCCTTCGCGGGCCGCTTCCTCGGAGGTGAAGTAGATGGCCATGGTCCAGGCGCCGTTGCCGTGGCCGACGTTGACGGTGCCGAGGATGTCGGGGCGGTACTCCTGCCAGTCGGTCGGGTCGTTGGCCATCAGTTCACGGACCCGGTCGGGGTCGCTCGACCGGCCCTGCATGATCTGGACGAAACCCGCCTGCGAGGGGTCGCCGGGTGTGTCCACGTCCACGGACGTGCTGTTCTGAAACACCGGCTCTTCCGTGAACAGGGCGGAGGTCTGCTCCCACCAGGCGCTCTGCTGCGGCCGATCGCTGTTCTGTTGGGCGGACTCTTCCGACTCAAAGCGGGCCAGAGCGATCAGGGTTCCGTCGTCGGTGACCCCGGCGGTGGTGCCGACCCAACCCACCGCGTCAGGGCCAAGGTCCGCTGCCCAACGGTCGAGTTGGGCACGCACCTGTGCAGCTTGCGACACCCGGCCCTGGATCACCTGTACAAACATGTCGCGTTCCCTCCGTTGGTGTCGCCGCGTTGCGGATCGGTCGCTTCGACGCTACTGCGCACTCGGCGATCCGGTAGTGGCATTGGCTAGGTCTCACGGGCCTTCGGAGGTCGGGGACCGTTTCGACGCGGCAAGAACCGGCCAGCAGGTTGAGGAGTCGGCTTGGTTCGTCCACGCGTATCTCCCAGCAGCCGGATACCTCCTTCAACCCGAGGGAGCCAGGGAAGCTCGTACGGGCGACAGTTCCACGGCTCCGGGCACATCACCTGAAGCGAAGGATCACGCACCCGAGGAGGGTCCACTCATGTCAAGCACTGAGGCTTCCGATCAACTGGCGGTCGGGCTCACCCAGGTCGCTCGCTACCGCGCCTTCCCAGAGACCGCTGGAGGGTTCACCCTGCCGAACGCCCAAAGCAGCGACCGCCACATCTTCTTCTCGCTGCCCGGCGCGATCGCGCTGCCCGCTGTCATCTTCTGGCGGACCCGCCGCTTCGGAAAGCCGGCCTTCTCGATCAGGATCAACGACTTCACGGCCACCCAGTACACCTTCGTCGCCAGCGACGAGGCCGAACGCACCTGGCACGAGATCATTCCCGCGACCACCAACGGCGGCCCCACGCTCCGGCCCGACAACAACGAGCTGACCTTCTTCGCCCGCGACGGTTCCGTCGTCTTCGGCGATGTGGTCATCCTCTACACGTCGATCCAGACCACCAGTCCGATCTCTGTCTAAGCCGCCGCGCCTCGACCGCGCGTGGGTGCCGTCACCGACTGGCACCACCCACAGCCGGCCCTAGCGTGCCGCGATGCGCAGAGCTCGGAAGTGCGTCCTTTCGTCGCGAGCGGGCGCTCGTTCCAAGCGCGTGCTCTTGGTCTGACGGCACTATCCAGGGTCGAGTTCGCCACGCCTCCAGAGCTCGATGAGGGGGCCCCGCCGCCTCGCCGGCTTTCATCGGTCGCCCGAGGCGTCGCCAGGTGTCCACATCCTCAGCGTCCGGGTAGTCGGATCACCGGTGGAGGCGGCGTACGCCAACGCCTCACCATGACTGCCTCGAACGCCGCGAAGTCGGAGTCCGCCAGGCGCGCCATCGCTTCTTCCGAGGCGTCCTCTGTGTAGGACGACACGGGGCGTGTGACGCCGATGGTGAAGCCTTCCCGGGTGCGCCGTGAGTAGGTGCGTACCTCCGTGACCAGAAGGATGTTCAGGATCAGGAAGAACGGCGAATCGGGGAGACACTCCTCGATCCAGTCAAGGTACGGATCGGAGAGAGCACGGAAGTGTGCTCCGATCGTGTAACGCGCCTTTTAAGTCGACTCGAACCCCGGGATGATCTGCGGGTTGAAGATGCTGTATGCCGTCGGATAGCGGTCCCAGGCTCGCGGTCGCTCGGCTAGCACGACGAGAGCGTTCGGGTGGAGCGACCGAGGTTGACCTTCTCCGCGAACGCTGTCAGGGCTGCGGCTGCCACGGTGGCAGCGCTCAACCGACGTGCCGCGAGTAGATCCCCTACGACCTGCGGCACTCCGCCGCGTTGTGTCTGGCCCGAAGTGCACGCCACCTTGATGAAGGGGGTCCAGCAATGGGGTTCATGCTTCTCGGACCCTTGCGTCTTCGAGGGCACGGCCGTTGTGTCGCCTCGCGCACAGACGGCAGCAGGCCGCCTCGGAAGAATGCGCGGGTCAAGATAGTGGACGAATGCTGACGAAGGGAGACACATGAACCTCAAGCGCTGGTGGTGCGCGATCACTACTCACAAGTGGCGCCGCGAGAGGCATGAAGGAATCGACCAGCTGCACTGTCGTCGCTGCGGATTCGTCACGAACGTGGAGGACGAGTCCCGACAGGCGCGACACTGGGACAGCACCGGCTTCGGGGCTTAACACCGGCTATGGCAGATCACCAGCAGAGCCGCCAGTAGACCGCTTCCGCCGCGACTCGCGAGGACTGCACCTGCGTCTCTTCGCCGCGAAGCGGCCGGTGCTATCACCGGTGGGAGGTTGCGGTCCTTCGATTGTGGATGTGCGTTCCTCCGCGAGGTCCGCCGGTCGGGGCACAGGTGTCCAGCGTCGGGTCCGGAATTCTTGTGTCCGCCGCCGGAAGGGCCCGGTGACGATACGGACGCTTTCCGGATCCGCGAGAGCAACTCATCTCCATGCGCAAGACTGCGGCTCTCACCGCGCTGGCCGTCGCGACCGGCACGGTCGCAGCTGTCTCCCCGTCCACTGCCAGCGGTGCCGACGCTGCGAACACCGAGCTGTTCGGCACCATGACGACGAATACCTCGTCGTTCTCGCTTGCGACCAACCAGTCGATCGCAGTGCACGACCGCACGTCCGGCGAGCAGGTCGTGGTGCGCTGCTACACCAAGGGCCAGACCGTCGGCGGTAGCGATGTCTGGTTCCGCATCGGCAAGAACGACAAGCCCGGCTTCGTCCCCCGCGCCACCATCGACGTGCCGGTCAACCCGCGGGCCTGCGACACGGTCTGAAGGCTCGGCCAGGCCAGCTCGCCGGCCCGCGCGAACAGCGAACCGTCCTCCACGAGGGCGTGGTTCGCCGCGGGCTGGGCGGCGGTATTGCCGTCCACGACGCGATGCGTTGGTTTCGTGTGGCTGCCGGTGCGGCAGTGACACTGTGGTGGTGTGAAGGTCGTCTTGGCGGCCCTGCCGGCCTTTGGGCACGTGTATCCGCTGGTTCCCCTCGCGGTCGCTTGGCAGCGGGCCGGGCATGAGGTGCTGATGTCCGTCGGTGACGGGCTGTCTGCCGACCTACCCGGGCGCCGCATCCCGGGCGCGGAGCCGGGCTGGACTTTGGTGGACAGCATCGTGCGGGCCCAGAAGAGGGTCGGCCACCAGCCCGGCACGCCGCCGCCGGAAGAGATGCCCACGATCTTGTTTCTCCAGGAGTGCGCGCCGCACGTGGTCGAGGTGATGCGCGAGCAGCTCGAACGCGAGCGGCCCGACGTAGTCGTCTTCGAGCAGTGCAACCTCGGCGCCGCGATCGCCGCCCGGGAGGCGGGTTGCCCTGGTGTGGCCGTCGGGATCGTCGGCTGGAGCAGCCGATGGGGCCGCGCCTACAGCGCGGCTGCCGCGACCACCGGTGCTCTGGCCCAAGAGCTCGCTTCGACGTTCGTGGACACCCACCCTGCTTTCCTTGCCGACGCGTCCGCGATGCCGCCCCCATTCCCCGTCACCGCGATGCGCCCCACCGCGTGGGCACCGGGCGGCGGGTCAGTGCCCCGGTGGCTGCTCGAGCCACATCGCGCGCCCCGGGCGTACCTGACCCTGGGCACGGTCTTCGGACGTGAAGACTTGCTGGCAGCCGCGGCGCACGAGGTGGCAGAGGCCGGCTGCGAGGTCCTCCTGGCAACCGGGCCCGGCGTCGACCCGTCAGATCTTTCCGATCTGCCGCCCTCGGTGCACGTCGAACCGTTTGTTCCGCAGGCGCGCGTCCTGCCCCACGTCGACGTCGTCGTCCACCACGGAGGTACGGGAACGGTGATCGGTTCACTGGAGCACGGGCTGCCCCAAGTCGTCATTCCACTGGGGGCCGACCAGTTCTGGAACGCCGAACATCTGGCCGCCCAGGGAGCCGCACGCGCCGTACTCCCGGACGCACGAGCGGGATCGGTGACCGACGCGGTGTCACAACTCCTCGACCCAGACGCGCCGGAGCGGCGCGAGGCGACCAGGCTGGGAGCCACCGTCGCAGCCATGCCCAGCCCCGAGAAGGTGGCTGCAGCGATCGCCGACGCCTGTGCCACCTGAAGCGCGGAAAGTCCCGGCGCCCCAGCCCGCGCCGACGCGGTGTGAACGCGCCCCACCTCGCCGCGAACGGGCTGCCACCACGTTGCGCCTCCCCGAGGCGTTCGGTCCGCGTTGGCCTCCGCGCGGGTGCGTTTCGGATCGCAGCTTGCAGCGAGACCTTGGTTTTGCCGAATTGGTCAACGGGCTGGGCGGGAGGACTGCAGACTGAGCGTCGCACAGCACAGGCGTTGGCAGTTCGAGTGGGGAGCGAGGCTGATGAGCGAGACCCCACCGGCTGCCGGTTGGTGGCTGGCATCCGACGGACATTGGTACCCCCCGCAGTGGGAGTACCGCTGGTTCACCAAGGAGTCCTGGAACAAGGGGTTGGATGTCGCTCACCTCAACCCGGCGATGCAGGCGGCCGTCGAGGAAGCCACCGCTCTGGGCAGACAAGGGTGGGAGATGGTGACCTACACGACCACGTGGGTCACCTTCGGGCCCGAGCATCAAGCGCGTGCCAACCGCCCGCACTGGGTCGTCTCATGCTTCATGAAGCGAACAGTGCGGTCATAAGCGGCGGACCCGCAGGCTGCCGTCCGCTCGGCGTCCCAATCCAGGGATCAATTTGGTGCCGCATAGAGGGTGCATTGCGCTGGCGCGCCAAGACGCTTGTCGCCGCCATCTTCTCGACGCCGCCCCCGAAGATCGGCTCGTCGCCCGTCTGGCCGGCGACCACGGGGAAGACGGTCATCTGGATCCGGTCGACGAGGCCGGCGGCCATCAACGCGCGGTTGAGCGAGAGGCTTCCGTGCGAACGGATCGGATCGTCCGACTCCTCCTTCATGAGCCACACGATCTCCACCCGGCACCGCGGGCGATGGTCGCGTCGGGCCAGTCGAAGGGACCCTCCGAGGTCGAGGAGATGACGGTGGTCGGCAACACGAGCATTCGGTCCAGCCACGGGTCACGGTCGTCGCCGAACGCCGGCAGCATCCCCACGAACATGCCGAACGTGTTCGCACTTAAGATCATTCGCTGCTCGCCCTCGTATGTCGCGAAGCGGTGGTCGAGGAACTCCGGCCCCCGCTTGCCCCAGTAGCCACCCCAGTCACCGGGCGGTCCGTAGGACGAGCTGCCGTCGAGGCTGGTGAAGGCGTCGAAGGTGTAGGTGGCGGTCACGTGGCCATTGACCCAGATAGTGCCCTCACTCATCGGTTGGACCCGTTCCGTGCCGCTCACAAGCGGTGTTGAATGACCACCATGAACCGAATCCTCCTGCGGTCGACCAGTCGCGTTGTCATTGCCTTGGCCAGCTCGACGGTGCTCGTGGCGGTTACCGCCGGCACGGCCTCGGCCGGCCAGGACCTGTGCATTTCCACCAACGGGGTGGTGCGGGTACAGAAGGGCACCGCGACCTGTTCGTCGTGGCCCGGAGCCGGCAACGTCGCCATCGCACGGGGTGCGCAGAGCAGCGCCATCGCCGGCATCCAGGCCGGCGACACCCACAACAGGGCCGTCGCGAACGGAGCCAACAGTCAGGCCTTCATCGGCCAAGGCAGTAACAACACGTCCACCGCGTCCGGCGACCACAGCTTCGCCGAGGCCGCCGTTGGCAACGGCAACACCGCCACCGCCAGCGGCAGCGGCGCGAGCGCCACCGCGTGGGGCACCAACCAGAAGGCCATCGCCAGCGCCGAAGACGCTGACGCTGTCGTCCGGAACGGCGTCAACAGTGTCGCCATCGCCAGCGGGTACAACAGCTTTGCCAATGCCAACGGCGGCAGTGGCAACATCGCCACCGCGAGCGGCGCCAACAGCTCCGCGATCGCCGTCACCGGCGTCCACAACAGGGCGTTCGCCACGGCCGACCAGAGCTCCGCCAGCGTGGAAAGTGGGAACAACAACACCGCAATCGCCAACACCCCCGGCTGCACAATCTCCGCCGCCGGTGAGGGACAGACAGCGACCTGCTAGAGAGTTGGCTGCGCGGTGACCGTCACCGACGAGGGTGTCGACAGCAGACCAGTGGACTGCTCACTGGGTATGACCACGCCCCGACCTACTGTGTCCGGATGCGACGACACACAAGGCGGCGACTGGACGGCCCGCTGACCACCGGCATAAAGGCCGGACCACGGCAGTAAACAGTGCCACACCGGGTGCGCCTCGATCGCCAGGCCAGCACCGGGACGCCCACGCTCACTTCCGTCCTTCCGCCGCGAAGGCCACTGTGGTGAGCGAACCTCCGACGGTTGAGGCGGGCATTTGCGTCTCGCGCTGTGAATAGCCTCCCCCCTTCGCGCTGATCTTGCAGATCATCGAACCGACAAACTCGATGGGATGATCCACCATCGCCCCTCCCGGCAATCGACATCATCAGAATTGAACTCACATATCAGCGCACAACTCGTTAACGAGCGCACATGCAGCGGCGCTGCCGCGGCCTCTCGACCGGGCAGCGCCGTGTCCGCCTAGGCTCGCGGGCTTCGAGGCAGACCCCGATGGGAAATTCGTCGCCGAACCTCGGCGTCACACCCACGGCCTCCTGGCGCGGCCGGTCGGCTGCGCATGGCAAAGACACGCTACGGAACAACGACACGCAACGATGGTCCTCCTGAATCGCACTCGGCGCGGCAAAGTTCTGAGCTGATTAGGACGGCGCCGGACAAGCAAGATCGTCACCCGGCGTTTTAGGAATGCCCGGTGCCCTGAAAACGGACGGAGGCGCTCCTTGCAGTTCCGGCGGACGGGCCGGTGCGCTTGGTCGGCTCCCCCTAGCCCATAGATCCATCCAGGACCTGAGACGAACCGCCGACCGACTTCAGAACGGGCTTGGGCCACTGTTCATCGTTGGCCACGCTGGCGCCCAGGACTGTCAGACGGCCTCCGCTCTGATAGATGGCCGGGACAGAGGCCGGGGTGTCCCCCCGGAAGAAGCTGGGACCGACGAACGTCCACTGGCCGTTGGTGATGTGCACGTAACCGCTCTCGGCCGGATCGGGGTTGGCCATGGCCTGGCCGATACGGGGACCATGAAAGGTGCCATTGCCGCCTTCGAGCCGGATCACGCTGCCGGGAGCACGGAGATTGGTGCCGTTGTAGCCCTCGTACACCCCGCCGAAGAAGTTGAGCCCACCGTGGCTGGAGCCAGTGACCTTGATGCCCCGCCAGCCGTTAAGAGCCGTGCAGTACACGTAGCCGATGTCGGTCTTGGACAGCGACGACAGCAGGATCATGTAGTCGTTGTCGGCGTACGTGCCGGTCTGCACCGGGGACTGTGACGTGCCAATGTTGACATAGCCACCCATCCACAGGCTGTTGTCCGAGCCGCCCAGGTGGAACTGGGTGTCCCAGAGGTTGTTGGCCGTCCAGTGACCCGACAGCACCACTTGCGTGAAGGCGCAAACCCTGTCCTTCCGGCCGAAGATCGAGCGCATGAAGTCGAACGACAGGGCCTGGAATTGGCAGGCGTACAAGGTTCCGGACGAAACCGGCACGTCCATGAACTGCTGACGGGACGACCCCTGGTCGCCCTGCACGCCGAAGTCAGCCATGTAGACGTCGAACAGATTGCCGGTCCCGTTCCACCAGGAGCTGGTGCCCGAGCCGATGTTATTGCCCAGGAAGCACCGGGAGGGCACGTGGGTGCTGTCGGCGATCTCCAGGTTACGAGGACCAGCCGGCGTGCCCACCAGCTTAAGCCCCGAGTAGAGCTGGCGGGGCTGGTTGAAGTTGTAGGCCCGAGGCAACAGCCGGAGGGCCGGTTGACCGGATTGCTGCTGCTGCCACAGCAGGGCCTGGGTCAGCTTCTCGTCATCGGTCGAACCGCGGAACTCGTCAACGAACCGGGTGCGATCGATCGGGTCAGAGCCCTTCAGTCCAAAAGGATCGGGAACGGGGGGTTTCGCCTGGGCCACCGCGGGGGTGGCAGTGACCGCGGCCAGCGCCAAAGCACCGGCCGTGACGTTGCGACGGGTGGGGTGATTCATGGTTCCTCTTTCTCCTAGTGAACTCGGCACTGGTGACCTCGGCCAACTGGGCGGCCGGAGTACCGGCAATGGACCACATACGCAACCTTTTCCTCTTGAAAGATCGAGTCGACGCACCCGGCTAACAGCCGAGGCTCTGATCCGCAAAGACGGTGCGGCCGGTTCCCTGACTAACCGGAGCCGAGGCGGCCTCGGGGCCTCGCCACGCGGTTCGAACGTGATCAGGAGGTCGGCAACAGCTCGTCGGTGTTCTTCACGACGATGGGATAACTCGAGCCGCCGCTGCCGTCAGCGCGAAGATCGCCACGAGGTCATAACCATCCAGATTGTTTAGTTCCAAACCTTTGTCGCTCTCGCGGTAATCACCGAGTGAATGTGTCGGGGAAGAATTTGCCAGCTTGGTGTTCGGCGTCGTCTTCCATTCACCGTTGAGCTTGAAATAGGAGTTGTCGTCGTTAAGACGCCAATGCCGCGTAGTACTGCTGCCCTTCCTGAGGTAACAGGCCAACGACGTGGTCGCTGTAGCGACCGCCGCCTCGACCGAGGGTGGGCAGTCAGACGGCGCCTGCCCTGAATCCCACTCTATGCCGACATTTCCGACCATTTATGGGTTTCACCGAACTTGGCGCTAGGCGCAGTCAGGACCAGCGCTCGGGACCAAGTCTCATTGGACTCATCCCAATTCAGCATCTCGGCGCCTGGGGCGCACGATGCGTTCGCCGCGGTGCCAGCCGGTCCGCTGGGTCACTTCGCCAAGCCCGAGACCAGGTTGATCGACGCGGCGATGATCACCGCGCCGAGCGGGAAGGACACGAGGGCGTGCCGGAGCGCGGTGCGGCGGATCTCCTTCGTTTTGAGGTCGGTGTCGGACACCTGGAAGGTCATGCCGATGGTGAATGCCAGGTAGGCGAAGTCTCGGTAGTCCGGCGCGTCGTCCTCGTGGAAGTCCACGCTGTCCGGGGGTCCCTCGTAGTAGATCTGCGCGTACCTGGTGGTGAAGACCGTATGCACGGTGGTCCAGGAGATGAAAACGGAGACCAGGGCCAGACTCGCCTGGAAATACTTCGTTGCGCCCGGGTCGTTGGCCGCGCCGAACAGGACGGCTCCGACGGCGACCAGACTGGCCAGGCCGGCGAGGACGAGCACGACGTCGGTAGCGCGTCGGCCGGGGTTATCGCGTTGAACGTGAGCCGATGTCGCCGCTGAGTCAAGGGGCCGGATCGACCTCCACGTCCACAGGCAGAAGGTCAGAGCAAGGACGTCCCATCCCACGAGCGGCGCGGAGCGGCCCACGCCGGCAACCGCGGCGACGGCCCCCACCACGACCCCCAGCAGCGCAGCGACTATCAGCTTCGTTCGGGCAGCGGGGTCAGACGCCGCCCCGTCTTCGCCGGGGTTAGCGGACATCGACGTCCTCTCAGTCGTCCGGCACGTCGCGCGTTGGAGATGACCCGGACCTTCCCAACCGGAGCCTGCGTGAAGACTCAGTTTGCTCAATCACCCTGGGCGATTGCTGGACGGATCAGGCAGTTCGGGACAGGCAGGAGGGGTGAGCGCCCTGATCTTTCACAGGCCGCGAGGCGCGCCGCTCTGACTCCTCGGAGAATGTGGCTATGGGGTGGGAAGCGCTGAGGTACTGGGGTGAGGACGTCGTTCGTGCTGCGCCTCTTGCCGGTGGAGTCGCCAACCAGGTGTGGAGCGTTCGCGTGAACGGGCAGCTCGCGGTCGGTCGGCTCGGTGCTCGAAGCGATGCCGATCTGGGGTGGGAAACCGATCTGCTGCAGCGTCTTGATCGTGCCGGGTTGACGGTGCCGGTGCCGATACCGACGAGGGACGGTCGGCTGTTCGCTGACGGTCTGGTGGTGATGACCTACGTGGAGGGCGAACCGCCGGAGACTGAGGCCGACTGGCGTCGTGTGGCCGAGGTGCTGCGTCAGCTGCACCGGCTGACTCATGGCTGGCCGCAGCGTCCCGGTTGGCGTTCGTCGACGGATCTGTTGACTGCCGAGTCTGGGACCAGGGTTGATCTGCGCGCCATGCCCGCTGAGGGCGTGGCCCGGTGCCGAGCCGCGTGGGCGCGGCTCGCCGGAAACCAGACCTGCGTCGTACACGGGGACCCCAATCCCAGAAACATTCGCTTGACGGCAGATCGTGTGGCGATGATCGACTGGGACGAGTCCCACGTCGACGTCGCTGACCTCGACTTGGTGTTGCCCCACAATGCCGCTGACCTCAGCGGCGGCGCGTATGACGTCGCCGCGCAAGCCTCGGCGGCCTGGAACGCCGCTGTCTGCTGGGACGACGACTACGCCAAGGAGCAGCTGGCCGATGTTCGAGGCGTATAACGGCGTGGCATTCGCGCGACCATGCCCCTGAAAGCGGGTGCGCCCGCCCGACATCGGCGCCTATTGGTCAGCGGTCTTCGGAATCGGTGATGGGCGCCGTGCGTGAAGGTGGGTCCGTATTGAGGAGGCGCCAATCAGTGGGTGCGAGGCCGTAGGACGCCCGGAAGCGGGAGGAGAGAAGCTGGCGTTGCCGAAACCCCACATGTGAGCGATAGCACTGATTCGGCGTGGATGGGTGGGTGGTTGGGCCAGGTCCGTCCTGGCTGCGTCGAGGCGTTGGGCGATCTGTTGGGCGTTCGGGCTGGGATCCTGGAGGTGCCCGCGGATGTCGTTTCGGACGTGGATCATGAGCACGGCCGGGCGTGTGGTGTCGAGGGTGCGACGGTCGCCACCCGCGGAAGCGACGAGTGCCCGCATCAGGGTCACGGTTTCTTCGCCAACGCCGCCTCCCGCATCGGTGAACTGTCCTTGCCGTGGTGGTGGAGCTGGTTGAGGTCAGCCGACCAGTTCGTGGAGGTGGACGCCGTGGTCCGTGGCGATCAGCTCGGCGGCCTTCTCACCGATCATGATGGCCGCGGCGTTGGTGTTGCCGCTGACGATGTTCGGCATCACGCTCGCGTCGGCCACGCGCAGGGCCTTGATGTTGTGCACCCGCAGCCGCGGGTCGACGACTTCACCGATCCGGCAGGTCGACGTCGCGTGGTAGACGGTCAGCGCGTAGTGGCGGGCCAGGTCTTCCAGCAGCGCGTCGCTCGGCTCGGAGCCCGCCTCGTGGCCGTGGGCCTGCGCCAGGTGAGGCGGGATGACTGGCTGACCGAGGCCACCGCCGGGCCAGGCCCTCGCGACCTCGAGGGCCCTGCGCATCACGGCGACCATGACCCTCACGTCGTGCGGGTCGTCGAAGTACTTGAACGCGATCCGCGGTTGGACCGCGGGGTCCGCGCTGGCCAGCGTTACCGAACCCTCAGAGTGGGGTTGCACGGGATTCGGCAGCAGGACCACCTGGCCGCGCGTCGGGTCGAGGAAGGACTCCGGGTCCTCGAAGAACGCAGACGGCGGGAGTCGGAAGACGCCCTCCCAGATCGACGGCGTGTAGCCGGTCGCGAGGAAGCCGATCTGCCCATCGTGGGTGTGCTCGTCGCCGAGCCCGGTCGAGAAGAACGCGACGGCGTCGTAGAGGGAGGATGACGCCAGGCCGTGGCCGGTGGTGAACCACTCGCCGATGCGGCGCTCGGCCTCGGCCTTGGCAGCGGCAAGAGGCTCGGGGAGGTTGACATCCTCGGCGGGGTCGGCCGGGAGCGGACCGGCCGGTGCCCGGAGCGCGTCCGGCCCGAGGGACATGGCGACCTCGGTCATCGTCTCGCCGATGCCGTCGGCGGCAAACATCAAGGGCGTGTGGAGGTGGTCCTTGAGGTGGCGCCCGACGTCCGGGAGGTCCATGACGCAGTCAACCCCGACGGCGGCCAGCTCGTCGCGGGCTCCCACCCCGGAAAGGAGCAGGATGTGCGGCGACCCAATGGCGCCCGCGCACAGCACCACCTCGGTGCCCGCGGTGACCTCCTCGTGGGTGCCGTGCTCGGTGCGGTAGGCGACGCCGGTGGCGCGAACCACCTCCTCGTCCGCCTCGAGCAGGACCCGCTCGACGAGCGCTCCGGTGACCACGGTGAGGTTTTCGCGGTCCATCGCCGGTTCGAGGTAGGCGTGGAAGGTCGAGCTGCGCCGACCGTCCTTCGTCGTCGTCTGGAAGAGCGAGGCCACCCCCTGGGGTTCGAGGCGGTCGCGGCCGTTGTAGTCACCCTGCTTCAGGCCCGCGGCGCCCGCGGCCTCGACGAACTGAGTCGAAGCGCGGAGGATCGGCTGACGCACCGACACCCCCACCGGGCCGTTGTGGCCGTGCAGGTCGAGGTCGGGGTGCAGTTCGGGGCTGTGCACGAAGCCCTCGGCCTTCAGGAAGTAGGGCAGGACCTCGTCATAGGACCAGCCCTCCGCGCCCCCGGCGGCCCAGGCGTCGAAGTCACCGGGGTGCCCCCGCACGTACGCCATGTAGTTCAGGCCGGAGGAGCCGCCAAGCATCTTCCCCCGAGGCACCATCATCTGCCCCCCGACCAGGCCCTTTCCGACCCCACCGGGGTCGCCGTTGTACATCCAGTCGGTCGCCGGATCGTTCTGCAGGCTCGCGACCGCGGCCGGCACCAGCTCCGCGGGTGGTGGCGGGCCGCCGGCCTCGAGCAGACACACCCGGACATCCGGGTCCTCGCTCAGCCGCGCGGCGATGACCGCCCCCGCCGATCCCGCCCCCACGATCACGTAGTCATACGTAGATCCCATCGATACCACCTCATTGTGGTGCCTCGCCGGGCGGCGGGGACGGTGTCGCCACGCAACCACATTCCGGAAGGGGAGACAAGGGAGCCTGCGACCCCGCGCCTCCTCCGACACCGAGGTCCCCCAGCATGCGCATACGGGCCTCGCGAACTGGCAGGCACGCGACCCCTATCCGACGCCTGGAAGCGTGTCGGTGCCCACCCGACATCCGAGGACCGTGCGCTCTTCCGCCGGTTCCGGGACGTCTCCGTAGCAGTCAAGACGTACGGGGCAGGACGGTCAGCACGCGGGCGACATGGTCACGGAACTCGGACATGAACCCACTGAGAAACTCGGCCGTTTCGTCGTCGGTGACCTCGCCGTCGTCCTGGAAGACGTCGGGCGAGTACTGGATGTACGCCTCGGGTGAGGTCATCTGGCGGGCGTTGCAGAAGCTGAGCACACCGCGCAGGCTCTGCTGGCCCATGGCGGTGCCGATCTGGCCGACGGAGGCGCCGATCACCGCGGCTGGGATGTGGTCGAAGGAGTTCTGTCCCCACGGCCGGGACGCCCAGTCGATCGCGTTCTTCAACGCTCCGGGGATCGAGCGGTTGTACTCGGGGGTGACGAAGAGGATGGCGTCGACGGCGGCGATCGACGCCTTGAGCGCCCGGCCTCGGGCGGGTAGTCGTCGTCGAAGTCCGGGCTGTACAGCGGCAGGTTGCCGATCGGAATCTCGCTGAACTCCAGGTCGTCGGGTGCCAGCCGGATGAGGGCCTTGGACAGGATGCGGTTGATCGACGTCGACGACAGGCTCCCGACGAAGTAGCCGACCTTGTAGGTGGTCATGTGTTCCTTCCGTTGTAGTGGTGCGAAGCCTGCATGTTCGGACGGGCGGCTGGCCTCCTCACCGACGTCCCTCGGCTTCCAGGAACTCGTGGACCTGGCGGATCGCGACCGAGCCCTCGCCGACGGCGGAGGCGACGCGCTTGACCGAGCCACTGCGTACGTCGCCCACGGCGAACACGCCCTCGGCGGCGGGTCTCGAACATGCCGTCGTGGCCGTCGGCGGCGGGTCCGGTGAGCACGAAGCCCTTCGCGTCCAGCGGGATCTCCCCTTGGAGCCAGCCGGTGCGGGGGGCCGAACCGATCAGCACGAAGAGGGCGGTCGTCGCGACGCGCTGCTTCTCATCGGTGTGGAGGTCGCGCACCAGCACCTCGTCGAGCGCTTCGTCGCCGATGAGCTCGCACACCTCGCTGTTGCGCCAGACCTTGATGCGTGGCGACTGCTCGACGCGGTCGGCCAGGTAGCGGGACATGTCCCTCCCCAGGTCGTCGTGCCGGATGACCAGGTTGACCACCGGCGACTGTCGGGCCAGGAAGCAGGCCGCCTGGCCGGCCGAGTTGCCGCCGCCCACGACGGTGACGGGGTCCTGTCGGCACAGCCGGGCCTCGAACTCCGTGGCGGCGTAGTAGACGCTGCTGCCCTCGAGGCGGTCCGTCCCCGGGATGTCGAGGCGTCGGTAGTGCACGCCGGTGGCGACGAGCACGGCGTGTGCGATCAGGTCGTCCCCCTCCGCTAGCCCCACCACGTGATAACCGTCGGCCTGCGTGAGGGAGGTCGCCTCGCCGGGGATGTTGAAGACGGCGCCGAACTTGCGGGCCTGGACCACGGCGCGGTCGGCCAGCTCGCCGCCGGTGATACCGGCGGGGAACCCCAGGTAGTTCTCTATCTGGGAGGACGTGGCCGCCTGGCCGCCGGTGGCGAAGGCGTCCAGGACGACGGTCGAGAGCCCCTCGGACGCGGCGTAGACCGCCGCGGCCAGACCGCCCGGGCCGGCGCCCACCACGACCAGGTCGTACGCCGCCCGGCTCGGCGCCGCTCGCAGCCCGATCAGGTCGGCCAGCTCGGTGTTGCTCGGGTTGTGCAGGACCGTCTGGCCCTTCCAGATCGACCACGGGTGTCTCGGCGACCGTGATGCCCAGGGCACGCAGCAGGTCCTCGGCCTCGGGCATCCTCCTCCAGGTCGACCCACTGGTGGGGGATCCGGTTGCGGCTCGCGAAGTCCCGGAGCCGCCGGGCGTCCGGGTCGTAGCTTCGACCCGATGATCCGCAGGCCGGCCCCGATGTTGGCCTGGAGCGTGCGACGCAGGATGAAGGCCCGCAGGATGAGGTCTCCCAGCGCCTGGTCGGCGGCCAGGAGCGTCCTTGAGCCGCTCCACGGGAACCTCGAGGACGCTCGGTATCGGTCGCGGCCACGGCGGTCACGAGAACCGTCTGTCCGGTCAGCAGCGACAGGTCCCCCAGGAACCGGCCGGGGCCGTGGACGGCGATCAGCCGCGGCTCCGCTGCGGTCTCCTGGACCACGGCGACCTTCCCCTCCAGCACCACGAAGAAGCCGCAGTCCTGGTCGCCCTCGCAGAACAGCACGGTCCCTTCGGGCACGCTCCTACGTTCGCCGTACCGCGACGAGCGTCATGAGCTGCTCATCGGTGAGTCGCGGGTAGGCGCCGCTGACGTCGGGGGTCTCCGGCTGGTCGGCGGGAACCTTCAGGTCAGACGAACTGCTCGTCGGCATAGCACCACCTCCAGTTCTCCCCCGGCTCGATCGACCGCACGACGACGTGCCCGGTCGACGCGGCGTGCCCTCGGGCATGTCGCATGGGTGAGGAGTCGCAGCAGCCGACCTGGCCACAGGTCAGGCACTGGCGCAGGTGCACCCATGGGGTGCCGAGCTCCACGCACTCCGCGCACACGCGCCGGGCGGGTGGCGGCACGGGCCGGATGATCGCGAGGTGCGGGTCGGCGCCGACGCGCGTCGGGTTGGCGGTCATCACGCCCTCGTCGGGAGCTTGGACTCGAGCCATGAGCGCAGCTGGTGCTCCGGCAGGGCGCCGATCTGCTTGTCGACCACCTCGCCGTGGTCGAGGAGGACCAGCGTCGGGATCGACTGGACCTCGAACCGCCGGCTCACCTCCGGGTTGTCGTCGGCGTTGACCTTGACCAGCTTGAGCTTGCCGGCCAGCTCCCCGGCCAGCTTCTCCAGCGCCGGGCTCACCATCCGGCAGGGCCCGCACCACGGAGCCCACACGTCGACCAGCACGGGCAGGCTCGACTCGTCGACGACGGCGTGGAACTCGTCGTCGTTCGCGTCCACCACCCAGCGCAGCGGGGTGCTGCACTTCCCGCAGCGGGGCACGCCCTTCGGCGACCGCCGGAACACGGTTCTTGGCTCCGCAGTTGCCGCACTCGACCTTCGTCGACTTCTGCGCGGTCGCGGTCATGCCACTGCCCGCCCTTCTGACGGGCTGCCGGCCGCGGTCACCGTGATCTCCCCGTCGACGACGTCGACCGAGATCGTGCCCCCGTCGGCCGCGTCGCCGCGCAGCAGCGCCCGGCCGACCTGGGTCTCCACCTCGCGGGAGATGTACCGCCGCAGCGGGCGGGCGCCGTACGCCGGGTCGAAGCCCTGGTCCGCGATGAAGCGGCGCGCCTCGGCCGTGACGTCGAGGGTGATCCGCATGTCGGCCAGCCGCTCGCGCAGCTCCTCGAGCTGGAGGTCGACGATGCGCTCGATCTCGGCGAGCGTCAGCGGCTTGAACATCACGATCTCGTCGACGCGGTTGAGGAACTCCGGGCGGAAGTGCGACTGCAAGGTGCGCATCACCATCGAGCGCGCCTCGTCCTTGACCTCGCCGCCCGCGGTGACCCCCTCGAGCAGGTATTCCGAGCCGATGTTGGAGGTCATGATCAGCACGGTGTTGCGGAAGTCGACGGTGCGGCCGTGGGAGTCGGTCAAGCGGCCGTCGTCGAGCACCTGGAGCAGGGTGTTGAAGACGTCGACGTGGGCCTTCTCGATCTCGTCGAGCAGGACCACCGCGTAGGGCTTGCGGCGTACGGCCTCGGTGAGCTGACCGCCCTCCTCGTAGCCGACGTAGCCGGGAGGTGCCCCGACCAGCCGGCTGACGGTGTGCCGCTCCTGGTACTCGCTCATGTCGATCCGGATCATGTTCTCCGCGGTGTCGAACAGGGCGGCCGCCAGCGTCTTGGCCAGCTCGGTCTTGCCGACGCCGGTGGGGCCGAGGAAGATGAACGACCCGATGGGCCGCTGGGGGTTCTTGATGCCCGAGCGGGCGCGGACGACGGCGTCGGCCACCAGCTGGACCGCCTCGTCCTGGCCGATGACGCGCTCGTGGAGCACCTCGTCGAGGCGGAGCAGCTTGTCGCGCTCCCCTTCCTGGAGCCGCGTGACCGGGATGCCGGTCCAGCGCGACACGATGTCGGCGATCTCGTCGGCGGTCACGACCTCGCGCAGCAGCCGGCGGCCGCCCTGCTTGCCCGCGAGCCGGGACTCGGCCGCCTCCAGTCGCCGCTGGATCTCCGGCAGCTTGCCGTGTCGCAGGGACGCCGCTCGGTTGAGGTCGTACTCGCGCTCGGCCCGCTCGCTCTCCAGCCGGACCTGTTCCAGCTCCTGGCGCAGCGACTGCACCTCGCGCAGTGCCGACCGTTCGGCCTCCCACTGCGCGCGCAGGGCATCGGCCTCGGCCCGCGCGTCGGCCAGCTCCTTGCGCAGCTCCTCGAGGCGGGCCTTGCTCGCGGCGTCCTCCTCCTGCGAGAGGGCCGCCTCCTCGATCTCCATCCGGGTCACGCGCCTGGTGAGCTCGTCGAGCTCGGCCGGCATCGAGTCGATCTCGGTGCGCAGCATCGCGCAGGCCTCGTCGACGAGGTCGATGGCCTTGTCGGGCAGGAAGCGGTCGGAGATGTAGCGGTGGCTCAGCGTCACCGCCGCCACCAGGGCGCCGTCGTGGATCTTCACGCCGTGGAAGACCTCGAGCCGCTCGCGGAGCCCACGCAGGATCGAGAGGGCGTCCTCTTCGTCGGGCTCGTCGACGAGGACCGGCTGGAACCGGCGCTCGAGGGCTGCGTCCTTCTCGATGTGCGTGCGGTACTCGTCGAGGGTGGTCGCGCCGATCATGTGCAGCTCGCCGCGGGCGAGCAGCGGCTTGAGCATGTTGCCGGCGTCCATCGCACCCTCGGCGGCGCCGGCGCCGACGACGGTGTGCAGCTCGTCGACGAACAGCAGGATGTGGCCCTCGGCGCTCTGCACCTCGTTGAGCACGGCCTTCAGCCGCTCCTCGAACTCGCCGCGGTACTTCGCTCCGGCGATGAGGGCCCCCATGTCCAGGGCGAAGACGGTCTTGTCCCGCAGGCCCTCGGGCACGTCGCCGTCGGCGATCCGCTGGGCCAGACCCTCGACGATCGCGGTCTTGCCGACCCCGGGCTCGCCGATCAGTACCGGGTTGTTCTTGCTCTTGCGCGACAGGATCTGGATGGTCCGGCGGATCTCCGAATCCCGGCCGATCACCGGCTCGAGCTTGCCGGCCGCCGCTGCCGCGACGAGGTCGCGGCCGTACTTGTCCAGCGCCTCGTAGGTCCCCTCGGGGGTCGCCGACGTCACCCGCTGGTGACCGCGCACTTCGGTCAGCGCGGCCAGGAAGGTGTCGCGGGTCAGCCCCTGAGCGCGGAGGAGCCGCCCGGCCGCCGAGCCCGAGCCCTCCTCCACCAGGGCGATCACGAGGTGCTCGACCGAGACGTACTCGTCCTTGAGCCGGCGGGCCTCGCGGTCGGCCGTGTCGAGCAGCCGCGAGAGCCGCTGGGTGATGTGCACCTGCCCGGGCGTCACGCCGGGCCCGCTGACCCGCGGGCGGCGGCCGAGCTCGGCCTCCAGGTCCTCGCGGAGCCGGTCCGGATCGGCTCCCGCCCGGGCGAGCAGAGGCGCGACCAGGCCCTCCCCTTGGTCGAGCAGCGCCAGCAGCAGGTGCTCCCCGTCCACCTCGACGTGGCCGAAGCGCAGCGCCTTGGTCTGGGCGTCGTGCAGAGCCTCCTGCGACTTCTGGGTCAGTCTGTTCATGTCCATGGAGCGCCTCCTCGTCGTGACATTCGCCGTTGCGTCTTCTCCAGCTCCGCGATCCGGTCGAGCAGCTCGACGACCAGCCCGATGGCGGAGTAGCCGAGGTTCAGGCTCATCCGCAGCCGCTGGATCCTGGCCATCTCCCTCACCTGGGAGGGGTCGAACCACAAGCGCCCCTGCGCGTCGCGGGTGACTTCCAGCAGTCCGAGGGCAACCAGGCGGCGTACCAGCTCGGGATGTACGCCGGTGACCTGCGCGTAGCTGTCGAGGCTGAGCCGGTAGGGCCGAGCGAGGGCGAAGTGCGTGACCGCGGTCATCGTCTGCTCCTCGCGTCGAAGCTGGACACCTTCGCGAGCTCCTCGAAGAGCCGCTGCTCGTCGTCGGTGAGGCGTCGTGGGCACGCGGATCTGCAGCTCGGCGTAGAAGTTCCCCGGCTTGCCCTCGCCTGTTGGGAAGCCCGCGGCCCTTGAGCCGCAACCGGCGGTGGCTGGACGAGCCGGCCGGGACCTTCACCGTGGCGGCGCCTCCGGGAGTGTCGACGGAGACCGAAGCGCCCAGGGCGGCCTCCCACGGAGCGATCGGCAGGAGCGCGTGCAGGTCGCGACCCTCGACCCGGTAGCGCGGGTGGTCGGCGATCCGGACCACCAGGTAGAGGTCTCCGGCTGCCGCCGAGCCGCTGCCCTGCGCCGCCCTGGCCGCGCAGCCGGATCCGCTGACCGTCGACCACGCCCGCCGGGATGGTGACGTCGAGCGTGCGAGGGCCGTCGGGGCCGCTGATCGTGAAGCTGCGCTCGGTGCCGTGGTAGGCCTCCTCGACCGACACCTCCACCTCGGCCTCGTGGTCGGAGCCCGGCACCGGGCCCGGTCCCCAGCCGGCCCGGCCCCGACCGCCTCGCCCCCGGCCGCCGAAGATCCCCCCGAGCAGGTCCTCGATGTCGACGTCGTCGCCGAAGTCGCCTGCTCCGAAACCTCCCGACGGGCCCGCCCCCGACGACCAGCGGCCGCGCGCGCCTGCACCGGCGTCGGCGTACGTCCGGGCTTGGCGCCAGGCGGCCGGATCCGTGTCGGGAGGGACGCGTCGGAAGTCCTCGCCGAAGGCGTCGTAGCGGCGACGCAGCTCGGGATCCGACAGCACGTCGTAGGCCTCGGCGATCTCCTTGAACCGCTCCTCGGCCCCGGAGTCCTTGTTGACGTCAGGGTGGTTCTGGCGCGCCAGCCTGCGGTAGGCCCGCTGGATGTCGGCCGGGTCGGCATCGCGGGAGACTCCGAGGACCTCGTAGAAGTCTTGGGCCATCAGGATGCCCTGGTGGCCACCACGACCGCGGCCGGCCGCAGGATCTTGTCATCGGGCCCGTAGCCGGGACGCACGACCTCGGCCACGGTGCCGGGCACCAGCCCCTCACCGGACACCGTGCCGACCGCCTCGTGCACGGCCGGGTCGAAGGCCCGGCCGTTGTCGTCGCGACGCGGGTAGCCGAGGTCGGCCAGGACGCCGACCGCCTGCGCCAGCACGGCACGGACGCCCTCGACCACAGAGTCGGGGTCGGACGACGCGTGCTCGAGCGCCCGCTCCAGGTTGTCCAGGACGGGTAGCCAGCTGGTCGCCACGGCCGCCCGCTCCTGCTCGCGGCCGCGGACCACGTCGCGCGCGCAACGCTTGCGGAAGTTGTCCAGCTCGGCAGCCGTACGCCGCCAGGCATCCTCCAGCTCCGCGATCTGGCGCGCCTGGTCGACGCGCTCGGGCGCGTCGTCGACGCGCTCGGGGCTTCGTTCGCCGGAGCCTCGTCGCTTCCTGTCCCGTTCGTCGGGGCCTCGGTCGTCGGTGCCTCGTGGTCGGACATGGCCGTCAGTGAGCGGTGAACTCGGCGTCGATGACGTCGTCGTCATCGCTGTCAGTCGTCTCATCGGAGGCGCTGGCCGACCCGGCCGAAGATCCGCCGCCGCGGCCGGGTGGCGGTGCTCAGCACCTGGCTCATCTGGTGGAGCTCCCCGGTCAGAGCGCGGAGGCGGTCGACGGGTTCGTCGCCCTCGACGGCCTGCCGGGCCTCCTCGACCAGCATCTCGGCACGGGCGCGGTCGTGCTGGGGCACCGACGCGCCGGCTTCTTCGAGGGCCTTGCGCACCTGGTAGGCCACGGAGTCGAGCTCGTTGCGAGCGTCGACCCGTTCGCGCAGGGCGGCGTCCTCGCCGCGGTGAGTCTCGGCGTCCTTGATCATCCGGTCGACCTCCTCCTGGCTGAGCGTGGAGGTCTCGCTGATGGTCACCTGCTGCTCGGCACCGGTGTCCTTGTCGCGCGCCGAGACGTGCAGGATGCCGTTGGCGTCGATGTCGAAGGTCACCTCGATCTGGGGCACCCCGCGGGGCGCGGGACGGATGTTCTCCAGCCGGAACCGGGCCAGCACGCGGTTGTCGGCCGCTCTCTCCCGCTCGCCCTGGAGGACGACGACGTCGACGGCGGACTGGTTGTCCTCCGCGGTGCTGAAGATCTCGGTCCGCCGAGCCGGGATGGTGGTGTTGCGCTCGATGACCTTGGTCATCACCCCGCCCATCGTCTCGAGCCCCAGCGACAGGGGCGTGACGTCGAGGAGCAGCACGTCCTTGACGTCGCCCTTGATGATCGCCGCCTGGACGGCCGCGCCGATGGCGACGACCTCGTCCGGGTTGACGGTCATGTTGGGGTCCTTGCCACCGGTCAGGCGGCGTACCAATGCCTGCACGGCCGGGATCCGCGTCGAGCCGCCCACGAGGATGACCTCGTCGATGTCGTCGGCGGTGACCTTGGCGTCCTCCATGGCCTGCTTGACCGGGCCGAGGCAGCGCTCGACGAGGTCGGCGGTGAGCTGCTCGAACGTCGACCTCATCAGGTTGACGTTGAGGTGCTTGGGCCCGGAGGCGTCAGCGGTGACGAACGGGAGGTTGACGGCGGTCTGGGTGACCGCCGAGAGCTCCACCTTGGCCTTCTCGGCGGCCTCGAACAGACGCTGCAGGGCCTGGGAGTCGTCACGGAGGTCTATGCCGTTGGACTTCTTGAAGTCGTCGGCCAGGTAGTCGACGATGCGCCGGTCGAAGTCGTCGCCGCCCAGATGCGTGTCCCCGGCCGTCGACCGGACCTCGACCACGCCCTCTCCGACCGTCAGGATGCTCACGTCGAACGTGCCGCCGCCGAGGTCGAAGACCAGCACGGTCTCGTTCTCGAGCTTGTCCATCCCGTAGGCGAGGGCTGCAGCCGTCGGCTCGTTGATGATCCGGAGAACGTCGAGCCCGGCGATCTTGCCGGCGTCCTTGGTGGCCTGTCGCTGCGCGTCGCTGAAGTGCGCCGGGACGGTGATGACCGCTTCGGTGACCCGCTCACCGAGGAACTTCCCGGCGTCGTCGACCAGCTTCCGAAGGACCTGCGCCGAGATCTCCTCCGGTGCGTAGAGCTTGCCGTTGACCTGGAAGCGCGCCGCGCCGTCGGGACCGGAGACCACGTCGAACGAGACGGTCGTCAGCTCGCTGCTGACCTCGTCGTACTTGCGGCCGATGAAGCGCTTCGCGGAATAGATCGTCCCCTTCGGGTTCAGGATCGCCTGGCGTCGGGCCATCTGGCCGACCAGTCGCTCGCCGTTCTCCAGGAAGGCGACCACGGACGGCGTCGTCCGGTTGCCCTCCGCGTTGGGGATGACCTGCGGCTGGCCGCCTTCCATCGCCGCGATCACCGAGTTCGTCGTTCCCAGGTCGATGCCGACTGCCCTGCCCATGACCACTCCATTCGCCGGAAGCACTTGTCACGGCCATGCTTCTCGGGCGCGCAGGTCACCTGCATCCCGTGAACGGGTGCTTCTTGACGGGCCGGATCGCCTCGGGCTAGCCGGTGGGGAGGCGGTGCTGTATGGCCAGCACGGTCAGCTCGACTCGAGAGTGGATGTCGAGCTTGAGGTAGACGTGCTTGAGATGGGCGTCCACGGTGTGGCGGGAGAGGTAGAGCTCCTCGGCGATGCTGCGATTGGTCATCCCCCGGGCCAGGCAGGAGACGACGCGCAGCTCGGCGCCGGTGAGCGACGCCCACCCGTTGTCCGTCCCCTCGCGTCCGACCTACCTTGACCATGGGGTACCGGGTTGCCGCGGTGACACTGGCAGCGGGCGGGGACTCCGTCGGGTGCACGTAGTGGGGGTTGTCGATCACGGTGCGGTCCAGCAGCACCTTGGGGTGGGTGCGGAGCACCTCGACGAGCATGTCGGCCCCGAACTTCTGCAGGTCGTAGAGGCACATGAGGATGGCGGGCATCTGCTCGACGGCGTCGTTGAGGGCCGACTCGTAGAGGAAGAGGTCCTCCCAACCCGGCGGCCCCGGCAGCACCCACGACATCTCACCGGCGGCTCGGAGAAGGTCGAAGTCGTCCCCGATCGCCGCGTCCACGTTCTCGAAGAGGAAGCTCATCATGTCGTCGACGCTGAACTCCCCCGAGCGAAGGTAGGCATCGGATGCCCGTTCGACGTCGAGCTGCGCCGATCGTCGGGTGTACTCCGGCCCGGGCTGTCCCACCGCCAGATCCCGGACCAGCGCCGGCTCGACATCGTCGATCAGGCACAGGCACTTGTCGCCGTGCCGCAGCCCCTCCTCGAGGAAGGGGAACAACAGCCGGTCACGCTCGGCCGGGCCCGAGTAGAGCGCGCAGAAGTGCGTTCCTGGGCTGACAGCTCCGACCCCGGGGATCCCGAGGCTCAGACCGTTCATGGTGGACACCGTTCACCGAATCCGAGATTCCGGATTCGACAGTACGCGCACTGACCACAGATAGCGCCGATGCGGCCGGCCGGCTTCCGCGAGGGGGACAGGACGAGGTGAGTGAGTCGTCCGCCACTCTGACGTCGGAGGCCCTTGCCAGGCCATATCGCGCGGCCGAATGGCCAGCTAGCGCGGCTGTGTTGCCGTTGCTGTGGCATTGACCCGGAGGTTTCGTTTACTAGGGCCACGACGGAACTCGACGGCTCTACCCGGTGAGCCGCTGCATCACACAGAAAGTGTTTCCATTGACGGACGCGGAGATGGCCCCAGCGCACAGGTGGAGGATCCAGAACGACGAGTTGTCGCGACGCCACCGTGGTTTGGTCGCCCGACTGCAGCGAGTCGATGTCGAGCTCGATCGGTCGGTGGTACCGGACAGGGTCGCGGAGCTTCGGGCCGAACGGGAACGGATCACCCAACTGGTCGGTGAGGTGGAGAGACGCATGCGGACCTCCCGGGACCAGGCGTCCGGCGCCGGTGATCCTCCGCCGGATCCCCCACGGTGAGATCGGCGTTCCCCCGCTGCCCCGAGAGGGGCCCCACGATCGCGCCGCCCCGGTAGGCACCCCACTACGGGACTCCCCCCGTCCCGTCGCCGCCGCCGGGGCGGCGCTCTTCCCACCCCGCTCCCCGACGCAGAGGTCCATGAGCTCCGAACACCACGTGACGAAGGCAAGGACCGAGGAGGACTCGTTCCCTGCCGACGGAACGCCGCTCTCGATCCTGCCGTCCCTCAGCTGATCGAGCGCGACAAGGTCTCGGACGGGCTCTCACCGAAGGTGGCCTTGTAGGTGGTGGCGAAACGTCCCACGTGCAGGAAGCCGAGCCTGGTGGCAACCGCTCGGACGGTCGTCGATCCTCGATCCGAGGCCTCCAGCTCTGCGTGAGCGTGGCGCAGTCTCACCTGACGCAGATACGTCATCGGTGACATCCCCAGGTCGCGGGCAAAGCCCTCCTGCAGCGCGCGCACGCTCAGGTGCACGTCAGCAGCCAGTCCGACGACGGTCCATGGGGCCTCCGGTCGCGACTGCAGCAGCTCCACAGCTCGGCCGACCGCCGTACGCGGGCCGGGATTCGCGCGGCGCTCCAAGTGCTCGCTGTAGTTGTGACGGTGCCCGAGCAAGAGTCCGTCCAGAAGAAGACCCTGCACATGGAGTGCCGTCGAGGGGAGCGACGCAATGCCGGAGGGCGCCGTGAGCTCCTTGTGAAGCATGTCCAGCGCATTTCGCCACAATCCTTGGATGGGGCCGGTCCTCGACATGTGGAAGTCGAAGTCGAGCGAGGTCGAAAGACTCCTTCCCATCAGCATCTCGAGCTCTGCCTCCAGGGTTTGGCGAGACACCATGAGGCACAACTGCGCGCACGCCGCGGACCACGTGATCTGCGCCGGCGCCTCAGGGGGGAACACCACCGCCTCGCCGGGAGCGGTCTGGACTTCGGACTTCGACCCGGACCTCGATACGGCCCGCCCACGTATCGGGATGTTGACGTGGAAGTTCCTGGCTTCGACCGTGTGGACATTCGCGGAACACCCGAAGGCAAGGCGTCCGGCCGTCAGCGAGCCGAGCCGCAGCGTGCTCAGCTCCATGTCCATCGAGCCAGCGCCGCTGGCGGGAAGCTCGAGCTTGACGGGCAAGTACGTCTGGCCGACCAAGGACTGGGCCTCCGCGGGGTCATGGGTCCGCCGCGCGACGTACGCAGCATCAGGCACCTGGCTCGCCACAGAGGTGGGCACCCGGACTCCCCTCGATGTCATCCGTTCTCGCCTGGTCGGCTCGGACAATGCTACGAGGCCGACGGCCGCGCCGCGGCACGGCCTCGGACACCCCCAGGACGGTGCGCGAGCTCAGGTGAGCTCGACGTCGTCGGGCCGAGAGTCCTGTGAGTGCGTTCACAACGTGCCCAGGGAAGCGATCGGGCGGCGAAGCGGTTCCACGATGTGCCTGCGCAATGTCGTCCAAGGAGTCAGGGCAGCCGTGACCGAGCAACAACCGCGACCCGCAACGCAGCGAGCCCGTCCACGACATCTCATGGACCCCGACAACCTTCAACGCCCCCAGCCAGCGGGGATGTCCCTGAACACCGTGCAGCAGTGGGTTCTGTCTGTTCTGGCAGTCACCACCATCCTCCACCTCTCTGCGGGACTGGTCGTCGCGGCCATCGTCTCTCCCGATTCACGCTCCGACGCGCAGATCGGGCTGAACATCTTGGCGGGTCTCACCGCCGTGGGCGCCGTGGCAGCTGGCATCGGGATTCACGGCAAGAACCCCCTGAGTTGGTGGCTCTTGCTCGGACTCGCGGTCACTCCGATCGGGCTCTACCTCACTCTCGGACGTTGACGTTCCACAGCAGCCGGCTGGCGCACGGCGTACGCGGAATCGGGGTCGCTCAAGCGCCGCTGGTCCGGGCGTGGCCGCGCGCCAGGCGCGCGCGCAGCCGGGCGACCTCGGCCTCGAGCTCCAGGACCCGGCGGATGCCGGCGAGGTTGAGCCCCTCGGCGAGGAGCTCAGCGATCCGCTGGAGGATCACGATGTCGGCCTCGCTGTAGAGCCGGGTGCCGCCGATGGTGCGGGCCGGCTCCAGCAGTCCGCGGCGCTCGTAGACCCGGAGGTTCTGGATCGGCAGGTCGGCGCGCTGGGCCGCGACCGAGATCGCGAACACGCCGCGCTCGTCCTCGTTCGCCATCCGATGCCTCTTTCGTGGGGGGTTGACTGTACGTGAATCTCGGCGCTATATAAAACCTGTAACATTCGATACACATACGAAGGGAGACCCCCATGTTGCTCCGTACGACGGACCCGTTCCGCGACATCGACCGCCTGGCCAACCAGCTGCTGGGCACGACCAACCGTCCGGCCGTGATGCCCATGGACGCCTGGCGTCAGGGTGATGTCTTCCAGATCGAGTTCGACCTTCCCGGCGTGTCCCTCGAGGCGATCGACCTCGACGTCGAGCGCAACGTCCTGACCGTGCGCGCCGAGCGGGTCGGACGCAACGGCGACTGGGAGATGCTCGCCTCGGAGCGCCCGCGCGGCGTCTTCAGTCGCCAGCTGGTGCTGGGCGACAACCTCGACCTCGAGCAGATCGAGGCCCACTACGACGCCGGCGTACTGCGGCTGAGCATCCCGGTCGCGGAACGGGCGAAGCCGCGCAAGATCGAGGTGAGCGCGGGCTCGACCGAGCGCACCGCGATCGAGGCCTGACCACTACCCCTCCACGCTCCGCCGCGTCCAGCATCACGCATGTCCGGCGCGGCCGAGCGTGTCGGGCACTGTCTGGAGGAGGATGCCATGACTCTCGACTGCAGCGCTGAGCTCCGAGCTGGATGACAGCCCGTGCAGCGTCGCCGAATGCCTCGAGGTGGCCCACACCTTGGGATCCGCGACCGTCCTGGTCGACCCCGGCGCCACCGTGCCGCCGGACTTCGCCACCGTGACCTTTGGACTGCCGCTCTGCTCGACCACGCGCACCTGCTGCACCGCGGCTGCACCCTGACCGACTTCAGCAGCGGCGTGTGACAGGGAGCCGAGTGCTCTCAGGCCCGGAATCGCGCTCGACTCCGTGCCCAGCGGGGCGGGACGTGGACCTTCGACCTCTGGGAGCATCCGCGACGGCCTCCGCGACACGGGTCGGCGTCCTCAGCGGCCCGTCACGTGTGACGGGCCGCTGAGGTTGTCGAACCGGGCGAAGCGGCGCTGGTCGAGGGCGCTGCCTCCTATGAGCCGAGGTTGGTCACCAGGCTGACCGCCACGGCAATGAGGCCGGTCCCGAAGAGATAGGACAAGAGAGCATGCCCCAGCACCACCTTGCGCGTATCGCGGGCAGGTGGGCTGGGCCTCAGACGGTGCGTAGGCCATGCCGATGGTGAAGGCCAGATAGGCGAAGTCACTGTAGGCAGGGTCGGTGTCCATGGCGAAGTCGAAACCCTGACGGTCCGGCTCGTCAAAGTAGTACATGCGTGCGTACTTCAACGCGAACACGGTGTTGACCATCGCCCAGGCCAGCGTCACGCTCAGGACGCTCAGCAGCACAGTTGCGACAGCGACGGGGTCGGTTCCTCCGGAGCGCTGGAGCGCTGTCGCGACGGCGGCGAGGCTGGCCACTGCTGCAAGCACGACCCACAGGTCCGTCGAGTGGGATCGGCTCTCCTCCTCGGCCAGCCGCTCGGTTCCCTCCGCGTCCTGGTGCCAGCCGATGACCCACACCCAGGCAAGGGCCGAACTCGCCGCGACGCACCAGGCGACAACCGGTCCGAGCTTCGAGGCTCCACAGGGCCGACGTCAAGACGCCTGCGGCTGCGCCAGCGGCCATACAGAGGAGCGCGCGACGAGCCGACAGGATCCGGCCTGACGCGACATGCGACTCGAGGGCCTTCATCCGATGTCCCGTCGACAGTCATGGCCCAGAACCTGCGGTGAGCCCCGTAACTCGTGCGGGCCGTGAGGTCCCTTCTCGGCGACGTCCTTCTTGGGGCCCGGTGATCTCGGAGGCATTGCGACGCGCGCTCGCCGTCCGCCGGTCGAAGACTGGACGCGGCATGTCGGGAGCCGGTCTGGTGCCGTCTCCGGATGGCGCTCAAGGCCCCTCCTCGGCTCGAGACGCGGTACGCCGCGAGGTCGGTGTCGCGCGTGACCAGCCCGTACCCAGTCGCCGACACTGCGATGCGAGCCAGCTACCCCGATGAGGACGATGAATCGTTCCCAACGACCTCACCCGCCGCTGTCCGCGAGCGATTACGCGCAGTTGGTGTAGGGATGCCGGAGTGCCAACGGCCACCACCGGTCGGCGTGGACCTGGAAACTCAGACCAGGCCACCGTCGTACGGCGGGATGGTGCGGGCCCGTCACGTCCGAGCGGGTGTGAGTAGCCTGGCGCCTGTCATGGAGATTATCGAGCGAGCACCCCTCCACCTCGTCGGTCCCAGCCTGACCGCCGGCCTCGGCGAGCTTCCCGAGGTAGTCGGTCGGCTGTGGCGCCGGGCCTTCGAGCTCGCGGACGACGAGGACACGGTCTTCGCCGAGCTCAGCGAGGATCCGGGCGACGGCACGCGCGTCCTCGCCGTCGGTAGGCTGGTGTCGGAACCCACGGAGGACAGCGCGCTCGTGCCTGGCGGCCGCTGGGTTCACCACCAGCACGACGGACCGGTCGCCGACATCGGCGACAGCTTCGGTGCCATGTTCGACTTCGCGGACGCTCAGGGGGAGACCGTGGGCGTGCTGACGCTCGACGTCGGCTACGAGCGCGACGGCGAGGAGCACGTGCACCAGCTCTACGTCCAGCTGGTCTGAACCGGATCCCACGTTTCGGCCACAGGTGCATCTCGCTGGGCACTCACTCACCGATGTCCGACGCACTCTCATGCCGATGTGAGGGCGAGTCGGAATCAACCTTGCTTCGAGTCCCGGTGGTTTTGGGCAAGACGTTCGACGATGTGTTCGTCGACGGCGGAGTTGCGGATCTGGCCATCGCGGTTGCTGTTCACGGTTCGCTTGCTCTTGCGGCCGGCCAGCCACCAGTCGAGTGCGAGGAAGGCGCAGACGAGGAGGGCGAGGCCGCTGACGACGAGGAAAGTGGTCACGGGCCTGTCCTTCGAAGAACGAGCGCGTCACCGTGGCGCCTCTACTTCGAAGCATACGGCCGAACACCCGATCGGTCCCGATACCACCGACTAGCCATGTCACGTGCCCACCGTCGCGAACGCACTCACATGACTGCGGGCTAGGCGGTCAAACGCGCTCGAGCAGCTCGGCGGGCAGCCACTCCTCGACCACGATCCACGCGCCCGATCGAGCACCGGCCTGACGACGCGGCCCAACCAGCCCGCGGCCACCTGTCGCCACTCGAGCAGGAGACCGGGGAGTCGCCGTGCCGGTCCCACCCAGCGTCCTTGACCGACGGGTCCGTCCCATCACTCGACCATGCAGCAGACCCGAGGGATTCGGAGTAGGTTTGCCGTGGCGAGAGTGGCCGCGCCGACCGTCGAGGCGGAACGCAACGTTAGCTCTTCTCCAGTAAGCGAAGCCGTCTCCGAGGTACGCCCTCCAGGGGGCGGTTTTTGCGTCCCGGGAATCGCGCCCGGGCACGGCGCGTCACCGACGAGCCGCAGCGCGAGATGGACCAGCGTCACCTACAGGACTGCGCCGCGGGGGGCGACCTCCACAGCGGCGACACCCTCGCATACAGCACCACGAGTCGTTCGCCGTGTCGACACCGCAACACCCCGGAGGCCTCGGACAACGTGGAGACGACATGGTCGATAGCCTCTCCTTCGCTACCCGCATCGCGATCCTCGAAGGTGACATCAATGTTGTCACCGCTGATGAGCCGGACACAAAGCACGATCGCTTCCATGTTCCGAACACTACGACGCCCGCGGGTTCTCGGGTTCCAGCGGGCGTCGGATGAGCCGCAGGGCGCTAGGTGCCGTCGAGCCCATGGGTCGCAACGGATGCCCACCTGCGGCCCCCATCGTCTCGCTCGAGGACGATCTCCCAGGCTTGGACGGCAGGGTGCTGGTGTGCGTATTCGAACCACCAAGCGACGGCTTCTGGATCGTTCTCAAAAGTCCCCACCATGCCCTCGAGGTCCGTGTCCGTGTGGCGGATTCGGTACACAGCCATGCATCAACACCCTCCGCGTTTGGGACGCGAACGGAAGCCGCCGGAGTCTCGTGTCTGCGGCGCACGAAGCCGCCGTGGCGTACACGGCGGCTTCGGTGGTAAAGGCTGCCTACGCCCGCGCTTGCCACGCCCCCGACGTGACCCCTCAACGGTATCGCAACACCTCCCAGCGTGTTCGGGCCCAGCACCCGGGACGTGTCGTATCTACAACACCTGAGCCGCATGACGAAGCCCCGGAGCCTCGGGCGCTCTCGCCGTCCCAGTCGGCCAGCGCTTGTAGCGGCCTCACGGGTGCAGCCGAGGGATTGGCTCAAACCTCGCCAAACCCTAGGCGGTCCTCAACGGCTCCCTGTGGCCCGAACCGGACAGCGGCATCTGAGGGCGCTGCTGGACCACGTGGCCACCGTACGCATCTTCTTCCGATGGCGCCTCGACACAGATTGTTTTGATCGGGGTTGCCAATAGGAGGCGGGCGAACCATGGAGCAGGGGCAGACCGAAAGCCTCTCCTTTGAGCCGCGCGTGGCCAAGAGGCAACGGCCTCCGCTCCCTTCCTGGTCAAGGTCCTCGTGCCCTTGGTGCTGAGCCTCGTGATAGTCGTCGTGGGCATCCGCGCCCATGACTGGTGGGAGCACCCCACCCTTCTTGGGGGCGGCTACGACAACGGCAACAGCTCAATTGCGACGGGCCCGGGGATCACCTGGTCGTTCGACTTGAGCCAACCCCACAGAGGCCATGCCAGCACCGTGACCTTCCGTGGCACTCCCGAACCCACATGGA